>CAWJVX010000003.1:0-1068894 GCA_963846435.1 uncultured Gemmatimonadales bacterium | reverse complement strand
GACACATTCAAGTCTTGTGGGGCGAATGACGACATTTGTGTTGCAGAGTGGGGCGAAGTGGGATATTTTGCCTTTGCGAAGCCGTTCCCGGGTGGGGGCCTCCCACTCCGCCACCCGGGATCGACTGACCTCCTCCTGCTTCGCGATCTGAACATGCGCCTTGGCCTTCACCGGCACCTTCGATCAAACCTCGACGCCAAGAACCGGCTGACCATCCCCTCCAAGTTCCGAGGGGCCCTCAGCAAGGGCATCTTCCTGTCGAGGGCGATGGAGCACTGCATCTCGCTCTATCCCGACGGCGACTACACGGAGATGGCGGACGCGGCGCTGGCGCAGGTGCGGAACCCGCTCTGCCAGCAGGGTCGCGAGCTCGGGCGGCTACTACTACGGCAACGCCTTGGAGACCGAGCTGGATTCCGCCGGCCGCGTGATGCTGACGCCGAAATTCCTCGAGCACGCGGGGATCGACCGCGAGGTCGTGATCACCGGCGTCGGCGACTGCCTCGAGCTTCGGATCGCTCGGCCTGGGAGGCACTCGACGCGACCTCACGTCGCGAGCCTCTGACCTCACCGAGTCCTTGGCCATCCTTCTTGACATGCCCCAGACGCACGTCCCGGTCCTCGCCGGTGAGCTGATCGAGGCGCTCGACCCGCAGCCGGGCGAGATCGCCGTCGATTGCACGTTCGGCGCCGCCGGCCACGAAGTGCTCGAGCTCGATGACCGCGTCGATCGCCTCGCGGCACATGATCTCGGCCGCAGGTTGGTCGACGAGGTAGTCGCCGCCCTTCACGGTGTCGAACGTGTGCCACTCCCAGGAGTCCTCTTCGACGTTGGCGAGCGCCGCGCACATGCCGCCCTGCGCCGCCCCGGTGTGCGAGCGCGTCGGGTACAGCTTGGTGAGCACCGCGGTGCGGCACTTGCCCGCGGTCTCGATGGCGGCCCGCAGGCCGGCGCCTCCCGCGCCCACGATGACGGCGTCGTACGTGTGCTGGTGGACGTTCACGTCCGCATCCTTCCATCGCGGTCGGCAACGCGAAAATCAGCGGCTCACGAGGCGGATCTCGACGACAGGCTCTCGTACCGGTTCGACGTCTTGACCTGCTCGTGCTCGAGCTCGAGATCGAGCACGAGCGGCCCCGCGGCGTCCGGCGCGACCGCCTGCACGGTGCCGACGAGCACGCAGCTGTCGGCGGCCACCGGCGCCCTCCCACGCCCATGCGTGGTCGCCTCCGGCCCACCGCAGCGGGCCCGCACGTGTACACCGTCGAGCGTGGTGCGCAGGTCGCTGACGACGTGCACGTCGAGGGCGATGGGGTCGCCCGGCGCGTAGGTGGCCGCCGGGCGGTCGGCCACGACGATCACGGGCGCGGCACGCCTCCTGCAACGCCAGGTGCCCGGCCTTGGGCACGCGCTCGGTGGTCGAGCACCGACCACGTCACCGCGGGATGCCCGTCGGCGAAGCAGAACTGGCAGAACCCCCCCGTCGGCCGGTACTTCAGCCGGCGCAGGGTCTCGACGTGGTGCTTGATCACCGTGGCCTGGTAGTGCTGGGTGGCCTGCCGCCACTCGTCGAAGCGTCGGCGAAGTCGGCGGGCGGCACGAAGCGGTCGAAGATCGACTTCTGCAGCGCGTGCGTGCGGCGCAGCCGGTCCCAGTCGAGGTCGGGCCACCGCGCCGGGCTCCATGAACTCGTCGCTGACCGGGCACCGCCTGCGCGCCGAACTCCGACACGAAGCGGGCGAACCGCGGGCCAGGCCGCGAGGAAGCCGGGGCAGGTCGCGCTCGTCGCCGTGGTACCAGCCGAAGTAGAGGTGGGCGTCGGTGCCGCCCGAGCCGAGGCTCGGCCAGCACGCCGGAGTGGGCGACGACGGGCCGGGTGGGGTCGGCCGTCTCCAGCGCCCGGCTCACCGAGTGGTCGAGCACGGTCTTGTTCCACGTCGGCAGCTCCATCGAGGCCACGCAGCCGGCCCAGGCGGATGCCCTGCTCGGGGTCGAGCGGCGAGCGGCTCGTTGTGGCCGCACCACACGGCGATCGACGGGTGGTGGCCGAGCAGGTCGACGGCCTCGCGCGCCTGGCGGGCGGCCTGCTTGCGGATGCCCCGGGCGTATCCCCACTGCAGGGGCATGTCCTGCCACAGCAGCAGGCCCGCCTCGTCGGCGGCGTCGTAGAGCTCGGGCGCGCGTCACGTGGCCGTGGACCCGCAGCAGGTCGAGGCCCGCCTCCTTGGCCAGGCGCACGTCGGCCGCCAGCTCGCGCGGGCGTGGCCTCGGCGAGCGCCATGCGCGTCGGCCCCTGGTTCGACCCCTTGACGAACAGGCGCTCACCGTTGACCGACAGCACCCACCGCTTCATCTGCACCTGGCGCAGGCCGGTGCTCGAATGAAATCGACGCCTGACAGCGTGTAGTGCAGGCCTGACCTGGTGAAGTGGACGCCTGACCGAGTGAACTGTGAGGCTAACTGGGTGAAGTGGAGGGCCTGACGCATGAAGTGGAAGCCTGACAGGGAGAAGCACAGGCCTGACGAAGTGATGCGGAGGCCTGACTGAGTGAAGCGTTCGCCTGACGGAGAGTAGCGGTGACCTGACGAGGGGCAGCGTGCGGGTGCCTCAGGCGAGCGGGGCCCTGAAATCCGCTGTCTGAGGGGTTCGGAGGGACACGAGCAGGATCAGTGGCATGGTCGCCAGCGCCGCAAGCAGGGTCAACATCGAGTACCCCCACTCGGCCACGACCAACCCGGAGAGAGCGCCGGCCGTTGCCCCTGCCAGTCCCATCACCAGATCCGAGAGTCCCTGGGCCGACGCGCGCAGCTCAACCGGGATCGACTCGCTCAACAGCGTGGACCCCGCCACCATGCTGGCCGACCAACCCAGACCGAGGGCCATGAGTCGCTGCGGCCAGCCGCGCCCTATCGTAACCTGCGGTTCCCGCCAACGCACAGGCTGCGAGCAGCAACCCGATTCCCGCAAAGATCACCGGCCGCCGGCCGAGCCGGTCGGTCAGCCAGCCGAAGACCGGCGAAAACGCGTACATGCCCGCGATGTGAAAGCTGAGCACCAGGCCCACGATGCCGAGAGTGTGGGCCGCGTCGTGGCCTGCCCCACGAATGTGCACCGGCGTCATGGCCATGACGCCGACCATGACGACGTTCCCGACGGCCATGGCGGTCACGCCGAGCCTGGCCGCCGGGTCCGAGAGCACAAAGCGCAGCGCTTCGCGCATCCCGGGGCGAGGCGCGTCCGATACCGCTGAGCTGGGAGGTGCCTGCGCGGTGCGCGCGACCACCGCCGGGTCCGGCCGCAGGAACACAGTGAGGAGCAGTATCGCCAGGGAGAAGAGCAGCGCAGAGAAGAAGTACGGACCGGCCAGCGTGGGAATTCCGTACCGGCCCACCAACTTACCCGCCAGTGGCGCCAGGCTCGGTCCCATGACCGCGCCGATCGTGGTCGCCCAGACGATCAGGGAAAGGTGGCGACCCCGAAGTGCTGCCGGCGCCAGGTCCACCGCGGCATAGCGGGCCTGAAAATTCGCGGCAGTGGCGCCGCCGAACAGAAAGAAACCGAGAAACAGGAGCGGGATCGATCCCCGCACCGCTGCGGTCACGACGAGAATAGCCCCCACCGCAGCGACGAGGTAGCTCGCCGCAAGGCTCGGCCGGCGGCCATGGCTCCGTACTATTGCCGTCGCCGGCACGGCGAACAGCGCAGTACCGACTACCGCGGCGCTCTGGGCCAGACCCGACATGCCCACGCCTGCAATATCGGCAGCCAGCAGCGCTCCCACCGACGCGCCGACCGCGACGCCGACGCCGCTGATGATCTGGGTGACGAAGAGCAGGCGCAGAGTACGGCGCTGGACGGCGGCGGGTTCCATGGACAAAACAGTAGCCCGGAGTGGCTGACAATCAACCCGAGCAGGAAACCGCCGCCGAGCACGCGACTCTCGGCGGACCTCCAACAGGGCCCGTCAGAAACGTGATGCTACCAGTTTGACGTCTGCCCCTGACCACGCCTTCGAGAACCGCTGGTCCACGGCTGCCGCTTCGGCGGATTTCCCTTGTGCCCGCAATGCGGCGGCGAGACCGAACAGCGACCACCCGTTCTCAGGAAACCGCTTCAGGTCTTCACGATAGACGGCTTCTGCTTCGGCGCTCCGGCCGGCCTTCAACAGCGCCGCGCCGAGCGACTCGCGGATCGGGTAGTACCACTTGGGTGGCTCGAAATAGAGACCGGCGTCCTCTATTTTGAGCGCTTCGCGGAAGTGACCGACCCCCTCGTCGAACTTGCCGCTCCGGGTCGCGATCTCCCCCATCAGCGCGTGCACAGCAATGGAGACAGGCGTCTTCGCGGGCGCGTCGGCTGGGGTGGCGGCATCGATTGCCTTCACCGTGTCGAGCGCGGTTTGCGCCTCGGCCGCCTGCCCCTTGGCGGCATAGGCGACTCCGCGGGCGTAGTAAGCCATGGCGAGCGGCATGCGGATGTCGGAGGGAGGAAGCGGCTGGGCCAGTACCTCGTCCCAACGCCCGAAGGTCGTAAGCGTGAGCACGTGGTAGGGAAGCATCTCCTGGAGCATCGGGACCTGTCGCGCCACGTCCAGGTTCACCTTTGACTGCAACGTTCGGGCAGCCTCGAGGGCCTGGGCGCTCCGCCCAGCCAGGGTCGAGACAAATGCGAGGAAGTGGATGTTGTGGGGATAGTAGGCCAGCGAGTACACGGTCACCGGCTTCTGACCCTCGATGAACATCTCGTCGGTGTGGATCGCGTGGACGTTGCTCTGGGCGGCATCGTTGTACCTGCCGACGCGAACGTAAATGTGCGCCGGCATGTGCACTATGTGTCCCACCCCTGGCATCAGGCGGGCAAGACGCTCCGCACAAGGGACCGCGCGCTGGGGAGTCACCGCCTCAACCGCATGGATATAGAAGTGGCAGGCTCCGGGATGCTCTGGATTACGTGCTATGACTCGCTCCAGCTGTCGCACGATCTCCTTGGTACCGGGATACGGTTTTCCCTCCGGGGTCCAGTAATTCCAGGGTCGAAGGTCCATCAGTGACTCAGCGTAGAGTGCCGCGGCGTCGAGATCGGTCGGATAGCTACGGGCGGCGGCTGCCATACCGCGGGAATACGCGGAGTCGAGTTTGGCGCGATCGGCGGGCGGCACCGGTGCGTACCGGGCGGCCACTGCGCGGATATATGCCCGCTTCCAGGGGCTTGCCTTGGGGCTGAGGGAGAGGGCCTTCTGGGCTGCCTCGTACGCTTTCACCCCGCTGGCAGAATCCATCCCGGCATTCACATGGGGCCCGTAGGCATACGCGATTCCCCACCAACACATCGCGCAGGTCGAGTCCAGCTCGGTTGCGCGGGTGAAGGACCTGATCGCCTCCGCGTGATTGAAGCCGTACACCAATCGGAGGCCCTGGTCGAAGTACTGCTGCGCCAGGGGGACTCGCGTCCCGACTGCCTTGTGGTGAGTGCCGAGGTCCTTATAAAGGGGCGGCGGGGCCTGCTGGGCCAGAACGCTCGACGCGACGAGCAGCAGAGCGGGAGCAATGCGACAAATCATCTTACCTCTCGTGCTCGGAACGGCCTCGGATGACATACCAACTCCTCCCAATGGGTAAACGGCGCGCCCCCAGTGGCACGCGGATGGTCGGGTCTCATTCAGGTAGGTTGACGGCGACGACCAACCTACGGCCCGGTACCCCGGCGCACAATAAGGCACAGGTCCCATGCCCGGTGCGTCTTTTCCCGAGTGGAGGCCGCGGCGCTGGGACCGCGGTCCCAGTGTTCCGAGCGCCTGAGGTGAGGCTAGCCCCGACCGGGCCCGGTGCGGCCCAACCCCGCGTCGCGCGCCCGCACGATGGCCTGGGCCCGGGACGTCACCTGGAGCTTGAAGAAGATGCTGGTGATGTGGTTACGAATGGTCTTGGCGCTGACGCCGAGCCGGTCGGCGATGTGGGTGTTGTCCAGGCCGCGGGCCACGAGATCGAGCACCTCCGACTCGCGGGCGGTGAGGTCGGGCAGCCCGGGCGCCGGCACCGCGCCGCCTGGCGCCGTGCTCTCTGTTCCGAGGAACTCATCCAGCTCGGCCATGAACTGCCCGAGCGCGGGCTCGCCACCGAGCAGCAGATGATTGTGCCCCTCCAGCGGGACGAAGCGGGCGTTGGGTATCAGCCCCGCCAGCAGCCGCCCCTCCTCGAACGGCACCACCGCGTCGCCCCGCCGGTGAATGACGATCGTGGGGATCGTAACGCGAGGCGCAAGCTCGGTCACGTCGATGAGGCTGAACTCCTCTTGGAGGCGGACGGCATTCTCCGGGGAGCTCGACAGCCGTTGCAGGTCGTTGAACCAGCGGAGCTGTTCGAGGGAGCCATCGGGGATGAAGAGCGAGGTGAAGAACTGCCGGAAGGCGGGGTTCTCGCTGCCCCAGCCGAGGCGCATCAAGGTGATCAGCGTGCTGGTCTCGTCGATTTGCCTCGCGCTCGGCTGGCGCTTGAGGCGCCCCCGGGCGTAGGTGCCGTACAGGACCAGGTGGCTCACCCGCTCGGGATGGCGGACGGCGTACGCGATCGCGATCGGACCGCCCTGCGATATGCCGAGGAGAGGAAACCGCGTGAGACCGACGACGTCCACCACCGCCTCGAGGTCGCGCACCCAGCTCTCGAAGGAAAGATCGGCCGCGTTCCAGTCGCTGAGTCCACAGCCGCGCTCGTCGTACCGGATGACCGTGTGGCGGGAGGCGAGCTGCTCCAGGAACGGACGCCAGACCGGACTCTGCCAGTCGTATTCCAGGTGACTGAGCCAGTTGGACGCCTTGACCAGCGGCGGGCCCTTGCCGGCCGTCGCATACGCCAGGCGAACTCCGTCGGCCGATTTGCAGAAGCGGATCTGCTGTTGCATCGCAGTTTTGGTGGCGAGGGACACCCGTAGAAGGTGGCCCGAAGGGCGCGGATGCGCGAGTGGGGCTGCCAGTGGGGTAGAACCAGGGTGCTGGCGCCACAAAGCTCGCCGAAGACTCGGTTCCAGGGTACTGTAGGTGCCGCTCGAGCGTCTGACCCGACTAAAGTCGCTGCTCGGCACACCGTGGCTACGCCACGGGGAACAGCGATTTCAATCGCGTGGGTTGTCGTACTCCGGCACGTCCCCTTCCCAACCCGCGATCGCCTCCTCGGGGTGGTGACTGGGCTGGCGCCGGAGGTAGGCTCGGACCGCATCCATGGCTTGCACGCTTACGCTGTGCACTGAATAGCCCTTTGCCCAATACGGGCGACCGAGGTTTCCAAGACCCTCCTGCGCCGCGACCGACGAACTGGCACCCTTGAGCCGTTGGACCAGGTGGGAGACGGTATTGGTGGGGTGCACACGGGCCAGGAGATGGACGTGGGTTTGCACCATTCCGATCTCCAGAATGTAGGCCTTCTCCTTCCGCGCCATCGCCCGCAGGAATCGACACAGAAATCTGGCGAGACTGGCATCGATGAGGCGGGCTCGAGCCTGCGTGGCCCAGACCAGGTGGATGTAGACGCGATGGTGCATGGTGTCAAAAGCTGTTCCCCGGCGCCTGCCACGGGGTACCAAAAAACCGTGAGGGAGGCATTTTTCGCGCGAGGATCGGAGCGTGGCGGAGCCACGCTGTGCCGAGCAGCGACTTCAGTCGCGTGTCGATTTTCCATCGCGAGGGTAGCGTGACAGAACTCAAGCTGGACCTGCTCCAGACCCTGAGCCTGGCCGGCCTGGTCTACTTCGGCGGCATCCAACTTCAAAAGCGCGTTGCCTGGCTGGACCGGCTCAACATCCCGGCCGCGGTGGTAGGCGGCCTGCTGTTCACTACGCTGGTCGTCCTGCTCCGCCAGTGGTCCATCACCATCCAGCTCGACACCTCGATGCAGGCGACCCTCAGCGTCGCCTTTTTCACGTCCATCGGGATGGGCGCAAGCCTGGCGCTGCTCCGGAGGGGCGGCATCCAGGTCCTGGTGTTCCTGGTGCTCGCCACCCTGTTCTGCCTGGTGCAAAACTTCGTGGGCATCGCGATCGCGCTCGGCTTCGAGGAGAACCCGCTGCTGGGCGTGATGGCCGGCTCGGTGACCCTGGTGGGTGGGCCCGCCACCGGCCTCGCCTTCGCACCGGTGTTCGAGGCCGCCGGGCTCCGGGGAGCGGCGCCGCTGGCGCTGACCGCCGCCACCGCCGGCATCGTGTGCGGCGGACTGGTCGGTGGCCCGGTGGGGACCTATCTCATCCGTCGCTTCGGCCTGGCGCCGACGACCAGGTCCGCCGCCGAGGCCAAGGCGGAGCTCGAGGGGAGCGCCGAGACGCTGATCGTGGAGGTGGACCGCGAGGACTCGGCGTTCGTCCGGAACCTGGTGGTGCTGGGACTGGCCATGGGGCTCGGCAGCCTGGTGAGCGGGTACATCCAGTCCCGCGGTGTTACCCTGCCGGCCTACATCGGCGCGATGCTGATTGCCTCCGTGCTCAGAAACATCGATGACGCGACTGGCTGGCTTCGGGTCGACGTGCGGGCGATGGAGTTCGTCGGAAACCTGGCCCTGAACGTGTTTCTGGTTGTCGCCCTGATGAACCTGAAGCTCTGGGAGCTGGCCGGGCTGGCGCTGCCGCTGACCGTCATCCTGGTCGCCCAGGTGATTGTCGTGGTCCTGTTTGCCCTGACGGTGTCGTTCCGGACCATGGGCAAGGACTACGAGTCCGCCGTCATGGCGAGCGGATTTATCGGCTTCGTGCTGGGGACCACGGCCAATGCGGTGGCCAACATGCGGGCCCTGGTGGCGCGCTTCGGGGCGGCTCCGCGGGCGTTCCTGGTGGTGCCGCTGGTGGGGGCGTTCTTCATCGATTTTGCCAACGCGATCATCATTACGTTCTTCGTGAATTGGCTGAAGTAAGCGGGTAAGCGGGTAAGCGGGTAAGCGGGAAGGACGGGAAAGGGAGGGAAGCGTGGATTCAGAGTTGACCCGTGGCGCAGCCACGGTCTGCCGAGTAGCGACTTCAGTCGCGTGGACAGGACGTCAGTTGGGCATCAGGGGTATCGCAGGTAGCCATGAGGGATCGATATCCGCCGAGCCCACGGCTGGCAACGCGACATTTCCCGTCCCGTCGGCGTTCATGATGTTGATGCGTCCGGCTCGCTCGTACGCTATGCGAGTCCCGTCGGCTGACCACACCGGCGTCCCCACGAACAGAGCCTGCTGCGAAGGGGTGGTGGTCAGCCGGGTCTGGTTCGACCCGTCTGCATCCATGACATACACCTCCAGATTCCCGTCCCGGTTGGATTGGAAGGCGATGCGCTGCCCATCCGGGGACCAGTTCGGCTGGAAGTCAGACCCGGTATTCGTGGTCAGCCGCACCGGGGCGGTCCCGTCGGCGTTCATGACGTAAATCTCGTATTCGGGGTTGTCCCGATCGGTGGTAAAGACAATCCGGGTTCCATCGGGCGACCAGTCAGGCTCGAAGTCTATAGAGGGAGAGTTGGTCAAGCGGACCTGGTCGGTGCCGTCGCTCCGCATCGAGTAGATCTCGTAGTTGCCGTCGCGAAAGGAGCTGAACGCGATGCGGTCACCATCCGGTGACCAGCTGGGTGAAAAGTCGTTGCTGGCATTGCTGGAGAGATTGACCGGCCCACTTCCATTCACACTCATGACGTACACCTCATTGTTCCCATCCCGGGCAGTCGAGAAGGCGATCCTGGTCCCGTCCGGTGACCAGTCCGGCTCCGTGTTACCGCCCACCGCGGGGGTCAGCGCGACCGGATTCGAGCCGTCGGCGTCGCTGACATAAATTGCGAAGTCGTTCCCGATCTGCGAGGCGAAGGCGATGCGCTCTGGTCCGGGATTGGGCTCAGAGCCGCACCCACCGCCCATGGCCGCCAGCGCGATGATCGCCCCACAAGAGAGTGTTCGCATTGAAGGTGCTCCCGGCTCTGAAGAAGTCGAATGTGACGGGCGTCCTTTCGCCCGGTGGCTGGATGCCTTAATTAGGCGCCACATGATGCAACTTTAATTGACTATTTCAACGCCGAGCCGTCCAGCATGAGCCAAGCCCCTGAAGCCAACCGCGATAACGCCACACTCGGCAAGAAGATCGAGGACCTGTACGCCCTTATCGACGGCATCGAGATCGCCATGTTCACCACCCGCCGGCCGGACGGACACCTGGTCTCCCGGCCGATGGCCACCCAGACCCAAGCCGAGGGCACAGATCTCTGGTTCGTCACCGATATCGAGTCGAACAAGCTGGATGAGCTGGGCTTCGACCCTCAGGTCAACCTGGCGTATTACCGCGACCGCACCCGGGAGTGGGTCTCGGTGAGCGGAACCGCGATGGTGTCCCAGGATCGCATGGCTATCCATGAGCTGTACCGCCCCGACTGGAAGGCCTGGTTCGGCGACGAAGGCGGACAGCGCGACGGAGGACCGGACGACCCCAGGCTGGCGCTGATCCTGGTCGATGTCCACTCGGTGACCTACATGAAGGTGGATAAGCCCAAGCCCTTGGTGCTGTTCGAGCTGGTCAAGGGGATGGTGACCGGTACGCCGCCGAACATCGGAAAAGAACGGGAGTTGAGCGGGGGCGAGGTAAAAGCGATGGGGCGTGAGGTGAAGTAGGCCGCCCCATTTGACTTCCGCTCTCCCCACCTCCACCTTCAAAATCCAACCTATTTGAGGAGGTGGAGGCCATGAAGGTCTATGGCTCCAGCGCCATAAGAAACGTGGCGTTCGTCGGGCACGGGGCTAGCGGTAAAACCTCACTAGTTGACGCGCTCGCCTTCGTTTCCGGCGCCAGCCGGCGCCACGGCTCGATCAAAGACGGCACCACGCTCACGGACTACTCCCCCGACGAAATCGAACGCAAGCACACCATCAATCTCGGCCTCGGCTACGCCGAGTGGCTCGACACCAAGCTCAACCTCATCGATACCCCAGGATATCTCGACTACTTCGGCGAGGTCGTCAGCGGCCTGAACGCGGCCGATGCCGCCGTCGTCGTCCTCAGCGGTACGGGAGGGGTAGAGGTGGGCACCGAGAAGGTCTGGGAAATCTGCGACCAGCTGCACCTGCCCCGGGTCCTGTTCGTCTCCCTCATGGACAAGGAGCATGCCGACTTCCAGCGGGTCTTCAACGATGTGAAGGCCCATCTGACGCCCAAGGTCGTCCCGGTCGAAATCCCGGTGGGCGACGGGCATGACTTCCACGGGATCATCAACTTGTTCTCCGGCCACTGCCACTTCTACAAGAAGGGCACCAAGACCGGCGAGTACGACGTGGTGCCCATCCCGGCGGAGTACGAGGCGCTGTTTCGGCAGTACAGCGAGCAGCTGACCGAGGCGGTGGCCTCGACCGACGATCAGCTGATCGAGCGCTACCTGGGCGGCGAGGAGATTCCCCGGGAAGACTTCATCCGCGCGGTGAAGCAGGCGGTGATCGCCGGCGAGATCGTGCCGCTGTTCTGCGGCAGCGGCGAGCTGACCTACGGCACCCGGACCCTGCTCAAGAAGATGGTCGAGCTGTTGCCCTCCCCCGCCGAGGTAAAGCCTCCGGTGGAGGCCCCCCTGGTGGGCCGGGTTTTCAAGACGCTCTCCGAATCCCACGTGGGCGACGTGACCCTGTTCCGGCTCTACACCGGTGAGATCCGAAACGGCGGCGAGGTCTTCAACGCCGAGCACGAGACCATCGAGAAGCTGAATCACCTGTCGGTCCAGCAGGGGAAGGAGCGGGTCGAGGTCGAGCGACTCTCCGCCGGCGACATCGGCTCCGTGGCCAAGCTCAAGGACACCCACACGGGCGACACCTTCTGCTGGCGGGAGCATCCCGTGCGCCTGCCGCCGATTCCATTCCCCGACTCCGTGGCTACCTCAGCCGTACTGGTCAAGCAGCGGGGCGAGGAGGACAAGCTCGCGGCCGGGCTCCACAAGCTGCACGAGGAGGACCCCACCTTCCACTTCGAGTACAGCTCGGAGCTGGGCCAGACGCTCATTCACGGCATGGGCGAGCGCCACTTTGACACCATCCTGAATCGCCTGGAGCGGAAGTTCGGCGTGCACGCGGAGCTGGTGCGGCCCCGGGTGGCCTATCGCGAAACGATCAAGGCCAGGGCCGAGGGCCAGGGAAAACACAAGAAGCAGTCGGGCGGACGGGGCCAGTATGGCGACTGCTGGATCCGGGTTGCTCCGCTGCCGCGGGGAGCGGGTTACGAGTTCGTGGACGACATCGTGGGGGGCGTCATCCCCAACAAGTACATTCCGGCGGTGGATCGCGGCATTCAGGAGGCGGCCGTCCGGGGCGTCGTCGCCGGCTATCCGTTGGTGGACTTCAAGGTCGAGTGCTACGACGGGTCATACCACGACGTGGACTCCAACGAGATGTCGTTCAAGATGGCCGGCATCATGGCATTCCGGAACGTGACCCCGAAGGCCCGGCCGGTATTGCTGGAGCCGTTGATGGATGTGGAGACCTGGGCGCCGGAGGACGTCCTGGGCGACGTCATGGGTGACCTGAGCTCGCGGCGGGGACAGATCCTCGGTACCGAGCCCGATGGACGCTTGACCAGGGTGCGGTCGATCGTCCCCGAGGCCGAGCTGTACAAGTACTCCACCACCCTGCATTCCATCACCCACGGGCGGGGCACCCACCGGCAGAAGTTCCACGGCTACGCGGAGGCACCTCCCGAAGTGGCGACCCGCGTGGCGCAGGAGAATCAGAAGGAGCGGCAACTGCAAACGGCGTAGGCGGTAACAGGGCGGTAAGGCGGTAAGGCGGTAGCGTGGGGAAGGCGATCATGCTGTCATTTCGAGCGGAGCGAGAAATCGGACGGCCTGCCATTTCGGCTCCGATGCTGAAACGTCACCGGGACGATCCTTCGCTTCGCTCAGGATGACCTGCGTGATTCGACTAGGTTCTTACCGCCGTACCGCCGTACCGCCTTACCGCCCTACCGCCTACTTTTTTCATATGCCGACCGTCACCTTCACGCCAAACATCCAGCGCCACGTGAGCTGTCCCCCGACCGGAGTCGAGGGCGACACGGTGCGGCAGGCACTGGAGGCGGTCTTCCAAGGGAACCCCCAGGCCAGGGGATACGTGCTCGATGAGCAGGGCGCGGTCCGCCCCCACATGGTGGTCTTCGTGGACGGCCGTCAAGTCCGCGACCGCCAGCATCTCAGCGATCCGGTGCCGCGCCATGGCGAGATCTACGTGGCGCAAGCACTCTCCGGTGGTTAGTCATCGCGAGCGGGCGGCAGCCCGCGTGGCGATCCGGTGGGTGCCGTGCCGGGATTGCTTCGGGCGCTCCGCGCCCTCGCAATGACTTGAGGGAGAGATGAGCGACCGATTCCTCGTCGCAACCCGGAAGGGTCTGTTCACCGTCCGGCGAGGCCAGAGCCGGCTCTCGCCCTGGTCGATCGTGGCCGAGGCTTTCCTGGGTGACAATGTCTCCATGGTGCTGCCCGACCCGCGCGATGGATCTATCTGGGCTGCGCTGGACCATGGGCACTTCGGCGCCAAGCTGCATGTCTCCCGGGATGGAGGGGGCACCTGGGCCGAGGCCACCGCGCCGGCGTTTCCTCCCAAGCCCGAGGGGAAGGAGGAGGTCGAGCCTGCCGGGCAGCGTCCGATCCCATGGTCGGTCCTCCGCGTCTGGTCGCTGGAAGCGGGAGGAGACGATGACCCCGACGGCCTGTGGTGCGGGACACTCCCCGGAGGCCTCTTTCGCTCCGACGATCGGGGCGCTTCGTGGCACCTGGTGCGCTCGCTGTGGGATCACCCGAAGCGGAAGGAGTGGTTTGGCGGCGGAGCGGAGTTCCCCGGCATTCACTCCATTGCCGTCGAGCCCGGCAACAGCCGGCGGGTGACCATCGGCGTCTCCTGCGGCGGAGTCTGGGTCACCGAGGATAAGGGCGGCACCTGGACCTGCCGGGCCGATGGAATGCGGGCGGAGTACATGCCGCCCGAGCGCCAGTTCGATCCCTTCATTCAGGATCCTCACCGGGTGGTCCAGTGTCCCGGTGACCCCAGGTGTCTGTGGGCAGCCCATCACAACGGCGTGTTCCGAACCACCGATGGTGCCAGGAGCTGGCAGGAGATCAGCGCCCAGCCGTCGAGCTTCGGCTTTGCCGTGGCCGTCCATCCCAAGCGACCGGACACCGCCTGGCTGGTGCCGGCGGAGAGCGACCAGCGCAGGATTCCATTCGAGGGCCGGGTGGTGGTGTCGCGGACTCGAGATGGCGGCCAGAGCTTTACCGTGCTGAGCCGCGGTTTGCCCCAGCAGAATGCCTACGACATCACCTACCGTCACGGGCTCGACATCGACTCCACCGGCGAGCAGCTGGCACTCGGCAGCACCACCGGGTCGCTATGGGCGACGGTCGATCAGGGTGATACTTGGCAGACGGTGGCGGAGCATCTCCCGCCGGTGTATGCAGTCAGGTGGGTAAGCGGGCGGGTAGGCGGGTAGGCGGGTAAGCGGGGAAGAAAGCTGCCCTATCAACTCCTTGCCGACGTCGTAGTCGGCCTGCATTTCAGCTTCGTTCTATTCGTCGTCCTGGGTGGCCTCTTTGTGCTGCGGTGGCCACGGGTGGCGTACTTCCACATCCCGGCGGCAGTCTGGGGAGCTCTCATCGAATTCGCGGGCTGGGTCTGCCCGCTGACGCCACTGGAGCACTGGCTTCGCCGCCAGGCGGGTAGCGCTGCTTACTCAGGCGGTTTCATCGAGCACTACATTCTTCCAATCCTCTACCCCTCGGCACTCACTCGAGACATCCAGCTCCTGCTGGGGTTCCTCGTTATAGCCCTCAATCTGGCTATATACGCTTACGTGTTTCGCAGGAGGCAGGGGGTAAGCGGGTAAGCGGGTAAGTATTGTGCCAGTCATCGCGAGCGGGCCATAGGCCCGCGTGGCGATCCGGCGGCTTTGCACCGGGATTGCTTCGGGCGCTGCGCGCCCTCGCAATGACTAACCTCATTCTAGGCGCCCCGCCTCCCCGCTTACCCGCTTACCCGCCTCCCCGCTTTTCTGTGGCTCCCGACCGAGGCGCGCATCCCTCAACCGGGGTGTCCGCACCGCAGATTCAAAGATTGCACCCCGTGTTAATCCCATACAGCCAACGCTGCTGTCCCAATCTCAACCCCACAGGCTGTAGAACGCTGAGACAGCGCAACAAGTAGCTGCTCGATTTCTCGACAGTGGAACGGGAAAAGGGCACGCGGCTTGCAAATCTACGGGCGCGAAAGCCCATACAGTTCCGCGTACCGGACTGCGCCCACCCAGTCTTTTGTCATGGACTGGGCACGGCGGTCCGGCGGCCAGCATCACCGGTCGCGGTATAGTCGCACGTCGCTCACCTCTTGCCCGGAGTGGCTCCGATGAAATGGACTCGCAGGTTCTTCAGTCTAGGTCTGGTGCTGGCGCTTCTGGCTGGGGTGAGCTGTACCGCGGCCGACACCAGCCCGATGGAGGTATCGCAGCCGACCGAGCAGCCGTCCCCACTGCTGGGCAGCCTGGGTGATGGACTGCTGGGGAGCGACGGCCTTCTGTCCGGCGATGGGCTTGTCGGTGGTGTTCTGGGCACGGTAGTCAATGTTACCGACCTGCTCGTCTGTAGCTCGCAGCCGTACGCTATCGTCACAAAGACCATCGGCCCCGATGGCGGCAAGATCACCGTGGGCAGTCACACTCTGGTGATTCCTCGTGGCGCGCTCAATAAGAAGACCACGATCACAGCCGAGCAGATGACGGGGAAGGTCAACTCGTTGCGATTCAGTCCGGAAGGGCTGCGATTTGAGAAGCCGGCCGACCTCACGATGAGCTATAAGAACTGCCTCATCGTGCTGCTTCCCAAGCACATCGTCTATACCAGTGAGAAGCTCAAGATCCTGGAGGTGCTGCGCTCGCTCGACCTGTTTTCGAAGCGGACTGTCAGCGCGCCGATCGATCACTTCTCCCGGTACGCAGTCGCGTTCTGAGGACGTGAGCCAAGACCCGAACCTATTTCCCAAGGCGCGGTGGACCCAGGAGACTGGGCCCCACCGCGCCGGGGATTTTTTACGGGATGCCCGCGGGCACGAGCGAGCCGGCTGTATCGCGGAAGCCATCCAGTGCTACCAAGCCGCCATCGATGCGGCAGAGCGCGATGGGGAGCGAGGGCTTCTGGCCGAGTCACTGCGCCGGCTGGGGGTCGTTCACCATCACCGGGATCAGCCGGCGGCGGCGCGGGAGCTGTGCGAGCGTAGCTACCGGACCGCCAGCGACATGGGCGACGCCGTGCTCGCTGCTGAAGCCCTCAACGCCATGGCGGTCTTTGATTTCGAGGGTGGGGCCATGGAGGCGGCCCGGGAGAAGTTCTACCGGGCCCTGGAGCTGGGCGGAGCCAGTGCCGATCTGCGGGGTCGCACCGAGCAGAATCTCGGGATTCTGGCCAACATCCAGGGGGCTCTTGCCGAGGCCCTGGCCCATTACCAGCGATCGCTGCTGGCCTTCGAGAACATCGGCGATGACCGGGGTTGCGCCATCGCCTACCACAACCTCGGGATGGTAAGCTCCGACCGCGAGTTGTGGGACGATGCCGATGGGTACTTCCGCCGCAGCTTCGAGATTGCGGAGGGAATCGGCGACCTTCATCTCCAGGGACTCGGACTGCTCAATCACGCCGAAGTGCACCTCGCCCGCCAGCGATACGAACAGGCTCGCCAGAATGCGGAAACCGCGCTGGGAATCTTCGACCAGCTGGGCTCCCGGTTAGACAAGGCGGACGCCTACAAGGTCATCGGCCGGGCATACCGGGAGACCGGTCGACATGCTCTGGCCGAGTCCCGGCTCCGCTCGGCGGTCGAGCTGGCGGTGAGCACCGGGTCCATTCTGAGCGAGGCCGAGGCGTCCCGCGAGCTGTCCCTGCTCTATCAGGCCATGGGTCGGAACCAGGATGCACTCCGGTTCCTGAACTCGGCCCACCGCCTGTTCGGCCGCCTGGACGCACGGGTGGACCTGGTGGACGTCTCTACCAAGGTCCGCCGGCTGGAAGAGACGTACTTTGCCGTGGTCCGCGACTGGGGCCAGTCGATCGAATCGTCGGACAGCTATACTTTCGGACACTGCGAGCGGGTCGCCGGTTATGCGGTGGCGCTGGCTCGCGAGCTCGGGCTGGACGAGCAGCAGCAGACCACCATCCGCATCGGGGCCTACCTGCACGACGTCGGCAAGGTGCGGGTGCCGCATGAGATCCTGAACAAGCCCAGCGCCCTCTCGGCGGAGGAGTTCCGGGTGATCCAGATGCACCCCATCTGGGGGCTCGAGCTCCTGGCGACGGTCGAGTTCCCCTGGGACATCAAGCCGATCATTCGGTGGCACCACGAGAAGTACGATGGGACGGGCTATCCGGATCGCCTTCGGGGCGACGAGATTCCGGTGAATGCCCAGATCATCTGCATCGTCGACGTCTACGACGCATTGACGACCACCCGGAGCTACCGAGGGGCGATGTCCCATCCAGAGGCGATGGTCAAGATCCGGGAATCCTCCGGCTGGTGGCGGCCGGACGTCTATCAGGCTTTTCTTCGGACGCTGCACAAGGTGTCTGAAGCCGCCTGATCGAGTTTTCCCGCGCTCGAGGTAAGAATGCGCCGTCCGGCCCGATCCCACCCCGTGTCCCCCATTCTGATTCTGACCCTGACCCTGCTACTCGGCTGCAACGACCCTCGGTCGGCCTGCGACGATTGCGGTACCGTCGTGGTGGCAGCCACCGGGGAGCCCAGCAGCCTGGTGCCTCCGCTGGTATTCGAGACCGTCGGGCGGGACATCAGCGACCAGGTGTTCGAGCGGCTGGCGGATCTTGGGTCCGGATCGTCGCCGTTGGAAGCGGCGGCCTATCGTCCGGCCCTGGCGCAACGGTGGGAACGAATCGACTCACTCAACTGGCGCTTCCATCTGCGCCCCGATGCCCGTTGGCATGATGGCCAGCCGGTAACCGCCGACGACGTGGTCTTCTCGTTCGACGCCTTTGCGGACTCGACGCTCGATGCCCCGGCCCGGTCCTACCTCTCCGGCCGGGTCCGTGCCCAGGCCGAAGATGCCGCGACCGTGCGGCTCACCTTCGCCGAGTCATCGCCCGAGCAGCTGTACGACGCCACCTACCACGTGCGGATTCTTCCCCGGCACGTCTGGGCGGCCATCCCGCGGGCTGCCTGGGCAGCGGACACGGCCGTCGCGCATCTGGTGGGCAGCGGACCCTACCGGGTACTGAATTGGAAGCGGGGGCAGTTCCTCACCTTGATCGCCGACACGACGGGATCGAGGAAGGAGCGTCCCGCCATCCGCCGGGCGGTTTGGCGCTTCGTTCCCGATCCCGACGCGGCACTCAACCTGGTGCTGGGGCACGAGGCCGACCTCATGGAAGCGGTGGGAGCGCCGAACCGGGTGCAGAGGGTCCTGGCAGACAGCAGCCTTCGGCTCGAGACCTACCCTGCCGCGGTGTATGGCTTCCTGGCCTTCCGCCTGGCCGATGCCGCCGGGCGCCCCCATCCGGTCTTGCGCGACCGCGAGATTCGCCGGGCGCTGACCGAAGCAGTGGATCGCCCCACCCTGGCGCTAGCGGTGTTCGGCGAGGGTACCAAGGTGCCGCCCGGCCCGATGTCGCAGCTGCTCTGGATCTGGGATGACAGCACCCGGGTGCTGGGCTTCGACTCCGCCCACGCCAAGCAGATGCTGACCCGCGGCCGCCCGCTCACCCTCGACATCCTGGTTCCGTCCACCAGTCCAACCCGCCGGCAGCTCGCGCTCGCGATTCAGGAGGCGTGGCGGAAGGCGGGGGTCAACGCCACCGTGACCACGGTGGAGTTCCCCGTGTTTCAGGAGCGGTTGGCCAAGGGACGCTTCGATAGCTACATCGGAGCGTATCTCGACGAGCCGAGCCCCCGGAGCCTGGCCGATCAGTGGTCGCGCGAGGGATGGGGGGTGCTGAACTACGGCAGGTATGGCAATCCGGTCTTCGACTCGCTCCTCGACCGGGCTCGGCGGGAAGCCGACGTGGCAGCGGCCAGACGGCAGTGGCGTGCAGCCATGGATACGCTCAACGCGGATGCCCCGGCGATCTTTCTGTATGCCCTGGCCAACCGGGCCGCGGTCCAGCGCCGGCTGGAGAACGTGAAGCTGGACCCCTACTCGTGGATGAGCGGCTTAGCCGAGTGGCGGATCGACTCGAAGCGCGCGCTGGGGAGGGATTCGGTGAGGTAGTCGCGAGTCGCGAGTCACAAGTCGCCAGTCGCCATTAAGGTGACCTCATCCCGAGCGACGCGAGGGATCTGCTCCGAGCATCCGGAGTAGGTCCGCTCGTCGCTATCCCGTGCTCGGGCTGAGCGTCCTCGCTATGACTCCCGACTGGCGACTGGCGACTGGCGACTAAGCCGTTCTCCGCTTGGGCCCCTTCGCAACCCGCTTCCGCGGTTTCTTCATGTCGATGACCCCGGCTTCCTCCCGGGGCTGCCGGTAGACGTAGCGCTCTCCCCGGAAGTTCCGGAGCACGACCTCCTCCTCATTCATGCTCTCGACGTACTCCGGCAGAATCGGGATCTTTCCGCCGCCGCCGGGGGCATCGATCACGAAGTAGGGAATCGCGAGGCCGCTGGTCCAGCCCCGGAGCGCCTTCATGATCTCGATACCGGTTTGCACCGAGGTGCGGAAGTGCTCGGCCCCGGCCACCTGGTCGGCCATATAGATGTAGTAGGGCCGGACCCGGGCCATGAGCAGCCGGTGCATCAACTCCATCATGACGGCGGGAGTGTCGTTCACTCCCCGCAGGAGCACCGTCTGACAGCCGAGCGGGATGCCGGCGTCGGCCAGCATACCGAGCGCGGCCACCGCGGCCGGGGTGAGCTCGTCGGGGTGGTTGAAATGGGTGTTGATGAAGAGCGGGTGGAATCTCTTCAATAGAGCGCAGAGCTCCGGGGTGATCCGCTCGGGCAGGTGGCAGGGGATCCGGCTGCCGATCCGGATGATCTGAATGTGTGGAATTGACCTCAGGCGTGTCAAAATGACTTCAAGCCGCCGGTCGTTGAGCAGGAGCGGGTCGCCGCCGGACATGATCACGTCCCGGATCTCGGTGTGCTGTTCCAGGTACTGGAAGGCACTCTCGAACTGAGACATGGGGATCTTCTCGGGATCGCCGACCTTCCGCCGGCGGGTGCAGAACCGGCAATAGGTAGCGCAGACCGGCGATACCAGGAACAGGGCCCGGTCAGGATAGCGGTGGGTGATGTTGGGCACCGGGCTGTCGGCGTCCTCGTTGAGTGAATCGACGATGCCGTCGACCACGTCCAGCTCCTCGACCGAGGGGACGTACTGCCGCCACATCGGATCGTCGGGAGATTTGATGAGGTCCACCATGGCCGGCGAGATCCGGAACTCGAAGTTGTCGGCCGCCTGCCGGAGCCGGTCCAGCTCGGGGAAATTCTCCGGGCCGAATTTCAGCGCCAGGGCGTCGAGCGACGCGATCGAGTTCTTCCTGAGGACTTCTTGCCAGGTTTCCATCATGCCTCCGAGTTACGCCTACCGCTCACGTTCTTCACAAACACCACCTGATCGTCACCGGGAGCATAGAAGTCCTCGATCCTCGCGGTCGGACGATAGCCCCGGGCCTGGTAGAACCTCCGGGTGGCCGCGTAGTCCGGACGACCGGCGGTCTCCACCACGATCAGCCGGGCCAGGCCCGCGAGCCTACGCTCCATTTCCAGCACGAGCGCGGTGCCGACCCCGGCGCCCTGAAGCGCCGGATCCACCGCCATCCAATAGAGGTCGTAGGTGCCCAGGGTGCAGGGAGTGGGGCCCCAGCAGATCCACGCCACCAGGCGGCCGTCGATGTCGGCTCCCAGCGCGGCGTACGGGTCGCCCCGGGGGCCGGCCCGCACCGCCTCATCGAAAACCTCGAGTGCGACGGGAATCTCATCCGGGCGGAAGAGCCCCACCGCACGAGTGATCTCCTCGATGCGGCCCCGGTCGGCTACGCTGAGGTGGCGGAGACGCGGCGAGACAAGCGTGCCGCTCAAGCGGCGGACACCCCACTGACGAGGGCGGCGGCGGCCCGATGGCTCTGCGAGCGCATGAGGGCCTCGTCCACGATATGCATGACGAGGTCATCGTAGCCCCAGCCGAAGGCCCGGCCCATGCGGGCGAGTCCGGCGTTGCTCGACAGATCGGGCGAAGGGTTGACCTCGAGCACGTAGGGCTGGCCATCCTCACTCAGCCGCAGGTCCACCCGGCCGTACCCCTCGCCTTCGGACAGGTGCTCCCACGCGGTCCGGGCGATCTGGCCGACGCGCCGGGCCAGCTCGGGGTCCAGGTCCGCGGGGCAGATGGGGACGGTGCCCTCGTCTTCCGGGCTTCCGGGGATCCATTTCGCCGCGTAGCTGACGATGGGCCAGGTTCCGTCCGGCAGGGTGTCGAAGCGGATCTCGGCAATCGGGAGCATCCGCTTGCCGACAAAGCCGACGTTGAACTCCCGCCCGGCGACGTATTCCTGAACCAGCACCTCCTCGAATTGCTCCAGCATCTGGGCAACCCGCTTCTTGAGCGCCCGCTTGCTGGTGCAAACCGCCCCATTGTCGATCCCGACGCTGGCATCCTCGGCCGCGGGCTTGACGATGGCCGGCAGCGGAAACTCGGCCGGGGTCTTGTTGGCCTGGGCGAGAATGAACGCGGGCACCGGAAGGCCGGCGGATGACAGCAGGGTGTTGGCAACGTGCTTCCGGTGGCAGACGCTGGTGGGCCAGGTCCGGCAGCCGGTGAAGGGAACACCGGTGAGCTCGAGGGTGCCTACGACGAAGTCCTCGAAGCGGGCGTGGCCGTTGATCCCCTCGCAGAGATTGAAGACCAGGTCGGCCCGGCGGACCCGGGAGAGCCAGCGAAAATCGCCCAGCCGGACCGGGAGCAGCTCGACCTCGTGGCCCCGGCGCCGCAGGACGTCGCGCACCTCATGGACGTTGGCCACGACCGCGGCCACGTCCTGCGGGCTCCACTCTTCGCTGCCAGCGTCGAAGAGAATGGCAACTTTCATCAGGCAACCTCCGCCAGGAGTGAACGGCCGCTGATCCGGCGCCAGGCAATGTCGGCGACGGTGCGGATGAGATCGTCGTAGCTCATTCCGGCCGCTGCCGCAGCCTTGGGAAAACAGGAATGGTCCCGCGGGTCGGGCAAAACGCCCGGCAGCGGGTTGAGCTCGACGACCATCGGGTGGCCAGCGGCGTCACAGCGAATGTCGACGCGACACCAGTCACGGCATTCCAAGGCGTGGTAGGCGGCCAGTGCGGCGGCCCGAACTTCCTCGGCCAGACTCTCGGAAATGTCGGCCGGGCAATCATAGATCTCGAGTGGTTTGCTCGGAGTGTCCCAGATCCACTTGGCTTCGTAGCCATAGATCGGTGGGGCACCCTTGGGGAGCATATCAAATCGCATGCCGATAATCGGCAGGCAGCGGGCTTCGTGGCCGTTGCCGAGGATGGCGACGGTAAACTCTTGGCCCGGGAGGTACTCCTCGATCACGACCGGCTCGGCATAGGTGGCGAGGAGGTGAGAGACCTGACGCACCAGCTGCGACCGGTTCCGGCAGAGACTCTTCACGGTGACTCCCTTGCCCGACCCCTCGAACGCCGGCTTCACGAAGAGCGGGAATGGGAGTGCTACCCGCCGGGCATCATCAGGCGATTTCGCGAGCACGAAGGCGGGCGTGGGTACCCCACGATGCGAGAGGATCTCCTTGGCCCGGGCCTTGTGAAGGGCGAGGCTCAGGGTGAGAGGATCCGAGGCGTGGCAAGGCACGCCGAGGAACTCGCAGATGGCCGGGACGTGCGACTCGCGGTTGGGGCCGTAGAGCCCTTCGGCGATGTTGAAGACGAAGTCGGGCCGGAGCAGTGCCAGCCGGGCGGGGAAGCTGGCGTTGGCTTCGAGGCGATAGACCTGACCCACGGTGCTGAGGGCTCGCTCCACGGCATCAATGGTGGCCGGCTCGTCCCACTCAGCGTACAGATCGGGTTGTTGGAGGTCGGGTCGGAGTGCCCGACTGGGAGGCTCGTCGGACGAGGGGGATGAGGATTTCGCCCCGGCTGGACTAGCCGGCGCCGCTGGTTTGAGATTGAAGGCTAGTCCGATCCGAACTGCCAAAGGCTTCCTCTACAAAAAAGGCCGTCTGCGAGAGACGAGCCGAGACGAGTACCGACGATTGATGCATCTAAGGTAAGAAAAAGTTTTTCATCACACAATAGTTTTTGGGGAAGAAGTCGGAATGAGTTTTGGGGAGTCGCCGGTCGCCAGTCGCCGGTCTCTCATGTGATTCTCAGAAAACGGACTGCCTTGAGGCTCATGACTGACGACTGGAGACTTGCGACTAGACTTTGTGAAACCCCACCCGCCCCGCCTCACTTCCCTCTGTAGTCCGGTAGATCTCGAAGTCCGCGAAGAGCGCCGGTGCCTCCTGTTGGAGGACGCGAAGACAGGCGACGGCCATCCGGCGGATCTCCAGCTCGGCCCCTTCACCCAGGCGTAGCTCCAGCATGGTGCGCCAGGCCCGCACATTGGCGCTCACCACGATCTTCACCTCGGTGGCATTGGGCAGGACGCTGCGAGCCGCCTCGCGGGCCAGCTTCCGGCGGTGGACCTTGTCCTCCACCCACTCATAGCGGCTCAGCAGCCGCTCGACCGAGGCCACGTAGGCGCTCTGCGCGGCTCCGACCTGGCCGGTCCACTCGGCCTCGAGCTCCGGATCGCCCATGATGGCAGGGGGCATCACGAATGCAGCGTGGGACTCGTCCACGTAGCGCTGGGAGAGCTGGGAGTAGGCCCAGCCGGCGCGGTGGCGGACCAGCTCATGACTGCAGGAGCGGGAGATCCCCTCGATGAGCATGACATAGGTAGAATGCTCGAAGACCGAGCCGTGGCCCTGCCGCAGAATGTTGCGGAGATACTCGGCGGTGGTCCGCCCCGCCGGGTTATGCTGGCTCATGTAGCAGAGCCGCCCGGCGAATTCGGCGATCCGCTCTCCGTCGCTCGACTCGCCCTTCCACTGGACCGGGAGGTGCTCCGGCTCGAGAAACTGGGGCCGGGCGATCAGGGTGACGCGGGGTGCTCGGAGGATTTCCATTTGCGCAGGTCTAGGGTCTAGGGTCTGGGGTCATCCGCCAGCTCCAACCGATTCCGACCGTACCCACCCCTCAGCTCTATCTCCCGCAGCGCTCGCTGGAGATCGGCGGGGATGGGCACGGCGCTGGATCCCACCTTCAGTCTTCCGACGGGCGGCTCGCCGGCGTGGGGCCCCTCGAGGCACGGAAGGATAATCCCGGGATTGAATATTCCGAGGGGATCGAACGCCGCTTTGGTCCGGCGGAACAGCTCCACGACATCGGAGCCATAGGCATCCAGGAGAGCTCCGGCCCGGAGCCGGCCGTCTCCGTGCTCGCCCGAGAGCGTACCGCCGAGCCGGATGACGGCGGCAGTCACATCCTGGAACAGGCTGGAGACGGCGATTTCCCATCCCTCGCGTGCGAGCTCAGGCAGCAGATTCACGTGGAGGTGGCCGTCGCCGGCGTGGCCGAACATCACGACCGGGAGATCGTGCTCGGCGGCGGACCGCCGAACCGCCTCGATGTAGGCTCCCATCTTCTCCACCGGGACGCACCCGTCCTCGATCACCTGCAGCGAGCGTCGATTCTCCGGAAGACCTGCCAGGATCGGGCTGGCCGCGTGCCGTATCGCCCAAAGCTGTTCAGCCTCGGGTGGCGAGTACGCCGTTTCGATGGCGGTGGCCCAATCGGCGACTCCAGCGGAGGCGCGCTGGAGCGCCTGATGCAGCGAATCCGGGTCGTTCCGCTCCAACTCGACCAACACGATGGCTTCGACCTCGGCACCGAGTCCCGCCCCCAGCCGGGCGTCAGTACCGAGCAGATCGAGAAAGGACCGATCCAGCAGCTCCAGGGCAGATGGCTCGCATTGGTTCAGGGCCCCGACCACGTCCCCCAGATGATCGAGAGAGGACAGGTGCACCCGGAGGCCGGCCCGGCAGGCAGGCACCTTATCCAGTCGCCACTCGATCTCGGTTACGATGCCGAGCGTCCCCTCCGCCCCGATAATCAGATCCAGGACGTCGCCCGAGGCGAGGTAGGCATCGAGGGCGTAGCCCGATGAATTCTTTCGGGTCCTGGGAAAGCGATCGGCGATGAGCTTGGACGCAGCTTTAATTCGGGGTCCCGCATCGCGATGAAAGCGCTCGATCGCTGGAACGCGAGCCCGTTTTTCTTCCTCGCTTCCCAGCTTCCCTGCTTCCCCGCTTCCCCGCCTCGCCGCTTCCCCGCGCGACAGCTTTACCGATTCTCCCTCCGTCGTCACCAGAGTGAGCGCCTCGACCCACCTTCGCACGCTGCCATAGCGGACCGACCTGGCTCCGGCCGCGTTGGTGGAGACCATGCCTCCGAGGGTAGCCCACCGGCCACTCGACGGGTCGGGAGGGAGACGGAGGCCAAATGGAGCCGCTGCGGTGGCGAGCTCGGCGAGGGTCACCTGGGCGCTGGTGACGGCCCGGCGGCGCGGCGCGTTCACTTGCAGTCGGCGCTCCGCCATTCCGGTGAGGTCCACGACAACGCCCTCGCCCACGTTGCCGCCGCCCATGGCGCTGCCCGCCCCACGGGGAATCAGCGGAATGCGATGCTCGACCGCCCAGGAGATCAGGGTCTTTATGTCGGTCAGGTCGGCGGGTCGGGCGATGGCTTGCGGCAGGATCCGGTAGATGCCGGCCCCTTCGGCATAGGCAGCTCGGGCCCTCGCGTCGGTTCGATAGACGCCCCGGATGGCCGGAGGAGGCAGCATCGGCCAAAGCTAACTATCTTCTCCCCCTATGGCCGAGGGTCCCCGTGCTCAACTCATACATATAGATGTAGATCGCCGCCTGGGTCACGAATGGGACGAGTGGGACGGTCGCCCGCTCCCCAATCAAGGCAACTACGACTCCCCTCCTGCGCTCTTCTTCGCCTGGTCCGCCATCACGCTCGCTGTTGGCCTCGGTGTGGCGGCTCTCGGGCTCTTTCTGCTGGCTCCGCGGCTGGCGGGCCTCCAGGCATCCGCTCCCGCCCTGCTCTGGAGCGCGCTCCTGGTGATAGGCTCGCTGCTCTGGGCTTGGTGGGCCGTACTCTTTCTCTCCTTTGAGATGGGCCGGCCGCTCCTGCCGGAGAGACTGGCGGAGCGGGGGCCGTTCCTGCGGCTGATGCGGCTCACATCCCGGATTGCCGACCGGTTCGGGCGGCGCGACTGGGTGGAGAATGCGGCGGTGAAGGTCTACAACCGGCTGGCGATGATGCGGGGGCGAAAGGTCGGGCAGGGAGAGCTGCTGGTCCTCATTCCCCGGTGTCTATCAAAGGAAACGCTGGACGGAGTGCTGGGCATCGCGGGGCAGTATGGTGTGCCGGTGTTCGTCGCCACCAGAGGTCAGCTGGCCCGGCGGGTGATCCGGGAGCGCAGGCCCCGCGCCGTGGTGGCGGTTGCCTGTGAGCGAGACATGGTGAGTGGGCTGCATGACGTGGCGGGGAAAATTCCGGTGCTCGGCCTTACGATGACGCTGCCATCGGGTCCCTGCAAGGACGCGTCGGTCAATCTGGGTCAGCTGGAGGAGTGGGTCCGGGCCTACGTGGTGACCGAGCCTGCGAATCGCAAGTAAAGCCCGCTTGCTCTGGGGCGGCAGTCAGTCCTGACTCTCCCTCTCCTGGGGATTCGCCGCCGGCTGCTGTGCCTGCGGTGGTGGCGGGCCGCCGAAGCGTTGCACCAGCCGCAGTAAGGCAGCCTCTACCTTCTTGGCCACTGGGTGATCCCGGCTGACCTCACGCTCCAACTCGCGATACGGCAGAGAAGGATCGACTCGGGGGCGGTAGAGCGTCTCGACGGTCAGCTGAGAGCTTCCGGGTCGCGCCGGGTCGGCCCAGGCTCGAATCCGGACCACCCCGGGACCGACCGGATTGCGTTGCCCGGTGGGCCGGCCACTGCGGGCATCGAACCAGGGTGTTTCGATGTACCCGTCCCGGAGCCGGACCTTTCGGGTGGGAATCGAGTCGGCCTTCAGGGCTTCCGCCAGCCGGCGGGTTGCCATCGGCACCGGTAACCGGACCTCACTCGCTGCGGCCTCCGGCAAGGGAGGAAAGGGTGGGCGGGTGGTGGACGGCTGGCACGCCGCCGCCAACACCAGCCAGACCGGAACGGCCGAGCGACGCACCGGTCAGTCCACGTGCGGCGGGGTGCCGGGTGAATGCGTGTGCGGCGGAGTTCCCGGAGGGTCGCCGTGTTCCTTGACCTGTGGAGCGGTCCCGCCTGAATTCGGAGCAGCGGCTGGTTGCTCCGGACTCCCGCCATGATGGTGATGATCCTCGGACCTCTCCCGTAGCTCCCCCTGCAACACCTCGGTGGGAATCCCGGCTGCGTGCTCGAACACCAGCTTGCCTCCGTAGACTCCGGTCGCGACCAGGAACCCTAGCCCAACGATCGAGAGGACCAGGCTCAGCGTCCGCTCCCCGGCCCCCATCCGCTGCTCCCGGAAGATTCGCCACAGGGTGAGCACCCCGAATACCCCCAGCGTAATCAGCCCGAGCTCCTCATGGGTCTCCATTACCCGATGAACCGCCTCGCCGTGCGCAATGTGCTCCTCGGCCTGGAGTCCAGAAAGCACCGCCACCGCCCCGCCAACCGCGCCGACCAACATGGTCCACACGCCCACCTGCCGGAACCACAGGCGCTTGGTGACGACCGCGAGGAGGTCGAACAGGACGGCTGCGAGCAGCAGGCCAATAGGCAGGTCGTTCAGGGCGGCGTGAAGTCTGGGCCAGTCGTAGCCGAGCATGTTGATCTCCAAAAAGCGTGAACGGTGAACAGTGAACAGTGAACGGGTGGTGGGTAGGGCCTGTTTACCGTTCACCGTTTACTGTTCACGCCTTTTTCCTGATCCAGGTCGGCCGGCGCCGGCGGTTCGACGCTGTAATCATAAAACCCCCGGCCGCTTTTCTTGCCATGGTGCCCCGCGGCGACCATCCGCCGCAGCAGGGCCGGGGCGCCGTAGCGGTCCTCACGGTAGGCATCCAGCATGATGTCGCCGATCCGGACCACGGTATCCAGCCCAATAAAGTCGAGCAGTGACAGCGGCCCCATGGGATGCCCGCACCCCAGTTGCATGGCGCGGTCGATGTCTCCGGTCGAGGCGGCACCTCGTTCCAGGGCGCGCACTGCGTCCAAGAGGTATGGCACCAGCAGCAGGTTTACGATGAAGCCCGGCCGGTCAACCGCCGCAACCGGCTCCTTGCCCAGCGCGATGGCAAAGGCAAACGCCCGGTCGAACGTCTCCTGGCTGGTCGTTCCGGTGCGAACGACCTCGACCAGTGGCATCACCGGGACCGGGTTGAAAAAGTGGAGGCCGACAAATCGATCCGGGCGGCTGCTGGCGTCCGCCATCGATGAGATGGTGAGGCTCGAGGTATTGGATGCGAAGATCGTTCGTGGTCCACAGACCCGATCCAGCTCCCGCCAGACCGCGTTCTTCTGATCCAGGTCTTCGGTGACTGCCTCGATGATGATGTCGCAATCGCGAAGTGCGGCAAGCTCGGTGACGAACCGAAGCCGGCCCAGCGCCGCTTCCCGGGTCCCAGCCGGAACCTTGCCCCGCTCCACCAGGCGTCCGAGCGATTTGATAATCCCGGAGCGCCCCTTCTCCAGCAGCGGCTCGGCGACATCGCGCACCACCGTCTCCAGTCCCGCGGTCGCCGCCGCCTGGGCAATGCCGCTGCCCATGAGCCCGCAGCCGACGACGCCGACCTTTGAGATCCCAGTCACACAAAGTTCTCCACGGTTGTCATCCTGAGCGCAGCGAAGGATCTCTCCACAGCTACGACTTCAACGCCTTCCGCACTTCGTCGGCGAGCAGGCCCAGGATCCCGGCTGTCCGGTCGGGGAGCTGATGCTGGGACGTGGCGCCGCCTTCCTCCAGAAAGTCGAGGGCGCGCTCGAGGCCAAGCTGGATGCGGGCGATAGCCGGACCAAACCTCCGCATTACACCGTAGCCAACGCCCACGGCCACGGGTAGCGGAAGCAGAGCGAGCGGAAGCAGGGCGCCCAGTGCAACCAGCGCGGCGGTGCCGACCGCACCTACGCCTGCGAGGGCGGCTCCGGCTCCCACATACTCGCTGCGAACCTTCCGGATATCAGCCGACAGGGCGACGTGGGTGTATCCCGGTTCGAGGGGAACCACGGTGGCCGACACCGTCGCGGCGCGGGAGAGCATGAAGGGACGCTTCCCGGTTCCAAATGCGGCGGTGGAACGGCGGAAGGCCGCCTGAATTCCGCCGATCGGCTCCCAGGTGATGCGGCCGGCCTGCTGTCGCTGCACGCAGAGCAGCTCGTTCTGCTCGATCCAGCGGAGGAGCGCCTCTTCCACCTCGTCGGGGTCCCCGCGCACCACCCGTTGGGCTGCGATCTGCGCGGGGCCGGTCACCCGCTCGAACAGGCCAGCGGCGCTCACCTTCCCCAGTCGGGTTCGCTCCTCCAGCATCGCCTGCTGGAGATACTGGCCCGGGATCCCGACCTCGCGGCCCAGCGCCATCAGCTCGTCGGATGTCAGGCTGTCACCCATCTCCCGCTCGGCGGTCTGCAGCTCGGCGGCGCGCTGAATGATCCGCTCGAGTGCGGCCCGATCGATCCGAGCGGGTGAAGCCTCGCTCACGCTACTCCTGCTTGGAGGTCCGAGCGGCCTGCAGGCGGAGCTGGGACATCAGGGATGAGAGATCCGAGGCGGGGAGCGCGGGGCCGGGTGCCTCGACCGAGCTCTCGGTCCGGGGTGCCGCGGCGGCGGCCGAAGTAAGGAAGGGCCGGAAGAGTTCGATCGGGATGGGGAAGATGGTGGTCGAGTTGTTCTCCGCGGCGATCTCGACCACCGTCTGGAGGTAGCGGAGCTGCAAGGCGGTTGGCTCCGCCGCGAGGTTTCCGGCCGCCTGGGCCAGCGTCTCGGAGGCCTGCAGCTCGCCCTGGGCCGCGATCACCTTGGCCCGGCGCTCCCGTTCCGCCTCGGCCTGCCGCGCCATGGCGCGCTTCATCTGGTCGGGAAGGTCGACATCCTTCACCTCGACCGCGGAGACCTCAATACCCCACGCCTCGGTGCGCTCATCGATGATCTTCTTGAGAACCGCATTGATCTTTTCGCGATCCGACAACAGCTCGTCCAGCTCCACCTCACCCAGCACCGAGCGCAGAGTGGTCTGGGCCAGCTGGCTGGTAGCGTAGAGGTAGTCCTCGATGATGATGACGGCCCGCTCCGGATCAGTCACCCGCATGTAGAGCACGGCATTCACCTTTACCGAGACGTTATCCCGGGTAATCACATCCTGGGGAGGGATATCCAGCGCCACGATCCGGAGCGAGACTCGCTTCTGGTTGGCGAAGCCGGCCGGCAGAAAGATCAGTCCCGGCCCCTTGGTGCCCCAGAACCTGCCCAGGAAGAAGGTGACACCCCGCTCGTACTGCCGCAGCACCCGGAGGCTGAGGAAGGAGTAGACCACCGCGACCGCCAGTGCTGGAATCAGAAAGTCCATGGTTCCACTCTCATCCTGAAAGGGCCTCGACGATCACCGCGACCCCCTGGCCGCCGCCGATGCATGCGCTCCCCAGTCCATACCGGCCCCCGCGGCGGCGGAGCGCGTGCAGCAGGTGAACGGTAATCCGGGCACCGCTGGCGCCGAGCGGGTGGCTCAGCGCGATGGCGCCGCCATCGACATTGGTACGCTCCCGGTCGAGGCCGAGCTCCTTTTCCACCGCCAGGTACTGGGCGGCAAAAGCCTCGTTCACTTCGACGAGATCCATATCTTCGAGTTTCCGACCCGCGCGTTCGAGTGCTTTACGGGAGGCAGGTGCCGGGCCAATGCCCATGTAGGACGGGTCCACCCCCACACTGGCCCAGGAGAGGAGGCGTCCGATCGGCCGGAGTCCGCGCTCGGTGGCAAACCGTTCGCTCGCCATGACCAGCGCCGCGGCGCCGTCACCGATGCCGGAGGCGTTGCCGGCCGTGACCACCCCATCCTTCTTGAAGTAGGGCGGCAGCTTGGCCAGACCCTCGAGCGTGGTGCCGGGACGCATGTGCTCGTCGGCGGCCCATGGCTCGGTCTGGCCGGTCTTGCGGTTACGGATGGGGACCGGGACGACCTCGTCGGCGAACGCGCCTGACTGCCACCCCGCCGCGGCCGCCGCCTGGCTTCGAACGGCGTAGCAGTCCACCGCCTGCCGGCTTATCTGGTATTTCGTGGCCAGATTCTCGGCTGTCTCCGCCATGGAAAGCCCGCAGCCGGGGTCTCGCAGCGCCTCCCAGAGGGTATCCTCCAGCGGTGTGGAGGCGCCGAGCCGCAGGCCCCAACGCGCGCCCCGTACCACGTGGGGCGCCTGGCTCATCGATTCGGTCCCGCCGGCCAGGACCACCTGCGACTCTCCCAGAATGATCTGCTGCGCTGCCTGAGCTACGGCCTCGAAGCCGGACCCGCACAGCCGGTTTACGGTAAGGGCCGGAGTCTCGACCGGGAGTCCGGCACGAAGGCCGACATGGCGCGCGAGATAGATGGCGTCGGCGGAGGTCTGGAGGACGTTGCCGAAGACGACGTGCTCCACCTGGGAGGGCTCTACCCCGCTCCGCGCCAGCGCCTCTCGGCCTGCGATCGCGCCAAGCTCAGTGGCGGAGAGATCCTTGAGGGTACCACCGAAGGAGCCAAACCCGGTGCGTGCGCCGGAAAGGAAGACAACGGCGGTCGAGTGAGTTAGGGCGCTCACGGAGAGGAGTTCCGGCCGGTGAGGGAACGGCAGGGCGGAGGCTGATCATGCATTGGACGGGGAAATATGCCCTCACGGCGGGGGCACTTCAAGCAAAACGCCCCGCGCTACCGGCCCAGGAGGAAGCCGCAGCTGATACAGTGCCGCCAGCCGGCCTCGGCCTCGCTCTGGCAGGCCGGACAGCGAGCAAGACCCTGGCTGCCGCCACAATGGGGGCAGAAATTGACCACCCGGCCTGCCGGGAGCACCCGCCCACACAGAACGCACTGGGCAACGCTGGGGCCCTTCACTGGCGTGGGCTCCGCCCTGGCCGGCTTTGGCCGCTGTGAACGGGTCGCAACGGCGCCCTCATTAGTAGTGGCCCTCGCCGAATGCCCCGGTGGAGCAAAGGCGAGCCCGGTCTCGGGGTTGAGCGCCAGGGCGAGCGGCTCGGGCTCGAGGCTCACCACCGCGTTTTCGTGCCGGTGGACCAGGTCCAGGTCCGGGTTGGAGCTCCTGATCTCGGCCTCGAACTCCGCCCTCAGCTCCTCCGGCTCGGTCCGGACGAAGCCGCCCTCTCCGGCGCAGAGTCGCATCAGGACCAGCTCGTAGTCCTCACTGCTCTCCAGCTGCAGCGCGCGCCGATTGGCCCGGTAGGGCACGATGGACTCACGGAGGTCGTTCAGCGGCAGCGGCCGATGAAGCCGGGCGGGATCGGTCGCGGCAAGGTTCCGAACGATCTGCCGGAAAAATCGCTCAAGATCAGTCACCCATCCCTCGCGAAATCATGGTTAGTACAGTTCTCCGCTCACCCCGCGAGCGGAAACTCCTCGCCTGCCGCGAGCCGCCGCTCCAGCGATTCGTAGTCCGCGTCCGGGGTGTAGCCCAGGAACTTCTTCCTGGCGTGCTTGGCCTCGAGCCACTCGAGGAGCTTCGACTCAACTGGGCCCGGAGACGTCTTCTGTTCCCGGGCCGCATCGACCGCGAGATCGTTGACATACTCATTCTTGGGATGCCCGGCATGGCCCCGCACCCAGGTCCACTGGACATCGTGGCGCTGGGCGGCGGCAACCAGGGCCTGCCAGAGCGCCAGGTTCTCGATCGGGCCGCCCGCGCGCTTCCACCCGCGGGCTTCCCACTTGGGGGCCCACAGCCGCGTACCCTTTACCAGGTACTCGGAATCCGAGACCATCAGGACCCGCATCCGGGCGCCTTTGCCAGCCAGGAGCACCAGAGCGGCGGAGGCGCCGATGAGGGCCATGCGGTTGTTGGTTGTGCCGGGCGAGTGACCGTAGAAGTCCCGGCGCTGGATGCCGTCCCGGGTGCGCGCCTCGATGAGCCCACCGTAGCCCCCAGGATTCTCTCCCTCGCGCCCGTTTCCCAGACAGCTCTCATCCAGATGGACGACAGCGATACGGCTCACTCAATCACCTGAAAGCTCTCGATGTCGTTCAGGCGAAAGGTGAGGTCCTCACCGGTCATCGGCAGACGACCCACGAAGGCCTCGTGTCGCCCGACCGATGTCACCCGGAGCGCCACTACGATGTACTCGGTGCCCCGGCGGGAGAGCGCCACCCTGAGCCCCTTACGGGCGGCGTGCTCCAGCTGGTCCATACGTTCGGCGGTCCACCGGATTGGTGCCATCGCGGAAAGATAGGATAGGAAGGACGGGAAGGTCGGGAAAGTCGGGAAAGTCGGGAGCTGATCGTAAATGTTTCGCGGAGAAGGTCCCTCGATCGCTTCGCTCTCTCGGGATGAGGAGTTTCTCTTCCTTTCCCGTCTTTCCCATCCTCCCCGTCATTTCCGAGTGACTCGAACCTGACCCGCCTTGCCGGCGGTGAGCCGGCCGATGACCGCCACGACGGGCGTGTGTTCCTCCCTCAGGGCGGCCAGCAGGGCGGCTTCGTTTTCGGGGGGCACCGCGAGCAACAGTCCGCCTGAGGTCTGGGCATCCACGCAGAGGTATCGATCGGCCTGACTAAGGTCGGCAGCCCATTCGACCCGGTCGGCCGCCGCGTAATTCCTCTCGGTGCCGCCGGACACCACGCCGCGTGACACGAGATTACGGGCGTGCGGCAGGATTGGAAGCGCGTCAAACGCGATCTCCGCCGCCACCTTGCTCGCATCCAGCATGCCGGTGAGATGGCCGATCAGTCCAAATCCCGTCACATCGGTTGCGGCGCTCACTCCGACCTTCAGTGCGGCGCGGGCGGCGCCATCGTTCAACGTGGTCATGGACCGCACCGCGTCAGCCATGCCGGTCTCGAGGAGTGCGTCACGCTTCAACGCGGTGGCCAGGATTCCGGTGCCCAGGGGCTTAGTCAGCACCAGAATATCGCCGGCACACGCCCCGGCGTTGGTGAGCATCCGGTCCGGATGTACCTCGCCGATCACCACCATGCCGAAGATAGGCTCGACGGCGTCGATCGAGTGACCGCCGAGAACCAGACACTTTGCCCGTTCGGCCACCTCCGCCGCTCCCCGGAGCACCTCGGCCAGCATCTCAAACGGGACCCGGTCTCTGGGCCAGCCGAGCAGGTTGAGGCCGAACAGCGGAGTGGCCCCCATGGCGTAGATGTCGCTCAATGCGTTCGCGGTCGCGATGGCTCCCCAGGCTGCAGGGTTGTCGACGATAGGGGTAAAGAAGTCCACCGTCGTGACCAGGGCCCGATCCGGAGCCAGCAGGAAAACCGCGGCGTCGTCCCTGGTCCCGGCATCGATGAGCACCCGGGGGTCCACGACGCTGGGCAGGAGGTGCAGCACCTGCGCCAGGTCGGCTGGGCCGAGCTTGCAGGCGCAGCCGGCACCGTGCGAGAGCGCGGTGAGACGAATACGGGGCTTCTGGTCGGTCGGGCCATCAGGCATCCTACAGCTCCTTCTCAGCCCAGATCAGTGCGCGCAACGCGATGAGGGCTCGCTCCTGCTGGGCGGTCGAGCCGAAGCTGCCGTCGATCCGTTGCCGAGCCAAGAGGGCGGGAACGGCACGGCGAACCGCTGCGTGCGCTTCCGCCGTTCCCAGCGCAAGCAGCGCCTCGAGGGTGTGGAAGAGATCCGCGTTGGCCCAGGTGCCGTCGTCCGCCTGTTTGGCTGCCACGCTGCCGGCCAGCCCGGTGAGGACCTCGCGGTGCGGGCCGCCGGCGAATGCGAGGGCGTGAATTCCCGACACGATTGCATCGGGAGCGAAGTATCCGTCCCAATCCTCCCATTGCTCCTGCAGCCGAGTCAGGCTCAGCAGGTGTTGCTCCACCGCCGGCCGTTGCTCCTGACGGCCCCGTAGCGCCGCGCGCAGTGCAAGACAGCTTACCGCAAACCGGGCCGCTGGCTCCGCCCGAAACACCTTCCCATTGGGAAGCATGACCGGGGCGAAGCGTTCGTGGGGAGGGGCCGGAGAGAAAAACCCCGAGATAAAGTGCTCGCAGGCGCAGTGGGCGTGGCGGGGCGGGCTGCAGCCCTCGCTGAATGCTCCCGGCTTGCTCTGGAGGTCGAGCACCCAGCCCAGGACCCGCATGGTCCCGTCCTGATCAGCATCGCAGCCCAGGTCCATCAGCTCATGAGCGCGCCAGATGGTTGCAACCACCGCACCGGAGATGCTGCCGTCCATCCGGGTCTCCGCCCGCATGTCGTCCACCAACCTTCGGGCCAGTACCTCGTCTTCGGGCGCTGGCTGCTCCAATACCTGGCGAGCCAGTATGCCCTGCCGGGTAGAGGCCAGGGCGAAGTACAGCCGCAGCCGCTCGATTGCCTCGTGCGCGATGCCCGGCCCGGTCACGCGGGTGCTCCGCCGGCAGGCGAAGGCAGGGTTCTCGATCGCACGGCTACCAGGCAGCGCGAATCGAGTCGGCGTCCAGCAGGTATCCCTGCGCCATGACCGAGGCGATGGCCCGGGTGTTACGGATATCCACCATGGGATCCTTGGAGAGTACCACCAGGTCGGCCACTTTGCCCGGTGCGAGCAAGCCGAGCGAGTCAACGCCGATCAGCACCGCCGCATTACGGGTAGCGGCACGTAACGCTTCCCTGGGGGTAAGGCCGGCGCGGACCAGGAGCTCCATCTCGCGATGCTCGCTGTAGCCGGGCACCAGCATCTGGTTGGCGGCATCGGTCCCGGCGGCAAGCCGCCCACCGGCAGCGGCGAACTGGCGAATGAAGAGGTCCTGGTTGGCCCGCGACTGCCGGAAGGCCTCGAAATCGGCCTCGGTCCACCCCGCCCGCGCAATCAGCCCCCGCACGTCCCAGTCCTTCTGCTGGGCCTCGGGCACGTCCTGGAGCGCCGGATCCCGCAACGCGGAGGGCTCGTCCAGGCGGCTCAGCGTTTCGTGCAGTACCAGGGTGGGAATGAGGGTGATCTTCGAGTCGGCCAGCCGGTTGGCCACTCGGGTCAGCGCCGCGGAATCCAGCCCCGCCCAGCTCCGTTCGAACGCGGTCCAGCCGGGGAAGAAACCCCGGTAATGCGCGGTGAATAACGACGAAGGCTTGGGTGAAGCGGCCTCGGGGACGCCGGTCAGATGCTCGATCGCCGCGATGCCCGCCTTGGCCGCGGACACCGCGTCGGTCATACCCAGGTGACCGGTCACCCCGAGATTGAAGGCGCGAGCCTCGTCCACGATGGCCCGAAGCAGCGGTGCATCGATTCGGGTGTACACCTTGATAAAATCCGCCCCGGCACTGACCAGCCGGTCCACACCCTTCCGCGCCTCGCTCTCGCTGCTGACCGCGATTGCGTCCGGATATGTAGTCGGAAGTCCATCTATCATGGCCCCGGCAGGGTAGACACGCGGCCCCTCGGGCGTGCCCTTGCTGGAGCGTCTCCGCAGCGTGGACAGCGAGCCGATGCCACCGTGCACGTCCCGAACCGTGGTCACACCCCACGCCAGAAAGCGCGCCGGGGCCCAGGAGGCCGCCGGCGCCAGGTGCACGTGGGCATCGATCAGTCCCGGGATGATCCATCGCCCGGAGACGTCGACCTCGCGAGTCTTGCTGGGAAGCTGGAAGTCGGCTCGCAACCCGATGGACTCTATCCTGCCGCCGCGCACGACCACGGCGGCGTCGGGCAACGCCGCCCCACCGCTGCCGTCGATGAGCGTCGCCCCGACGAGGGCGACACCGTCCTGACCTGCCTGCTTGCATCCCAACAGAAGCGTGCCGGTGAGGGCGAGCCTCCCAAGCCGGCAGCTAGCGGGGATCACTGGACGAGTGGTCGTGAAGAATTTTCCATCCCTCGGGCCGGCGCTCCATGACCAGGGTGAACGGCCCGCTGGCGGTGATCTCGGGTCCCCGCTGGAGAATGTACCGCGCGGTCACCAACGCGAGTGTCGGGCTCAGGCCGCGGACCTTCACCTCTTCAAAGTGAAGGCTGTCTCGTCTGGCGCCGGGCGCGAACCGCGGCGCGTAGTTTCCCCGGATGAAGACGATCCCCTCTCGGGCCCGCCGCCCGTCGATGAACGTGGTCGTGCTCTCCGGGGCGTAGTCCGACAGAAATCCGTCCAGATCTCCCCGGTTCCAATCCCCAGCCGAGCGCTCCAACTGCGCCGTGATGAGGCGAGTCAGGGCCGTGGAATCGGAATCGGGCGATGGGACTGTCGTCGGCTGGGCGCTCCCACGGCAGGCCGCGAGGGCGACGGCCACAAGGACCATGGCGCGCATGAATCTATCGATGGAAATGGTGCTGGAAGGTGGGTGGTCGACCCCCACGATGCAAGTTCCAACGCGCTCGGCTTATTATTGGGCGATGACCGACGTCCAGCCCCAATTGTCGGCCGAGGCCTCTGGTCGGCGCTCGGGCGTGGTTCCCCAGCAGCCGATCTCCTCCTACGGCCTCATTGGCGACATGCGGACTGCGGCGCTGGTCGGTCTCGATGGCTCCATCGACTGGTGCTGTCTGCCGCGGTTCGACAGCGGAAGCGTGTTCGCATCCCTGCTGGACCCGGAGCGGGGCGGCTCCTGGTCGGTCCGTCCGGAAGGCAAGTGGACCTCCACCCAGCGCTATCTCCCCCGCACCAATATCCTCGAAACCACGTTTCGCACCCCCGACGATGGAATCGTGAGTGTGACCGATTTCATGCCCGTGGCGGAGGACGGCCAGCCCTCGGGCGAGCATCCCGAGATTCACCGTCGCCTGCGTTGCAGCCGCGGCCGGGTCACGATGCAGATGATCTTCATGCCCCGCTTCGAGTACGGCGCCCGAACCACCCGACTGGAGTCCCTGCGAGCCGGCCTGTTCGCCACCGACCGCACCGACCAGGTCCTCACTCTGTCCAGCGCCAAGCCGTTCGACTGGGTGCTCGAGCAATCGATCGCCACCGCCCGGTTCGAGCTGGACAAGGGAGAGGAGCGCTGGCTGGTCCTGCGCTACGATGATGACGATATCCATCCGGTGGATCGCTACGAGAGCGCGCGCAAGCTCGACAACACCGCGGCCTTCTGGCAAAAGTGGTCATCCAAGGTGCGCTACAAGGGGCCCTACCGGGGCATGGTGAAGCGCTCGGCCCTGGCGCTCAAACTGCTCACCCACGCCGACACCGGGGCCCTCATCGCGGCGCCCACCACGTCGCTCCCCGAGACGATCGGCGGGGGGCGCAACTGGGATTATCGCTTTGTCTGGCTCCGGGATGCGGCATTCACCCTCGCGGCCCTGGATGCCGTCGGCCACTATCGTGAGGCCGACCAGTTCATGCGCTTCCTCAAGAAGGTGTGCCGGCACGAGGGCGGTGGACACCTTCAGATCATGTACGGAATCGACGGACGCCGGGACCTGATCGAGCGTCAGCTCGACCATCTGAGCGGGTATCGCGGGTCACGCCCCGTCCGGGTCGGCAATGGAGCGGTCGGCCAGCTTCAGCTCGACGTCTACGGCGAGGTCATGGAGACCGCCGACATCTGGCGCCGCAACCACGAGATGACCGAGGGCACCTGGCGGGTGCTGCGGGGGCTGGTCGACTGGGTGAGCAAGAACTGGCACCTCCCCGACTCCAGCATCTGGGAGGTGCGGGGCGAGGTGCGGCACTACGTGTTCAGCAAGGTGATGAGCTGGGTGGCGCTCGATCGCGGTGTCCGAATGGCGGAAGAACTGAGTCTGGAGGGCGACACCGCCGGCTGGCGGGTGGCGCGTGACGCGCTGCACGCGGAGATCATGGAGCGAGGTTGGAGCGAAGCGCGGCAGTCATTCGTGCAATCGTACGACCACGATGTGCTGGACGCGGCCACGCTGGCGATCCCGATGTTCCGGTTTCTGCCCTGGAGCCATCCCCGGGTGCACAGCACAGTACGAGCTGTGGCGCGGGAGCTGACTACGGTGGATGGAGAGCTGGTTTATCGATACCGGCAGCCGGACGGTCTGGAGGGGGAGGAGGGCGCGTTCTCGATCTGTACCTTCTGGCTGGCTCAGGCCCTGGCGATGATCGGCGATCGGGAGCGGGCCGAGCGAATCTTCCGCCGAATGCTCCGGCACGCCAACCACGTCGGGCTTTACTCCGAGGAAATCGATCCGGCCAGCGGGGAGTTCCTGGGGAACTTCCCGCAGGCCTTCACGCACATCGCGTTGATCAACTGCGCGGCGGCCCTCTCCAGGCTGGAGGGCCGGACCTAGCCAGCCGGCGGCTAGCGCCTCCGGCCACCCTTCTTTGCCCGCTTCCGGGATGCGGACCGGGCTTTTCCACGCTTGGCGGTCCTTCGGGCGCCCTTCTTGGCCGATTTGCGGGCTGTTTTTCTGGCGCTCTTCTTGGCGGAGGATTTCCGGGCAGCCTTCTTGGCCCCCTTCTTTGCCTTGCTCCTGCCGGATTTCTTGGCCGACTTCCTGGCGGCCGACTTCTTGGCGGTTTTTCTCCGCGGCCGGGTCGTCTTGGTCCGGGCCGGCTCGCTATAGTCGTCGAAGGACGATTGGGAAGAGGAGGAGGGCGCTGAGGAAGGAACGTTTTCCATCGGCAGCGGATCCATCCACCCAGAGCCGGACCAGCCCATCTCCATATAATGAAGCTCGGCCATCTTCGCTTCCTCCGAACGCATGTGCGGCGTCACCCGCCGACGGTCTCGAGGCGCGGCCGCGCCTCCTCGGGAAACAGACATATAACATGCACTTCGTCAACACTTGTGCAAGGCATTAGTCGACTCGGCACCGAGGGAGATCGGCCATCGGTGGGGAAGTCGTTCGGGCTCACTCCTTTAGCCGACCGGCTCCGGGGTCTCACAATGTCTCAGTGACGTGTCCGGGCACGATGCGGCGGCCCCATTCCTGCACTATAATTACCCCATCTCACTCTCCTGGAATCAATAGCTCGGTGAAATCCGCGTGCAATGACCGGGTCCGCGTGCGTGCCCGGCTCCCCCTTTGGCTGCTGTCATCTGTGCTGGGATGGGTCGCACTCGCGGCGCCCGCCCTGGTGTCCTCCGCGCAAGCCCAATCGGTTTCGGAGATTCAGGTCACTCCCGAAACGATGACGTTGGGCGTGGGTCAGAAGCAGGCCCTCTTTGCCACGGCGTTCGATGCCCGAGGGAATCTCATCGCATCCGCCAAGTTTACCTTCTGGAGCTCGGACACCATGATCGCCCGGGTCAGGAAGGACGGAACGGTCCTGGGGATCACGCCAGGGCTGGCCAAGATCGAGGCCCGGGCCCACGGCAAACGCGCTTCGATGGCGGTCCTCATCACCGGCAGCGCCCCGGGGGACTCCATTGCCACCCGCGCGGCATCGGCCTCCCTTCTCACCCTCGATCCCGCCTCCGTCACTCTGTTCCCGGGCGAAAACGTCCGGATCACCCCCGTTGCGGTGCGAGAAGACGGCACCCCGACGGCGGCGGGACGGGTCACCTGGAAGTCGCTCAAACCCGAGATCGCGGCGGTGGATACCGCGGGCGTGGTGACCGGCCTGGGACCGGGTCGAACCGTCGTCCAGGTTTCCACCAGCAGCCGGCTGATGGCTACGTTGTCGGTCGAAGTCTCCCAGCCCGACTTTGTCCTCTCTCAAAGCCGGCTCGCCTTGGGCCCCGGCGAGTGGGACACCCTCCGGGTGCTGGTGCCGACGCAGGGAAACCGGGAGATGCGGGGACTGGTACGCTGGCACTCATCCGACTCGAATGTCGTTTCCGTGGGCCACTCCGGGATCGTCCAGGCCCGGTCGGCGGGACAGGCCGAGATCGTTGCCACCGGGTTCTCTCAGGAGCGGCGTGCCTCCGTCGTCGTTCATCCGCTGCCCGAGGCCCTGGTGGTGTCCCCCCAGCACAGCGTGGGCGCCGTTCAGGTGCCGCTTCGCTCGACTCGCCGGTTCACCGCCGTCGCCGAGGCAGCGGACTCAAACCCCATCCCCGAGGCGCGAATCACCTGGGAGCTCAGCGACACCTCGGTGGCGGCGTTCGACCGTGCCTCCGGCGTGCTCACCCCCAGGGCGCTTGGGACCACCACTCTGACCGCTCGACTGGCCGGGATAGAACCCGCCGTCTGGACGGTGCAGGTCATTCCCGGGGACCTCGAGCTCCAGCCGGCTCGGCTCGGCCTGGCGCCCGGCCGGCGCGCAACCGTCAGCGTATTCCTGCGGGACGAACAGGGCAAGACGGCGGGCCGGGCAGCCGGAGTCCGCTGGAGCTCTGATAAACCCGATGTGGCCCTGGTGCGCGAAGGCGGTGTGATTGACGGGCTGAGCCCGGGACGGGCGGTCATCACCGCCACGGCGGCATGGGGCAAGAGCGCCAAGGCCGATGTATTCGTTGTTGGTGACCTGCTGGCCACCCTGAACCGCGGTGGAAGCTTCGGCATCTACCAGATGCGAGCCACGGGCTCGCCGAGCCTGGTCCCTCTGTTGCAGGACAGCGCCACCAACATTCAGGCGGTCCTCGCCCCGGATCGCACTCGGATTGCCTTCAGCTCAAACCGGAGCGGGAACTTTGACCTCTATCTCATGGACGCCGACGGGCGGAACCTCCGCCGGCTGACCACCGAGGCCGGGAACGAGGGCGACCCGGCCTGGACCCCGGACGGTGCCCGGATCGTCTACACCTTCACCAAGGGCACCACCACCCAGATCGCCATCATGCCGGTGGATGGCGGCGAGGCCCGGATCCTGACGACCAGCTCCGGGGGGAATCACTCGCCCTCGGTCTCCCCCGATGGGCAAACCGTTGCATTTGTCTCGGTCAGGGACGGGAATCAGGAGATCTATGCGATGAATCTGGATGGTAGCAACCAGCGCAGCCTGACCAGGACTTCGGTGCGGGAATCCACTCCACGATTCTTCCGTAACGGGGACCTGGCATACGTGGTCGAGCGGGGTGGCCGTTCAAAGGGGTCGCGTGTCATGCGTCTCGCATGGGGAGGGACCAGCACCAGTTCCCTGGCCCAGACCGAGTACCCGGTTCCGGCCATCGCGGTGTCCCGCGAGGGCGACCGCCTGGCCTACGTCGTTGCCAGGATCACCGACGCCACCAAGGGTCGTGTCGAATTCAGCTTCTTCTTGCAATCTACGACCCCCGGAAGCCCCCCCGTTCCTGTTCCGCTCAATCCCGGCGAGCAGATCCTGAACCCCTCATTCTGAACCACCAAGACGGATGAGGGCCGCCATGCTGGTCGCCCCCGGTGGTCTGGAGCAGCTCAGGGTACAGGAGTTGCCTGAACCCACCATCCAGGCACCCAATCAGGTGCGCGTCCGGATGCAGGCCGCGGCGCTCAACCGGCTCGATCTGTTCGTGGCATCGGGGCTGCCCGGGGAGGCACCCGCGTTCCCTCACGTGGTTGGCTCGGACGGGGCGGGCCTGGTGGATCAGGTGGGCGAGGGGGTGCGGCAGTTCCGCCCCGGTGACCGGGTCATGATCAATCCAACCTTGTCGTGCGGGGAGTGTCCGGCGTGTGGGGAGGGGGAGCACTCGCTCTGCGACCGGCTCCGAGTCCTGGGAGAGCATTGTACCGGGACGGCAGCCGAGTACGTGGTCGTCCCGGCGGAGAATCTGGCGCCGACCCCGGAGGCCATGCCGTGGGCCCAGGCTGCCGCCTTTTCCCTGGCCACCCTTACGGCGTGGCGAATGCTCGTCACCCGCGTACACCTGGCGCCGGGGGAGACGGTCCTGATCTGGGGTATCGGTGGTGGGGTGGCTCTCGCCGCGCTCCAGATCGCCAAGCTGATTGGTGCCCGGACGATCGTCACCAGCGGCTCCGACGCCAAGCTCGATGTAGCGCGGGGTCTCGGAGCCGATGTCTTGCTGAATCACCGCACAGCCGACGTGGTTGCCGAGGTCAGGCAGCACACCCGCGGACGTGGGGTAGACGTCGTGGCTGACAGCGTCGGCGAACAGACCTGGACGGACTCTCTCCGAGCCTTACGACGGGGCGGGCGGCTGGTCGTGTGCGGCGCTACCACGGGCCCGATGGTCTCTCTCGACCTCCGCCGTCTCTTCTGGCGGCAATGGAGCATTCTGGGGTCGACCCTCGGCAACAGGCAGGAGTACGCCGAGATCGTCCGCCATGCTGCACAGGGTCGCCTGTGGCCGGTGGTAGACCGGGTGGTTCCGCTCTCCCAGGCGCTCGCCGCCTTCGAGCGATTGCAGCGCGGTGAGCAGATGGGCAAACTCGTCATCGAGGTGGCACAGTGAACCAACTCTGGGAACGAATCTCCATCGGCGCCGCACAGATCGGCAACGTACTCCCCGCCCTGATCGGTGCTGCCGTCATCCTGCTCACTGGCTACTTCCTGGCCCGACAGATTCAGCGCTGGGCGGACGAGACCCTCAAGCGATTGGACTTCAACCGGATGGCCAGCGCCGGCGGGCTGGACCAGGCGGTCGTTCGCACCGGATCCCGGCTCGACCCGGTGCGCGCCCTGACCAAGCTGCTCTTCTGGCTGGTGATGCTCATCGTGATCCTGCTCGCCAGCACGGCGCTCGGCCTCGAGAGCATCAACGAGATGTTCGGGGTCATGCTCGCGTTCATCCCTACGCTCATCGCCGGCATCGTGATCGTGATCCTGGGAATCATTGTCGGTGAGTTCGTTCGTGGTCTCATCGTGGCCTCCGCCGGGGGGGTCTCCGGGGTGCCCACGGTGGCGAAGCTGGCCAAGGGTGCCGTGATCCTCATCTCGCTGTTCATGGCGCTACAGCAGGTGGGCGTGGCTGAGGAAATCGTAACCGCGGCGTTTACCCTGATACTCGGCGCAGCGGCATTGGCCGTGGGGCTCGCCTTCGGCCTGGGGAATCGCGAGCTGGCGGGAGAGATCACCCGGCGGTGGTACGAGCAGGGTCAGCGTCGCGACCGCCGCCGTGCCGACACGGGAGGACCCAACACCCCGGCCGACGACGAGCCGCCGATACTTGATTAAGTGAGAAGTGAGTTACCTCTCACTTCTCACTTCTCACTTCTCACTCTTACTTCTTACGTCACTTCGTCCTGAACCTCCCCACCGTTCGCATCCCATCCGCGTTCTTGATCGAGGCGTAGACCGCGCCTTTGGCGCCGAATCCAGCGAGTGAGGCGCCTTTCGGCAGGGTAACCTCCCGCTGCCACCCTCCCTGCCGATTGGCCACATCGTACACCAGGGCCGCGTCCTCCTGCGCTCGGGGACGCTGCAGCCAGACCTCGCCCTCGGGCCGCCCCATGGCGAAGTCGAATGGAGGCTTGGTCTCGGCGAATGGGTAGGTGATGGAAAGATCCTGAGGCATGCCGAACTGCTTGCCCTTTTCCCGTACCTGGGCGAGCACCCGGTCCTTGTCGGCTTGTGTCACCGGACTCTTGGTGTAAGGGCGCGCCTGTCCCAGGGTCCACTTGCCATCGACGCTCCGCCAGTCCACCCGATTCTCGTGCCCCCGCGCGACCCACACCGTCCCATCCGGCAGCACGCCGAAGTAATCGTTGGGGGCGAATACTGTGGCGGCCTGCTGGACCTGCTCCCCGAATTTGGCCGCGCCGTACTCGGGCGCAGCCAGGCTGGCGATGGTGTCCGCTACCCCGGTCTTCAGAGAGATTCGGAGCACCGGAATGCTGTCCGGCCTCACCGAGCGGCCTGGCTCGCCGCCGCCGAGTATGGCCTGGTAGTCGATCTTGTAGCCGTGGCCAACGGTGTCGTACAGGAGAACCGGAGTCTCTCCGGAAACGAGCCTGATGGGCAGCACATCGAGCGGCTGCCCCTGCTCGCTCCACCGGGTAGTGCGAATCGCGCTGAAATCCACCAGCGCCACCGTGTCGCCTGCCAGGTGTGCTACCCAGCCGGGAAAGCGGTAGTGGCCCGCCGGCGCGCTCCGCGGCAATGAGTCGACCCGTCTCCCGAGCGTGTCCACCTTGCCGGTCTTGAGATCAGCGCTCAGAAAGATCTTGCTCTTGGTGTCGGTGAACACCACCCGGCCGTCCCGCAGCTCTACGACGTTGCTGAGCGTGCCGTAGGACGCCGGCAGCTTGGCCTCGAGCGGGAGACCGCTCTGACTTTCGGCTGCGGAGCAGGCCAGCGTGACGGCAGCGAGCAGGGCACAGGTGAAGTACTCGAGCCTCATTCGAACAATCCTCCACGAACCTGTAAGGGCGAGTGAAATTATGGATGGCGGGCAGGAGGCGTCAGGTCGACGCTCTTGAGCCGGGTTCCGTCGGAGGTGGATTCTGCCAGCAGTACCGCGTGCGGCCCGACGGCAAGTACACGTCCCTGCCCCCGAACTTGAACCTCCTGGGCCAGCCGGCCACGACGATCGACGACATGGTAGACTCGGGAGGAGTCGGCGGGAGCGCGGCTTTTCTCGAGCCAGACCTGGCCGTCGCTACTGGTCAGCGCCGCCTCGAACGGCGGCTTGATCGCCGCGAAGGGCAGCTCCTGCGCCGTCCCTCTCAGCTCGGGCGGGAACTTCCGAAGGAAGAGCTCGCGGTCGTAGCGGGTGACTTCGAGCACCCGGTCAGGCAGCGCTTCACCTCGGGTCCATTTACCGTCAGGTGCCCGCCAGTCCACCCGGTTGTCGTACACCCGCGCTACCCAGAGGGAACCGTCGGGCAGGACCCCCCAGCGATCCACACCGCCGAACACCCGGCGCTCGAAGCGCCGCCCCGCATCGCCAACTACCTCGGCGATGTCCAGCGGGCCGAGCTTCGCGATGGTATCGGCCCGGGCAAAACTGGCATCCACCAGCAGGACCGCCGCGGAGTCACGGTTGCCGCTTCCATCAGGACCGGCGGGAGGGTACTGGTCGAGATAGTAGTTGCCCTTCGAATCCCGGGCTTGCGGCAGGGCGCCTCGCACCGCATTCGAGGTCGGGAAGGAACGAATCAGCCGCCCGACCGGGGTCCAGACTGTGGTGCGGCGGGATGCCCAATCTCCGATGTACAGACTGTCCTGCGAAACGAACAGCGTCGTCGGGTTACGGAGGTCCTTGGACCGGCCACCGCCGAGCGATCTGATTACTCGGTCCGAGAAATCCACGATGCCGGCCGTTTCGTTGGGCGCGGCCAGGATCGCCCAGCGGTCTCCCTCCAGCCACGCCGCTCCGGTGACGTCCGAATCCGGCGTCGTGATCGTGTCCCCTGAGGTGGGGAGCTCCAGGGCCGGCGCAGCCGGGCGGGATTCTCCGCAGCCCAGAAGGAATCCGGCCGAGAGCGCGGCGAGAAGATATGGGTGTAGAGCAGGCACCCGGAGAAAGGTAATGGGGGTTGCGAACCCTATGGCACAGGGTGCCGCAGCTTGACCGCCTTCGACTGAACCTTCCGCAATCGAAGATTGAGCATTTCCACTCCCACCGAGAACGCCATCGCAAAATAGATGTAGCCCTTGGGGATGTGCTGGTTGAGGCCATCGGCGATGAGGGCCACGCCAATGAGCAAGAGGAAGCTCAGGGCCAGCATCTTGACGGTTGGGTGCCGCTCGACAAAGTCGCTCACCGGTCCTGCGAAGACCATCATGAAGCCCACGGCGATGACCACCGCCGCGACCATCACGCCCAGATGCTCGGCCATGCCCACGGCGGTGATCACGGAATCGAGCGAGAACACGATGTCCAGAAACATGATCTGAACCAGCACGCTCCCGAGCGACGGCATGGCCTTGACCGATTTTCCGTCTTCCTCGCCCTCCAGCCGCTCGTGTATCTCACGGGTGCTCTTAGTCAGCAGGAACAGGCCGCCCACGATGAGCACCAGATCGCGGCCGGAGATCTCCTCGCCGAGGACCGTGAATAGAGGGGCCGTGAGCCTGATAATCAGCGTGATGGAGAACAGGAGGGCGATCCGCATCAGCATCGCGAGGGCAAGGCCGAGACGCCGGGCCTTGGCCTGCTGCTCCGGGGGCAGCTTACCCGCCAGGATCGAGATGAACACCACATTGTCGATCCCGAGAACGATCTCGAGAACAGTCAGCGTGAGGAGGGCAATCCACGCTTCTGGGCTGGTGATCCAATCCATGATGTCGGGAGGGGAAAGGGTAAGTATCTAGCTCCGGGAGTGCTAAGCTAGTATCACTACCCCGCGGCTCGCCAGGAAGGCGCTGCCGGACTATTGGGCGGGCGGTTCGATTGTCTGGGCCACTCGAGTCAGTACATCCGCTCGCTCCTTCTCGCAAACGGTCGCTGCCTGCTCCTCCATCGGCTCTGGTGCGAGCCAGCGGCTCGTGGTAGCGACCTGCGCCTGCTCCTGATCTCCCTGAATCCGGAGCCTCAAGAGAACACGGCAGGCCGCCGGGCTACCGATCTTCGCGTTCGAGCCGGCATACCGGGTACCGGCCAGGCGCCCGCCCAGGGAGTCGGCGATGTCCACCGTGAAGGCCTCTGCCTGCACCGCGCGCCGGGCCCGCACGTAGGCCGAATCGCGAGAAGCAGCCACAGGGGCAACCGCGTCCGCCTCCGGACCGGCAACAAGGCCGGTGCAGGCGGAACTGGTGGAAAGCACGCTGAGGAGCAGTATGGCCTGCCGTTGCATCGGGCCCTCACGGGTTCATGGAATCGAGGCGGTGGCCTCCATTCGAAGCTCCCGTGATCTTATCGGTACAGCGTCACATTTCGGTCACTACTGCGAACCGATACCGCATCAGTGGTCTAGGGGTTCCACCAATACGACACCTTGACCAGAAAGATGTTGTCGGCGCTGGCGCCGAACAGCCGGTCCATGGCCCGGCCGGTGCGAAAAGTCCCGATGGTCTCGGTGTCCGACCGATTCTGGGTCCAGACCAGAAAGAGCGTGGAGCCGGGCGAGTATTCCCAGCGGAGCACGGCGTTTCCTCGCAGTGACGCGAGCGAGAAGTTGGGATCATCGATCTCCTGGCCCGCGGCCGGGCCGGCTGGCCCGTCCGGATCGACGACGATGCGGTCCGGATCCTCGGTGGGTAAGGGATCGGGATACAGTGCAAACTCGTAGCTGCGAGGCCGGGCCAGCTCCTTGAAGCCGGTATAGCGGCCAGACGAGAGCAGCGGCTGGGCGTAGACCTCGAGGCTCAGACGAGGAGTAAAAATCCAGTTGAGCCTGACACTTGCGGATACGGTGGTCTGGTCCAGATCGGCAAAGACATACCGATGCTCGAAGGTGTTGGTGGCCAGGGCATCGTCGAAGGTGTCCACGTACTGAGCGGATGTGCGGCTGCGCTCGACCTGGGGCTCGATCCGGAGCGACAGCCGGGCCCCCGGCTTCCACTCGAGGGCCGCCCTGGCGCTCCAGCTCTGCTCCCATCCCCGCTGGTAGTGATTCCCGTGGAGCCCGAAGCCGTAGATCCATTGCTTGTTGGGATCGGAGTCGAGGCCAAAGTCCCACTCTACGCCCGGCTGATTGACCATCAGCGGGCCTCCCCGGGTTCGCCGGTCGCTCAGGGTGCGCGGGTTATAGGCGACGAACCACTTTCCAGTCGAGAAGTTGCGGAGCTCGTAGAGACCGGTAAGAAAGAGCCCGGTCCAGGTCACGTCCCCGCCGAAGTTGTAGCTCCGGAACCCGGCCAGATTGAGGCGCCAGCTGCGGAGGAGCCGGCTCGGGCGGGTCCACTTGTGCCCGAACATCAGATGGGAGTTTATCTGGTCGCCTCGAAACTGAAAGCCGAGGTCGTTGACCTCGAATCGCGGGTCGACCACCCCCACCGCCGAGTTGAACATCCAGTTGCCCTTCTGCTTGTTGAGCGAAACCCGCGCGGCGTAGCCGGACAGCGAGGAGGCGTTGGAGTCCACCCCGAGGTACCCAGCATCGGGGCGCTGGAGATAGTGCACTGAACCTTCCTGCAGGCCGCGCATGCGCTCGGAATTGCCGGCAACCCGGCTCAGGCCGGCCCAACCGCTCACCACCCAGACGCCGGCGCGGTCCAGCGTAGTCCAGCCGTCGACCCCCAGTCCGGTGGCGCTGGAGCTGAGCTCATCCCTGAGACTGGCCTCATCGAACGAGCGGGCGGTGAGGGTGCCGATGAACCCCAGCCCATGCCGTCCGGCCGACATCTCCTTCTGGGCCCGGTACACGCCGTAGTAGGTGAGCGGTTCTACTTCCTGCTGCCAGCGCTGGGTCCCGAGGGAGAAGCTGGCATGCTCCCGGCTGGTCACCGCGTTCAGCGCGCCGATGCTCCAATCCCGTACCTTGCCGGAGAGCTTGGCCGCTCCAATGATGTTGGTGCCGCTCGGCACGCTGGAATAATCCATGTCATCGGGGAGCTCCGCTTGCGGCGTGCGGCCAATCCGCCGGCTGTAGAGGAAGTCCGGATTGGCCCAGTTGAAGCCCCAGAAGTCGTTGGCGCCGCCATACCCGTACTCGAAGATGCTGGCCCCCTCGACGAAAAACGGTCTCCGCTCGTCGAAGAACGTTTCCACGTCGCTCAGATTGACCACCGCCGGATCCACCTCGACCTGGCCGAAGTCGGGGTTCACCGTGGCGTCCAGGGTCAGATTGCTGCCGATGCCGAGCTTGAGGTCCCCGCCGACCCCCGCGCCGAGCCGGGAGCCGTCGTTGAACGGATCCGCCGACTCATGGCTCAGGTATTCTGCCCGGGTGGTCAGGTAGGGGAGGACCTCCAGCCGGGGGGGCGGCGAGACCTCGATCCCAACCAGGTCGCCGAACCGGGAGACGAACCCGCTCCCGTTGCTGGGGGTGCGGACCAGGTAGTCCCGCTCGTTACGACGCGCGATCTCGCGCTTGAAATTGACGCCCCAGCGCTGGGATTTCTGGCGCTGAAACCGAAGCTGGGAATAAGGGATCCGCATCTCGGCCATCCAGCCCAGCGAGTCGCGCACGGCCTTCCCCTCCCACACCCCGTCCCAGGTGTCGCTGTCCCAGTCATCGTTGTAGAGAGTTCCATCGTACAGGGTGCCGGCGGCGTTGACCCCGAAGAAGAAGCCGGTTCGGCGGTCATAATAGGAATCGAGAAACACGAGGAACCGGTCGGCGCTGGCGACCCGATCCCTGCGGGCCAGCTGGGCCATGACCGAGTCGGGGCGCTGGTCATACAGCCGCGCGCCCACATACAGGGCGTTGTCGTCGTACAGCACCCGGACCTCGGTTCGCTCCGTAGCGGCGGCTCCCTCGTTGGGCTCCCGCTGGGTAAAGTCGGAGACGACGCTGGCAGTGGACCATCCGGCCTCGGATAGAAAGCCGTCCAGCACGATGGCGTCGCCGTCGATGCGAGTGGCGTGAACGGTGGGAGCGCCGGTAGCGGATGGTAGCGTGTCGCGCTGGCCGTCAGGGAAGCCGCCGGCCATGGCCAGGGACAGCGCGATCGCGGTCATGGGGTCGCCCACTCGCGAACCTCCGTTGTTTCCGATGGTTTGGGAGACTCGGCCGGGCGCTTTCTCGAGACCTGGCGCCTGGCGTGTGGTACCGAACGCGAGGCTTAGACGGTGGGATTCAGCAAAGGGTTGCCTGCTACCGGAGAATCTCCTCGAAAAGGGCGATGGCTCGCGGATCCTCGGTCTGTCCCAGCCAGAAGAGCGCAGTTTTCCTGAGCTCGGGATCCGGGCTGAGCCGGGCGATCCGGATCAGGGCCGGAACTCCCTCGTCCGGGGCGCGCTGGGAAAGCGCGAAGATCGCCTGCTTCCGAACCTCGCGGTCGCCTCGATCGTCGTGGGCGATCGAGTCCAGCGCCTTGCCCGCTGCGGCACCGGCTGCCTGGCTCAGCCAGAAGATCGCTTTCGTGCGGGTGTCCTTCGAAACGCTGGTCGTGCGGGCGAGTCGGAGAAGTGCAGGCCAGATGGTGACGCTATCGGCCAGGACTGACGGGAGCAGCGGATCGCCGGACACGCGGGATGCGCCGGCGCGCTCCGCCAGGCCGATGAAATAATCGGCGGCCTCCTGGGGGCGGACCATTCCCAGATCGGTGCTCCAGCGGTCCGGAATCCACTGGCCTCCGACATAGGTGCGCACCGAGCGGACCCGGTGTTCGCTGACCCGGAGGGCGACTCGGACCAGTTGAGGCCCGCAGTCGGGCCGCCATTCATCGCTTTCCTGCCGGGTGCTGGAGCCGTTGTGCCAGTCCCCGCAGATTCCCGGGCGGGCGGCAAAGCTCATCCGCACGGTGCCATCCGCGACCGCACCCATTCGGTGGACCAGGCTCTGCGCCGAAAGACGGTGGGGCAGAACCGCCAGGAGTAGCAGGAACTGGAGCTTCGGACACATGGCTCGACGGCCTATGGCTGCTCGAGGATTTCCTGAAGCACCTGCACCGCTCTGCTGTCCTCCGACTGGCCCACCCAGAAGAGAGCTCGCTTCCGCAGTTCCGGATTCGGGTCGCTTCGCGCGATATCGATCAGCTTGTCCAGCGCCGCGGGCTCGTCCCGCTGAGAGTAGACGAAAACCAGCTGCTCCCGCATCGCCTGGTCGGTGACGCGGGCATAGAGCCCGGTGAGCTCCTCAATGGCCACTCCACCCTGGCCGGCCCAGAAGAGCGCCTGCTTCCGCATTTCAATGCCCTGCGATGGATCCCGCGCCACCCCGAGCAGCCACTTGCCGTTCTCCTGGCCGCCCATCTGAGACAAGGAGAAGACGACCTTCTTCTTGAGCTCGTCGCTCTTGAGCCGGCCATACAGGGACCGGAGGAACACGGCATTCTCCGCGGAGCCACGCTGCCCCAGCCAGAAAATGGCCTTTTCGCGCGCCTGCTCCGGCACCTCGGCGCGCTCGGCATAGACCCGAAGCGCCTGCTGGGCCCGGGGGCTGTCATGCTGCGACAGCGCGAAGACGGCCTTGTCCTGGATCTCCGGGTCCTTGGAAAAGCGCAGAATCGAATCCAGGGCATTTACGGCGCGGGCGGTACCCACCTGGGAAAGCCAGAAGACCGCTTGCCGCTGCACCTCGGGATCCGGGTCGGTGCGCACCGATTCCAGTAGAACGTCTTCGGTGCCCTCGGCCTGTTGCTGGGCCACCAGAAACACCGCCTTCCTGCGAAGGCAGACGGAGCCGGTATCCCGTCGAGCCAGCACGCGCCGGAGGATAGGCCCCGCCCGCGCCGCGTCCATCTGCTGTAAGGCATTCAAGGCCGCCACCTTCATGTCGTCATCGCGGTCCCCACATTTGTTCTTCCAGGCCTTCGATGAGGAAGAACTGGAGGACCAGGAGCTGGAGGCTACCGGAGGTACGGGAGGCACCGGTGGCACAGGAGGCACCGGTGGCACAGGAGGAACCGGTGGCACAGGAGGAACCGGGGGTGCATCACCCAGACCGCGCACAGCCTCGGCTATGTCCTCGGCCGCTTCCGGATCCCCCCGCCGGGCCAGCTCACCCTGGATGCGCCGTTCCAGCGCGGCCGCATCCCCCTTCGTGGCCGCCTTGGGAAACCGGTCCCGCTGCTTACCAAGAGCCGCCAGGGCCTCCCGGAGGTCGCGGTCGCCGCCGGCACGGTAGAGCGCGAAGGCCTGCCAGTAGAGCGCATCCGCGGCGTAGCCCGATTGGGGAAATCGAGCCGGGATCTGGGCAAAGAGGTCCGCCGCCGCCCGATAGTCGCGGCGATTCAGCGTCTCCCTGGCCCGGCGATACAGGGAATCGGCGGGATCGTTTTGCAGCCAACCGCGGGGTACCCGCGGCTCGAGCGTGTCGGAGGCAACGCGTAAATCCGTCGTTCCGAGGGCCGCCACCAGCGCCACGCTGAACACCAGGCCGTACATCAGAGGACTCCTTGGGTTGTGCTCGCGCCCGAGGGCACGGCCGTTCTCAAACGGGACATCACTCCACCGCGCTCGAGACCTTCGGTGATCAAATCGAGATCGGGCGGGCTGGGCCGGGATGAGAGCTGGGCGATCTCCGCGAGCACCAGCTCCAGGTCCTGGAGTAGAACGCGAGTCCGCGCGTCGCTTGCCGCCGGCGAATCGAGCAGCAGGCGGTTGGTGGCGAGAAGCTGCCCCGCGGTGGCGGAGGCAAGCTGCTCGTTCCCGCCCCGGTGCACCGAGGCGCGGAACAGAGTCAGGAACGCCTCCGACTGGCCCAGGTGCTCGGTGGCGGCGATTCGGTAGGCCACCTCGCTCACGCGGGGCCCAGAGTCGGTCGCAACCGCAAGGCGCGCAGCGGGGCCCGGCTTGGGGGCAGAAAGCCGGCCGAGTCCGATGCCGAGGGCCAGCAGGGCGGCGATGCCGGCAGCCCAGCGGAGGGGGCGGACGGACGGACGGCTGGACGGGCGGTCAAACGGAAGGATCGTTGGATCTTCCGGCTCATTGTTCCGTCCGCCAGTTCGCCTGTCCACCTGTCCGCCTTCCGTCTGCTCCGCCCTCTTCGCCTGAATAGCCGCCCACATCTCCTCCTTCGGCGTTGCCGGAGGGGTGTTATAGTCCCGAGCCGAGTCACCCAACTGGTCGTCAAATCGGTCGTCCAGCATGTCGGTCATTCCTTTGCGAAATCGGCCAGTGATTCCCGCAGCCGAGCCCGGGCCCGAAACAGCTGCGCCTTCGAGGTTCCGGGGTGGACGCCCAGGCAGCCGGCTATCTCTTCGTGGGTGTACCCCTCCACGTCGTGCATGACGAACACTGCCCGATATCCATTCGGTAGATCGTCGATCGCCTGCGCCAGGCGGTCCTTCAGATCCGGCTCTGCTTCCCGTGCTACATGCCCGATTGTCACACTATCATCCAGTACCATCTCGCGCTCGCTTGCCCGTTTCACTTTGCGCAAGCCATTCAGGGTGATGGAAATGGCGATCGAGCCGAGCCAGGTCGAGAGTGCCGCCTCACCCCGGAAGTCCCCCAGGCGGGCGAAGGCCTTAATGAAGGTCTCCTGGGTGTAGTCCTGCGCTCGATCGAGATCCCCTGCCATCCGATACACCAGCCGGAAGACCCGGTCGACATGCGTGTCGTATAGGGCCCGCTCGGCCCTCGGGTCACCCGCCAGAACTCGGCTGATCAGCTCTTGCTCGTGCACCCGGCTCCGGAGCGTAGGGTAGTGGCTTAACCGCACCTCTGACACATCCCGCGGCTGAAGGGTTGCGTACTAGTCTAGAGTCTAGGGTCTAGAGTCAGGGTCTAGGGTCTAGGGTCTAGACTAGTACGCAACCATCCAGCGCGTTGTGGCATCTCAAGAATACGAAAAGATGGGCGATACTGGACTCAACCCCACCAGCGAGAGGTGCCCGATGGTCAGGATGACTAAGTGGAAAGCAGTGACGGTCTTCAGGGTCTTCGACCGGGACGGACGGCCAATCGGGAAGGTGGTGCAGCCAAGAGTGGAGCCGCTGGTGGGACGCGGTGCGGGAACGGTGCTGCTGGTCCGGGGTGAGTCCGAGGCTCTACTTCCCTCCCAGAACTCTCTGCTGCGCCTCTAGCAGCTCCAGCCGGCGATCGATTACGGTCATCTCGCGGTTGGCCACGTCGATGCTGGATGCGGACTGCTCGCGCTGAGCCTCGAGGGTCTGTTTCTCCAGCTCGCCGATGACCCGATCGAGGCTGGCCCCGCCGGCACCGCCTACGGGAGTGCGGAGCCGTCCCGCTCGCCTGGTACCAAGCTGGAGCTCCAGCTGAAGCGCCTTCGCGGTCAGTGAGGCGAGGTTCGCCCGGGTGATCTCGAGCTCTATCTCGGCCTTTCGCAGCTCTTCCCGACCCTTGAGCAGCTCAATTTCGCGCTCCGCCGCCTTGCGCTCTGCCTCCAGGCCGAGCCGGTCGGCATCGCGGTTCTCCTTCTTGGCTGCGTTGGTCCGCTCCTTGAGCCGGCCGATCTCCACCTTCTTGGACTCGATTTTGGCCAAGGCGCCGAGTCGCATGGTCTCCGCCTGCCCTCGTCGCGTCTCTGCCAGGGTCTCAGCCTCGGTGGCCGCGCGGAGGCTCTTCCTGATGGTAATGGTATCGCGGGGGGCCACCAGCAGGAGAAAGCTGTCGAACCCGGTGGGGGCGGTCGCCTGGGGAGTGGCCTTCTTCGCCAATGCGGTCTTTTGGGCTGTCAGCAACCCCGGGACAGCCAGCAGAGCCAAGGTGCACAGTACGGAGCATCTGGTCATACTCGCTAGTATCGGTCCGATTCACCCAGGCTTTAAGCCGGACCGCTGACCCCGGACTTACCGCTGGTCCATCCTGCCTCGCTCCCAACTAACTACTTGTCATATCTAGCTTTCCAAGCCCAATAGTGGGTTGCAGGGGGGCGGCGCATCCGACTATATTTGGGGACTGGACATCGCTCCAGACCGTTACCGACCCAGCTCAGGAATTCCATGACCGCACCCAACTCGCGCGAACGCATTCTGCCCCGGCTCATCGAAGAGGAGATGCAGCAGTCGTTCATCAACTACTCGATGAGCGTCATCGTCTCCCGCGCCCTCCCCGATGTACGGGACGGGCTGAAGCCGGTTCACCGCCGAATTCTCTACGCCATGAACGAGCTGGGACTGGTGCCCGGCCGGGGCTATAAGAAATCCGCGACGGTGGTGGGCGATGTGCTGGGGAAGTATCACCCGCACGGGGATGGCTCGGTCTACGACGCCTTGGTGCGCATGGTACAGCAGTTCTCCCTTCGCTACCCGCTGGTGGATGGCCAGGGGAATTTCGGCTCGGTGGATGGCGACCCGGCAGCGGCATATCGGTACACCGAGGCGCGGCTGACCCGCATCGCAATGACGATGCTGGAGGACATCGACCGGAACACGGTCGATTTCCAGTCCAACTTCGACGATCGGTTGCAGGAACCCACCGTTCTTCCCTCCAAGATTCCCAACCTCCTGGTCAACGGCTCCAGCGGCATCGCGGTCGGCATGGCCACCAACATCCCGCCGCACAACCTGCGTGAGGTAGTAAAGGCGGTGCAGCTGCTGGTGGACAACCCCGAAGCCACCATTGGCGAGCTCCGCAAGGTGATCAAGGGTCCCGACTTTCCCACCGGGGCCTACATCTACGGCCGGGAAGGGATCAAGGAGGCCTACGAGACCGGCCGGGGCCGCGTAGTCATGCGGGCCCGGGCTCAGATCGAGGAGAAGGAGTCCAGCAACCGCTCCCAGATCGTCATTACCGAGATCCCCTATCAGGTCAACAAGGAGAACCTGGTCAAGGCGATCGCCGAGCTGGCCAGCGAGAAGAAGATCGAAGGGATCGTGAACATCAACGACGAGTCCGACAAGGAAGGAATGCGGATCGTCGTCGAGCTGAAGCGCGACACCATTCCCAACGTCGTGCTGAATCAGCTCTACAAGCACACCCAGATGCAGACCACCTTCGGCGTGATCATGCTGGCGCTGACCAACGGCGCGCCCAAGATCATGAACCTGAAGGAGCTGCTTCAGCACTTTATCGACCACCGCCACAAGGTCATCGTCCGGCGGACCCAGTTCGATCTCGATGCCGCCCAGGCCCGTGAGCATATCCTCGACGGTCTCAAGATCGCGGTCGATAACATCGACGAAGTCATCAAGATCATCCGGAAGTCGGAGGATTCGCCGGAAGCCGATGCCAAGCTTCGCAAGCGGTTCGGCTTTAGCGAGAAGCAGAGCGACGCGATCCTCAACATGCGCCTGGCCAAGCTCACCGGGCTCGAGATCGAGAAGCTGGACGCGGAGCTGAAAGAGGTTCGGACTACGATCAAGGAGCTGAAGAGCATCCTGGCCTCCAAGCCGAAGCGGATGGGCATCCTCAAGGAGGAGATGGAGGAGGTCGGAGAGACTTTCGGCGACGACCGCCGGACCGAGATCGTGGCGGATCAGGGAGAGTTTACCGTCGAGGATCTCATCGCCGAAGAGGATATGGTCATCACCATCTCCCACACCGGCTACATCAAGCGGATCCCGATCACCACCTACAAGCGGCAGCGCCGCGGCGGGCGGGGCTTGAACGGTGCCGACCTCAAGGCCGACGACTGGGTCGAGCATCTCTTTATCGCCAGCACCCATGACTACCTGATGTTCTTCAGCGACCGGGGCCAGGTGTACTGGCTCAAGGTGCACGAGATCCCACAGGCGGGCCGGGCGGCGCGCGGCAAGCCGGTGGTCAACTGCATCGCGATCAGGCCGGACGAGCAGATTGCCTCGCTGGTACCGGTCCGGGAATTCACCGATGACCAGAGCCTGATCTTCGCCACCCGGCTGGGGACGGTGAAGAAGACTGTGCTCTCGGCCTATGGGAACGTGCGGGCCACGGGAATCTGCGGGATCAACATCGAGAAGGACGACGAGCTCATCGACGTCCAGGTGTGCGATCAGAACAGCGACATCATCCTGGCCACCAAGGACGGCATGAGCATCCGCTTTCATCACAGCGATGTCCGCGACATGGGCCGGGCCACGACCGGGGTGAAAGGGATCGAGCTGGAGAAGGGTGACGCGGTGATCGGGATGGTCGTGGTCCGGCGCGACGCCAGCCTGCTGGTGGTGAGTGAAAAGGGCTACGGCAAGCGGTCCGAGCTCTCTGACTATCGGGTGCAGAAGCGCGGTGGAAAAGGCATCATCACCCTGAAGAAAACCGACAAGACCGGATCGATCGTGGCGCTGAAGGAGGTCATTCCAGACGACGAGCTTATGATGATCACCCGACACGGCGTGATCATCCGGCTCCCAGTGGACGGTATTCGGGTGATCGGCCGCAATACCCAGGGCGTAAAGGTCATGAACCTCGATTCAGGCGATGCGGTGGTGGACGTCGCGCGCGTGGTCAAGGAGGATGAAGGAGGAGCGGAGGAGCTGGCCGGCGGCGACGAAGCCGCTCCCACGGCGGCGCTGGAGTAAGGTTATGATTGGGCATGACCTACGCCGCCGACCGGTGGGCCGACCTCTCTTCTAAAGCCGGGCCGAACCCGCGTACCGCCGTGACGCTCGAAGCATTGCGGGGCGCGGCGCGAGGTCTCGAAGGGGTGGCGATCCGCACCCCCCTGGTCGACATGCCTGAACTGGCGCTGCGTCTCGGGGTTCCCGTCGCTGCCAAGTGCGAACACCTCCAGCCAATCGGGGCTTTCAAGATCCGCGGTGCGTATACCGCGGTTTCCCGGATCCCGGCCGACCGTCGCGTTCGCGGAGTGATCACCTATTCCAGCGGAAACCATGGGCAGGCGGTGGCCTTTGCCGCCCGCCTCCTTGGCACTCACGCCGTCGTGGTGATGCCGGAGCGCGCTCCTGCGATCAAAGTCGAGGGAGTCAAGCAGCAGGGGGGCGAGGTCGTGATCGCCGGCAACAGCTCCGCCGAGCGGTACGCCCAGGCGCTCGCCCTGGCGGAGGACCGGGGCCTGGCGATGGTGCCCCCGTATGAGAGCCTGGATGTCATTATCGGCCAGGGAACCTGCGGTCTCGAAATCCTGGATACCCGACCCGAGGTCGAGACCATACTGGTACCCGTTGGCGGCGGTGGCCTGATCGCCGGAATCGCTGCGGCCGTGGCCGCGATCAAACCGTCGGTCCGGGTGATCGGTGTCGAGCCGGTTGCCGCGGCCAAGCTGGCGCGGGCTTTCGAGGCCGGCCGGCCGATCCAGCTCGAGCTGACTGCCAGCATCGCCGACGGCCTCCTGCCCTTGTCCATCGGGGAGCTGCCCTTCGCCGTGCTGTCGGGCGTGGTCCGAGAGGCGGTCCAGGTTTCCGAGGACGAGATTGCGGCGGCCGTCCGCTATCTCTACGATGAGCTGCAACTCGTCACCGAGCCATCCGGCGCCGTCACCACGGCGGCCCTCCTGAGCGGACGGGTCCAGCCCACCGGCTCAACCGTGGTCGTGATCAGTGGGGGCAACGTCGATCCCGACCTTTTCCATCACCTGGTGAATTGATGACGGTCGCTCCCAAGATCCTCGTGGCGGATGACGATCAGGCGCTCTCCCGAACGCTGTCCTGGATCCTCAAGGAGAACGGCTACGACGTATTCACCGCCCCTGGTGGCGAGCACCTCTTCGAGCATCTGACCGCCGAACCGTTCGACCTGCTTCTCCTCGACATCATGATGCCCAAGGTAGACGGCCTCCAGTTGCTGCAACGGGTCAAGGCCGATCCTCGGTTCAAGGACCTGCCGGTTCTCATGATCTCGTCCATGCCGCCCGAGGAGGCCACGGTGCGCTCCCTCGGGCTCGGCGCTGCCGATTTCATCCCAAAGCCATTCCGGGTGCGCGAGCTGCTGGCCCGGGTCAAGGCACACCTCCGGGTCGGGCGCGAGCTCAACCAGGCCAGGGCTGAGGCGCGGTCCCGCTCCGAGATGATGGACATCATGCAGGAGGTGACCGCCTCGCTGAAGCCGGAGGAGATCTACGGCATTCTGGTCCGCCGGGTGGCTCAGGGGCTGAGCATCTCGCGCTGCTCGATCATCATAGCGAATCCGGGGGAGTCAACCGGCACCGTGGTGGCCGCCTTCGAGAACCCGATGCTCCACAATCTCCAGGTGGATCTCAAACGCTACCCCGAGATTCGCCACGCCCTGGCCACCGGTGAAACGGTCCTGGTGCGGGACGTTCAGACCGATCCGCTCTACCGCGGGGTGAGGGAGGAATGGGAGGCGGAGGGTCGCCCGGTCGAGACCCGGTCCGCGGTGGCGCTTCGGTTTTCACTGAAGGAGCTGCCGGCCGGCGTCTTCTTCCTCCGCACCACCACCGAAGACGCTCCGCTCAACGAGCACGATGTGCACTTTGCGGAGGAAGTGATCATCGCTGCCGTCGCGGCGCTGGAGCGGGCCTACGACCTGGAGAACGCGGTTCTGGGCCAGGAACAGATGCGGCACCTGGCTGAAACCGACCCGCTGACCAACTGCTTCAACCGGCGGGCGCTCATGGAAAAGCTGGAGCAGGAGATGGACCGGGCCGCCCGGTATGCCACCATGCTGACCGGCATGATGGTGGATATCGACAACTTCAAGCAGATCAACGATACCTACGGCCACCTGGTGGGCGATCGGGTCCTGAAGCAGCTGGCCAATCTGCTGAAACGGGAGCAGCGCTCGGTCGATATCGTCGCCCGGTACGGCGGTGAGGAGTTCGTGGTGCTCCTGCCGGAGACGACCAATACCGAGTCCCGTAACTTTGCCGAGCGCATCCTGCGGCGGGTGTCCACCCATGACTTCGGTGAACAGGGCCGGCCGGTACGGGTCACGATCAGCATCGGGATTGCCTCCTATCCCGACGAACGGGTGAGCGATGGCGACTCCCTCCTCCGGCTGGCCGATACCCACCTCTACCGCGCCAAGAGTGATGGCCGAAACCGATTCCGCGATTGAGTAACCGGCGCTGCCCCCGCTGTCAGAGCACCTACGACGCCCCCGCGCGCTTCTGCGTAAAGGACGGGTCGCTCCTGGTGGAAGCGGCCCCCGAAGCGGCAGTGCGGAAAGGCGGCAGGGCGGTAGATGATGGTGGGGATCCTGCCGGCCTGGGGCAAACTCTACCACCCGACCACCTTTCCAATGCCTCCATAGCCAGCCTCACCGGGCAGACCCTCGACCAGCGCTACCAGATCAACCGGAAGCTGGGAGAGGGGGGCATGTCGTACGTATATCAGGCGCAGGAGATCGGCACCGGCAGGTCGGTGGCCGTGAAAATCCTGATCCCCAGGCTGTCCCGCGACCCGGCATCCGTCGAACGGCTGCGGCGGGAAGCGACGATTGCAACCCGGCTCAACCATCCCAACGTCTGTCCCATTCTCCGGCTGGGGGAGACATCCGACCGCCTGCTCTATCTGGTCATGCCCTATCTCGAAGGAGAGCCGCTGAGCGAGCACGAGACTCGCCGAGGTCCCTATCCGCTGGCCGAAGGGATTCCGTTGCTGGTCCAGGTTTGCCATGGCCTCGGCCACGCTCACGAGCTTCAGATTATCCATCGAGATCTCAAACCTGAAAACGTCATGCTGGTGCCCGATACCTCCGCGCCCAACGGGTACCGTGCCGTGGTGATGGATTTTGGCTTGGCCAAGGAGCGCCGGGCGGGGCCGGACGTGGTGAAGCTGACGGCTACGGGGATTGTGCTGGGCACTCCGGAGTTCATGAGCCCGGAACAGATCCGGGGCAAGCCGCTGGATGGCCGAAGTGACGTGTACGCGTTGGCTATCCTGGCCTTCGAGCTGTTCACCGGCCAGCTCCCCTTCACCGGGAAGAGCGCCCAGGAGACCATGATCGCCCGGCTGCGAGGAGCCCCGCTTCCCCTCCGGGCGATCCGGGGCGACCTCCCCGCCAAGCTGGAAGCCGTCATCACCAAGGCGCTGGCGATCAACCCGGGGGAGCGCTATGGGTCAATGGCCGAGCTGGCAAACGCATTCGAGGCGTCCACCAGCACGGGGGTGTTGGGGAGACTCTTCGGCAAGTAAGCGTGACCCGGAACACGGTCTCTCCCGGGTCAAGGCTGTTGAATTAATAAGGTTCGCCACACCCACGTCAGAGAGCGGCTTATGAGACGCGTTCAATTCCTGGCCCTGGTCCTCATCCTGTCCGCTTGCGGCCGCGACCGGCCGGAGACCGGCACACGCGGGTCGGCCTCGTCCTCCGCCCCGTACACCGCCGACTCCGAGAGCCGGGCCCGCGACGACGGCCTCGAAGACACCCGTAGCGGGTCCGAACTGGAAGCACCGCGATTGATCCCGGCTCTAAGAAACCAGCTGGATCTGATGAGCAGGGGATCCGAGGTCAACCGCGAGAATCTGACTGCCTACAAGAATATGGCCAGCGACCTGGTCATCTCGATGCAGGCGGATCTATCCCGGGTAGGCTTCGCCGATTCGGGGCAGTTCAAAGCGTTGAGCGACTCGGTACTGAATGACATCGGAGGAGGTACCCCTGGCCCTGAGCCATCTCAGGTGAAGGAGCACGTCACCCGAATGCGGCGCCTGCTGGAGCTGTACCAGCAGACGATGAAGGGCGCGGCCAATAAGCTGTAGAGCTCCGAGTCCCCTCCGTAAAGTTACGGACCGGGCATCCGGAGGTCTGCGGATTGAACCCCAGGCAGTCGGGGCCTAGCCTTGTACGTGCTTTCGAATCCTTCCTTCCATCTCGTTGGCGTAAGCCATCATATGGCCAGCGTCGAGGAGCGCGAGCCCTTCGCGTTCGCCCCGGCGGAAGTGGATGCGCTACTGGTAGAGCAGCGCAAGGCAGACCGATCTTCCCTCCTGCTTTCCACCTGTAATCGCTGCGAGCTGTACTGGTCCGGCGACGAGGATCTGGACCCCTGGTTTCGTCACCTTGCGGGACGCCGCGGGGCATTCCCTCCTGCTCAGCTCTTCCGTTACGACGGGCTCGAGGCCGTGCGTCATCTGTTCATGGTCACGGCCGGCCTGGATTCGCAGATCCTGGGAGAAACCGAGATTCTTGGGCAAGTGCGCCGAGCCTACGATACGGCGCGTGCCGCGGGCACCACCACCCGGGACATGGACCTGATACTGTCGGCCGCGCTCGCAGCCGGACGTCGGGTCCGGTGCGAGACTCTGCTTGGCCGGCATCCCGCTTCAGTGAGCTCCGCGGCAGTTGACCTCATTGCCGACCGCTGGGGAGAGATCGGATCGCGGCAGGTGGTTGTGCTCGGCGCCGGTGAGGCGGCCGAAGGCGTCTTGCGCTCTCTGCACCAGCTTGGTGCCTCCCGGGTTACCCTGCTCAACCGCCGTCCGGTCCGGGCCAAGGTTCTGGCCGAGGCATGGGGAGCTACCAGCGGATCCTGGGAGGAGTTGCCGCAGAGACTCGAGAGCGCCGACCTCCTGCTGGTGGCCACCGCCAGTTCGCGGCCGGTGATATCCGCCTCCGCGCTCGAGCAGGTGTTCGCCGCCCGATCGGATCGGGAGCTGTTCGTGATGGACCTGTCGGTGCCCCGGAACGTGGAGCCAGCGGCTCGGGGCATTCCTGGCGTCCACCTCTTCGATCTGGACGACCTCCAGCGCCTGTGCTGTCCCGGGGCCGGAGCCGCGTCGGCCGCGCTGCATGATGCCCATCAAGTGATCGAGGATGAGCTGGAGCGGCTGGGTCTGAGTCTGCGGGGAAAGGCCGTGGCGGGAAAGCTTGCCGAGCTGCATCGGCTGGGCGTCGAGTTGGCCGAGCAGGAATCCGCCTGGGCCCTGGGGCGTCTGGGAGCTCTGTCGGAAACCGATCAGGAGATTGTACGCCAGATGGCGGACCGGCTGGTTCGCCGAGTGTTATACCCCGTCAGCCGAAATCTGCGTTCCGAGTAAGCCCTCCTCGTTATTACAACACGCGAGTCTTCACCGCCCGCCCCACCGGATTGAGAATGTTCCGACACTGGGGGTTGGTGCACCCGGCGCAGCGCACCGGGTATTGGCTGCTGTAGGGTGCGCCTGAGGCCAGGTGATCCCTGACGATGCTCGCGAGTCCGTCGAGGAACAGGGGGCGGTCGTTCAAGGCGGGGGCCCGCTTGTAATGGGTGATCCCGGCCTGGTGTGCCACCTCACCGTACTCCCGATCCAGCTCAGACAGAGTCTCGATGTGATCGCTGGTAAAGGCGATGGGAACCACCAGGACATGCTTGAGTCCCCGAGCGCCCAGCCGGCGGAGCACCTGCTCGGTGCTGGGACCCAGCCAGCGCACCGGCCCGACATCCGATTGGTATGCGAGGAGATAGGGATTTGATTTGCCCAGCTGTTCCACCACCCGCTGGACACTCGCGCCAACCTCCTGCGGATACGCGTCACCCCGGTCTATCACATCCAGCGGCAGAGAGTGGGCGCTGAACAGGATGAGCGCCTGGTCCCGATCCTGGGCATCGAACTGGCTCAGCCCGTCGCGCACCGTCTCGGTCATGGCAGCGATGAAGCCCGGATGCACCGGCCAGCGGTCGATCACGCTCCATTCAAAGGAAGGGCGGAGATCGGTCCGGGCGGCGGCTCGCCACAGCTCGTTGAGGCTCGAGCCCGTGGTGCTACAGGAAAATTGGGGGTACTGGGTGAACGCGACCGCGCGCTCGACACGGTCCACCTGCATGGCGCGCAAGGCGTCATCGCTGGTTGGGTGGGTGTAGCGGAAGGCGACGTAGAATTTGTGGGGCGCGGTCTCCGGTGAGATCCGATCCAACCGGGCGACCATGCCTCTTCCCTGCGCCTCGGTATAGCGCAGGATCGGAGAGCCACCGCCTATGCTGGCATAGAGGTTCCGAACCTTGGGAGCTCGACGGCGAGCAATGAACGGGCCGAGCCAGCGCTGAAGCGGAAGCTGAATGATCTCCCGGTCGGCGAACAGCTCCAGCAGGAAGGGCTCGACGTCGTCGAGTGTGGCCGGTCCGCCCAGATTCATCATGACGATACCGGTCTTGATCCTCGGGCCCGCGGAGCCGGGAGCCGCGGATGGCGGCGGTGCCATCGGTTTGACGTCGGTCATGGCCCAAAGATAATCATGGCCGTGCTCTCTCTCCGATAATCCCAGCGCCGAGCGCGAAGCGGGTCAGCTCCGCCACGGTGCGTATCTGCAGCTTCCGCATCAGGCTTTCCCGGTGGGTCTCCACGGTGCGGTGGCTGATGCCAAGCTCCACTGCTATCTCCTTATTAGTTCTCCCCTGGGTTATCCCGACGAGCACCTCCCGCTCGCGCGCCGTCAGCTGCGACAGTGTTCCGGCGTGGGTTTCGTGCTCGCCCCGGAGCGCCTCCCGCAGCCGGCTGGCAATCGGGGGGCTGAAGTAGGACTCTCCCCGGCAGACCGTTCGGATGGCGCTCCGAAGCTCGGTGGCCGCGGTGTCCTTGAGCAGGTATCCATGGGCTCCGGCCCGTACGCTCTCGAGCACGTACTCGGCGTTGTCGTGCATGCTGAGGATCAGAACCCGAGGCCCCGCCGAGCTGTCGCGCAGCCGCGCAGCCAGGTGGAGGCCGGACTCTCCCGGCATGGAGATATCCAGTACGACGACGTCAGGCTTGAGCTTCGCGGCGAGGTCGAGCGCTTCGGCGCCGGTGGATGCCTCACCCACTACCTCGAAGCCGGCCTCGCTCTCCAGGACATGGCGGATTCCGGTGCGCACGATCATGTGATCGTCGGCAACCAGCACCCGGATGGACTCAGTCATGAGCGCGTGGCGGGGGCCGGAACGAGCACCTCGAGCCGTGCTCCGGCGCCGGTTCGACCCCGGAGGCGTACGGTGCCTCCGAGCGCGGTAATCCGCTCGCGCATTCCCGCCAGGCCCATGTGGCCTTGGAGCTCGAGGCTCTCCGGTGCCACTCCGGCCGGCAGTCCGCGCCCATCGTCACTCACCTGCAGGAGCACTCCTTCCCCATTGATGGAGATCCCAATGTCCACCGTCCGGGCGTTGGCATGCCGCAGCACGTTGGACAGCGCCTCCTGCAGGGCGCGGAAGAGCGCCAGCTCGGCTTCTCTGGACAACGGCGGCAGGGCCGTGGGCACGGCCAGTCCGGTGCGAATGCCGCTGCGCTCACCGAAATCCGCCACCAGGGAGCGCAACGCCGGAAGCAGCCCGAGATCGTCCAACAGGGATGGCCGGAGATCGTTGGTGACGCTACGAATACTCCGGATGCCGGTATCGATGAGGGACAGAACGTGGTCGAGCCGGGCTGCCTCCCCGGGCTGAGCCATGTCGCGTACAACTCCGAGCTCCATCTTCACGGCCGAAAACACCTGCGCGGTTTCGTCATGCAGCTCCCGGGAGAGCCGGCGGCGCTCCTCTTCATGCTGCTCGATCATCCGGGCGGAGAGTCGCGCCAGCTCCACGGTACGGGTCTCGAGCCGGCTGTAGAGATCGGCGTTTTCCAGCGCTGCTCCGACCTGGTGGCCGAGCGCCAGCAGGAAGCCGTCATCCAGCGCTGTAAACGGATCGCGCGCGTGGCCCACCAGGACCAGCGCTGCCACCACACCCTCCTCCCGGAGGATCGGAAGGACGGCGGCGTAGGCGTAAGCCGATCCACCCGGAGTGGCATCGGTCCAGTTCCCGCTAAACTGGGGCCGTCCGGTCCGGATCACGCGTCCAAGCACCGCGGCGCCGGACGGGGGTATCGGGCTCTCAGGCCAGTTGGCACATGCCCCGGCTCCGCGAACAAAGCGGCCGCCTTCCCCGTCTACCAGGTACAGTGCGCTGCCGCGAACCGCGGGAAGGGTGAGGGGTCGTGCCAGAAGTGCGTCGAGCACGTCCTGCTCCCGCCCGGCTCGCTGCAGGTCTCCCGAAAGGGCCGAGAGTGCCCCCAGCCCCCGACGCAGATCGTCCAGCACCAGCAGGAGGATCCCGGCGCCCACGGCCAGCGCCAGCAATATGTCGAGGTAGTATCCCCATGGTGCCCAGGCGCCGCGGGCCCGCAGAAACGGATAGTCGAGGTGATGTAACCCCCAGAGCCCGAAGGCGACGGCCAGAAGTGTGGCCCCGCTGGAGGGAACCGTCCGGCGATACCTGAAAAACACCCACCCGGTCCACAGGGTGGCCAGACTCAGGAAGAGTACGGCTGGCCCGGCGGCCCAGAGAAAGTGGTCGAGACGGTAAATGGCGATGTAAGACCAGATTGGTGGGAACAGTACCAGCGCCAGATATCGCCGGCGCCAGCGAATCTGCTGGGAGAAGACCAGGGCCGCGTAGAGCAGCGCCAACGCGGTCCACCCGGTGATGACCTGATGCCAGTACAGCCAGGTCCAGTCCGATGAGAGCAGGAAACTGGTGATCGCGACGATCCGTAGGAGATACAGTCCCCACGCAACCGCCCACCAGCCGAAGTATGGCTTCCGATAACGGGAAAAAAGGAATGCGCAGAGGACGGCCAACCCAGCCGTAATTGCCGCCTGGAGCAGGGCTGCGTCGAGCTCGATCGCGCTGGCGGCCGGCAGGGTGCCTTGCATGGTTCGAAACAAACGAGGAGAATCAAGCCCGCGCAACAGCCCGTCCCTCACCGGAGGTAGGAATGGCTTCCTGGTTCCGTCGCTCGATTCTCGCCACTCTGGTGGCCGTGACTGCCTGCCGGTCTCAGGAGGCAGAGCGCCCGGCTCGCGAGTGGGACAGGTTCGTCTCCGGGTTCATCGAGACCTACTTCGCAGCGAACCCTCTATTCGCGGTTTACCAGGGTCGCCATGACTTCGACGGCCGGTTTCCCGACTGGAGCGAGGCCGGGATCCTGGCCTGGAACCGCCGGCTTCACCAGCTGCGCGACAGCGCGGGGACCTTCCCCATCGACAGCACCGACGCCAATCGGGTGCTGGAACGAGATTACCTCCTGGCCGTCATAGACCGTGACCTGTTCTGGCAGGAACGGGCGGACTGGCCCCGCCGTAACCCCGCGTGGTATGGCGATCAGATCGACCCCAACGTCTATCTGGCCAGGTCCTACGCTCCTCTGGCCGAGCGCATGCGATCCTACACCCGCTGGGCCCGCGCCCTGCCCAACGCGCTGGCCCAGATGCGTGCCAACCTGCAGACGCCGATGCCCCGGACCTACGCTGATATCGGACGGGGTCGCATCGGGGGGATGGTGAGCTATCTGGGGCAGGATGTGCCGACGGCCTTCGACTCGGTCAGGGATTCAGTGACCCGGAGGGAATTCGCTTCGGCCAATGCCGCGGCGGTTCTGGCCCTGAAGGAGATGGACGCCTGGCTGGCCGCCGAGCAGAAGCGGGGGACCAAAGCCTACGCGATTGGTCCCGAGCTCTTCAAGGACATGCTGAGATCGACCGAACGAGTGGAAATCCCGCTGGACAGCCTCGAGGCACAGGGGCGCGTGGATCTGCAGCGCAACCTGGCGGCGCTCAAGAGCGCGTGCCGGGCGTTTGCACCTGGCCTCACGCTCCCCAAGTGCATGCAACGCATGAATGCCCACAAGCCTGCGGGCGGAGCCGTGGCCGCCGCTCGGCAGCAGCTCGATACCCTGGAAGCGTTCGTTCGGTCGACGGACATCGTGTCGGTCCCAGGCCGGGAGCGGGCCCTGGTACAGGAGGCCCCTCCCTACCAGCGCTTCAATTTTGCCTACATCGATATTCCCGGACCGTACGAGACCAACATCCCGTCTATCTACTACATCGCTCCCCCCGACACGGCCTGGTCAGCTGCTGAGCAGGCGGCCTACGTGCCCGGGGTGGCCGATCTCCTGTTCACCAGCGTGCATGAAGTGTGGCCGGGACACTTCCTCAACTTCCTCCACTCCAACCGGTCCAAATCCAAGTTCGGGCAGGTCTTCGTCGGCTACGCCTTTGCGGAGGGTTGGGCGCACTACACCGAGGAGATGATGTGGGAGGCGGGCCTGGGAGACGGCGATCCGGAGACTCACATCGGCCAGCTCTCCAACGCGCTGCTGCGCAACGTGCGGTACCTGTCGGCGATCGGACTGCATACCAAGGGGATGACGGTCGAGGAGTCGGAGCGAATGTTCCGGGAGCAGGCGTTTCAGGATCCCGGCAATTCGAGACAGCAAGCCGCCCGCGGTACCTACGACCCCGCGTATCTGAACTACACGATGGGCAAGCTGATGATCCGGAAGCTGCGCGAGGACTGGACTCGGGAGCGCGGCGGGCAGAAGGCCTGGAAGCAGTTCCACGATGCCTTCCTGTCGTATGGCGGGCCACCCATTCCGCTGGTGCGGGGGGCCATGCTGGGAAGCGGGAGCGGGCCGGCGCTGTAAGCGGGTAAGCGGGTGAGTCGGTAGGCGGGTAAGCAGGTAGGCGGGTAAGAAGCTGTCACCCTGAGCGCAGCGAAGGGGTCGAAGCTCGAATCAGCTTCAGGCCCCTTCACCTTTACTACCGCTTACCCGCCTACCCGCTTACCCACTTACCCGCTTACCCGCTTACCCTGCTAGTACCAGCCGATCGGCTTCTCGTCGAGGTTGATGAAGACCTGCTTCGTCTCGAGGTACTCCTCGACGCCCCAGTGCCCGAGCTCCCGGCCAAAGCCGGAGGCCTTGTAGCCACCCCAGGGCGCTTCGACAAAGGTTGGCTGCATGTGGTTGACCCACACGATGCCCGCCTCGAGCGACTTCACCACCCGGAATGCCTTGAAGATGTCCCGGGTCCACACCGCGGCGGCCAGGCCGTATTGGGTATCGTTGGCAATCCGGATCGCCTCGGCCTCGTCGCTGAACGGAATGACGCTCATGACCGGCCCGAAGATCTCTTCCTGCGCGATCCGGGCCGAGTTGTCCACGTCGTAGAAGATGGTCGGCTCGATGTACCAGCCCTTGTCGAACTGCTTGGGCCTGCCACCTCCCACCGCCACTTTGGCCTCGCCGCGACCCACCTGGAGATAGTTGGCCACCCGGTCGCGCTGTTCGGCGCTCACCAGGGGCCCCATCTTGTTGTCGCGGTCCATGCCGGGGCCGAGCTTGATCGTTTTCGCCTTCGCGGCAGCGGCATCCACGAACTTCTTATAGATGTCCCGCTGCACCAGCACGCGACTTCCTGCCGAACAGACCTCGCCCTGATTGATGAAGGTACCGAACAGGGCGCCGTCCACCGCGTTCTCGAAATCGGCGTCGCTGAAGAAGATGTTGGGCGACTTCCCGCCCAGCTCCAGGGAAACCCGCTTCAACTGGTCGGCGGCGCTGCGCATGATGGCCTTCCCGACCTCGGCGCTTCCGGTGAAGGCGATCTTCCGGATGGCAGGATGGGCGACGATGGGCGCTCCTGCACCCGGCCCATCCCCGGTGACGATGTTCACCACGCCGGGCGGCAACCCCACGGCCTCGAAGTCCTTGGCGAGCTCGAGGATGGAAAGAGGGGTCTGCTCAGCCGGTTTGAGGACCACAGTGCAGCCGGCCGCCAGCGCGGGCGCGATCTTCCAGGCGGCCATCATGAGCGGGTAGTTCCAGGGGATGATCTGACCGGCCACCCCCATCGGCTCCCGCATCGCGAAAGCCACCGCATCCGCGGGCACGGGAAGAACTTCGCCGTTGATCTTGGTGGCCAGACCGCCGTAGTACTCGAAGCAGGTGGCGGTGTCGTCCATGTCGTACTCGGATTCGGCAATCGGCTTGCCCGTATTCCGCGTCTCCAGCTCAGCCAATTCGGTCCGGCGGGCTCGTATCCTGTCGGCCAGCCGGAGCAGAATCCGACCGCGCTCCTGGGCGCTGACTGTCCTCCAGCCTTCGTAGAAGGCCTTATTGGCCGCCCGAGCCGCCAAGTCCACATCGGCGGCGCCCCCGGCCGGTACCGTCGCGATCGGGTCTTCGGTAGAGGGATCGTACACCTCGAAGGTCTTGCCGCTCTTGGCGTCGACAAACCGGCCATCGATATACATCTGGTAGCGGGCCACCCCGGATTTGCGGGGCTTACTCGACGCTCTCGCCGTGCTCGTCATCGGCTCCTCCACTCCGCACTCGTAGGTCCATCAGCTTGGTGTGATTACCCCGAAAATACCACAAAGGCACGAGAGGCACACCTTGGTGTGCGTCGTGCCTTCGTGGGTAAGGATTACCGCGTACTAGGCGGCGACGACCGTTTCTCGTGAGGGCCGTGGTACTACCCGAGCGAGGGCCACGCGGCCGGAATCATCCCGGACCCGCCAGGGCATGCCCTCGGCGCCAAGCCTCTCCAGGAACGGATCGGGATCGAACTGCTCCGGCGACATCACGCCGGTACCCCGCCAAATTCGCTGGGCGATCAACCGCGCGGCGATGACCGGTGGTATCCCGGTCTGATACGCAGTCGCCTGCACTCCCAGCTCGGCAAAGACCGTCTCGTGATCGGTCACGTTGTAGATATAGTACGCCTTTGACTCGCCGTTCTTCAGGCCCTTGGCGAGCGTCCCCACGCAGGTCTTGCCCCGCATCCGCCCAGCCAGATCCCTGGGGTCAGGCAGCAGCGACACGATGAGGTCCCGGGGTACGATAGACTGGCTACCCACCTGGACCCGGTCTTTCCGCGAGAGTCCCAGGCGCTTCATCACCCGGAGCGTCTCTACCGTCACGTCATCCATGCACAGCTTGAAATCGACCGTCCGGGCATCCGGAAAGAAGCGGGGGAGGGTCCTCGACTCCTCGTGATCGACGTAATAGCAGTTGAGCACGCCGAGCTCGGGGAAATCGAACGGCTCCAGCCCGGTGAGCGGCTCTTCCAGGTAATAGCGCCCCCCACGATAGGCCACCGCCTTGCAGAGACACTCGTCGATCATGACCCAGGGGCTGAATGTCGCCAGGAAGCCGTCGTGCCCCTGGCAAAGGGAGTTGTCGCCGTCGCGCACTCGGAGCTCGGTGACGACGTCGAGCAGGTGTTTCGCCGCATAGGCGGCGTAGACGTTGGTTGTGCCGGGATCCGCCCCCATCCCCAGGAGGGCAAGTCGTCCGGCCGCCTTGAACTCGGCGTCGAGGGCGAACTGGTCATCCATCTTGGGAATGCCGTCCGCGTCGGTACCCGCGCTGGCAAGATCGATGTAATCGCAGCCGGCCGTGAGGCAGGCACGCATTACGTCGATATTGGTCGCGGGAAGGGCCGCGTTAAGGACAAGGGTGATACCGTATTGGCGAAGCGCACCCACAACTGCCGTGCGATCGCCGGCATCCAGGCTGATCGCAGTGACCCGTGGGTCGTTAAGCCGGTCCGCAAGGAGGGAAGCGCGGGCGGACACCGCGTCGGCGATGACGAGCTTCTCGAGCATCGCTTCCTGCGCGAATTTTAGGGCGGACACGGTCCCCACCGCGCCGGCACCCATGACCAGGACTTTCACAAACTCCTCTTTTCATTGTTGGCGCGGCACTCGGTCTGGCTGCTCGGCCGGTATGGCCGGCCTTTGCAACCTCGCCCCCGCCGCTGATGGGGGCTCGCAGCTCAAGGAGATGGTCAGCTGCGAGAGTGGACCCTCCGCTTTGTCGGAGGATGCAAACGTACCCCTCCTCACGGAGAGGCCGGGTACTCAGCCATTGTAGCTCCGGCCCCCCACCTCCTGTCCAGCCCCCCCACCCACAATTACTGGGTGATCTCGCCCACTTGACGGCTGGATTTCAGCAGGTAAGCGCATGCAGAAAGAGCGCTTTGGTGAGAAGTGGCCGCCTGGCCTGTGTGCATGTTTATGCAAGTTTTCTCGATCCGCCCGGCCGGCCAAAGCCGGAGCCGGCCTGGATCGAGCGTCCCCCTAGGCTGCCTCGTGCTCCCGCATCAGCCGGGCCCAGACGACAATAGTTGCCACCGAAACCAGGAAAATGATGGTCGCGGCCGCGTTCACCTCAGGGGTGATCCCTCGCCTCAGCAGTCCCCAGATGTGCAGCGGGAGGGTGTTCTGCCGCCCGATGAGGAAGAAGGTGACCGCGATCTCGTCGAGGCTCAGCGTGAACACCAGAAGGCCGGCACCGAGGACCGCGGTCCGGATGGTCGGCAGCGTGACGTACCAGAAGGTCCGCCATTCGTTGGCATAGAGATCCTGGCTGGCCTCCTCCAACGCCCGGTCGAACCGCTGGAGCCGGGCAAAAACCTGGGTGATGACGACCGACGTCAGGGCCGCGGAGTGACCCAGAACCACCGGCCAGCCCGGGACCGTGGGGAAACCGCTGGACAGGCTCAAGCCGACAAAGCTGAAGAACGTCAGCAGCGCCACCCCGGTAATGATTCCCGGGAGGATCAGCGGGAGCAGCACCAGCCGGCGGAAGACGGTCTTGCCGGGGAACTCGAACCGGTCGAGCACCAGCGCGCCGGGAACCCCGACGAGGAGAGAGATCACTACTGTCACCAGAGCCAGCTTCAAGCTCGCGATGGCGGCGTCGAGCATGGCGCGGTCGTGGGCCAGCGCTCCGAACCAGTGGAGGGTGCCCAGTTCCAGGGGCCACGCGATGATCGGGGAACGGTGGAAGGCGTAGAGGATCACGACCAGGAGCGGCAGATAGATGAACGCGAATACGCCGGCGCCGGTCAGCCAAAGGAGGACGGTGGACGGATGGACGGGCGGACGGATGGACGCGCGGACAGAACGGGGTGCGCTCATCTCCCCGTGCTCCCGATTTCCACCGCCGTCCGACCACCCACTCCTCCGGCCATCTGTCCGCCTGCCCGTCCGTCCGCCTGTCCGCCGTAATTCATCGCCCTCTCAACCCGGTTCGCCAGCCAAAGCAGGGAAAGGGTGAGCAGCAGCACAACAACCGAGACGGCGGCACCTAGCGGCCAGTTGTAGGCCACGCCAAAGAGACTCCAGACCAGGTTCGACACCATCAGCGCACTGTCGTTCCCGCCGAGCAGCTGGGGAGCCAGGAAGTCCCCCATGCTGAGCACGAAGGCAAACGTCGACCCCGCCAGCACACCGGGAAGGGAGAGTGGCAGGACGATCCTGAGAAACGTCTGCCACCGGCTGGCGTAGAGATCCTGACTGGCCTCCTTGAGCCCACGGGGAATTGCCTCGAGTACGGCGTAGATCGGCATCAAGGTGAAGGGCGTGTAGATGTGGGTAAGTGCCAGGATGACCGCCCACCGGCTGTACAGGAGGAAGGTGAGCGGCTCCTGAATCAGTCCCATCGACGCCAGCAGCCCGTTCAGGATTCCCTCCTGGCCCAGGATGATCTTCCATGCGTACGCCCGGACCAGGTAGCTCACCCACAACGGGATTATCACTGCCATGTACATCAGGTGCTTGTGGCGCTTCACCTTGAAGGCGAGCAGGTAGGCCAGGGGGTAGGCGAGGAGCAGGGACAGGAGAGTGACCCGAAGGGCAATGCCGGCGGAGAACAGGATGGTGTTGGGATACAGCTCGGTTCCGAACAGCCTGCCGTAGTTCTCCAGGGTGAACTCCCGGATGATGGTCCCGTTTCGAAGCCGCCAGAAGGAGTGAACCAGCAGGAGGGCATAGGGTACGAACAGCAGGGCGGTGACGAATCCAACCGGGAGAGCCGCCGCGAGCGCAGTCCTGAGCAACGGACGGGACCGGAGTCGGTCGAAGAGGGTCAGGCGGTCACTCGCCGACACAGCGCCCCCGCTCTACCGGCCAGCTGAGTGTGGCCCGCGCGCCAACTGGGGGAACGGTCCCCGGTGGAAGGCTGGCCACCAGCCGGCGGCCGCCCGGCAGCTCGACGTGCGCCCGGATCGTGGATCCCGCATAAACCGTGTCCAGCACGGTTCCCGCTACCACATTCCAGCCGGCGGTCGGCGGGTGGCTATCCAGCAGATCGATCACCTCGGGGCGCACGGTCAGCCAAGCCTCGGTCCCCGTCGCCAGCGCCGCATCACTCAGCCCTCGCAGCAAGGTGTCCCCGGCCTTGAGGGTGACCACGCCTTCCACGCTCTCGGCCACCGTACCGGGGATCAGGTTCGTCTCGCCGATGAAATCCGCCACATACCGCGAAACGGGCCGGTCATAGAGGTCGCGCGGGGTGCCGATTTGGGCGACGCCACCTTGTCGCATGAGCACGATCCGGTCGCTCATGGTGAGCGCCTCCTCCTGATCGTGCGTCACGTATACGAAGGTGATGCCGAGGCCGGTCTGCAGATGCTTCAGCTCCAACTGCATCTCCTTGCGGAGCTTGAGGTCGAGGGCCCCCAATGGTTCGTCCAGCAGGAGCACCCGCGGCCGGTTGACCAGAGCTCTTGCCAGCGCCACCCGCTGCTGCTGACCCCCTGACAACTGGCGGGGCGCTCGGGCCGCCAGGCGGGTGAGCTGCACCATCTCAAGCGCGGCATCCACCCGCGAGGCGCGCTCGCTGGCGGGTACGCCTTTCATCTTGAGGCCGTACTCGACATTCTGCCGCACACTCATGTGGGGGAACAGCGCGTAATGCTGGAAAACGGTGTTGATGTCCCGCTTGTAGGGTGGGAGCTGCGTGATCGGCGCCCCGCTCATGCGGATGTCGCCGGCGGTGGGAACCTCGAAGCCGGCGATCATCCGCAACGTTGTAGTCTTGCCGGAGCCGGAGGCGCCTAGCAGGGTCAAGAATTCCCCTGAGGCCACCTCCAGCGTCAGCCGGTCTACCGCGGCAAAGTCGCCGAAGCGTTTGGTGAGCTCTCGGAGCTCCAGGAGAGGGGGAGAGCTCACCGTCGCGCTTCTTACTTCGCCGCCTTCACCTCATTCCAGATCTCCTGGTACTTCTCGCGCCGGGGGCTCCACTGCCAGAAGTTCACCTTGGACCCGTAGTCCGAGATATCCCGCTGACTGGCCGCCTGTTCCGGGGTCATGTAGCTCTTGGCCTGCGAATTGGCCACGATATAGGCGGTCACGTCGTAGAGCAGTTTCTGGGTAAACGGCTGGACCGAGTACTCGAGCCAGGCGTACGCCGCGTCGAGATTCTTGGCTCCCTTGGTGAGCACCCAGTGGTCGGCCCAGGCGGTAGTCCCCTCCTTGGGGATCGTTTCTCCGGCCGGGAACTTGGCCTGACGGAGCTGGTTGGTCATGAGCGGCCACCCTTCGCCCGCCACGATTTCCCGGCTCTGGAAGAGCTGGGTCATGTCACCGGCCGTGACCCAGTACTTCCGGACGTTGGGTCGGAGCTCCAGCATCTTGGCCTTTACCTTGGCCAGCTCTTCATCCGAGAGGTTGTAGAGCTTGCTCGGGTCGCTGGGGTCATCCATTCCCAGGTACTGCGCCACCATGTACAGGGTGGCGATGTCGTCCTGGAGCGACAGCTTGTTCCGGTACTTTCGGTCCCAGAGCTCTCCCCACGAAGCCGGCGCCGGCTTGACCTTCGCGGTGTCATAGATCAGCGGGTTGGGGCCGAAGGCCCAGGGCAGCCCGTAGATATCATTGCCCTTGCGGGCAACCTTCAGATTGCGAAAGCCTTCGCTCAGATCGTTGTAGCTCGGGATGCGACCGAGGTCGAGAGGCCCTGCCAGTCCGGCATCGATGATCGCCGTCAGGGCATCGCTCGAGGGGGAGATCAGGTCGATCGTTTCGGCGCCGCCGGCCCGCAGCTTCGCGACCAGGTCGTCGCTCGATCCCATATACGTGGCGTTGACCTTGACCCCGCACGCCGCCTCGAAGGGTTGGGTGAAGAGGGTGTCGGTGTAGCCTTCCCACACCATGAAGTTGAGCTCACCGCCGATCGGCTTGGGGCAGAGCTGCGTCAGGTAGGCGCGCGCATCGGCGCGGGCATCGGTGGTGTGGGTGATCTCGATTTTCCGGGTCTCGCCCGCAGGACCCGCCGACTTCTTCTCACCCCCGCCGCATGCCCCGGAGGCCAGGGCCGCAAGGATCAGGGTGGTGCTGCCGGGCAGCCTCGAACGACGCCGAGTCATGGCAGGATGCTCCCTGTAAGTGTGATCCAAAACGGAGAGACACTCGCTCAGGTAATATCCTACAACGAAACGGCGTCTCCGCCAGCAGTGACCGGGGTGGCGGAACGACGCCCTGGCTCCTTTATTCTTCCTGCTTCCTTTTCGAGGAACCGATGTCCGGCGTCATCCGTCTCCAGACCGAGATACCCGGTCCCAACAGCCGCGCCCTGCTGGCCCGGCGGGCTCAGGCCGTGCCACGGGGGGTGCCGGCGGTAACCCCCATTGCCGTGGTGCACGCGGATGGTGCAGTCCTCACCGACGCCGATGGCAATCGGCTCATCGATTTTGGGGGCGGCATCGGGGTGGTGAACACCGGCCATCGGCATCCTGGGGTGGTCCAGGCGGTACGGGAGCAGCTCGATCGCTTCGCCCACGTCTGCTTCCCGGTCTCCACCTACGAGCCCTACGTCGAGCTGGCCGAGCGCCTCAACCGGGTTACGCCCGGTTCGCACGAAAAGCGGACCTTCTTCCTCAATAGCGGCGCTGAGGCAGTCGAAAACGCGGTCAAGGTGGCGCGGTACTTCACCGGCAGGCAAGCGGTGGTCTGTTTCGAGCACGGCTTTCACGGTCGCACCAACCTTGCCATGGCGCTGACCTCCAAGGTGATGCCGTACAAGAAGGGTTTCGGGCCTTTTGCCCCTGAGGTGTACCGGATTCCGTTTCCCTATTGCTACCGATGCGGGGAGGCGGGGCGGGTGCCCTCTGGGCGGGTGGGAAGCGGGGAAGCGGGAACATGCTGTATGGCAAGTCGGGATCGGCTGGAGCAGATCTTCGCCTCCACCGTCGATCCCGACTCGGTCGCGGCCATCATCATGGAGCTGGAGCTGGGCGAGGGCGGGTTCGTGCCCGCGCCCAGGGAGTATGTCGAACTGCTCGCCGCCTTTGCCCGGGATCATGGCATCCTGTTCATCGCCGACGAGATTCAGACCGGGTTCGGCCGCACCGGCAAGCTCTTCGCCTCCGAGCACTACGGGCTCATTCCCGATCTCATCATCACCGCCAAATCTTTGGCCGGCGGCCTCCCGCTGGCAGCGGTCACCGGACGCGCCGATGTACTCGAGGCTCCCCACGTAGGTGGACTCGGCGGCACTTATGGAGGTAATCCGCTGGCCTGCGCCGCGGCGATTGCCGTGCTGGATGCCATGGAGCAAGAACGGATTCCGGCCCGGGCTCAGCGTACCGGCGATCGGATCAAGGCCAGGTTCTGCCAGTGGGCCGACGAATACGCCTGCATTGGCGATGTGCGTGGATTGGGCGCGATGGTCGCGATGGAGCTGGTCACGGATCGCGGGACCAAGACTCCCGACAAGGCGCTGACTGTCCGGGTGCTCGCCGGCGCGTTGACTCGAGGTCTGCTGCTGCTCTCGGCCGGCACCTACGGCAATGTGATTCGGGTACTGGCCCCGCTCACGGCCGACGATGCGCTGATCGATGAGGGATTGGCGGTGTTCAACGCGGCGCTGGAGGACGCAGCCGGGGCACCGGCGTTGGCGTAACTACAGAGGGGGCCGCTCGCTCTCGACAGGCACAGCGGTCGGGGGTACGTTCGAAAACACTTCCATGATGTCGCCCCGTTCACCCTAGTATCGCCCGCACGCCCGGCAAAGGACTTCCTCCTCGTGGTCGCCACTTCCTCCGCGAACAACCGTCCCGTGGTTCAGCTTGCCCGCGTTTCCAAGAGCTTCGGGGACGTGAAGGCCGTGGACAACATCTCGTTCGAAATTCGGCGGGGCGAGTTCTTTTCGATTCTGGGACCGTCGGGCTGCGGCAAGACCACCACCTTGCGGCTGTTGGCCGGGTTCGAGGAACCGGACGAGGATGGGGGCGAGGTGCGCCTGCTGGGGGAGCTGGTCAACAAGAAGCGACCTTACGAGCGGAAGATCGCCATGGTCTTCCAGAACTATGCCCTCTTTCCCCACCTCTCCGTCGCTCGCAACGTCTCCTTTGGGCTAGAGCAGCGGAAAACCCCCAAGGGCGAGATCGACGGTCGGGTCCGCCGGGCGCTGGAAATGGTGCGGCTCAAGCCGGAACTGTTTTCCCATCGAATGCCGGGCCAGCTCTCGGGTGGGCAGCGGCAGCGGGTAGCGCTGGCCCGGGCCCTGGTGCTGGAACCCGCCATTCTGCTCCTGGACGAGCCGCTCGGCGCCATCGACCTCAAGTTGCGGAAGGAAATGCAGCTCGAGCTCAAAGCGCTGAACAAGCAGCTCGGCACCACGTTTATCTACGTTACCCACGACCAGGAAGAAGCGCTCACGATGTCCGACCGGATTGCGGTCATGGACAACGCGCGGGTAGCCCAACTGGGAACGCCGGCTGAGATCTACGAGAACCCCCGCACGGCGTTCGTCGCCAAGTTCATCGGAGAGTCGAACTTCTTCGAGGGGCGGGTCACCGACCGGCTGGACGCACAATCCGTGGTCCAGCAGGAGGGGGAGGATCCTTCATGGTGCCACACACCCCAAGCGTGAGACAGGGGCAGCAGGTCCGCATCGCCGTCCGGCCCGAGTGGATGGACGTTCAGCGTCCGGACGACGTCCCCCCTGGAGAGAACGGACTGGTAGGCACCATCCGGGACATCATCTATCTCGGCGAGACGATGCACGTGATCGTCTCCGTACCCCAAGCCGGTGATGTGACCGTGGCGCTCCGCAACGAGGGCCAGCTCATCAAGCCTCTGGTCTGGAAGCGCGGTGACAAGGCTGCGGTTGCCTGGCTTCCGGAGGATTGCCAGATCCTGGAGGAGGAGTAAATGGGGGCGTTCCGGGAACGTGCCCTCGCCTGGCTGTACACCCGGCCCGAGGCGCGGGCGTGGGCCCTGCTCGCCCCCGGCGGGTTCTGGCTGCTGGCATTCTTCCTGGTGCCGCTGGTCATCATGTTCGTGTACAGCCTCATGCCCCGCGGGATCTACGGCGGTGTCGAGCCGGGGTTCACCCTGGAGCATTACGCCCGCTTTTTCGATCCGCTTTATCTCCAGGTGCTGCAACGGACGTTCGCCTGGTCGATCGGGTGCACCGTCATCTGCCTCTTCCTGGGCTATCCGGTGGCCTATGTCATCGTGCGCAGTGGCCGCTGGCGAACCCTTCTGCTGTTTCTGGTAGTGCTGCCGTTCTGGACCAGCTTTCTGGTGCGCACCTTCGCCATGATCTTCCTCATGCGGGACACCGGGCTCATCAACTCCTGGCTGCTCAAGCTGGGAATGATCGATGAGCCGTTGACCATCCTGTACACGCCCTTTGCGGTCATGGCGGGCCTGGTCTACGGCTTTCTGCCCTTCATGATCCTCCCGATCTACGCGTCGCTGGAAAAGGTGGACCTCTCACTCCTCGAGGCGGCTGAGGTGCTCGGGGCCCGCCCCGGTGCGCGATTCCGCCGGGTCACCCTGCCGCTCTCCACCCCCGGCGTGGTGGCCGGATGCCTGCTGGTCTTCATCCCGGCTCTCGGATCCTTCCTCACTGCCGACCTGCTCGGGGGAGCCAAGCAGGTCATGATCGGCAATCTGGTGCAGAATCAGTTCTCCAGTGCGCGCAACTGGCCATTCGGCTCGGCCGCGTCGTTCATCGTGATGGCTCTGGTGCTGGCCGCGGTAATGTTCTACCTGCGGGTCAAGGACCGCAGCTCCGGTGGGGCACCGTCCCTGTGAATACCGGTCTGCCACGGTGGCTGATAGCGGTGGCCGGGGTGGTGTACTTCTTCCTGCACCTGCCGGTGCTGGTGCTGGTGGTGTTCTCCTTCAACGACTCCAAGTTCTCGGTCGACTGGCGCGGGTTCACCCTGCAATGGTACCAGCGGCTGCTGGAGCGGCCGGACATCCTGCGCGGCCTCAAGGCCAGCCTCATCGTGGGCGGAGCGGCGACCGTCATCTCGGCGGTGTTCGGCACCTTTCTGGCCCTGGCGCTGGCCCGGGGTCGCTTCCGCGGGCGGCGAACATTTGAAGGATTTCTCTATGTTCCCATCGTCACCCCCGAGATCGTCACCGGGATCTCCCTGCTCCTGCTCTTCGCGCTGCTGAGCGTCCCACTCGGGCTCACTACAATCACCATCGCCCATGTGGCGTTCTGCATCTCCTTCGTCGTGATCGTGGTCCTCGCGCGCATCCAGGGCATGGACGAGAACCTGGAGGAGGCGGCGATGATCCTCGGCGCCGATGAGATCACCACGTTCTGGAAGGTGACCGTCCCGCAGCTGTGGCCCGGCATTCTGTCTGGCGCCCTGCTCGCGTTCACCATGTCATTCGATGATTTCGTGATCACCTCGTTCGTCTCCGGGCCAGGCTCCTCCACGCTTCCGATCGTGGTCTACGGCATGGTCCGGAAAAATGTGGAGCCCAGCATCAACGCAATCAGCACAATCATCCTGCTGGGGACTGCGATCCTGATTTACCTGGCCGACCGGCTGGCACGGGCGAAGTAGTGGGGAAGCGGGGAAGCGGGGAAACGGGTCGGCAGGGGAGTGGGCAGACGAACGGGAAGGAATTCGTGTAGCCCATGGCGATGCAGAGGAAGCGGAGAGAATGATCGAGGGCTGTCTCTGGGAAGCCGATGCGCCTCCGCTTCCCCGCCTCCCCCCTTCCCCGCTGCCCGCCTCTACCGATGTCGCCATCATTGGCGGTGGCTACACCGGCCTGGCGGCGGCGCGGGCCCTGGCACGGGGAGGAGCCGACGTGACGCTGCTGGAGCGGCACCATGTCGGCTGGGGGGCCAGCGGCCGAAACGGCGGCTTCGTCCTTCAGGGATATAAGCCGGAGATGGAAGAGCTGGCCCGGATGGTGGGTCCGGACCGTGCCCGCCGGATGTTCCAGCTCACGCTGGAGGCGATGGGGCTGCTGGAGCGGCTGATTGCCGAGGAGGGAATTGGCTGCGACTTCTCCCGCTGCGGCGCGGCTACCCTGGCGGCAAAGCCGGGCCATCTGCCCGCTCTGGAGCAGAGCGGGCGGTTCCTGCGGAAGGAACTGGGCTACGAGACCGAGCTGCTGAGCCGGGAGGACATGGGCCGGGAGATCGGGTCCAGCCGCTACCATGGCGCGCTGCTCGACCCGGGTGGATGTTCCCTTCAGCCCGCCAAATACGTGCGGGGGCTGGGTCTGGCCGCCGAGCGGGCCGGTGCGCGCCTGCTGGTGGGCACCGAGGTGACCCGGCTGAGAAAGGTGGCGGGCGGCTTCGAGGTCGGAACCAGCCGCGGCGTGCTGCGGGCGCGTGAGGTGCTGGCGGCCACCAACGGCTACACGCCTGCGGCGCTGGGGCGACTTCGCCGCCGGGTCATCCCGATCGGCAGCTACATCATCGCCACGAAGCCCCTGGGCAAGGAACTGGCAGGTCGCCTGATTCCCAAGGGCCGGGTGATGAGTGACACCAAGAATCTCTTGTATTACTTCCGGCTCTCGCCGGATGGCAGGATGGTGTTCGGGGGCCGCGCATCCTTCACCCCCGCGAGTATCAGACGGAGTGCCGCGATCCTGGCGTCGGGCATGCGGGAGGTGTTCCCCGACCTGGCTGGAACCGACATCGAGTACGCCTGGTCCGGAAAGGTGGCCTACCCCATGGATCACCTGCCCCACGCCGGCCGGCTCGATGGCGTGCACTACTCCATGGGCTATTGCGGCCATGGCGTCGCGCTGGCCACGTTCCTGGGAGCCAGGATGGGGGAGGTTCTCCTGGGGACCGGGCAGGTACCGGACCTGGGCGGGAAGCGCTTCAAGGCGATTCCCTTCTTCAACGGCTTTCCGTGGTTCCTGCCTTTCGTGGGAGGCTACTACCGGACCCGCGACTGGCTGAGCTGAAATCTGATCGTATGCAGACGACTCCAACCGAGGAGGCATTCCCGTGAGTAAGCGTACGGAAGTCGAACGCCTGGTCGAGCAGCTGCAGCGCGGCGGAGTTTCGCGGCGGGAATTCGTATCTCGCGCCTTGGCGCTCGGTCTGAGCCTGAGCTCGGTGGGGCTGCTCCTGAACGCCTGCAAGGGCAAGGAGGGTGGTGGCGGTGCTGCCGGCGACAGCGCCGCGGCCGACTCAGCCATGGCCGACCTGGGACCGATCGAAAAGGAGCTGCACCTGTACAACTGGTCGGACTACATCGCCGAGGACACGGTTCCGAACTTCCAGAAGGAGTTCGGGGTCAAGGTGACGTACGATACTTACGAGAGCAATGAGGAGATGGTGGCCAAGCTCCAGGCAGGGGCCAGCGGCTATGACATTGTGGTTCCCAGCGGTTACATCATTCCCGTCCTGGTGGCGACCGACCTCATCACCCCGCTCAACCAGAAATACATCACCAACGGGGGCAACATCTCACCGATTTTCCGGAACCTTCCGTCCGACCCGAACAACAAGTACACCGTGCCCTGGCAATGGGGGACTACGGGCATTGCCTACAGAACCGACAAGGTGAAGACCCCGGTGGACAGTTGGGATGTCTTTCACGACAAGCAGTTCGCCAAGAAACTGACCATGATGGACGACGGCCGCGAAGTGATCGGTGCCGAGCTTCGCCATCGGGGCCACTCCCTCAACTCCACCGATCCGGCCGAGCTGGCCAAGGCCAAAGCCGACTGCATCGACGCCAAGAAATACCTGAAGGCCTATATATCCGCGCCGGTCAAGGCCCAGCTCATCTCGGGCGACGTCTGGATCTCCCAGCTCTGGAACGGAGACACAACCCAGGCCAAGGCGGAGCAGCCCAACCTTGGCTACGTCATTCCCAAGGAGGGGTGCACCATCTGGGGTGATTCCATGTGCGTTCCAAAGAGCGCGCCCAACAAGCGGGCCGCACACGAGTGGATCAACTATATCCTGCGGCCGGAGGTTGGCGCCGCCCTGTCCGACGCCACCGGGTACGGCACCCCCAACGCGGCGGCGGCCAAGGTCATGAAGACCCCGGTGCCCTACCCCACGGAGGAGGAGCTCAAGCGGCTGGAGTATCAGGTCGATCTGGGGAAGGACACCGCTACCTGGGATCAGATTTGGACTGAGATAAAGTCAGCCTAAAGGAGCGCCGATTAATTGCGGTTACCGAACGATCAGGTCTTGCAGCACACCCAGCGGTATCTCGACCTCATCGGGGGCCTCGAGCTGTCCACCGCGGAGAAGCAGGCCTTCATCGCCGAGACGGTCGAGAGCTACGAGAAGTACTACAACCGGGGCTTCATCGGCTACCGGAAAGCCGTCACTGAAGCGGGACAGTTCGCGGCACTCGAATGGTCGGGGCAGGGCTCGCTCCTGTACGATCTCCTGGGGCGGGAGTACATCGATTGCCTCGGTGGCTACGGAATCTTCAGCGCCGGGGTGAACCACCCGAAAATCGTCAAGGCGGTCACCGATCAGATGCGGCGGATGGCGCTCAACAGCCAGGAGCTCCTCGAGCCCTGGCGTGCCGCGCTCTCCAAGGTCCTTGCCGAGGTCACTCCCGGGGATCTCCAGAACTCGTTCTTCATCAACAACGGCACCGACGCCATTGAAGGTGCCATCAAGCTCACCCGGCTCTACACCAAGCGGAACACCTTTATCTCGACCATCGGCGGGTTCCACGGCAAGTCGATGGGATCACTCTCTCTGATGGGCAAGGCGTCGTTCCGGGAGCCGTTCCAGTTCGGGCTCCAGGATGTTCGCTTCATTCCGTACGGCGACGCCGATGCCCTGGAGCACGAGTTCCAGCGCTGCGAAGCCGTGGGGGTACAGATTGCCGGGGTGGTGCTGGAGCCGGTGCAGGGCGAGGCCGGCGGCGTCGTGCCGCCGCCGGACTTTCTTCCCCGAGCGCGTGAGCTGTGCACCCGGTACGGTGCGCTCCTCATCGCCGACGAGATTCAGACCGGCATGGGGCGCACCGGGAAGTTCTGGGGTGTGGACCACTGGAACGTAGTCCCCGATATCCTATGTGTCGGCAAATCGATCGGTGGCGGGGTGATGCCGCTCTCGGCATTCATCTCCAGCGCGAAGATCTGGGAGGTCATGATCCCCAACCCGATCATCCATTCCACCACGTTCGGCGGCAACCCGCTGGCCTGCGCCGCCGGCCTGGCGGCCATTCAGGTGACCCTGGAAGAGGATCTGCCGGGGCAGGCCGCCGTCAAGGGAGAATTTCTGCTGCGCGAGCTCGGCTGTCTGCGGGACAAGTACCCATCGGTCCTGAAGGAGGCGCACGGCAAAGGGCTCCTGATCGGGATGGAGTTTCCGGTGCAGGAGATCGGCTGGCAGGTGGCGTCGGGGTTGTTCAAGCGGGGAGTGCTGGTGGCGGGTACCTACTCCAAGGCGCAAGTGATCCGCATCGAGCCAGCCCTGGGAATCCCGATGGAGCTGCTCCAGGAGATGCTGGATCGGCTGGAGGACACCTTCAAGGAAGTGGCCAGAACGGTCTGATCTGACTGGGGCTCAACTAATTGCGGAGGGCGGCCCGTCAAGAGCCGCCCTCCGCATTTTCACTCTGCCGCCTCTTCAGGAACTTCACCCAGCACCCTCGACCAGCTGAGCGTGACACCGCCCCACAGCTTCACATCGCTTTCATTGGTGGGCGAGGTGAACTTGGTGAAGTCATCACCGCCGACGATGAGATGGAGGACGGGAGTAATAGAGAACGCGCCTGCCGAGAAGGGGACGCCCGCCGACAGGTCGAGGTGGGTAAAGCCATCATCCGCGAAATTGAAGGACTCATCCGAGAGCGGGTCGTCCGGTACGCCCTGTCCCGCGTTGACCCCCGCCACAGCGCCGAGATCGATCGAGACTTTCTCGCTGGCGGGAAGCGAATGACTGATAGCCCCTTCGATGTAGGCTCCCTTGATCTTATCCACGTCGTAGTAGATCGAGAGCTGCGGGCTGAGCGGGACATCAAGTGCCGCCTTCCCGTAGATCTCCACCGTGTTGTTGTCGCTGGTCAACAGACCCACGCCCGGTGCATTCTCGTCGTTCGGGTAGATGTACGCGGTGCCGCCGGCCGTCAGGGTGGCCTTACCTACGGGGAAGCTCACCTCGACGATGGGGTCGAACTCGGCAAAGTTGAATGCCGATGAACCGCCGCTCTCGCTGATGTCGTCCTGCAGGATCATCGTACTTGCCGAGATCGATCGTAGACCAGCCGCCCAAGGTGAGCGAGGCGTTCCCGACTGGAATGGACAAATAGACCGCCGGCTGTGCCACCGGTTTGTTGGTCAAGGACAAGCCCCGCCACACATAGGAACTGTAGAGCCCCAGGTCCGCGCTGAGTTCAGTCTGCGCCTGGCTGGGCACTGCGCCGATCAGCGTCACCGGTGGTGAAGAGCGCTGCTCCAACAAGGGTCGCTCGATGCATAAATGATCTCCCGTGCCTGGGGAAAAGGAATGCGCCACCACCAAAAAGGCCCGCCTGGGTGACCAGCGGGCCGGGAATCACGTCAACCGCACGCACCAACCCGCCCGCCTATGTGAAAGCGTCGCAGCTCGAGAGTCGGTTCCAGTTGTGCGCCGGGGGGAGATGCATGTGGCAAATGTACCGGAGCAGGGTCGACCGTCAAGCCTGAGGCGGCGACCCTGCCCCACCCGATCACTGATGCAGGTCGAACCCTTCGACGTGCAGGTCCAGGTTGTGGTTGACGCGGAGTCCTACGATCCCCTTTACGTCCATGCTCTTGGCATCAACGGTGTGGACGGTCTTTCCGTTGACCTTGAACTCGACCTTGCTGGGGTTCTGCTTGGCATCGATCTCGAGGAGGTTGGTGGTCTTGCCCTGCGCATCTCCCTTCTTGACCGCAGGACTCGCCGTCCAGCCCTTGGTGACCTCGCTCGTCTTGTCGCCGTCGCGCCGCTTAATGAGGTAGCTCCCATCATCCCGCACCAGGAAGTAGGTGTACTTCTGATCCTTGCCATCCAGCCCCTGGCCGCCCATGAAGAGCCCGTAGCCTTCCGAGTGCTTCAGCTTCTTCATCTGGTGGAAGGTTGCAAGCGTATGGAAGGGGCCGTTCGCCTGGTCACTCTTGCGATAGAGAATCGTCGCCGGACCCAGGGTGACGTGATAGCCAGGCTCCATGGTGACGAACTTGACGCTTTTGAGGTCTCCGGTCGCGTCGGGCCGCGCCGACCACCCGGCAGGGAGAGTGCCGCCGCCGGCGACCACGTGGTCGGAATCTTCCTGCTCGTGAGACTGGGCTGTTGCTGGGGGCGCGCCGAGCAGGGTTAGGATGAGGCCGGCGAAAGTCACAGTGCGCATTGGTGATACCTCAATGTTACGGAGTGTTACGGAGTCGGGTTGCGATGATCGAACCGATCGGGCTAACTTCGGCCCTGAAGGGTGGGCCTTTCCTCTTCCGGAGGCGGTTCGATGTCCTGGTTTGGAGTTCTCTTCGCATCCATCGGTGCCGCGCTCATTCTGGGGGCGCTCACGTTCGTGTCGCTGCTCATCGGCGGGTTGATCAACTTCATGATCGTCCTGATGAGTGGCCCGCTGATCGACCGGCTTCTCGCCAAGCGGGGGGCCGCCTAGCCGGGGGGGGTCGCCCGCTATTCCTCGGCGGCTCCCTCGGGTGTGGTGGCGGCCCGCAAAGCCGCATCGTAATTGATCTTGAGACTCCCCTGCAGCTCCCTCAAGCCGCGCACCTTCAGGGGCATCCCTCCTCCACTTCGGACGAGCATGCCCATACGCCCGGCTGTCTCCGCCAGCGGGCCCATGCTCAGGGAGGCGGCGTTGCCCTTGATATCGTCCAGCAGCCGGCCAAGGCCACGGGCGAGAGCCTCGTCCACCCGGGGGGCCGCCATCTGCTCGATGACGCTGTAAATGCGTTGGAACTTCTGAGGTAGAAGCTGGAGATAGGCCAACTGCGCCTGCTGGCGGCTCGACAGTTTGGGTGCCATTGTCCTGGGGAAAGAGGAACGGAAAATCTAGCACATGGGCCGGGCGCTGTCGCGGCTGAATCTCCGCCCGCCCTGCTCCGTAGTGTGCAGGTTCTCTCCACCGACCAAGTGTGACGAGACCCGTCCTGTGCCATCAGCCGCAAGGTTACCGCTATGAAGATTTCGGACCTGTCGATTCGCCGCCCGGTGCTGGCCAGCATGCTCAGCCTCGCGCTGGTGCTCTTTGGAGTCATCGGATACACCCAGCTCGCGGTCCGCGAGTTCCCCGATGTGGATGCCCCGATCGTGTCCGTTACGACCGTGCTTCCCGGGGCCAACCCCCAGGTGGTCGAATCGGCGGTGACCGACATCCTGGAGGAGGAGCTGAGCACGGTCGAGGGGCTGCGTACCCTTACGAGCTCCAGCGGGGAAGGTGTCAGCAACATCACCCTCGAGTTCCATCTCGAGCGGGGGGTGGAGGCGGCGGCCCAGGACACCCGAGATAAAGTGGCCCGAATCCGGGAGCGCCTGCCCGAAGACGTCGAAGAGCCGGTGGTGGCCAAGCAGGACGCCGACGCGCAGCCATTTTTCTGGCTGGCCCTGTCGGGCGAGAACTATGACCTGCTCCAGCTGTCCGATATCGGCGACCGGCTGGTCAAGAGCCGGCTGCAAACACTTCCTGGGGTGGGCCAGGCGCGGATCTTCGGTGAGCGGCGCTTCTCGATGCGAGTGTGGCTGTCCGCCTCGGAGCTTTCCGCCCGCGGGATCACGGTGCAGGACGTCCAACAGGCCATCCGGAGCCGCAACGTCGAGGTGCCCGCCGGCCGAATCGAATCGGACCGCCGGGAGTTCACCGTCCGCTCGCTGGGCGAGCTCAAGACCCCGGAAGAGTTCGGCAACCTGGTGGTCAGCAACACCGGCGGCGTCCTACTCAAGCTCAAAGACCTGGGCCGGGTGGAGCTGGGCCCGGAAGACGAGCGGAGCGCGTTGCGCTTCAAGAGCATCCAGTCGATTGCGATCGGCGTGGTCCGGCAGTCGAAGTCGAACATCATCTCGGTGTCGGACGCCATCAGTGCCGAGCTTCCCCGGATTCAGGCATCGCTGCCGCCGGGCGTCACCCTCAACATCGGCTTCGACCAGTCCATATTCGTCAAGCGCTCCATCAAGGAAGCGGAGGATACCCTGCTGATCGCCGCCATGCTCGTGGTGATCATCATTTTCATCTTCCTGCGTAACTTCCGGGCGACCATCATCCCCGGCCTCGCGATCCCGACGTCCATCATCGCGACGTTCGCGATCATGTACTTCATGGGCTTCTCGATCAACAATTTCACCCTGCTCGCGCTCACCCTCGCCATCGGCATCGTGGTGGACGACGCGATCATCGTGCTGGAGAACGCCTACCGGCACCAGGAAGAGCTGCACGAGTCTCCCGAAGAGGCCGCGATCAACGGCACCCGGGAGATCGCGTTCGCAGTGCTCTCCACCACCATCGCCCTGGTGGCCGTGTTCACGCCACTGGCTTTCCTCAAGGGCTCCACCGGCCGCCTGTTCAACGAATTCGGCATCGCGGTGGCGGGCTCGGTGATCATCTCGGGGTTCGTGGCGCTCACCCTGACACCGATGCTGTGCGCCAAGATCCTCCGGGTACCCCAGCGGCATGGCCCGCTCTATCGGATTCTGGAGAACGGCTTCAACCGGCTGGCCTCCGGTTATGCCCGAAGCCTGGCCTTTGCGCTCCGGCACCGGCTTGTCGTAGTGGGTCTCACAGCCCTGGTAACCGCAAGCGCGTTCCTGGTCTTCCGGTCGCTCAAACGGGAGTTTGTTCCGGCGGAGGATCGCGGGTGGTTTCTGACTTTCATCATTGCACCGGAGGGCTCCTCGCTGGCCTATACTGACGGGTACCAGCGCCGGGCCGAGGCAATTCTCTCCAAGACCAAGGATGTCAGCAGCTTCTTCAGTGTGGTGAACATCGGGGATGGAGTGAGTCGAGGAATCATCTTTACCAACCTCGAGGACTGGGCCAATCGCGACCGCACGGTGATGGACGTCGTGAACGAGGTCCAGGGGCAGTACTTCGGGATCCCGGGCGTGTTCGCGTTCGCCAACAATCCGCCTGCCTTCGGATGGGGCAGCCCGGTGAATTTCGTCATCCAGCACCCGGACTTCGAATTGCTGGCCAAGGGCAACGACACCCTGCTCGCCCGAGCTCGCCAGATCCCCGGCCTGGTCAACGTCGACAGCGATCTCCGGGTCAACAAGCCCCAGCTCACCGTCAGCTTCGACCGGGACCGGGCCGAGGATCTGGGTGTCGCTGTGTCCGACGTGGCCACCACCCTCCAGGTGCTTCTGGGGGGCAGTCAGACGGGAACGTTCACTCGGGCCAACAAGCAGTACGATGTGATCGTGCAGCTCGACCCCAGGGCACGCGCGACGCCCAGCGACATGACCGGGTTGTACGTGCGGGGCCGCGACAATCAGCTGGTGAAGCTGGAGGCGCTCGCCACCGTCCAGGAAGGGGTCGGGCCTCGGGAATTGAACCACTTCCAGCGGGTGCGCTCGGCAACCATAACGGCAAGCCTGGCCCCGGGGTTCACGCTCGGAGAGGCGCTCGACTCCCTCACCAGTATCGCCCACGAAGTGCTGCCCCGGGGCAGCAGCACTGCACTGACCGGCGAGTCGCGCGAGCTCGAGGAGAGCGGGTCGGCACTCTACTTCGCCTTCCTCCTGGCGCTGGTAGTGGTCTTCATGGTCCTCGCCAGCCAGTTCGAGTCGTTGGTGCACCCCTTCACCGTGCTTCTGGCGGTGCCGCTGGCGGTAACCGGCGCGCTCCTGACGCTCAAGCTGGCGGGCTCGACGCTCAACGTGTACAGCCAGATCGGAATGATCCTGCTGATCGGACTGGTAACCAAGAACTCGATCCTGCTGGTGGAGTACATCAACCAGCTCAAGGAACGGGGGATGGACACCCTCGCGGCCGCACAGGAGGCCGGGCGGATTCGTTTGCGTCCCATCCTGATGACCTCCGTGGCTACCGTGGCGGGCGCGATGCCGATCGCGCTTGGCCTTGGAGCCGGGTCCTTGAGCCGGCGTCCGCTCGGGTATGCCATCGTGGGAGGACTGGTGTTTTCTACCCTCCTCACCCTGTACGTCGTCCCCTCGGTGTACGTGATCTTCGATGGCCTCTTTCAGCGCAGGAAGGTGCGGGCGCAGAGCCGGAGCGGAACCCTGGCGCCGGCGGAGGCCGACTGATGCTGCTGCTGCTGCTCGCGCTCCAGACCCCGCCGGCCCGGGTAGATTCGCTGCCGGCCACAGACTCCATCCCGCGGATAACCCTCGCGGAGGCGGTGCGCCGATCGTCCAGATTCGATCCCGACTACGTTCGCGCGCTGGGCCAGATAGACAACGCCGAGTGGGGCCGGCGCGCCGCCATGCTCGCGTTCTTTCTGCCGTCGGTTGACCTGGGGCTCGACCAGACCAAGTACTCCGAGAACTTCTTCAATCCGGCCGATCCGTCCAATCCTACCAGCACACTGGTGGTGGGACGGGCCAGCGCCAACTACGAGATCTTCAGCCTGCGGAAATTCAGCGAGCTCTCACGCACCAAAGCCGAGCTCGCAAGTGCCGAGGCCGGCGAGCTGGAGCAGCGATTCAATGCGGCGTTGGAGACGGAGTCGAGCTATTACGACGTGCTGGTCAACCAGGAGCTGTCGCGGGTAAACCGGGAACGTGCCCAGCGGGCCCGCGAGGGGCTGGCGGTGGCCCGGGCGCGGGTATCGTCGGGCGCAGCGGTCCAGACCGACTCACTGCAACTGGTCCTCGAGCTGGTCCGCACCCAGGTGGATAGCCTACGCCAGCACAATGCGCTTCAGACCGCTCAGCTGGAGCTGGGGCGACGGGTCGGTGCCGAGGGCCCGGTAGACGCGACCCCGTTGGATACCCTGCCCGCCGCCGCACTTCCGATATCACTTCCCCAGGCGCTCCAGATCGCGCTCGATCAAGGGCCGCAATACCGCGCAGCCCGGGCCAACGAGAACTCGGCCGGTGCCGCGCTCAAGGCTCAACGAGGCGACTACCTGCCCGTGTTCAGCGTTGGTGGCCTGCACCAGCGCTACGATACCCGGATCTTTCCGGGGGCGTCCAACATCAGCTCGGTGACCTTCAGCCTTTCCTTTCCTCTCTGGAACAACGGGGAGCGGGAAATCGAGGTGAGCCGGGCGCGGGTCAACCGCGACGTCGCCCGCGCAATTCGGGAGGACCTGGAACGCGTGGTCCGACGGGATGTGGCCGCTTCCTACGATGGCTACCAGGTAACCTCCGCCGCGGTGGAGCTCGCGTTGGTCGGCGTCAACGTCGCAAGCCAGACCTATCGCATGCAGGAGCTTCGCTACCGGTCGGGGGCCAGCACCATTCTCGACCTGCTTGACTCTCAGGTGGACCTGGCGGAGGCAGAGGCGGGCCTGGTTCAGGCCCGGTACCTGAATCGACTGGCCCTGGCGCGGCTCGAGGCGATACTCGGCCGGAGACTCTTCACGAAGAAGGACACCCCGTGAGATCGACGCACGCAGCACTATTGACCCTTGCGGCCCTCGCGGGCTGCAACCAGGCGGAGTCGAAAGGCAAAGACGGTGAAGGCGCCGGCGGCCCCGGTGGTGGCGGACCGCCGGCGATGCCGGTGGAGGCCGCCGCCGCCCGCTCCGACACGGTAGTCGATGCCATCCTGGCTACCGGCCAGATCGAGGCCATGCAGTCGATCGAGCTGCGCCCCGATGTCGAGGGCCGAGTGGTCCAGATTCTGGTTCGGGAAGGCTCGCCAGTGGCAGCCGGTACGGCGCTGTTCAAGATCGACGACGCCGAGCTGAAGGCTCAGGTGGCGCAGTTCGAGGCCGACCGCGACCTGGCGCGCCAGTCGCTGGCACGCACCCGCGACCTGTTGAGCCAGAAGGCGTCGTCGCAGGCGGAGCTGGAACGCGCTGACGCCACCATGCGCAGCACCGAGGCCCAACTGGAACGGCTCCAGGTGAGGCTGGCTCGTACCGTGGTCCGCGCGCCATTCGCCGGGGTCATGGGTCAGAGCATGGTGAGCCTGGGTGACTACGTGACCAGCGACACCCATCTGGCTGCCTTGCAGACCGTTTCCCCCCAGCGGGCCTCGTTCCAGGTCCCCGAGCGCTATGCCGAGCAGTTGAAGCCCGGGTTGGAGGTAACCTTCCGGGTCGCCTCGCTCCCCGGCCGCGAGTTCACCGGCAAGGTCGATTTCGTGGACCCGATCGTCCAGCTCCCCGGGCGTACGATCCTGGTGAAGGCCCTGGTTCCGAATCGCCGCCGGGAGCTGCAGGCGGGCATGTTCATCGAGGCCCGGCTGGCCACGGCCGTGCGCCCCAGCGCGGTGGTAATCCCCGAAGATGCGGTGCTGCCGTTGCAGGGCTCGAACTTTGTCTGGGTCGTCACCGACGGGAAGGCGACACGGCGCCAGGTGGAGCTGGGGGTACGCACCCCCGGCTTCGTGGAAGTGACCAGCGGGGTGGAGGACAAGGAGCAGGTCGTGGTGGGGGGGCAGGAACGGCTGGCGGAAGGCGCCCCCGTGAACGCCACGCTGGTGCAGCGCCGGTCGGTCGGCGGCCGGGAAGAGAGCGCGACAACGGACAGCGGGGCAGCGGGAGCGGCGGATAGCGGGGCAGCAGCGCCGCCGGACAGCGGGGCCGCGGCACGGCGGGGCAAGTAGGCGCTGTCCCCCCTAGAACAGCCCGCTCTTCGCTGCCGACCAGAGCCGGGTCAGACGCTCGAAGCCATCCTGCAACAGCTCCACCTGCTGGGGACTGGGTGAAACTCCCACCGCTGTTTCCAGCTCGGCTGCGATGCGGCCCATCTCCTGGCGGCCCTGCTTGGCCGCTTCCACTTTGATCTGCGCCAGCAATGCGACGATCTTCTGTCGCACCCCTTCATCGTTGGGGACCTGCCAGAGGTAGGTCGCGCTTTCGCGGCCGGCCACGCACAACTCACCTAGCCGGTCCATCAACGGGGGCATCGGTCTTCTGGGAGCGGGCGTGGAATCATCGGGCATTGGAGCCTCCCTGAAAAAATTCGTGGCTGTATCGGCAGGGCACCTGGTGGCCCTTGGCCTCGGCACGCTTCTGGTACTCGGGTCGGCCTCGAAGGTTAGGGCACAGACGGCAGACGCGCGGGAAGATTCCACTGCCTCCGATCTGCCCCGCTTCACGTTGCGCGAAATCGTGGCTGGCCGCAACGATACTCTGACCCGCATTCCGGGACCCTGGATGCATGCGGCCCTGGCGGTGCCGGCGGAATCCCCAGCCACGGCCTATCACGCAGCCGCAGCTCGAAGCGGGGTGACCCCGCTTCCAAGCAAGGCGCTCACCGCGGAGCGCTCCCACCACGTCATGGGACTCTATCGACGCCAGGAATTGAACGGTGCTGCCCGGCAAACGCTGGCGGCCATTCGGGCAACGATTCCGGGAGACAGCGCCCGGGTGCGGTTCGATCACCTGTTCCGTCCTCGAGGCGAGTGGGTCGTCGATCTTCACGATGCCGCTCTTGCGTGGGCGCGAGGGCGGGCCCCGCAGATCGGGTGGGAAACGGTTCGCAAGGCGCTTGCGGCGGCCCACTGGCTGGATTCGCGTGACAGCCTGACCGAAGAGGGAGTGCCTCGTGCCCTCTACGGATTGACGGTCCTTGCCGCCACCGACTCCGCCGCTTTTCGGGCGATCCGTGCCGACTTGTGGCGGGCCGATTCGGTGTCGGCCACCGCCGTGCTGCTCCTGCTGAGCGGTTATGCCGAGAGTCAGAGCTGGGTTATGGACGCCCTCGGCTTCTTCCTGACCCAACCCTGGATTCCCGACGGAGGACGCGGGCGCTCTCTCGCCGACTACGTGCAAGACGACTGGCGCCGAGTTGGAGGATCGCCCGCCGGCCAGGCGCTGCCCGACATCCGGCCCCGGCTGTTCGGCTACCCCCAGGCGGTGCCGCACTACGGGGTTCCTCCCGCACTATTCCACCGCCTGGTCCGGGCCGACAACGCGAATGCCAGCGAATGGCTGAAGCGACACGGCGAGGCCAGTTTACTGCGTGCTCTCCGGTGGCTGCCCCCGGGAGACACCAATCTGGTTCTGCTCCAGGTGGGCTCGGAATCGATCCGCCTGACGACCGTGCCCCGTCAGTCACGGGAGAGCTTGAACGGTTTTCTCGAGCCGGGGGACGCAATCGCTATCGACCCGGGCTACTCCCCTCTGCTCGCGCTCGGAACCGTGGTGCACGAGTGGCAGCATCTGCTTTTCCGGCGCCGGCAGCTGGAAGACTTCACCCGGCAGTTGCCTGCTCGCGAGAGCGCCGTGGTCGAGCTGCCCGGGATCGAGCCCTACCTTGCCGAGGGATTCGCGGAGTGGAGCACTGACCGCATTCTGGCGCCATTGGTCGCGCGGTGGCCGCTGCTGGCGCTGGGAGAGCTGGAGAAACGGGCCGGACTGGCACAGGCAAGCACCGAGGACCAACACTCCATCGGATACGCATTGGTCCGAGCCCTGGCAGCCGAGTTGCCGGATCCGGCGGCCACCACCAAGCTCCTTCTGCGAAATGCGAGTCAGCCGTCCAACCTCGGAACCGACCGGGCGCTGCGACGTGCGTGGCGGGCCTACGCCGGGAAACCGGACCGGGTGTTCCCGGTGCCGGCCTCGAGGATCCTGGTTCCCGAGATCACCTTCACGATCGAAGGAGGTATTCCCGACGTCGTCGGCAGCCGCATTCTGATTCCCCCGCCCCGAAGAACGGCACGCTGATGCGCTACGCCGTTCTGATCGGACTCCTACTCGCAAGCCGGCTCGCCGCCCAGTCAACCCGCGCCGAGCGAAGCGGCTTCAAGGAGACGTCGTCTCACGCGGACGTGCTCGGCTTCCTGGATTCCCTCGCGAGAGCGACGCGCGACACGAGGATCGCCACCCTGACGATCAGCCCCGAAGGCCGGCGGGTTCCCTGGGTGCTCGCTGGCCGGCCAGTCCCTGCCGGGCCGGCCGAAGCGCACCGCAGTGGCAAGCTCATCGTGTATCTGCAGGCAAACATTCACGGTGGCGAAGTCGAGGGAAAGGAAGCGGCGCAGATGCTGCTTCGAGACCTGACCCACGGACGGCTGAGCCCGCTACTCGACAGCCTCGTGCTGCTGGTGGTGCCGATCTACAACGCCGACGGCAACGATCGAATGGGCCCCGGCGAGCGAAATCGTCCGGGTCAGAACGGGCCGGACCTGGTGGGCCAGAATCCCAACGGGCTGTGGCTCAACCTGAACCGCGACTACGTGAAGCTGGAGGCACCGGAATCCCGAGCCGCCGCCGAGCTGATTGCGGCCTGGGATCCGGATCTGTTCATGGATCTCCACACCACCAACGGCAGCTATCATGGCTACGTCCTCACCTACGCTCCCGGACTGAATCCGAACTCCAATCCGGCCACCGATTTCGTGCGGAACCGGTTCCTGCCCGTGGTGCGGGAGCGCATGCTGCGGCGGCATGGGCAGCAGACGTTTCCCTACGGGAATTTCCGGAGCCAGGATCCCGATTCACTGGCTCTGGGTTGGGAGACCTACGACGCTCGCCCACGCTTCGGGACCAACTGGATGGGACTTCGTGGGCGGCTCGCCGTGTTGAGCGAGGGCTACAGCAACGCGGACTTCAAGACCCGGATCCAAGCCACCTACAACTTCGTGGTGGAGGTCCTGAGTCTGGCGGCCCAGCAGCGCTCGGCCATCAAGTCGCTGGTTCAGGCCTCCAGCCGGTGGCGACCAGACTCACTTGCGATCCGCTCCACCTTGGCAGCCCCTACCGTCCAACCTGTCATCGCGGAGATTACCAGGCCGGCGGGCGAGGGCGCGGGCGGTTACGCCCGGCGGCAGCGTACCGGAGTCTATCGCAGCATCCGGATGCCGGTGTTCGACCGGTTCACGGCCTCGCGGAAGGAGCTGCTCCCCGCGGCATACCTGGTTCCCCCGCGGCTGAGATCGGTGGTGGAGCTCCTGAGACGCCAGGGGGTCGAGGTTGATTCGCTGAGCGAGCCGTGGCGCGGGCCGGTCCAATCGTTTGCGGTCGAGTCCCTGACCGTAGGCCCGCTGTTCGAAGGCCATCGGACGGTACAGGCCGAAGGCACGCTGGGCAGGTGAGGCCAGCGACAGCGCCATCACCGCGCGGCTGGTACCTGGTACCTACCGCCCAGCCGCTCGGAGTCCTGGCGGCGTACCTGCTGGAGCCCGCGTCGGAGGACGGTGTCGTCACCTGGAATCTCCTGGACCGGGAGATCCAGCCCGGTACCCCGTATCCCCTGCTTCGGCTCCGCTCCCGCCCCCTGATCCCGGCTGTGGCTGTCCGGTAGCCGGTCCAGCGTCATGCTAGATTTCAGTCCGGCAGCCGGCTGTTTCCATTCACCTGAGGATGTTTGTACATGACCGCCCGTTCCGCCGCGCAGTCCCGGTCCATCGTCATCTGGTTCTGGGAATGGACGAAGTCGATCCTCGTGGCTCTCCTGGTGTGGTTTTTCCTACGAACGTTTCTGGTCGAGGCATTCCGGATTCCCTCGGGGAGCATGGAGAACACCCTTCTCATCGGCGACTTTCTCTTCGTCAACAAGGCCTTGTATGGCGCCGAGGTCCCGCTGATCGGCGCCCGGCTTCCGGCGGTGCGCGAGCCGCACCGGAACGACATCCTGGTCTTCGACTCGGTCGAGGATAAGGGGCTCAAAGTGGTCAAGCGGCTGATCGGCATGCCGGGTGACACTCTGAGCATGGAGAACGGGGAGCTGTTCCGGAATGGGGAGCGAGTCAACGAGCCGTATGCCGTCCGCTCTGATCCCACCCGGTCGGAGGATCCGATTCAGCGGGCCAAGATGCGCGAGTGGCAGCTGCCCCATCTGGTGAATCGTGACGAGGCCAGCTACCAGCCCGATCTTCAGGAATGGGGACCCATCGTGGTCCCGGCGGACTCGTTCTTCATGATGGGTGACAATCGGGACAGCTCCTACGACGGGCGCTACTGGGGATTTCTGCCGCGGTCGAACGTCAGAGGAAGGCCCCTGGTGGTCTACTTCAGCTACGACCCGAGCAGCTGGCGGGCGCTCCCGTTCCTGACGGCGGTTCGCTGGAGTCGCTTGTTCACCTCGCCGGAGTAGCAGGGGACGCGACGTGAGACCTGAGATCTGAGACCTGAGACGCGAGGGGGCTTAACCTCTCTAATGCGGGCGGGGGGCTTCGGGCAGGGAAGAGCGGTTCAATGTGCGGGGGATGTAAGCGGCACTGCGGCTGCACGCGGCACAGTGGAGGGTGACTCGACCACCCTGGGCGTCTTCGGCACTGGATCGTTCGGGAACTCGCTCCACTGCTACCGAGCCGCACGAGGGACAGACCAGAGGTTTCTGGTCGCGATCCGCCGCGATCAGAACCAGAGCTTCAGGTGCTCGATACTCCTTAATGCCCCGACGTCCCACGGTCGGCCCTTCCAGCGGGGTATATGGCACGGATCTGGCTACCCCGGTTGAGACGGAATTTACCGGTAGTTGACCAGTCGCGCAAAGGCTTAGCAGCCTTCTTGTCATTGATTCGGAGCCCCACTATGCGCAGGTCTGTGTTGGTGTCCTTGTGCTCGATGGTGTTGGTGAGCCTGATAACCGTAAGAGCCGAAGCCCAGAAGGTTCACGAGATCCGCCTCGAAGCCAATCCGGAGAAGGAGATTTTCCGGTTCAGCCCCGAGCGGGTGAGCGCGCGTCCGGGTGATGTGCTGCTCTTCAGAGCGGTAAGTGGCACTCCCCATAGCATCGTCTTCGAGGGTGGCGGGCTGTCGGGCCCGGCCCGCGAGGCACTCAACGGAGCCCTGAGCCGCCGTTCCGCGGATCTCAGCAGCCCCCTGCTCACGCCCGATGGAGCCGAATACCGCGTCACCGTACCCGCCCTGCCTCCAGGCAAGTACGAGTTCTTCTGCCTTCCCCACCGGGCCTACGACATGCGGGGAACCCTCCAAATCACGAAGTAGCTTCCCATACTACTAGCGCCGAAGTGTCACCAGTGCGAGAATACCGTCCCTGGTGGCGCGGCCCGACCGCGGGTCGGCTGCCCTCGAGCTCGATGGCAGGTTAAGGAGGACGTGTGGTATCGGAACTCGGTGGTTCACAGATCTCTACGCTGCTGGAGACGCTTCCCGGCATCGCGAATGTATTGCGGAGTCCCGTGGCCGACGCGCTGGGCAGCGTCATCCGGGCGGCCGCGCGCATCGGCGACTTCCACGTGGCGGACGCGGAGGAGTTGATCCGCTATGCCACCCGCCGCGGGTTGCTGGGAAACGACGAGGGTGATCGGATCCTGGCCGAAGTGCATACGGCCCAGCAGAAGCGCCTGGACAAGGCGGCCGATCGGGAGAAGGCCTTGAAGGCCAAGGCGAGGGTGAAGGGAAAGACGGTACGAGCGGTAAAGACGGTCAAGAAGGCGGCCAAGGGCAAGCGAAAGCGGTAGTACTCCTCAGGTCTTGAAATCCTGCATCAGCGCGGTGAGCCGCGTGGCACCCTGAAGTAGGTCGCCCGCGGACGCTGCCATCTGTTCGGTCGACGCGGTCTGCTCCTGAGCCGCCGCCGTCACCTGTTCGCTGGCCGAAGCATGTTCGGTGGCGGCATGGCTCACTTCCTGGGTTCGTTCTCCCAGCTGCACTACAATCCGCCGGTTGGCCTCTGCTTCCCGCACTACCTCCGCCGCCGCCGTGTGCACCTCCTGCACTGCCGTGACGATGTCCTCCAGGGCCCGCGCCGCGGCCGTGGCGACCGCCTCGATCCCGTGCACCTTGGCCGAGCCCACATCCATCGTCGCCGATACGTCCCGCACCTGGTTGCGGATGAACTGCACCGTCTTCGCCACTTCCTCCGCGGCGCTCGAGCTGGAGTCGGCCAGGCGGCGTACCTCTTCGGCGACCACCGCGAAGCCGCGACCGTGCTCGCCGGCCCGGGCGGCCTCGATGGCCGCGTTGAGCGCGAGGAGGTTGGTCTGGGACGAGATCTGCCGGATGAGATCGATGAAGTCGGTGATCGGCTCCGATAACCGGGAGAGCTCCTGCACCTGGCGGGCGGAAGTGCCGACCACTTCGCGGATGTCGAGCAGGGTCTGGCCGGCAGCGGCGACGCCGGCCTGGTTGCGGGCGGCGAGCTGCTGGATCCGCTCGCCCAGCTCGAGGACTCGCGCCGATGCCGTGGCGTTGGTCTCGGCGATGTGCCTGAGATTGAGCAGCAGGGCATCCGCCTTCTCCATTCCCCGGACCTGCTGCTCCGCGCTCGAGGCCACCTTGACCATCGCGGTCGAGATCTCTCCGCTGCTGGCGGCCAGCTCCTCACTCATGGCGGAGAAGTCGGTGGCGCTGTTGCCGATCTGACTGGCCTCGCCCACGACGGATACCACAACTCCCCGCAGTCGTGACGCCATCCCGTCCATCGACCGGGCCAGCAGATCGAGCTCGGTGGGCATCTTGCCCAGCTGTACCCGTCTCAGGTCGCCGGCCCCGAAGCGGTCCGCCGCACTGATCAGCCGCCGCAGCGGCCGATCCACCCACCGCACCGTCAGCACCGAGATCCCGATACCGGCGCTCAGTGAAACCAGGAACAGCAGCCAGAGGACCGAACGGCGTTCTGCCCCGTTCCGGCGCAGCTCGTTGGCCCGTGCCAAGGCGCGGTTGTTCTGCGCGAGCACCAGGGCGCGAACATCGCCCAGCAGGGTATCGGCCGGGGCCCGTGCCCGCTCGGCCTGCAGGCGTGCATCGTCCATCCTACCCAGGTCGGCGAGGGCGTGAGCGGTGGCATAGGCCACTTCGATCTCCGCCTGATTGGCTGCGATCTTGTTGACGATGTAGCGATCGGAGGTGGTGAGAGCGTTGAGGGTCCGATACCGCCGCTGATAGGTGTAAGCCGAATCGCCTTCGTCCAGCACCCGCCGCTTCAATGCGTTCGAGCGCAGGAGCAGGTACTGCTCGGCGGAGCGAACTTCGGAGCCAAGCGAGGCGATCAGGCCGTTGCTCAGGTCGGTACTCTCCAGGAGAACGGAAAGCTCCCGATCCACCGACTTGTCGAGCGAGCTGATCGAGTTCACTCCGAGCAACGCGATGGCGAATACCAGCACGATCAGGACGGTCATGCCGGCGATGACCCGGCTGCGGAGACTGCGCAGCATCGTCATTGGCCGCCCGCCAGGCGGACCGCGCCCTGGTGCACGATCCCGATGTAGACCGCCTGATTGGGGACGTCTCCCCTGGCGTCGAACGCCACCACCCCGGTGACACCTCGGAAGGGCGGGGCGCTGGATCCGACTCGGGCGAGCTCACGGCGGATGTCCTGGCGCTTGGTCCCGGCCCGGGCGATCACGTCGCGCAGCAGGTATACCGCGTCGTAGGTGGCCGCCGCGGGCTGGTTCGGCAGTCCCGCCGCGGGGAACTTCTTGCGGTACGCCTGGAGAAAATTCCGATTGGCGGTGGTCGCCAGGCTGGGTAGGTACGCCGAAGAGAGGTAGACGCCTTCCGCCAGCTCCCCCGCCGCTTCGATGCCTTCGAGTCCGTCGCCGCCCAGCACCGGCATGGTAAGGCCGCGCTTTCGCGCCTGCCGGAGGATCTCCTCGGCCTCGGCGCGGTTTCCCGCCACGACGAGAAAGTCAGCCCCGCCAGTCTTGGCCAGGCGGTCGAGGTAGGGACCTACGTGGGGAACATCGCCCAGATAGGGATCGATCGACTGGAGGGTGCCGCCCCGGCGAGTAAAGTCCTTGACGAAGGTCTGGCGTACGCCGCGGCCATATTGATCGTTCAGGTACAGCACCGCCCCCCGCTGGAGACCGAGTGTGTCATGGACCCAGCGCGCGAGGGCCGCTCCGTGCGCCAGATCGCTGGGACAGATGCGAAAGGTGTAGTCGCCGGCGGTCGAGATATCGGGGGATGAGGACGAGGGGGAGACGGCCGCCACCGGATCCGGCCCCCCGTTGTACACCGGAGCGGCGGCCAAAGTGGTGCCGGAGAACAGGTGGCCGATGACGGCCGACACGCCCGCCTCGTAGAGATCGGTCGCCACGAATACGGCGGAGTCCGGATCGGCATAGTCATCCCGTTCGACCAGCTCCAGGGGACGACCGTTGATGCCTCCGGCCGCGTTGATCTCCTCCACCGCGAGCTCGGCGGCCTGCTTCATGGGGACGCCGACCGGGTCGCTCAACGATCCTGCCAGCCCCAGCCGGATGGGATCGGAAGAAAAGCTGCAGGCCGAAAAGAACAGCGAGGCCGCAAGCACCAATCCGCGGGCCGAGCTATGGCCAGGTTGATGGAGTCTGCCGGCTACCAAGAGATCCACGCACTTCCCCCATCTGGACGGAGTCCGGGCACAGGCCCAGAATATCGACGATGCTCGATTGGACTGACCGATCACCCGATGCCACCTTCGATCTGCATGGCCAGAGCGTCCTCGAGGCCGTGGCCAACGCCGAGCACTTTCTGCGGGCTCAGGCCAAGGCGCGTCCGGGCGGCATTGTCCGGCTGATCACGGGTCGAGGGCGGGGCGGTGGGGGATCGCCCATCCGCACTCGCATCCGGGGACTGCTGCGCCGGTTGAAGGAATCCGGCAGCGTGGTCCGCGACTACGCGCTGGAAGAGACCGAAGGCAGTTATCTGGCCCGGCTGGTGGGTTGAGCCGGGACCGGTTGTGCCGGAGCGGAGCGACTGCGTCCCCAGCCATCGAGCACGTGACCGTCCACCAGGCTTACGGAGGCGACCTTCTCACCCCGCTCCAGTCTCCAGGTCAGGCGAATCATGCGACCCCGGCGTACCCACTGGAGCATCCATTGGGTGCCTTGGATTCGAGCCCCGACTGGGCCGTAGCTCCCCTCCAGGGTCTCCCGCCAGCGTTCCAATTGTCCGGGCGCCACGACCCCCGACAGCGTGATCACGCCGGCAAGGCTGTCCATGGCGGAAACCCACAGCTCCACCGAGCCGCCCAGCTCCCGGTCGTTCAGGGCCGCACGGCACTCGTTTACCCGCCGGTCGACCTTGGACTGGCGACACCGCATCCGGTTGCCGCCAATGGCGCGAAGATGGAGCTGCAGCTCGTCCAGGCGGGCCCCCGCGCGGAAGCCGAGGAACTGCAGGCCCGCCGTGTCTGGCGCCGTGGCGGCGACATTGGCACCCGACAGGGTGGGAGTCAGTAGCAGACCCGCCAGGGCTAGCGCGCGGACCGGTGTCAGCATTGCGGCAACGACCTCAATGGGGCGTGACGAGAGGAGTATCGGTCAGGCGGGCGGTGAACTGGAGACGCCAACAGCCCCCGCCGGGTGAGCAGCGGAGGGCGTGGTTGGCCTTGCGACTGGTCGGGAAGGGCGCTGGGGTATCAGACCTTACGGACGTTCGAGGCCTGCAGCCCTTTGGGGCCCTCGACTACCTCGAACTCCACGTTGTCTCCTTCGGACAGCGATCGGAAGCCGTCGGCGATGATTGCCGTATGGTGTACGAATACATCCTTGCCACCGTCCTGCGCGATGAAACCGAACCCCTTTGCGTCATTGAACCACTTGACCGTGCCCTTCGCCATTGCTACAACCTCTTGAAAAGGGAGCCCTAGGGCCCCGGGGGAATGCCCCCAGCCGGTATGGCCGGGTTAAAAGCCCCAAAAAAAGCCGCCCGGACTGATCGTCCGGCGGCCCGCTTGCGTCAAAAACGAAAGGGAGGCACCGCGAATTGCATGTCATAAGGTCATGCTTGGGAATAGTTTTGTCAATAAGTCGGGAGTCAAAGTCGCCGCCACCAGTCGCCAGTCGCCCAGGCGCCAGGAACGATCGGGTGTCTCCGCTAGGGGCTTCCGGTTCGATTGACGACTAAGGCCTTGCGACTGGTGACTTGTGACTGTCGACTCACCTGAGCACCACCCCGGCGGTCCGTAGCTCGTGATCCAGGAGCCATCGTTTTTTCGCGAGTCCCCCGCCGTAACCCACCAGGCTGCCATCCTTGCCCACGACCCGATGGCAGGGAATCAGGATGGCGAGGTGATTGGCCGAGACCAGCCACCCGATCTGGCGGGGGTGCAGCTTGGTGGCGCGGGCCACGTCATCGTAGGAGCGCGTTTCGCCCAGAGGAATTTTGCGCAGGGTCTTGAAGACGGCGGTCTGGGCTGGGGAGAGGTCGAACCAGCGCTTCAAATGGTCGGGGTAGGGAAAGGGCTTGGGCGATCCCATGAAGTAATCGTCCAGCCAGGCGGTAGTGATGCGACAGGTCCCCTGTGCGATGTGCAGCTCGGGGACGGCGGCCCGAAGCCGCACCGCCCACTTGATGGTCACCGCCCGGCTGGGGAATTCGATGACGAGCGGGCCGGCTTCACACTCCACAACGGTCAGCGCGCCAATGGGCGAGCTGTACGAAGTCCATTCCACTCGCATGCCGGTTCTCCAAAGCTTCCGGTATAACTTAGCCGTTCCACGGCCCCGCCGCACGATGTACATTCTCCGCCATCCGGTACAACTCCTTCGACTCACCCGTTCGAGGCCACAATGGTGCACCTCCTTTCGATGCTCGCCGCGCTCCAGCAGCAGCCCACCTCGGCGGTGGCCAAGGTCACCATCGAGCCGGCCGAGGTGGCCGTGCAGGTGGGGGACACGGTGCGGCTCGCGGCGCGCGCGGTAGACTCCTCGGGCCGGGCAGTCAAAAACGTTTCGATTCGCTGGTTCCAGTCGGGCGGTCACTTCGAGGGGCGGGTCGATTCCACCGGCCTGGTAACCGGCGGCTCCACCGGCACCCTGAACGTGAGCGCCCTGGTGAGCCCCCGTGGCGGCGGCTCCCCCGCGACCGGGTTTGCCCGGGTGACCGTGCTTCCCCAGCCGGCAGCCAAACTGGTGCTTGATCGCGAGGTCTCGAGGCTCTATGCCGGTCAGTCGCTCGTGGTGGTCGCCGCCCCCTACGCCGCCAATAACGACCGCCGCTACGACCAGGTGCTCTGGAGCTCGGATGCTCCCGCCGTGGTGGCGGTGAGCCCGGCCGGCCGGCTGAGCGCCGGGCGCCCCGGCCGCGCCACGATTACCGCCCGCGCCGGCCGGGCCGCGAAGGCATTCACCGTAGTGGTCACCCCGAATCCGGTTGCCTCGCTAGCCATCGAGCCCGCTACCGCCACGGCGCGCGCCGGCGATGTGGTGCGCTTCGTGTTTCAGGGCCGTTCCCGCGACGGCCGACCGGTGACCGATGCGACGCCGGAATGGGGGCTCAGCCCGGGAAACGCACAGATCGATCCGGACGGCCATTTCGTCGCCGAGGTGCCGGGCAGTTATCGAGTCACGGCCGGCTTCGCGGGCAAAATCACGGAGGCGACCGTCGAGGTCCGGGCGCGCGACGTTCGGCGACCGACCACCCTGGTCGGTCGCCTTGCCCTCCGGCTCCCCACCGCCGAGTTCTGGCTCCACCCCGACGGCCGGCACGGTTATCTGAGCACCATCGGGGACCGGGTCTATGCCCTCGATCTGAGCAAGCCATCCATGCCGGTGATCACCGATTCGGTGGTGGTGGACGCCCGTGCGATCAACGACATCATGACCACCGAGGACGGCAAGTACGGGGTGCTCACCCGGGAGAATGCATCCACCCGAAAGAACGGCATCGTCATCCTCTCCTTCGAAGACCCGGCGCACCCCAAGCCGATTGCGGAGTTCACCGAAACGGTGAGCGGTGGGGTGCACAGCACCTTCGTGTATCGGGGCTACGTCTATCTCACCGACGATGCGACCGGCTCGCTCCGGGTGATCGACATTCGCGACCCATACAAGCCACGCCAGGTGGCTCGCTGGCAGACCCGTCCGGACGAGGCCGGAAATTTCCTCCACGACATCGACATCAAAGATGGCCTGGCCTATCTGAGCTATTGGAATCAGGGGCTGGTGATCCTCGATGTCGGTAACGGGATGAAGAACGGCAGCCCGGAGAACCCCCAGCTGGTCTCCCAGTACAAGTATGACCTGAACTCGTTGTATCGAGATGTCGAAGCGGTCGGTGGTGCCGGGTTCATTCGGGGAACCCACACGGCGTGGCGGGCGGGGAAGTACGTGTTTGTGGGTGACGAGGTGTTCTCCGCCCGGCCCCGGCGAACCGAAGGCGGCGGCGTCGTGGGGCTGGGCCGGGCGTATGGCCGGCTCCATGTAATCGATGTCAGCGACATCGCCAGCCCGAAAGAGGTGGCCTACTACGAGCCCAAGGATGGCGGCAGCCACAACGTCTGGGTGGCGGGCGATACGCTGTACCTGGGTGACTACCAGGGCGGGCTCAGGGTGCTCGACATCTCCGGTGAGCTCAGGGGCGACTTGCAGCGCCAGGGTCGGGAGATCGCCCACGTGGTAACCGGCGATGGGGATGGAGCCGTTCCCAACGCTCCCAACGCGTGGGGTGCCATTTACCGAAACGGATTGGTCTACGTCCCCGACATCAACTCGGGCCTCTGGATTGTCCGGGTGGAACCGAAGTCGGAGCTGGTTCCGTGAAGGCAGTAAGCGGCTATATTCTCCCCCATGGCCACTCCTCAAACGCTTGTCGTCCGCACCTTCACTGATCGTGCGGAGGGACTCTCACACTTTGTGCTTCGGGCCGGTGAGGCGCCCCGACTCCTGGCGTTCGACGATGCGCTCGGATGCCCGGTAGAGACCGCGCTGGCAGCGCTGGAGTGGACCGGAGCCGTCGGCATTCTCCAGGATGACGACCTGCTCCACGCGGCCCGCCTGACCAGCGAAACGGCCGCTGCAGTGATCGAGCGAAAGAGTCAGGACGGGCGGCGCTACGTATATCTGGGTCCCCGTCTCGACGCGCCGCCCATGGATGTGTTCGAGGGAGCCATTCTGTTCGACGAGCCGGGAGTGAAGGCGGTCGAGTTCTCCCAGCGGGCGCACGGGCTGGCGCACTTCCTCCGCGCCACCTCGGGAGCCGGAGCGCTTGCTTGCCCTCCTGGGACGACGGGCTCCCGAGATTCGCCATCTGCGTCGCTGGCTCGGTCCCATCATTCAGGAGCTCGATCTGCCGAGGCCGCTGGTGGCCGGATGGTTCGCGGCGAGCTCGGCCGGCTGCCTGTTCTCCTCTCCCGAGGGCGAGCCAACTTACCGCTACATCGAAGTAGGAACCGAATCATGAGCCGTATGTACCTCGCCGTGGTCACCCTGTTGTTCGCCCAAAACCTCGCGGCTCAAGGCACGGTGGTGCGACCGGAGCCCGCGCTCGACGCCGGCCGCGTGACCCTTCGGGACGCGCTGCTCCGGTTCCGCGACTCCCTCAACACCATCGATGCCGCAGCCGCGCGGCTCCAGCGCGACTACCGACAGGCGTCCACTGCTTCGCTGCTCTCCCGTGCCCGGGTCATGCGTGAGGCGTGCGCGCGCTCGATCCGTACCCTACCATCCAGCCGCCAGGCGGTGCGCGCGGCCGATGCGTCTGAGGGGCTGCGGGAGCGCCGCAGGGGAGAGATGATGGGCGCCCTGGATCAGCTTCAAAAGGCCCTGGCCCAGTGCGAGTCGGACTTCACGGTCATGAGCCAGGCGGGCGAGGGAGAAAGGGTGCGGGGCTACGGAAACGATCGTGCTGTCCGGGTTCAGGTAGCCTTGCGGAAGTACGAGAAGGCCCTGGGTGCATTTTTCAGCGCCATGAAGATCAAAGTGACCCCGGCGGGTGCCGAAGCCCGCCCCCTGGCCGGCTAGATCCGTCCGACCCCTATGTGGATACACATGTCCACATTGTGTTGATGGAGGCCGGTATGGTGCGTGGCAGAAGTGAGTTACCTTTCCACATCTCTTCCACCTAAGAACGCTGTAACCCGAAGAAAGACGGGCACTTGCGGGATTATCGCAGGTGCCTATGTTATTGTCACGCACCTCATCGGAACGTACTGGGACTCCGTGTCACAGCGGCGACTGACGGGTGGGTTTGAGCGGCATATCAGGGGAGAGGGCTGAAGCTCCAAAGGCTCAGGCTCTCGCAGATCCTGGTGATCACTCCGGCTCGAACAGGTGAAGCCAGTCGCGTGCTTCATCCGCCCCGATCTAGCGCCTCGGGGTGCAGTGCGAAGGGTTGGTCCGCGACCCGATCCGACTCGCAGCGCTCGCATAGACGAACCAGGTGGGATGGCCATCCGGCCTGGGGATGGAAGCCAAGGCTTCACCGCGCCCTCCCGAGCGGCGAATCAGCCAACCGGCGGCAGGTGAAAGAAGAACGGCGGCAGAGATGCCCCGACCTTGGGTAGTCCATGTGAGGAACGGCCGCCTAGCCACGACTGGGCGGCCGTTCCGTTTTTGGGGCCAAGCCAATGGCCAAAGCCCTTGCTGATAGCCAACCGTCAATAGCCTCTGTAAGCTTCCAAGCCATGAAGCCGTTTCATCTCCTGGTGGTCGATCCCGATCCCGCGCGGCGGGGAGAGCTGGTGGCACTCCTTCGGGGCGCCGATCATCGGGTGGATGCGGCACCGGACGGCGTCTCTGCCGCCGATTCGCTCGGTGCGACCGGGATCGATGCGGTGTTGCTTGATTTGGGAATGCCTGGTCTGGATCTGCCCGCACTGCGCCGCGCTATCTCCGCTGATGCTGCCGAGCCCGACTCGCTCGAGGCCGCGGAGCGGCGGCACCTGGCGCTGGTCCTGCGACATACCCGGGGTAACAGGCGCAAGGCTGCCCAGTTGCTGGGAATCTCGCGATCCACGCTGTTGAACAAGGTAAGAAAGTACGGTCTGGAAGAGCGCTGATTGCGCCGACTGGAGGAGCCGTCTTGCGAACCACTCTCATGCTTGCCCTTCTGGCCGGCCATGCCCTCGCCGGAACCCAGGAATTGTGCGCTCAGGGACGCCCCATTCCGAATGGTCACGTCGAGTCCGGAACGCTCAGCTTCGATGGCCATGCGACCGTGGGTGACTTCGTTGGCACCACCAAGACGGTTTCGGGGCAGATAACCGGTGGCGCGGATCTCAGGGCGGTGCGAGGCTGGGTGGAGGCGCCGGTGCGGACCCTCACGACCGAAAACGGGAAGCGCGACAAGGACCTGAACAAGTCCATGGAGTCGAGCAAGTATCCCAACATTCGGTTCGAGCTCGGTGGGATCACCCCGCGCGGGGGAGGGACCGCAGATAGCACCGCTGCGGTGCTGCACGGCGCGCTCACCCTCCACGGCGTCACCCGAAAGGTGGACCTGCCGGCGACGGTACAATTCCAGGGAACCCAGGCCAGGGTTCGCACCACTTTCCCGCTCCGGCTGCAGGACTATCGCATCGGCGGGCTCAGCAAAATGCTGGGTGTGCTGAAGATGTACGATGACATCGAAGTGCACGTCGATCTGGTTTTCAATCTCGATAAGGCCAACTGAAGCTGGTCCCGTTCGCACCGAGAAGGGTGGCCCGGATCCGTCCCGGCCTCCGGGCCGGTCGTCCGCTCGAAGGGGCCGTCGCCCTCCGCTCGTCCGACCACTAAGGGGTTACCCGGACTCTACCGAGGCGAGACACGATCAGCGTGCGGGTGGCGTCGCCGCGCCGTAGCCGGATGGTGGCGTTGGAAAGGCCCATGGAAAATCCCTCGGGCGAGAAGATGAATTGGCGACTGGGGCCGGCGAGTGATACCCGGTGCGCGGCGGGACCTGGTTCGGACCAGAGCGGCGAGATCAGGCCCCGTCGGCGTATGGTCAGTGCCACCGAGTCCACGGAGAGGACGGCCACCAGGCCCTGGGTTATGGCGATCAGGCGGGCTCGCTGGTGCGCGGCGGCAATGTGGCTGGCAGCGGATGCGACCTCGATGCGATCCAGGGCGGCAGAGAGCCGGGGGACGGCGATGCCGAGGAGGATGCCTCCGAGTGCAAGAACCAGCAGCAGCTCCGGAAGGGTGAAGGCTCGTCGCATGCGCCAAGATAGGGAGGGCCCCTACCATCGGTGGCACCGTTTTTGTGCGGTTGGGGGCAGCAAGTGGCGAGCCCGGAGGGCGTAAGCCGGTGGGAGAAAAGGCGCCCTTGTGTGTGGTGATTATCGAGGCGATACTAGCTGTATCCCCTGGTCTCGACCCGTCGGCAACGGAAGGATGGGCATCTGTATACGCCACAGCGGTTGTTCGGTGAGGTCGGGTCGTCACCGAATATTCTTACGTACGAGCCATTCCTCGAGCGTGCCCGGCTCCAACGCGAGCAGGACCGCGACGGGCCGGCGCGGCTTGCCTTGGGCGCCTACGTCGTAGCGCGCCTGGTGGACAAGCTGCTGCTTTTGGAGGGTGACAGCGAGCTGCTCGAGGGCTTCCACTGGCAGCTGGAGGCCGTGCGGCGGCACGTCAGCGAGCTTCCGGGCGACGCTCCGGAGACCGCTCACCTGGCCGGTGTCGTGGCGGCTGTACCTGAGGAGGGGAAGGCCACCTCCGGCCTCTGGATGAGCCTCACCGCGTACGCCTACTTCCTGGAGCACGAAGGACGGCTGGAGGAGGCGCTGGAGCTGTTGACGCTCTCCGCCCGCTCCCAGGGCCCGCAAACGCCCCCGGCGGACTTTGCCGCCTACGCGCTGTTCGCCGGCCGGCTGAACCGACTTCTCGCCCGCTGGGAAGCGGCAAGCACATGCTACAGCGCCGCTGAGGAAGCGGCATCCGGCGTGGGAGACCCGGTCTCCGTGCTTCGCGGGCGCCTGGGACTCGGTGCCGTCCAGCGAGGCCGCGGCAACTATCCGGCGGCTCGCGCTACCGCTGAGAGCGTCGTGCGGGAAGCGACCGAGCTACAGCTCACCGATGCCCAGGCTCTGGCCTACGCCGATCTGGGAGTGGTCTACAACCTCCAGGGTCTCAAGCTCGAAGCGCTGGAGGCCCATTACCAGGCGTTCCGGCTGAGTCACGATCCGCAGCAGCGGATGCGTACCCTGGGCGACGTAGCCATCGGTCTCCACGAAATTGGAGCAGTGGATGCGGCGCGGGTGGCATTTCAGATCGTATCCAATTCAAGCGCCAGCGTGCTGGTACGTGCCAATGCATTGCTCGAGCTCATGGACCTGGAGTCGGCCAGCGGCAATCGGGTGGCATTCGAGCGCTGCCGGGCGGGCGCCGAGGCGTACCGCATTCGGATGTCGCCGAGCATGTCGGTAGACTATTTCTATAAGCTGGGAGTGGGGCTGGGTCGTTTCGAGCAGTCGGCGCGCGCGCGCGATGCGTTCACCGCCGGACTCGCTCTGGCGGAGTCCCATCGGTTGAACGCCTGGTACTTCAAGATCGAGCAAGCGCTCGGGGACCTCACCACGCGTCCCCAGCCCCAGCCTGTCGATGAGCGCGCCTCCAGCCTCAGCGAGGCGCCTACTGTTCGCCAAATGGAAGTGGAGCTGCGGGAGTACGCGGCGGCCGCAGCCTTCTAACCGATGCTGTGGGCAGCGCGTACGTCCCGCGGAGCAGCCGGACTGAGCTAGTTATTGGCGCCCTGACCCTCAAAGGACGGCTGAACCTGCTCGGACGGACCGGTTGCGTCAGTACGGGTGCAGGCGGTGCTGAGGGCGGCCGATGCAACCAGCGCCAGTACGAGTCCGTAGGCCTTCAAGCGAGACATGGAGAGCCTTTCAGAGAGTCGGTGATGCCCAGGGGTGGGTACGCCGCCAATTTGGACCTCGGCCGCGGGTGTTTATAGGGCCCATTTGCGACAAATAGGGGCCGATTTGCGACATTTAGCTACTCGCCGCAGTCCCCACCGAACGTCTAATGCGGCTCCGGGTGCTCGATCCTGACCGCTATCAGTGGGTTTCGGGAGCCGGCTGGCCCGAGTCCGTCGAGGCGATCCGCGCCAAACCGGTCGAGATGGCCGTCGTTGACCCGCTGCTGGGCGGGCAGGCCCGGGCCCACGGAATCGAGCGCATTCGGCTCCTCTTTCCCTCGTTACCACTCCTGATCTACACTGAGCTGGCTCCTGCTACTGCCTCGGTTCTGCTCCAGCTGGGGCGGGCCGGTATCAGGCGGGTGGTCTTTCATCGCTTCGAGGATGCGCCCTCTTCGCTCCGGAGCGCCCTCCAGGCCGAGCTGGAGCACAGCGCGTCCCAGCAGGTCATGCAGGCCCTGGGAGGGGCCTTGCAGGAGCTGCCCCCGGAACTGCTCCGGGCGCTCGAGACCATGCTCCACGCAGGGGAAGACGCACCCACCGTTACCGCGCTTGCCGAGCGGGCGCAGTTGACCCGCCGCACCTGCGAGCGTTGGTTTACCAAGGTCGGCCTACCCTCGCCCCGGATGGTGATGGTATTGACCCGGCTGCTTTACGCCCACAGGCTTCTTCTGGATCCCGGCTATACGGTCGAGGATGTGGCGCTGAAACTGGGCTACAGCAAGACCAAGACGTTGCAGATGCACTTGCGCGCGATCTTCGGGCTTACAGCCGGCGAACTCCGCGTGTCGCTCTCCACAGAAGAGGCCTTGATGATCGTCACCGAGCGCTACCTGTCGCCTCTGAGCCAGGTCGCCTCGTGAGGGCCCGCATTCTCATCGTGGATGATGAGCCGTCCCTGCGGCGAACCCTGGAGCGCGCTCTCACCGGTTTCGACTACCAGGTTGTTGCGGCGGCCGATCCGCACTCGGCGTACCTGATGCTGGATGAGTCGAGGTTCGATCTGGTGCTGCTCGATCTCCGACTTCCCCAGATGGCTGGAGATACTTTCTTCCTGGCCATTGTCCGGCGCTGGCCCCGACTGCTGGGACGCGTCATCCTCATGAGTGGCGATCCCCCGTGGCAGCACCCCGACTGGCCTGCCGAGCTGGTCGGATGTCCCATCCTGTCAAAGCCCTTTACGCTCGACAGCATGGTGAAGCTGGTGGAGACCGTGCTGGCCCGGGCCGAAACCCGGTCAGATCTTCGCGAGGGGAACGAACACGGATGAACGCCGACCCTACCCCCGATCCGCTTACAACTCTGCGCGAATACCGGGCGCTGGCACCCTGGGGACTCCGGGATCTGGCCGCGTTGGCCGGTGGGATTCTGGACGCATCCGGTGTGGTCCCGGTCAACGCCGCCGCGCGCGCCAGGCCGAGCGAGCGCACCATCCGCTTCTACGTGGCCCGGGGTCTGGTGAGTCCCCCCGACGGGCGCGGCACTGCGGCCGTGTATTCCTACCGCCACCTGCTCCAGGTACTGGCCATCAAGCTGCGGCAGATGGAAGGGGCCACCCTGGAATCCATGGTGAAGGAGTTCGCCACCCTGACCGGCGATCTCATCGAGCGGCGGGCGGCGAGCGCGCTGGGTCCCGGACTCCCGCCACCCGGCCACCTGCCGCTGCTCCGCACTCCCGGAACCGGCCGCGGAAGGGTGGGACGGGCCGTCCTGGCCTGGCTGGCGCCGGTCGAAGGCATGTCGTCAGCCGGCTCGACCTGCCGGCGTATCGCAGTCGCGCCGGGAGTGGAAGTGTTGATCGACGAGCAGCATCCGGCGCTGCGTCTCAACGGCGATATCGCGATCATTGCGGAAGCGCTGCGGCAAGCGCTCACGGCGGTAGTCGGGCTGGAAACGCAGGTGGCGGTGTCGGAAGCGGCGGCCCCGGAAAACGAAGCCTGGAATCAGTAGACCCCTCTCATACAAGGATCCGACATGGGCACGATCATCCTGCTGGCCATCATCGCGGGGATCGTCTTGTGGATGGTGGGTGCGTACAACGGGCTCATCTCGCTCAAGAACCAGGTCGTCAACGGCTGGAAGCAGATCGACGTGCAGCTCAAGCGCCGCCACGATCTGATCCCCAACCTGGTGAACACGGTCAAGGGCGCCATGGACTTCGAGCGCTCGACGCTGGACGCCGTGATTTCGGCCCGGAATCGCGCGATCGGAGCCACCGGGGTGCAGCAGACAGCGAAGGCCGAAGGCGAGCTGACCCAGGCGCTGGGCCGGCTGTTTGCGCTCACCGAGGCCTATCCCGATCTCAAGGCCACTGCCAACGTGGCCCAACTTCAGGAAGAGCTCACCAGCACCGAGAACAAGATCGGTTTTGCCCGCCAGCTCTACAACGACGTCGCTACCCAATACAACACCAAGCAGATGCAGTTTCCCACCAATCTCGTGGCCGGTCTGGCCAAGGCTTCCCCTGCGGAGCTCTGGGAAATCGAAGATGCGGGCGAGCGCGCCGTTCCCATGGTCGATCTCTCGTCCAACAAACGCGGCGCGTGAGCGACGACACCAACCTCTTCGCTCAACAGCAATCCAACCGGCGGCGCTCCACCTGGCTGATCCTCGGGTTCATTCTGTTCTTCGCCTGGGTGGGGTTCGGGGGTGACCTTGCCTTCTGGCTGCTGACGGCCGACTCCCCGCCGGGTTCCTACCACCACGTCGTTCCCTTCATCGGACTGGTCAGCGTTCTCGCCGCCGCCGCGATCTGCTGGTATTCCTGGCGCCACGGCGCCGAGCGAGTGCTGTGGGCCACCGGTGCCTGGGAGCTGATCGAGCCGGGCACTCCGGAGCAGAAGCAGCTGGTCAACGTGGTGGAGGAGATGGCCATTGCCTCCGGCCTGCCCACGCCCAGAATCTGGATCGTCCCCGATGCCGATCCCAATGCGTTCGCCACCGGCCGTGACGCCGCCACGGCGAGCGTGGCGGTCACGGAAGGACTCCTGGTAGCACTCTCGCGCGACGAGCTTCAGGCGGTGATCGCGCACGAGATGGCGCACGTGCGGAACCTGGATGTCCGGCTCATGACCCTCCTCGCCGGGATGATCGGGGCCATTGCGCTCATGTCCGATGGCATGGGGCGGATGATCGGGCGGGGTGCCCGGTTGGGCGGCAGGACAGCAGGGCGGCGGGGCGGCGGGAAGGGGAATCCACTTGGAGTCATCATTCTGGTGCTGTGGCTGCTGACGCTGGTGGTGGCCCCGGTGGTCTCCCGGCTACTTGCCATGGCGGTGAGCCGGAAGCGCGAATATCTGGCCGATGCAACTGGAGCGCAGCTGACCCGGAACCCGATGGCCCTGGCCTCGGCGCTCGAAAAGTTGGCGGGTGCGACCGCAGCTACCGAGTCGATTACCAAGGGAGCGGCGCACCTGTGCATCGTGGATCCCGTCGCCCGGGCTGATGTCGTCGAAGGAGGGGTTCCTGGCCGACTTCGTAGCGTCTCACCCGCCGATCCGGCAGCGGATTGTCAGGTTAAGGGGGATGGCCTACCAGCAGGCTAAGCGGGAGACAGCCGGTGCAGTATCTCCGCCGTAAAGGTTCCGGGATCGAACGGTAGATGGACCACGTGGTCGGCTCCGGCTGCCTTGGCAGCCCCGCCCTCATCAGCGACCAATGCAACCAGCAGGTACTCGCGCTCCCCCGGGGTAATGAATCCGCCCAGGGCGTGCGACCCGGGTGTGCTGGCCCCTCCGGCAATCACTACGACCGTCACCCCGATCCGGGCCGCCGATGCCTGGAGCTCGGCGATGCTCGCACAGCGCTCGACCTGAAAGCCGGCCCCACGCAACAGGAGTGAGACGATCCTGGTCAGGTCCTCGTCGGCCAGGTGCAGCAGCGCGGTCCCGCGTTGCAGCACCGGCGCTTCCTGCTCTTGTCGTTCCAGGTCGAGCATGCGCACCCCGCGCAGGTAGTCCTTGCTTCGGATTTCCCGGAGCTTACCTATGCGCTGAACGATGTCCCGTATCCGGCGGAGCGCCTGCCTGATGTCCTCCAGGCCCTGTTTCAGGGTCTCCTTCGGAACACCGATGTCGTTCAACAACAGCTCCACGTCGGCAAAGGCAGACATCAGCGGGTTGTTGATCTCGTGGTGGAGCGTGACGGTCATCTCACCCACCGCAGCGAGACGCTCGGCCCGAACCAGATCCTGCTCGGCCTCCGCTAGCGCCTTCCGCAGCTCCCGGCCCCGGCGCACCCGCTCCAGGATTTGGGGCAGCAGCTCGGTGAGGGCCGAGTCCTTGGCCAGATAGTCGTCGGCCCCTCGCCGCAGCGCGGAGGCTACCAGCGATTCATTGCCATGACCGGTTACCAGGATGACGGCCGGCGGCGCGGGCCGGGTTCGGATGGCGTCCAGCACATGGAGCCCGCTGGTATCCGGAAGCTGCTGATCGAGCAGGACGATGTCGATGCCGTCGAGCGACGCCAGCGCCTCGCGCCCGGTCGAGACCTGCACCGCCGGCTGATACCCATTCGACCGGAGGACGTGCTGCACCAGACGGACCAGATCGGGGTCGTCGTCCACCAGTAGCACCCGGGGCAATGCGGTTTCAGCCATGGGCCGCGGCGGAGCCCGGGCGGAAGCCAACTCGAGCGAACTTTTCCCAGCCGGTCTTGCCCCGCCAGGCATCCCACAGGCCTCGGACCCGCCAGTAGAGCGTGAGCTGCCGGTAGCCGAAGTTCTCCAGCACCGCGTAGCCCAGCAGAATCAGGACCTCGCGCCGCCGACTGAAGGGCAGCAGGTGGCGCTGGAGCCGGTCGGCCAGGCCATACCGAAACCGCCAGGCACCCACCAACACGGCGAGGATGTTCACCAGAATCCCGTAGCCCAGCGATGCCAGCAGAAAGGCCCAGAGATAGGGATAGTTGACCAGAGGGTAATCCAACACCCGTTCCATGATCAGGAGAAACCCCAGGCAGAGGTATCCTCCGATCTCCACCAGCGGTCCGTAGTACTCGAACAGCCAGAAGGCGGGCAGGGCAAACCAGCCGATCCGGCCATACCGGGTGCGCCACAGCATCGTGCGATGATAGCGGAGCGACTCGCGGAGGCCTCGATACCAGCGGCCGCGCTGCTTCCGCAGCGACTCGAAAGATTCGGGCACCTCGGTCCAGGCCACCGGGTGGGGAAGGAATACGATCCGCCGGTCCGAGAGCTTGTCCAGCACGAAGCGGTGCAGCCGGACGATGATCTCCATGTCCTCGCACACCGTGCCGACCCGGCTGCCCACGTATTCCCCGGTAATCCGGTGCCGCAGGAATGGGGTGAGATATCCTCCCGCCCGAATCACGGTCTCCTTCTCGAAGACGGCGAAGACGCCGCTCAGAATCAGGATGGACCGCATCCGGTCGAGGCCGGTTCGCGCGGTGGTGAAGGAGCGAAGGTATTCCACCATCTGGAAACGGGCTAAGGAGCGGGCCGGCAACCCTACCTGCACCACCCGGCTGTTGCGGACGGTGCAGCCATTGGCGATGGCAACCTGTCCGCCGACCGCCACCACCCGGGAATCCTCCTGGATGACCCGCATCAGCTCCTTGAGCGCGCGCTGATCGAGAATCGAATCGGCGTCGAGGGACACAAAATAGGGGGCGGTGGATGCGTTGACACCGGCATTCAATGCATCGGCCTTGCCCCCGTTTTCCTTGTCGATGACGATCAGGCGCATGACGGTGGATGGCAGCGGCACGGTGGCCTCGTACATGGCCCGGACCCGGGCGGTGCCGATGGCCGGCCGATAGGGCACCTCGGTGCGGCGGAGCCGGAATGCACTCTGGAGGCGGTCGAGCGTTCCATCGGACGAGCCGTCGTTGATGACCACCACCTCGAATCTCGGGTAGTCGCACTGAACGAGGCTGCTGACGCTGTCGACGATGCTGACTTCCTCGTTGTAGGCGGGGACGATCATGCTGAGTGGCTTGGTCAGGTCTCCACCATCGATCAGATCGAGATCCTCTACGAAGTGGCCGGCCACCCGGCGACGCACCTGGCGAGCCGACAGCCCGATGAGCCAGAGGGTATAGCTGTTGTAAAGCACGAAGTAGACCAGGAACAGCGGCTGCACTACCAGCGCGAAAAGGATGAGCGCGCGGGTGAGGTGGTCGATCACGCGGACACTCCGGGCAGGCTCAGGATCGAGAGATCCAGGGCCCCACCAACCCGGTGGCGGATGGCGGGAACCGGGTCGGTTCGCGCCACCTCACGGGCGACGTCGTCCTGCAGTAACGCCAATGCCAGGGCCGCCGCGAGGCGCCGCTCCTCCAGCGGGGCGGCGCGGGCCGTCTGGCGGAGGACCGGAAGGTCGGCTCCTTCCCGGACTGCCTGTGCCGCTACCTGGGCATCAAGTCCCGGTGGGAATGGCAGAGCGGTTCCCTGGACCAGGCGGGCGACGTAGGCCGCCGCCCGCACGGCCATGTCAGGATCCGCAGCCAGGCGCTCGAGCGTGGCCAGTCCCGGCTTCCTGGCCGCTTCCGTCCGGCCCAGGACGATGGCAACCTCACGCCGCACGCTGGTATCGGGATCCTGAGTCATGGCGTCGAGAATATCGTACCGCTCGGATGCCAACGCTGCCCCTGCTGCCCCGAGGCGTACCGAAATCTCGGGATCAAGAGTGAGCGCTTGGAGCGACTCGGGGTCCGCGATGTCGGGACGGTTGCGCCAGAGATCGACCACGGCCGCACGTACTTCGGGTGAGCTGCTGCGGGCGAACGGGGGCAGCAGGCCGGGCAACTCCGGGTGGACGAGGTGGCGGGCGACGCGGATCACCAGTATTGCCCGGTCGCTCTCTGCCGGCAGTCTCAGCGCGGCCTGGGCAAACTGAGGAAAGTGTTCTTCCGCGAGCCCAGCGGCGGCGGCGAGCACGGCGGGATCGTCATCGACTCGAAGCAGCTGAATCAGCCTGGCCAGCGCACGTCCCGGTGGCACCTTGCCGAAAATCGCCACGGCGGTGCGCCGCACCAGAACGCTGGGATCTCCGAGAGCCCGGGCCGCCACGGGGAGTAGCTCTTCAGGATCGAGCAGATCGCCCACGGCGGTCAGGGCCGCGGTGCGAACCTCGGGGCTGGGGTCCTCGCGCACGATCTGAAGCAGAGCGCCTCGGGTCTGGTCACCCTGAAAGGCCCGCAGGCCGCCGATCAGGCGAACTCGTTCGCCGGCATCGAGCAGTCTCCTCGCTCCTTGCGCCAGGGATGCCTGAGTCTCGCCGTCATCCGGGGCACCCAGGGCGCGAAGCTCCAGCTGTCTCGCCGCCGAGAGTCGGCGGCCGAGCAGGCGGAATGGGGCATCGCGCTTCAACCCCTCCCGCAGCTGCTCCCGCACCGCTGCCTGGTCCGGCATCTCGCTTACCCGGGCCACGATGCTCTGGCGCTCGAATACCCCGGCGGCGAGGGCCGCTGCGGCTCGCACCTTGGCCGGCTCTGCCCGGCGGCAGGCCGCAATCAGCGCCGCCTCTCCCTCCGGTACCCGCAGCAATCCAATGGCCAGTGCCGCCCGCTGCCGCACCAGAGCGGAGGGGTCGCCCTCCAGCAGTGACGGGAGGTTCTGCCCGCAGTGCCCCTCGATTCTTCCGCAGGCGTCGATCGCACTGGCACGAACCACGTCATCCGGGTCCTGCAGGCCGCCATTCACTGCCGCAACCGCCAGCTCGCGTGTCGGACCGGACCGGCCAACCCGTTCGAGCGCTTCGACGGCAGCGGCTCTGACGGCCGGGAGATGGTCGCCCAGCAGTCGCTGGAGCACCGGAACGGCCTCCGCTGCGCGCGACCGGCGCAGGGTGCGGACCAGGGCCAGCTTGCTTTCCCCGTCGGGCGAGTCCACCAGCGGTTCGATCAGTCCTGCCAGTGCTCCGATGTCCAACCGGCTGACCGCGACCGCGATCGCCTCGCTCACCTCGACCGACGAATCAGGGAATGCCCGGAGCAGCTCAGGGACAACCGATTTATTGCCCAAGCTGCCCAGGGCATGCGCGGCCTTGTGCCGTACACTCGGGTCGGAGTCAGCCAGCAGATCGGTGAGACCCGGTACCAGGGAGGTGAATTGCGCATCGACCGCCGCCTGCACCGCCGCCTCCCGTACCATCGGGCTGGGGTCGCTCAGCAACCGGTGCATATCGGATCGGGCACCCGCCGCCCCGAGGGCTCCCAGCGCCCGGGCGGCGGCGGCACGCACGTACGGATCGGGATCGGTAGTCCCGGTCCGGAGCGGGTCGACCACCTCGGGATCCCCGTAGTCTCCCACGATACCAACCGCGGCCGCGCGCACCCGCTGGTCCGGATCGGAGAGGGCACTAAGCGCCGACGAGAGCGCCTCGCGGACGCCCAGCGAGCGAAGCGTGCTGAACGCCAGCGCCCGAAGCGGGGCCTCGGGATCGCCGGAGCCAATCTGGAGCAGCTCGTCCATCAGATCCCTGCGCTCGGCCCGCTGGGCCGCCATGACCACCGCTTCGCGCACCTGGGGCGAGGGATGCCGGGCCAAGTGGGCCAGGAACTCGCGGGTCCCGGAGGCGGCAAATCTCACGAGGGTGTCGGATGCGCGGGCCGCTTCCTCGCCGCTTTCGATCATGCGCACCAGGTTGTCCGGCACCCGAAGCCGTTCCAGCGCCACCGCCGCCCGGACCCGGATCTCGGCATCAGGGTCATCCAGGGCAACGAGCAGCGGGCCTTCCGCCCCAGACCCGATCTGCTCCAGGGCCTCGACGCTACGCATGCGAACCCACCACGCGGGATCGCCCAGGGCGCGCACCAGGCGGTCAATGACCTCGGGCCCGCCGAACTGGCCCAACGCAGAGGCAATGCGGACCCGGACGAACGGGGCAGAATCGGTAAGCAGATGTTCCAGGAGGTAGCCTACGGCACGTCTGTCGCCCAGGCGGCCCAGAGCCGCGGCTGCCTTGGCCCTGACTTCGTCCTCGGGGTCACCCAGCGATCGCACCAGTGCCGGAAAGGCGCGTTGGGCACGCACCTCCCCCAGGACATTGGCCGCCCAGGCTCGGGCGGGCTGACGGCCGGGGTCATCAAGAACGGCGATCAGTGGGTCGACCGCCAGATCGCCGTGGCGGGTGAGGATATCGGCTATACGGGGAGCCAGCCAGACCTCGGCCGTGGCCAGCGCGCGGATCAGCGGCTCGACCGCACCGGGGTCGGCAATCCGCGCCAGGGCACGGAGGGAGACCTCGCGGACGTCGGAGTCTTCGGTTCGGGTGGCCTCGATGGTCTCCAGCAGAGCCGGGACCGCCTTGGCCCCGCCGACCCTGCCCAGCAGCTCGGCGGCAAAGGCCCGATCCCGCCACTTCCGCGCCGAGCGGAGCTGGTTGACGTACTTATCGACCAGGCCGAGGTGGTCGTATGCCTCGAGCAGCCACCCAGGCCGCCCGCTGGCGCTGCGAGCCTGCTCCTCTAACACCGCCTCCAGCACGTCCAGGTCGTAGAGCGTGCCCATCTCGTGGATGGTAGACCCCAGCAACGCCTGCTCCCGGGTCGCGAGATCGGTGACCAGGTCCCGATAGATGCCCTTCCGGGCCGCTAGTCGGCGCTCAAACCGATCGAGATACCAGGTATAGATGAGCCAGGCGAGAACCGTCAGTAGTCCCACGGCCATCATGGCGCCGGCCGCGATGAGAATGAGGTTCAACGCCGTCATGGGGCACCCGCAAGGCCGATCGGGATTTGAGGCTAGCTCGGCGCATCAGCAAGGTCAGGCGCGGGCGTCGTCGAGAAAAACCAGCGTCTGGCGATGGGAGACCACCGCTTCGAGGGCTCGGTGGACAGCGGGGTCTACCACTGTACCAATTAGATCCCGCATTCGCTCCACCGCAACTTCGGGGGGCATTTTCTCCTGGTAGGGGCGGGCGGTGGTCAGGGCGTCAAAGATCTCTACCGCGCCGATGATCCTGGCGCCTACCGGGATCTGCCTCACCCTTGAGACGGTCAGGGTAGCCCAGCCCGTCCCACCGCTCGTGGTGGCTGCGTACGAAACCAATCACATCCTTGAGGTGGACCAGCGGCGACAGGATCTGCGAGCCCACCGTCACGTGTTGCTTCACGTGGTCGTATTCCTCGTCGGTGAGCGGGCCCTGCTTGTTGAGGATCTCCTCCCGGATGCCGATCTTGCCGATGTCGTGCAGCCGGCCCCCGGTGCGGACCGATTCGATCTCCTCGTCGGTGCACCCCTGCTCCGCGGCCACCATGGCCGAGAGGTCGGCGACGCGGGCCGAGTGGCCCCGGAAGTAGGGGTCCTTGGCTTCCAGGGCGTTGACCAGCGCCTCGAGCGTCGCCACGGAGATCCGCTCCTGGTTGGCCTGCTCAACCCGCCGCTCGGCCACCCGTGATGCGACTTCTTCCTTGAGCCACTGGTTGATCTGCTGGCTTTCCAGCTGGGTATGCCGCCGCTGCAAGGCATGGTGGATAGCCCGGCTCAAATGCCCCAGGTCGATCGGCTTGATCAGGTAGTCGAAAGCGCCGCGCTGCATACAGAGCGCGGCGCTGGTCGCGTCGTTCACCGCCGTCAGCATGAGCAGCGCGATGGTGGGCTCCAGCTCCATGATCTGGGGGACGAGCTCCACACCGCTGATCCCGGGCATATTCACGTCCAGGAGCATGCCGGTGATCTTCTGGCGCTGCAGGATCAGCAGCGCTTCTGCGCCGCTCGACGCAGTCGTGACCTCGAAGCCCTGCTGAGTGAGGAACTTCCGGAGGGCATTGCAGATCGCCTCCTCGTCGTCCACGACGAGCAGCGTAACGGGCCCTTCGGTCAAGGACACACAAACTCCTCCACTCAGGCCAATCTCATTGGGAAGCAATTACCCATCGGGGCCTGATGCGTCACGAGAGGTGCGGTTGGACGATCTCAGGTAGTCGCAAGGTAGGACCCGGCCAGATGGGGTCAAGAAAGAATGCAGGAGCCTACTCTACAAACTCGACCTTCACCTGCTCCGGAATTATCCGGGCCTCGTATGCCCGGTCGAGAAGAAGCTGAACCGCCTGGCGTCCGCGGGGCCCGTAGTCCACGGTCCACTGGTTGACGTACATCCCCACGAACGTATCCATGCGCTCGTCGCCGATTCCGCGGTTGAACTGCTTGGCATGAGCCAGGGCGGGCTGCCGATGCTCCAGGGCGTAGACGATGCTGGCCCGAAGGTCACGGGCAATCTGGGCCGTCACGGCGGGGCCCAGGTCGCGCCGCACCGCGTTTCCGCCGAGAGGGAGTGGGAGACCGGTGTCCTGGAGCCACCAGGCGCCGAGATCGGCCCACAGATGCAGTCCGCTGTCGACGTAGGTCAGCTGGCCTTCGTGGATGAGAAGCCCAATCTCCGACCTCGCCGCGATGAACCGCGTCCTCGATCTGATCGAATGGCACCGTCACGGTGGTGCAGTCCGGCTGAAACAGCTGGAGGGCGAGGTACGCGGTCGTCAACTTGCCGGGCACTGCCACCCGACGACCCTTGAGTGCGGCGCGCGGATCGGCCGGGCACGGAAGCTGGGAGACCAGGCGAGGGCCGTACCCGTCTCCCATGGACGATCCCGAGCCGAGCAGGGCGTAATCGCGCCAGAGGTACGCGTAGGCGTGGATGGAAACGGCGGTGACCTCCAGCTCGGCTCGCCGCGCCCGCTGATTCAGCGACTCGATGTCCGCCAGCTCGTGGACGTAGTGCAGATCGCCGGTGTCGAGCTTCCCCTCGGCCAGCGCGTAGAACATGAACGCGTCGTCGGAGTCAGGGCTGTGGGCCACTCGAATGATCTTGGACATGTGCCTTCCGGGAAAAGCGTGAACGGTAAACGATAAACAGTAAACGGGGGTGGGGCCCGTTCACCGTTCACTGTTTACGCTGTGGGTTCTCCGCTTCACGCTTTTCGGCTTCAAGCTTGAACTCATCCACCACCGGCTGGTGCTCGAGGTACTCCTCCCGCTTGGCGCGCATCTCCGCCTCGTAGTGGGTGAGGAAGTCTCGCCGAGCCCGGGCCAGGGCCGCGGAATCGTTCTGGAACCGGGCCGCCGTGCCACGGATGACGTAGCCGAACAGGTGGCCGGGCGACTCCTTGAGGATGGTATCCGCCAGCGCCCGGGCGGCCGGCAGGTTACCGACCTGCATCTGGAGCACTGCCGCGTGATACCGGGCGTCGACGTCCCGGCTGTCGAGCTGCTGATATGCTCCCAGCGCCATGGGGGTGAACCGCTCCACTTCGGCAGAATCGCTCCGTTCCGAGGCCTGCATGATCCGGTTGTACAGGCGGTCGAACCGCTCCCGGGGAGTCATGGCGCTGATGTCGGGAGCCGGCCCGGCCGGGCCGCCGGTCGCCGCGACCCCGGCGCTGGAGCCCGCGTTTGCCATGTCAGCGGCGAGCGGCTCCGTGGCATCACTCGAGACCTTGTAGGCAATGCCGGCCACCAGCAGCACGCAAAGCGCGGCGGCGACGAGCCAGGCATTGCGATCGGACGCGCCGGGTGTCGGTCTCGCCGCCGCATTCCCCACCGGCTGACCGCAGCGATGACAGAATCGTGCCTGCGGCGAGAGCTCCGCCTGGCAGTGGGCACAGGCGCGGCGGGCCAGGCTGGCCCCGCACCCGCTGCAGAAGTTGCCTGCCGCCGGGGTGCCACAGGTGGGACAGGTGGCCGAAGCTGGAGAGGTCATTGAAGGAGAAGCGTAAACGGTGAACGGTAAACGGTAAACGGGGGAGCCGCCCTTACGTCAAAGGGGATTATGCGTTTCTTTCCCGTTCACTGTTCACGGTTCACTGTTCACGCTTCTCGGCGGAAGCCGCATGCCCCCAGCAAAGCCGCGATCCCCCGCCGGGCCCGAACGTCCCAGCCTCCAGGGTTTTCCCACCGACGTGGGGAACGCGGGGAAGAAGGACGTGCTGGAGCTGGCCCATCGTTTCAGCGTCGATTTCATCCGGCTCCAGTTTACCGACATCCTTGGCGTCAACAAGAACGTGGAGGTACCCCGCAGCCAGTTCGAGAAGGCGCTGGACGGGGAGATCATGTTCGACGGCTCCTCGATCGAGGGGTTTGTCCGGATCGAGGAATCCGACATGCTCCTCAAACCGGACCTGCACACCTTCCGGATCCTTCCCTATGACGACGAGGGCGGCCGAGTAGCCCGTCTGCTCTGCGACATCTACACCCCCGATGAGCAGCCGTTCGCGGGCTGTCCCCGGACCACGCTCAAGCGCCAGGTGGAGCGGGCCCGAAAGCTGGGCTTTGCCATGATGGCGGGGTGCGAGGCCGAGTTCTTTCTGTTCGAGAAAGCGCCCGATGGGTCACCGACCACTCTGACCCACGATTCGGGCGCCTATTTCGACCTGGGCCCGGTGGACCGGGGTGAGGAGATCAGGCGGGTCATCGTGGAGCAGTTGGTGGAGATGGGCTTCGAGGTCGAGGCGGCACATCACGAGGTGGCCACCGGCCAGCATGAGATCGACTTCAAGTACGCCGATGCCCTCACCACGGCGGATAACCTGACCACGTTCAAGTTCGTCGTTCGCAACGTGGCCAGCCGCTTCGGTTTCATGGCGTCGTTCATGCCCAAGCCGATCGAGGGGATCAACGGAAGCGGGATGCACACCCATCAGTCTCTCTTCCGGGGCAAGGAAAACGCCTTCTACGATCCCAAAGCCGAACACCAACTCTCCCGGATAGCGCTGAGCTACATCGAGGGGCTGCTCCAGCATGCCCGCGGGTTCTGCGCCATCACCAACCCGCTGATCAACAGCTACAAGCGGCTGGTGCCGGGGTACGAGGCCCCGGTCAACGTGGCCTGGTCCATGCGCAACCGGTCGCCTCTGGTGCGCATTCCCGACCGCCGGGGCCTTGGGACCCGCTGCGAGCTTCGAATGCCGGACCCCTCCTGCAATCCCTATCTCGGGCTCACGGTTCAGCTGGCGGCGGGTCTCGATGGGGTCGAGCGGAAGCTGGAGGCCCGGGAACCGGTCAGCCGAAACATCTTCACCATGAGCTACCGGGACCGCCGGAAGTATCGGATCGACGAGCTGCCCCGCGACCTCCACGAGGCGCTGGAGATGCTGGAGAAGGACGACGTGATCAAGGCGGCCCTGGGCGAACACCTGACCGAACGGTTTCTGGAAGCCAAACAGAACGAGGTGCTGCAGTACAATCTGCAGGTGAGCAAATGGGAGATCGATAACTATCTGGGACGGTATTAGGCGGGGAAGCGGAGAAGCAGGGAAGCGGGTAAGTGGGGAAGCGGTAAGCGGGTAGACGTAGGTGAAGACGGCAAGCGGGTAGAGCGCTATCGGATGTCGCATTGGGTGTGCTGTTACTTCCCCGCCTTCCCCGCTTCCCCGCTTACCCGCTTACGTCTCACCCGCCAGCACCAGCGACACCACCCCGAACGGCAGGGGGAGCTCCAGCTGGGCCGGCAGTCGGCGGGCGTCGTCGGTGAGCCACACTCTCATGGTCATGCCCCGGGAGGTGACGGCCACCGGGATCGAGGGCACGCTCTTTCCATCCGGCATTGCCACCGATTCGCGGGCGGCAGCGACCACCACCTGAACCGGGTTATAGCCGGTCCTGAAATAGCGGGAGTAGGTGTACGACCGGCCCAGCTGAAGCGGCGCGGTCCGCAGGAAATACAGGAAGGCAAGCTCGTCCAGCGGCTCGGAGGGAGCTACCCAATCGCCGGGCACTCCGACCTCCCGGTAGCGGCTGGAGTCGGGCAGGATCACGTATTCGTGCTCCTCCGTCTTGCCGGCCTGAACCAGCTGCCGGTGGAAACGCAGGGAATGGAAGCGGCGGCTGTCGACCCACGACGTCAGATCGTAGCGCACTCGCCACCCGGGTGGTCCGCCCTGACCGGCCATGGTGAACACGTAGGCATCCACCCCACGTTCCGGGGCCCGGCGGCTGACCGAGACGGTGGCCGTACCCACGGGGAAGTAACCCAGCTTCGCGTCGTAGCGTAGGGTCTCGCCGACGGCGAACGGGTGGGAAGCGAGCAGCGCTCCCAGGATGTGTGCGAGCAGCGTGGTCATGGCTATCACGGATGGAAATATATCCTGATGGAACCCCGAGCCTACCTACTGGATCTCGATGGAACCCTGTACTCGGGCGATGGCGCCATCCGGGGCGCCCCCGAAGCGCTCGCCCGGCTTCGGAAGCACAACGTTCCGCATCGACTGGTCACCAACACCACCAGCCGGTCCCGGGCCATGCTGGTCCAGCGTTTGCAAGACTATGGCTTCGAGGTCTCACCCGAGGAGGTGTTCACCGCCACCCTCGCCGGGGCCGGCGTCGCCAGGGATGCGGGGTACCGCTGCGTTGCGCCCTTCGTTCCCGAGCCGGCCCTTACCGACATGAGTGAGCTGGAGCTCTGTGGAGGGACCTCCGGGCGGGCGGCAAGCCGAACACCGGAGGCAGTGCTGGTGGGTGACCTGGGCGAGCACTGGACCTACGGCCTGCTCCAGGAGGCGTTTGAGTACCTGATGTCCGGGGCGGCACTCATCGCGCTCTCCCGGGACCGGTACTGGCTGCAGGGTGGCCGGCTGGCCCTCGATGCCGGCCCTTTTGTGGCCGCCCTGGAGTTTGCCGGGGGCAAGAGCGCGGTCGTGGCGGGCAAGCCCAGTCCCGCATTCTATGCCGCGGCGCTACGGAGCCTGGGGCACGAAACTCCGGGGTCCGCGGCGATGGTGGGCGACGACCTCTGGTCAGACGTCCAGGGGGCCCAACGAGCCGGACTGCAAGGATGGCTGGTCCGCACCGGCAAATACCGGGAGGCCGTTTTGCGGGAGAGTGGCATCAAGCCGGATCGGATCCTCGACAGCGTTGCCGCTCTGGGATAGCGATCCTCTTATCTTGCAGCCCTTGGCTGCCTGTCCTACGCCCTGCTTGTCACGTGGAGTTCTGTTGCACTTTCGGCACCTTGTCCCGCTCGCGGCATTTCTGCTTCCGCTCAAACTCCCGGCCCAGGTTTCGGCAGATACCATTTCGATCGCCGACTCCGGCCTGATCATTCGCGGCGTCCAGCTTCAGCGGCGGGACATCTTCGATCCCAACGAGCGGAGCTGGTTCGCCCGGATGGCGAACAGCCTGCACATCGTAACCCAGCCGGCGGTCATCCGGCGCGAGCTGCTCTTTCGCCCGGGTCAGCTCTACGATTCGGCCTCGGTGGCGGAGTCGCAGCGGAACCTGCGGGCCATGGGAATCTTCCGGCGGGTACAGATCGATTCGGTCCGAACCCGCACCGGTCTCATGCTTCGGGTGGTGACGAAGGATGGCTGGAGCACCCAGGCCGACTGGAGGTTTCGCAGCACCGGCGGTCAGGTCGCGTTCACCATCGGCCTGGTGGAGAGCAATCTGCTGGGGACGGCTTCGGCGGCGGCGGTGCGATATCGCAAGGATCCCGACCGCTCTACCGTCGCGCTCTCCTTTCGCCGGCCCCGGCTCTTTGCCGGAAGCATTGGACTGGGAGTGCTATACGAGAACCGATCGGACGGGAGCGTCGCCGGTCTGGCGATCGACCGGCCGTTTTTCGCCCTGACCTCCAGAAACGCCTTTCGCTTCGAAACCGAGACCCGCCATGAGCGGGTGCTCCGATTCAGGGATGGACAGGAGGTGGCCTCGGACACCCTGACCCGCCGGTACACCCTGGTACGCGGGGCGGGCGCCTGGGCCCTCCGCGCCTCGACGGCCGGCTATCTCCGGATGGGGGTGGCGGCGCAGGTGCGCCGCGACGACTTCCAGCCCGAAAGTTCCGGCGCACCCTTCCCCCGGCATGTGACCGGCGCGGCTGGACCTCACCTGGTGTGGAACCGCGCCCGATTCCTGGTCACCCGCGGGTACGCCGGCTTCGCCCGAGAGGAAGACGTGGACCTGGGCACCACACTGCGGGTCGGGTTGATCGCGGCGCCGAAGGCCTTCGGCTACGACCGGAACGGACTCGGTCCGGAAATGCGGGGTCGGGTGGGAGCACAGTTGCCGGGCGGCTTCGCCTACCTCGAGGCGCTGGCGAACGGCCTCTACACCTCCGCAGGACTCGATTCGGGCACGAGTACAAGTGGCAGCCACGACCGTGCTTCAGCCGAGCCCGCGCCATGTCGCCGTGTTTCACGCCGAGGCCGGCTGGCAGGAGAACCCGGTGCCGGGAGAAGAGTTCGATCTGGGGTTGGGCACCGGTCCCCGGGCATTCGGAAGCCATGCCTTTACCGGCGACCGGTCGGTCTTCCTCACGGCCGAATACCGCTACACCCTGGTGGACGATCTCTTCGACATGGTCGGTCTCGGCATCGCCGGCTTCGTCGACCACGGCGGGGCCTGGTTCGCGGGATCCCCGCGGAGGGTCGGATGGGACGCGGGGGTTGGGCTCCGGCTTGGGGCGAGTCGCGCCACCGTCACCGACGCCCTCAGATTCGATCTCGCCCGTCGCTTTGCCACCGATGTGGAGTCTGCCGGCTGGGTGCTGACGGTCGGAAAAGGATTTGCCTTCGGAGGTCTTGGGACCGGCTCGAGCTGACCCACTACCACCAGCGGGGAACCTGCAATGACTGCTCGGACGCGGGGCCGGGGGGCCGACCCCCGCATCGATCTGCTGCTCGAGATACTGGGCCAAGCATTCGATACGCGGGGTTGGCATGGCACAACTCTCCGCGGCTCGCTGCGGGGCGTGACCGCGGCGGAAGCGCTCTGGAGACCAGCCCGCGACCGACACAATATCTGGGAGCTGGCCGTGCACGCGGCCTACTGGAAGTACGCGGTGCGGCGGCGGCTTGCCGGTGATGCGGTGGGCTCCTTTGCCCGGAAGCCCAGCAATTGGCCTGAGGTGCCCAACACCCCCGATGCCCGGGCCTGGAAGGAGGACATCCGCTTGCTGGACGCGGAGCACCGGCTCCTGCACGAAGTGGTCCGCACCCTCTCCCCGGCGAAGCTCGACGACCACTCACCCCAGGGCGTGTGGACCAATGCTGAAGAGATTCATGGCGTGGCCGCTCACGACCTCTACCACACCGGTCAGATTCAGCTGATCAAGAGGCTCATGAGGTGATGACTAACATGGTCGGGCGCACCAGCGGCGGAGACTGAGTCGCCGCTTGCCGGCTCCGCAGGTACCGCACCACGAAAAATCCACCCACCATCAAGGCAATGATCAGCAGCAGCAGGCCGAGTACGGTGATGCCGCGGCGGTTTGGACCAGATCGTTGTGGCATGATGGGCTCCGGGAAGGATGTCGCGAGTCTCGAGTCGCCAGTCTGCCAGTCGCCAGTCTCTAGCTCGTGACTCGAGACTCGTGACTATTCATCGTATCCCCTCGGCTTGCGGGAAACCAGCGGTAGCCGCTCAATTCAGCGATGCAAGCGCCCTCCCCCCCGAGGCTTTACCCGCAACCCCAGAGTCCCGACGCCGGCTGAGCCTTGCGCTGGTGATCGGCCTGTTGGCTGCCGCGGCTGCACTGGTTCTGTTCACCTGGCTCGGGCGGGAGATTCTGGAGGGTGAGGTTCTCGGCTTCGATGAGCGCGTGCGGGCGCTGGTTCATGACCTGGCCTCGCCTCGGCTCACGATGATCATGCGGGCGGCCAGCCTCTACGGCGGCCCAACGGTTCTCATCCCGGTGGGCTTGCTGGTGGCGGTCGGCTTTCTGACCCAACGCTGGAAGCGGGGCGCTCTCCTGGTGGTCGTGACCCTGGCAGGCGCGGGCCTGCTCAACGGATTGCTCAAATTCTCCTTCGCCCGGGTACGGCCGGCCTCCTTCTTCGATTACCCGCTGCCGGGCTCGCCGAGCTTCCCCAGCGGGCACGCGCTGTACGCGGCGAGTGTGTTTGGAGGGCTGGCCGTCCTGCTCACGGCGCGGATACCAAACCTCCTGCTGGAGATCGTCATCTGGGCCGTTGCCATCGCGCTCATCCTGCTGGTCGGACTCTCCCGGATCTACCTCGGCGTGCACTACCCCAGTGACGTTCTCGCCGGCTACTCGATCGGCATCATCTGGGTAACTGCTGTCGCCTTCGGCGATCGCCTGGCGCGCCGCCGGCGGCACCGGCGATCCACGTGAGCCGGGGGCACATCGCGGTTGTCCTCAACGCGACTTCCGGTCATGGCACCCCCGCTAAAGCTGCCGAGCAGCTGGAGCAGATTTTCGCCGAGGCAGGACGCGAAGCGCGCATCACGCTGACCACCGGAGCAAATGAGATCAACGCGGCGATGCGGCGTGCGGTCGAAGCCGGCTGCGAGACGCTGGTCGCCGGCGGTGGTGACGGCACGATCAACTGCGGTGCCTCGGCGGCGGTCGGCGGCGGGATTCCGCTGGGTGTCCTTCCCCTCGGCACTCTCAACCATTTCGCCAAGGATCTGGGGATTCCGCTCGATCTGGAGGAGGCGGCGAAAGTCGTGCTCGACGGGGTGATATGCCAGGTGGATGTCGGGGAGGTGAACGGCCGGATCTTCCTGAACAACTCCAGTCTCGGCGCCTATCCGGCCATCGTGCGGCTGCGCGAAAAGTACAGCGCCAGCATCGGAGGCAAGTGGCTCGCCGCATTATGGGCCGGGCTTACGGTGATGCGGCGGCGCCCGTTCATGGGGGTACGGATCGTGGCAGAGGGAGAAACGATCGTCCGGCGGACGCCGCTGGTGCTGGTGGGGAATAATGAGTACAAGATGTCCGGGATCCATGCCGGCTCACGGGAGTCTCTGGCCCGGGGGCAGCTCGCCGTCTACGTGCTGAACGCGGAGCGGCGGCCCGGACTGCTGCGGCTTGCCTGGGAGGTCCTGCTCAAAGGGGCCGAGCAGGTCAAGGAGGTGGATCTCATCACGGTGCAGGAGGCAACGGTGGAGACGAGACGGCACCGGCTGCAGGTGGCCACCGATGGCGAGGTCTTTACGCTGGAGTCCCCGCTCAATTACCGAATCAGACCCCGGGCCCTGCGGGTACATGTGCCAGACTCGGCCACGGCTTGCTATCCTCAGCCCACCGGGGCATCTTCCACTCGCTCGTAGAACGCCCGCGTTGCCCCAGGCTCGACCTCGATTGCCGCCGGTCAGCGGATCGATCAGAGATCCTCCCACAAAAAGGCAACGCTCCTTCTTTGTCCTTCCGCTCGTTCGGGCGCACCCACGCTCCTGCGGCCGCCCCAGGGAAATCGATCGTCCCCGCATTGAGGGTTATTCATGCGCCGACTTCGCATCGGCATTCTCGATCTCGTCACGAAGAGTCCCAACCCGTCGCTGTATGGCCGGGTGATGAACGCAAATCTCGCCAGTATCATGCCTCAGGTGGTCGGCGTCTGGTGTGAGCAGGAAGGTCACCAGGTACAGTTCGTCTGTTACACCGGGATGGAGGATCTGCTCCAGGAGCTTCCGGCCGATCTCGATCTCGTCTTCATCGGCGCGTTCACCCAGTCAGCCCAGCTGGCCTACGCGCTGAGCAACTTCTTCCGCAAGCGAGGCGCGGTAACGGTGCTGGGCGGACCCCATGCCCGCTGTTACCCCGAGGATGCCCGGAAGTACTACGACTACGTGCTCGGCTTCACCGACCGCAACACCATTGCCGAGGTGTGCCGGGAGTGCGAGCCCCACCGTCCGGTCGGACGAGAGATCGCGGCCGCCACCCAGCCGCTGGAGCTCCCGACCCTCGAGGAGCGGTGGAGGTTCGTGGAGCCCACGCTGGCCAAGGCTCCCACCATCAAGATCGTGCCGATGATCGGCAGCCTGGGCTGCCCCTACACCTGCAGCTTCTGCATCGACTCCACGGTCGACTATCAGCCGCTGAGCTTTCAGCAGCTGCGGGACGACCTGAAGTTCCTGCTCACCAAGATCAAGAATCCGATCGTGGGCTGGCACGACCCGAATTTCGGGGTGCGATTCGACGATTACATGCAGGCGGTCGAGGCCGCGGTGCCTCAGGGCCGGATGCGACACATTGCGGAGAGCAGCCTGTCACTGCTCTCGGAGAAGCACCTGCAACGGCTGCGCCAGAATGGCTTTCAGGCGATCCTTCCAGGCATCGAGTCGTGGTACGATCTGGGCAACAAGTCGAAGACCCGCCGCACCGGGATGGACAAGGTGATGCAGGTCTCCGAGCACGTGAACATGATCCTCCGCTACATCCCGTACATCCAGACCAACTTCGTCATGGGGCTGGATGGAGACATGGGGCCGGAACCCTTCGAGCTGACCAAGAAGTTCATCGATCTCTCGCCCGGCGCCTTCCCCGCCTATTCGTTGCTCTCGGCATTCGGCCGGGCGGCGCCGATGAATCTGGATTACCAGCGTGCCGGGCGGGTGCTTCCGTTCCCGTTCCACTTCCTGAACAACAACCACGCCATGAACGTCCGGCCCAAGAACTACACCTGGCCGGAGTTCTACAAGAATCTGGTGGATGTCACCCGGTATTCGTTCTCCTGGAAGGCCATCGGGCGGCGGATCCCGGCGACGCCGACCATGATCCCCAAGTGGATGAACGTGGTGCGGGCGGTGTCGTCGGAAGGATTCGGACGGATCCGGTACCACGAGACGATCACCGGCCTACTCGAGACCGATCGATCGGTGCGGCGTTTCATGGAGGGGGAGACCGACGTGCTACCCGAGTTCTATGCCTCGCGGATCCGGCGAGAGCTCGGTCCGGCGTACGACTTCCTGCCCGAGGGAGCGCTGATGCACGACCCCAACGCCTATCTTCACGCGACCACCGAGCCAGCCATGGTCAAGACGGTCCAGTTGGGCGGGCCGCTGGTTCACTCCGACAATTAGCTAGTGATCTCCGGCGCGCGTCCGGGTTCCATTCCGGGCGCTCGGCTGGAGCCCTCCCCGAAACTCGAAATGCTCTTCCGCCATCAGCCGCTCGCCTTGCGGCGCGAGGGATTTAGCCAGGTGCCATAGCAGGAGCTGTTGTCCGACCGTCGTGGCGGGCAGCCAGACTCCCGGCTCCACCGCGGGATAGAGGTCGGCGAACTCGGGTCGAAGCCGCGCCTCCCGAACCCTCTGATGCACTCTGATCTCCTCGCGTTGCCGTTTCGACCGGAACCAGCCTGACCCTGGCTCCGTTTCCCTCTACTGTAATGCGTCCAGAAATCGGTCCCCGCAAGAGTACGCCGGCCGCGGGCGGGTGGGTCTACCACATCTCTTTATTGCGCACTAGTTTCTCTCACCCCGGCGCCGTAGCCAAGTGGTAAGGCAGAGCTCTGCAGACGACTTGCTCGCCCCTCCTCCTCAGTCGTTCCAAAGATGTCACTCGGTCCCTTATCGATCTCGATCATTCCTCTAAGGTGCCGCTAACCATCAACTCTCGCCAAAAATTCTCTTCCTGACGCAGCGCCCTAAGGCAGCTTTCGCTGTTCGCCTTCAGCTCTTCAAACTAGTGGCGCGTCTAGGCCCGCCGATCGGTGCTCACTGGAACATCGGTGGCCCGAGCCTCGTCATGCCGTACTTCGTTGAGATGGCGTCGAGCTTATCGAGAGGCGGCAAGCCACCGAGTGGCGTCACCGCCGAGAGCTCCACGAAGAAACCGGAAAACACACCCGGTGTCGTCGCGATGAGAAGCCGAGCGTCGGACGTGGTGAAGTTCTGGTACGCGTGGACGACGCCGCGGCGTAGATAGACCGTATCGCCTGCGCGCACGGTATGCCGTTCTCCGTCGAGCTCGAACACGAGCTCGCCTTCGAGGATATAGAACAGCTCGTCCTCGCGCGTGTGCACGTGGCGCGGCGGCCCGGACATCGGCGGGGCCACGAGGTGGAAGAATGCCAGCGTTTCCTCGGAGTCTTCTGCCGATACCTTCACCAGCGTCTCCTCGCCGACAATGTTCAGAGGCGCCGCCGTGCGTCCGTCGCGAGCAGCGACGACGGTGAACGCTTTCGGTGTCGGACGCCGCGGTGATTCTGCGAGCTCGGTGGTTCCAGCGGTTTCGGTGCTCATGGCCGGGTCTCCTTGTGAAGGGTTGGTTTACGCTTTCGGACGCGTGCATGGGCCTTGGCCGCCGAGATCACCGCCTCGAAGGCCGTCGCCGCGGCCTCACGCGCTTCCTCGGCCGACAGCTTCCCGCGGTCGCGCAACATCTGCCAGAAGGGAGCGCTGTACATCGCGACACAGATGGCGACCAAGCGCCGGCTCTCTGCGGGGGAAAGGTCGCGGGTGACGGTCGCCAGACTCTGTCGGAACGCGGCGCGGCCCTCCGCGGAACCGTGCTCCCGATAGTCCGCCGTCGCCGGTGTGGCGATGGAAGCGCGCACAAACTTCTCGTGCTTCTCGAACTGCGCGAATTGTGCGCGCACTGAAGGCGCGATGTCCGCTTCGGTGGTGGGCCACCGAGTGCCGGTCTCATCGCGTATCCGCGCCCATAGTGCGCCTACCAGATGGCCGCGCGTGGGAAAATGCCGGTACACGGTGCGGGCCGCGATCCCCGACCCGTCGGCGATCACCTCATGCGAAATCGGCGACGCGGGCTCCTCGCGCAGCATTGCCATCGCACTGTCCAGAATTGCGTTACGGGTAGATTCTCTTTGCCGGTCGTGCGCGGATCGAACCTGCGGGCTCGTCATGACAGTATACTGTCAGCATGTCAGTATTCTGTCAAGACCCGCAAATTAAGTGGAAAACCCCGCCGCTCTTTCAGCTCCTCGCCTTTACAGGGCTCCGAATTGCCGAGGGGCTGGGGCTCACTTGGCAGGACGTGCGATTCGCAGAGAGCGGCCTTACGAGTCCGAGGACGAGGGGGGGAGACCACAGGGGCACCGCCGCGCGGTCCCGATGGGCAGGCACTTGCCCGCAGGCTAGCAAAGCATCGGGAGTCGTGCCGGCGGGAGCAACCGATGCAGTTTTCCCGCGCCCTTTCACCGCTCAGGCCGCCGTTCGACTGCTCGCCCGAATTGCTAAGCGGCTCCGCTGGCCGCACACTGTGGTCCACGCCTCCAGCGTACGTCCGCGGTTCACGCTCATACGCCCACAGCGCCCTTGAGGTTGGCGCGACAATCGTGCTAAGTTATCGGCCCACAACATCCGGCGCCGTAGCCAAGTGGTAAGGCAGAGGTCTGCAAAACCTCCATTCGTCGGTTCGATTCCGACCGGCGCCTCTTGAGGGCTATTGGCTATTAGCTATTGGCCGTCGCGAAAACGAGAGGCCTCCAAGTCGGAGGCCTTTTCTGTCAAACCGAGCCACGCGCTGGCCTACTTCCACCGCCTGATCAGCCACTAGCGATCAATCTTCGTTGGCGGCGTTGCATTAACCGGCTCGACTCGAAGACTCCCCACCTCGGCTCGTCGCAAACACCCCTAGCCGTGGTCGGTATTGTGGCATATGATCTTCGAATCTCCGCGTCGCCTTGCCTACGGGACGTCCTCCTAGATGGGGCCGGAGGGTCGAGCCCCGGGCAGTGGTGAATTCCCTCAGTTCATCGGGATCAGCTTAGCCACAAAACGCCACCGGGAGAACAGCAGTTGACCACGACCCCCTGTGCTCACTGCGGGGCCCAGCACGACCCGGGCGCGAGCCCGTGCCCCGAGCCCAGCCTGGTGGGCCGGGCTCTCCATGCTGGGATCCGCGTCCGTGAGCGGCTGCGGGACACCCCCCTCGGACCTCTCTACCGTGCCGAGTACCCGACCGGGCTCGAGGTCGCCGTCCTGCTCCTGGGCTCCACTTCCCCCGACTCCGGTGCACTCTCTCCCCTCCGGCAACGCTCCCGCGACGCGATCCAGCTCCTGCATCCGAATGTCGCTGCTATCCATGAGGTGAGCGAATCTGACGATGGGTTGGTCTACCTGGTGACCGACCTCTCCACGGGCGAGTTGCTGTCGGAGACTCTGGCCAGCTGCGGCGCGCTGCCGCTCGGTGAGGCCGTGGACCTCTGCCTGCAGGCACTCGCCCGGGCCGTCGAGCCGGTGGTCAACCCACTTCCTGAACCCACCGGGACTGCCAGGCGCAAACTTCTCGGGGACCTGTGGCCCGAACAACTCGTCGTTGCGGCCGTCCTGGTCGCGGTCTTCGTCGGCCTCTGGCTGCTCTGGGTCGCGTACAAGCCCGCGCTGGACGCACTGCGCCGGCCCGGCTTGGAGGAAATCGGGTCCGTAGCACAACGCGAGCCCGATTCCATATCATCGTCATCTGCATCATCGGCCCCGGCGCGTCGTCGCGCTAAATCAAGGCCGGCACCCCCGGTGCGGCGTGAGTCCGTCAGTGGCCGGGCCCCTAACGCATCCGGTCTTCCCCCGGCCTCCTCCAGCAATGCGGGCTCAGACTCACTTCTGATTGATGTACGCTCGAGCGATCCCAGCATTCAGACAGATCTTCGCTACGCCACAGCGAATAACTTCACGGGTGCCCCGCTCCCCGGCTACGAGGCGCCGCGCGCGCTGCTCCGCCCGGAAGCGGCCGCCGCACTGACCCGGGTGCAGGCCAGGCTCCGCGGCAGGGGTCTAGGGCTCAGGGTACTCGACGCGTACCGTCCGGTCAGGGCTTCGCGCGCGATGGTCGACTGGGCCGAGCGCACTGGGAACCGGTCGCTGATCGAGAAGGGCTACATCCCGGAGCGGACCCGGCACAACCTGGGCGCGTCGGTGGATGTGACGCTGGTGGATCTTGCGACGGGAACCGAGGTCATACCGACCACCGCCTTCGACAACTTCACCGGCACAGCTGACACGGCCACCGCCACCGACCAGGCGCTGCGCTACCGGAAGTTCCTGGTCCAGGCCATGGAATCCGAAGGGTTCGGTCAGTTTGGGCGGATGTGGTGGCATTTCAACTACCCGGCGGAAGGGGCGGTGCCCCTGGATCGGGTCATCCGGTAGTCTCCCGCACCCACCCGAGCCGTGAGTGTAATGTTTCGACCCGCTCTGACTGTGTGGCCATGCGTCATTGCGCTGCTGGGCGCTGTCGCCTGCCGCAAATCCGCCGATCGGATCAATCAGGAGATCCGCAACATCACCTCGGCCGAGAGCCCCCCGGCATACCTCGAGGGGGTCCGCTGGAAGTTGGTCAGGCAAATCTACGAGGATCGACAGTACCGGCCACTCTGGGTCGGGATTCGTCCGCTGCCGGATAGAACCAAGGAGTTGATCGCGAACCTAGCTGACGCCGAACGGGAAGGACTTCGTCCTGCGGATTACCATCTTTCCGAGCTCCGCCGAACTCTGGAGCGGTTGCAACCGAGCCTCGATAAGCAGAGGCCCGAAGCCTTCGCCGTGCTCGACCTCGAGCTCACCAGACGGTTCCTCGACTACGGAGCTGATTTGCTCGCAGGCCGGCTCGACCCGAAGGTGGTCGCGAGCGAGTGGTACATCAGGGCGCGGCGCTCGAGCATCGAGGGGACGCTGCGGGGGGCGGTGCAGGCGGAAGAGTTCCAGGGCATTGTGGCTCCGCTCCGGCCACAGCTACCTGGGTATGCCGACCTGGTGAAAGCGCTTGCCGGCTACCGTGAAATCCTCGAGCACGGGGGCTGGCCCAGGGTGCCGGGGCGTAGCAGTCTCCGGCGGGGCGCCCGCGGCGCCCGTGTAGCGGTGCTGCGTCGGCGACTCAGGATCACGGGCGACCTTACCGGCTGGGCGGGGAACAAACCAGTCTACAACCGCGCGGTGGCCAAAGCGGTGGCGCGTTTCCAGTCGCGCCACGGGATCCCGAGCAATGGGATTGTGGGCGCCGCGACGTTGGCCGCCCTCAACGTGCCGGTGCAGGTCCGGATTCGGCAGATCCAGCTCAACTTGGAGCGCTATCGCTGGCTGCCCGCGGAGTTCGGGCCCCGGTACATCTATGTGAACATTCCCGATTACAGGCTTTCTGCCTACGACGTGGGCAAGCCGGTGCTCAACATGGGGGTCGTGGTGGGGGACGAGTACAAGAACGCTACTCCCGTATTCGCCGACTCGATGACGTTCGTGGTCTTCCGGCCCTACTGGTATGTGCCGCACCGGATCCTGGTCCGAGAGATCCTCCCCCGAATCAGGAAAAAGCGCTCCTACCTGGCCCGGAACCATTTTGAGGTGATCGATGCCAAATACGAGTCACGGGTGCTTAACCCACGCCGGATCAACTGGTCCCGGGTAGACCTGACCAAAGTTCGAATGCGGCAGAGAGGGGGAAGTCCCACGAACCCGCTCGGTCTGGTGAAGTTCATGTTTCCAAACCAGTTCGCCATCTATCTGCACGACACACCCACCCGGAGATCGTTCAGCGGGCCGGAGCGGACGCTGAGTCACGGCTGCGTCTGGGTGGAGAAGCCGGTGGAACTGGCCGACTACGTACTTGCGGGACAGGGCGACTGGAACGAGAAGAAGATCCGGCAGGCCATGCTGACCGCGCACTCAGCGAGCACGGGGGGAAGGGTGGACGGCCACAGCGTCACCCTTGAGCAGCCGCTGCCGGTCTACATCGTCTACTTCACTGCATTCGTCCGGGACGGCATCGTCAACTTTCGGCGCGATCCCTATGGAAAGGATCGCGAGGCGATTGCCAGACTGGGTAAGCTGAACCCGACCGATCCCCGACTTCGCGAGGAGCTCCAGAAGCTTGTTGGAGGATGATCGGAAAAGACGCAAAGACCGCGGCGGCTTACAGCCTTCGGCGGGCGCTCCATCGTGGCCGTCTGCCTTCCCATTTGTCACGGCAGGTCTCCGATTCCGCTAGCGGCTTCGACCTCGCACTTGGCAGACGCCGCATTTGCCGGCCGTCGGCTTCCCCATTTGTCGCGTCCGCTGCCCAATTTTCCTGGCGGCTTCGTCATCGCTCTCGACAGGTGCCCATTTGCTGGCGACAGCCCATTTGCTGGCGCCAGCTTCGCAATCAGGCTCGACAGGTCTCCCATTTGCCGGCGCCGGCTTCGCAATCGGGCTCGACAGTCGTCCACTCGCGGCCGGCGGCTTCCCCATCCAGCTCGGCAGCTCCTCATTTGGGCTCGGCCGCCCGGACGGTCCGCAAAAACGAAACCCTCCGATTTTCTACCGGAGGGTCATAGTCTTACGCTGTCCCGCTGTCCCGCTTACTCCCTAGCGCTGCGGCGACCCGGTTGATGAGCGGTCCGGCGCCCGACCTCCCCCAAACATTCTGCCGAAGAAATCCCCCGGCTTCCACGCCGGCCTCTCGTCCGCATTTGCAATCTCGAGACCCACGAGGAAGTTCAGCTGCGCGTGCCGAGCTCCCGCACTCAGGTCCATCGGCTGGCCGAGATCGTCCTGAGGCGTGTGATAGCGGGTGCGGCCCCACTCCCGGAAAATAGCGGGAGCGTCTACCCCCGAGTCGCTCTGCAATCCCATGAACAGGAAGAGCGAAGGGATGCCGCGGCGGACGAACGAGTATTGGTCGCTACGGACGAAAAAGACCTCCTCTGGAAACGGGTCCGGGGCAAGTCCGATCTTCATTTGACTGGCGGCCCGCGCCACTGCGGCATCGAGCGTCGAGTGCTCGGCGCCCATGGGCACCAGCTGGTGCAGCGGATAGAGGATCGCCAGTCCATCCAGGTTCAGGTTGGCGACGATGTTTCCGAGGGGGACGGTGGGGTGCTCGGCAAAGTAGTCGCTTCCGAGCAGACCGTGCTCTTCGGCAGTGACGATGAGAAAGAGAATTGAGCGGCGGGGTGCCGGCGACACAGCGGCGAACACCCGGGCAACTTCCAGCAGTGCGGCGGTCCCGGAGGCGTTATCCAACGCCCCATTGTAGATCGAATCGCCTTGGACCGGCTCACCTACCCCCAAATGATCGAGGTGTGCGGTGTAGACCACTACCTCATCACGCAGCCGTGGATCCGACCCCCGCAATAGCCCTGCAACGTTCGGACTCTGGAGCGGCTCATGCGTGCTCACTGTGCGAATGGTCGCCCGAGCCGGCAGCTCGAAGGCGGGCGGGGCACCCTTCTCCGCGGCGGTCAGAATCTCGCCCAGAGACTGCGGCGCGCCCTGGAAGAGCATGGCTGCGCCTGAGTCAGAGAGGCGAGCCACACCGCGCAGTGCAGGAAATGCCTCGCCAGGTTCCCCGCGCCGGTCGAGCCAGCCCATGGTTCCTGCCTTAGCCTGGCGAACGGCCCGATCCCAGGGAAAGGTCTGATCTCGCGTGCGCACACCCAGAACCCCAACGGCCCCGTGGCGCACCGCGTTCGCGTATTTCATCCGCATGGTGGCGTAATGAGCCCGCGCGGTGGGTGGGAATGAACGCGGTGCCCCGGTAAGCAGGACAACAATCTTGCCCCGGACATTCACGTTTTTATAGTCGTCGTAGGCTTGTTCGGCTGCAGTCACGCCGAAACCCGCAAGAACCATCGGGGCGGAGACCTCCACCTCTTTGCGGAGCAAGTCCGGTACCGGCAGATAATCGCGCCCGCGGAGCAGCTCGTGACGTTCTGCCGCCGCTTCAATCACCAGACTGCTGCCCTCGACTGCTCGAGCCCGCCGAAGCGGCACCGATTGCATGTATTCGCGGGTTCCCGCCGGTTCTAAACCGAACTTGGCGTAACAGGCCTCGACATAGCGGGCTGCCAGGTTGTAGTCTGGCGTGCCGGTGCCCCGGCCGCGGAGGCTGTCAGCCGCCAGGAAACGCATGTGAGCTTCGAGCGCGGCCGGGCTCACTTCCGGTAAAGCGGTGGAGTTGCCGCCGCCGCCACATTCACCCTTCGCCTGGTCCGGCGCGGCGGCCGGGTCTCTTCCCTGGCGACCCCCGGCACACGCCGTAAGAAGGGCAAGAAGCACGGCAACAGGCACAGGGCCGCTCACTATGCTTCCACTCATGCGGAATCCCCATTCTCCAAATGTTTCAGCCAACCGCGGCGCCATGTCCGTGAGTATGGGAGCGGAGACGCACTCCGTCAATTCGGGCGGCTAGGGGCTAGGGGCTAGGGGCTATGGGCCGTGTGAAAAAGGGCCTCCGACTGGGAGGCCATCTCGTTTTCGCATAGCCCATAGCTCATAGCCCATAGCCCATAGCCTCTTACCGCGAGTAGTACTCGATTACCAGCGAGGTCTCACACTGGACCGGGATCTGCTCCCGTTCCGGGAGCTCGCGCACCCGGATGCTCCGGGCCTCCCGGTCCAGCTCCAGATACGCGGGCGGATGCGCCACCTCGAGAGGGCCGGCGAACGCGGCCAGATCTCGGCTGCTTGCGGCCAGCGACACGACATCGCCCGGCCGCAGGCGGCGGGACGGACGGTCCACCTTTCGTCCGTTCACCAGGACGTGGCCATGGGTGACAGCCTGGCGGGCGGCGTAGATCGTCCGCACGAAGCCACCCCGCAGCACCACCGCGTCGAGCCGCATCTCGAGCAGCTGAAGTAGCCGGATCCCGGTATTGCCGCTCTGCCGGGTCGCTTCACCGAAGGTGTTTTCCAGTTGCCGCTCGCTCACGTTGTACTGAGCCCGGAGCCGCTGTTTCTCCACCAGCTGCTTCTTGTAGCCGCTCACCTTCCTGCGGGGAGTGGCGCCATGCTGTCCCGGCGGATTCGGCCGGTTTTCCATCACCTTGGCTGCTTTGGGTGTCAACGCAATGCCCAGCTGGCGGGAGAGTCTTACCTTCGGTCCTCGGCGGTTCACGATCGCGTTCTCCTGTGCCTGTCGTTGAGGTTTTTCGCTCCTTCAGGGTAGTACAGGCAGGCCCCGGGGGGAAGCGGATATGCGGATACATGGAGCGAGGTAGCTCACTGCGGACCCGCGATTTCGGGTGTATCCTATCAGAACCAACGACTGAGGGTATCCCCGTGAAGATGCTTCGGATGGTTCCGGTTCTAACTGCCGCCCTGGTCCTGTTGTCGGCCAGGTCCGGTGCAGCCCAGGCGCAGTACGCGTCGGGTTGCTCCTGGCACTGCTCCCGAGTGGTCCTCCCCCTGGGCTTGACAGTACGGGAAGTGACCGACGACGGTAGCTTCGTAACTCTCGAAGACGGCAGTACTTGGGAGATCCGTCTCCCCCAGCGCCCGGTGGCCTCCAGCTGGGTGCCTGGTGATTTCGTGCAGCTGAAAACCATCTGGGCCCCGGTTGACCGGTTTGAAACCTTGCTGGCCCACGGAGATACCGATCGGGCCGAGGCAAGGCTAGTCGGACGGAAACAGGTGGCCTTCGGCGGCGGACAACAGTAGGCCTCTCCAGCCTCAGGGGTAGTGCCGTCTCTCCCGGCCCCCGGCTTCAGATCCGGTCGGGGGGTTCGTGTGACATATGTCCTAGCCCCAGTCTGAGGAGATCTCGATCATGGATCAGGGAGTCCGTACACGACCCGGGCCCCATGGATACCCGCCCGGGCCGGTCCCTGTTGGACCCCCGGCACAACCTCAGGGCTATTGCGATGGCAGTCCGGGAAGCTCGACTCCGCTCCGAGTGGGCCGGCCTGTATCCGGGACTGGAAGCGGGGAGGTGGATGGTGGCCTCGCGACTGGTCCCGCTGGTCCTCCGCCACCGTCTCCGGGACCAGTCGACCTGGGAATTCACCCGCAGGATTCTGGTAGAGGAGCATTTCGAGTTCCGGGGCGGCCGGCCCCGGGACAGCGAGTGGACCGGAGTCTTAAGCCGGGTCGAAGACGCCTGAGGTCGCTACCGCCGCGGCCGCTTACCCGTTTCGCGTTCTTCGAGAGGATTTACTATTGACCATGGCCCGAACGCTCTCCTGGCTGCTGTTAGGCATTCTCGCCTGGGTCTGTCCCGGCCAGCGGAGCGCGGCGCAGGGCCTTCCCCACGTAATCATCCAGACTCCACTCGGCAGCATGGAAGTGGAACTGGATACGGTGCGTGCCCCGGTGACAGGCCGCAACTTCCTTCGCTATGTCGACCAGGGGTCCTATCGGGGCGGACGATTTTACCGAACCGTCCGGCTCGACAATCAGCCCGAAGCCGGGGTAAAGATTGAAGTAATCCAGGGCGGCCTGGATTCCCTGCGAACGAAGGATTTTCCCCCCATCAAGCTGGAGCCGACCACGGAGACCGGGCTTTCCCACCGGGACGGAACGATCTCCATGGCGAGGGACGGCCCCGACACCGCAACCTCGGAATTCTTCATCTGCATAGGTAATCAGCCGGAGCTGGACTTCGGCGGGAAGCGGAACCCGGATGGCCAGGGCTTTGCTGCCTTCGGGAGAGTGGTGCGAGGGATGGAGGTCGCGCGGCAGATCCAGACGGCCCGGGCTAAAGGGCAACGACTCATCCCACCGATCGGGATTGTCGAGATCACCAGAGCCCCGTAAGGCGGGCGGACGGGCGGTAAGGCGGTAGGGCGGTAGTCCAGGTGGCCCGATCCACGCTGTCATCCTGAGCGAAGCGAAGGATCGCTCAATGAGACGTCAGCTCGAGATCTTTGTACTGACGTAAACCCGGCCGATCCCTCGCAGCCGCTCGGGATGACACGCGAGTGCTCTCGCCCGTCCGCCTACTGCGGTATCGCCTTACCGCCCTACCGCCCGTCCGCCTATGCCGCCGCAGGTGACTGGGCGCCTCCTGAATCGGAGGCCAGCATGGCCGCGTCAGGATTGAACTCACCTTCCCACCGCCCCAGGACGACCGTGGCCAGGCAATTCCCGATCACGTTGACCGTGGTCCGGCCCATGTCCATCAGCTCGTCCACGCCCAGGATGATCGCCACCCCCTCGAGCGGCAGCCCGAAATGGAGCAGGGTCCCCGACAGGATCACCAGCGAGGCCCGGGGAACCCCCGCGACGCCTTTGCTCGTGATCATCAACGTGAACATGATGACCAGCTGCTGGCCCAGAGTGAGGTGCACGCCTGCCGCCTGAGCCACGAATAGTGCAGCCACGGCGAGGTAGAGGGTCGAGCCGTCGAGGTTGAACGAGTACCCGGTAGGCAACACGAAGGCCACGATGCGCCGGGGGACGCCCAGGCGTTCCATGTTCTCCATCGCCTTGGGCAGCGCCGCCTCGGACGATGTGGTCGCAAAGGCGATCAGGGCAGGCTCCTTCACCATCCGGATGAAGGCCCGGAGGGGGACCCGGGCCAGGAGCGCCACGGGGACCAGCGCCACCAGGATGAACACTATCAGGGCGCCATAGAGCGTCAGCACCATCTTGCCCAGGTTGATGAGCACGCCCACGCCGCTATGGGCCACGGTCACCGCGATCGCCGCGCCAATGCCGATCGGCGCGAACTTCATCACGATTCCGGTGAACTTGAACATGGTCTCCGCCAGGCCTTCACAGAAGCCAAGCATCGTTTCCTTGGGCCGGCCCTTGACCTGGGAGAGCGCCACCGCGAACAGAATCGAAAAGAAGACGATCTGGAGCACCTCGTTGTTCGTCGCCGCTTCGAAGAAGCTTTGCGGCACCAGGTGCTCGAGGATCCCGCCGAAGGTGGTGGTCTTCTGCGCCAGCTGCTGCCCCGGCTCGGCGGAGGCGACCAGCTTCACCCCGACCCCGGGCTTGACGAGGTTCACCGCCGCGAGTCCGATGAAGAGGGCGGCCGTGGTGACGATCTCGAAGTAGACGATCGACTTGAAGGCCAGCCGCCCGACCCGCTTCATGTCGTCCCCGTGGCCGGCGATGCCGATGACGAGGCTGCCGAAGATGATCGGCACCACGATCGACTTGATCATCCGGAGGAAGATCGTGGAGAGGGGCTTGAGGTTGAGCGCCAGATCGGGGTTGAGCCACCCGACCAGCGCACCGATCACCATGAAGATGAGGATCCACTTGGTGACGGAAATTCCCCGGAGGTAGCTCCAGACTGCGGTCACCGTGCGGCCAACGCCCCTGCCTTGGCGTCGATACCCGCCAGCACCGCCGCATACGAGGCGGCAAATTTGGCTACGCCCTCGGCCTCGAGCTCGCGGGTGACGGCCTTGAGATCGATGCCCGCTTCCGCCAAGGCGTCGAGCTGCGCAGGGGCTGCGGCGATACTCTCCTGAATCCGGACCGCCGGATGACCGTGGTCACGGTAGGCATCGAACGTTTCCGGAGGGAGGGTGTTGACGGTAAGCGGAGCGGCCAGCGCCTCGACGTAATACACGTCCGGAAAATGGGGGTCCTTGGTGCTGGTCGATGCCCAGAGTGGCCGCTGGGGGCGTGCTCCCGACCGGGCCAGCCTCTCCCATCGGGAGGTGGCCAGTATCCGCTGGAAGATGCCGTAGGCCAGGCTGGCGTTGGCAATGGCGATCTTCCCCCGCAACGGGTGACCCGGCGTACGATCCAGCAGCGGATCCACCTTGCCATCCACCCGGCTCACGAAGAAGCTCGCCACCGAGGCAACCGTTTCGATGGAAAGTCCGCGATCCAGCCGCAGCTCCATCCCGGCCAGGTAGGCCTCGACGACTTCGGCGTAACGTTCGATCGAGAAGAGGAGGGTGACATTGACGCTGATGCCCGCCGCGATGCAGTGGGTGATGGCCGGCAGTCCGGCCCGGGTGCCCGGGATCTTGATCATCGCGTTGGGCCGGCTGACCGCCTCCCACAGGCGTTCCGCTTCGCGAATGGTGCCATCCGCGTCGTTCGCCAGTGTGGGCGACACCTCGAGTGACACAAACCCGTCGGCATTGGCCGCCTGCTGGTACAGCGGCATGAAGGCGTCGCAGGCGGCGCGAACGTCGGCCACTGCCAGGGCCTCGAAGATCTCCCCGGACGAGCGACCCTGGTCCGACAACCGACGGATGTCCTCGTCGTAGAGCCGGCTCCCCGCGATCGCCTTCTCGAAGATCGTGGGGTTGGAGGTCATCCCCCGGAGCCCGTCTTCGGTAATGAGCCGCGCGAGCGCGCCCGAGACGACCAGATCGCGGGTGATGTAGTCGTACCAGAGACTCTGGCCCAGCCGGCTCAAGCGGAGCAGCGGGTTCATCTCCGGCTCCAGGCGTTCTACGCTCATTCCGACCTCCGGCTGCGTGAGGGGCTGTTGCTCGCGATGAGCCGCCTGGTCACGTCGGCTACCTGGTCCGGGGTGAGCTTGAATTCCTGAAACAGCCGCTCGCCCGGAGCGGACGCCCCGAATCCCTGCATGCCGACCATGGTTCCCTCGTCGGTTGTCCAGCGCGACCAGCCGAAGGGACCCGCCGCCTCCACCGCTACCCGGACTCGGATCGCCGGTGGGAGCACCGTGTCACGATAGCGCTCCGGCTGGGCCGCGAACAGCTCCCACGACGGCATCGAGACCACGCGGGCCCGAACCCCTTCGGCCAGCAGCAGCCTGGCGGCGCCCAGGGCCACGCTCACCTCTGATCCCGTGGCTATGATGATCGCGTGCAGCCCGCCTGGACTCGGTGGATCCAGGAGTACGTAGGCCCCCAGCTTTACCCCGTCGGCGGCCCCCACCCCTGCCCGGTCCAGCACCGGCAGCTTCTGCCGGGTTAGTACCAGCATCGTGGGTCCATCCCTGCGCTCCATTGCCACCCGCCAGGCCTCGATGGTCTCGTTGGCATCAGCCGGACGGAGTGTGACCAGATTGGGAATCGATCGCAACATGGCCAGATGCTCTACCGGCTGATGGGTGGGACCATCCTCTCCCACTCCGATCGAGTCGTGGGTGCCGATATAGATCACGGGCAGTCGCATGATGGCTGCCAGCCGGATCGAGGGCTTCATATAATCGGAGAACACCAGAAAGGTGCTTCCGAACGGCCGCAGGCCGCCATGCGCGGCGATCCCGTTCAGGCAGGCAGCCATTCCGTGCTCCCGCACCCCCCAATGAAAGGTCCGGCCAGTTGTTGTCGGGCCGAATGTCCCGCCCTGCTTCAGAGTGGTCCCGGTACTGCCGCCCAGGTCGGCCGATCCGCCAACCAGGTTGGGAACCGTGGCGGCAATGGCTTGGAGGGCCAGGCCGGAGGCCTGCCGGGTAGCCAGCTGCCCGGCAGACGAGGCGATGACGGGCAGAGCTTTATCCCAGCCTTCGGGAAGGGCTCCTGCCAGCCACTGCCTGAGCTCAGCGGCCAGGGCGGGGTGCGAAGCCTCGTACGCGTCGTAGCGCTTCTGCCACTGCGCCTCGAGCTCGGCGCCCCGGGTCACGGCGCCCCGCCAGTTGGCGAGCGCGTCTTCGGGTATGTGAAAAGCCGGCTCCAGCGGCCATCCCATGATCTCCTTGGTGCGCCGCACTTCCTCGGCCCCCAGCGGAGCGCCATGTGCTTCGGCGGTGTTCCGCTTGGTCGGAGCGGGATCGGCGATGGCGGTTCGCAGGACCACCAGAGACGGACGCGTGGTCTCGGCCCGAGCGGCCTCGAATGCGGCGGCAATCGCCTCCAGGTCGTTGCCGTCGGGAACCTTCACCACGTGCCAGCCATAGGACTCGAACCGCCGGGCTACGTCCTCCGAGAAGCTGAGGGCGGTGTCGCCGTCGATCGTGATGTGGTTGTCGTCGTAGATCACGTTCAGCTTGCCCAGTCGAAGATGCCCGGCCAGGGAGGCGACTTCGCTTGCTACGCCCTCCATGAGATCGCCGTCGCTCGCCATCGCCCAGATCCGGTGATCTACGATCGGGTGGTCGGGGCGGTTGAAGTGCTCGGCGAGAAACCGCTCCGCGATCGCCATCCCGACGGCGTTTCCGACTCCCTGGCCCAGCGGGCCCGTGGTCGTCTCGACCCCGGGAGTGTGCCCCCGCTCAGGATGACCCGGCGTGAGTGATCCCCACTGACGGAAGTTCTTGATTTCCTGGAGCGGCAGGTCGTACCCGCTGAGATGCAGCAGCGAGTAGAGCAGCATCGAGGCGTGGCCGCAGGAGAGGACGAAACGGTCCCGGTCAGCCCAGTCAGGATTCCTGGGGTTATGCCGGAGAAATCGGGTCCACAGCACGTACGCTGCCGGGGCCAGCGCCATCGGAGTGCCCGGATGCCCCGACTGCGCCTTCTCCACCGCGTCCATTGCCAGCGCGCGTATTGAATTGATGCTTCGCCAGGCTAGTTCGGGCGACAGGTCGGATTCGCGGGAGGATGACGACGAGGGATCCGGTCGCACGGCTCGGGCGCGGGTGCTCTCTGCGTTCAGGACCAGCTCCTTTCGGGCGTGTGGACCGGACGACGCCGGACATCGGGTAGGAGGGGGGAAGATAGCGGGAGGGGCGGAAGAGGCGGTAGGTGAAGCGGCGGTCGGTGAAGCGGCGGTAGATGAAGCGGCGGTAGGTGAAGCGAGCGGTAGCGGCGATAGTGAGCGGCGGTACGGTGAACAGCGATATCCTGAGCCGCCTTACTGCCTTACTGCTTCGCCTGATGACCGCCTTACCGCCCTACCGCCGTACCGCCCTTCCTTCCCGCCCTTCCCGTCTATTTTGAGCCATGCGCCGCCTACTAAAGCTCTTCCTGGTTCTCTTCGTGCTCCCGACCCTGATCGGTGGGGTCGTCCTGCTCCTGGCCGGGCGTCCGTTCGCGTTCGAGCTCCTCCAGCGGGGTACGTCCTACAAGTTCCCCGACGTGAATTGGATCGTGACCGGGGATCTGGCCCGGTGGCTGGAGGATCCCGCCCGCCCCCAGCCGCTGTTGCTCGATGCGCGAACTCCGGCCGAATACGAGGTGAGCCACCTCCGTGGCGCGGTGCGAATGGACCCCTACCGGCCCAGCCTGGTGGGCCTGACCCGGGTTCCCAAGGACACCCCCATCGTGGTGTACTCCTCGGCTGGCTACCGGGGGGCCCGGGTGGCCAAATGGCTGGGTCAAGCCGGCTACCCCAATGTCCAGAATTTGGGCAGCAGCCTCTTTCAGTGGGCCAATGAGGGGCGGCCTATCTTCAATGGGGACCGGCCCGCTGAGCTGGTACATCCCTACGATGGCTGGTGGGGGTGGGGCTGGCTGCTGGAGGGTAAGTACCGGGCCCGGGTACCTGCCGTGGATAGGCATTCCGCCGCCCCCTGACCCCGGAAGTCCGTGCCGCACTGTCGGTTTGGCGCTAATCTTGCTATGTTTAGGGCGTCTGTAATCGCGGCCTGGAAGTCCAGGCCTATGTCAAACCCTCAATTTGGTATCCTGTGGCAAGTCGAACACGAAGACATCCTGCAGCTCACACCCCTAGCTTCCGCCGTTCCCCTGGTCGTTCAATGCAGTCGCACCGCGATTGGCTCCTTGCTCAGCACGGCTCCGTTTGCGCTTATTGCGGAACCGAGACGCCTGATCACGCGATCACGCTCGATCACGTGCGCCCCCGCCGAGGCCAGACGGCTTACGACCGTCCTGACAACCTCGTATTGGCATGCAAGGACTGCAACGCTGCGAAGGCTGACACCCCACTGGTGGCGTTCCTCATGCAGCGCCGCTCACGGGGGGTCTTTCTCCTGCATTACGGAGAGCATCTCTCCGACCCCATCAGGGAACTGGTGCGACAGGCCTCCGAAAGGCCGATCATCGCGAAGGACTGAAGAGCAAAAGGGCGGCCCGAGTGGCCGCCCTTTCAATTTCTGGGACCCTTCCCGTGGCCTATCCCTGGCCCTTTCCGGCCACCGACACCGTCTCCAACGGCGCTTTCCTGGGGCCCGATCCCAGCGCCTCGCTGATTATCCTGCTCTGTTCGGCGGTATGGGCTGCCGGGTAGCCTTCGGCCGGACTCGCCCGCTCCGGGCGGCCGGCGTATTCCAGCTCGGCGCCGGCCGGAAGCAGCTCCCGAAGCTTGGGCTCCAGATACCTCCAGGCACCCATGTTTCGAGGCTCCTCTTGGGCCCAGACGATCGTTTTTGCCCCCCGATAGTGGCTCAGGATTGCGCGAATCTCCTCCCAGGGGAACGTGTACAGCTGCTCCAGGCGGATGATGACCGGGCGTCCTTCCTTCATCTTCTCGGCTTCGCCGAGGAGATCGTAATAGACCTTACCGGAGCACAGCACGACCCGGGAGATGCTCGCCTCCTGTCCCGCCGCCCAGAGATCGTCCAGCACCGGCCGGAACGTCCCGGAGGACAGCTCCTCCAGCCGGGAGCCGGCCTGGGGCAGCCGGAGCAGGCTCTTGGGGGTCATGATGATCAGCGGCCTCTGCCTGGCACGCCGCGCCTGCCGGCGGAGCAGATGGAAGTACTGCGCCGGCGTGGTGCAGTTGGCGACCCGGATGTTCCCCTCGGCGGCAAGCTGGAGGAACCGCTCGAGCCTGGCGCTCGAATGCTCCGGGCCCTGGCCCTCGTAACCGTGGGGCAGGAGGAGCGTGAGCCGGGTGGTCAGACCCCACTTGGAGAGTCCGGCCGACAGGAACTGGTCTACGATCACCTGTCCGCCGTTGATGAAGTCGCCGAACTGCGCTTCCCAGAGCACCAGGGCCTCGGGAGCGGCAGCGCTGTAGCCGTATTCGAAGCCGAGCGTGGCCAGCTCCGAAAGCGGGCTGTTGTGCAGCTCCATGGGTGCCAGCGCATCCGGCAGCCTGCGGATCGGAGCCCAGGCCGCGCCGGTGTTCACGTCGTGCAGCACCATGTGGCGCTGGCTGAACGTGCCGCGCTCGGTATCCTGGCCGGTAAGGCGCACCGGGACGCCCTCCGTCAGCAGCGAGGCCAGTGCGAGGGTCTCGGCGTGGGCCCAGTCGATGCCGCCTTGCGGTCCCATCGCCGCGCGGCGGCGCTCGAGCTGCTTCTGAAGCTTTGGATGGACCGAGAATCCTTCGGGCCAGGTGAGGAGCTGTTCGTTGAGCGATTTAAGGAACTCGGCGGGCACCGCCGTCTCCACATCCGCTCCGCCGGCCATCGGGGACTTTGACGGCTCGGTCGGGGCCGTTCTCCCGACTCCCATGCTCGCCTTGAAGCCCTGCTGAATGTCCACCAGCCGCTGATATGCATCCGCCGCCTGCCGGTCGGCTTCCTCTTTGGTCACGACACCGGCCTTGACCAGCGCCCTGGTGTACAGCTCGCGGACCGGGGGCAGGTTCTTGATCCGCTCGTACATCAAGGGCTGGGTATAGGCCGGCTCGTCACCTTCGTTATGTCCGTGCCGGCGGTATCCCACCAGATCGATGATCACGTCCTGCCGGAACCGGTCCCGGTAAGCCATCGCCAGGCGAACGGCCGAGAGGCACGCCTCGGGATCATCGGCGTTGACGTGGATGATCGGGATGTCGAATCCCTTGGCCAGGTCGCTGGCGTACCGGGTCGAGCGGGCGTCCTCCATGTCGGTCGTGAACCCGACCTGGTTGTTGGTGATGATGTGCAAGGTGCCCCCGGTCCGGTACCCGGCCAGCGCTCCCAGGTTGAGGGTTTCCGCCACGACGCCCTGGCCCGCAAAGGCGGCGTCGCCATGGATGATGACCGGCAGGGCTACGGTACCGTCGTGATGGGCTTCGCGACCGCGGCGCTGAGTCTGCTTGGCCCGCGCTCCGCCATCGACCACCGGGCCGACAAACTCCAGGTGGCTGGGATTGGGCGAGAGCGTAACCGTGACCGCCTTGCCTCCCTGAGTCACGTAGACCCCGTCGGCCCCGTGGTGGTACTTCACGTCTCCGGTGCCGCCCTCGGGAGTGAGCTGCCCTCCCTCGACGTGCCGTCCACCCTCGAACTCGGCGAAAATGGTCTCGTAGGGCCGGCCTACCGTATGAGCCAGGACATTGAGCCTGCCACGGTGCGCCATTCCGAGCACGACGTCACGGCCGCCGGCCGCGGCCGCGTGGTCGATGGTGTGATCGAGCATCGGCACCAGCATGTCCACGCCCTCGATCGAAAAGCGCTTCTGGCCGAGGTAGGCCTTGTGCAGAAACCGCTCCAGCGTCTCGACCTCGGTCAGCCGGCGGAGGAGCCAGCGCTGCTGGTCGGCCGTGGGTGGCTTGCGGTAGGCGCCCGACTCGATCTTCTCGCGCAGCCACACCCGCTCCTCATGGGTGGAGATGTGCTCGATCTCGTAGGCCATGGTTCCGCAGTAGGTCGCCTGGAGGTAGGGCAGCGATTCGGCAAGGGTTTGGCCCGGTACGGCTGTCCGGAGCACCTTGGACGGAATCGTCGCCATGATCTCCGGTGTCAGGCTGAGCGTGGCAGGGTCGAGCGCGGGGTCGCCGATGGGGTCGGTACCCAGGGGATCGAGCCGCGCCGCCAGGTGGCCGTGCATTCGGAAGGCCTTCACCAGCGCCATTGCCGCGGCGACGTGGTAGAGCATCTCCGGCGCTGCGGGCTCCCGCGACGGCTTGAGGCTGGACGCCGGCTTGGCCACCTGATAGCTCACCGGTGCCAGCTCCAGACTCTCGGCGATCAGGTCGAAGAACCCTTCCTCTCCTTGCAGCAGCCGGTCCACGATCCCTAGGAACGCGCCCGATTCGGCTCCCTGGATGATCCGATGATCGTAGGTACTGGTGACCGTCATGACCTTGCTGATGCCCAGCTCACGCAGACGCTCTTCCGAGAGGGTGGAAAATTCCGCCGGGTACCCGATGGCGCCTACCGCGATGATGCTGCCCTGGCCCGCCATGAGCCGGGGGACCGATGCCACCGTGCCCAGGCCGCCGGGATTGGTGAGCGACATGGTGGCGCCGGCAAAGTCGTCCGGCATCAGCTTGTTGCTGCGCGCCTTCTCCACCAGGCTTTCGTAGGCCGAGTGAAACGCCGCAAAGTCCATCGTGTCGGCCCGCTTGATGACCGGCACCACGAGGCCCCGGCTGCCGTCCTTCCGCTGCACGTCCACGGCAAGGCCCAGCGCGATTCCCTCCGGCTGCACCCGGTGGGGCGTGCCCTCGCGCATCACCAGGGTATGGCCCATCACCGGCTGCTGTTTGGTCGCCTGGACGATGGCGTAGGCGATCAGGTGGGTGAACGAGAGCTTCTCCGGCCGCCCCGCGGCCTGAAGCCGGGCATTGAGCCGGCGTCGCTGCTCCTCGAGCCCCGCCACCGGCAGCTCCCGGAACGTCGTGGCCGTGGGAACGGTGAGGCTCTCGGTCATGTTGGCTACGAGCTTGGCCGCCGGACCCTTTATCGGACTGGCGCCCGAGGCAGGGGAAGCGGGTAAGCGGGTAAGCGGGTTAGTTGATTCCCCGACTCCGGTTGGTCCGGTTGGGGGAGCCTCGGCCCGAGCGTCCGCGCTTACCTGCTTCCCCGCTTCCCCGCCTACCTGCTTCCCCGCCTCAGCGCCGTCGCGCTGACCCACCACCCCACTCTCGAACAGGCGACGCCATTCCGGCCCAACGGCAGCCGGATCCCGCAGGAACTCTTCATACATGGCTTGCGCGAAACCGGCGTTAGCCGTCTCGAACACGTTCGGATCCACTGGTCGATCCCGGTTGAAGTCCACGCCAGAGGGAAAGATAACGGCCCTGGAGCGATGGAGAACGCTTGGCCTGGGCCGCTAGGATCTTACAAGACGGGGGGCGGGAGGCATTCTAATATTATATGAGACCCGTGGTATCATGGCAGATCTCCGGCCCTCCCCGTTCCCAGCGCACCCTCATGGCCAAACTCCCAGCAAGGCAGCCGAGGCATCTCGCGCAGGTGCTCGTAGTTGCCATTCTGTTAACAGGCTGTGGCGGTGGCGGGGACGGGGGAACGCCACCCTCCACCACGGCGATCGCAAAGACCTCGACCAACAGCGGTGATACCCAGAACGCGACCGTGGGGCAGGCCCTGCCCAACCCCCTTCAGGTGATCGTGACCGAGGGTGGGTCCCCCTCAGCCGGAGTAATGGTCAACTGGGCCACTCCATCAGGAGGCTCCCTGACTCCGGCATCCGGGCCGACCGGCGCCGATGGGGTCGCGACCAGCGAGTGGACGCTGGGTACCACCTCGGGCGGTCAGACTGCCAACGCAACGCTGGCTGGTGCCAGCGGCTCGCCGGTGGGGTTCACGGCCATCGCGGTGGCTGCGGCAGCGGCCACGCTCGCGAAGGCGGCGGGCAACAACGGGGACGCCCAAACCGGTGAGATCAACAGTCCGCTTCCGCTGCCGTTACAGGCCAAGGTGACGGATCAACACGGAAATGCGGTTCAGGGGTTTCCAGTAGACTGGTCCGCTACCGGCGGGACGGTATCCAGCCCGTCGGTGGCCAGTAATTCGACCGGAGTGTCAGCCGTCACCGTGACCGCCGGGGGTGTGGTCGGACCGATCGTCATCACCGCCACGGCCGGCACACTCAGCGGATCACCCCTCACCTTCAACGCCTCCGCCGTTGCGGTGTCCCCGGCTCCGGCAAGCGCCAACGTTTCCGTCGGCAACAACTTGTTCCGCAGTAACCGCAACAGCACGACGAATCCGGCCGTTGACACGGTTGCCGTGGACGGGACGGTCACCTGGACCTGGGTAAGTACCGGCGTGGTGACCCATAGTGTGGACTCGCAGGGCTCACCCGGCTTTACCGACAGCAATATCCTGACCGGTAACGGCCAGAGCTACGCCTTCAAATTCGTGGCAGCCGGAACCTACCAGTACACCTGTGCCGTCCACCCGGGGCAGATGACCGGACGTATCGTGGTCCGTTGAGGGAGCAGTACTCAGGGCCTGGGTTCCGCGGCCTTCACCATGTTCAGATACCGCTCTGCCTCCGCGACCGCTCGCGCCGGATCCCAGCCGAGCTCCTCACCCATCAGCTCGGCTACCCGGTGCGCGGCGGGGACGCCGTGCTCGATGTGCTCGTAGTAGGTATGAAAGCGGCGGACCAGCACGTCTTCCACCGTCTGAGCCAGCTCCCGGCGAACCGCGTGGATCACCTCCGCTTCGATGGCTGGGTGGGCCGGCACCAGCCGGCGAAAGAGTCGGCGGTCGGCGCCTCCCAGGTTGAAGATCCCCGCGGCTTCGGTACCGTAGTGCCGCAGCAGATGATTTACGCTCACCGAGGGGATGCCGAGCTCCAGCCCGCGCTCCCGAAACTGACTCAGATCGGCGGTCTCACCTCCGGGGAGCGGCTCCTCGTCGGTCCGGGCTTCCGCATGACGCGGCCGCCCATCACGGTGCCGCAGCTCCCGCATCGCCTTATCCACCACCTCGGCTGCCATTGACCGATAGGTCGTAAGCTTGCCGCCGACGACAGTGAGCATTCCGCCTGAGCCGGTAACGATGGCGTGCTCGCGGGATCGGCTGGAGGTGACCAGACGCTCCCGGTCCAGCAGCAGCGGCCGGAGCCCTGCCCAGGTGGCTCGCACGTCCTCGACACCGAGCCGGGCGCTGGGGAACCGGGCATTGGCCGAGCGGAGCAGGTACACAATGTCGTGGCCGGTAATGCTCAGGTCATCGGGTGACTCTGCGCTATCGGTGTCGGTCGTGCCGATATAGGAAAGGTCGCCCCAGGGGAGCACGAACATCACCCGTCCGTCTATCGGGCTGGTAAAGGCCACGGCGTCATGGTTGTCCAGTCGCGACCGGTCCACCACGACGTGCACACCCTTGGTGGGCTGAAGCAATGGCGCGGCGCCGGCGTCCTCCAGCCGGCGCACCTGGTCGGACCAGGGGCCGCTGGCATTCACCACCACACTGGCCCGGACTACGCCCCGCTCACCGGTGAGCCGGTCCTCCAGCTGTGCCCCGATCACCCGGCCGGCGGTCCGCTCCAGCCCGACCACCGCCATGTAGTTGGCGACCAGAGCGCCGTGGTGCATGGCCGAGCGCGCGGTGGCAATCACCAGCCGGGCGTCGTCGCACTGCGCGTCGTAATACCGGGCGCCACCCAGCAGCCCGCGGTCCCGCAGCATGGGCTCGGCCTCCAGCATGCCCCGCTTGCCCAGCATCCGGTGTAGTCGCACATTGCGGAACAGGGCGAGCACGTCGTAGAGCAGCATTCCGGCCGCGAGCCGCCAGCGCGAGATCCGGTCTCCGCGATGCACCGGGAACACGAACGGCAGCGGCCATACCAGGTGCGGCGCGATCCGTTGAAGGGTCCGGCGCTCCCGATTGGCCTCCAGCACCATCCCGAGCTCGCCCTGCTCGAGATATCTCAGGCCGCCGTGAATGAGCCGGCTCGAGCGAGAGCTGGTGCCGGATCCGAGATCGTTCTGCTCGACCAGAATCGTTCGCAGTCCGCGCATGGCCGCGTCACGGGCGATTCCCGCCCCGTTGATGCCACCCCCGATGATCAGGAGATCCGCCGGCTGCATGGCGAGCTGCCCCAACGTCGCGCGCTCCGAGGACCGTCTCCCATGACCCTGTGCCCCGTCTCGCGGGCTACCCGGCCCAGCACCTGGTTTCTCTGGCACGCTCATGTGATTCGGCCCGGGGCGAGGGTTCTCGACCTCGCGTGTGGACAGGGGCGCCATAGCCTGGTGGCTGCGGCCCTCGGCGCCGAGGTGATCGGCGTCGATCGTGATGCCGCCAAGCTCACCACGGCGCGTGAGCGAGCCGCAGCCGCAAACCTCACGGTGGACTTTCGGGAGGCGGATCTGGAGGGCCCGTGGCCGGAGTTCGGCAGTTTTGATGCAGTCCTGGTATTCAATTATCTTGACCGAGCCAGCATGCCCAGAATCCTAGGGCTGGTCGCGCCCGGTGGCCGGCTCATTATGGAAACGTTCCTCGAGGCGCAGCGCGAGGCGGGCTGGGGCCCGACCTCGGAGCATCATCTGCTGCGCCCCGGTGAGCTGGCTCGGCTTGTCGCCCCGCTCACCGTGGTGCACGGGCGCGAGGTGTTCGAGACCGTGGACGCCCAGCGGTGGCGGGCAGTGGCCAGCGTGATAGCAGTAAGAAGTAAGAAGTAAGAAGTAAGAAGGGGAAGGGGTGGATCCCCCTGATTTTTCTACTTCTCACTTCTCACTTCTTACTTCTCACTTCTCACTTCTCACTTCTCACTTGGAGAAGCATGCTCGACTCCCGCCGGGGCCGCCGGGTCGCAATCGTCGCCGGCGTCCGCACCCCGTTCGCGAAGAGTGGCACGATCTTTCGGGACGTGTCGGCCACGGCACTGGCCCGGCACGCGGCGCGCGAGCTGCTCTATCGCAGCGAGGTGGACGGGCGGGAAATCGACGAGGTGGTGTTCAGCCAGGTCGTGCCCTCACCCGTGACGCCCAACGTGGCTCGCGAGGTGAGCCTGTTGCCCCAGCTGCCTCCGAGCGTGCCGGCGTACACCCTGAATCGCGCCTGTGCGTCCGCAGCGCAGGCGATCAACAATGCCGCCGACCAGATCCTGCTCGGTCACGCCGACGCGATCCTTGCCGGTGGAGTCGAGTCGCTCTCCGACATTCCGATCCTTCATTCCCGCCGTTTCAGCCAGGTTCTGGTCGACGCCGGCAAAGCGCGCAGCTTCGGGGGCCGAGTCGCGGCCATCGGACGGGTACGCCCCCGCGACCTGATTCCGGTGTCGCCGGCGATCGCCGAGCCCTCCACCGGCGAGTCGATGGGACAAGCGGCCGAGAAGATGGCCAAGGAGAATGGCATCAGCCGGGAGGAGCAGGATCGACTTGCCCTCATGAGCCATCAGCGGGCGGCCGCGGCAACCGCCGATGGCCGTCTCACCGCGGAGATCGCTCCCTGGTTCAGCGGCCCGGACCTGGATCAGGTCACCACGGCCGATAACGGCGTTCGCTCCGATACCTCGCTGGACGCCCTCGCCAAGCTCAAGCCGGTGTTCGATCGGAAGTACGGCAGCGTCACGGCCGGAAACTCTTCGCCGCTTACCGATGGGGCGGCCGCCGTGTTGCTCATGGCGGAGGAGAAAGCCAAGGCACTGGGGCACGAGCCGCTGGCCTACATCCGGAGCTATGCCGTGAGCGCGGTAGATCCCGGATGGCAGCTCCTGATGGGTCCGGTCTTCGCGGTTCCCAAGGCGCTGGAGCGGGCCGAGCTGACCTGGAGCGAGCTGGGTCTGGTGGAGATTCACGAGGCGTTCGCCGCGCAGGTGCTCTCGAACGTGCAAGCCTGGGGCTCTCAGGCCTGGGCCGATCGTCTCGGTCTGCCGGGCCCGGTGGGCGAGGTGGACTGGGAACGCACCAACGTGTCGGGGGGCTCGATTGCGATTGGCCATCCGTTCGCGGCCACCGGCGCGCGGCTGGTCACCACCCTGGTAAACGAGATGCGCCGGCGTGACGTGCAGTTCGGCTTGCTCTCCATCTGCGCCCAGGGCGGGATGGGGTATGCCATGGTTTTGGAGAGGAGCTGACGGTGAGTCACCAGTCACCAGTCACGAGTCGCGAGTCACCAGTCACGAGTCCGGGGCCAGACCATGATTGAACAGACGGCTCGCGACTCGCGACTCGAGACCCCTAAAGGCACCTCTGCCTTCACCACCACCATCGAGAGCGGCATCGCCGTCGTGAGCTTCGATCTGCCGGGTGAGCCGGTCAACAAGCTCAATGCCGGCGTGAAGACCGAGCTGGAGGCGTTGCTGAATCGGCTGCGGGAAGACCCGGCTACCCGCGCGGTGGTGCTGATCTCGGGCAAGCCCGACACCTTCATCGCCGGTGCCGACATCGAGGAATTCACCGCGATCAGGAATCAAACCGAGGCCGAGCGATTGAGCTTCGAGGGTCAGGAAACGGTGAGTCGGCTCGAGACCTTCCACAAACCGATCGTGGCCGCCATCAACGGAGCCTGTCTGGGCGGAGGTCTCGAGGTAGCGCTGGCCTGCCACTACCGGATCGCCACCGACCATCACAAGACGGTGCTGGGCCTTCCCGAGGTCCAGCTGGGACTCATTCCCGGTGCCGGTGGCTGCCAGCGGCTCCCCCGGCTGATTGGCGCCAGGGCGGCGTTGGACATGATCCTGACCGGGAAGACCGAGCGTGCCTCGAAAGCGCTCAGACTCGGCCTGGTAGATGAGGTGGTTCCTCGCAGCATTCTGCGGCAAGTAGCCGTTTCCGCGGCCGACCGCCTCGCCCGGGAAGGGCTCCCCAAGCGGCAACAGCAGGCGGGTCTTTCCGGCCTGGTCCTGGACCGCACGGCGGCGGGACGCCAGCTGGTCTACCGGGGTGCTCGCAAGCAGCTGCTGAAAAAGACCGGGGGCCACTATCCGGCACCATTGGCCGCCCTCCAGGCCGTCCAGATCGGGTTGGAGCAGGGAATAACCGCGGGACTGGCCGAGGAGCATCGGGCGTTCGGTGAGCTGGCGGTCGGCGATGTGTCCCGAAAGCTGGTGCAGATCTTTTTCGCGACCACCGCGCTCAAGAAGGACGACGGCGTACGCCCCGGCACGGCTGCCCCGCGGCAGATCCGCCGGCTGGCGGTGGTGGGCTCCGGCTTCATGGGAGCGGGAATCGCGGGGACGGCGGTGCTCAACGTGGAGGTTGACACCCGGCTCAAGGACGCGGATCTGACCCGCGTCGGGAAAGGGCTCAAGGCCGCTACCGGATTGCTGAAGGAGCGGCTGGAACGCCGCCGGCTGACCCGCCCCCAGTACCAGCGCCTGAGTGCGCTGCTCTCCGGATCGAACGACTTCAGCGGGTTCAGCCGGGCCGATCTGGTCATCGAGGCGGTGTTCGAGGAGCTGGAGGTCAAGCGTCAGGTGCTGGCCGAGGTCGAGGCCGAGATCCGGTCGGATGCGATCTTCGCCACCAACACGTCTACCATCCCCATTCATCAGATTGCCGCTCGCGCCAAGCACCCCGAGCGGGTGCTGGGCATGCACTTTTTTTCTCCCGTCGACCGCATGCCGCTTCTGGAGGTCATTCCCACCGAGGCCACCAGCCGCGACACGATCGTCACCGCCGTCCGCTTTGGCCGCCGGATGGGGAAGACGGTCATAGTGGTCGCGGACCGCCCCGGGTTCTGGGTCAATCGTATTCTGTCTCCCTACCTCAACGAGGCCGGACATCTGCTTCAGGAGGGGGTGCGCATAGAGCTGATCGACGGCGTCATGACCGATTTCGGCTTCCCGGTAGGGCCGGTGGCGCTGCTCGACGAGGTGGGACTGGACGTGGCACACAAGGCCGGGAGCGTGATGCATGAAGCGTTTGGCGACCGGATGAAGCCCGCGGCCTCGCTGCCCCGCATGCTCGGCGCCACCCGGCTGGGCCGGAAGAACGGCCGTGGCTTTTACCACTACAAGGGTGGGCACAAGGCCGGTGTAGACGGCAGCGTCTACCCACTGCTGGGCGTCCGCCCCGCCGATGAGGCCGAACCGGAGCAAGTCGAACAGCGCCTGGTGTATGCCATGCTGAACGAAGCGGCCCTCGCGTGTGCCGATCGGGTGGTGCGGAGTCCGCGCGATGCCGATATCGGGGCGATCTTCGGAATCGGGTTCCCGGCCTTTCGGGGTGGCCCGCTTCGAATGATCGATGATCTGGGCCCAGGTCGGGTGGTCGAGACGCTCTATCAGCTCCAGGAGCATTTCGGCGAGCGATTCCGCCCCGCGCCCTCGCTGCTCGACATGGCCAAGGCCGGAGATCGATTCTATCCCGCTTGACCCTCCGCTGGGGACGCGGTTCCGTCGAATGACCTGGACTCTCGGCGCAGTCGTCGTGTTCTATCTCTGCATTCTGGTTCTGCTCCGGATCTTCGAGCCCCATCTCATCTATTTCCCCGGCCAGCAACGCAGGCTCGTCGACCCGCCGCCCGGGCTCGAGCTACCGATCGAGCGGGTCGAGATTCCGGCCGGGGACGGAGTCAGGCTGGTAGGATGGGCCATCCCGGCGGCATCGGATTCGAGCGGCTTGTGGCTCCTCATTTGTCATGGAAACGCAGGCAACCTCTCCGAGTTCGACAGGCCGCTCCACTACGCCGGTCTGCGGCAGCTCGGCCTGAGCCTGCTGGCGTTCGATTACAGGGGCTATGGAGAGAGCGATGGTGCGCCGAGCGAGCGGGGGCTCTATCGTGACGCCGATGCGGCCTATCGCTTCTTGAGAGAGAATCGCGGCGTGCCGGCCGACCGGATCGTGGTCTTTGGCCACTCGCTCGGGTCGGCCGTAGCTATCGACCTCGCCAGCCGCGTCCCGGTGGCGGGCCTCATTGTCGAAGGTGCTCTTACGTCCGCGGTCGATCGCGGCCAGGAGCTCTATCCTTATATACCCATCCGCTGGATCGCCCGCAGCCGCTTCACCTCCATCGACAAGCTGTCCGGGATTACGGTACCCAAGCTCTTCCTCCACGCGGCCAGGGACGACGTGATCCCCCAGGCCCACGGCCGGCGCCTGTTCGAGGCGGCACCGCCACCCAAGACATTTGTGGATCTGGGCGGCGGCCACGCGGATGCCTTCGATGCCGATTCGAGCCGGTACTTCGGCAGCATCGGCAACTTCCTCAGGACATTACCAGGCGACTCCTCATCCCGAGCGCAGCGAGGGACCTAGCCAGGGGATCCCGGAACACGGCAAGGCTCAGGAATGTTGGTTGGAAGGTCCCGCGCTACGCTCGGGATGAGGAGGAAACAAGCTTGTAAATCGATGGCCGCGAGATTCCCTTCCACCGCATCTGATGCTGGAGCCGACCTGCGTGCCTGCCTTTCCCGACCGCCTGCAAGCTGCCGTGGCCGACCGATACCGGATCGAGGAGGAAATCGGTCATGGTGGAATGGCGGCGGTGTACCTGGCGGAGGACCTCAGGCACGCCCGCAAGGTCGCCATCAAGGTACTGATCCCCGGTAGAGGCGGAGCCCAGGCGTACGAGCCGCAACGCTTTCTGCGCGAGATTCGTATCGCTGCCCGGCTCTCTCATCCTCAGATCCTGCCAGTCCACGATTCCGGCGAATTCGACGGCATGCTGTACTTCGTGATGCCCTATGCCGGCTGCGAGACCCTTCGCGACCGGCTCATGGAGGAAGGCGCGCTGCCGATAGACAGGGCGATCCGGATTACCCGGGCGGTAGCTGCCGCCCTGGGGTACGCCCACCGACACAACGTGATCCATCGCGACATCAAGCCGGAAAACATCCTGCTCCAGGAGGGCGAGCCGGTCGTGGCCGATTTCGGCGTGGCTACGGCCATCTCCGCCGCCGGCGGCGACAACGTCTACATCACCGACCGGGGCTTTGCCGTGGGCACGCCGGCATACATGAGCCCGGAGCAGGCCAGCGCCGAGCGCGACTTGGACGGACGAAGCGATATCTACAGCCTGGCCTGCGTGCTGTTCGAGATGCTGGCGGGGAAACCGCCGTTCTCGGGCTCCGGCGCCAGGGCCACCATGGCTCGGCATGCGATCGAAGCCCCACCACTGATCAGGTCCCTGCGTCCTACCGTGACGGCTGCTGTCGAGAACGCTCTCCAACGGGCGCTGGCGAAGACACCGGCCGACCGCTTTGCGACCATGGCGGAATTTTGCGACGCGTTGGTTGCGCCGCCGCTGCCGGTTACCCCGCCCATTCCCGAGAGCCGGGCCATCGCGGTGCTGCCCTTCGTCAACTCCAGCGCCGACCCGGAGAATGAATACTTCAGCGATGGCATGACGGACGAGCTGATTACCGCCCTCACCCAGGTCGAGGGGCTGCGGGTGGCCTCACGAACCTCGGTCTTTGCCCTGAAGAACCTGCGGGAGGATGTCCGAGCCCTCGGTGCCCGGCTCAACGTCTCGGCGGTGCTGGAAGGCACCGTTCGGAAGGCGGGTAACCGGATTCGCATCACGGTTCAATTGACCAGCATTGCAGACGGGCGGACGCTCTGGTCGGAGCGCTACGACCGGGAGATGGCGGACGTATTTGCCATTCAGGATGAGATCGCCGGCACCATCGTGCGGACCCTGCGCTCAACCCTGCTCGGCGAGCTGGGCGATCCGACTCCGGTGCGCTACACCGCGAACGTGCGGGCGTACAGCCTCTATCTCAAGGGACGTTTCTGGTGGAACCGGCGCAGCCAGGCTGCCATCAAGGAAGGCATCGGGTTCTTCGAACAAGCCATCCAGGAAGATCCCGGCTACGCCTTGGCCTATAGCGGCCTGGCCGATTCCTATGCCCTGGATCTCGACTACCGCGGCGCACCGGTCATCGAGGGCATGGAGCGCGCCCGGGCGGAGGCTCGGAAAGCCATTGCCCTGGACGAGACCCTGGCTGAGGCCCACACCTCGCTCGGCTGGGTGACCTTCATCTACGATTGGGACTGGGTAGGGGCCGATCGCGAGTTCAGCCGGGCGATCGAGCTGAATCCCCGCTACTCCACCGCACGCCAGTGGTACTCCTGGTTCCTTGCCGCCATGGGCCGGTTCGACGAGGCGCTGGCCGAAGGCCGGGCGGCCATCGAGCTCGATCCGCTCTCGGTCTCCATCCGGCGCAGCATGGGGTGGCTGCAGTACTACGCCCGCCACTTCGACGGTGCGCTGGAAAATCTTCGCCGGGCGCTGGCGATGAATCCCACGTCCGAGGAGACGCATCGCCTTCTGGGACTGGTTTACACTCAGCAAGGGCTGTACGACGAAGCCGGCGCGTCCTTCAGGGAAGCGGTGTCGAACTCGGAGAGCGACATGCTCTCCTATGCCGGACTGGGACACGTCGCGGCGCTGCGCGGGCAACCCGACGAGGCGAGAGCCGTGCTGAAGGAGCTGGAGGAACGCCAGCGTACCCGGTACGTATCGCCGGTCGCACTGGCGATGATCCAGGTAGCGCTGGGTGACGTTGATGCGTCGTTCGACCTGCTGGAGAAGGCCCATCAGGACCGGCGCGGCTGGCTGGCCTACCTCAGAATCGAGCCCATACTCGATCCGCTCCGATCCGACCCCCGTTTCCACCGACTGCTGGAGCGGATGCGGCTGACGTAGATGGGCGGGCGGGACTCGACTACGTTCTGAACATGCACCGGATCGCAACCCAGGCGGACGTCGCCACCGCCCTGTCCGAGCCGCTGGCGGTCGTCTACAAGCACAGTCCGATCTGTCCCACCAGCGGCATCGCCTACGAAGAGATGAAGTCGCTACGGCAGCTCCATCGAGATGTACCGGTCTACCTCGTCGACGTGGTCCACTCCCGTCCCCTGTCCCGCTATATCGCTGAACGCGTCGGCGTGGTTCACGCGTCGCCGCAGGCCATCATCCTGCGCGCGGGCGTTCCGGCCTGGCACGGCTCTCACTTCGATCTGCGAGCCGAAGTCATGGCTCGGCGACTGGAATCGCTGAAGGCGGAGCGGGGAGCAAGGAAGGACCCCGCCTAGCGCTCGATTTGAAACACTCGCCGGGGAACGAAGTCCCGCCTCACAACCGGTCCTTTCCGAGTTCATACCACCGATCGCACGCTTCAAGGATGCTGAGAAGCATTCCACTCCCAATCTGTTCCTCGCCCCGCCGGCACACTCTATCGTAACACTCGACTGATCCGGCCCGAAACGGTGTCGTAGCCGCCATACCCGTGTCTACCGCCGTCGCCTGGCCGCCACATCCCCACCGGCGCTCCGGGTAGACGTTCTCGGGCTTCGCCTCGAGGTGACACCCACGTTGGAGGCGTTTACGCGAATTCTCATCATCGACGATGACGGCAGACCGACTCCCTTGATGTCACCTGATCCCGACGGCGGAGAGGAGCGGAGCGGGGAGGTCGGGGTAAACGGCGCCAACCGGCCGCAGGCGCTGCACGCCGAGGCCCGTCCGGTGATACACGAGTTCCAGCTCGCGACCCCGGTGCCTGATGAGGACAATTACGCCGCGCCGAGCGACACCGCCTCTGCCGGTGCCCGGGACACCTCGGTTGTGCGCGAGCTGATCGCGCGAGTGGAGGAGCTGCTGCGCCAGACGCGCGGACTCCCGGCCGGGGCAACGACCGGTCTGGCCGGGACGATCCGGTTCGGGAGCGTCCTGCTGGAGCCTTCGACCCAGACCGTCCTGCGCGGCGGGCAGCCGGTGCGGGTGACTCACACCGAGTTCAGGCTGCTCCTGGCCCTGATGCGGCGTCGGGGAGCCATCGCCTCGCGCATGGAATTGCTGCGCGAGGTCTGGGGCACCGGCGCCGCGGTCAGCCGGCGTGCAGTGGATACCCACATCGCCCGGCTGCGCCGGAAGCTGGAGGAAGATCCGGCCAATCCACGCCACATCCTGACCGCGCTCGCCTGGGGATATCGCTTCCGTCCGTGAGGACGGCGCTCCAGGGCCGGTGACGAGCCCTGGAGCCGTATTGCATCGGTCGTCACAGCTTGAGTCGCTACGCGGAGGAAAGATATGGGACAATCATTGTTTGGTCAGTTGCGAATCCCGCGGCTACTGGTCCCGCTGATGGTGGCGGTGGTGCTGCTGCCCGGGCGGATATCCGCCCAGCAGCCGGCTACCCTGACCGGCAGGGTAACAGCCGAGTCCGGTCAGCCGCTGGCCTCCGCGGGTGTCATCATCGAGCAGTTGAGCGCGGGGGCGGTGACCCGTCCCGACGGCAGCTACACGATCATCGTGCCGGGAGCCAGGGTCCCCTCCGGACCGATAACCGTAACCGCGCGACTGGTGGGTTACAGGGCCCGCTCGGCTCAGGTCAATCTGAGCACCGGGTCGGCGGTGCAGGACTTTACCCTGCCGGACAACCCCCTACAGCTGGGGGAGATCGTGGTGACCGGCGCAGGCACCGTCAGCGAGGTGGAAAAGCTGGGCACCGGGCGCAGCAGCGTGGACTCGCTTTCCATCGTCCGCAGCGGGGAAGCCAACGTCGTCGCCTCGCTCGCCGCCAAGGCGCCCAACGTCTCGGTGGTGTCGAGCTCCGGTGATCCGGGTGCCTCGGCCCACATCCAGATCCGGGGCCAGACCACGATCAGCGCCGGCAGCGGCATCAGCGGGGCCGATGCCCAGCCGCTGTTCATCATCGATGGAGTGCCCATCGACAACAACATCAGCTACAACAATCCCAACTTCGCTTCGGTCAACTCCAGCGCCGCGCCCTCCAACCGGGCGATCGACATCAACCCCAACGACATCGAGAACGTGGAGGTGTTGAAAGGAGCGGCCTCGGGCGCCATTTACGGATCGCGCGCCGGGCAGGGCGTGGTCATCATCACCACCAAGCGAGGGCGTCCCGGTCCCACCAAGTACTCGCTGCGCAGCTCCGTCTCGGTGGATGAGGTGGGGCGACTGCCCGAGCTCCAGACCAAATACGGCCTGGGGGCCGGTGGAGTGACGCCGGCGTGTGTGGCGGGAGCGGCACCCAACTGTTTCGTAGGATTCGCGAACGCCGGCAGCTGGGGGCCGGAGATTCCCGCCGGCACGCCCACGTTCAGCCATGCCGGCGAGATGTTCCAGACCGGTCACACCTTCGACAACGCGCTGACCATTTCGGGCGGCAACGACCGGACGACCTTCTTCCTGTCCGGTGGCGCCAACACGCAGCGCGGCATCATCACCGGCAACAACGACAAGTTCGACCGGATCTCGGTCCGGTTCAACGGATCCCACCGGGTCTTCGACAACCTCAAGGTCGGCGCGAACATCGCATACGTCGACGGAACCGGCGGCTCCGTCACCAGCCGCAACAGCACCGACGGCCTGCTGCTCGGCGCCTGGCGCTCTCCGCCCAACTTCGACAACCAGGTCTATCTCGATCCGGTATCGGGGCTGCACCGGTCCTACCGGTTCCCCAACCCGGCGGCCGGCTCGGAGCAGGCCTCTCGCCTCTATGACAATCCGTTCTTCGTGGCCAATGAGTCCTTCAGTAAGTCGGAGGTAGGCCGGACCTTTGGTGGAATAAACGCGGAGTTTGCGGCCACGCCCTGGCTCTCCTTCGGCTACACACTGGGCGCCGACTACTCGAACGACGAGCGGACCCAGGCCTGGCCCTGGAGCACGTCAAACACGACCGTGGTGGGCGTCAATGGGGTGGGCGGGGTCAACGCCGGCTACATCAAGTCATTCCAGATCGACCACAACCTCACGGCCACCGCGCGGTACCGGGTGAGCCCCGCCTTCAGCGGCTCGGTCACGATAGGCCAGAACCTCAACTCCAACAGCTACCAGACCCGGCAAACCCTGGGGACGGGCCTCATCGCTCCCGAGCCGTTCAATCTGGGAAACACGGCCTCACAGCTCCCACCCTACGACTACAAGCAGACCATCAGGCTGGAGTCGTACTTCGCCCAGGTGAGCGCCGACCTCTGGGACCAGCTGTTCTTCACGGCAGCGCTCCGGAACGACGGCGCGTCGACCTTCGGCGCCGAGAGCCGGCGCAATTGGTATCCCAAGGCCAGCGCGGCCTGGACCTTCTTCCGGAGCGCGGAAGGCACCAACCGATTCCTCACCTACGGTAAGCTGCGCGCGGCGTACGGCCAAAGCGGCACCCAGCCCGCTCCCTATCTGCTCAACAGCGTCCTCCTGGGTGCCTGGAACGGCAACGACGGTGGCTGGGGACCGGCAATCTCCTCCGGACAGAACGGGCTCGGCGGACTGGTCACGAGCTACATCCTGCCGACCACCGACCTTGGCCCCGAGCGGGTCAAGGAGTTCGAGACCGGGTTCGACCTGGGTCTCTGGCAGGATAAGGCGGATATCGGCTTCACCTGGTATCGCGCCATCTCCAGCGATGTGATCCTCAACCTTCCCACTGCGGGAAGCACGGGCTACACCCAGAAGCCGGCCAACGCGGCCACCATTCGCAACGCCGGGGTCGAAGTGGCGCTGAATGTTCGGCCGATCACCCGGCGGAACTTCGCCTGGGACGTGGGCGTCCAGGTCGCGACGGTCCGGAACATGGTGACCGATCTGGCCGGTGTCCAATTCGTGCCTTTCCCCATCGGGGGTGGGACGAACGGGCTGGGCATTCAAGGCGTGGCCATCGAAGGGCGGCCGCTCGGCGCCTACTACGGCAGCGACTTCATCCGCTGCGGCCGCGGACTCTCCTTCAATGGAGTGGACCTCGACAACACGCCCGGTGAGTGCCAGGGGGCTCCCCAGGGCGCCCTCTACGTGGCGGCCGACGGATACCCCCAGTCGGACGTGGCCGGGACCTATGTGGTCGGCAACCCGCAGCCGGACTGGACCGGCTCGCTCCGGACTTCGTTCCGGATCAACAAGTTCTCGATTGGAGGCCTGCTCGACGTGCGGCAGGGTGGGGACGCCCACAACGGCACCAAGGGCGCGCTGCATCACTTCGGTACGTCCAAGGAATCGCAGGTCAACCGCGACGGAGGGAACTTCGTCTTCGGCGAGAGCTACTTCGGCAACGAGACCGTCGCAGGACCGGGAGCGGGGATGGCGGTTCCGCTGGGCGAAGCCTGGTATACCGGCGGCGGCAGCACCTTCAATGGCCCCACCTCGCAGTTCGTCGAGGACGGGGGCTTCGTCAAGCTCCGCGAGATATCGCTGGGGTACACCTTCGACCAGCCCTGGGTCAGCCGGCTGATGGGGTTCAGCAGCATGGAGCTGCGGGTGGCCGGACGCAACCTGCACACCTGGACCAACTACACCGGTGTGGATCCGGAGACCTCGCTGCTGGGGTCCGCCAGCCCGCTGCGGGGAATCGATTACTTCAACAACCCGCAGAGCCGTTCGTATGTGTTCTCGCTCACTCTCAACCGCTAATCCTCACGCGAACCAGGGGTATTCAGCCATGAGAAACTCTCTCAAGTTGCTGCTGAGCGCCGCCCTCGCGCTGAGTGCGGCGGGGTGCAACGATTTCTTGTCGGGCGACGGGGTGGACGACGACCCGAACAACATCACCCGTCTGACCCGGCCGGGCCCGCTCTACGTGGGCATCCAGGCCCTGCAGTCGGTGCAGTTCGAGGGCCAGCTGGCACGAAACGCCGCGGAGTACGTCCAGCAGGTCGCGGGCAACTCCCGGCAGCAGATCGGCTTCGACCTGTATCAGATGGATCCGGTGACGATCGACCCGCACTTCTATTCGGTGTACGGCTCGTCCATCGCCGTACAGGGAGGGGGTGGGCTGCTGGACATCCACAAGATGCAGCAGCTTGCCCGTGCGGTGAACGACTCCATTTACCTCGGCATCAGCAAGGTGTACGAGGCCCTCGTCATTGGCACCGCGGCTTCGATCTGGGGAGACATTCCCTATCGCGAAGCGGCGGACTCGACCAACGAAGTACCCGCATTCGATCCGCAGCTTCAGGTCTACGCCGACGTGCTGACCCAGCTCGATTCTGCCGTCCTGTTCCTCGCGGCGGTACCCGGGGCTCCGAACGTGGGGCCTCCGGCCGACAATGCCGAGCTGGTGTACGTCGACCGGGGGGGCAACACGGCCGCGCTCGCGGCCGTCTATACCCAGGTCGCTCATTCGCTGAAGGCGCGGTATCGCATGCACCTGGCGGAGGTCGATCCGGCCAACTACGCCCTGGCCCTGGCCGAGGTGCCGCTGGGCATCAACGCGCCGGGGAACGACATGCTCTGGTATCACGACCTGTCGCCCACCGGCCAGAATGTGTGGTGGCAGTTCATGGGAGCCCGGGGAGACATCGGCCCGGGCGCCGCGCTGATCGAGATCCTCAAGCGCCGGATTGCCGGGGGAATCGAGAACGAGGAGCGGCTGCGCTTTTACTTCAATCCGTCTCCGACCGGAACCGCTGCCACCGATTTCTACGGCTTCCGCCCGGGTGGCTCGGCCAATCTCGAGGTTGCACCCGGAGTCTACAACGGAAACGGCGCTCCCGGCTCGAGCCCGGCGGCGTACTCCACCTTCAACTTCATCGACAACGGCACCGATCCCGGTGATGTCCGGATGCCGGTGATCACCTATGCCGAAACCCAGTTGATCGGGGCGGAAGCGGCATTCCAGATCGGTGGGCAGGGAGCGGCGCAGCCCTTCCTGGACGCGGCCCGGGCCAACCGGTCCTACGGTGCGCGGGGAGCCACTCCCAATGCGTTCGCACCGCTCGCATCGGTCCCGGCCACGCTCGAAAGCATCATGGAGGAGAAGTATGTCACCCTCTTCCTCAACATCGAGTCGTGGAACGACTACAAGCGGACCTGCTTGCCGGCACTCGCGTCGGCGCCCGCATCGCTGGGCAACACCACGCCGCGGGCCGAGCCGATCCCGGGACGCCTGCCATACGGGATCACCGAGGCCAACGCCAATCCCAACACACCCAACGTCTCACCGACCGGAAGGAACGCGAACGACCCCAATGCCTGTCCGGGATTGAACTACACGAGCTCGGTCCCGCTGGCGAATTGAATGCCGTGGTCAGCGCGGGGAGTGGGGTCGAGGAGATCTCGGCTCCACTCCCTTCGCACCAGGAGTCATCTCATGAAGACGCGATTCATTCTGGGGGCTGCGCTGTCTCTCGCAGCCTGCTATACCTACCGGCCGCTCTCCAGCCCGGAACCGGAACCGGGTACCCGGATTTCGGCCCAGCTCACCGGTCAGGGCTCCCAAGAGCTGGCGGGGCAGATCGGGCCAGACGTGCTGCATGTCGAGGGCGAAGTGGTCGAGGCCGATTCGAGCGGAGTCGATCTGGTGGTACGGGAGATCGAGTCGTATCGCGGCATCCGCTCGGACTGGAAGGGTGAGCAAGTCCGGCTGCCGCGGGCAGCGGTGGCGGGCATTCAGGAGCGAAGGCTGTCGCCCGGTGGAACCGGACTGATGGGTGGCGTTCTCGCAGCGGGCCTCTACGCCATCTATCGAGTGCTGGGGGGTCCGGGCCTGTTCGAGGGCAACCCGGGCCAGTCCGGAGGCGGCGGCCGGTAGTCTATTGAATGCTGTAGTTCGAGCGGGCTATCAGACTTTCCACGTTGAGCTCGATGATCTGGCCCGGCTGGACCACCAGCATGTCGGTTGTATAGCGGGTCTCATCGCCAATCGGCTCGGCGATGAGCCGGATGGTCCTGGACTGGCCCAGCATCCGGAGCGGCAGCACGATGGCCCGGGAGGTGGCGGACGGAATCGTGGCGATCCGGTCGGGCTGCCCGTCGTGCTGTAGAAAGATGTTGACATCGAGCAGATGCCGGTTGTTCAGGATCAGGGAAAAGCCATTGGCCTCCACCGGCTCAGGATCCACGTTCTGCCTCGGCCCGGCGCATCCGAGCGTCAAGATGAGCAGCAGCGCGGCTCCCCTTGACCTACCCGCTTCCCCGCTTCCCCGCTTCCCCGCCGCTATCACGCCGACCTCCCCAGCAGCCTTCGCATGTTCTCCCGGTAGCCCCGGGTGGAAGTGAGACGGGTGCCGTCGGTGAGGATGAGCACGTAGTCGCCCTGGAACCAGGGCTGCACCTCCTGAATCCGGTCCAGATTGACGATTACCGAGCGGCTGATCCGCAGGAAGCGGGCGGGATCGAGCTCCTGTTCCAGCTCGGCCATGCTCTCGCGCAGGGCGTGGGCGACGCGACCGACATGAAGATGCACGAATTTTCCGGCCGCCTCGATCCAGTCGATGGTCTCGGTGCGGAGAAAAATCGCCCGTTCCGGCGTGCGGACCACCAGGCGGTCCCGCCCGCGAGCGCGGTCCCTGGCATTGAGCTCCTCGAGCAGGGCCAGCACCCGCCGGGTGCTGCTCCCCTGCGGGCCGCGCCGGGTGGTGGCTAAGGCCCATCCCATCGCCTCCCGCAGCCGATCCTGGTCCACCGGCTTCAACAGGTAATCGAAGGCATGGACCTCGAAGGCCCGCACCGCATACTGGTCGTGCGCGGTCACGAAAATGACGGCCGGCTGGTGCGCCTGACCCAGGGCAGCTACCACCTCGAATCCGTCCAGGCGGGGCATCTGGATATCGAGCAGCACCAGGTCCGGGGTGTGCTCCCGAATCGCCTCCACCGCCTCCTCGCCATCGGCGCAGGCCGCCACGACCTCGGTTTCCGGCTCGGCCTGGAGCAGCCGGGTCAGCCGCTGCCGCCCGATCGGCTCATCATCTGCCACCACTACTCTCAGAGTCATCCTACCAGCTCCTCCAGATCGTTTCGTGACAGCGGCACCGGGGTGTGCGCGCCATCGCAATCGGCGTAGGGAATCCGCAGCGTTGCTACGGTGCCTCCCCCCATGGCGGGTTCCAGCGCAAAGCGAGCCCGCGAACCGTAGAGCTGGTCCGCCCGCTCGCGGATGTTGCGGAGACCCACCCCTTCCCGGGGGATCCCTCCGGTGGGAAGCCCCTTGCCGTTGTCGCGGATCTCCAGAACCAGATCATCCCCATCGCGACGCGACGCGATGACGATGCGCCCCCGTCCCGCCAGCGGGGTCACCCCGTGGCGGATGGCGTTTTCCAGTACCGGGTGCCAGAGCAGAGTGGGAACCGCGGCGTCGAGGGTGTCAGGCGCCAGGTCCCACACGATCTGAAGTCGGTCCTGGAAGCGAACCTGCTCGATCTCGACGTACATTCGGAGGAAGTCGATCTCCTGCCGCAGAGGAACGACCTGATGACCGGCATGGTCCAGCGACAATCGGAGGAGCCGGCCCAGGCGGGTGATCATTTGGTCTGCGCTGTCCGGATCGGTGTGCACCAGCTCGGCGACGGTGTTCAGGGTATTGAAGAGAAAGTGGGGCTGAAGCTGCGTCCTCAGCAGCTGAAGATGGGTCTTCGCCAGCCGGGCTTCGAGATCCGAGGCGTGAACCTGGCGGGTCTTGTAGAGCGCCGAGTAACGGGACGCCTGTCCCAGCACGACGAGCGCGCCACACGCCAGCAGGCTGTTCTCCACCCGGGGCAGGAGCGGGCTCGAGCCGGAGGTGACTATCCCAGTGGCAGCCGCGAGCAGCGTCTGCGCCGTGAGCGACAGGAGGACAAAGCCGGCTCCGGTAACCCCGAGAATCAACGCGCTCCGTAGCCGCTGCCCCGGGGCAAAGGTGGCGCCCCGGGTGAGCCATAGCACCCCCGGCGTCAAGCCGGCCCAGATCCAGGCGGCTCCGAGCGAGTACGAGAGAATGCGGGGCCACGGCATCGGGTCATCCCCGGACGCTACGTCCGCCACCAGGCAGGCAGCGAACGAGGCCAGGCCGAACAGCGTCCACCCCCCGAACGCGACCGCCCAGGCCCTTCCCGGCCTGGAGCCAAGCGGCGATGTCGACGCGTCGCGCCAAATACCTCCAGAGCGCGCTGGCGGGGAAGTGGACATGGCACCCCAGTGGATCCAGTGGACCCCAGGCGACCAACATTAAGAGCGAGATCTCCTCTTACGAACGACTGCGGCATGAGCTACACGCCCAGAGGTATGGAACGCCGCCCTGTCGGAACGAGCGCGAGCGCTTCCTTACTTGGAAGGTGAAAGCTGTTGGGGAGACGCCGGAGCTTGTTGGCTTCGACACAGCCGGCCAGGCGGGGCTTCTCAGGAGGCGATAGCGACGTCCAGATGGTGGCGAAGGAACCCAGCCACGGCGGCATCGTCGCTGTCCAGCTCCACTTTTTTCGTCCGGCCCGTTCCATTCTGGAGGGTTTTGAGCATGGTGCCGGCAGTATAGGCATCGAATACGGCAGGATGGACGTAGTACTTCCGGCAGACGGCCCGGGTGTTGTTGAGCTGATCGGCGACTCGATCGATGGCGCGCAGGATGTTCGCTTTCGCCTGTCGTTGGGAGGTCCAGGGCCCGATCTCGGTCAAGGCGGCGATGGCCAGCTTGGTGCCGGACCAGGTGCGGAAGTCCTTGGCCGTAAAATCCTCTCCGGAGACAGCCCGCAGGTAGTCGTTGACATCGCCCGATCCAACCGTTTGCCGGACCCCGTTGTCATCCAGGTACTGGAAGAGGTCTTCCCCGGGAAGTGCCTGACAACGCTGTACGATTCTCGCCAGGCGCCGGTCGTTAAGCGATACGTTGTGGCTCTTGCCGCTCTTGCCCCGAAAATCGAACCGAATGTTCGAGCCGGAGATCTCGACGTGGCGATCACGTAATGTGGTCAGGCCGAAGGAGCGGTTCGAGCGGGCGTACTCATCGTTGCCGATCCGGATTCCGGTGCAGTCGAGCAGCCGCACGACCGTGGCGAGCACCTTTTCCCGGGGCAGGCCCTGCTTGCCGAGGTCGCTCTGCACCCGGTGGCGGATGCGGGGCAGGACCTCGCTGAAGGCGAGCACCCGGCCAAACTTGGTTTCGTCCCGTACCTCTCTCCACCTGGGATGGTAGCGATACTGTTTGCGGCGGCGGGCATCCCGGCCGGTCGCCTGGATGTGCCCATTGGGACTGGGGCAGATCCAGACGTCGGTGTAAGCCGGAGGAATGGCCAGGGACCGTATCCGGCTGAGCTCCGCCGGGTTCTTGATGACCTTGCCGTCGGGCCCCACATAGGTGAAGCCGCCACCGGCCTTCTTCCGCCGGATCCCCGGCATCGAGTCGCTGACATAGCGGAGCCCGGCTGCCTCCGCCGACTCGACCGGATCACTCACGCTGTCCGACCCGGGTTCGCGTTTCCGCGTGCGGCCCTGCGCCGCGTTTGCCCCTACCCGCTTCCGCCGCCGCGTCGCCATGTTTCCACCCGGTGAGGGAACAACCTGCCTGCTGGTCCTGTAGAGGATATCAGAACCGGCGCCGAGGCCCGTGAGCCCAGTCACACGGGTGCAGCCTTCGCAGAGTGGTATCTTTGCCCACCCGCCGTCCGCCCGTCCATCCGTCCATCCGTCCACATCTACAAAGCGGTTCGGCCCCCGGCTACCTTCGGATGCGTTTGAGGACCTGCTTTACCCACGCGAACCCGGTACTCATCTGATAATGCGACAGGGACTGCTCTGGCTCTCGGAACAGCCAAAAGTCTTCAACTTTGTTCGACGCAACGGCCTGGCTCGGAAGTTCGCATCGAGGTTCGTGGCGGGAGAAACGATCGACGAGGCCGTCCGGGCGGCCCATGAGCTGGGCCAACGGGGCATCAGCCCCTCGCTCGATCTGCTGGGTGAGAGCGTGGAGCACGAGGCGGAGGCCATATCGGCGCGAGACCAGTACCTGGCGATGCTGGACCGGATGGCCGCTCAGGGGGTCGAGGTGAATGTCTCGGTCAAGCTCACCCAGATGGGACTCGACATCGGGGAGGACCTCTGCCACGCCAACATGACCCGCATTCTGGACAAGGCCAGGGAGCTTCGCGGGTTTGTGCGCCTCGACATGGAAGGCTCGGACTACACCCAGCGCACCCTCGATTTCTTCGTTCATCGGCTTTTCGGGACCTACGGCGCCCATTGTGGGGTAGTCATTCAGTCGGCCCTCCGGCGTTCCGAGCGCGACATCGACGATCTGATCGCCATGAAGGCCCGCGTTCGGCTCTGCAAGGGCGCCTACCTCGAGCCTCCCGCCGTGGCCTTCCCTGCCAAGGCCGACGTGGACAAGAACTACGTGGTCCTGATGGAGCGGCTCCTGCTCAAGGGGAACTATCCGGGAATCGCCACCCACGACCAGGCGATCATTCAGCACGCCCGCCAGTTTGTCCGGCGCCATGAGATTGGTGCCGAGCGGTTCGAGTTCCAGATGCTCTACGGGGTCCGGCGAGACCTCCAGACCCGCCTGCGGCAGACCGGATACCATATGCGGGTCTATATCCCCTTCGGGACCCAATGGTATCCTTATCTCATGCGGCGGTTGGCGGAGCGACCCGCCAATATCGCCTTCATCCTGGGGAACCTGATTCGAGAGTCGGTGCCGGGCCGGTGAGCGAGTTCACGTTGGGTGGATACATGCAGAAGCACGAGCGCGCCGCCGCCTTCGGTGGAAGCGACGGTCATGCCTACTCGGTCGCCATCTACGTGGACGAGGAGCCCGACGTCCGGGGTCTCTATGGTGCCGCGCTGCTCTTTGTGCGGTGGTCTTCCGCAGGCGATCGCCCGCTGGGCCACGTGGAGTCCGAAACCCTGGCCTGGGGGAGAACCCCGGAGGAGGCCGAGTCCCGCCTCGCGGGGCTGTCGCTCTACGACGTAAAGGCCGCCCTGGACGAGGCGATCGCTCAGGCCCCTGCACCCTGGTGACGGAGCTGCTCGGCACCGTCCTGGAACGGGACGGCGCGGTCTATCGGGTGGCGACGGCAGCCGGCGACGTGCGGGCGGTGCTCCGGGGAAAGGCCAAGCGGGGTGCTACCCGGGTCGTGGTCGGCGACCGGGTGCGGCTGGAGCCCGAGCCCACCGGCGAGGTGTACGGGGTGGTGAGTGTCGAGCCCCGCACGACCCTCCTGGAGCGGCGGGTCCCCGAGGGCCGGGGCACCCGCCCGGTGGCCGCCAACATCGACGAAGTCTTCGTGGTCACCGCCACGGTGGACCCCCCTCCCATTCCCCAGCTGATCGACCGGCTCCTCGTGGTTGCCGAGGCCAATTCCATTCAAGCCGCGGTGGTGGTGAACAAGATCGAGCTCGACCCGGGGGGCGAGCTGATCGAGCGCTGCCGCGCGGCGGGATACACCGTCTACCCGACCAGCGCCAAGACCGGCCAGGGCATCGACGCGTTTGCCGCCGCACTCGCCGGCCGGATCTCGGTGGTGACGGGGCCGTCAGGCGCGGGCAAATCGAGCCTGCTCAACGCGGTGCAGCCGGGTCTCAAGCTCAGAATCGGGGAGCTCAGCGCCAAGGTGCGCCGGGGCAAGAACACCACCGTCTCGGCGGTCATGCTTCCGCTCGATACCGGTGGCTACCTGGTGGATACGCCCGGGTTCAGCGAGGTCGGACTGTGGGGTGTGGTGCCACGCGAGCTACCTACCTGTTTCCCCGAGATGCGTCCGTTCATTGGCGAATGCCGCTATGCCGATTGCCGGCACATGACCGAGCCTGGCTGCCGGGTAAAGGAAGCCGTTGAGGCAGGCAAGATCAGGGCTGATCGATGGGAGAGTTATCGGATACTGCTGGAGGAGTTGGAAAGCGCGCCACAGGAATGGGAATGACAGCGGGTAGCCACTGTCATCCTGAGCGAAGCGAAGGATCCCTCGCTGTGCTCGGGATGACGGCGCGCTTCACCTTCTTTCTCGTCCATCTCGTTGAATCGCGCGCCGTCACCTTCTCCATCATTCTCTCGAACGCCGCCTGGAGATCGATCCCCTCCCGATTGGCCATGCAGATGAGCACGAAGAGGATGTCGGCCATCTCCATGGCGAGGTCGCCCTCTGCCTCGGTCGGCTTTTTCGTCTTCTGCCCGAAGCGGTGATTTACCTCCCGTGCCAGCTCGCCTACCTCCTCCGTGAGCCGGGCCATGTTGGTCAGCGGATGGAAGTAGCCCTCCTCGAACTGGCCGATCCAGGCATCGACGCGTTGCTGGGCGTCCTTCAGGGACATAGGAGTCGCCAGTTTCCAGTCACCAGTCAAAACTCACGAGCTCGGAGCCCGAACCCGTGAAGTGACTCTCGAGTGCCCCCCCGGCTGGCGACTGGCGACTGGCGACTGCTGCAGCGCCGCGATGATTGCCTTGCAAAATGGCCCCAGATCCGCCGGCGTTCGGGACGAGATGAGATTCCCGTCCACCACCACCGGGCTGTCTTCCCAGAGCATCCCTGCGTTCACCAGGTCGTCCTTGATGGCCCCCACGCTGGTGCCTCGCTTGCCCCGGACGATGCCGGCCGAGATCGGTACCCAGCCCGCGTGGCAGATGAATGCCACCGGCTTGCCGGCCTGATAGATCTCCCGGGTGAGCTGGAGCAGCTTCTGCGACCGGCGCATGATGTCGGGAGCATAGCCACCGGGGATGACCAGACCGTCGAAGCCCGCGGCCTCGATCTGATCCACGCTGGTGTCCACGGTGAGTGGGTATCCCCGCTTGCCCTGGTAGGTCTTCTCGCCGGTCCCCGCTACGACGGTGCGGGCGCCCTCCTCCTCCAGCCTGATCTTGGGGTACCAGAGCTCGAGGTCCTCGTAGAGAGGGCCGGCGAAGAAGAGGATGGTCTTGCCTTGGAGGGTCATAGTCAGGGGAGTATGCACGGCGGACAGCCAATAGCCAATAGCCCGAGAAACACATCGGCGGCCACCGGGAGACCCGATGACCGCCGTTTGAAGTGTTCTCAGTTAGCTCCCAGCTCCCAGCTCCTAGCTCAGTAGCTGGCCCAATTATCGGTCCAGCCGTTCCGCACCCGCTGGATCGACCCGATGTGGCCGAGCGCGCGGGAGAGGGCGCAGGAGTCATAGCGGTAGTCTTTGGTACCGTTTCCGACGTCGGTCACGCCCACAGCGGTGCCGACCTTGACGTTGAGGCCGGTGATCAGGGCTCCATAGATGTTACCCTGACCATTGCCAGTGAGGACTCCCCCAACCAGGATGAGGCCCTCCCAGGTCTTCAGCGGGGTTCCGTTCCATGTCAAATCGCCGGTGACGACGAGGATTCCCTTGCCGCCGGCGGGCAGGGTCAAGTCGCCGTTCACTCGGGTCACGGGCCAGTTGTTCATCTGGGCCGGGGTGGGCCAGGTCGGGGACACGTAGTCCGCCGGGAACGCCGTGCCCGCGAGGACAGCGGCCCAATCGATCTTGACTTCGTCCTTCGCCGTTCCCGCAAGGCCAGGAGTCCCGATATTGGCCGCGGAATTATCGGGGTTGCCGTTGATGTTGTTCGGAAAGTCTACCAGACTGATGTCCCCATTGGGCGTGGCTAGACCGGGGATCATCGCCTGGGGACCCGGACATGTCGCGGAGGCCACCGAGCGGTCGACGCCGCTGACGGTGAACGAGTTTCCGTTGATCTCGACCTGGTTCAGGCTGGTAAACGCCCCATTGAGGTCGAAGGGGGTCGGCACCCAGAGGGCGTACGTGCCCACGCTGCGCTCGGCCGCAGGTGTCCGCGCATCGTAGCGCTTGCCGCCGGTATAGGTGCCGCGGGAGGTGATGGAGTAGAGCGCGGGCAGCAGCGTGGTGGTGGATTCCCGTAGCTGCACCAAGTCAACCCGGGCCGTACCGCCCGGCAGGTCGTTGTAGGTCACGGTCACCGGAAAGGGGCCGGCCGGCTTGCCATTGAGGAGTGACAGGTACCGGTTGAGTCCGGACTGGGCCACGGCAAACGCGCCCAGCTGAGCCCGGCTATCGCCCGTGATCCGGCGCTCGGAGGACACCCGGCTATAGGTGATGGCCACAGCCACCCCCATCAGCGAGAGCAGGAGGACAGTCATGGGGAGAGTCGCTCCCCGTCTATTGAGCTGAGCCGAACCCGACATTGGGACCTCTCTCATGGGTGTCAGTCGCGTTACGGGGTGCTTAGCGGTGGAGTAGCACTCCCCGAAATGCTGCGCTCGAAGACCACGGAGTCCGCGCTCAACAGCGGGTTGCCCGTGGGCCTGACTACAATGCTCACCCGGCGGAGCTTGGCGTTGATATTGGTGATCGTGCCGCACCGGATACGCGGCAGCTGGCCGGTGGTCACGGTATCGCAGGTGGTGCCGGCGGCCAGCGCGGTGAATGGAATGGCGTCGTAGCGCGCGGCTTCCGCCCCCAGCACCGAGGTCTGCAACGCAAGCGCCGAGGCAGCGCCGGCCGATCGGGCGCCTCTGGCCATCAGCGTGCCCAGGGCCAGGATGCCCACCGAGAGAATGGTGATCGAGACCAGGATCTCGACCAAAGTGAAACCGGCTGCCTGCCGGGTATGCTGAGTCGGCGCAATCATGACAAGGTCCTCGCTCGGTCCGTCCTTCATGGATTAGTAGCTCGCCCAGGTGTCGATCCAGCCATTCCGCACCCGCTGGAGCGACCCCACGTGGCCAAGCGCTCGAGCCAGGTTACAGGAGCTGTACTGAAAGGTCTTGTTACCGTTCCCGATTGCTTCCTGAGGCACGGCCATGCCGAGCTTGACGTTGAGCCCGGTGATGACGGCTCCCTCGATGGTGTTGTTACCATTCGATGTGATGGTGCCACCCACCAGCACCAGGCCGTCCCAGCGGTCACTGCCGCTGATGGTCATGTTGCCCGTCACAATCAGGATGCCCTTGCCGCTGCCGGGGAAGTTGAGGTCGCCGTTCACCTTAACGACCGGCCAGTTGAGGAACTGGGTTGGAGTCGGCCAGGTGGGATACACGTAGTCGGGCGGCAACAGTGCGCCGCTGGTAATGCTGGCCCAGTCGATGCCCACCGAGTCCTTGGCGGTTCCGGCCACGCCCGGGGTGCCGAGGTCCTTCGGCGTATTGTCCGGATTCCCGTCGATCGGGCTGGTATGGCCGGTATAGGTCCCGGCCGGCACGCCCACACCCGGAATCGCCGCGGCGGCGCCGCAGGCGTCGTTCCCATTCAGGGTTCCCGAATTGCCGTTCTTGTCGAGCCCCGACAGACTGGTAAAAGCCGCATCGAGGTCGAACGGTGCCGGCGTCCAGAGCGCGTAGGCTGCCACCGTCCGCTGGGCTGCGGGCGTCCGCGCATCGTAGCGCTTGGCGCCCGTGGCCGTGCCGCGGGAGGAGATGACATATACGGCAGGCAGCAGCGTGGTGGTCGATTCGCGCAGCACCTGTAGCGACACCCGGGCCGTCCCGCCCGGCAGGTCGGTAAAGGTGGTGTCCTGGTGTGCGGCCGGCTTGCCGTTGCGGGTGGCCATATAGGTGTTCAGCCCCGACTGGGCCACGGCAAAGGCATCGATCTGCGCCTGGCCATCGCCAGTGATCCGGCGCTCCGAGGAGAGCCGGGCGTAGCTGATAGCCACTGAGACACCCAGGATCGAGATGACCAGGATGGTCAGGGGCAGTGTCGCTCCGCTTCTGTTCCGGACTGGCATGGGCGCTCCTCTCGGATCCAAGGTCAGTCTGGCCGGTTCTCGAAGAAGACCGAGGTGGTCATGTTCGCTGTCTTGGGCGCGGCACTCCCGCTGGGAGTCCGCTCGCTCATTCCGTTCAGCAGCAGCTCCAGGCCTCGGATGTTGCCCAGCGCCGGAACGGCGGCCTGGGCCGGAACCGTATTAAGGTTGTAGAAATTGACCCGGGCCGTAGCATCAAAGGGCGCGGCCAGCTCCTCCGTAGCACCGCCGGTCACCCTCGTTCTCCAGAGCCCAGTCCGTCCCGGAATGGCAACCGAGGCCTTGAACTCGTACCTGATATTCCGATACAGGAACGCGATCGAGCCGCGCGGGGGGGCGGGGATCAGCGCGCCCAGACTTCGGGTGACATTCACAATCGATCCGGCCGGAGAGCCGTTCAGGGCCGGCACGGTGTGAATGCTGTCGTAGAGCCCATTGAGGCAAAGCGCAGCGGTGCCAGCCACGGGGGCGGCGGCGATGTTGCCGTAGGTGTAAGCACCAGCGGCATTTCTTATCGCCACACCGGTGACACCACCTTCCGCAAACATGGTGGCATCCACCGGTAGGAGACTCAAGGTGTAAACGGCTCCGGCGACGCCGCAGACGACACCAAAGGCATAGGGCACCCGGACGGTGAAGTCCTGTCCCCCGGCCGCCGCCGCCGCCATTCCACCAGTCGCCTCAACCGACCGCAGATCGGAGAGCAGGCGGTTGATCCCTCCCCGGGAGACGCTGCGCGCTTCGCGCCAGGCTTCCTGCTGGTCCATGAAGCGGGCCTGGCTTATCACCATGCGTACCAGGGCCGCGCCGATGATGGCGGTGACGATCATCGAAATGAGCAGCTCGACCAGGGTAAAACCCCGGCGGCCGAGGGAGCCAGAGGTCATGGGGTCTTCAACGGGTTGCCGTTGCCGGAGATGGTCCGCCTAAATGAAGTGGTGACAGGCTGCATCAGGCTGTTGCCAGAGGGCGTGACCACCACCGTGATCAGCTTCACCTTGGAAGACACGTTGTTGATCGTGGTGCACTCGGTGTGAGGAAACTCCGCCGCGGTCACCGTCACGCAGGTCGTTCCCGCCATGAGAGCGTCGAAGGGAAGCACATCGAGCCGGGCTACCGCGCCCGACATCGCCGCGGTCTGGTGCGCCGCGGAGGAGGTGGCCCCGGCCGCGCGGGTGGAGCGGACCAGCATCGATCCCAGGGCGAGCGACGCCACCGAGAGAATCGTCATGGACACCAGGACTTCGACCAGCGTAAAGCCTGCGTTCGGATGAGACAGCACCTGCGTGTGTGGGGTCATGGTATGATCCTCACGTGGCCCGCGGTCGAAAGCGTAATCGCGCGGGTACTGACACCGGATGTGATTCTCACTCGAAGTGCCGTAGTCGAGACTCCCGAAGGAAATACGTCCACGATCCCGGCAACCGGGATCTCGAACGCCAGCGTCATGTTGCCCAGGTCGGTATCGCCAATCAACTTGCGACGCAGCCGGACGGTGCCGCCGTTCAGGTCGGCGACGGTATAGATGCCGGTGCCACAGGTACAGGTGATCCGCATCGGCCTCCGAAAGCGGCCGGCGAGCGTGAACGCCTGCTCCAGGTCGGCCGCCACGATGGCGCTGGTGCGGTTCACCCGGGTGGCCTGCATGGTCCGCCCGATCTTGGGGATCATCATCGCGGTCAGGATGCCAATGATCGTGAACGTGAGCGCCAGCTCCACCATGGTGAAGCCACGCTCTCCCCGTCGGCGCGGTGAGGGCACAGGAATTCCTCGTTGTGACATACTCATTAAGGAGTGCACGAAGGGTGCCGGAGGTATGCTCGGGTCTAACGCAAGGCTGGATAACGGCTTGCGCATTACACGATTGCCGTCTTCCCATGCATTATGCAGGGGGTCGGACCCGTCCCTTTGTCCAACGTTGCAGGACTGTCGACAAATCAGCGGTGATCGTGCAATCGCTTGCTCGTCCACTGGTTGGCCGCGAACCAGCCGGCCACGGTAAAACCGACGGGGTCGATCTCGTAGTATCGGTTCTTGAAGTACCGCGCCACTTGATCCACTCGCCGTGGTTGAATGGAGCCGGGAGCTGAAGCTGGGGATGAGGCCGTGTGAGTGGTGGGTCATGCGCTGCCTCCCTTCGACTGGGCAGTCCCTGATGGAGATCAGGGGCCTCGAACCGAGGCGTGCAACATCTCGCCGGTGCGCAGGTGCAAGACTTGATTTGAGAGAATAGGTGGGTATCGGTGTCGCAGGAAAAATGCCGCCGCCCGGGATGCGCACAGGATCGCCTGTTTCACTCATTCGGCGCTGTTGACGAGAGCGTGCGCCAGGGCGGAATGCAAGCCACACCGACGTGCTGCTCGTTCAACCTTTGCAGCGGTGTAAGGGCGGACGCATGCACCAAACTGCGCCGGTCTCGATCTGAATTATTATTGGGTGTCCACCGCACCCTGGCTCCAAACACACCTCCTCACAATCGGACCGGTATGCGCTCCCGCGAACGCATCCTCGCCAATCTCGAGACGATCTACCGCGAATCGTATGACCGCGCAAAGAAGGGAAGCGATGAAGGCCGGATGATCGATCTCGAGAGCGGCTACATGCGCGATCAGCTGATGCTGGAGATCCTGCTCGACATCCGCGACCTCTTCTCGGTGGCCCCGGCCGCCTCGGGAGGCAGCGCCCTGGAAAAGCTGGAGGCCATCCGCAGGCTCACCAAGCTCCGCTGAAAGGCTTCGTCCATGCGTGAGGCGAAATCCGCTGGTTTGCTGCTGGCGGCATTTTCGGTTGCCACGGCCTGCCATTCTCTGCCCGGTTCGGCATCCCATCCGAGGCCCGCCGATCTGATCGTCTATGGCAGAGTGTGGACCGGGGACTCGGCCGCCCCGTGGGTCCAGGCCGTGGCGGCGGCGGGTGATACCATCGCAGCGGTCGGTGACAGCGCCAGGATATCCCGGAGTCTGGGTCCAAATACCCGGGTGATCAGCAACGGAAAAGCGATGGTGGTGCCGGGGCTGATGGAGGGGCACGCACACCTGCTGGGCGGGGGGCTGCAGCTGGCCAGCGTCGACCTTCGGGACGCCTCGTCGCCGAGCGAGTTCATCGCCCGGATCAAGGCCCACGCCGCCAGGCTTGCACCTGGCGAATGGATCACCGGCGGTGGCTGGGACCACGAGCGATGGCCCGGCTCGCCCCTGCCGGAGCGGAGCTGGATCGATTCGGTGACGCCGAACAACCCGGTCTTTGTGAGCCGGCTCGACGGGCATATGGCACTCGCCAACACCGCGGCGCTCCGCCGGGCCGGCATCACCCGAGCCAGCCCTGACATCAGCGGGGGCACCATCGTGCGAGACCCGCGAACCGGGGAGCCGACCGGCGCGCTCAAGGAGAACGCCCGCACGCCGGTGGACCAGATCGTGCCGCTTCCCTCGCCGAGCCAGAGCGACTCGGCCATTGCTCGCGCAATGCAGTGGGCGGTGGCCCGTGGGGTGACCGCTGTCGCGACCATGTCGGATGACCCGGGCCCCATCGGGGTGGCGAAATCGTGGCTGGAGCTGGCGGCGTTGAAGCGGGCCCATTCCCGGGGCACGATGCTGGTCCGCGTGGCAGTGTTCGTCTCGCTCGAGGCCTGGCGTGCCATGGGCGACACTCTGCGGCGCGACGGACCGGGAGACGACTGGCTGCGTGCGGCGGGGGTCAAGGGATTCATCGACGGCTCGCTCGGCTCCAAGACGGCCCTGTTCTACGAGCCCTACAACGATGCACCGGCGACCTCGGGACTGTTCGTTACTCCCGAGGACTCGCTGCGGACCTGGATAGCCGGCGCCGATTCAGTAGGGCTTCAGGTCGTGGTGCACGCGATTGGGGAGCGGGCTAATGGGTTGCTGCTCGATATCTATGACAGCGTCGGAAAGGCTCACGGGCCGCGGGATCGCCGCTTCCGGGTCGAGCACGCCCAGCATCTCCGCCGCTCCGACATCGCGAGACTGGCTAGGAGTGGGGTCATCGCCTCGATGCAGCCCTACCATGCTCTGGACGACGGCCGCTGGGCCGAGAAGCGGATCGGCGCCGATCGGCTCAAGACGACCTACGCATTCCGCTCGCTGCTCGATGGCGGTGCCCATCTCGGCTTCGGCTCGGACTGGACAGTTGCGCCCATGGACCCGCTGCTGGGCATCTATGCGGCAGTGACCCGGAGGACTCTCGATGGCAAGCATCCGAACGGCTGGATCCCGGAACAGAAGATCTCGGTGGAGGAGGGGTTGCGGGCCTACACCGAGGGGAATGCCTTTGGGGTCTACGCCGAGGGCAGCAGGGGTAAGCTGGCTCCCGGATACCTGGCGGATCTAGTGGTGCTGGATCAGGACCTGACGGTTATCCCGCCTGAGGCAATCCAACGCGTCGGAGTACGAGCCACGGTGGTGAGCGGCAAAGTCGTATTTTCGAAGCCCTAAGCTCTTGCTACCTGGTAACCCACCCGTCCGACGGAGTAGTTGGCGCAGGCGCGCGTCCAGCCGGTCATAAATGCGACGTTCCTCGTACGGAGTATGATAGACAACTACTGCTACTCCACTTGACCAACACCCGCTCGCTTCGCAACTTCCGCATGCACCTGCCGCACCCTCACTCCACATAAGAACGTAGACCACGCATCGCCACTTGTAGTGTGGCCGCAAGTCGCTGTCGCCACGTGGCTTGGTCGTGTCCCCAAACTGTCCGGAGGATTCATGGCCGTGTTTTCGGGTCTGGCTCTGAGAGGTCGGCAGATCGGGTTGGCAGGGACTCTCTTGCTGTCCTTCGTGGGGCCCCGGGGAACACTTTCCGCCCAGCTGGCTCCCGAGGCGGCCAGATCCAACGACTTCTCCTACGAACAACGCTATAGCGAGTTCAGGGAACTCCAGGCGGCTCCCAATCGCGTGGCGCCGGTCACTCAGCTGGTGCTGAAGCGCGATGCGGGACAGTTCACCTTCGGTAACGGCACATTCTACCTGCTCACCCCCATTGGTGGCCGGACGATGGGGGCGGTATTTGTGGGCTACGGAGTTTTTTCCTTTTCCCCGCCGACCCGTATCGAGCAGGAGCGGCTCGCCATCTTTCAGAAGACCAAGACTCTGGAGGCTCCCTTCTCGAGCGTGGTGCTTCTGTTCGCGGACAGCACGCTGGCGGAGCTGGAATCGAAGCTCACCTTCGGGCCGGGCCAGCCGCCGTCCGATCCCCGGCAACGGTTCAAGGCGGGGATGGACTATATCGCCAATGACGACACCAAATCGTTAGATCCCGACCTCATGGCCGGATTCCTCAATGGGGAGTCCAGCGACCTCTTTTATGCCCACATAGATCGGCGGGGCGGCGGCCCGCTCATGTTCATGCTGAACCCTCACGAGATCGAGGGCGTGACTCTCGCCCACCGGGTCCGGGACATCGGATGGACCCGACGCTCCGAGGTCATTTCGAAGTTCGCGGTCGGGGAAAAGGCTCGGACCGCCATCACGGGCGAGCGGGTTCATCAAGCGGCCATCAGCCGGTACACCATTGCCAGCACCCTGAAGGAGAGCGGCTCCGGCGACCTGAGTTTCGCCGCGGATGCCAAGCTCGAAATCACCACTGAATCACCGATCGGTCCCTGGGTGGCGTTCAGCCTGTTCGAGAAGCTCAAGGTTGACTCCGCGCGGTGGGAAACCGGCGAGCCGGCGATGGTCTTCAAGGGCAAGGACGCAGGGCTTCTGTGGGTGCGGCTCGACCGGCAGCTCCAGGCGGGAGAGACCCGTACTCTCAATCTGTCGTATCACGGCGACCTGATCGATCGCTATGGCGACTTCTTCTTCATCAAGTCGTCGGCCAGATGGTATCCCCGCTCACTGGAGGGAAGGAGCCTCGCGACCTTCGACTTGACCTACCACTCTCCCGGGGGAAAGGTGCTGGCCAGTGTCGGGGATCTGGTCGAAACGACTACGGCCGGAAGGATGACGACGTCTCGATGGGTCACTCCCGGGCCGATTCGCAACGCCTCGTTCAATCTGGGGATCTTCAAGGACTATCAGATCCAGGAGCAGGGGATTCCGCCGGTGACCGTCCTGATCTCCGAGGACGCGCACCGGCTGCTGGGCGGTCTGCGGCAGAAGAACATGAAGGAGACGGTCGGGGCCGACATCGCCAAGAGCCTGCGCTTCTTTCAGCATGTGTATGGTGAGGTGCCGGTCAAGCGGTTCTTCGCTACCGAGATTCCGGGGTCCCACGGCGAGGCCTATCAGGGAATGGTGCACCTCTCGATGTGGACCTTTCAGCAGACCGATCACGCCGGTGAGGACGAGGTGTTCCGGGCCCACGAGGTGGCCCACCAGTGGTGGGGAGTGGGTGTGGACTTCACCAGCTATCACGACCAGTGGCTCAGCGAGGGAATCTCGGACTTTTCAGGTCTCTGGTACCTGCAAACAGTGCGAAAAGACAATTCCAAGTACTTTGGCATCCTTCGCCGGTGGCGGAGCCGCATCCTGGAGCGCCACACGGAGCCGGGGCCTGTCTGGCTGGGCTACCGCAACAGCAGCTCGAAGGACGGGGACGGCTACGATGTCCTGGTGTATAAGAAGGGAGCCTGGGTGATGCACATGCTGCGCATCATGATGCTCGATCTCAAGACCATGGACGAGACGCGATTTACATCGACCATGCGTGAGTTCTACAGCACCTATCGGGGCAAGCGCGCCTCCACCGAAGATTTCCGCCAGGTGGCCGAGAAGCATATAGGCGCCGACCTGGGGTGGTTCTTCGACCAGTGGATCTACCGGACGGAGATCCCGACGTATCGGGTGGCCTACCGCAGCGATCCGGCCGAGAACGGTCAGTTCCGGGTCAAACTCAAGGTGAAGCAGGAGAATGTTGGCGAGGACTTCCAGATGTACGTGCCGGTCACCCTCGACCTCGGCAACGACCGGGTAGCGCGGGTGCGGGTCAAGGTCCGCGGGCCGACCTCGGAGATAGAGCTTCCGCTCATGCCATCGAAACCGAAGGCAATCCGCTTTAACGACCTCGATGGCGTCCTGGCAGAGGTGAAGATGGTGGACTGGGGGGAATGAGGAGGACTATCTTTTGGGGCCGTTCCGCTGCAGGTGACCTTCGACCCTGAACCCCGAGTTTCATGGCCACGCGCACTTCGGGCAGACCTAAGAGCTCCGCCAAGCTGGAAAAGGCAGATCTGCTCGATCTGTACCGGGTGATGCTGCTGGCTCGCCGGATCGACGACAAGGAGATCCAGCTCAAGCGGCAGAACAAGATTTTCTTCCAAATCTCGGGCGCGGGCCACGAGGCTGTCCTTGCGGCCGCTGCCAGGGTTTTCCGTCCCGCCTACGACTGGTTCTACACCTACTATCGCGACCGGGCGCTGTGCCTGGGCCTGGGCATGACCGCCACCGAGCAGCTGCTCTCCGCCGTGGGCGCGGCCGACGATCCCAACTCCGGTGGGCGCCAGATGCCGTCTCACTGGGGCCACAAGGACCTCAACATCGTCAGCGCCTCCAGTCCGACCGGCACCCAGTTCCTCCAGGCCGTCGGGTGCGCCGAGGCGTGGCTGCGGTACTCGCGGATCGACGGTATTCCGGATAGGGACCACCTGGCCCGGGGTGACGAAGTGGTCCTGTGCACCACGGGCGATGGTACCACCAGCGAGGGGGAATTCTGGGAGGCGCTCAACACCGCCACCAACCTGAAGCTGCCGGTGGTCTTCCTGGTGGAGGACAACGGCTACGCCATTTCGGTGCCGGTGGAGGTCAACACTCCGGGCGGCTCCATCTCCAAGCTGCTGACCGGTTTTCCCGGCCTCTTCATCCAGGAGGTCGATGGCTGCGATGTCCTCGCCTCCTTCGATATCCTCTCCAAGGCGGTCGAGTACGCCCGGGCCCGAAAGGGACCGGCCCTGGTGCACGCGCACGTGATCCGGCCTTACAGCCATTCCCTTTCGGACGATGAGGTCCATTACCGGCCACCGGGCGAGCGCCAGCTGGACGCCGAACGCGATCCCCTGGTCCGCTTTCCCAAGTACCTGCTGGACCAGGGCATTGCCACTCAGGCCGAGCTCGACCCGATCGTGCAGCAGGTGGAGGAGGAGGTGCAGGTTGCGGCCGAAGTCGCTCTGGCGTCGCCCCAGCCGGCCACGGACACCATCTACAACTACGTCTACTCCCCCGACGTCGATCCGACGTCGGAGCAGTTCGACACCGAGGATGATCCCCGGTTTGCCGGCGATCCCACGACGATGGTGGATCTGCTGAACATCTGCCTGCGGGACGAGATGGCGCGGGATCCCCGGATCGTCATGTTCGGGGAGGACGTGGCCGACTGCAGCCGGGAGAAGAATCTCGGCGACGTCAAAGGGAAGGGCGGGGTCTTCAAGGTCACCTGGGGTCTTCAGCGCGCCTTTGGCAGTGATCGGGTGTATAACTCCCCTCTCGCCGAGGCCAACATCATCGGCCGCGCGATCGGTCTGGCGACTCGAGGGCTCAAGCCTGTGGTCGAGATTCAGTTCTTCGACTATATCTGGCCCGCGTACATGCAGCTCCGAAACGAGCTCGCGCTGATGCGCTGGCGCTCGAACAACGCCTTCTCGGCACCGGTCGTGGTTCGGGTCACCTACGGCGGCTACCTGAAGGGTGGCTCGGTTTACCACTCCCAGACTGGAGCCGCCATCTTCACCGGCGTTCCCGGGTTGCGGGTGGTATGTCCCTCCACCTCGCTGGACGCCAACGGGCTACTGCGCACCGCCATCCGCTGTGAGGATCCGGTACTCTTTCTGGAGCACAAGCACCTCTACCGCCAGACCTACAACAAGGCGCCCAACCCGGGTCCCAACTTCATGATTCCGTTCGGGAAGGCCAAGGTGGTGCGGCAGGGGACCGACCTCACGGTGGTGACCTACGGGGCCGTGGTCCAGCGGACGCTGGTGGCCGCCAAGGCGCTGGAGGACCAGCATGGCGTGAGCGTGGAGGTCGTCGATCTTAGATCTCTGGCCCCGGTGGATTGGGACACCGTTTACGGTTCGGTGCGCAAGACCAACCGGGTCATCGTGGCCTATGAGGATTCACTTTCCTGGGGATACGGGGCCGAGATTGCGGCCCGCATCGCGGACGAAACCTTTGCCCATCTCGATGCACCGGTGAAGCGGGTTGCCGCCACCGACACGTTCGTGGCCTACGCTCCCCAGTTGGAGGATGTAATCCTGCCTCAGGTCGAGAGCATCAAGCGGGCGATGGTGGAGATCATGGCATTCTAAGGAAAACCGGGGCCCCCTTGCTACCTTGGGGCCCCGGCGCCTGATCGGCTCGCGGCGATCGTGCCGCTTGGTTCGTTGAGGCTCAGCTGTTGAAACCTCGGTCGGTGGGTAACTTCGATTCCATATGCGGGCTCTCGTTTCGTGGGTACCCTGAACTCGACGAGGGCCGCCGCTCCTCCCTTCCTGCCGAAGTGTACATCACTATTAAACTCCGGACCGCGGGCGTCAATACGGAAGATCGACTGGGCATCGGGTGATTCCCTAGGGGCCGTGTGGACCCTCGGTCTATTTCATCGCCTCCCGGATCTCGCCTGCGGCCGCGATCGCATTGTCGACGTCGCGCGAGAGCGCCTTGGCTTGTTGGGTGGCCTGGGTAAGGTCTCCCAACACGGCGGCAACGCCTGCCGAGCGCAGGCGGAGCAGGTCGAACCGCACGTTCTGCATGGCCAGCACGCAGGACTCCAAATGGCTCGCCACCTGGCTCCGCCGGCCACGCAAGTCTGCGATCGTCTGCCGCTGACGCTGCAGCAGGTTCAGGCGGCGGGCCCGCTCGGGATCATCAGGCTCGCGGGAGAGCCCCGCGATGCGGTCGTCGATCTGGGTCAGGCCTTCCGAGTCCAGGTTCGTGTCCATCGCGTGCAGGGTGCGGGCGACGTCGGTAGCCCGGGCGTACAGGCCGTCGGCAGTCTGCTGGACGTCGGGTAGCATGTTGCGCTCCGACGCCGGCAGCTTGGACACCAGCTTGAGGATCGCCAGGCGATCACCCTGGACCTGTAATACGGCCGGGAGGTGAGCGCCGTACTCCTCCGCGGTCGGAGGCTCGAGCGCACGGCCACCCTTTCCGCCTTTCGCCATGGTGGTCTCCACCGCGTCAGGCGCCGGAGGCCGGCTCAGCACGTCCCGCCAGCTGTAGCCGCTCTGCCAGAGCGTGGCATAGCTCCGCAGCAAACCGATCCCCATGCCGAACATGGGGAAGAGGAACCAGGGCTGCTCGATGCCGGTAGCGATGTTGATTCCCATGCATCCCGCCGAGACCGCCGCCCAGCTGGCGAACTGACCCCGGACCTTCTGAATGATTCTCGGCTCCCCGGTGTCCGGTACGATCTCCTTGGATCGGTCCCGGCGGCCGTGCCGATCTCGGCGGGACGGCAGGGCCGCGGGGCCGCGGGGGTACCCGCTCACGGGTGGTTGGCCAGGACGGGTGAGTGGGCGCAATTCGCGGGGCTTTCGATCCGCCAAGAACCCCTCGTTGCTTGCAGGGACACTGCGCGGGCTTTGCTCTCTCCTCGGGCCGGCTGTTCCTCTGCCCGTAGCCCTGCTGCTCCGCTGTCCCACTGGCCAACCGCCCCGCGGAGCAACCGTGCTGCGGCTCTCCAGCGCCCGTCGTAGGGCATCGGCCGTGGCCCACCGGCTCTCCGGATCCTTCTCCAGGCAGCGCCCGACTGCCAGTGCCAGGTCCTCCGGCGTATCGGGCCGCTTGGTGCGCAGGTCGGGAGCGGGCTCGGTGATCTGCTTCATTAGAATCCCGGCCACGGAGGGGGCATTGAAGGGCAGAGCGCCGGTCAACATCTGATAGGTCACCACGCCGAGACTGTAGAGATCCGACCTGCCGTCGATGTCGCGCTCACCCGCTGCCTGCTCCGGGCTCATGAAGGCCGGAGTCCCGATCGCCACGCCGATGCCGGTGAGGGTGGCTCCGGAGGTGGCGGAGAGTGCCTTGGCGATCCCGAAGTCGGTCACCATGACCCGTCCCCGCGTGCCTTCCAGAAGGATGTTGTCGGGCTTGATATCGCGGTGGATGACAGAGAGCGCGTGGGCGGCGCTGAGCGCGTCCGCCGTCTCCATCATGATGCGGCGCGCTTCTTCGACCGGAAGGCTGCCCCGGCGCCGGATCCGGGCAGCCACTGATTCTCCATCCACGTAACCCATCACGAAGTAGACGAGACCCTGCCCCTCGCCGACGCTGTGAATGGGAACGATATGGGGGTGGGAGAGCTTGGCGGCGGTCTGTGCCTCACGGGTGAACCGCTCGCGAATGTCCTGCTGGAACGCGAGCTCCGGGGGGAGCACCTTGATGGCTACCCGCCGCTGAAGCCGCTCGTCACGGGCGCGGTACACCACGCCCATGCCGCCCCGCCCGATCTCGCCTTCGATCGTATACGCATCTCCCAGAGCATCGGCGAGACGTGCGGGCAGCGGCTTGCTGCCGGAATCCGTCATCCTCTCCGTTGCCTCGGGTCCATTGGATTCGACGTGTCGGGCATGGCAAACAATCTGTACTCCCGTGCGACGAGCGGCAACCGAAACCGGCGAAGCGACGCCGGGGCCGGCCGGCGGCGGCCCCGCTCGCGGGGCCCGGGTGGGATTCCTCTGACGGAGCGGACGTCTTGGGGCCAAATTGGCAGTGAAGGGCCCCCGGTCTCCTGACAGGAGGGGCATGAGGGAGCCACCGGACCTCGCAACGGGAACCGTTAAGCCCTTCAATTGGTTTGATTAGGCTACCCAACCAGATATTTGCGCCCAGTATGCAGCTCCGGCCCTGGCATGGTCGGTGCAAATAGTCCTACCATTTCTCGTGGGACTGTCATTTCGCCCGCTGTGGGGCTTTGTAAGGAGTACCGTGAATGGCTGAAAGATTGACCTTGCCCGTCCTTCCGTTGAGGGAGGTTGTGCTTTTTCCCGGTGTCACCGCGCCGATCGGGGCCGGCCGGCCTGCCACGCTGCGGGCCATCGAGGCCGCGCTCGCAGGCCCTGACCGCCTGGTCTTTGCGGTCTCGCAGCGGCAGAACGTCGAGAGTGTGAGCTCCGACGTGCTCTACACCATCGGGACCATCGCCCGCATTGGACAGCTTCAGCGCGGGCTTTCCGGCATGCAGCTGCTGCTCCACGGTGAGCGGCGCGGTATCGCCATCCACTACACCGACAAAGAGGGGTACCTGCAGGCCGTGGTACGCGAGGCCGAGGAGATGCTTCCGCTCAACGTGGAAGACCCTGCATTCGTTGCCCTGCACCGCGAGGCTCGAGCCCGGGCTGCCGAGCTGGGCCAGAAATCCGGCCTGCCGGACGAGGTGGTCCAGCAGGTGCTCGCGGGAGTGAATGAGGCCGGCAAGTTTGCCGACCTGGTGGCCGGCTATATCGACATCGCTCCGGCCCAGCGGCAAGTGCTGCTGGAGACACTGGGCGTCGAGGAGCGGCTCCGGCGGGTCCTGGTGCACGTGCAGCGCCAGATCGGCGTCGTTGATGCCCAGGAAGACATCAAGTCCCAGGTCCAGGAAGAACTGGGCGAGCGGCAGCGCGAGATGTTCCTTCGCGAGCAGATGAAGACCATTCAGCGTGAGCTGGGCGAAGGCGACGAGCGGGATGATCTCCAGGAGCTGAAGGAGACGCTGGCTGCCCTCGATCTGCCACCCGAGGCCCGGAAGGAAGTCGACCGTGAATTCGGCCGTCTCAGCCGGATCGGGCGCGAGTCGATGGAGTCCCAGGTTATCCGCACATTCCTGGAAAACGTGGCGGAGCTCCCCTGGAACGAGCGGAGCAAGGAGCATCTGGAGCTGCCCCAGGCGCAGACGATCCTCGACGAGGACCACTACGCGCTGGGTGACGTCAAGGACCGGGTGCTGGAATTCCTGGCCGTGCGTCAGCTGCGGCTGCAGCAGGATGAAGCCGAGCGACGGAAGGATGGGGCCGCGGGCGATCCCGAGGCACGAGCGGAGCACAAGGCGGAGGAGGTGGCCGCCGGTGAATCGACCGACGTCCCGCAGGCTACCGCCACTGTCCCGGCCCCCAACGCGCCGGTCCGCGGCAACGAGGACGACCGGATCGCCAAGGGGCCCATTCTGCTCTTTGTCGGCCCTCCCGGCGTCGGTAAGACTTCCGTGGCCAAGTCCATCGCCCGGGCGATGGGGCGCAAGTACGTCCGCATTTCACTGGGCGGGGCGCGCGACGAGGCCGATATCCGTGGCCACCGCCGCACCTATGTCGGAGCGATGCCCGGCCGCATCATCCATGGCATGAAGCAGGCAGGGACCAGAAACCCGGTCTTTCTGCTGGACGAGGTGGACAAGCTGGGAATCTCCTTTCAGGGGGATCCGGCGAGCGCGCTGCTCGAAGTACTCGATCCGGCGCAGAACGACACCTTCGTGGACCACTATCTCGGCATGCCGTTCGACCTGAGCGAGGTGCTGTTCATCGCCACGGCCAATTTCATCCAGAACATTCCAGGCCCGTTGCTGGACCGGATGGAAGTGGTCGAGTTTGCCGGCTACACCGAGCGGGAGAAGCGGGAGATCGCCCGGAAGTACCTCATCCCCCGCCAGTTCATCGAAAACGGCGTGAGCACCGAGCAGCTCACGATCACTGACGGAGCGCTGTCGGAGGTCATCACCAGCTACACCCGCGAGTCTGGTGTCCGCCAGCTGGAGCGGGAGATCGGCCGGTTGGCCCGGAAAGTGGCTCGGAAAATCGCGGCCAACGAGGTCCAGAACGTCTCGATCGACCGCGAGATGGTGGACGATCTCCTGGGACGCCCCAAGGTGCACCCGGAGAAGATGGCTCGGGAGGACGAAGCCGGCGTAGCCACCGGCATGTACTACACGCCCACCGGCGGCGACATCATGTTCGTCGAGGCCTCCACCATGCGCGGCAAGGGCGAGCTGGTCCTGACCGGGCAGCTGGGCGACGTCATGAAGGAGTCCGCCCGGGCGGCCTGGACCTATGCCCGATCCCATGCGGCGGCGCTCCAGATCGCGGACGAGATGTTCGACCGCGACATCCACATCCACGTTCCCGCGGGCGCGATCCCCAAGGACGGCCCATCGGCGGGCGTGACTATGGCTTCTGCGGTGGTCTCCGCTCTGTCCGGGCGGCCGGTACGGCACGACATCGCCATGACCGGAGAGATCACCCTCCGCGGCCGGGTCCTCCCCATCGGCGGCGTGAAGGAGAAGGTTCTCGGTGCCGTTCGGGCCGGAATCTCCAAGATCATCCTGCCGAAGGAGAACGAGCCCGATCTCGAGGATCTTCCCAAGGAGGTTCGAGACAAGATCGAGGTCTTCGTGGTGCAGGAGCTGGGCGAGGTCCTCGCGCTGACCCTCCGGGGTGCAACCTTCCGGGAAGGCCGGCTCCTGTTCGGGGACGAGAAGAACCCGCGTGACGTGCTGCCGCTTTCGAGTGGGTTCAGGCACTAGGCGGGTAAGCAGGTAAGCAGGTAAGAAAAAGGCCCTTCGACAACCACGTCGGAGGGTCTTTTTTACGTTCCGCACCGCTACCCGCCTACCCGCCTACCCGCCTACCCGCCTACCCGCCTACCCGCCTTCCGTACCTCCCGGTCCGCTGCGTGCATCAGCTCCCCCGCGGACATGCCATCCCGGGGGAACACGGCCGACCCGACATTCACCGGGAGCAGGCTGATCTCCCCGCCCGTGGTCTTTGCCGGTTGCTCCCCCAACAGCCGGTGAAGCTTTTCCGTCAGGACGGCGACTCCGGTGGCACTGGCCCCCCGGAGCAGCATGCCGAACGCATCCCCGCCATAGCGGCCGATGACGTCGCTGGCTCGGACGTTCGATCGAAAGACGCCGGCGATGTGGAGCAGGATCTCGTCGCCGATCCGGGGGCTCAGCCGCTCGCCCATTCGCCGGAAGTTCTCCAGCTCGAACAGGACGAAGGCCAGCGGCTCGCCATGGCGGCGGCTGTACTCGACCGCGTTCTCCAGTTCGGTCACCAGAGTAGCATGGTTGAGCAGGCCGGTAAGGCTGTCGCGATGGACCATCTCCCTGATCCGTCGTCCCCGGGCGGCTCGAGCGATAACCGTCTGCACCAGCAGCTCCGAGTCCGCGTTGCTCAGCACGAAGTCATCCGCACCGGCTCTGAGTGCCGCAATCCGGTCAGGGGTACTATCCCTCCCGATAACTACGACCGGGAGCAGGTTGTAACGCACATCCTGCCGAATCAGACGGGTCAGGGCAAAGGCATCCGGGTTGGTCAGGCGGCTGTCCAGCAACAGCAGATCGGTGCGCTCTCGCTCCAGCCGGTCCTGAATGTTCTGCCCCGCCGGGCAGCGAACCACCCTGATGCTGGCCTGCTCCAAGGCTCCAGAGGTTCCCGGGACCTGAGCGTCCTCTGGCTCCATCAGCAGCACACTCGAGGGCGGTGGGCCGATCCGCGCGAAGGTCCGCGCGTAGCGGGGAAGCTTCTGTTCCACCTGTTCTGCCGGGAACACGGCGTCTACCCCAGCGGCAATTGCGCGGAGCCGGTCAACCGCTCGAAGCGTCTCCACCAGGACTACCGCTCCCGGGCGGCGGCTCGAATCGCGGGTCCAGGCGGACGCGACGGCCGAGGGATCTCCTTCTCCCGCCTCTCCACCAATCACCACGAGATGAGGGAGCTCGCCGATTGGAGTGCCGGCTGGGTCGTCCTGCCGGTTGCCGAATGCCACCTCGTATCCGGCACCCCGAAGCTCCTGGGCAATCCGGTCGCGGACCGGGGCGGGCCGCATGATTATCAATGCCCGGGGGGATGGCCCAGCGACGTCGGGCGCGCTCGCCTGAGCCATATCGGCTTCCGCGGTGCCGACGGCCGTGGCCAGGCGGTCGACCAGAGCTGCCAGCTGATAGGCCTCCCCCGGTGGCGGCTTGCGGGCGAGCCAGCTCTCGGCTTCTCGTGCGATCGAGCTGAGCTCCACGAAGCCGTAGGACCCGCCCGATCCGGCCAGCCGGTGTAAACGAGTCTTCAGAGAATCCGTGGCGTTTCGATGTCCGGCGCGGAACTCGGCGATGTCAGCGCGCAGCTCCTCCAGGCGCGCAGGCATGGAGCTCAGGTATTCGCGCTGGAGCTCCTGCAACGCGCGCTCGACCGGATCACTCACGGCCGGGTCCGGAGATGTTCGAGGGCCAGCCGAGCCGCGGCGACCAAGGCGGGGGCAGTACTCCAGTGACCCCGGACTTCGCTGCCCTGCCGTGACCCCACAATGGTGCTTCGATCATCCACAACGGAGATGATCGCCATCCCGGGCCAGGAATGGCCCTCGGGAATGACCTCTACGGGATGAAACCCAATGTCGACCGCCGACGTGGAGAAAAGCTCGACCGGCAGATCGGAGGAAACCGGCCGGCGGAGCGCCGGGGCCAGGAGGGGGAATGCATCCGGGGGCGCGAGGAGTGCCACTGATTGGGTGGCCCGGGCCACATCATGGGTGATGAGTTGAAGCACCGCTCGGCCCGACTCGATCTCGACCACGGTCGGTGTGCCCGGAACTGCGATCGTTTCCAACTCTGCGCTGAGCCGCTCCAGCGCCAGACCGTGGTCGTTCGAGATTCGGGCTATGAGGCTGGTCGGCGGTTCAGGCCGGTAGTGACGGGGACGCACGCCTTCTACCCGGGCGGCTCCCTTGGCTACCAGCCCTTCCAGTGCGCTGTACGCGTTGGCCCGGGCGAGTCCGGCGGCCCGGGCAAGGGCATAACCCGTCCCCGGTCCATTGGTGAGGAGAGCCTCGTAGATCACGCTCTCGGTGGGGGTGAAGCCGAACCGGGTCAGATCGATACGCGGCATGGATAGTAGTATGACAAACTACCACCGCCGCCGCAAGCGGATTGGATCAAGTATAGGCGGGGGTCCAGCCGAGCGCCTTACCGATCAATGCCAAGCGAAAGGTGATGTCGACTTCGCGACCCTCCGCTGTCTTGGCGTCTACCTGAAGAGGGTAGTAGTGATGCGTGATCTTGTTTCCTGCCTTCGGTTGGGAACGAAGGTTCTTGGGTCGCCAGATTCCGACCTCGTCCAGATCCTTGAGGAGGCGGGCCAGCACCTTGGTCGCCACCGGAGCCCATTCCAGGGCCCCCATCCTGGCCAACAGCTCTATGTAGTGCAGTGCCAGTGGGATGTCCTTTGGCACCCCCTTGCTGTCCGCCTCGATCGGGTCGCCCAGGATCAGATGCTGCGGCTTTACGGTCTTCTTGCCTACCTGGATCACGAACGCCTTCTTGGGTGCCGGTTGGGCCAGGTAGTGCCCAAGCCGCTCGGTGAACCCGGCGCGCTCCCTCTGCAGGTTTGGCATCGAGGCCAGCATCGCGACAGAATACCAGCTCGGCGGCTGCGCCTCCGGGTGCAGGACAATTTGCTTGCCCGACTTGAGGAACGGTTTCTCGGCCAAGGGGCTGCGGAGGAACTGGGAGATGGCGCTGGCGATCTTGTGGCCCGCCCCGCGAAGCCTGGGATCCTCAGCGTGGCCCGCTTCGGCCAACGCCGCCGAGGCGGCTTCGCGCATGATCCCCCTAGCCCAGGCCTCTGCTTCCGGGTCCGCCTTCACGGCCTTCTGGAACTCGAAGAGAAGCGACGGGTCCTCATCCCGGGAGAGGAGCCGGAAGAGGACCCGGTCTGCCAGCTTGAAGGGGCGGCTGGTCCGGGGCCACTCGAGCTGCAGGAGCCGGCGGTACTGGGGGATTGTCCCGACGTCCTTTACTCCCTGGGCCACCGAGGTGGCGAGGCCGAGCAGGTTACCGCCCCAGATCCCGTTGTCCTTCTGTTTCTTGACTACGGCCAGCGCCGGCTTCGACTCGCCGATCGTCAGATGAGCCGCCTCGATCACCTCGGGAGAGGCATAGCCTTCGGGGGCCAGTTCCCGATAGGTGCGGTATCGGATGGAGGCGCCGCCGTTTTCCAGCAGCCAGGTGAGCGGGATCCGGTGCTCTGAAGGAAGTTCCAGAATCGCTCCAGGAGGGACGGTGGGCCGGCCGAGCGGCGGCAAAGATACTAGAGGGTGGGAAAGGCGGGAAGGGCGGGAGAGGGGGTAAGGCGAGCCTGTGTTCGGGACGAAGCCTCAGGTCGTCAACCAAGAGCAATCACGAAAGCACCAAAAACGGCCGAAAACACGAAAAACCACTGATTTATGGGTCGTTTTTCACGTTTTCTGCCCTTTTTCAGCGTTTTCGTGATTCTTTCCTATCGTCCTTCCCGCCGCTTCTCCCCGGCTTCCCGGAACTCGGACGTTTTGTTCCAGGCCGGTTGCGCGGGGGCGTTGGCCACTGCCACCGCTGCACGAACTATGACGCGAAGCTGTTGCGCGGCACCGTCGTACGTGAACCAGGGCAGCACCTCGTCGCTGGGCTGGTGGTAGCGCTGGGCGACGTACTCGTCCTTCTTCTCCTTCCCGTAGGTCGCTGGCTTCCCCACGTAGGTCATACCCGACTCGAGCGAGAGCCCTGGCACGCCGGCACGGGCAAGGGGAAAATGGTCAGAACGGAAGAAGGTACCTCGCTTCAAGCCATCGGGGTCGGTCGTCACCCGCAGTCGTTCGGCCCTCGCCGCCTGGGCGAAGGTCGCTCCCAGTGTCGACTGGTCGGTGCCGAGCGCGCCGATATCGGTAGTGCGCCCGTAAAGGTTCATCACGTCCATGTTGAGAATTGCCGCCACATCCCGCAGCGGGAACGGCGGCCGGGCGACCAGGGCTTCGGAGCCAAGAAGGCCTGACTCCTCGGCGGCAAAGCCCACAAAGACGATCGAGCGATTGGTTCGAACGCCGCTCCTCTCGAACGCTTCGGCGGCGGCGATCACGGCCGAGGTGCCTGAGGCGTTGTCCTCCGCCCCATTGAAGATCGAGTCTCCCTTGACCGGCGCACCGATGCCGAAATGATCATAGTGCCCACCGACCAGCACGACCTCACGCGCCTGGCGCCCGCGGCCGGGAAGGCGGCCCAGGACGTTTTGGGTCTCCGACCGCTCGATGGCGCTGCGGACCGTGGCCTCAACCTGCACACCGAGTGGTACCGCCCGAAAGCCCCGTTGATACGCTCGGAGGGTGAGATGGGAGAGGTCCTGGCCGGCGTCCCGGAACACGCGCGCCGCCGCATCCTGACTGAGCCACCCCGCCACCAGGAGTGAGGTTGCCGGCTTCTCGATCCGTACCTGCGGTCCGGTCCAGCTGGACTGAACGGTGGTCCACGGATACGTGGCACTCTCAGTGGTGTGGACCAGGAGGATTCCGGCGGCCCCTTGACGTTGGGCTTCCTCGATCTTGTAGGTCCAGCGTCCGTAGTAGGTGAGGATCGGGCCGCGGAAGATGGTCGAGTCCCTGAGGCCCGGATCGTTCACCAGCGCCACCACGATCTTGTTCTTCGCGTCCACTCCCTCGTAGTCGTTCCACTGATATTCCGGCGCCACGATCCCGTACCCCACGAAGACCAGGTCGGCTTTGGCCGTCACCACCGAGTCGTTGCGCATCGACCAGAGCACGTAGTCGTCCCGGTAGGCAAACTCGACCGGCTTCGCCCCAGCCAACCTCAAGGCTGGACTTGGCGTCAAGGTGATGATCGGCACCCGGTGATAGTAGGTGCCGCTGTCGCCCGCGGGCTCGAGGCCCAACCGCTCGAACTGGGCAGCGATGTATCTGGCCGCGAGCTTTCCTCCCCGGGTGCCCGGTCGCCGGCCCTCCAGTGCATCGTCGGCGAGGAATTCGAGATGGGCGCGCAGGACGTTTGTGTCGACGGCAGCGGCCACGCGGTCGGCTGACCGGGCGGCCTGACTGGTTTGCTGAGCGGTGGCGCCGGCCACCGGAGCGCAGAGCAGGGGTAAGGCGAGGAGACAAGTACGCATGTAGGTCCTAAAGATGAAGCCGCTTGAAGATCCGTTCGGGAAAACTCTTGATTACCGCCATCACGGGGCGCCAAAACCACGGGATGTAGATGACGTCCCGGCGGCTCTCAATTGCACGGTAAATGGCGCGCCCTGCCCGCCGAGGACTGGTAAAGAGCGCGTTCTTCTTCATCGCCGCCGTCATCGGCGTCGCGACGAAACCGGGCTTGATCGTCACAACCGTTACCCCCGACCGGTGTAAGCGGTTGCGTAGGCCCTGGAGGAACCGCTCCACTCCTCCCTTGGCGGCTCCATACACGTAGTTGCTTTGCCGCCCCCGGTCTCCCGCCACTGAGGTGATCACCGCAATGGAGCCGCTGCGCTGCCCCTCGAAGTAATTGGCGAGCTCGGTCAGGAGTGCTACGGTGGCGGTAAAGTTGACGTGAAGCGCCTCGACGGTGTCGGCCACCCGTTGCTGGCAGCTTTCCTGATCAGGGAGTGTGCCGTGGGCGATCAAAGCCACATCGAGACCTCCCAGGGTCGCGATGGCTGAATCGAGGACCTCACGGTGGCGGGAGATCTGACTGACGTCCAGAACGGCGGTATCCACCTGGGCAGCCCCGCGGACTCGGAGGTCGTCACCGACCGAGGCGAGCTTCCTGGGATCACGGCCGGTCAGAAACAGCTTCGCCCCGGCCTCTGCGTAGGCTTTGGCAGTCTCACCGGCGATGGCCGAGGTGGCACCGATGATGAGTACCCTCACGCGGGTGTATCACCACCGGTGACCCGGCGCCAGAATGAGGAGGAGAACTTGGGGTCCACGTGGGATGCGAACGATTGCCAGGCCGGGAAAAACCGGCGGAAGCTCGCCCCGCTCATTCGGGCATCCTTAGCCGGGTAGACGGCGCCTCCGCCCTCGCTTACCAGGCCATCGAGCCGCTCCAGCAAGGCGAGGGTGCTCGGCCCACGATTGGCGAAGTCGATAGCCAGGGTGATACCCGGCCGCGGGAATGACAGCATCCCCGGCGACTGAAGAGAGCCGAACCGCTTCAGGACCGCCAGCGAGGGAGTTTCCTTTGATGCCGCCACCTGGTCCAGGACGGCCGCAATGCCTGCCGCCTCAGCCGGCCCCGGAATCACACATTGGTACTGAAGCAGCCCCCGCCTGCCGTAAAGCCGGTTCCAGTCTGCTATACCATCGAGGGGAAAGAAGAACGGCTCGTACTCCACAGTGCTTCGGTGGGTTGAGCGGAGCTGACTTCGATAGTAGAGCGCATTGAAGCCGGCCAATGTTACCCGATTGATGAGCCCCGAAGGCAGCTCCACCGGGATACCCAGGCGGTGGCTCCGCTTGGCAGGGACGGACGGGCCGGCCGCATGGTCGCCGCGCATGAAGAGTCCGCGTCCCAGACGGCGACCGCGCGCGAGACAGTCGATCCAGGCCACGGTGTACTCATAGTCCTGATCATGGGTGGAGAGCTGGAAGAACTCATCGAGGCCGGAAAACCGTATCCGCTCCATGGCGATAGCGGCCCCTTCGACCGGCTTCAGGCGGACCTCGGCCCACAGGATCAATCCGGTCAGGCCGAGCCCGCCTATCGTAGCCCGAAAGAGCTCGGTATTCGACTCCGGGGAGCAGAGGACTCGCTCGCCGGTCGACCGCAGAAGCTCGAAGCAGGTAACATGGGCCCCGAAGGTACCCGCGCGGTGGTGATTCTTGCCGTGAATGTCGTTGGCTATCGCGCCCCCGACCGAGACCCACTTCGTGCCGGGAAGAACCGGAACGAACCAACCTCGCGGCACCGCCAGGGCCAGGATCTCGGCCAGGGTCACGCCTGCCTCGCACCGCAGTAGACCCTGCGACTCGTCGAACGAAATGAAGCGGCCCAGCCCCGCCACATCGAGCAGCGCCCCCCCGTCATTGAGGCAGCTGTCGCCGTAGCTTCGACCGCAGGCGAATGGCAGCACGCTCTCCGCAATACCTGCCAGCGCAGGAGGCTCCGAACGCCAGGAGACTGGGAGCACCCGCGTGTGCTGGGCGTGCGGGTAGCGGCCCCATGACTGGTAGGCTCGCATCGGTCGAGAGGTTACTCCCCCTAGACGGCGGCGTAGAGAATCAGCGCCACCAGGGCACCGATGACGTAGCTCGCAGGATCTCGGACGGCAGCAACTATGGGGTCCTGGTCGATACGCCCCCGATGCGCCAGCAGCCACATTCTGCTGATCCAGAAGAGCAGCAGCGGGCAGATCAGCCAGAGCAGCAGCGGAGTCCGGTAGAGCGCCACGACTTCCTCGCTATTGATGTACAGGGCCAGCACCAGGACCGATAAATAGCCGCTGGCGCCGCCCATCGATCCCAGCCACTCGCGATCACCGCGCAGGTATCCACGTCGCTCGAGGCCCTCTCCCGCTTCGGCTGGGAGTTCGCTCAGCTCGGCGTACCGCTTGAGGAAGGCGAGGCTGAGGAAGAGGAACATCGAGAAAGCCAGGAGCCAGGTCGAAAACCGGACATGGCTCGCGGCCACACCGGCCAGTACTCGCAGGGTGTAGAGTCCCGCCAGCAGGAGCACATCGAGTACCGCGATCCGTTTGAGGTAAACCGAGTAGGCGGTGGTCAGCACCACGTACAGGGTCAGCAGCGTAAGAAACTTGGGGGACAGCCAAAGCGACCAGAGCAGGGCAGCTGCAAACAGCAGCGGCACCAGCACCATGCCGAAAGAGCGGCTGAGCACATCGGCGGCGAAGGGGCGGTTGCGCTTGACCCGGTGCTTGCGGTCGGCTTCACGATCGAGCAGATCGTTCAGGACATACGCGCCCGACGCGGCGCAGCAGAAGGCCGCAAAGGCAATGACCGCCTTGGTCATCACCGGGGGATGAAAGAGCTTGTGATCCAGCATGACGGGAACGAAGACCAGCAGGTTCTTGACCCATTGGTGCACCCGCAGGGCACGGAACAGGGCAAGCAGCTGCGGCTTCGCCGGCGATTCGAGGTGGACTGCGGTCATGGGACGGCTCTCGGGGCTCGGGTGTTCACGCACGGGGCATCGACCTCAAGCGGAAGCGCGCTAACGCACCGGGCAGCTCGGTTGAACGCCCTTCGCTCTGAAGCAGCGCGCTGGCCGCGACTACCCCCGAGCCGAGCGCGGTGCCGGTGGAGACGATCGAAGGAAAGGTGCGGTAGTTTCCGGCAAAATACACGTTGTTCCACGACGTGCTCCGGATCGGCGGGTTCCGATAGCTGCGGCCGAAGACCGGCGAGTACATCGGCACCCGGGCGACGTGGGTCCAGAACGGCTCCAGATCGTAGCCGAACACCGCCCGGAAGTCCTCGCGGTAGCGGCTGAGCAACTCGTCGTCCGGCACCTGGAAGAGCGGCCGGTCGCGCCCCCGCAGATGGGTGACGAAGTTGACGCAGCTGTCTCCCGGACGGCCGATCGACGGATTGAGCGAGGTCAGCAGAAAGATGCCGCAGGCAGTCCGGTCGAGCGAGGCCAGGTTGATCCAGTAGGCAGTGGAATCCACGGCCTGGCGGGTGGCGCAGATGACCGAGATGAGCGCCGAGTACTTGATCCGCTCCAGCTCCGGGGTGTGGTCGCCCAGGAGCCGGAGATAGACCTCGGTCGGCATGGTGCTGACGAAGCGATCGCCGCCGATGCGCTCACCGGTGCTGAGCTCGACTTCCCGTACCCGCCCCTCGTGGGTGACCAGGCGGCTCACGGTAGCATTGAGCCGCACCTTGACGCCCTGCTCCGCCAGCAGCCGGGTGACTCCATCGCAGAGCACCTTGGTCCAGTTGGCATCGGGGATGTAGCCCAGCGGCGCCGAGCCCTCGCGGAAGTGCAGCCGCGCGCCGAGCCAGGCGCCGCTGACCTCTTCGCAAGGCAGCTCGAACTTGAGCCGCGTCAGCCGCTCGAACAACGCCTCGCGGGTGCCCGAGCCGGCGTAGGTGTCCACCAGGTCGGCCGCGCTGCGGTCCTGCCAGTCGGACCAGTCGCGCTTGTTGAACGCCTTGAGCATCAGGCGTACGAAGCCCGCCTTGTCGCGCAGCGTCATCGGAAACGACAGGAACCCGCCGGCAGAGCCCAAGTCGTACGCACGGTCACCCATGTGGAAGAGCATCCGGATGCGGCGCCAGCGGACGGCCGGGAGGGCCCCGATCAGCTCCAGAAAGTAGAGCAGCACGCGGTCGCGGTGGAGGATGTGATGATAGCCGAGCGGATAGAAGTGCCCTTCCCGCTCGAAGCTCCCGGCCAGGCCGCCGAGCGTCGGCCCCCGCTCCACCACGGTGACGTCGGTGATGCCGCTCGCCGCCAACGTATAGGCCGCCGCGACGCCGGACAGACCACCGCCGAGCACGACTACCGCCGGCGAGGCCACCCTAGCGCTCCGGTACCAGCAACGAAAGCTCGTCGATCTGAAACACCGCCGGCCGGAAATCAGGGGTGATGCCGATTTCCCTCACCGTGTCGGAGATCCAGACCGTGAGCGTCGTTGCGCTGTCGTGGATGGTGTCCCAGGTCCCACGCTCCCAGTTGGCCCGGTCGCCGGTGGGAGAGTATTTGTAGAATCGTTCGGGGGCGAACTCGAGCTGGGAGCCGGGCCTCCATCGAATTCCGATGTAGGGCAGCGTGCCATCATCACTCCGATAGCGGTACCGGAGCCGGATGCCCGTTACGAAGCGATCGGCGGGCAGGCGGAACAAAAGCGCGGGCCGCGGGCCGATGACCCGCGCGGTACTGTCGTGCCAGGTGAGCAGCTTGGTGTCGACCGGGCGCAGATCGAACGGGATCGCCCGGAAGGCGGGACCCTGCTGGAGCGCCGCGTAGCTGCCGACCTGTGCCCGCTGGAGCATCGGGAGGTAGTGGGCGGGGACGTCCTGGTGCGGGTGCAGCCAGGGGCCGTACCGGTGCAGAAGCTCGGGGAGCGAAACGCCGTCGGCCATGTCACGCTCGAACCCGCCGAGCTGTCCCCGTAGCTCCCGCGCGTAGCCCACCCCGAACGCGGTATTCCCCCATAACGCGGCCAGCGATGCGAGGGCGAGCGCCGCCGGAACCCACTGGCGGGCCCGATCGCCGTAGAGGGTCCAGGTAAAGTAGACCGCGCACCAGGCCGGCAAGGCCAGCGTCACGTAGCGCGTCTCGAACCCGTTTCGGCCGAGCCCGAGTCCGAGTGCCAGCGACGCGAGCGCGGACAGGAAGCAGATCAGGCCGGCCGCGCGGGCCCGCTCGGCAGGCCGGTCACGCCAGACGCGAATCAGGAGCAACGCGGTGATGCCGAACGCCGCCACCGTGGCCAGTCCCCAGAGCGGCCAGGGGGTACGGGTGGCAGGGCCCAACCCAATGGTGACGAACTGGACTGCGGTCTTGAGGGACTGATAGACGCTCTGGCTCTTGGGGTGGTAGGGTACCCGCTCCCACCCGACGAAGTAGAGGGCTGTGACCGCGAGGGCCCCGATGCCGAGCGCCACGAGCACCCGGCTCCCGCGGGCGCCACCACTCCCCGTCCATGCTTCGGGAAGCAGCGCCAACGCGAGCGGCCACAAGGCCAGGGCGGGAACCATCCCGAGGCCGTTTGCCCCACAGAGTGGCAGCAGTAGCGCGCAGACTCCCACCGTGACCGCCGCCCGCCGGACCGGCACCGTCGCCCCCGCGCGCACGATCGCCAGAAGCGCCACACAGGCCAGGGCTACTGACGCGAAGAACTGAAGCTGCCACCCCCACAGCAGGTTCGCGGCCTGTCCCCAGTGCAGGAGTGCGAGCGGGAAGAACGCGTCCGCCATGCTGGGCCTGCCGCGGAGCCGGGCGGCCACCAGCATCATCGCGGCCGCCAGCCCTGCCATGACCAGCACGTCGAAATACATGGTCACCCGCATGTCGACCACCGTGAGGCGGTTGAGGCCCAGGAAGATCAAGCGCGGAATAGGCACCCGATGTTCGTTGTGCTGTGACCAGAGCCAGTCCCAGGTGACCGGCTGATTGTGCGTCAGGGTCGGGATCATGTCCCAGTCGTCCCACGAGGGGACGTTGCTGGCGTAGCGCGCCACGAAGAGGAGCGCCGCGGCGAACATGGCCACCCAGACGCCCCAGGCGATCATCGCGCTCAGGCGCGACCGGGAGGCGATCATTTCAGTGGACCCGCTCATAGACGCGCACTCCGCTGCCGGGCGTGGTGTAGACCAGACGCCAGGATGTGGCATGCCGGGCGACGACCGGCGCCGCATAGCGCTCGGAGATCCCCGGCAGGCCGAGCTCGTCGAGGACGAGATACGAGACCGGCACGGCATCGAGATAGCGGGCGGCCGTCTCCGGGTCCGGCTCGAGCGGCGGGAGGACGGCCCGGTGCCCCGTGCGCAGGTAGGCGAGGTGCGGGACCGAGGTCGCTATGATCTCGCCGGACTTGGCGCGGCGCCGGAGGTACTCGAGGGCGGGATCGAGCGCGTGCCACACCGGCTCATAGGTGAGCAGCCGTCCCGGCCGCTCGGTCCCATCCGCCGCGTAGTAGCTGATCGGAAGCAATCGCAGGAATCCAGCCGCAATGGCCACCTGCACCAGCAGGATCGCCGCGAGGGGACCGGTAGCCACGAGGGCGCCGGCGGTCTTGCCCCACTTTCCGTGGCGTGCAAGCCGGTGCGCCGCGGCGTTGAGCGCCAGCAGCAGGAACATGAAGGACAGCGGCGTCAGCGGAGCGAGGTACCTCCAGAACTGGCTCGACCATGGCGTGAGCGAGATCATCCCCAGGGAAAGACCGAAATACAGCGGGTGCAGCCACTCGCCCCGCTTGAGGAGCAGGCCGGCGCCGAGCAGGGCGCCGATGCCGATGAGCGTCAGGCAGACGCTGGTCGCCGCGAGGATGTGCTCGCGCGGCGGCTTGGACCAGGGCAGATGCAGCCCGCGGTACACCTTGTCCAGCAGGTAGGGAGCGCTGCCCACCGCAATCCAGGCGCTCTCTCCGATGCTCCGCGGAAGAGCGAGGAGATTCCGTCCGATGCGCCCTGCGAGGTCGCGTGGCGAGGTGCGCCCCAGCTCTGGCTGGAATGGATCGACCAGCCAGCTGTTCTCGCCATAGGTGACGTTGGAGTAGTAGTATGGCGCGCGCTGGTAGGGATATGCCGGCTCGTGGTACGCCGCGCTCTCCGATACCCGCGCGATGTGGGCTTGCCATGCCAACACCGGGAGTGCGGCGGCGACCGCTCGGAACGCCGCCTGCTTGAACCGTCGGCGTATCAGGCTGTCGGCGACCCAGACGGCGAGCAGCGCGATGCCCGCCGTCCGCACCAGGTATGCCGCGGCGCCCAGGAGACCGGCGGCAATACCGTAGCCCGGTCTGTCGCTGCGCCGGAGGCAGAGCAGGAAGAGCATGGAAACGAGGGCGAACGGGATCTCCGCGTAGAGCGAATCGGACGGATAGAGGAAGCTGTAGAACGAGAACCCGGTACCAGCTATCGCCGCGAGGGCCAGCGGAGGCTCCAGGAAGCCGCGTACCACCAGGTAGGCGGCCACCAGGTAGACACCGGACAGAATGAAGTAGCAGAGCCGCAGTCGCGAGCCGACGATCAGGTAGTCGGACGTGCCGAGGACACGCTGATGGACTGCCACCAGCGCCGGCAGCAACGGCGGGTATTGGACCGCTTCGATCTCCCCCGGTTCGTTGAGCAGGCGGTAGCCCTTTCCCTCGGCTAGTGAGGTTCCGAGGACGTAGTAGGTACTCGCGTCCCACCGCAGGTCGATGGGGCCATCGAGCCGGGGGGCCCACACCGCGATCCAGAGCAGCAGCACGCCCGCGACACAGACGATGTCGTGGCGCCCCAGGCGCCGAGGTGATCCGGCGACGTTATCTTGCACGGCGCTCTGCATCCATGAGGAGACATCCTCCGTGAAGGCACTCCGCTCGGCCCTCGGACCAGTCCTGCTCGTCATTGCGGTTGCGGCGCTGCTGCGGATGGTTCTCGCGGCCCGCCAGGATCTCTGGGCTGACGAGCTCTTTTCGCTCGCGGTGGCCACCGGACACAGCCTCGAGCACCCGGCCTCGGCCGCCATCCCGTCGCTGGGCGACTTCGTGGAGCCTGCGGCGGCGGTGCCCCCCGCGACGTTCCGCCGATATCTGGAGCACGAGTCGCCTCCTGCCGGGCCAGCCCGGGTGATCCGCGCAGTTCTGCTCTCCGATACCAGTCCACCGCTCTACTACCTCGGTCTTGCGGCGTGGACCCGGGCGACCGGCACCAGCGACTTCGCGGTGCACGCCTTTTCGGTGGTCTGGGCGCTCGCCACCATGCCGCTGATCTGGCTCCTCGGGTACCGGCTCGCCGGCCCGCGCGAGGCGCTGATCGCCTGCATCCTGTTCGCGCTGGCCCCAGTAAGCCTCTACTACTCGGTGGAGGCGCGGATGTACTCGATGCTCTGGTGCTTCTCGGCGCTCACTGCCTGGCTCACGCTCCGGCTGCACGACCGGGGCGGGCTGGGCGCGCTGGGGCTCTGGACCCTCGCAGGCGCGGCCGGATTCCTCACCCACTACTTCTACGCCTTCGCCTGGGCGGCCTGCGTGTCGTGGCTGCTGCTCCGGCCAGGGCGATGCTCGCGCGTTTACCTCGGGGGCGCGGCGCTCGCCACGCTGCTCATCGTCGCGCCGTGGTATCAGCTGGTGCCTGCCAGCCTTGTCCGGTGGCGAATTACCGGACATTGGCTCGACGGCCGTCCATCCGCCGGCAAGTTGCTGACCGCACCGCTCACGCTGGGCTGGAGCCTCCTCGCCGGTCGCGGCGTGTGGGGCGGCGTGAAGGCGGTCGACACCATCGGAGCGGTGGTCGTACTCGCGCTCGGCCTCGCGCTACTCAGGCGAGGGCGCACCGCGGTCATCGGCGGCGGGCGCGACCTGATCTGGCTTTGGGTGATCGCGTCTTGTGCCGGCCCTATCGTGTTCGACCTGCTCCGGGAAACCTCGACCTCGCTGATCAGCCGCTATGCCCTGGCCGGGATGCCCGCCGCGATGCTGCTCGCCGCGCTCGCCATCGGGACACTCCCCGCCGGCCTCCGCCTCGGCGCCGTAGCGCTGCTCGTCGGCCTCTGGGGGCCGGGACTGCGTGACGTCTTTCGCCATCGCGCGCGAGCGTGGGAGCCCTATCGTGAAGCCGCGGCCAGGGTCGACGAATGGGCCGGTCCCCGCGATCTCGTCCTGGTACACTCCATTCCCTCCGGCGTGCTGGGCCTGGCCCGCTATCTCCAGGCCGACGTGCCGATCGCGGCCTGGGTGGGCCAGCTTGGACTCCGCCGCATGCCCGATGCTCTAACCGCGCTACTCACCGGGCGGGACCGGGTCGTGCTGATCCGTATCCACGACGTGGGCGAGCCGGCTCCAGAGGAGGATTGGCTGCGTGCCAACGCCACCGTGCTCCGCGACGAGCGGCGGGGCGGCGCCGTCATGGTTTACTTCGCACTCTCGCCCACCCGGCGGTAGATCTTCGGCCCGCTGTCGTTGGTCGCGTAGATCAGCCGCCAGCGATCCGGCGCCTCCTGGATCGCCGGGATCGTGTACCGGCGGCCCACGTCGAGGAAGCTGAGCTGGTCGACGATGAGATACGTCACCGGTACCTGGTCCAGCAGCGCCGCCGCCCGCCGGGGGTTCGCTTCATAGGGCGGCATCACGGCGGGTAATCCGGTGCGGAGATAAGCCCAGTGCGGCGTGGAGGTGGCGACGATCTCTCCCGGCCGCGCCTTTTGGGCGAGCCAGTCGAGCCCATCGTCGTGAAGTCGCCAGCTCCGGTCGTAGAAAAAGAGCCGGTAGTCGTGACGCTTCCCGGCGCGGTCGACGATGACCGCCGGGCTGGGGTACTTGCTCATCGAGCGGTACAGGGTGACGATCTGCTGGGCGCCGATGAGCGCGACCATGCCCACCAGCAGGACCCTGAGAACGCGCCAGCCCCGGGCGCCGGTTGTTCGAGCCCGCTCGGCGGAGGTCGCGAGCGCCAGCACTACAGCCAGGGTGAGGAAGGGGGTGAGCGGTACCAGGTAGCGGACGAACTGGATCGGCCACGGCGTCACGGCGATGATGAAGAGCGATCCGACGACGTAGAGTACCAGCATGACCTCGCCCCGGAGGGCCACCAACACCAGGCCGAAGAGAACGGGCAGGCAAAGCGCGATCATGGCCGCGTCCGCCACCCACTTCGGGACCTGCACACCCGTCAGCCGATGGTTGATCTTCTCCACCTCGCCACGCCACCAGCCGCGATGCACGCTGACGCCTTCACCGAGCGTCATCGGCATACCGGCCAGGTTCTCCAGTACCCGACCCAATGCCTCGCGTCCCGTCACCAGGCCGAGCTCGGGGCGGAATGGGTCCACGTACGCCATGTTCTCCGCGTAGTCCACGTTGTAGAACTGGTAGCCGGCACGCTGGTACTCGTAGGTCGGTCGGGAGAAGGCCGGGCTCGCCTTCACGTGCGCGGTATACCCCATCCAGGCGAGCACCGCCGCGGCCGCTACCGCGCCCCGCACTGCCGACTGGCGGATCCGCCGGGCAATCAGGCTCTCTCCCACCCATGCGGCGAGCAGCGCGATGCCAGCCGAGCGGGCGCCGTAGGCCCCCACCGCGAGGAGGCCGGCCAGGGGTCCACTGCCGACGGCGAAGAACAGCGTGCTCAGGAACGCATAGGGCACGTCGGCGGCGAAGAAATCTGAGAGGAAGATCGTGTGACTGTGGATCAGCGACAGCAGCGCCACGAGGCACGCGTATCCGGGCATGAGCCATCGGCGGCTCATGAGGTACACTGCGGCACCGTATGCGGCGTAGAGCAGCACGCTGCCCAGCCGAAGCCAGTGGCCGACCACTGCCGGTTCGTCGGTGCCCAGGATGCGCTCGACCGCGGCCCCGATGGCAGGGACTACTGGCGGGTACTGGATGGCTTCGATCGCCCCGGGCTCGCTCAGCAGGCGGTAGCCGCGACCCTCGGCGAGCGAGGTGCCGAGGATGTAGTACACGCCGGCGTCGTAGCGCAGGTCGAGCGGCCCGCGCAGCCGGGGCAACCAGAGACCCACCGCCACCGCCACGATCGCCGTGAGGTAGCGCCAGTCGGCGCGGCCCCACGGCGGGAGGGCGGGTTCGGTCACGCGCTGTCCTGGGACCGGGTCATCGACATGGCGGAGATGAACAGCGAAGAAAACAGCGTGCTGCAGCCGATGATGACCAGCGTCGCCGCGAGCGAGGCCCATTCGGGGTGCGGCAGCGGCAGGAGGTCGGACCGCAGCCACTCCGCCACGATGGCGACCAGGATCGCCCCGCCGGCGGCCATCAGGCCGGCGCCGAGCAGGAGACCAGTCTCCAGCTTGAAGCGTCGGTAGAAGGCGGTCAGGGCCCGATTGTCCCGGTCGAAGCGGCGGCTCCACGAGTAGGTCTTGGAGTGCAGGCCCAGGCTCAGGATCTCGAAGCCGACGACGCTGAAGATTGTTGCGAACACCGCGGTCACGCCGGCAGCCGGCCGCCCCCCGAACTGCACCAGGCCCAGAAGTACGGCGAGGTGGATGAGCAGACCGAGTGCGAGGAGCGTGGCGCCCGGCGCCAGGAAGAGCTTGTTAGGCGAGTACAGCAGCATCATGCGAAGGCTGCGCCACCCATCGCGGAAGGTCCGCAGCTTCGACTCGCCCTTGCGGGGGGCCAGGACGATCGGGATCTCCTTCACCCGGAGACCGGCGAGGCCGGCATTGATCGCGAGCTCCAGGTTGAATTCCATCCCGGGGCTCACCGGCCGGATGGCCTCGTAGGTCTCTCGCGAGAACGCTCGGTATCCGCAGTAGACGTCGGTATAGCGGGTGCCGAACAGGAGGTTGAGGATCCGGGTGAGCGCCGGGTTCCCGAAGTACCGGTGCAGCGCGGTGATGTGCCCGTCCCCGCCGCCGAGGTACCGGCTGCCGGTGACGAACTGGTGACCCTCCGTATCAAGCGCGGCGACGAACTCGGGAATCATGGTGAAGTCGTAAGTGTCGTCCGCGTCCCCCATTACCAGGTAGCGGCCGCGCGCGCTGGCGAATCCCTTGAGATAGGCGTTGCCGTACCCGCGGAGCGGCTGATGCACGACTCGCGCGCCCAGCCGCTCGGCGATGGAAACCGATTGGTCGGTCGAGCCGTTGTCGCACACCACGATCTCGCCGGCGAGCGCCGCGGCGGCAAAGGTCCGGTGGATCTTCTGGATGCACGGGCCGATGGCCTCTTCTTCGTTGAGGCACGGCATGACGACCGAGACCAGCGGTTCCAGCGTAGGTGCTGTCACGGTGCTCCTCTGCTCAGGTCATGGGAATCGTTGGCCCGATAGGCCGCGAGTACCTGATCTACCTCGCCGTCCATCCGCAGTGTCCCACGTTCCAGCCAGACGGCCCGGGTGCAGAGCTGACGGATCTGATCCATCTCGTGGGAAACCAGGATCAGGGTACCGCCGGAGGCATGAAATGCACGCAGACGCGCCTGACAGCGATCCCGGAAGGCCTGGTCTCCGACGGCGAGAACTTCGTCAAGTAGCAGGACGTCGGGCTGCAAGCACACTGCGACGGCAAAGGCCAGCCGAGCCTCCATACCCGAGGAGTAGTACTTGAGCGGGGTGTCCATGAAATCCCGCGTCTCTGCGAAGTCCACGATCTCGTCGTACCGCGCCGCCAACTCCTTGCGGCCCAGGCCCAGCACCGCGGCATAGAGCGCCACGTTGTCGGCGCCGGTCAGCTCCGGGTGGAAGCCGGCTCCCAGCTCGATGACTGCCGTGAGGCGCCCGTAAGTCCGGATGGTCCCGCTCGAGGGGCCGTAGATGCCGGCAATGAGCCGGAGGGCGGTGCTCTTTCCGGACCCATTCGAGCCGATCAGTGCCACGGCCTCTCCGCGTTGCACCCGGAGATCGAAGTTGCGGAGGGTAAACTCAGCCCGCCGCACGTTCAGGGGCCGGTGCAGGATCCGGCGAATGAACCACTCCCGCAGCGTGCTGGTGCGATGCGCGTAATAGTAGAACCGCTTCGAGACACCCCGAAGCTCGACCGCGGCCTCAACGCCGAGATCAGACGATCTCGGCGTAAACGCTGGCGTAGCGGTTGAAGACGGCATAGCCGATGGCGTAGACCAGAAGCGCCCCTCCAATCACCCCGAACAAAAGGGAGAGCGGCGGCATCCGGCCGCTGTAGAGTATCTCGTGATACAGGGTGAGCAGCCCGGCGATGGGATTCAGGAAATAGAAAGGCCGGAAGGCTTCCGGGACCATTCCCACCGGGTAGAACACCGGGGAGAGGTAGAACAGCGTAGTCAGGGCGATCGGCAGGGCATGCTGGACGTCGTAATAGAAGACCGACAAGGTCGCGATCGGCAGCGCGAGACCCACCGCCAGCAACACCTGGATGACCAGCAGGACGGGCAGCAAGGCAAAGCTGGCCGGCACACGAAAGTGATGGAACGCGGCCAGCACGATCATGATCAGCACGACCTCGGCGAGAAACTCCAGCAGTCGTGACCCGGCCGCGCTGAATACCAGAATCTCGCTCGGAAACGCGACGCTCCGGGTGAGCCGCGAATGCTCGGCAAAGATGTAGGTGCCGGTGTTGAGGGTCTGGAGCATGCAGTTCCACACGAAGTAGCCGCTGAGCACGAACGCCCAGTAATGCTCCAGTGGAATTCGCACCACATGGCTGAAGATCAATACCAGAATCGCGACGGTGAGCAGCGGGTTGATCAGGGTCCATACGAAGCCCAGCAGTGAGCGCTGGTACTTCACCTTCAGGTTGCGAATGATCATGCTGCGCAATAGCTCGCGATGGCTCCAGACCTGGCTGAGCCGGCTTGGCCCCTTGGCCGATCCTGCCACCCGGACCACCTGATCCACGGTGCTCATACCGCGTAGCGCTCCCGCCGCGCACGGGCCACCGCCCGCGCCACCGGGTAGGCGCTCAGCCCAATCCAGCAGTTCCACCACATGCGCAGGAGAACCGACGACGGGAGCGGATCCCGGCCCAGGCCTCGCCGGACCAGCCGTACCCCGGGCTTGAGGAGCCGCCAACCTATGTATGCCAGCAGCGGCAGGCCCCTTCTCACCGGGGTGCGAACCAGATGCTTGCCCAGAAACGCGAGCACCGCCCGTTGATGGCCGATGATCTGACGGTGGGCCGCGGCCAGATCGCGGCGGTGCTCGTGCCATGCCAGCGCACGGGGCTGGTACACGACCCGCCCGCCTGCCTCCAGTGCCCGCCACAGCAGATCGTGGTCACCCCCACCGGCCAGCGGTGACCCGAGGTCGAGCGCTTCGTCGAAACCGCCCAGGTCGAGGGCGACACTCCGGCGCACGGCATAGCTGCAGCCACAGCCGACGCTGATGGCCCACGCGATCAGCGGAGCACGCCGGCCATGCAGCAGTCGCCCCGCATCGTCGGGAAGTCGTACTCCCATCTCCCCCCGGCCAAACCCTCCGTTTGCCTCGAACAACAGCTGGCCGGGGGTCTCGACCACCAGCGCCTCGACCCGGCCGGTACAGACCACGACGCCGGCATCGGCCTCGAATTCCTGGCTCAAGGCGCGGGCCCAATCCGGGGCGGCTACCGCATCGTCGTCCAGAAAGGCCACAATGGGATGGGTGGCCTCGCGGAGGGCACGATTACGGGCGAAATCGAGCCCGGGAACCGGCTCGCGCACGTAACGCACGCCAGGGAAACGCTCGGCCACCAAGGTGGCCGTCGAGTCATCCAGCGGGGCGTTATCAATGACCAGGATCTCGGCCACGGCGGGCGACTGAGCCCGAAGCGACTCGAGCGCCCGCGCCAGCTGCTGTGGCCGGTCCCGAGTGCACACCGCGGCGGTGATCCCTTCAGCCGCCGTCATTCCCATCGTGGCCGCATGGCGGGGGCGACTCCCCGATGCCGCAGCCAACGGCGGCCACCGGCGACGAGGCCAGCCGAATAGGCCAATCGCGCGGCGAGTAAAGCGGGCAGCATGGCGGCCGGCTCGAGCACCCGTGCCCTGAGCCAGCAGCTGAGGATGTACCCGGTGCTCAAGAAGGCCAACGGAACGCTTCCCGCAATCAGGAATCCGGGATGCCGATATAACCACGCCATGCGGGCCGCGCCGGTCGAGGCCTTGCTCTCGATGGCGCTGTACCCCCATCGATAGTTCCGGCGCAGCAGATTGCCCATTCCGGGGCGGTTCCGGTGATAGACGATCGCCTTCGGCTCGAAATAGATCTCGACCCCCTGGCGCTGCACCTCGGCCTGCCAGGCGAGCTCCTCGTGGGCGTAGGCGATGGGATGCTCCTCGGTGAAGCCAACCGAGGCTGCGAAGAGCTGCCGACGCACACTCAGATTTCCGGGGGGGTGGTTGGGAACCACTCCGGCGCGGCGAGCCGAGTGAACGTGATACCAGCCGCAGTAGTAGTCGCAGCGGGCGCTGGCGGGCAGATGCCGGGGGAGGTCCAGCGAGCCGCCCACGACCTGTCTGCCGGCTTCATGGGCGGCGAGCAGCGAAGGGAGCCAGCCGGGAGCCGGCGTGCAATCCGCGTCGAGAAATACAACCGGATCGCCCTGCGCAACGGCAGCGCCCCGGTTTCTCGCCCGGGCGGGGTTGCCACCGTCAGAATTGGGCCCAAGCTCGAGCACTCGAGCTCCGGCTGCACCGGCCGCGGCTACGGTCCCGTCGGTGGAACCATCGTCCACCACAATGATCTCGAGCGCCTGGCCGGTGGGACAGGAGGCCTTGATGGCACCTATGACCGAGGCGATCGAGGCCGCCTCGTTGCGGGCAGGGATGACGACTGATACCAGACGAGGGCCGGGCGCGGGCAGGTCAGCGTCGGGTGACGGCCGCATGCCGGTGCACCTCCTCGTAGAGTTGCCCGAGGGAGGCGACGAAGCTGCTCCAGCCAAGATGCTCCTCGGCGTACGCCCGGGCAGCGTGACCCAGGCGCATAGCGCGTTCGGGGTCACGTAACACGGTCAGAATTCCTTCGGCGAGCCCGCGGGTGTCCGGCGGGACCAGCACCGCACGCTGCTCGTTGAGGACCGTGCGATGGGTCGGGATGTCGGTGGCGACGATAGGACGCCCGGCGGCGAGATAATCGAACACCTTGAGCGGAAGGTTGCCGCCATGCGACCGCGGCGAGACCAGTACGTCGGCCATGCTGAGGTATAAGGAGATCTCATGCCTCGGCTGGCGATCGACGATCCGGAGGGCGCCAGTCTGGATGAGTGGCGCTGCCTGCTCCCGGATAGCACTGCCGGTGCCGTTCTCGGCACCCACCAACACAAACGTCGCTCCCGGGATCCTGGCTCTGACCAGCGGAATAGCTTGGATGAGCTCGGTCAATCCTTGGTAGCCCTCGAACGTCCCGCCGTACAGCACTACGGGCACCTCCAGCGGGATGTCCAGCCGACGCCGGAGTCTATCTCCGTCGCTCTCAGCTGTTTGTACCATGACACCGGGGTAGTGCCACTCCCGGATCCGGGCCTTCGGTGCAATCCGATGCACTCGGTTCTCCAACCCGGCACTGCTGACCACAAAGTCAGCCCGATCCAGGAGCCACCGCTCCAGTTGATTGGCCAGGGCCCGCATGGGCAAGGACCGGAATCCGGCACGTGTGACAAGTTGCTCCGGAAGGCTCGATTGCATGTCGTAGATCACCGGCACTCTGTAGCGTTTGCCCAACAGAACGGCGGGGAATGCGGCCTCTTCCACGGCGTGGACGCAACTGTAGCCACCACGCCGGAGGCGTTTTTGGAGTGCGAGTGTGAGCGGGATGTCCAGCAGGATCTTCTGAATCGACAAACCCACCGGCACGTTCTTGATTCCGAAGGGGTTCGCCGTTCGGATGATGCGAAGGCCAGGAGCCTCCACGTCGGCTCCCACCGGGTAGGTCAGAACATCGACCTGATAGCCCAGCTGGCAAAGCCCTTCCAGAACCTGACGGACCGCGATCGGGGTGCCGCGGTCCTGATAGAAGGGCTGGGGTGCAACCAGTAGCACATGACGGCGGGCGGGCGTGGTCAATGGCGCCAGCCTCCCCGCTCGCAGGGGGTGGGCAGCATCAGCGTCCGACTCCGTTACCACATCCGTGGCAACGGATTGTCCTCTGCCTAGCATCACGTCTGGCCTTCGGAGTCGACTGGTTGGCCGCAAGGTAATGCGGCGTACCCGGTGCAAGAAGCCTGCCCATGGGGTCTCTCAGATGCCCGCGGAGGGGCACAAGCGAGCGAGAACACATTCGCCGCATTTTGGCCGCCGTGCGACGCAGACCTGCCGGCCATGAAAGATGAGCAGGTGGGAGAGGATGCCCCAGTCTTCCTGAGGAAAGAGTGGCATCATCTCCTCCTCGATCTTGACAGCGTCGGCCTGCCGGCTCAGGCCAAGCAGCCCGCTTAAGCGAGTAACATGGGTGTCGACCGTTATCCCTGCGTTAATACCATACGCGTTGCTGAGCACGACGTTCGCTGTTTTGCGTCCCACCCCGGGCAACTTGCGAAGCTCCTCCATGGTACGGGGCACTTCGCCGCCGTGATCGGCCACGACGGCTCGAGCCATGCCGATGAGGCTCCTCGTCTTGTTACGAAAGAACCCGGTGGACCTGATGATCTCCTCAACATCGGCCGGTTCCGCCCGCGCCAATTCGAATGGGGTGGGGTATCGCCCGAAGAGTGTGGGCGTGACCATGTTCACCCGCGCATCGGTGCACTGGGCCGAGAGGATGGTGGCGCAGAGGAGCTGGTAGGCGTTCTGGTGGTCGAGGGCGCATCGTGCCTCGGGATAGGCCTCCTTCAGGAGGGAGAGGACCTCTGCGGGAACACTTCCGCCCTTCACTGACGGACGTGCTGCGGACCGTCCTCTTAGTGCTGGACTCCGGCCCGAATTTCCCTCCCTGCTTCCCCGCCTCCCCGCCTTCATCACCTTCCCCTCCGCGCGTAGGCGACGAACTCCTCTACCGGCCGAGCGTTCAGGATATGCTCCCCGCCTAGCCACGCCTTGCGGGCCATGCCTATCCCGAAGTCCACATACCCGAGGCCCGCGACGCTGTGGGCATCAGCGCCGATGGAAATTGTGACTCCGTTGTCCCGGGCCCGGCGCGCCACCCGCCAATCCAGGTCCAGCCGGTGCGGGTCGGCATTGATCTCCAGGGCCACTCCGGTTGACGCAGCCTTGGCGATCACGGCATCCAGATCGATCGGGTAGGGATCTCGAGACAGCAGCAGGCGCCCGGTTGGATGCCCAATGATCGTGAGATACGGGTTATCCATCGCCGTCAGCATCCGGGCGGTCATCTCCTTCGCGCCCATGTTGAACCGACTGTGAATCGACGCGATGACGAAGTCGAGCCGCTCCAGCACCCGCTCCTCGTAGTCAACCGTTCCATCCTGGAGGATATCCGCCTCGATACCCTTGAGGACGCGAAATCCGCTGAGCCGGCTGTTGACTTCGTCGATCTCGTCGGCCTGCCGCGCGAGGTCATCCGGAGTGAGGCCGCCCGCGTAGGCCGCGGCCTGGCTGTGGTCGGTCACGCCGAGGTATTCGTAGCCCGCGGCCTGGCAGGCGAGAGCCAGCTGTTCCACGGTGTTCGAGCCATCGGAGTAGCTGGTGTGACAGTGCAGGAATCCCTTGAGGTCGGCTTGCCGAAGCAGCCGGGGCAGCTCCTGCCGCCCGGCGGCCGCAACCTCACCCATTCCTTCCCGCAGCTCCGGGGGAATGAAGCCCAGCCCCAGAGCCTCGTAGAACGCAGTCTCATCGGGCGTGGCAACAAACTCACTGCCCCGCCAGAGCGCGGCGCCGCTCAGGGCAAAGCCCCTTTCCCGGGCGTGCTCGGACAGCTCCCGGAGATGGCCCTCGCTCCCGGTGGCCTGCACCAGCACGGCTCCGGTGTTGACCGGAGTGGTGGCCACGATCTGGGCGCTGGCGCCCCCGGCAAACCGGAGCGTGAGCCGCCGCTCGTCCTGGCCGGCGTATTCCTGCACGCCGGGCAGCTGGCTCAGTCGTTTGAACAGATCTGCCGGAGCGGTCTCGGCCACAAGCACGACGATGAGATCCTTGACCACCTCCGAGCGCCGGCGCACGTCACCCGCGATGATCGCGCTCTTCACCCCGGGCAGGCGTTCCAGTGCCGCCCGGAGCCCCTCGGCCTCGTCGGCGGCATGATGGGATAACCTGAACGAGCTGGCCTGCCGTAGAAATGCGATGGCCTTGAGGATGTTCTCTGAGGTGCGCGGGCCAAAACGGGGCAGTTTGGCCAGGCGGCCGTCGTAGGCGGCGGCCTCTAGCTCCGGCAAGGAGTCGATGCCCAGCACCTCGTGGATCTGGCGAATCTTGGCCACACCGAGACCCGAGATCTCGAGCATTTCGACCAGCCCGGGCGGGATCTGTTCTCGCAGCTCCTCCAGCATGCTGGCCCGGCCAGTCCCGACCAGCTCCGCCACAATCTGGAGAGTGGCTGGCCCCACGCCCTTCGCCGCGGCCAACGTGCCGTCTTCCAACGATTGCCGGAGGTCGCCGGGAAAACCCACCAGGGCCCGGGCCGCAGTGCGGAAGGCCCGAATCCGAAAGGGGTTTTCGCTTTTCAGCTCAAGGAAGGCGGCGATCTGCTCCAGCACCTGCGCCACCGCCTTCTTGTCCATGTAATCCTTTACGCTCTCCATAGGAGCTAGGAGCTAGGAGCTGAGAGCTGGGAGCTGGTCACCCCGAGCTTCGACCCTCTGGGTCTTAGCTCCCAGCTCCTGTCTCCCAGCTCTTGGATACGCCAGCCCAGGTCGAGCAGCTCCTCTTCGCCTGTAATCGAGAAGAGGCCTGCCGCCCGCCCACCGGCGAGCGTCGGAGCGAACGGCTCGGTCCCGTCCGCACGCACCAGCGCCGCGGGCCTGGGGCCGATCGCCTCGACCACACTGAATCCCTCGCGCTCGGGATGAATGCCGAAGACGCCGAGCACCCGAAGGGTCGCGGCGTTCGGAACGGGGTGAACGAAACAGCCGTCGAGGGGCTCGGGTGGATGGCCAGGAATGACTTCGGCCCAGATCCGGTGCTGCGGCATCTGAGCATAGTATGCGGCCGGCGCATCGACCCGATCTCCGGCGCTGGGGAAGGAGCGGAGCAAAGAATTGAGTCGCTCCGGCGTCAGCTCGAGCAGTTGGGCATCGGCTTGCCAATAGAGGTAGGCGTGGTGAACCAGTGCAGCGAGCTGATCGATTCCCTCTCCCAGTCCCTCCTCAGGGCGTAACTCCCGCACCAGCGTCACCACTTCCCGTAGCATCAGGAAGTGGTCCCGGTCGTGGGAGTCGTACCCGGCTTGATCGAGGGCCAGCCGGATTTTGGGGAAGACATCCTGGGCTGACTGGCTGAATACGAGGTCAAAAGGGGTGGGTCGGGACATGGGGGAAATCTAGCTGGGAGCTGGGAGACTGGAGTCGGGCACGCTCTCCACGCCTCCTCACCCTACACCATTCCTCGCGCCCAGCTCCTAGCTCCCAGCTCCGCGGGGCAGAAATCCATCGAGTAATCTCACAAATTCATCAAATGCTTCCACATACGGAACGTGGCCGCAGTTGCGCAGAGGGTGAAACTCGGCCTTGAGGAGCCCGGCGAGGGTCCGCGCGGTATCGATCGGAATCGGATCGCTGGTGCCGTGGAGCACCAGGGCTGGGATGGCGAGGCGAGACAGGGCGGGGCGGAGGTCGTAATCCTGCAGGCTGCTCCAGACCTCATGCTGGGTACGCCCGGTTACCCGGAATGGGGTGAGATCGTGCGCCCGGGCCGGGTCGTGGAAGTAAGCGGCTACGGAGAGCTCGAAGAGCTTCTGCGCGTAGCCGGAAGGATCGCGTTCGCGCCGCCCGCTTTCCCTGAGTGCTGCGCGCTCGCGCTGGAGCTCGGGAGCGAGGTTGCGCTCGTTGAACCGACGCTCGAACTCCACCCGGGCCTCCCGCCATGCCGGAGCGGGGGAGACGAGCGCCAGTCTCGCAACCCGGTCGGGGAACTCGACGGCATAGAGCAGGGCGAGCAGCCCACCCCAGGAGTATCCTGCCAGAGTCAGCTGCTCCAGCCCCCACACGCGCCGGAGCTCCTCCAGATCAGCCACTTGCTCCTTCCAGCCTACCGGCGTTTCTCGCGACACGGCGGATCGTCCTCCGCCGCGCTGGTCGTAGTAGATCAGCTCGCGTCCGGGGGCGAGCGCGTCGAAGCCGGGGAGGAGATAGTCGTGGTGGGCGCCTGGGCCACCGTGCAGGACGACCGTCGGTGGGCCGCTGCCGATGCGGCGTTCGAAGAGCGTGACGCCGCGTATTTCGCGGGAGTGTGTCTCAGTCAATCGGTGGGGTGGCCAGCCGCCCTGGGCCGAGCCCCGAAGGCTGAGCGCAAGGGGTGAGGTCGGGGAAGTCGGCGCTCGAAGCCGGAGGGGCTCGGTCCAGGGCCGCTGGCTGGGGCCGGCTATCGCTCAGAGCAACACCGCCAGCGCGTCCGCCACCTGCTTCACCTGGGCCTCTTCATCTTTCGTGAAGGGATCCGGCACGTCGCTATCGATGTCGATCTGACCGAGAATCGTCGCTCCTCGGCGGATGAGCACCACCAGCTCGGAACGGGTCCAGGCGTTGCACGCGAGGTAATTCCCTATGGCGCTGACGTCCGGCACGTTCTGATCCATACCGCTGGCGACCGCGGTTCCGCAGACGCCTGTGCCCACGGGAATCCGGGTATGATCGGTCTCCCGGCCGGCAAAGGCCTCCAGCACCAGCTCGTTGCCGTGCAGCATGTAGAGGTAGACAGAGGTGTAGGGCGAGCCGGAGGCGCGGATTTTCTCCGCTGCGGTACGCAGGAGTTCTTCTCTGCTCACATCCCGGGCGAACGCCCCCCTCAGCGCCGCTACCACCCTGCTGCCGTCGAGCACCGGCATTTCTAGCCTCCCCGGACCCCGAGCGTTGCCTGGAGCGTAGTGACCGTGGCGCCTCGCCTCACCATGATCTCCACCACCTCACCCGGTTTGTGGCTTCGGAGCGCGTCCGTCATGGCCTGGAGGTCGGGCGTCTCCTTGCTTCCGATGCGGGTGATGATGTCATCACCTCTGAGGCCGGCCTTTTCGGCGGGACTCCCGGCGCGCACTCCCACCAGCCGCACCCCACCCGGAGCCCCGGTCATGTCAGGTACCGTTCCGAGATACGCCCCGTATCCCGGAGTGCCGGCGGTCGGTGCCGTTCCTGTCTGACTGAGGGTCGGGGCGGGTAGCTCGAGGAAAGTCAGCGGCCTCGTCCGGTTTGCCAGTGCTGTCACCAGGCCCAGGCTGAAGTCGGCCACCCGCTTCAGCCCGTCGTAGTTCACCTTCTGCCAGTCGTCCGTGGTGCGGTGGTAGTCCTCGTGCAGGTCGGTAAAGATGTGAAGGACCGGGCGCTTGGCTGCGTAGAACGACGAGTGGTCGCTCGGCCCGTAGCCGTCGCCCTGCGCCTTGAGATCGAAGCCCGCGTACCAGTTGAGCGAATCGAGCAGGGCGGGAAACTCCTTGGCGCTGCGGGCACCGTACACGATGAGACGTCCGTTGCGGAGTCGCCCTACCATGTCGAGGTTCACCATGGCCACGGTGCCGGCCAGCGGGTAGATCGGCTGCTTGACGTAGTACGCCGAGCCCAGCAGGCCGAGCTCCTCCCCACTGAAGGCGATAAACACCACTGTGCGGGCAGGTGGCGATGCCGCCAGCCGGGCTGCTACCTGAATCAGCGCGGCAGCCCCGGAGGCGTTGTCATCGGCCCCATTGTGCACGATGCCGGTGCTGTCCGGGTCCAGGCTGCCGAAGCCGCCGAGCCCCAGATGATCGTAGTGGGCGCCGAGTACGACGGTCTGATTGCGCAGCACGGGATCGCGCCCCGGCAATATGCCGATCACGTTCTTACCGACCAGCGCACCGGCCGGCGTCTGTCTGGCAGCGGGGGCTTCCCGGCCTACCGTGAACGACTGGAACCACCCGCCGGCGGCCGGCTGAAGCCCGACCTGGGAAAATCTGCGGGCCAGGTAGGCGGCGGCTGAATCGGCGCCGCGGGAGCCGGTCATCCGGCCCTGGAGCTGGTCGTCGCTCAGGAACCTGATGTCATCGAGCAGGCGGGGAGGTTCGGGGCGCTGGGCCTGGAGCGGATCAGCCAGGAATGCGAGGCCCAGCAAGATGCCGAGCAGAGCGGTACGCCACATAGGAGAGGGAAATATAGACCAGGCCCGCTATCGCGGCACGAAGGTGGTGTCCGGATTCAGCTTCCGGGCAAAGGCCGCCAGCAGTTGGGCGGTCCGGTCGAGATCTTCCAGCGCCACCATTTCGTTCGGGCTGTGCATGTACCGATTGGGGACCGAGACGAGCCCGGTAGCTACTCCGCGGTGGGCATTGAAGATGGCCTCGGCATCGGTGTGGGTATCACGGGAGGCCGCCTCGATCGAACAGGGGATCTGCTCCGCTTCCGCCGTCTCCACCAGCATCTCGAAGACCAGCTCGCTCACCGAGGCGCCACGCGCGAGTACCGGGCCACCGCCCAGGCGGTAGTCACCATGCTTCCGCTTCTCGAGACCCGGATAGTCGGTTGCATGGGTCACATCGACGACGATGGCGACGTCGGGCTCGAGCCGGTTGGCCGAGGAGCGGGCACCACCGCCCGTGGCCGCGATCTCCTCCCGGGTGGTCGCCACCGCGGTGACCGAGGCCCGGGGCCGCTGGCTCGCCAGAAGCCGCAGCACCTCCAACACGACAAAGGCACCGATGCGGTTGTCGATGCAGCGACTCACCAGGCGCCCGTTGGGAAACTCGAGGACACCCGCGGCCAGGACGCCGGGGTCGCCGATTCGCACCCGCAGCTCCGCCTCGCCACGATTCCGGGCGCCGACATCGATCCACAGGTCCTCCACCTTGGAGACCTTTTCCCGGTCTTCCTTCTCCATCAGGTGGATCGCGCGCTTGCCGACGACGCCGAGAACCTGGCCGCTGCGCCCGAGGAGGTGTACCCGCTGACCCACGAATACCTGGTGGTCCCAACCGCCGATGGTATCGAAGCTGAGATAGCCCTCCTCATCGATGTGGGTCACCATGATGCCGATCTCATCGATGTGCCCGGCCAGCATCAGCCGGGGTTTGCCCTCGGCATTGAGGGTGGCGAAGGAGTTGCCGCCCACATCGGCATGGACCGAATCGGCCAGCTTCTCCGCTTCCGCTCGCCAGATCCTGGCCGGAGCCGCCTCGAACGAAGAGGGTCCGGGGGTATTGAGCAGTGACTTCAGGAAGGTGAGCGATTCAGGGGTCATGGGTCCTGTAGGGTGAGCTCGTAGTGCCGGAACACGGTATCCCGGCGATAGCCAAGCGATTCGTAAAGGGCCTGGGCCGTCTGGTTATCGTCCGCCGTCGAGAGCACCAGGCGCTGTGCACCTGTCCCAGTGGCGAGGGAGCGAGCGGCCTCCATGAGGCGCCGGCCGTGTCCCTGACCCCGGGCGGCCGGAGCCACGAACAGATCGTACAGGATCCAGATCGGTCGGGCGGCAACCGAGCAGAACGATGGATAGAGCTGCACGAACCCGTAGCCCACGGTATCCGAGGCGGCGAGGAATACGACCGATTCCTCCCGCTCGAGACGAGACGCCAGATACTGCCTGGCCACCACCGGATCGGCCGCCTGGCGATAGAACTGGCGATAGGCGTCGAACAAGGGAGCCAGGAGGTCGAGATCAGCGACCCCGGCGCGTCGGATCTCGATCGGTGCGCTCACGAGCTGCTTTCTTCCGGCCCCTCGAGCTGCAACTCCAGAAACAGCGCGCCCTCGACGGGATTGCTACGGTAGGGCGGGATCTCCCGAAAGCCCAGCTGCCGGTACAGCGCCAGGGCACCGGCCATGGCCGGCAGGGTGTCGAGCCGCATGCGACGATAGCCACCGATCCGCGCCTCCCGCACGATCTCTTCGGCCAGCATCCGGCCCACGCCAAGCCCCCGAAAGGCCGGCCGCACGTAGAGCCGTTTCATCTCGCAGACCCCCTGCTCCAGCCGCCGGAGCGCCACGCAGCCCGCGACCTGACTGCCCTGGCGCGCCAGCAGGAGCCGACCATCGGGAGGGGCGTAGCCCCCCGGCAGGCTCGCCAGCTCTTCGTCGAAGCCCTGGAAGCAGAGATCGATTCCCAGCGAGGCGGCATACTCCTCGAACAGCCCACGTGCGGTCGCGATCTCATGGGCCGCTCTGGCCTGAGCGATGCTCAAACCAGTGGTGGCTGCCATCGCTCCACGTCCGCCGAGGGGCGGCCCGTCAGGGCCCATTGGATTCGCTGCGCGCCGTCCACCACTCGGGGGCCGGGGCGCGAGGTGTAGGCGTTTCCATCGATGATCGAGACCGGCACCTTTCGGAAGAGCTCCAGGGCCTCGGAGTCCTGAAGCGAATTCAGCTCCGCGCGAGCCCGGTCGATTCCGAAGCCGCAAAGCATTACCACGACGTGCTCCGGCCGGAGGCCGCCCAGCTCGCTCCACTGGCGTCGGGTCGAGTGGCTCCCTGACCGCGCCCCCACGTCCTGGCCGCCGGCGGCAGCAACCTGTTCCGGCACCCAATGACCGGCGAGGTAGAGCGGGTCGAGCCACTCGATGCAAAGCATGCGAGGTACTCGTGCCCGCGAACCCGGGAGCAGTCTTTTCATCCGGCTCTGAAGACCGAGCACCAGCTCCTCGGCTTCATCCTCCAGCTCCAGTGCCTGGCCCACACGCCGGATATCGGCCCAGATCCCCTGGAGATCGCGGGCCTCGAGGGAGAGCACCTGCGGCGGCGGATGCATGGCCGTGGTCAGCCGGTGAACCTCGCCGTCGGCCACGGCGCAGACCTGGCAGAGACCCTGGGTGATGACGAGATCGGGTGCCAGCCGGCGCAGCAGGTTGGCGCTGATGGCAATGACGGGCTGTCCCACGTCGTGCAGCCGGCGGACCTCCGCATCGATCGCGGCGCCCGACTCGGCGATGTTTACCGGCGTGGCGGTGACCCGGGGCAGGCCCTGGACAGCAGCCGGATAGTCGCACTCGTGGGAGATGCCCACCAGGTATCCCGCGCCACCCAACGCTGCCACGATCTCGGTTGCCGCCGGCAGCAGCGTGACGACCCTCACCTACCCCTCAGCCAGCCGGCTCGGGCGGTAGTTCACGAACAGCAAGAGCCCGGTAAACGGCGCAATCAGGGTCCTGAAATCGTTGGTGAGCAGGTACGCCGCCGTGCCGAGCAATGCGGGCGCCTCGACCAAGGCCCAGATCCCGATGGCCCGGCCCAGGTTCGCTCTCCACCAAATATCCTGAGAGACTCCCGGTCCGGGTCGGGTCAGGCGCGCTGCACTGTACATGGCCGCCCCGAACAGCACGGCGCTTACCACAAACAGGCCAAGGTAGAGCACCCGCCTGTCGGGCAGGGCCGACCTGGGCACCGAGCTGCTGGTTCCGATGTACCACACCATTCCCAGGAACAGCATTACCCCCAGCACCAGCGCCGCGTGAATGATGCGGGCGCTGATGGCGGGTGACATCGGAGCTGTAGGCGGCACGTTATCTCCTGGCTACGCGGAAGAGGAGCGTTCCCAGCACCGCGAACATTGCCAGAGCGGCAAGATCGCTGGTGGCAAACGCGCCAACCAGCCGCTCGAGGCCCACGCTATGGGCGAGGTAGTCCGCGGCCGGCACCTGCGCCGCCTCCGCCTTGGCCACCAGCACTGCCGCGATACCCGCGATGACTACACCCGCGATGGCACCTCCGGCAATCAGACCGCTGGCAAACAGCACGCCCGGTCCCGACTCCACTTCGGCGATGGAGCGCGAGCCGCTTCTGAGCCGCCGCTCGACCAGCCAGCGCACCGCGCCCCCGATGAACATCGGGGCCGAGGTGGAGATCGGCAGGTAGACGCCAACGGCGATGGGCAGGGATTGCAGACCCATGAGCTCGATCGCGAAGGTCAGAAACACACCGATCAGGACCAGGCCCCAAGGGAGCTTCTGGGTCAGAATTCCGTCAGTGACCAACGCCATGATCGTGGCTTTGGGGGAATCGAGCTTGGTGATCGGTTTCCCGTCGATCTCACGGACTCGGCCGCCGATGCCGGGGTCGATGAGGTAGGCAACCTCCCGGGTGGCCGGATCGATCAGGTACTTGCCCGGCTGCACTCCCTCGGTCGGCAGGTTCACGCGTACCACGTCCCACTCCCGGCCCTGGTGGCGCATCCGCTCGCCCAGGCTGGTGACCGATCGCTCGGCCGCTCCCGGCGCCGCCGCCTGCAGCGCCACGCCGGGGTGGGTCTCGGGGACGACGTTGGTGTAGGTGGTGTTGAGGAGGGTGATGGTCCAGCCGATTGCCAGGGCGGAGGTGATGGCGCCGACCATGATGGCGATCTGCTGCCGTTTCGGTGTGGCCCCGACCAGAAACCCGGTCTTGAGGTCCTGACTGGTCGCGCCGGCGTTCCCCGCGGCCACGGCGATGACACCGGCGATCGAGAGCGCCGCCACCCGGTGATCCACGCCGGTCCAGCCGATCAGGAGGAAGATGGTGGTCGTCCCGATCAGCGCGGCGATGGTCATGCCGGAGATCGGGTTGGCGCTCACGCCGATCTCGCCGGTGATCCGGGAGGAGACCACCACGAAGAAGAACCCGAAGACGATGATGAGGATGGCGCCGAGGACATTCACCCCGACCTGGGGCAGCACGGTAAGCAGCAATGCGAGGCCGATCGAGCCCGCGATCGTCACCCAGATAGGCAGGTCGATGTCGGTCCTGATCCGGGTGACCACCTCGCCCATGCTGCCCTTGAGATCCTGGAAGCCGGAGCGGAACGCCGAGACAATTGTGGGCAGGGACCGCAGGAGCGCGATGATGCCGGCGGAGGCCACTGCGCCCGCCCCGATGTAGAAGACGAACGCCGCGCGGACTTCACTGGGACTCATGTCCCGGATGAGCTTGGTCTCGGCGAAGATCGGCTCGTTCAGGCCGGAGCCGAACAGCTTGATGGCCGGAATCAGCACCAGATACGCGAGCGAGCCGCCGGCAAACAGATATCCCGCGATCCGCGGCCCGATGATGTAACCCACCCCCAGCAGCTCGGGTGACACCTCCGCCGATATCGATGCTCCCTTATAGAACTCGGAGACTCGGCCGGGATATTCCTTCCACAGTTTGAGCCCCGCCATCAGGAACTTGTAGAGGAACGCGAGCCCGAACGCCTGGAAGAGCAGCCGGGCTTGGAGTCCGCCCTTGTCGCCCGCGATCAGCACCTCGGCGCAGGCGGTCCCCTCGGGATAGGGAAGGTTGGCGTGCTCCTTGACGATCAGGGCCCGGCGAAGCGGGATCATCATCAGGATGCCGAGCAAGCCGCCGATCACCGCGATCACCGCCACCTTGCTCACGGTGAGGTCGTAGCCCATCAACAAAATGGCCGGGAGCGTGAAGACCACCCCGGCCGCAATGGACTCACCGGCCGAGCCGGTGGTCTGCACGATGTTGTTCTCCAGGATCGTCGATTTGCCGAGGGTCCGGAAGAACGCCACCGCGAGCACCGCGATGGGAATCGAGGCGGAGACGGTCAGACCGATCTTGAGCGCGAGATAGACACTGGAGGCCGCGAACACGACGCCGAGGATCGCGCCGAGAATGACAGCGCGAATCGTCAGCTCGGCCGGCGATTGGGTGGACGGAACGTAAGGCTTGAACTCGGGTGTCACCGGCGGTGGCGTGACGGGCCGGGTCGTGGTCGCCATGCAGGGATCCTCGGGCGGGTAAGAGAGGAGATGCGACGCTCTGGCTGCTTAAGCTACCGGGGGACCGGGGGAGCGTCCAGCGCGCGGGGTGAGGCGAACACCATGTCAGAGATGGACCAGAACCTCTACGCGTGGAGAGCAGGCAAGAGCAGCCAGCCACTGTTGGCCGGTGTGTACCACAATGCAACAAATTGCACAAGTCCTTAGCACGTCCAATTTGCTGGGATGGGTTGACGTCATCGGGGACATAGGGCACTTTTTTCTGTCCGCGTGCCTGCATGCCTGGTGCTGCATCACACGTCAAGCTCATCCTTCAACACTTTCTTGTGATCCTCACACGCAATCCGATCCGGCCGCAAGGCCAATTCTCTGATCCGCATTGGAGCACGGCAGAAGCATCCTTCTGCCCCTCTCCTGTTTCTGCGTCTACCCATCTTTCAGCCAAGGAACTTTGCACATGAAGCGCCGACTTATCCTTAGTCTGGCTGCAGTCCTCGCTATCGGGGCCTGCAGTGATGAGAATCCAACCGGGAATACCACTCCAGGTTCAGAGCTTGCCTCCACCTCCGGCACCATCGGCATCAACGTCATTCTGAAGGCGCCTGCCACGGCCGCCAATCGCACCGAGCTGGCCAAGTACGGCACACCTGATGGATGAGATTGCCGAGCTCAACGCCATTCGGGTACGAGCTAAGCGAGATCAACTTCCGGCCATTCAGGCCCTGCCCTTCGTGGCGGCCGCGACGCCGGATGCCGTGCGCAACGCCCGGCCGGTTGATGTTGTCGCCGCCACCAACTTCACGAATGGTTTCAGCACCTGGGACCAGGACGCAATCAACGTCACTAACCGAATTGAAAACCCGACCCCCCCTCCCACGACAACCTTCAATGGCCGCACGGAACCACTTAATGGTTCCGGCGTTTACGTGGCAATTCTGGATACCGGCCTCCTGCCCACGTGGCGGCAGTATTTCCCGCAAGAGCGGATCGCCACGGAATTCGCGGCCGCCTTCGGTGGTGGCGGGCAGGATAACGGCAACGTGCCCGAGCTCCCCAACAAGTGGGAAGACGACGTGAACTCGCACGGCACTCACGTGACGAGCACTGTCCTGGGCTATTCGTTCCTGGGAACTCCGATCAACGGTACCGCCCCGATGGCGCGAGTCATCCCGGTCAAGGTGCTGAACCAGAACGGCTCCGGGTGGTCTTCGACCATCGCGCGGGGGATCTTGTACATCCGGGATCTCAAGCTGGGTGCGCTTGCTAATAGCCCGGTGGTGATCAACATGAGCCTCGGCGGGCCGGAGCTCGACGCAGTGGAGAAGGCCGCCATCGACGCCGCAGTTCAAGCCGGCGTGATCATCGTGGCTTCGGCTGGCAATTCCGGCCCCACGGGCTTCATGGGCTTCCCCGGTGCATACGGACCGGTCATCTCGGTTGCATCCGCTGGGTATGTGCGGGAGTGGGAGGGCAGCAATTCCTGGTGGAACAACGCAGTATCCAACACCACCGATCCTACCGACCCGGAGCAATATTACATCAGCGACTTCTCCGCGCTCCGCACCGGGACTCAGGATCTGGACGTGGCTGCCCCTGGCTCCTGGACGGTAGGCCCGTACCAGGTTAACCAGAGCAACAGGCAGAGCTACTTCTTCCTGGGCGGCACCTCGATGGCGTCGCCCCACGTGGCAGGCATCGTGGCGCTCATGCTTCAGAAAAACGCCACGCTCGGTGTGGCCCCGGCTAATCGGGCCGCCACGGCTGAGGCCATTCTCGAGGGCTCGGCAATCCAGATCCTTGACATCAATCAGCAAGTACGTCCGGGACCGGGTGCCCCCTTGGCCACGCCGCCCAGCTGGGACCAGAATCGCAGCGGTAGTGGTCTGGTAACAGCCGATGAAGCACTCGCGGATACTCCGTCATAACAGATACGGATTCATCCACCAGTTCAAAAAGGCAGGCCCGCCGAGTGGCGGGCCTGCCTTTTTCCTGCTAATGTCGGTGTGCTCGTTTCTCCGAAGGAGTCCCCAATGCTTTGGACCGTCTTCGTCACGCTCCTCTCGCTCTGGTTGCTCGGTATCGTATCTTCCAATACGTTCGGCGGGTTCATCCACGTTCTGCTCATGGTAGCAGTGGGAGTGGTGGTGCTGCGTTCAATGCAGGAAAGGCCTCAAGTTTAGCTCAGGCGCAGGAGGAACCACCTCCAAACGAAACGGCCCAGCGAATGCTGGGCCGTTTTCCTAGGGGATACGGGGCCTCCGCTACTCGGTCTCAGTGGAGTCCGTTGCGCTCGAGTCAACAGCGTTCGATTCGGCAGCGCTCGAGGCCTTCGGCCACCAGTCCGGCGCCGCCGTCTCGTCGCTGCCCAGCTGCGGTTCGGCCATCGCGGTGTCGGCCGGAATCACCACGCCATTGGCCCCGAGCAGGCGGAAGAGATTCCATTGCTCCCGCCGGGCCGCACCGGGCCGGGAGCCGTTGTACATGAGCGACACCACCAGGGTTCCTTCGGGCCGACCCAGATATCCGACCAGGGTTGAGACGCGTCCCAGGGTCCCGGTCTTTGCCCGCACGACGCCCTCACCGGGGAACCCGCTATTCAGTTGGCGCAGCGTCCCGGTGCCGTTGGCGGGCAGGAGCTGGGGGAAGTTCTGGCCCGCGGCCGTGGCCGGGAATTTCACCAGGTAGGAGACGAACGCGGAGGGGCTGACCCGGTCCTCATAGGAGAGCCCGCTCCCGTCCACCAGATAGACCCCGCTGGTCTGGCCGATGACCTGCTGGACGTGGGCGGTCAGGTGGGAAGGGCCCTCCGTCTGCCCGCCGGCCCACTGGAGCAGCAGCTCGGCACCCAGGTTCAGGCTCCTGCGATTGATCTCGCTGGCCAGCGAATCCAGCGGCGCCGAGGTAACCTCGGCCAGCACCTTGGCCGAGGCATCGAGCGGCGTCGTGGTCTTTCCGGTCCGGTTCCAGGCGATTCCCGCCCGCCGGAGGGCAGTGGCCCACACGGCGCTCAGAACCGCCTTGGGGTCACTGGTAACCGTCGTGATCCGGCGAGGGGCGGCCCGGACGCCGATGGTTCCCGCTACCACCCAGCCGCCGCCACGCCGCGGGCGCAGCTTGAGGCGGGACCGCCGGCCTCTTCCGGTGGTGGCCGTGACCGACACCAGGGATCCGATTCCTTCGGGCGCCGTCTCGATGAGCTTCGCCGGCGCTCCTACCTTCTTGCCCGGCCGCACCGTCAGCCACACGACGTTCTCGTGCACCGTGAGCGGCCCGACCAGCGGAGCAAACAGCCTTCCCATGTGCCGTCGAGACCACACCTCGGGATAGACGGCAGTGGCGGGACCGTTGGCGCTTTGGACCCGGAGCGGTCCGGACAGGCGCTTTACGCCGGCACCAGAGAGCTGGAAGGCGAGGTCGTACAGGGTGGGGCCGGATCCCTCCGCCCGTTCGAGAGAAGGGTCGCCGTTCAGCTCGAGGGCCCAGCTGCCGAGCCATTCGCCCCGTACTGAATCGACTACGCCGGCTCCCACCACTCGGGTAGCCCGCCGGGCGGTGCCACCCAGAACGCTGCGCGCATATCCGGTGGTAAACAGCTTGACCGTGGATGCGGGCATGAGCCACTGATCCGGGTTCATGCTCCAGAGCATCCGGCCCGACTGGTCTGCCACGGCTATGCCCCACTGGCCTGGAGCGCTTCGGGCAGCCGACTCATACCACTCCGATACCCTGGAGGTGACCCAACGCTCATCCCCCTGGGCGTTTAGGCCGGAGAAGGGCACCAGCAGCAGGAGCGCCAAAGCAGGCTTCGAGCGAGGCAAACCAGTCAAAAATGTCACTGACCATCCCGGGGTGAAACGTGAGTTGCTGAGGCGCCAGGTGTTGCGGCTGGAGGCCGAAACCGTGCCGAAGTAACGCGCTGCAGGGGCGGTAATCTACCCGCTGGGGCCGTCCCCTGGTCAAGACCTGGATGGAGAGGGCCAGGCAGCAATTCCCGGGCCCGTCAGGCTCTGGATGAACAACCTCCTGGTGACGCCGTGGGGTCAGTGCGCCAAGATGACGGACTTTTTGAGTGACCCAAGTCACAGAACGAGGTGTTAGCGGGGGGTATGATGTCCCGGGCGCAAAGCTCAGAGCCTATCAGGACGGGATCTGCGGACGGCATTGCGGTTTGCGTGCCGTCCCAATCGTTCATCCCATTTGAGGCTCGACAATCTTGCTGGGCAGAGCGCACGGCCGCCAGACAGGTGGCTCAGGATGCGGGACCCAGTTGATTTCACTGTACGGCGACTGAGGAGGTCGAATGCGAGTTCATTCTTCTACGCGCTTCGCAGCCATGGCGGCACTGGTTGGCGCATTGGCGTGTGCAGGCAATACGGCGCGGGACACCGACGAGGCGGCCGCCGCCAGGGACACCACCAGGGACACGCTCAGTGACACGCTGGGTGCGAACCCGCCGGGCTACCGGGGAATGGAGCGCGACACCACCATCGCTCCCCCAGCCGAGCAGCAGCCGAGTGACACCTTCCTCGAGAAGCAAGGGATGGGTACCCCTCAAGACACCGCCGGGTACTCGGGCGCGGAACGCGTCGACACCACCGGTCAGGTCAACCCCAATCAGCAAGGCCAGGTGGATACGACCTCATTCCGGACCGATACAACCGGAGCAGGCGGTTACGGCCAGGACACCACGAGCATGGGCCGTGACACGTCGATGACGGGTGCCGATAGCTCTTGGAAGAAGTCGACCGACACCACTGGGTATACTCCGTCCCAGCAGCCGGGAGACAGCATCTCGCGCTAGATAAGCCAAAGGCAGGTGAAGATCAGATCCGGGGGCGTCACTGGCGCCCCCGGATCTTTTTTTGAGGTGGTCAAACCTGTGAGCGCACTCACATCCCCCGGGGTCAACACTCACGGCATCAGGGCGGCGCCAGGGGGTACTATGCAGCCCAGAAATTGACCTGCGCCAGCTGAGGCGTTCGACGTGACGAACCAAGTGGAGGATAGATAGATGCGTGTTTCGCTTTCCAACCGTGCGCTGCTCCGGGGGTTGTTGGCTGGTGCCGTGGTTCTCACCGGCACGGCCTGTTCCCGCTCGGACCGAGCCGAAACCGGCCGAGACAGCAGCGCAGCGGTCTTACCCGATACGAGCAGCACTGCTCAGCCTTCCGGCGGCGCCGTGACGGGCTCGGTGAACGACACCGCGACGGGAGCGGCGACCGACACTGCCACGACCTCTGAACGCGCGAGCAGCTCGGCCCAGCCGAGCCCCGCGACGAAGCCGAATGCCCCGCGGACGGAGCCCACGCCTCCGGGCGACAGGGATGCAGCCGGTTACCGGCCGATGGAGCGCGATACCACGGCCGCCCTGCATCAGCATCCCGATTCGGCAAGAGTTACGGAGGACACAGCGGACGCCTCCTCGGTTTCCCCGGACACGTCCGTTTCATCGGCGCCCTCAGTAGGCGATACCGTGGCGACGACCCCGGATACCGTGGCCGCTGAGATATCCGCCCCGACTACCGATTCGACCGACGTGGCGTCAGTCCAGGTCGACACCGCCGTAACGGAGCCTACGGCCGAGATCGCCGATACCACTTCCACCGAGATGGCCGGTGCCGCCGACACCACTTCCACCGAGATGGCCGGTGCCGCCGACACCACCGCGAGCACCGACGTCAGCGCCGACACGGCCGCGGCCGGCTACGCCGAGATGGCGCGGGATACCAGCGCAGTGGCGGACCAGCCCGATACAACCGCAGCGGCGGCGGGCGACGTAGCCCTGGAGGCGACTGTCGACACCAGCTCCGCCGCCAACGCCGAGGTGAGCGCCGAGGCCGGGGTAGCCACCGGCGACGTGGCTAACGAGACCGCGGATGAGCAGATAGTCACACCGGATAGTGCGACGGTGGCCACGTCGGAGACCCGGACAGATGAAGTCGGGGCCGCGGCGGTCGATGGCAACGTAACCGGTGCCGCAGCGGTTGGGCTGGTGACGCGTGAAGGAGTTCGTTGCGAAGTGGCGGATCCGGAAGCGGACGAAGCGATCCGCTGGGATATGTCCAACACCCCGGCCACGCTGAATCCCTGCGGCATGGGGAGCATGAATCTTTCGAAGATCTGGACGGAGAAGTAAAGCGGGGAAGCGGGGAAGCAACAAAGACCCTCCGGAGCGATCGTCGCCTCGGAGGGTCTTCCTTCCCCGCCTCCCCGCTGTCCCGCTTCCCCGCTTACTTCAGCAACCCCTTCGCAATCGTCTGCAGCTGCATGTTGCTGGTTCCCTCATAGATGGTACCAATCTTGGCGTCACGGTAATACTTCTCGGCCGGATACTCCTTGGAGTAGCCGTAGCCCCCGAACAGCTCGAGGCAGGCCGAGGTGATCCGGTCGGCCACCTGGGAACTGAAGAGCTTTGCCATCGCGGCCTGCTGGGCAAAGGGCTGGCCCGCGTCCTTGAGCCGGGCAACGTTGTAAACCATCAGCCGGGCCGCCTCGAGGTCGGTGGCCATCTGCGCCAGCTGGAACTGGACCGCCTGAAACTCCGAGATTGCCTTCCCGAATTGCCGCCGCTCCTTTACGTACGCCGTTGCCGCCTCCAGTGCGCCGCTCGCCACCCCGATCATCTGTGCTCCGATGCCGATCCGGCCCTCGTTGAGCGTCTCGATGGAGATCTTGTACCCCTGGCCCACCGGGCCAAGTACGTTCTCGTCGGGGACGATACACTCCTCCAGAATGAGCTCCGTGGTGCTCGAGGCGCGGATACCGAGCTTGTTCTCTTTCTTCCCGACCGAGAATCCGGGGTAGCCTCGCTCGACCAGGAAGGCGGTGATTCCCTTGTATCCCTTGGAGGGGTCAACATTGGCGAAAATGATGAAGAGTCCGGCTTCGGCCCCGTTGGTGATCCAGAACTTCCGGCCGGTGAGTGCCCAGTCCTGGCCCTTCCGCTCGGCCCGGGTAGCCAGGGCAAACGCATCGCTGCCGCTACCCGGCTCCGAGAGTGCAAACGCTCCCAGCAGGCCGGTGGTGAGCCGGGGGAAGTAGCGACCCTTTTGCTCGCTGTTCGCCCAGCGGAGAAGGGCGTTGTTCACCAGGGTGTTGTGCACGTCCACGTAGATGGCGGCCGAGGCATCCACCCGGGCCAACTCCTCGATGGCAAGTACGGCCATGAAGATGCTGCCCCCACTGCCGCCGTACTCCTCCGGCACCTCGATCCCCATGAGCCCGAGCTCGAAGAACTTGGGAATCAGGTCCAGCCGGAACTGCGCCGCCTCGTCCATCTCGTGGACATGGGGCCGGATCTCGGTCCCCGCGAACTCCCGGACCGCGTCGCGGAACATGGTCTCTTCCTCGGACAGAATCGTGTAGAGCGGGGGTCGGGACAGCGATGTCGGGCATCTGGCAAGCTCGCTGGGAGAGGTACGGGTCGGACTGAACTTACTCTAGTTAGCTTCCTTCCCACCATGTCCCATCCCAACCCTGCTCCAGTCAGTTCTGTGCTCCAGCGCTTGCGGGAAGACCGTCCCCTTGCAACGGTAGAGCTGCGTCCGCCCCGCACCGGGCTGTCGTCAGCCGACACCATGGAGCTCTGGATCGACATGTACCATTCGATCCAGCGGCTGACCCGTCACGACACGATCATCTTCCTGACGGATAACGCCGTCGGCCTCTCGGAAGAGGAAAACCTGGCCCATCTGACGGCCAATCTGGCGGGCGACGTCGATCCTTCCCGGATCGTCCCTTTCCTGACATCCAAGCACTCTCTCGAATACTGCCTGATGTACGCCGCGCGGGCCGCCTCGAAGGGGTTTGAGGCGCTCACGGTGCTCGGCGGAGATCACACGGTAGGGCCCCCGCGGTGCGTGCCGCATGCCCGGGAGCTGCGCTCGCTCATTCGCCGGCGAGAGCCCCGCCTCGATCTCGGGGGCTGGGCCAACCCGCATCGTCCGGCGGCCGAGCAGGTGGACTACCTGCTGGACGACCGGTTCGAGGCCGCGTTTTACCTCACCCAGGTGGTCTCCCACCATAGCGTCCGTGCCGTGGAACAATTTCTCAAGGAGGCCCGGCGGCGGGGCGTCACCCAGCCGCCGGTCTTCGGCGTGTTTCTCTATCGGAGCGCCAATCCCGGCACTTTGGCCCGGCTGGGAGACTTTTTCCCGGTGCCCGCGGCCGAGCTTACTCGAGAGTTTGAGGCGGGACTGACGCCTGAGGAGATCTGCGCAAAAACGGTGAAGGCCCTGCGGGAGGTGGGTGCGGACAAGGTCTATCTGAGCAACCTGGGCTTCGAGCAGGTGGATACACGATACCGGCGTATCATGCGCCTACTCGAGGGATAGCCAGGCCGCGCAGGACGTCGAGCGCGGCGCCGATGCGACCGGCGGGGGCGGTGACCTGGACTCCCTGCACCAGGTCCTTGACCGCCTCAACCATCTCGGCCGCTATGGCGACCCCTTCGGCGCGCGCCGCGGCCGTCCCTTGCTCCTGGGCGAGCCGCATCCGCTCGAGCACGGCGTGGGGTACGTGTACTCCGGGAACCTCGTTGGCCAGAAACTCGGCATTGCGGAGAGAGGCCAGCGGCCAGATCCCGGCAATGATTGGAATGGGCGCCCGGACCCGGGCGAGGAAGCGCTCCAGCTGCTCGGCATCGAACACCGGCTGAGTCACGGCAAAGTCCGCTCCGGCCTCCAGTTTCCAGGCAAATCGCTCCAACTCATGCTCCGGGTCGGCTCCCTGGTTGAGGGCGACGCCCACGACGAACCTGGTGGGATCGCCGATGGGATTCCCACCAGGATCGAGTCCCTGGTTGAGCCGGCGGAGCAGGTTGGTAAGCCCGATGCTGTCGATGTCGAACACCGCCGTGGAGTCCGGGTATGGACCCATGGCCGGTGGGTCGCCGGTCACGATCAGCACATTGCGTAGACCGCCGGCCGCGGCCCCAAGCAGATCGCTCAGCATGCCGAGCATGTTGCGGTCGCGGCAGGTGTAGTGGAACACAGTCTCGAGCCCCACCTCCCGGTGAACGATCAGGGCAGCAGGTAGTACCCCCATCCGGTTCTGAGCCCGGGCACTGTCCAGGATGTTGACCGCATCCACTCCCGCCTCTTGCAGCGTTCGGCACTGCTCGATCATCTCGGCAGGATTCCATCCCTTGGGCGGGAGAATTTCCACCGTGGTTACCAGCCCGCCCGCGGCGAGCTTCCGGCCCAACCCGGAGCGCTGCTCCAGAGGAACTGCCGGCACCCCCGCGTGCGCGGCGGGGCCGCTGGCTGAGAGGCCCCCCGAGATCAGACGGGGCTGGAGAGTAGCCACATAGGCGTGGATTTTCCTGATGTGATCAGGGGTGGTACCGCAGCACCCTCCGACAAAGCGAGCGCCGGCCTGGATCATCCTCCTGGCATAGGAGCCCATGTAGTCCGGGCTCGCGAGGTAGATCCGGCGGTCATCCACCGCCCGCGGCAACCCGGCGTTCGGCTGGGCCGATAGCGGCCGGTCGGTGCGCTCTACCATCCGCTCGAGGGCGTCGAGCATGGCTGCGGGGCCCACCGAACAGTTGAGGCCCACAACGTCAGCCCCCAGCTCGGTCAGCTTCGCCGCCAGGGTCTCAACGGTCGTACCGTAGCTGGTATTGCCGTCGTGACCCACGGTCATCTGTGCGATGATCGGGAGCTCGCTCAGTGCCTTGACCGCGCACAGCGCGGCCTCGATCTCGTGCAGGTCGCTGAAGGTCTCGAGAATGAATCCGTCCACCTCGCCCTCCAGCAGTCCCCGCACCTGACGGCTGAAGAAGGCGATTGCCTCCTCCCGGGCTGTGGGTCCCCAGGGCTCCAACCGGATACCCAGTGGGCCGATAGCGCCAACCACGAGTGCCCGGTCCCGGGCTGCCCGACGGGCAATGGCCACGGCCGAGCGGTTGATGGACTCGGTCGCATCGTCGAGACCGTGACTCGACAGCTTGACCGGGTTGGCCCCGAATGTATTGGTCTCCAGGATCTCGGCCCCGGCCTGGACATACGCCTCGTGGACCTCCTGCACCAGCGCGGGCTGGGTGAGGCTCAGCTCGTCATAGCAGACGTTTACGAACATCCCGCGATTGTACAGCATGGTGCCCATGGCCCCGTCGAGGACGTGGACCCGTTTGTCACCGATCAGATCGCGCAGGCTCGTCATCTACCGCTCGTAGTTCAGGTTGGGAGAGAGCCACCGCTCGACGGCCGCGACATCCATCCCCTTGCGCCGGGCATAGTCCTCGACTTGGTCCCGCTCGATCTTACCGACACCGAAATACTGCGACTGTGGGTGCGAGAAGTAGTAGCCGCTCACCGATGCGGCGGGCAGCATGGCAAAGCTCTCGGTCAGGGTGATGCCGGCGCTCTCCTCGACCCGGAGCAGATCGAAGAGGATGCGCTTCTCGGTGTGGTCGGGGCAGGCAGGATACCCCGGTGCCGGGCGGATTCCCTGATAGCGCTCTTTTATCAGACCCTGGTTGTCGAGGTCCTCGTCGGGGCTGTAGCCCCAGAACTCCCGGCGCACCCGCTGGTGCAGCAGCTCGGCAAAGGCCTCCGCCAGCCGATCGGCCAGAGCCTTGGTGAGGATCGCGTTGTAGTCGTCGTGGGTGGCCTCGAAGTGCCCTACCAGCGCCTCGATGCCCACCCCGGCGGTAACTGCAAAGGCGCCGAGATAGTCCGCCACACCGGTCTCCCGGGGCGCCACGAAGTCGGCGAGGGCGAGGTTGGGACGGCCCGGGGGTTTGACCATCTGCTGCCGGATGGTATGGATGGTCGCTTTTCGCTCGGCGCGGTTCGGTCCGGTATACAGCTCGATGTCGTCACCGACGCTGTTGGCGGGAAAGAACCCAAGTACCCCGTGGGCACTGAGGAGGCGCTCCCGAACAATCCGATCGAGCAGCTCTCCCGCGTCCTTGAACAGGCTGGTTGCGGCAGGGCCGACGACCGGATCGGTGAGGATGGCGGGGTAGTGCCCGGCCAACTCCCAGGTCTGGAAGAACGGCGTCCAGTCGATCAGGGGCACCAGCTCCTCGAGGGGATAGTCCTTCAGCGTCCGGATACCGGTAAAGCATGGCTTCGGGGGCTGCGCGGCCTTCCAGTCGACCGCAAGCCGGTTCTTGCGAGCGTCGGCGATCGACTGGTGGCGCTCCTCCGCCTTCCGGCTCCCCCGCTGGGTGCGAACATCCTGGTATTCCGCACGGACCCCAGCCACGTAGTCGGGGCGGAGGGCGTCGCTGCGCAGATTGCCGGCTACGCCGACCGCGCGGGAGGCATCGATCACGTGGACGGTGGGGCCCTTGTAGTTGGGCTCGATTTTCACCGCCGTGTGCACCCGAGAGGTCGTGGCCCCGCCGATCAGGAGCGGAATGGTGAACCCTTCCCGCTGCATCTCGCCGGCCACGAAGCTCATCTCCTCGAGCGAGGGCGTGATCAGCCCGCTGAGCCCGATGATGTCCACCCGCTTCCTTGCGGGCGGTGTCCAGGATCCGGGCGCAGGGCACCATGACGCCGAGATCGATGACCTCGTAGTTGTTACACTGGAGCACGACACCGACGATGTTCTTGCCGATGTCATGCACGTCGCCCTTTGACGGTGGCCAGCAGTACCCGTCCGTTCGACTTGGCTTCGCCGGCGTCATCGCCCAGGGCGAGCTTCTCGGCCTCGATATACGGAATCAGGTGAGCGACGGCGCGCTTCATCACCCGGGCGCTCTTCACCACCTGTGGCAGGAACATCTTCCCGGCCCCGAACAGGTCTCCCACGATGTTCATACCGTCCATCAGCGGACCCTCGATGACATGGATCGGCCGCTCCGCCTGATGCCGCGCCTCCTCGGTGTCCTCCACGATGTAGTCGGCAATACCCTCTACCAGCGCATGCGCCAGCCGCTCCGCCACCGGGGCGTTGCGCCAGGCGAGGTCGGTGGCCTGGGCCGCCACCTGACCTCGGACCGAATCGGCGACCTCCAGCAACCGGTCGGTGGCGTCGGGTCGGCGATTGAGGACCACGTCTTCCACCCGCTCCAGCAAGTCGGCGGGTATGTCGGAGTAGATCAGGAGCTGGCCAGCATTGACGATCCCCATGTCCATGCCCGCCTCGATGGCATGGTAGAGAAAGACCGAGTGAATCGCCTCTCGCACCGGATCGTTGCCGCGGAAGGCAAACGAGACGTTGCTCACCCCGCCGCTGACCAGCACATGAGGCAGCGTCTCCTTGATCCGCGTGGTCGCCCGGATGTAGTCCACGGCGTAGTTGTTGTGCTCCTCGATCCCGGTGGCGATGGCGAAGATGTTGGGGTCGAAGATGATGTCCTCGGGCGGAAAGCCCACCTGTTCGGTGAGGATCCGATAGGCGCGAGCAGCAGATCTCGACTTTCCGCTCGGCGGTGTCGGCCTGGCCCTGCTCATCGAACGCCATCACGATCACCGCGGCGCCGTACCGCCGCACCAGGGTGGCCTGCCGGATGAACGCTTCCTCACCCTCCTTGAGGCTGATCGAGTTGACCACGCCCTTGCCCTGGACGCACTTGAGCCCCGCCTCGATCACCGACCACTTGGACGAGTCGATGACTACCGGCACCCGGCTGATGTCAGGCTCGGCGGCAATGAGCTGGAGAAAGGTGGTCATGGCCTCCTGCGAGTCCAGCATCCCTTCGTCCATGTTGACGTCCAGCATCTGGGCGCCGCTCTCCACCTGTTGCCGGGCGATCTCCAGGCCCGCCTCGTACTCGCCCGCCAGGACGAGCTTGGCGAACTTGCGCGACCCGGTAACGTTGGTCCGCTCGCCCACGTTCACGAAGATGCTCTCGGGACCGATGGCCAGAGGCTCCAATCCGCTCAGTCGAAGGCGGGGAGGCGGCGAAGCGGGTACGCGGGGAGGTAGTCCGGCCACGGCTTCGGCGATGGCTTTGATGTGGGCTGGAGTCGTGCCGCAACAGCCGCCGACCAGGTTGACCAGTCCGCTCTCGGCGAATTCGTGGAGGATCCCGGCCATATACTCCGGGCTCTCGTCATACTGCCCGAACTCGTTCGGGAGGCCGGCGTTGGGGTGGGTACTCACGAACGTGGGAGCGACGCGGGAAAGCTCCTGCACGTACTGCCGCAGCGCCTTGGCACCAAGGGCGCAGTTCAGCCCCACGCTGAGTGGGCGGCCATGCGCGACCGAATTCCAGAAGGCCTCGGTAGTCTGACCCGAGAGGGTGCGGCCACTGGCGTCGGTGATGGTCCCCGAGATCATGATCGGAACCCGGAACCCGGCGGCGGCGAAGTGCGCGTCGATGGCGAACAGCGCGGCCTTCGCATTGAGCGTGTCGAAGATGGTCTCAACCAGCAGGAGGTCGGCTCCCCCCTCCAGCAACCCGCGAATCGCCTCGCCGTAGGCCGCGACCAGCTCATCGAAGCGGATGTTCCGAAAGCCGGGGTCGTTCACATCGGGTGACAGCGAAGCCGTGCGGTTGGTCGGCCCCAGTACCCCGGCCACGTATCGCGGGACCTCAGGGGTGCGGCGCTCGAACTCATCCGCGACCTCACGGGCAATTCGGGCGGAGGCATGGTTCAGCTCGTAGACCAGTTCCTCCATGCCGTAATCGGCCATCGAGATGGCGGTCGAGTTGAACGAATTGGTCTCCAGGATGTCCGCACCCGCCTCCAGGTAGGCGGAATGGATCGCCCGGATGATGGTCGGCTGGGTCAGGGAGAGGAGGTCGTTGTTTCCCTTGAGATCGCGGGGCCAGGTGGCAAAGCGCTCTCCCCGGTAATCCTGCTCCCCCAGGTCGTAGCTCTGGATCATGGTTCCCATGGCCCCGTCCAGCACCAGAATCCGCCGCGCAAGCAGCGGCTCCAGCTCGGCGAGCCTGGATTCCCGGGTGCGACCGCTCACGCCGGCTGGACGGGGGGCAACTGTGGTCACGGGACCTCCAAAAATCAAAAACCCTGGGGCCAAAACGCCTCAGGGGGAGCGTTTTAGCGAGTTATTTAACGTGGCCGCAATCAGCGCAAATCGCCACGGGATCGGTTGTTAGACGACTTAAGAGTAACTGTTTGACGGTCGAGAGTCTAGGGCCTACAGCAGCCCCATCACAAACCCCCGAACCACGTACAAGACCAGCCAGGCCACCATCGGGCTGAAGTCGATCATGCCGAAGGGCGGCAGGACCCGCCGGATGGGGTCAATCAGCCAGTCGGTCAGGAGGTAGAACGGCCGCATCCACTTACGATAGGGGCCGAACCCCAGCCACGACCCGATGACCCGAATGAGGAGCGCGGTCATCAGCACCGTGAAGAGGAAGCTCACCAGGGTCGCTACCCACATGCGGGGACCACTCTGGGCCATCCATTGGAGTCGCGCCACCAGCTCGACCAGCCACATGGTGAAGCTCAGCAGCACCAGGCCGCCCCCGATGACAATCCCCAGGAGCCAGTAGGGCGCATTCTGGGGGTTGCCGCCGCCACGCAGGATCCGGCGTTCCAGCGGCTGGAGCAGGGGGTCGCTCAGCCGCCGGACAAACCTGGCCCAAGTGCCGAAGGGCTCGATCCGACGGCTCCGCACGGCCCAGTGGGTGAGGGCCACGACGGAGGCATATGCCAGCGCCAGTACGACGATAGCTCTGACCGCGGTGTAGAGCAGGAAGCTGATGGTAGGCATGATGAGGGGTGGAATCAGTCAGCGCCCAGGGGCTCGCCCACCTCCATCGGACGTTGGGCACCCGAGCTGGCCGTGCACATGAGGGTAAAGCGTCCGCCGTTCACCGACGCCTCGACCAGAATCTGGCTGTCACCGCGACAGGAGATGATCTCCCGCTGGCCCGGGCGGCGGTAGGCTACGGTTATGACCGGTTCCCGCTGGACGTTAACGATGCGGCGGACCGTGTTGGTGGTGAGGCTTTCGATTCCCATCTGGCGGAGAGTGGTAGCGGGGCGTCCTCGATGTGATGCCCGGTAGGCAATAGCTCGGTCGACCAGATCGAAGATCTCGAGGCCGAGCGCGCGGGCGTCCTGCTGCGCGGGCGGAAGGTCGCTGTCGTCATCGGCCCCGCGAGGCTTGGCGTCCGCTCCGGGGCCACATCCCGCGGCCGCGCCCGCGAGCCCGAGGGTAAGGAGCCACGAAGCCCGCCGGATCATTCCATTGCGAATTCGCGGTTGAACACAACCTCGAAGCTGAAGGTCTTGCTCTTGCTTTTGGTGTCCATGTGGTCGGCGATCCGCTTCAGCCGCGCCGGAATGCCAAGTATCTTCTCCTGCGCCTTCCGCCCCAGCTCTCCCAGCCCGTCCAGGCTCTCGATTTTCCAGTAGCGGATCTGTTCCTGGACGATCCGCAGGTAGTCCCGCGGGCCGTAGATACCCGCCCGGCGGATGACGTCGGCCAGCTCCTTGAATCCCGGCATGGTGACCCCGGGCATGTCGATGGCCGGCAGGATGAACGAAGCCGAATGCAGAGCCTGATCGGGGTCGCGCTTCAGGATTTCCTCGAAGACCGTGCGGTAGAAGGTGTAGTGGCGCGCCTCCTCCTTGGCCACCTGCGCGAGGATCACGCCGAGCCGGGGCTCGTACTCCGCCACGATCTTCCCCGTCTCGCTATGGGAAAACTGGGTGGCACGTTCCTGTACGGTGGTATAGGCGAACACCCGGTAGGGGTCTCGGTCCCACTGGGGGTGAAAGCCGGCGCGGAGATACTCGAACTGCATCTCCTCCAGCTTCCGCTGTTGCAGCAAATTGGTGTCCCTGGCGTAGTCGTGAAGGACCTGTCCATGCCGGTCCTCCTCGGCGGTCCACAGGTTATTCCAGCTTCGCCAAAAGCTCTCGTCTCCGAGATAGACCGCCAGCAGCCGGTGGAAGTGGGGGAGGCCCTCTTCGGTGAGAAGATTCAATGCGAGGGCGGCGCGGGCATGATCCGGAATTCCGGCGGCCTGGTTCCGAAGCGTGGTCAGGTGGGTGTCGGGGGACTCGTCCGGGCCCGGTCCCATAAGATCGGCCGGGAACCACAGCTCGCGCTTGCGCTCGTGCGCCTCCATCAGCTCCCCGACCTTTTCCTCCAGGTCCTGGAGGACCTCGATCTTCGAGATGAGGTCGCGCGTCGGTTCGGTGGCGATGCCCATGGGTACCCTAGACAACCGAGAAGCCTGCCAATGTGGGACAGGGCCAGCCACCAAAGATAGTGTCGCCGGTCCTGCCAGTGCCACCCGGGGGGTGTACTAGGGGCCGGCTGACCCCAACTGCTTCTCCATCAGGGACCAGGTGCGCCGGCCCAAGTACCCGCTGCGTTGGAAGATGCGGCGCCAGCCCAGGGCAGCCAGCAGACCTTCCGCGCGGGTGTCGTCGGTCCAGAACTCAGCCAGATGGGCGCCAGACTCGGTCGCGCGCTCCTCGAAGGCGGAAAGCAGACGATGGGCGTGGCCCCGGTGCCGCTCCTGGGGCAGGACCACCACATCAACCAGGTGGGCGACCCCCCCACGGAGCCAGAACCGGAGGCCGCCGATCCAGTCACCGATCTCGTTGCTCAGAATGAGGTAGCGTTCATCGAGCGCGCTGGACCAGCCACCCGGGGCCTCTTCCTGCTCCAGGATCTCGGAGAACCACGCGGCGAAGTCCTCGTCCTGCTCCATGTCTCGAATCGTCAGCTCGCTCATCTGCCACCTTCCTCGATGGGAGACTCCCATCCTTTCGTCAGCAACACTAATGCCACGACCGCCGGTTCCTGAGCGGTGAAGGTGATCACCAGCCGGAAGAGCCGCGCCACACACAATTAGTGTGGTGACTTCCATTTGCCTTGGACTTCTGCGAGGGTAATGTTGACCCGGGGACGCTCGGTGCGTCCGTACTCAAGCGAGGCTGGCCCATGACAACCGCAACCGCCCAACCGGCCCGTCCAGTGATCGTGCAATGTCCTTTTTGCTCGGCCGCCAACCGGGTGGATCTGACGCGACTCGCGTCCGGACCCAAGTGCGCCAAGTGTGGCAAGCCTCTCCGCCTCGACCGGCCCCAGAAGGTGACCGACAAGGACTTCGAACGAACGATAGCAGGGTCGAGCGTTCCGGTGTTGGTCGACTTCTATGCCGACTGGTGCGGCCCCTGCAAGGTCATGGCACCAACGCTCGATGACCTGGCCCAAAAGCGTGCCGGCGAGGCGCTGGTTCTCAAGCTCGACACCGAGGCCAACCCGCTCACCGCCGCCCGCTTTGGGATCAGGGGAATCCCCACCGTCATCGCCTTCCAGGGTGGGAAGGAGACCGGCCGCCAGGTCGGTCTCGCCGACCTGAAGGTGCTGGAGGGGCTCCTCGGTAAATGAGCTCGGGGGTCCATCTCATCAGCTCAGCCCGATGGCCACTCCCAGGGCCAGCGCGACTGCGGCCAGTGCCATGAGCAGCGCGTACAGGGGAACCACGAACTTGAGCCACTCCTCGTAGCGCACCCCTGCCGCGGCCAGCATTGCCATCAGCGCTCCGTTCGTCGGAGTCACGATCTCGCACAACCCAGCCCCATACTGGTAAGCCAAAACGGTAACCTGACGGGAGAGCCCGATGAGATCCGAGAGGGGCACCAGCAGCGGCAATGTGAGCACCGCTTGACTGCTCGTGCTGGGGACCGGGAGATGGATCACTGCCTGCACCAGCATCATGCCCAGAGCGGCCAGGGTCGTAGGCAGCTGGGCTATGGGGGTGAACAGACCGTGGACGATGGTGTCCACGATTTCCCCCTCGTTGAGCACCACGTAGATCGAGCGGGCAAAGCCGACCAGGAGCGCGGCCAGGGTCATCGATCTGAAGCCCTCCACGAAGGCATCCGTGGTACCGGCCACCCCCAGCCGTCCCAGTAACCCAGCCAGCACGCCCACCGCGAAAAACAGCGCCGCGAGCTCGTTGAACTCCCAGCCAAGGCGCTGGGCGCCGTAGATGTAGATACCGAACGCCGCGAGGATGGCCAGGAGCACCGTCAGGTCGCGGCCACCCAACGGCGCCTGGTCCTTCGATTCGGTGGTGTCCGGGGCCACACGGGTACGCCTGGCGTGGTACATCGTCCCCAGAATCCAGAGGGCGAGCGCCGGAAGCAGGAAGGACAGGCGGAAGCCGAGACCGGATGCCGGCGGGAGCTCCGCGACCTTCTGGGCGACGACGACCTGAAAGGGGTTGACCGGGCTGAATGCGGCCCCGACCGCGGCGGCGCCCAAGCTCATGGCCACTGCCGTGACCGGGGTGAAGCCGAGCTGGCGGACCAGCAGGAGCAGCACGGGAACAAAGGCGATAAGCTCTTCCTGCATCTGCATCATGATGCCGCCGAGGCTGAACGCCACACTGGCCACCGGGATGACCAGGATCCCACGGCCGCGTAGTCGGCGGACCAGGACGTGTACCAGGCGCACGAACGTGCCGGTGCGCTCGACCACGGTGAACCCGCCGCCGATCAGAATAATCAGGGTGATCACCGGGGCCGCATCGACGATCCCTTTCGGAATCGCCACGACCGCCTGGAACAGTCCCACCGGCTGGGGTGCGACCCGGGCGTAGGTGCCCGGCACGACCACACTGCGACCGGTGGCCGGGTCTTCCTGCCTTTGGTATTTCCCGGCCGGCAACACCCAGGTCAGCGCGGCCGCCACAAGGACGCAGCCGACCAGGAGGGCGAGGGGGTGAGGGAAACGGGCCTTCAGAGGTTCCTGCACTGCCGGCTAATGGGGGGAATGCGGCCGCACGCGATGGATTCGTTCATGCCTTTCGCCAGCGGACCGCACGCCGCCGTCTGGGCCTCACGGGTGGCATCGGACTCGGATGCCGCGGAGGCGGTGGCGGTATTCCGGGCGTTGTTGAAGGCGACGGTGACGGTACACTCGGCGCGCTGCGAGGAGAGGGTCGACCAGAGCAGGAATCCGGCGAAGGCCAGGACTGCCAGTAGCGTCAGGAAACGTCCTCGCTTGGTCATCTTCCTCCGACCGGATGCCCACCGGTGAGGAACCCGCTACCGGGTCCCGCTGTTCTGCTGGAAGCGTCCGGAATCGCCGGGCGCTCACCCTGGGGATTGAGCGAATGGAATGTGAAGCTGTCGTAGTGCTGCTGTGGGAATATCTCGACGAGGAGCTGGGTCCGAAAGAGGCGGAGGAGGTCGGAGCGCACCTGACGCGCTGCCCCCAATGCCGGCCGGCCTACTGCTGTGATCGCGCCTTCCTACAGTTGTTGGCCCGCCAACGCTCCCTCTGCGCTCCTCCCCTCCTCGTGGCCTCGGTCCGCGCCTTACTGCGGCCCCTGTGAGGCACCCCTGGGCCTACCTGCACTACCGCTGACCACCTCTTCGATCCATTTCAGGTAGTCGGCATTCCCCTCCAGAATCGGAATGGCGATGATCTCGGGCACCTGGTAGGGGTGGAGCTCGCGAATCCTCTCCTGCAGTTCGGCAAGCCGCATTTTCGTGGTCTTAAGGTTGCAGTACCACTCAGCCGCTTGCTCGATTTGGCCTTTCCAGATGTAGGTGCTGGAGAGCGGTCCCAGGACCTGGGCGCAGGCGGCAAGCCGCTCCTCAACCAGCCTGGCTGCCATCTGATCTGCGGCGGCCCTGTCTGGCAGGGTCGTGGTGACCTGGAAACAGTCCACCACGGGGGGTCTCTCGGTCGGGTTATGTTTTGGGGGACGATTAGCGCCTGGAACCAGAGTCCGACTTAACGGGCAGCCCTCCGGTCTCGGCGCCTCGTTTCCCGTCGTCGATTGGCGGGACCATCGTCAGCCAGCCGCTCTTGAAGCGAATCGTGAGCCGAAAACCGAGAGGATCGGCACCGACGTCTGCCGCATCTGGCAGGGTTCGGGCGTACTTCACCGCAGTATCGGCCCCCTTGATCAGGTCTTCGGGGGTTGAGCCGTCAACGGCTTGGCCGTACTCGCGCGCGATGGCCATTTCTTGTGCCTGCTCCCGACCGTATCGGGCGAATCTGTCGGGTGGGATCAATCCGGCCTGATCGGTAAGGCGGGACTCGAAGTCGTAGGACCGGCAGGACACCAGCGACATCACCAGCACCACGACACCAAAGGATCGCCGCATCTCACATCCCCGAGCTGAGGTCAATACGCACGTCGACATTCCTACGCCCGAAAGTAAACTCTCGGATGATAGAGGAGGAGTGTCCCGACCGAGCGCGATGCGGTCCCGGCTGGTGCTGGTTGCACTGGTCCTCGCGCACCCGATCCAGGTCCTGGCCCAAGAGGGCGCGACGGGATCGATCCGGCAGCCGACGGTACTTCGGTGGTGGCACGGGGCCATTGCCGTCGGTGGTCTCTCCGCCTTCATGCTGCTGGACCAGCCACTGCAGAAGCTGGTGCAGAGTGATCGATCGGCCTCGAAGGACGGTCTGGCACGCACGGTCCGCCACTTCGGCCAGATCGAGGTGTACGGAACCGTGACCGCCGGGCTGGTTGCCGCCGGGCTGGTGAGCGGCAACGATCGGCTGACCCGTGCTGGAGGCCGGGTGGCCGCGAGCTTGGCGTTTGCCGGCGCCACCTCTATGGCGACTAAGTTAGTGGCGGGACGACCCCGGCCCGAGGACAGTCGCGACGCCGATGGCTACGTGCCCTTATCGGGGCAGGCGGCCATGCCTTCCGGGCACACCGCCATGGCATTCGCTTTCGCGACTGCACTGTCGGACGAGGTTCATCGTCCCTGGGCGACGGTAGGTCTGTACACTCTGGCCACCGGCGTCGGCTGGTCTCGCATCAACGACAACCGCCACTGGCTCACCGACGTGGCCGCGGGCGCGGCGCTGGGCATCACCTCCGCCAAGCTGATGAGCGGCCGCTGGCGCATCTTCGGTCTGCGGCCGCCCAGCGTGTTGCTCGGACCCAGCCATGCCGGTCTTGCCTGGCAGGTTGAATTCTGAGGTAGCCCTTCACGTGAGTCCCGTCTCGAAGCCGGCTGCCCTTCGCCGGCACCTCGCCCCCAGACAGAAGATCTGGCTCAATTGGGACGGTGTGTTCCTGATGGGGCCCAACTATCTGCGCTTCCTCGCCGCCGTGGAAAAGACCGGGACGATACGGGCCGGCGGGCGAGCGGTGGGCTGGAGCTATCGCACCTGCCTCAATCGCCTGCGGCGGATGGAACAGGTGCTCGGCGCGCCGATCCTGGCCACCACCCGGGGTGGTCGAACCGGCGGCGGCGCCAAGCTCACACCCGAAGCCCGCCGCCTGGTTCGAGTGTTCACCCGGTGGCAGCGGGAGGTGGAGCGGCTGACCCGCCGCGCGTTCCTCGAGGCGCTCAAGCGATAGGCAATCGGTTGCCTATCGAATAGGGGAGTGGTAGGTTGGGGCTCGCTCCCGACCGAAAGGCCATCATGCGACCGCTCCCTTGCGTCGCGCTGGTTTTCGCTGCCCTGGTCAACGTTCCTCCCGCAACGGGGCAGTACCCTCCCGCCACTCCGGCACAGGCCCCCGGCCCATCGCCCGTCAAACTGAGCGGCTACATCCAGGGTCGTGAGGTCTACCAGAACAACGTCGGCCTCACCAGCTCCATCAATCGGGCTCGGCTCACCGCGTCGGGCGGCATCGTCCAGGCCGTTACCTGGCGGGTTCAGGGTGAGTTCCGCACCGGCTCCGTCGGCACCGGGAGGGCCAGCGTGTCGCTCCAGGATGCCTACATCCGGTACAACCCCGGCTCGTGGGCGGTCCAGATCGGGCAGTTCAAGACCCCATTCACCCGCGAGTTCATCGCTTCGCTGGCCGATATCGAGACCGCGGATCGGGCCACCGCGGTGGACTCGCTGGCTCCGAAGCGGGACATCGGACTCATGGGCGAGTATACCTATCGGCAGATCAGTGTTTGGGCCGGCGTGTTCAACGGTGAGGGCCAGAACGTGACCGCGAATGCGGATTCAACCGTTCTCGGCGTCCTCCGAATGGCGGCTCGTCTAAACCCCGAGCTGTCGATCGGGGTGAACAGCGCCCTCTACTTCGGCGACAGCACTCGCTACGGCATCGATGCGGCCTACGAGGGCACCCGGTTGGCGCTCAAGGGTGAGTACCTGGGCCAGACCCGGGACGAAGGCACTGGCCCCGACGACTGGGGCTGGTACGGTCTGGGCGCGGTCTATGTGATGCCCACGATTCAGGCGGTGGGGAAATATGAGGAGTTCAACCGACCCGGCATTCCGGCCGCGGCAAAGAATCGCGCCTGGACCGCGGGTCTCAATGTCTACCCCAGCGGCCGCAATTTTCGGCTGACCTTCGACTACGTGTCGCGGAAGATCGGCGACCCGGGAACCCGTAAAGGCCGGCTGCTGGGCCAAGCCCAGGTGAAGTTCTAATCGTTGCTTGATCCCATAGCGTCCGGATACGTAAACGGGGAATACAGATGCACCGAAACATCATGCTCACACTCTGCCTGGCGACGATCGCCGGCCGACCCATCGGGGCTCAGGAGATTCCCAGGGGTGAACTGGTCGTCTTCAACGCGGGCAGTCTTGCACATCCCTTCAACGAACTGTTGCGGATCTTCAAGGCCAAGTATCCCGACGTCGTGCCGGCCCAGGAGAACTCGGGCAGCCTCGAGGCGGCCCGCAAGCTGACGGATCTCGGGAAAATCCCCGACGTAATCGGGGTGGCGGATTACGGGGTCATTCCTAAGCTCCTGATCCCACAGCACGCCACGTGGTTCGCGGCATTTGCCCGGAATTCTATGGTCCTCACCTACAGCGACCAGTCGACGGCGGCCGGCGAGATCACCGGCCAGAACTGGTGGCAGGTGCTGCTTCGGCCCGGGGTGCGTTCCGGCCGATCCGACCCGACCCTGGATCCGAACGGGTACCGCACCCTGATGGTGTTTCAGCTCGCCGAAAGGTTCTATAAGCAGCCGGGGCTCGCTGCCCGGCTGGAACGGGCCCTGCCACCAAAGTATATGCGCCCCAAGGAAGCTGACCTCACTGCCCTGGTACAGGCTGGGGAGCTGGACTACTCGTGGTCCTACGTGTCCATCGCCAGGACGTCAGGCCTGCGCCATGTCGACCTGCCCCCAGAGGTGGATCTGAGCGACCCCAAGCTCGCCGACTGGTACGCCCAGGCCCGGGTACGAATTCCCGGCCCTCGTCGCGCAGGTGCCGACTCGGTGGAATTCCGCGGCGAGCCGATCGTGTATGCGCTCACCATACCCACCGCGGCTCCCCATCCCCGAACGGCCCAGGCATTCGTGCGATTCATCTTCTCCCCGGAGGGACAGGCCATACTGAAGCGTGACGGCTTTACCCTGCTCGACAAGCCGCTGCTGGGCGGACCAGGACGACCGCCAGAAGGGCTGTTCTGATTATCTTTGCCGGATCCTCGATCTCCGGTGAAGTGATGAGCGGTACCTCGAACATCCCAACCCCCCAAAACGAGCCGGTGCTGGGCTATGCGCCGGGAACTCCTGAGCGAGCGACCCTCAAGGCGGCGCTCGCCGCCGTGGGGGCACAGCAGGCCGACATCCCGGCGGTTGTCGGCGGGCGCGAAATCCGTAGCGGGGTGACCCACGACGTCGTAGCGCCCCATTGTCACCAGCGGGTTCTGGCCAAGGTGCACCAGGCCGAGCGGAAGACCATCGACGCCGCGGTCACGACCGCGGTCGAGGCTCAGCGAGACTGGGGAAACTGGCGCTTCGAGGACCGGGCGGCCGTCTTCCTCAAGGCGGCGGAGCTGCTCGCGACGAAGCACCGGCAGCTGCTCAACGCGGCCACCATGCTGGGCCAGAGCAAGACCGCCTATCAGGCCGAGATCGACAGCGCCTGCGAGCTGATCGACTTCCTCCGGTTCAACGTCCACTTTGCCGAGCGGATCTACCAGGAGCAGCCCGGGTCCTCACCCGGGGTGTGGAACCGGATGGACCACCGGCCGCTCGAAGGGTTCATCTATGCCATCACCCCGTTCAACTTCACCGCGATAGGCGGCAACCTTCCGACCGCTCCTGCCCTGATGGGGAATGCGGTGGTCTGGAAGCCCTCCGCCACCGCCTCGCTGAGCAACTGGCACTTCTTCAAGCTGCTGGAGGAGGCCGGGCTGCCCCCCGGAGTCATCAATTTTCTTCCCGGCAACTCCATCGAGGTGAGTGACGCACTGCTCGCCGACCGCCGGCTGGCCGGCATTCATTTCACCGGCTCGACCCCCGTTTTTCAGGGCCTCTGGAGGTCGGTGGCTGCCAATCTGGATCGCTACGCCGGGTATCCCCGGATCGTGGGCGAGACCGGCGGCAAGGACTTCATCCTGGCCCATCCCACTGCCGACGTGGATGCGCTTGCGGTGGCCATGGTCCGCGGCGCCTACGAGTATCAGGGTCAGAAATGCAGCGCCGCCTCGCGAGCCTATATACCCGACACGCTCTGGCCCGCCGTACGTGATCGGGTCGTGGCGATGATCGAGGATATCAGGATGGGGGATGTCACTGACTTCCGGAACTTCATGGGAGCGGTCATCGACCGGCGGGCGTTCACCCGGCTGCGAGATCATCTGGAGGCAGCCAAGCGGGAGGCCGGGGTGACGGTAGTAGCCGGAGGCCGCAGCGACGACTCGGTGGGCTTCTTCGTTCAGCCCACACTGCTTCAGGCGGAAGATCCATCCTATCGGCTCATGTGTGAGGAGATCTTCGGCCCGGTCCTGACGGCGCACGTGTATCCCGCGGCGCGCTGGAAGGAAACCCTCACGCTGGTCGATCAGACGAGCCCCTATGCCTTGACCGGCGCCGTATTTGCCCGGGACCGGCAGGCGCTGGCGGAAGCCGACAGGGCGCTCCGTCATGCCGCCGGCAACTACTACATCAACGACAAGCCTACCGGGGCGGTAGTGGGTCAGCAGCCGTTCGGTGGCGCCCGCGCGAGCGGCACCAACGACAAGGCCGGGTCGGTGCTGAACCTGCTCCGATGGGTTTCCCCCCGCAGCATCAAGGAGACGCTGAGCCCTCCGACGGACTACCGCTACCCCTTCATGCAGGTAGAGTAGATCGGCCACGGGTAAGAGCGTGAGGGCTACCCTGCTCTCGGGCACGGTGATCGTGCTGACCCTAACCGCCTTTCCGGCCCCTTTCCCGGAAGCCAGGCGGGAGCAGGACTCGGCCCTGGCCTACGCTGCCAACCAGCTGGACTGCGCCAGATTTCGGGAGACGGTGTCGTCCGACATCGTGACCGAAGCCGCCGGCCGGGTACGGCGTCAGACCGGGGAGCGCCGCGGAGTCTGGCAGTTTCGCGCGGCTCCAACGACCAGCGCTCTGATGCTGGAGGGCTGGCTCGATTCGCTGGCGCTTTCCCGCCGATCGCCCGAGGCGGTGATCAACCCGGACACCGACGGCTTGCTCGGCGGCCGGTACCGCGGGACGCTGAGCAAATCCGGGGTCTACACCAGCAAGGTCCGCCCTTTTGTGCCGGATGAAGTCGCCGAGATAGCGGAGATGAGTGGTGCATTGAATGATTTCTTCCCCTCGCTTCCGCCGCGAGCGCTCCGGCCCGGCCAGGAGTGGACCGACTCGCTGGGGCTGACCATCCGGCGACTGCCGGACAGCGCGCTGTCCGGGCTTCTGCTTTTTCGCTTTGCCCTGGAGAGCCGGAGAGCATCACGGGCGGCACCGACCCCGGCGGATACGGTGCCGCTCAAGCTCCGGCAGACCAGCGAGGAGCGAGGTGAGTTCGTCTGGCATCCTTTCCTGGGGCTGCTCCGTCGCGATCGGAGGATCGTGGTGGAGACGACCGTTCCACCCGGCCGCTCCGTTCGCCAGGCCGTGCGGTCGCGAGTGGCGCAGCACGTCACCCTGGTTCGAGACCTGACGCCTCCGGTCGGCTGCAGCCCGGCTCCCTCCTAGCGCACCGGCGCGGCCTCGCCCCGCCGACCCACCAACCTTTGCTCCGGATCGAACAGCAGGCCCGCCAGGCCCAGGAGCACCAGGGCGGAGATAGTCAGCACGAGTAGGTCGGTCGTGAGGCTGAACTCGGTGGGCTGGCTGAAGGCGTAGCGCATGAGATCCACCTGGTACGTCACCGGGTTGACTCGCGCCAGAAGCCGGAGCACGGGGGGCATGCCACCGGTCGGGTACAGCGCTCCGCTCACGAAGAGCAGGGGGAACAGCACCACGTTGATCACGCCCGCAAAATTTTCCACCGACCGCAGGCGAGCCGCCACCAGCAGCCCGAGTGCGCTGCTCACGATGGACCCCAGTGCGAGCGCACCCACTCCCGCTGCCAGGCTGTAGAGCGACACCGGTGTGAAAAGTGGGGCCAAGGCCAGCACGATGCCGCCCTGAATGAAGCCGACGATGGCCGCGGCTACCGCCCTCCCGGTTAGAACCGCCGGCACCCCCGCCGGACTCGCCAGCATGAGACGTAACATGCCGAACTCGCGATCGTACACCGTCGAGATGGCCATGAGCATGGCGCCGAAGAGCGCGGCCATGACGACGACCCCTGGATAGACGAAGGCCTGATAGGACATTCCGCCCTCGACCCTGGCGATGGCGTTGAACCCGGTCCCGACCAGCAGAAGCCACATGAAGGGCCGGGCGATCCCACCCAACAGCCGGCCCTTCTGACGGGTAGTGCGGGTCAGATCTCTAGCGATGATGCCGAACATGGCGCTCAACCAGCTCATGTCACCTCGTGGGGCACAGCTGGAGCATTTGCCGCAGAATTCTGAGTGAGGGCGAAGTACACATCTTCCAAAGTTGCGGGGCGCAACGCGAACCGGGTGATGCCGGGTGCCGAGCCAGCCAGCTCGACGACTGCCTCGCGTGACCCCGCGAGTCCAACGCGAAAGCCTCGCTCGGTCTTTACGCTGCTCGCCGCGGCGCCGAGCCCGCGAAGTGCCTGAACTAGGCGCTCGGCACCGGGCCCTTCCACCTCGGCCACTTCCAGCCCGACCGTGGCCCGGAGCGCCGCCGGCATGTCGTTGGCCACCACGCGGCCCGACGATAGCAGGACGACCCGGTCGGACGACTCTGCCTCCGCCAGGTAGTGCGTCGAGAACAGGATGGTGGTGCCCCGGCCGCGACGCTGGCTCTCCAGCAGCGACCACACCCGATCACGATGCTCCGGGTCGAGTCCCACAGTTGGCTCGTCGAGAATGAGGAGATCTGGTTGGTGCAGGGAGGCCCGGGTGATGTCGAGCAGGCGGCGCCAGCCCCCGGAGAGCTGTCTCGCCGGCGTGGCAGCGTGAATCCCGAGCCCGGTACGCTCCATCCCCTCTGTCACGGCCTGCCGGGCCGCCCGGCCGCCGAGTCCGGCCAGGCGCGCCGCGAAACGAAGATTTTCCGAGACGGTGAGGAGGCCGTCTACACTGATCTCCTGGAACACGAGCCCGAGCCGCTGCCGCACGGCGCGGCGCTCTCTCGTGGTATCGTGCCCGAAGATTCGAGCCCCGCCGCGAGTGGGGGCGAGAAGGGTAGCCAGGAGTAGCATTGCGGTGGTCTTGCCGGCACCGTTGGGACCCAACAGGCCGACCAGAGCACCCGGGGCCACCTCGAGGTCGAGGGCGTCGAGCGCTCGAGTTCTGCCGTAGTCACGCCCCAGCCCCTCGGTCTTTATGGCGAGCGGAGCGCCGGTCACGCCCGCACAGGCTCGCCTGCGACGTAACGGTATTGGAACTCGTCAATCGGCGCGGGTGCCTCGGCGAGCGCCTCGTCGATGATGCGGCGCAGCGGAGTTAGGGTGCATACCGGGTCGGTGTTCGCCGCATCGCCGGTGAGCGCAAACGCCTGGCACCGACAGCCGCCGAAGTCCACCGTCTTCCGAGGGCAGCTGCGGCAAGGCTCTTTCATCCAGCTGTCGCCCCGGAAGGCCTGAAAGGCCTCCGACTGCTGCCAGATCCAGTCCAGGGAGTGGCTCCGTACGTTGTCGAAGGTGAGCGTGGTGATCTGGGTGGCGCCGTGGCAGGGAAGCACCATGCCATTGGGGGTGATGACGAGATAGAGCTTGCCCCAGCCGCCGTAGCACGCCTTGGGGTATGCCTCGTAATAGTCCGGCAAGACGTAAGTGATCTGCATCCGTCCACGATATTGCTGGATGGCCCGCTCGGCGATCTCACGGGAGCGCTCGACCTGTTCTCGCGTCGGCATGAGGGCCGCCCGGTTCTTCAGCCCCCACCCGTAGTACTGGGTATTGGCGAGCTCGATGCGATCGGCTCCGAGATCGGCCGCCATGTCGATGAGCTGGCTGATCCGGTCGAGGTTGGCCCGGTGGAGCACCACGTTGACGGTAAAGGCAAAGCCGAGCTCTCGGACGATGGCCGCCGCTGCCTGCTTGTGCTTGACCGAGCGCACCCCTGCGATGCGTTCCGCCACCTCGGGGTCCGAGTCCTGGATGGAGATCTGGATGTGCTCGAGGCCGACCTCCTTGAGCCGCTCGGCACGGGCTCGGGTCAAGCCCAGGCCCGATGTCACCAGCGTCGAGTAAAGGCCCTCCCGCCGCGCGTGCGCGGCAAGCTCCTCGAGGTCCTTCCGAAGGAGTGGCTCACCTCCCGACAGCCCAAGCTGCAGGACGCCGAGCGCCCGAGCCTGGGTAAAGACCCGCTTCCAGTCTTCGGTGGCGAGCTCGCTCTCGGCCCGGATCAGGTCCAAGGGATTGGAGCAGTAGGGACAGTGCAGCGGACACCGGTGCGTCAGCTCCGCCAGCAGCGTGGTTGGGATGTCACCCGGCACGAATCAGCTCCCGTTCCGCCATGAGAGAGAGATACTCGGTGACGTCGGTGCTCACGTCCGCGTGGTAGCGCTCGGTCAGAATGTTGATGATCTGCTCTACCGTATGGCTCCCGTTGCAGAGCTCGAGAATCGCCGCGCCGGTGTCGTTGAGCAGCACCGCCCCTTCGGGATACAGCAGCACGGGACGCTGCCGCACCGGGTCGTAATGCAGGCGGGTCATGCGCCAGAGCTTGGGCACCGCATCGAGAGCCAGAGCTCGGGAGTGGGGGGCCACGGTCATGACTCGCGATACGCGTTGTGAATGGTATCGATCATGACCCACAGCATTTCGAGCTTGAAGGCCAGGGCCTGGAATGCGCGCTCCTGGGTTTCCACCGTGGTGCAGTGCTGCTGCACCAGTCGCAAGCCCTGCTGGCTGTCTCGCGGCGCCTGGATCAGCCGGCTCCGGAAGTACTCCAGCGCCTCGGGCCGGATCCAGGGGTAGTGCTCGGGGAATGCCGCGATCCGCTTCCGCATCAGGTCGGGGGCAAACAGTTCGGTCAGCGACGACGCCACTGCCTCGATCCACGGCTTGGTCTTGCAAAACGTGACGTAGGACTCGGCCGCAAGGCGAACCCCGGGCAGGACGTGCCGCTCATCCTCCATCTCCTCCCGGGAAAGGCCGACTGCTTCACCCAACCGGATCCACATCTCGATTCCGCCGGGAGTACCCCTGGGGTCTGTTGTAGCGAGGCCGTCGTGATCTATGATGCGCTGGATCCACTCCCGCCTCACCGCCGGGTCGGGACAGTTCGAGATGATGGCCGCATCCTTCCGGGGAATGGCCCGCTGGTAAGCCAGCCGGTTGGCCACCCAACCTTGAAGCTGGGGCGCGGTGAGCCGGCCCTCGTGCATCAGCTGGTGAAAGGGATGCCGGGCGTAGTAGGACGTGCTGAAGGAGCGGAGTCCGTCGGCCAGCGCGTCGGGTTCCAGTGGCCGCTCCAGGCTGGGGATCGGGGGTGGTGGCGGTGCTGCCAGAGACGCGGCGGCGAGGGTGGCTGTCATGGTAGTCAGATCGAAAAACTCAGGCCGTCGTAGCCGACCAGGATCCCGGCCCGCTCCACTTGTTCGCGCTCGGGCGAGCCTTCCAGCAGCATCGGGTTGGTATTGTTGATGTGGGTGTAGACCTTGGTTGGGCGCGACAGCCCGGCCAGCTGGGAAAGGCTTCCGCCCGGTCCGGAGATCGGTTGGTGGTCCATTTCCCGCGCCCGCCGGTCACTGATGCCGAGCGAAGTCAACTCATCGTCGGTCCAGAAGGTCCCGTCGTAAAGCAGCAGGTCGGTCTCCCCCAGGCGCTGGAGCAGCAGGCGGTCCAGGTCACCACACCCTGGGACATAGGCGCAGGAGCCGCCGCCGGCCCCGTCCCGCAGGATCAAGCCCACCGTGTGCCCTGCTGCTTCCTCGCCGGCAAACCGCGGCGGCCCTGCCGGAACCTCGAATGGCTGGATCGAAATGCCACTCGGTTCTCCGTCACGGTAGCGGAGTGCTACTTCTGCCTCCAGCGGCATCTCGGTGACCTCTACCCGGGCGAACGCCTGGGTAAGGGGCAGAATCCGGGAATCCCGCTCCAGGATCCGGCGGACCGCGGGAGTGACGTATAGCTGGAGGTAGCGGGCCTCCCGGAGAAGCACGATGCCCAGGGTGTGGTCCAGCTCGGCGTCGGTTGCCACGATGCCCTGCGACGGCCACGTGGCGGATTCCAGTGGGTATCGGCCCCGGCAGGCAGTCGAGCTGTTCGCGCACGTCAGGCGAAGCGTTCAGGAGAAACCAGCGCTCTCCATCAACGCTGATGGCGGCGGAGGATTGGCTCCGTCTCGAGGCCCGGTGGGGAGTGGTGCGAGCCGCTCGGCAAGTGGGGCACCAGCAGTTCCACTGCGGAAAGCCCCCACCGGCGGCGGTACCAAGCAGGACGACATGCACGTTGAACAGCCGAAGGGCCCGCTTTCGCGAGCCCTTGGTCTCAGCTCTGGTTAGAGCGTCGCGACGTAGGCAGTAACTTCCATCGTGACGGCCACGACTTCTGCTTCGGGCTTGGTCCAAGACATGTTTTACGCTCCGCAAAAGATATTGAGTGAATCATTAGCAACCTGGGTGCTTTCACCCAGTCGGACCCTTAGATGACCCGACCACACCCGTGATAAAGCAGGCGGTGTGCCGCTTTCCGGTTGAGGGGGCGTCAATCTTGGATAACGTGCTTGGGGGGAATGTCTTATGGCAGGGTCAAGGGGGGCGGCTAACCCCTTTTCAGCGCCGCCCGGCTTGGGGCATCCCAACCAAGTTGGGTCTTCTCACCCAGCCTGGATCCCGAACTTCTTCAGCCGGTATCGCAGCGTGTCCCGGCTGATGCCGAGGCGCTGAGCGGCCCGGGTCTGGTTGCCGCCGGTTTCACGCATGGCCCGCTCGATCATCGAACGCTCCACCTGGGTGAGGTCGCCACTCTCGATCGGCCTCGCGGCCGGGTCGGGCGAGGCGCCGGCGCCCTCGGTGGCCACCCGCATGGGAGCCGCCACCGACAGGTGCTCGACGTTGAGGGTCGTGTCCCGGCTCCAGAGCACCGCCCGTTCGATGACGTGGCTCAGCTCCCGCACGTTGCCGGGCCAGGGATAGGACCGCAGCACCTCGCGAGCGGGGGCGTCGATCCGGCGGACATCCTTACCGTACTTGGCGCTGAAGCGCCGAAGAAAGTGCTCCGCCAATACCAGCACATCGTCTCCCCGCTCCCGCAGCGGCGGCAGGTGCAGCAGGATCACCGCCAGACGGAAGTACAGGTCGCTCCGGAAGCGGTTGCGCTGGACCTCGGACTCGAGGTCCCGGTTGGTCGCGGCCAGGATCCGCACGTTGATCTTTCGGTCCCGGATGCCGCCAACCCGCCTCACCGTGCGCTCCTCGATGGCACGCAGCAGCTTCCCCTGGAGCGACTGCTCGAGGTCGCCCACCTCATCCAAGAACAGGAAGCCGCCCTCTGCCGCCTCGAACAGGCCGATCTTGGACTCCTTGGCATCGGTGAACGCACCCCGCTCGTACCCGAAGAGCTCGGCCTCCATAAGATTGGCGGGAAGGGCGGTGCAGTTCACGTCGATGAACGGCCGGGCCGCCCGGGGCCCGGAGTTGTGGAGCGTGCGGGCGACGAGACCCTTCCCGGTTCCGGTCTCCCCGGTGATGAGCACCGGAGGCGTCTCATCCAGCGCCGCAATCTGCCGGACCTGTTCCATCACTGCTGCCAGTGCGGGCGAGCTTCCCAGGATACCGGCAAAGGGAAGCTCGCTCGCAGCCCGGCTCCGGTAGTAAGAGAGCTCCTGCTTCATCAGGGCGGTCTCGCGGGCGCGGTCGGCGAGCAGCTTCAGCTCCTCCAGATCCACCGGCTTCTTCATGTAGTCGAAGGCGCCGAGCTTGACCGCTTCGACTGCGCCCTCGATGGTGCCGTGCGCCGTCATGATGATGACTGGAATGGAGGGATCGAAGTCACGGATCCATCGGAGCAGGTCGATGCCGCTCATGCCGGGAAGGCGCACATCGGCGAACACGACGTCGGGCCGGAGACTCTCGACCAGCTCCTTGGCCTTTTCAGCGTCGCCCGCCACTTCGGCCTCGTACCCCGACTCGGCCAGAAAGGTCTTCACCGCCCGCGCGAGGGTGCGCTCGTCATCAACGATGAGCACGGTGGACCCGCTCATGACGGAGCTCCGACCGTAACCGGGGCCGCCGCCGGAAGCCGCACCCGGACCGTGGTGGCACCCGGACGGCTGGTGATCTCCAGCCGTCCCCCGTTCTGCTCGATATAGCGTTTCGCGATTGCCAGCCCGAGTCCGGTGCCGTCGGCGCGAGTGGTGAAGAACGGCTCGCAAACCGAGGGAAGGACGTTCTCCGGTATCCCGGCGCCGGTGTCGCAGACTTCGATGGCAACCTCGCTGCCATTCCCGGCGTCGTTCAGCGCCGCACCGATGCGAAGCCGGCCACCGGCCGGCATGGCGTCCAGCGCGTTGGAGATCAGCTCCACCAGCACCTGCTCAACCTGCATGGGGTCCACCCGCACGTCCGGCAGGGTGGGTGGGATCTCGACGGCCAGGTCCACGCCGCGCTCCCGCAGCTGCTCGGAGAAAGCGGGGAGAAGCCCCTCGAGCAGCCGGGGAACACTTTCGCTCGTTGGCCGGAACGGTGCGGGCCGGGAGAAGCTCAGCAGGTGGCTGATCCGGCGGTCGAGGCGATCGACCTCCTCGATGATTGCGTCGAGGTGCTCGCTCGAGGATGGAGACTCGGGGTGGTGCCGCACCACCTGTGCGGCTGCGCGGAGGCTGGCCAGCGGGTTCCGGAGTCCGTGCGCCACGGCGGCGGCCATCTCGCCGATCGAAGCGAGCTTCTCGGATTGAACCAGCTGGGCCTGGGTGCGCTCGAGCTGAGAGATCTTGGCCTCGAGCTCGCGGTTGAGCCGGACCATGTCGGACCGCGACTGTCTGAGGTTGTCGGTCATGCCGGCGAAGGCACGTGCCAGCTCGCCGATCTCGTCCCTCGAGCTGGACGTAATCGGGTGCTCCAAATTACCGGCTCCCACGACTGTCATCGCACCAGTGAGCTCGCTGACCGGCCGGGCCAGGCTGCGGGATATGAGCCAGGAGCCCAACAACCCCGCGCCCAGGGTGAGGACCACGATGAACAGAAGCATGCGCTCCTGGGCCGCCAGGATCTCCTCGAGACGGGCATAGGCACCCCGGACGCTGGACTCCCGGGCCCGGCGGTAGATATCCCGATTGAGCTGGGTCAGGGCAGGCTGGAGACGTCCCTTGAGCTCCTGTTGCGCCAGGGTGAAAGCTGCCTGGTGCTGGCCTGAGTCATAGAGGTCGAAGATGTTTGTCGCGGCGGCCTGAATCTGCCGCTGAATGTCGCGGACCCCGTTGGCCAGCCCCATCTCGTCGGGCCGTAGCTCCGCGGCCCACCGCTGCTGCCAGTAGTCCACCACGTCGCCCGCCAGGCGAAACTCCTTCTTGGCGGTGGGGTCCAAGCCGCTCAGGTAGCGCCAGATGATCTCGCCCTGATCGAACATGGCCGTCTCCAGCTCCGCATACGTTCGGGTGCGAGCCATGCTCTCCCCCAGCGCCTGCAACGCCCGGCGCTCCAGGAGGTTGCTCCGGATCGCCTCGGCCCCGATGAGCAGGGCGGGGAGGACCATGAGTGAAAAGCCAAGCAGGAGTTTGCGCTGGAAGGTCACCTCAGAAACATACGTCTTTTCTCTTGCTCCGTCCGCGGGAATCTCGTAGCTTGTCTTAACCATCATGCCTTCGGAGGTCCTGCCGATGTCGGACGCATTCCTCAGCTCCGACGATTTCGACGAACAAGCCCATCACCTCTACAATGAAGGCCGCTACGATGAAGCTCTGACCGTTCTCAAGGAAGGCATTCTCCTTTACCCCCACGCCGTCGAACTCCACATCGGAACCGCTTACGCCCACCTCGCGCGCGAGGAGTACGCCTGGGCGCGCCGCAGTTTCGATCAGGCGCTGGGGCTCGATCCGGATCACGAGGACGGGCTCGCCGGCCTGGGAGAGACCCTGCTCAAGCTGGGCGACCGGGCCGGCGCCATGCGCGCGGTGGAGCGAATTCTCCAGCTGGGCTTCCAGGACGATCACGAGCTGATGCTTCAAATAGGCCGGGCACTGTTTCGCGAGGGACTGGTGGCCCCCGCGCACCGGTTCTTCGACCTGGCCGTCGCCGCACACCCCGAATCGCCCGATGCGGCGGCGTGTCTGGGATACGCATCGCACCGGATGGGCAACGACGCAGGCTCGCTCTATTGGTTACGGCGAGCCCTGGAGATCGATGCCGGGTACAGCGAGGCGCGAATCTATCTCGCCAATCTGCTGTACGATCGAGGCGAGTCTGAGGCTGCCCTCCACCACCTGGAGCGGACCCAGCCGGAGGATCACTTCGACGAGCTGGGCATCTGGCGGCATATCGAGCTCAAGAAGACGATCTACCGGCTACCCGACGAAGACCCCGAGCTGGCACCGTGGCTGACCCGTCTGGGGGAAGTCGTGGGCGAGCCCGACCCCATCGACCTGCTGCTGGCCGAGGTGGAAGCCCAACAGTCGGATGGCGCAATGCGGGATCCCTATCAGCTCGAGCTGTTCGGGACCCTGCTCAGCGAGCTGCACGCCATGCAGAAGAAACCGGGTCAGAGCGAATCGCATCAGATCATGACCCTCTCGGGCTACAGCATCCGGGGCACCTGGGAAGAGATTCTCGCGCAAATGAAGGCCGCCGACCGTGAATGGGCCCAGGGTTCGCTGAGCGATTTCATGGCCAGTCTGGCTCGCCGGGGTCAGGCGGAGACCGGCATCGTGATTCCCACCACCGATGCCGAGACGTTTATCAGAGGGAGCGCGGAAGCCGGAGTTCTTCGCATAGTGCAGTAAGAGGTGAGACGTGAGAAGTAAGAGGTGAGCGGTAAACAGTGAACGGTAAACGGGCGCCCAGTTAAGTTTGGACGTCCGTTTTTCTTTAGAACCAAGGATCATTCCCGATGACCGCGTCAGCATCCCGTTCACCGTTTACCGTTCACGGTTCACGTCTTTGGACCCAAGGCGTTGTCCGGGAGGTGCTCCCCAACGGCCTCACCCTGCTGCTGCAGCCGGACCATTCGGCGCCGGTGGTTGCGGTGGTCACCCATGTCAAGGCGGGCTTCTTCGACGAGCCGGACCGCTGGACCGGCATCTCGCATGTGCTCGAGCACATGTTCTTCAAGGGAACCGCCCGGCGCGGCGTGGGCGCCATCGCGCGGGAGACCAAGGCCGCTGGCGGTTACCTGAACGCCGGGACCGGCTACGACCACACCAGCTACTTCACGGTCCTGCCGGCCTCCGGTTTGGCCGCCGCCCTGGACATTCAATCCGACGCACTCCGCAACTCGGTGATCGACCCGGATGAGCTGGCCCGCGAGCTTCAGGTGATCATCCAGGAGGCAAAGCGTAAGCGGGACACACCGGACGCGGTGGCCCACGAGACGCTGCACAACCTCATGTTCGACCGGCACCGGATCCGGCGCTGGCGAATCGGGATCGAGGAGGAGCTCGCCCGTCTCACTCGGGATGATCTCTGGTCCTACTACCGCTCGCGGTACGTTCCCGAACGAACCATCGTGGCCATTACCGGCTCGCTCGATCTCGACCATGCCCTCGAGCTGGCCCGAGCCGCCTACGGGGACTGGCCGGCCGCATCCGGTGCCCTGGACCCTTCCCCCGAGGAGCCTTCCCGCCGTGAGGTCCGGGCGCGCACCCTCAGGGGCGACGTCACCCACGCGGAGCTGGTACTTGGATGGCGCACGGTGCCGCCCCTCCATGAGGACGCGCCGGCTCTGGATCTGGCAGCCGCTGTGCTGGGAACCGGCCGGGGCAGCTGGCTCTATCGGTCGCTCCGGGAGGAGGGGATCGTGACCTCGGTGGCGGCCAACAACTACGGCCCCACCGAGCTCGGGATTCTCAGCATCGGAGCGGATCTGGAGCCGGAGAAGCTGCCGCTGGCCATCGAGCGTATCGCCGAGAGTGTATCGCGCCTGACGTTGCTCGGCCCCAGCGCGGATGAGCTCGACCGAGCCCGGACGCTGGTGCTGGCACGCTGGGCCAGGCGGCTCGAGCCCATGGAGGGGAAAGGCTCCGCGCTCGCCGCGGCCGAGGCGCTGGAGGAGGTCGGCTTTCTGGACCGGGAATATCAGGCGCTGGGCTCGGTAGGATACGAGGAGGTTCGAGCGGCGGCGGCGAGGTATCTCCAGCCGGACAACGTCTCCGCGGTGGCCTACCTGCCGCGGGATGGCGGGGCTGAGCTGACTGCACCGGCGCTGGAACGGGCTTTTGCGGTGACGGCCCTCAGGAAGGCGTCCGCCTCGCCTGCATCCCCGCCCCGAAGGGTGCCCGTGCGCGGCGGCACCCCCAGTGGGCGCTGGCAGTCGGAAGTGCTGCACACCGCATTACCCGGGGCCGATCTCCTGGTTCGGCGGAAGGCCGGGGTTCCCCTGGTTACACTCGGCATGTACGCCCCACGACTGGAATTCGATCCTTCGGCCCAGGCCGGGCTGGGGGCTCTCACGGTTCGTAGCTCGGTTCGCGGCGCCGGGGAGCTCGATGCCGGGGATCTGGCGTTCGCCTTCGAGCGCCTCGGCGGCACCCTGAGCACATCGGCAGCCACCGACTGGCTCGGATTCAGTACCAGCGTTCTGTCCCACAATCTCGCCGCCGCCGCTGCCCTTCTCGATCTGGTCTTCAGCGCGCCACGGCTGGCCGAGGCAGAAGTGACCACCGAGCGCGCCTCGATGATCACCGAAGCGGAGCAGGTGGCCGACGACATGTTCCGCTACCCGTTTCAGCTGGCCTTTGCCGGCGCGTTCGGCGACGCCGGGTATGGGCTGCCCGTGGGTGGACTGCCCGAGACTCTGGCCACGATTTCACCGGCCGAGGTGGGCGCCTGGCATGCTCGCGCGATTCTTGGGGTCCGCCCGGTGATCATTGCGGTGGGCGATGTCGATCCCGAGCAGTCCAGTATGGTGCTGGCAGATTTGTTCGCTGATCGCGCCCCACTGCCAGGCCGTCCCCCGCTCGCATCACTTCCCTGGGCCGGTGGGCAAAATGGCTCGTCCGCCCGGGTCGTCATGCGCGAGAAACAGCAGGCTGCCCTGGCCATGGCCTTCCCGGGGCCGGCTCGACGCGACCAGGATCGCTCGGCCGCAAAAGTCTGGGCCGCCGTGGCCAGCGGCTTGGGAGGGCGGATGTTCGAGGCCCTGCGCGACCGGCGCTCGCTCGCGTACACCGTCATGGCCTCGAGCTGGCAACGGGGCCGGGCCGGCGCGCTGATCACCTATATCGCCACCTCCCCCGAACGGGAAGACGAAGCCCGCGCGGCAATGCTGGAGGAGCTGGAGCGCTTTACTCGAGAGCCGGTCGGCAATGCCGAGCTGAGCCAGGCCGTGAACTACCTGTCCGGTCAGGCGGAGGTGAGCCGACAGAGCGGCGCTGAAGTAGCAGCGGAGATCCTGGAGGCGTGGGTGATTGGGAACGGGCTGGGCGACCTCGATAACCCGGGCGCTGCTTTCCAGGCGGTCGGTGCGGACGACGTCCTACGGGTCGCCCAGCACAACCTACGGCAGTCTCAGCGAGCCGAGGGCGTGGTTCGCGGCAGTGGCCTCAGCTCCCGAGTCGGCGGCTGATCACCTCAATCCCCTTGCCGACATCGGCGGGGGCCCGGGCGATGATCTCGACCAGGCACGCGCCCTCGTCAGGCGCGCAGTGCAGCACGATGTGCCCCTCGAGACAGAGCAATGCCACCGCAATCCCGCCGGCGCCCTCCCGGACCACGGGCGGCCCGAGCGAGGGCATTCCCACGGCACCGGCCGCGGCTACAACCAGACCCGAGAGGGCGTGGGTATCTCGGAGTCGGGCGGGGTCCACCGAGGAGAACTCGAGCAGCTGGTGGTTGAAGGTGGCGCTCATGAGAGGGGCAGGACGTGTCAGGCTTGGGCGGCTGAAGCGGCAACGGCGTCACGATAGCCCTCCGGGACGCCGACATCGAAAAAGCGGGCCGTACTGATGACGCCAGCCAGGGCCTCGCGCCGAGCCAGGCGCTGTAGTACCGGCACGTCGTCGAGCTCGACTCCTCGAGCCAGGCCCCGCCCGACTTCCTCGAACTCAGCCAGCACGGCCCCCGGAAATGCCATCCGACCAATCGGGGTAACCGCCCTGTCCTCGCCCTCGGTATCGAATCGTCCCGCTCCCTTGTTCGCCACGCCGACTACCCTCAGAGTGCCGTCGGGGGCCTTCCGGACTGTCGCCCGGCCGGTGGCGCCCTTTGACCCGGCCTCGGTGCGGTCGATCTCGGCCAGCAGCACCGTCGCCAGGCCGGTGGTGCGGTAGGTGGCCAGCACCGCAGTTGACGGGTTGGATCCGTGGAACAGGTTATCCGACAGGACCGCCATGAATGGAGAGCCGGCCAAATTGTCCTTGGCCCGGAGGAGCGCATCGCCCAGTCCCCGCGGGTGGTCCTGAGCCACGAACTCGAGCTCGAGCGGGCCCTGGTAATTCCGGGCCACCGCCTCGAGCATCGGCTTGTGGGGATTGGTGATGATGATGGCACGAAGCAGGCCTGCGTCGGCCGCTTCGTCGAGAGTCCAGTAGAGCACGGGCTTGAGGCCCACCGGAAGCATCTCCTTGGGAAGCCAACGGGTTATCGGGTGCAGCCGAGTGCCGAGGCCTCCGCAGGGAATTACTGCCGTATCGATCATCATGGAAGGACCCGCGTCACGAAGCAGGGCGGGGACCGAGGACGGACCAGGGTATCTTGTACGCTCACGTTTGGGAGGGAGCAGCGTGTCCGAAGCTAGTTCCGCCCAGAAGGGCCAGCAAGGTCGCAGAGTCTGGACCGCAGCCGACCTGATGAGTTTTCTGCGGATTCCGCTGGCCGCCGCTTTCCTGCTGGTCGCGCACACCGGATGGCGGCTCGCCATCGTGGCGGCGGCCGCGGTCACCGACCTGCTCGATGGCCCGATCGCCAGACGCTGGGGCAGCTCGGCCTATGGCCCCGTGCTCGATCCCATCGCCGACAAGGTCTTCATGGCCGCCGCCGTGGGCGTGGTGGCATTCTCCGGCCGGCTTGCGCCCTATGAGATCGTAGGCGTGCTGCTGCGGGACATCGTTGCTACGGTGGCCTTCGTCGCCACCTTCTTCTCCGACCAACCGAGGGCCATTCCCGCGCGATGGAGCGGCAAGGCCGTGACCGTGGCGCAGATCCTTACGTTGGTGGCATTTCTGATGAGCTCCCCCTATCTCCGGCCGATTGCCTGGGCCACCACGGTAATAGCCATCTTCGCCATCTGGGACTACCAGCGCGTAGCCCCCCGGGCCCAGCGGAGGGTGGGGCAGTAGTGCAGGAGACCAAGCGGGTTGTCCTCACCTGGCACGAGGGACTGCGGTTCACCGGCGGCGCGCCGGATGGTCCGTCCACGACGATAGATGGCGACAATAACGTGGCAGCCGGTCCGATGCTGACCCTGCTCCTCGCCGCGGCTTCGTGCAGCGGGTCAGATGTGGTGGTCATCCTCCAAAAGATGCGGGTTCAGCTGCGCCAGCTGCGCATCGACGTGACCGGGGTAAGGCGGGAGCAGGAACCTCGGCGCTATACCGCCATCCATCTCGACTATCACATCGGCGGCGAAGGTCTCGACCGGGCCAAGGCTACCCGGGCCATCGATCTGTCGCTGGAGAAGTACTGCTCGGTCATCCACTCGCTCGCCCCCGATATCGCCATCACCTATGCTCTTGCCCTGGCCTGAGCTTCTGGCGGGGACCCTGATCGGGGTCGCACCGCTCGCAGCACAGCAGGGTAGAGAGCTCGGGGTGCAGGTGGTGGCGACCGCGTCCGATCCGGCTCTGGCCGTCGGCGGGGTGTACGGTGGAATCCGAACGTCTGCCCGCACCCGTCTTACGGCCATGGCGGGCGCGGGGGTGTCATCCGGAGAGCTGGCCTTTCGGGGCGAGCTGCTGGGGCACTTCCTGTTGAGCCCCAGCCAAAGGAACGGGCCGGGCTTCTACTTCGCCGGGGGTGTGGCCGCGGTCGAAGGCCCGGTGGACCGAGGCTACCTGGTGCTCACGGTGGGTCTCGAAGACCGTCCGGCCGCGGGCTCAGGATGGGGGGTCGAGGTTGGGGTGGGAGGCGGGGTGAGGGTGATGCTGGGGTATCGCTGGCGCTGGCTTCCTACCGCGGGTCCCTGACAGCAAAAACGCCCCGGAGTAACCTTCCGGGGCGCTGCGTCTACTCGTCCGGCGGCTCAGGCCGCTCCGAATTCCACGGTTTCGACCCGGCGAACCGGCTGACAGTAGCGCTCGCCCAGAAGGCGGAGCTGCGTCTGCTCTTCCTCGCTCAGATCCTCATACCGGTCCGCGATATACCCCATCGTGTCGTCGAACCAATCCTTCTGGTGCTCCGGCAGGGCATCGATGACGCCACAGCGGAGGATGTGACTGAACAGCTCGTCACGAGCCTGGGCAAAGGATGCCGCCTCAGGAGCACTTCGGGGTTTCTTCTTGTTCATGCACCGTCCTTGGTCAACAGATTGCGCTTCATACCTTTGGCTGACCTAAACATAACCCTTTGCACCTTTTGGTGCAATTGAGGGTGCCGGGGGTCAGTGGGCTGCTTCGGAAGGTCTAAAATCCAGGGGTCCAGGTCAACCAGGACGGTTGGTTCGACCCTGAATCCTGACCTGAGACCCTCGACCCGGACGGCCAAAGGCGCCACCGCCTTCGGTCTCCCGACTCATTATCTTTAGCGGCCGGATTTACCTGAACTTGACCGAGGGCGAGTGCACGCCCTCGAGGTAGCCATGGCTGAGCATGATGAGGTATATGGCGAGGAGCGGGCCAAGCGGCTTGCGGCCCTCCTGCGAGCACTGGCGGCCCGGATCCAGGAGCTGGATCAGGCCGGCCAGTTGCTCCGGGGCGGGCCCGAGCTGTTGCGCATGATGGGCGACGCCCGGAGCGAGCTGTTTCACTACGAGGTGCGCAGCACCTACGATACGCCCGAGGTTGCCGATAGCCGGCGCATCGTGGACGAGGCGCAGCACCAGGATTCCTTCTTGCCGGACGAACCGGAGGATGACGAGCCATGGCGGGGACGCAGGCCGGAATGAAGCGGTTCTACACGTTGTTCGCCGCCATAGCCGTGGTAGGACTGGGGCTGCTGGGCTACCTTCTCTCCCGGCCCGCCACGGTGAGCATCCCTGCCAACGTCACCGTTCAGGCGTCGGATACATCCGGCTTCCGGGGCTACGTGAAGGGATCCTCCACAGCCCCAGTGGAGATCACGGAATACGCCGACTACCAGTGTCCATTCTGTCAAACCTTCGCCACGCTCCAGATGCCTACTATAGAGGAGCGGCTCATCAATACCGGCCGGCTCCGCTGGCGCTACCGTGATTTTCCTCTGCAACAGCACCCCTTTGCCCGTCTGGCGGCCCATTCTGCGGCCTGCGCCGACGAGCAGGGGAAGTACTGGGACCAGCACAGCCGTATCTACCAGGGGCAGGCGGAGTGGGCCTCCTCCCGGAACGCGGCCCCAATATTTCGGAAGTACGCCGGAGCTGCGGGGGTCGATCTCGGCCGCTATGACTCGTGCATGCAGACGGGGAAATTTGCCGGCAGGATCCAGGCCGATCAGAACTCGGGGCTCGCGTTGGGCGTGAGCTCGACGCCGACCCTGCTGGCAAACGGGAGACTGTATCAGGGAAGGTTCGATTCCGACGCGATCACGAAACTGGTGGATTCACTGGCACGACTCCCCACCAAATGATCTATCGGATGGGCGCTGCACTGCTGAGCCTGACCGGGCTGTTTATCTCCGCATACCTGTATCTGTACAAGCTCGGGAGAATTGGCAGTCTGGCCTGCGGAACCGGTGGGTGCGAGACCGTTCAGCTGAGTCCCTGGAGCAAGGTGGCCGGGGTTGAGGTGGCGCTGATTGGGGTCCTGGGATATGCAGGACTGCTGGGACTGAGTCTCGCCGGTCTGCAGCCGGGTCTGGCGGGCCGGCGCTGGCCGGCGACCCTGCTGGCTGGTCTGGCTGGAATCGGAGTTCTCTTCACGGCGTACCTGACGTACCTGGAGCTGTTTGTCATTCACGCCATCTGCCGATGGTGTGTGGCGTCGGGCGTCATCATACTGGCCATCCTGGCCACCGCCTTCCTCGAACTACGCCAGCTGCCGCGCGACAGGAACGCCTGAGTGTCGGTTGAATCCAAGACCTCTCCCGGCGCCCGGGCCCTCGCCATTGTCGCCCTGGGCGCCCTCGGGGTCGTCTACGGTGACATCGGGACCAGCCCGCTTTACGCCCTCAAGGAATGCTTCATCGGGCCCCATGGGGTGCCGGTCACCAAGGCCAACGTCCTCGGCGTGCTTTCGCTGATCTTCTGGTCGCTCAACTTCGTCGTGACCCTCAAGTATCTCACCGTCGTCATGCGAGCCGACAACCGGGGCGAAGGCGGCATCCTGGCCCTGCTCGCCCTGGTGCGTCCCCACGGGGAGGGGCGGCCGCCGGCGAGGTACCGCTGGCTGGTCGGCACCGGCCTCTTCGGCGCTGCCCTGCTCTATGGCGACGGAATCATCACCCCGGCCATCTCGGTGCTTGGCGCGGTTGAAGGTCTCAGCGTCGCGACCCCTGCGTTGCAGCAGTGGGTGGTGCCCATCGGCGTGGTCATCATCTCGGCGCTGTTTGCGGTGCAGCGTCACGGCACCGCCGGGATCGGAGCCATCTTCGGACCCCTGACGCTGGTCTGGTTCATTGCCATTGCGGTGCTGGGCATCATGGGCATCCTCCACCATCCCTCGGTGCTGGCGGCGCTCAACCCGTGGTACGCGGCCACTTTCCTCTGGCAGCAAGGCTTCACCGGACTGATGGTGCTGGCCGCGGTGGTCCTGGTGGTCACCGGCGGCGAGGCGCTGTATGCCGACATGGGCCACTTCGGGAAGCGGCCCATTCGGGTGGCCTGGTACGCCGTGGTGCTGCCGGCGCTGGTGCTCAACTACTTCGGGCAAGGCGCCATTCTGCTCCAATTCCCGGCGGCAGCCCGAAACCCCTTCTACGCTCTGGTACCGGATTGGGCGCTCTACCCCATGGTGGCGATCGCCACCGGGGCCGCGATCGTCGCATCTCAGGCGCTGATCTCCGGCGCGTTCTCCCTGACCCGGCAGGCGATTCAGCTGGGGTACTGTCCCCGGATGAACATCGTGCATACCTCGAGCCGAACCATCGGCCAGATCTACATCCCCGCAGTCAACAACGCGCTCTGGCTCGCCTGCGTTGGCCTGGTGGTGGCCTTTCAATCCTCCAGTAACCTGGCAGCGACGTACGGAGTGGCTGTGACCGGCACCATGACCACCACCACGGTGCTGCTGCTGGTGGTGGCGCGTACCCATTGGCGGTGGAGCCTGTGGAAGGTGTGGCTGATCGGCGGAGTCTTCCTGGTGGTGGATCTGGCTTTCCTCGGCACCAATCTGTTCAAGATTCCGGATGGCGGTTGGTTCCCGATCCTGGTTGCCGTCTTCGTGTTTCTGCTCATGTCCACCTGGAAGAAGGGCCGGGCACGGCTGTCGGAGATCGTGCTGGAAAACACCCTCCCGATCAACCTCTTTCTCTCCGACATCGGGAAGCGCAAGCCGCACCGGGTTCCGGGGATCGCGGTCTTTCTCACTTCAGTGCGCGGCGGTGCGCCGCCGGTGCTGCTCCATCACCTCAAGCACAACAAGGTGCTGCACGAGAGGGTGATTCTGCTCTCCGTGATCGGTCAGGAGATCCCCCAGGTGGACGACGGCGACCGGGTCCGGTACCGGGAGCTGGGGGAGGGCTTCTGCGAAGTGGTGGCGAACTACGGATTCATGGAGACCCCGGACGTTCCCAGCCTGCTTCAGTCAATGACGCTGGAGGATGCCCAGGGGCTTCAGCGACGGGTGGAGGTGACGGCGACGTCGTTCTACCTGGGGCGGGAGACCCTCATTCCGACCGACCGCCGGCGTAAGGGCGGCCGGGTGGTGCCGGGGGCAGAGACAACGCTCCCCCGTCCGGTCATGGCCCGCTGGCGCAAGAAGCTGTTCATCGTGATGGCCCGGAACGCTCAATCCGCCACTGCCTTCTTCGGCCTGCCGCCGAACCGCGTGGTGGAGCTCGGAGCCCAGATTCAGTTCTAGTCGGGAGCTATGAGCTTGGAGCTTGGAGATCGTCAGCTCCCGACTCCCAGCTCCTAGCCCTCCTTATCCTCATACATCTCCTTCAACCGGTTCACCACCGCGGGGTCGGCCAGCGTCGTGGTATCGCCCACGGCCCGGCCCTCGGCAATGTCCTTGAGCAGCCGGCGCATGATCTTCCCACTCCTGGTCTTGGGAAGGTCGGCCGAGAAGAAAATCTCATCGGGCCGGGCGATCGCTCCGATTTTCCTGGCCACATGGTCCTTGAGGTCGTCCTTGAGGCCGGCAGTGGCCTGGTTCCCTTCCTTCAAGGTGACGAAGGCCGCGAGAGCCTGACCCTTGAGCTCGTGAGTTCGTCCGACCACCGCCGCCTCCGCGACCGCGGGGTGGTCCACCAGCGCACTCTCGACCTCCATGGTGCCGATGCGGTGGCCGGCGACGTTCAACACGTCGTCTACCCGCCCCAGAATCCACCAGTAGCCCTCGTCGTCCACCTTGGCGCCATCCCCGGCGAAATAGCGTCCGGGGAAGCGGCTCCAGTAGGTCTCCCGATAACGATCATCGTCGCCGTAGATGGTGCGGAGCATCCCCGGCCAGGGCTGGGTGAGGGTGAGAAACCCGCCGCCGCTCTTGAGCGCCTTACCGCTGTTGTCCACCAGTTCGGCATTCACCCCGGGGAAGGGCACGGTGGCCGAGCCGGGCTTGGTTGTGGTAACTCCTGGGAGCGGGGTGATCATGATTCCGCCGGTCTCGGTTTGCCACCAGGTATCCACGATGGGGCAGCGGCCGCCCCCGATGTGTTCCCGGTACCACATCCAGGCCTCGGGGTTTATCGGCTCACCGACACTGCCCAGGAGCCTGAGGGTGGACATGTCGTGCTTCTCCGGGTGCTCCGTCCCCCACTTCATGAACGCCCGAATGGCGGTCGGGGCCGTGTATAGAATGGTGATTCCGTACCGCTCCACGATGCTCCAGAACCGGTCTCGCTCGGGCCAGTCGGGTGCCCCCTCGTACATCATCACTGTGGCGCCGTTGGCCAGCGGGCCGTATACCACGTAGGAATGGCCAGTCACCCAGCCGATGTCGGCGGTGCACCAGAAGACATCCTCCTCCCGCAAATCGAAGACGTAGCGGGTGGTGCTGGCCACCTGCGTCAGGTATCCGCCGGTGGTGTGGACGATGCCTTTCGGCTTGCCGGTCGTGCCCGAGGTATAAAGGATGAAGAGCAGGTCCTCTGCATCCATCGGCTCGGGCTCGCACCGGGGCGAAGCTTCCTCGAGCAGCCGGTGCCACCAGTGATCGCGACCTTCCTGCATGCTGGCGAAGGCCTCGTCGCCCACCCGCCGGACCACCAGGCAGTGCCTGATGGACGGACAGCTCTTCAGCGCCTCATCCACGAATCGCTTCAGCGGCAACACCTGTCCCCGGCGGTAACCGCCGTCGGCGGTGATCACGGCGACGGCCTGGGCATCGTTGATCCGGTCCCGCAGCGACTCGGCGGAGAAGCCGCCGAACACCACCGAGTGCACCGCGCCGATGCGGGCGCAGGCGAGCATGGCGATCGCCGCCTCCGGGATCATGGGGAGATAGATGGCCACCCGGTCGCCCCGCTTGATCCCCAGCTGCTTGAGGGCGTTGGCGCAACGGCTGACCTCCCGGGCCAGGTCCCAATAGGTGAGCACCCGCCGGTCGCCCGGCTCTCCTTCCCAGATGATGGCGGCCTTGTTCCGCCGCGGACCATTCAGGTGACGGTCGAGGCAGTTGGCCGAGGCGTTGAGCTTTCCGTCCACGAACCAGCGGGCGTGCGGAGGCTGCCAATCGAGGACCCGGCTCCAGGGTGAGATCCAGTCGAGGTCCTGGGCCTGCACCGACCAGAACTTCTTCCAGTCGCGTCCCGCGAGGTACAGCGCGTCTGTGGCCGCGGCCTTGTCCGCGAACTCTTCCGGCGGGGGAAAGCGGCGGGTTTCGGAGAGCAGCGTATCGAGCTGTTCGTTCATGAGCACCAGGGTAAGAGTCGGTAAAAAGCTAAGGGTCTCGACTGCGAGTGCAACTAAGCGCATCCACTACTTTTGCAGTGGTCTGCCGCGGAGTGCGGGGTAATGCGGTGCTGCAATACTTGGTAAGAGGCTTCGCAACAGATTGAGAATTACCGGTTTGTCCTCAGTGGCACTAGTCTCGCCTTTTTGCCTGGCGAGGCAGCGAGGACGTTTGTGGTCGAGCGTCAATCCGCCCGATAAGAGCACACCCGGAGTGATCCGGGGCCGCAAAACTAGAGGTCTCGCCTGGTCGAATGCACCAGGATGAGATAGCTCGGTGCCGAAGGAGGAGAGATGAAGTCCACACACGATGCAGAACGTGGCATGGCCGCGCCCGGAGACCCTCGGGCTCGATACCCGGGTGGAGATCCGCAAGGCCGCGATCAAGCTGCTGGAGGAGATGCCCGAGGGGGTCGGCCGGCTGGTGATCGATCTGAGTCGCACCCGTCACGTGGACTCGGCCGGGCTCGGCGCCCTGATGCTGATTCAACGGCGTGCAGCCGAGCGCCGTCAGGCGGTCGCGCTTCGCAACGCCAGCGACGAGATCCGCTTTCTTCTGGTCCTCACCAAGCTCGACGACCTGTTCCAGCTGGAGTCCGGCATTCGCCTGAGCCGTAGGCAACCCTGCCTACGGTTCCAGTTCGGGATGGACGACTCCCCCGCAATAGGTTAGAGTACCCCGCGACCAAACTTTCCCTCGTCCTGATGCCCCGGGCATCGACCTGCGGGGTGCATGTTATGAGTAAAGGAAAGCGCCGCCGGCGCGTCTTGATCGTCGAGGACGAACCCGCGCTTGCGACTGAGTTACGAGCGGGCCTTCACCCCGCGATATGATCTGGCGTTCGCATCCACCGGCGCTGAAGCGTTGGAACAGCTGGAGCGGCACAAACCGGATGTTGCGGTGCTGGACATGCGGCTGCCGGACACCGACGGGGTCGATCTCCTGCGCCGGATCCGGCTGAGCCAACCCGAGCTTCCCGTCATCATTACCACCGCATACATGAGCATTGAGCCTCAGCTCAAGGTCCTCGACCTTCCCCACTCCGGCTACATCGTCAAACCCTTCCGCCTCGACGAGCTCGGCGCGCGGATCGATGCCGTCTCATGACGGCGCTCCTCTGCTAGAAGCGGTTGGACTCCAGCATTCGTTCGGGCGAGTCCGGATACTTCGCGGCGTAGACCTCACCCTCCATGAGGGCGAAGCCCTGGTGGTAGTGGGCCCGAACGGAGCCGGCAAAACGACGCTGCTGAGAATTCTGGCCGGCCTCACCCGCCCTACCGCCGGCCATATCCGGGTTCTGGGGCAACCGCTGGAGCGGGGCTCGGCGACGATCCGCAGAGGCATCGGACTACTCTCCCATCAATCGCTGCTCTACGACGACCTGACCCTACTCGAGAACCTGACCTTCACGGCGCGGCTCTACGGTCTGAACCAGCCGCGCAAGGTGGCGGAGGCCGCGCTGACCGAGGCGGGACTCGGGGATCGGGCCGATGAGCTGCCCCGGCGATTGAGCCGAGGGCTGCTCCAGCGGGCGGCGATTGCCCGGGCGGTGCTGCACCGGCCGAAGCTGCTGCTGCTCGATGAGCCCTTTACCTCCCTCGACGCGGCGGCCGCCGACCGGCTCCGGGCCGATCTGCGCCAGAGGCTGTCTCTGGGCCTCGGCGTGGTGCTGGTGACCCATCACCTGACGGAGGTGTGGGACCTCGCCTCCCGGGTGGCGGTATTGGTCAACGGATGCTGGGCTGCGAATGAGCCTCGAACCGGGTCCCTCGAGGGGTTCTTGCCGCGCTATTACGGACTCATCGGTGCCTGACCACCTCCGGCTCGCATTGGCCATAGCGGCGAAGGACATCCGGGCGGAGCTACGCAGCCGGACGGCGCTGCAGTCGGCCCTGGTGTTCGCCGCGTTGGTCCTGGTGGTTTTCAATTTTGCGCGCGACCCCACAGTCCTTGCGGCCACCGACCTGGCTCCCAGCGTGCTGTGGGTGACCTTCGCGCTGGCAGCCATGGTGGCGTTGAACCGGGCCTTCAACGTCGAGCGGGAGAACGCCGCGCTGGACGGGCTCCTCCTCGCTCCGGTGCCGCGCGAGGCCCTGTTTCTTGGGAAGCTGCTGGCCAATCTCGCGTTCGTAGGAACGGTGGAGCTGGTGACGTTGCCGCTCTTCATGCTCTTCTTCAACGTGAGCCTGGGCCACGCGCTGCCCGGCCTGCTCGGGGTCACCGCTCTCGCCACAATCGGATTCGTCTCGGTGGGCACCATCTTCAGCGCAATGGCGGTGCGTACCCGGTTTGCCGAACTGATGCTGCCGGTGCTGTTGCTGCCCTTCATGGTCCCACCGCTGATCGCCGCGGTGCAGGTGACATCGCGCCTGCTGGCAGACCGTCCATTGAGCGAGATGTGGGGGTGGCTTAGGTTACTGGCCCTGTATGACATCGTATTTGTCACCCTGTGCATGATGGCCTTTTCGGCGGTGGTGGACGAATGACCGCCCCGTCGGCGCAGGCGGCCAGAATCGTTCGCCGGGGGCTGGTGCTGGGCGGCATCGGGTTGGTGGCCCTGGGCGGGATCTACGTCCTCGCGCTCGGCTACACGCCGGTCGAATCGCGCCAGGGCCTGGCCCAGAAAATCTTCTATCTGCACGTTCCGGCGGCCTGGTCGGCGCTGCTCTCGTTTTCGCTGGTTGGTATCGCCAGTGGGCTATATCTGTGGCTCCGGGACCCGAGGCTGGACCGCTTCGCGGCCGCATCGGCGGAGGTAGGGGTGGTGTTCGGTGCAGTCATGCTGACCACCGGCCCCATCTGGGCCAAGCCGATCTGGGGCACCTGGTGGACCTGGGATGCCCGCCTCACCCTGACCCTGTTCGTCTTCTTCCTCTTTATAGGGTATCTGGCGCTCCGGGCCGCTGTGCACGACCCGGCGGAGCGGGCCCGCTTCAGCGCAGTCGTCGGGATCCTGGGGATGTTGCTGGTGCCGTTCATTCACTTGAGCGTGTATCTCTTCCGGACGCTGCACCCCCAGCCCATTGTGCTCAAGCCCAGCGCGCCTTCGCTTCCCACCGAGATGCTTACCACCCTGCTGCTCTCCACTCTGGTGTTCACGCTGCTCTATCTGGGATTCGTCACCACGCGGTACGGGCTGGCGCTCCGGGATGAGGCACGGGAGGAAGCACGCGATGCCGCCTGAGCCTCCCCAGAACGGGGAGTACCTGGTGGCCGCGTACGTGATTACCACGGTGATCCTGCTGGGGTATTGGGGAGCCCTCCTGCGGAAGGCGCGAGGACTCCTCAAGGAAAAGGACTAGTCCGTTCTCCTCCGCCGTACTACCGGAACCTTCGGCAGCAGGACGTACTGCCAGAGTAGCGCCGCCAGAATCGCCCCTGCAATCGGTCCCACCCAGTACACCACGTGCCCCAGCCATTGCCCGGAGACCAGGGCCGGTCCGAACGCGCGCGCGGGATTCATGGCCGCCCCGGTCAGGGGGCCCCCGACCAGAATGTCGAACAGCAGCACCAACCCAATGCCAAACCCGCCAACGCGAGGGGCGTCGGGTGAGACGGCGGTGCCGAAGACCGCGGACATCAGGAAGAAGGTCAGTACCAGCTCGATCCCGATCGCCTGGTTGAGGGTGACGTTGCTGGCGATGACCGGGACGCCCAGCAGCGTCGAGCGGACGGCCGCAGCCGGGAGCAGCCATTGCACCAGCAGTGCCGCCACGCAGGCGGCGGCGAGCTGCGCCAGGATGTAGGCCGCAGCCGCCGGCAGAGCGATCCTCCGGGTCACCAGCAGGCCAATCGTCACGGCAGGGTTCAGGTGGCCGCCGGAGATGGTCATTGTGGCGCTGATCATGACCGACAGGACCACGGCGTGCGCCAGCGCTATTCCCAGAAGTCCAATACCGCTGTTGGGAAACCCACCGTTGACCACGACCACGGCGGCTCCCACGAACACCAGCGCGAAGGTGCCGAGTGCCTCGGCCACCAACCGACGACCCAGAGAGGGCATGCGAAATCCTTTGAGAGGAGGCCGCGAATCTAGGGACTTACTCTGAGCGGCGAAAGAGCAGGGCCGCGTTGATGCCGCCGAAGCCGAACGAGTTGCTGAGGAGATAGTCGGGAGCGAGGGTCCGACCGGTGCCGGTGACGTGGTCCAGGTCGCACGCAGGGTCGGGGCAATCCAGGTTCACCGTGGGAGGAACCCAGCCTCGCTGGCTGGCGAGAGCACAGATGGCGGCTTCGATAGCCCCGCTCGCCCCCAGCGCGTGGCCATAGTAGCCCTTGGTGCCGCTGAAGGCGAGGCGGTAGGCGTGCTCTCCGAAGACCTGCTTGACCGAGGCGGTCTCGGTGGAATCGTTGAGAGGCGTGGATGAGCCGTGGGCGTTGATGTAACCGACTTCGTGGGGGACGACCCGGGCCTCGGTGAGGGCATTACGCATGGCCCGGGCTGCCTGGCGCCCGTCCGGCCTGGGCGCGGTCATGTGATAGGCATCGTTGGTGAGACCGAACCCGCAGACTTCCGCGTACACCGGGGCACCGCGGGCCAGAGCTCGCCCGCGTTCCTCCAGCACCAGGACCGCCGCGCCTTCCGCCATGACGAAGCCATCGCGACCCTGATCGAAGGGGCGGCTGGCGTGCGCCGGGTCCTCGTTGCGGGTGGACATGGCGCGAATGATGGCGAACGCCCCGAAGCAAAGGGGCGCCAGTGGGGCTTCGGCTCCTCCTGCCACCATGACGTCCGCCTCACCCCGCATGATGGCGCGAAACCCTTCCCCAATGGCAATCGCACCCGAGGCGCAGCTCATGCCGTTGGTCGAGTTGGGGCCGGTGAAGCCGAACTCGATGGCGATGTTGCAGCTGGCGGCCCCGGCAAACACGGTGAGTGCCAGCGCCGGATCGACCGCTCGCGGCCCACCCTCGATGAAGTTGCGGTACTGTCCCTCCCCGTGCGCCACGCCGCCGAGCGCGGTGCCCATCATCGCGCCAACCCGGTCGGGATCTTCCCGGGCCGGGTCGAGCCTCGAATCTCCCAGGGCCATACGGGTGGCGGCGACGCTGAACTGAGAGAAGCGGTCGAGCCGGCGGCTGCGGCGCTCTTCCATATGATCGGCGGGCCAGAAGTCGTCGACCTCTCCCGCGATCCGAGACTTGAACACCGACGGATCGAAGCGGGTGATGCAGCGAACGGCCGATTCCCGCCGCTGGAGCCCCTGCCAGAGCCCCTCGACGCCCAGCCCGATCGGCGTAACGGCACCGATGCCGGTGATGACCACGCGGCGGGGTGCGCTCATGAATCTCGTCCCTTCATTCCCTCGTTCCCCCTTCCAGGTGCTTCGCTATCCCCGCCAGCGTCCGCGAGGCAATACCGTGGATGAACACCGGACCGATGACCCAGGTGGCCGCCGGCCCGCCGATCAGGGGCCAACCCGGTCCGGACCATTCGTGGACGATTGTCACGTCGGTGCGACCTTCCACCGGCTGGAGCCGCCAGACCACGTCCATCCCGGTGGTAACGCCGCGGACGTGGCGGTAATGAACCGCGAGCCCGGGGCGGTCGACGCGCATCTCCGAGACCCACCAGGTGGGATAATTGAAAACCCCGAACGGCCGCCATGCGGCCATCTCGACCAGGCCGCCATGGGTCCGCCGCTCCAGCAAACGGACCCAGCGGTAGTGGCTGAGAAGCTCCGGCCACCTTTCGACGTCCACTGCGGCCTGCAAGACACGCTCGACCGGCGCGGCGATGCTGAGGTAATCGACGGTGCGCATCAAATCGCCTGGGGGAGCCAGGTGGCGACCAGGCGAAATCCGTGACGGCGATAGACTCGGCCCTCGATGCCCGCCCGGGCCATCAGGGAGCTCATCTCCGGCCGGGTGAAACCGCGCCGGAGGGAGGTCATGCCGTCCTGGACGGTCACCGGGTCGAATGCGAGGAGCCGAGCGCCACACCAGAACACTGGGGGAGCAAGGGGACTTCGGCGCAGGTCTGCAACGATGGCGGCCCGACGCGCCAGCCGGTCACAAGTCCGAAGCAGGCTGACGACGGACGCCCCGGTCAGGTGATGCGCCACCTGGCTGACCAGTACGATATCCACACTCTTGTCGCGCATGGGTGGGGCCCCAGCGCACGCGAGCGCGGTGGGAACGCCCGCCCCCGATGCCAGCGCCGCCGCGACGCGGCTGCGCTCGAGTCCCACCGGCACCACACGGATCCCGCGGGCCGCCCCCCAGCGCACCGCAACCCGGGGCAGGTCCCCCAGGCCGGTGCCGAGATCGAGGAGCGACAGCGTGGTCCCGCGAGGCACGCCGGCCAGGGTCCGTGCCAGTCCAAATCGCACCGCGGCGGCGCCCCCGAACCACCGGTTGGCCCGGGCGATATTCCGCAACGACTCGGCCACGGCCGCGGGGTTGGCGGTCGGGTCATCGAGCAGTTCAGCTCCAAGGGATGTAATCGAGAGCCCAGCCATGGTTACCCCAGCGCGGTATAGCCGCCACGATAGTACAGCAGCGGGTGTCCATCATAGGTCCCGCCGCCGATGACGCGGCCCAGCACGATGGTGTGGTCGCCGGCAGGGTGGGTGGCATCGCGCTCGCACACGATGTGAGCCAGAACGCCGTCCAGCAGAATGAGCCCCTCCGGGCTGAGATGATATCCGACCCCCTCGAAGCGGTCCTCGTGCTTGTCGGAGAACCGTCGGGCCAGCGCCTCCTGGGGGCTGGCTAGCACGTTCACCACGAATTCCGGAGCCTGGAGAATCACGTCATGCATCTCCGCTTCCCGGTCAACGCAGACCGAGATCAGCGGCGGCTGGAGCGACACGGATGCCAGGCTGTTCGCGGTCATCCCCAGCGGCCGGTCCTGGGGTGTTGCCACCGTGAGGATCGTGACCCCAGTCGCGAAGCGGCCCAGCAGTTGGCGGAACTGGAAGGGGTCGATTTCGGCTGGACTCACAGAAGCATCCGGGCCAGGAATACCGGATTCAGAACCTCTCGCGCGGGCACGAAGCCGCCGGCCAATCCGATCACGGTGTGCGCCATCGGCTCGTGCCGCCCCAGCCGGGATACCCCCCGGTCGAAGAGCCGGGGAAAGCGTAATGCGTACTCGATCATGCGATCGATCATCCATTTGCCGGCAAAGACCCGCCGGCGCATTCGCCGGTACTCGACCAGCCGATCCACGGTGACAGGGCCAGGCTGGCTCAATGCCGCCGTGGCCGTCTCTGCCACCAGCTCGGCTCCCCGCAGCGCGCAATAGATCCCGTCGCCCGTGGCCGGATCGAAGAAATCGGCGGCATCACCCACCAGTAGCGCTCCCGGGGCAATGATCTTGGCCGACCAGACCGCGAAGGGCCCGGTCGTCAGAATCGGCCGCACCACCACCCCGGCTGCGACCCGCTCCCCTACGCCGGAAAACTCACCCATCGTCTGGGTGAAAAAGCGTTCCACTCCGCCTCGGGCCTGCGCCGCCCGCTGGGAAGGAACCACCAGGGCGACGTTGGTCTGATCGTGCCCGATCTGATTGAGACCCAGGTAGGCGTCTTCCCGGAAATGGAGCTCCGCCGATGGGCTCATGCCCGAGACCCGCGCGACGTGGGCAACGAAGGCCATGCGGCCCGGCGTGCTCTGGGTGCGAGGGCCCAGCCGGCGCGCCACGACTGACCGGAGCCCGTCCGCTCCCACGGTGAGCCGCGCCCGGAGGCAGTGCCGCCGACCCGTGTGGTCGCGAACGATGGCGCCGGCCACACCACCCCCCTCGTACACCAGCTCTTCGACTCGGGTTCGCTCCAGAACGGCCGCCCCGGCGGAGCGGGCCGCGGCAAGCAGTTCGTGGTCGAGGATTCGACGCGAGATCGAGAGCCCGGTCGGCCGGAATGGGCGGTGCCCGGCGAGGGCGAACTTTCCATGCGCGGTGGCGCCGCGGGGACCCGTCACCTTCATCCCTTCGAGCGGGAAGGCGCCGGCCCGCTCGAGGCGGTCGACCACCCCGAGGCGCGCCAGGATGCGAACCGCTTCCGGGCTCATGTACTCGGAGCATGCCTTGTCGCGGGGAAATGCGGCACGATCTACTACCAGAACGGAAACCCCGGCGCGGGCCAACAGGGTGGCCGTGGCGCTGCCGGCGGGACCGGCACCGACCACGAGGACGTCGACCGGACTGCTGCTCTCAGAAGCCACGCGGGTACTCACCCCTCAGCCGGGCGACAACCAACACCACGCCCCCAGCGCAGCGCAACCGGCAAGAGCCGTCGCTGCGAGGTTCACAGCATCGTTGTTCAGCCATGCTATCCCACCTTCTTGGATCGTCCCGGCGCCACAGCGGTGAACCCGCCATTCGCTGGGCAGGTCGCAAGCCGGACAGTGAAAGCGTCCCTGCAGCAGCGCGCCGAGCGTCGAGTCCGTGACCATCCCGAAGAAACCTATCAGGGTTGCTACCGGGAGCAGGATCGGCATGCCTGCCGCGATCGCTCCGGTGCCGGCCACGATCAGGGCTCCAACCGCGGCGCCGGCGCTGCCCAGGAGCGTCATCCCTCCACTGCTGCCGGCCGGCACCGTGCGGCCGGACCATGGCAGGCGAGGCGGTACCCGACTCCAGGCACCGACCGAGGTCGCCCAGGTGTCGGCGGCGGCGGCGGCGAGGGTGGCCGTGACCAGCCAGATTGCGAGCGGGCCGTTGCTGAGGCCAACGCCCGCACCCAGGGCGGCCGCACCACCGTTGGCATACACCTGCCAGAGGTCACGCCGGTCGCTCTTGGGATCGAGACCCGGTGGCGCCACCAGCGGGCGCACTCGGGAAACCAGGTTACTGGAAATGAAGAAGGCGGCCAGCACCGCGCCGCCCTGCCATCCTGTCCCCCAGAGAACCAATACGCCGACCGTCCACGCTGCCAGCGCGCCCGTTGGAGTAAGAGTGTGAGCGCCGCCAGGCGGCGAGAGCGGCGGCGGCGGAAACCACCGCCGCCAGCGCGAGTGGGACCGGGGTCAGCTGCCGCCCGCCTCCGCCCGCAGCGCGGCAAGAATGCGCGCGCGCAACTCTCTGGGACAGGTTTCCCGCCGCGCCCGGGTCTCCAGCATCTGCAGGAACCTCTCCTCGAATCGAGCGTAACCGGCGCAGTCCCGACACCGTTCCAGGTGGACCCGCACCTCCAGCACCAGCTCGGGGGTCAGCTCCTGCTTCAGGTAGTCCTGGAGATGATCCAGGGCCTGCTCGCAGTCGAGGCGGCTCATGGTGCGGTCTCCCGCGGCTTGATGTAACCCATCTCGACTGCGTGGGCGTAGAGGCCGGCCTGGAGTTGTCTGCGAGCGCGGAACAGCCGGGACTTCACGGTTCCCACCGGGATCTTGAGGGATTCGGCAATCTCGCCGTAGCTCAGGCCTTCGATGTCGCTCAGCGCGAGCACCTCCCGAAACTCGGGGGCCAGGGCGTCGATGGCCTCGAGGACCTTGGCGTCCACGATCTGAGAAAAGAAGGTGCCCTCGGGATCGGTCTCCTGAATCGAGCGATACAACGCATGCGGCTCGATGGCCTCGAGGTCCATCGCGACCGGCTCATGCTTCCGCCGGCGGTAGTCATTTATGAAGGTGTTTCGCAGAATCGTGAGCAGCCAGCCCCGGGCATTGGTCCCCGGCCGGTATTGCCGCCAGGAGCGATACGCCTTGAGCATGGTGTCCTGGACGAGGTCCTCGGCCAGGGTCGGATCCGCCGTGAGCCGCAGGGCTACCCGATAGAGCGTGTCGAGGTGAGGCAGGGCCTCCTCGTCGAACGAACGCCCGGGGGCAGAGGGCTCAGCCATGAGAGGGAATGTAACGCCGAACGAGCGAACGAGGGAACGAGGGAACGAGGGACGAGGGAACCCGGCGCTCTTACCCTACCGGCCTACCGCCCTACCGCCTGACCGCCTAACTTCTGCGCCGAGTCCCGTGCCTAAACCCACCGTTGCAGCCCTCATCCCACTCAGCCTGCTCGAGGCCCTCCGGAACCTGGACACCCCGGTCGAGGACGGAATGGAAGAGCTGGCCGAAGAGATCGTGGTCCGTCGTCTGGGCCTGAGCCCCACGGTGGCCGCGCAGATCCAGCGCTATCGCCAGGCGGCCGAACGGGCCGGCACCGTCGACCCCGACGAAGTGCTGTCGGTCATCCGGCTGATCGGCCGCCGGCCGGATGCGTCGCTGGTGTTCGCCGATGCCGGTCGCCGTGCCGCCCGCTACGCCGCCCGGACTCGGGGCCGGTCCTCCCGCACCCTGGCCCGCATGTCTCCCAGCGGGATGGCGCTACGCATTACCCTGCGGAGCGTGGCGCGGCTGGCCCGCATGATCTTCGACGGCGACCTCGACTCCCGTCCCCCGGTGGTGGGGTTCAGGATGGCCGCCCCACTCTCGATCGTCGCGCTGCCGGGTGGCGAGGCCTGTCTCTTCTACGGATCGGCCTACCTCGAGCTGCTGCGTAGCCTGACCGGCTTCGAGGGAGCGCTGCTGCACGAGCGCTGTCGCTCCCGCGGAGATGACGTCTGCCTCTGGCGCACCGCCACCGCGGAAGTCTACGAATGATAGACCTGGCTGAGCTTCGCGAAGCGCTCTCGAAGCTTGGGGTCGACGGCTGGCTGCTCTACGATTTCCACGGCTTGAATCCGGTGGCCGGCCGGGTGCTCGGGCTCCGCGGCATGAATACCCGCCGGCTATTCGTGCTCCTCCCGAAAGCAGGCGAGCCGGTCGCGGTCGCCCACAAGATCGAGCTCCAGGCTCTGGAGGGATTTCCCGGCCGGGTCATTCCCTATGCCAGGTGGAGCGAGCTTCACCAGGCTCTCGCTTCCCTGGTGGCCGGTCGCACGCTGGCCATGGAGATCTCGCCCGAGGATGCCGTGCCCTATCTCGACCGGGTGCCGTACGGCGTGGTGGAGCTGCTGCGGCGGCTGGGCGCAACCGTGGTTCCGTCCGGATCGCTGGTGTCGCGCTTTGCTGCCCGGTGGAGTGCTTCGGAAGCCGATGACCACCGGGCGGCGGCCGAGATTCTGGCGTCGGTCGCCCGGGAGATGCTTGCGGCGGTGGTCCATGAGACCCAGGGCAGTCTGACCGAATCGGCACTCCAGGCCAGAGTCATTGCCGAAGTGCAGGCTCGGGGCCTGGTCTTCGACGCCCCACCGATCGTTGCGTTCGGCGCCAACTCGGCCAAGCCCCACTACGAGCCCGAGGCCGGGCGAGACGCCACCCTGCGGGCGGGGAATGTGATCCTGCTCGACCTCTGGGCCGGCCGAAGCCGCAGCACGGTCTTCGCCGACCAGACCTGGATCGGTTTCGCGGGCAGCCGGCCACCGGAGTCGGTCGAACGGGTGTGGCGAGTCGTGCGCCAGGCGCGCGATGCCGCCATCGAGACGGTCCGCCGGGCGGCAGCCGAGCGACGCGCCATCGCGGGATTCGAGGCGGATCGCGCGGCTCGGGCCGTCATCGAGGCCGCCGGCTTCGGCGAGGCCTTCGTGCACCGCACCGGACACTCCATCGATCGAGACCTCCATGGCTCCGGGCCCTCATCTCGACGACTACGAGACTCATGATGAGCGACAGCTGATACCCGGAGTGGGGTTCTCGGTCGAGCCGGGCATCTATCTCCCGGGCGAGTTTGGGATCAGGAGCGAAGTAAACATGTATTGGGGGGAGCGAGGCCCCGAAGTGACCCCGCGGCAGCCGCAGACGGAGGTGATCGTGGCGAGTCGCCCCCTGACGCCGGCTCCGGCTCGCCACAACTCCCCCCTTACCAAACTTCGATCTGCGCATTAACATCGCGTCCAGCAAACCGGGTTACGACACCGCGACACCACAGCTCATGCCAGCCAAAGATGGCGCTCTCGCGAGCATTTTTTCGCGCCGGATAATTCGGGGTTCACTCCCAGGGGTAGCCGTTTGATCCGTCAGCGTTCCATTGGGCAACCTAGCCGGTTTCAGAGAGTTACATCGGTATCGGAATACGGACTTGTTCACGTGACTATTCCTTGACACCAGATTTTAGTCACCTCATATTAGGCACCCGACCGGGCCGCGGTCGGCGTTCACGCTTGTTGGTCTTACGCCGTTCCCTTCACACAATGCAGGCTGTCATCCCACGCAGGCGAATCCCGATTTTAGGCCGTTAGGCCGAAAGGGGAGGCGTGTATGCCTCCCGCTCCAAGCTGGCAGTAATCGCAGGTCCACGCCTTTGGAGGACGTATCCATGAAGCAAAGCTGTGTAAGCGCCTTCGCACGCGCCGCGCGGAGCTTCGCGCTCGCGGCAGTCGCGTTGGGTTTCGGAGCCGGTTCGCTCCTGGCCCAGGGCTCGACTGGTAAGATCGAAGGCAGGGTGCGTGACCAAGCGGGCGCACCCATTGCGAACGCGCAAGTGTTCCTGGTGGGCACCGCGTTCAATTCACTCACGAATCCGCAGGGCTACTACTTCGTCAACAACGTTCCAGCCGGCACCTACAGCGTCCGGGCCGCGTTCATCGGCTACAAATCGACCCAGGTCGACGGCGTCAAGGTGTTGGCCGGCCAGACCGGCACGGTCGACATCCAGCTGGAGCAGACCGCCGTCCAGATTCAGGAGATCACCGTCGTCACCCAGACCCAGCCGCTGGTGCCGCGAGACGAGGTGACGACCAAGCAGCGAATCGACGGCGAGTTTACCAGCAATCTTCCGGTTGACCGACTTAACAACGTGCTGGCTCTCCAACCTGGTGTCGTAGCAAGCCCCTCCAACAACACGCTCTCGATCCGCGGTGGACGCACCGACGAAGCCGTCACCTACATCGACGGCGTTCCGGTGTCACCCGGCTATCGGGGCGGCAACAACGTGGGCTCGCTGGGCACCGAGATCAGCATCGGCACCAACGCGCATGGAAGAGGCCTCGGTGACCACCGGCTCGTCTTCGGCCGAGTTCGGTAACGCGCAGTCGGGCGTCATCTCGGTCCAGACCAAGACCGGCGGGAGCAACTATACCGGCAGCTTCGGCTACGAGAGCGACGAGCCCTTCAGCAAGAACACCAGCCTGGGCTTCAACCGGTTCCAGGGCAGCTTCGGCGGCCCGATCACCCGGAACCTCACGTTCTTCCTTTCCGGCGCGCTGGAGGGGAACAAGTCGATCGGCACCGGGGTGGACGCCCAGAAGTCACCCATCTTCGTGCAGGCCGGCATCGACACCGTGGTGGCCGTCCCCGACGCGGTGGGCAGCCCGACGTCCGACACCACGCTGGTGCCGGTCTACAACTACGCGGCCTACCGGGGTGATTGCGATGAGTTCTCGGGCAGCGCCGACCCGGGGATCGCCTCCAACTATGGGGTGGACTGCCAGGGCGGGCGCACGCCGTACTCGGCCCGGTCCACCTACCAGCTGAACGGCAAGCTCAACTACACCTTCGGCACCGGTTCCCGGATCGCATTCACGACGCTGGCGAGCCAGTTCCAGGGCCGCACCTTCAGTCAGAACCGGGACCTCACCAACCGGGTCCTCACCTACCAGAACCTCTATAATCCGGAGGCGCTGGTGGCCTTCCGGCAGTGGAGCCGGGTGTACACGCTCAACTGGACCCAGAACCTGACCAAGTCCACCGAGCGGGCGCTGGCGCTGGAGACCTACATCTCCTATCAGCAGGACCGGACCCTCCAGGGCCCGATGACCACGGAGGCCGAGGCGAGCACCCGCGATCCGTTTGGCGGGTTCCTTGTCGGCCCCATCGACTTCCTGTTCGACTTCGGCAACTTCCCGCTGAACCAGGAGCTGGTGGACAACTACCGCGAAAACATTGCAGGAAGCCGGCGCTCGCCGCTCGACCTGGAGGACCGGGTCCAGTACGCCACCAGCGACGTATTCCGGAACAACGCCTACGCGTTGTATAACCGGGGCTCCGCCGGCGCCGACATGCAGTTCTACGACAACGGCATCGGCTCTCCGCTGGCCACCCGGCTCATCATGTACAAGGAAAATCGCTGGGTCGGCAAGGCCAACCTCGACTGGCAGTTCGACCGCTATAACCGGATCAAGGTGGGCGGAGAGTTTACCCGCTACGATATCGGGAACTACTCCCACCAGCTCGACGACCAGATCTTCTCCGACGTCTTCCTGGAGAAGCCGATCCGCTGGAACGCCTTTGCGGAGGATCGTCTCGACCTGGGTGACGTGGTCCTGGTGGCCGGTCTGCGGTACGACTGGTATCACACCCGGGCCAAGCGGCCGGTGGGCTTCCCCGTCATCACCACCCATCCCGACTACGACCCGAACAATCCGGACGCCTACTTCAACAATCCGGATCTCTTCCGCGAGGACCAGAGCCACAACTACCTGAGCCCGCACGTCCAGGTCTCGTTCCCGGTGACCGAGCGGACCAACTTCCGGCTTTCCTACGCCCACCAGGTGCAGGCCCCGGACTTTGGAGTGGTGCTTCAGGGCATCAACAGTGACATCAACCTGACCAACACCAACAACGTCTACGGCGCCGACGTCGACTTCGGCAAGTCGATCACCTTCGAGTTCGGGGTGCGCCACGCCTTCAACGACGACATGGTGCTGGACCTGGCGGCGTACAACAAGGACAACCTGTCCAACGCGGCCAACCGGCTGATCTCGTTGCCCGACCCGACGACCAACGTCAACGGCAACGTGCGGCTTGCTCACCAACGCCGACTTCGGCAACACCCGCGGTATCGACGTGCGGCTGGACCGCCGGTTCGGCAACCTGTTCAACGGCACCCTGTCCTACAGCTTCATGGATGCCAAGAACACCGGGTCCGATCCGGATACCTACATCGACTTCGGATCCCGGGTGTTGAATGCCGTTTCCGGGGGCAACCAGCCGCCGCCGCAGGCGGTGCTGCCGACCGACTTCAACCGGCCCCACACCCTGGCCGCGGCAGCCTCACTCACCTTCCCCAACGACTGGAACCAGGGCTCGACGGTGGGCTCGATCTTCGAGAACGTCGGCGTCTTTGCCACCTTCCGGTATGCCAGCGGTACGCCGTACACCGCCTGCTCGCTGGGCTCAACCGACCAGGACGTGGTGTCGGGCGACAACTGCGATCGGGAATTCCCCGAGGGGTTGAACCAGAGCCGCCTGCCCGCGTTCAAGAACCTCAACTTGCGGCTCACCAAGGGCTTCGGCCTGGGCGGACTGGACGTGACGGCCTACCTTGACGCCCGCAACGTCCTGAACTTCCGCAACGTCATCCAGGTCTTCACCCAGACCAACGACGTGAAGAACCTCGATGAGCAAGAGAACGAGTTCGCGGCCAACGCCGACGAAGTGCAGGCCGAGGCGCTGGCGTCGGGCGTCGATGTAGCCGCAAATGGCACCATCGACCTCACCTTCGGCGACATCCCCGACCGGCGGCAGGGCTGCGCCAGCTGGGTAACCGCCGATGGCGTTGCGGCGGCTCCCAACTGCGTGGCGTTGATCCGGGCGGAGCAGCGCTTCGGAAACGGCGACGGTCTCTATGACGCCACCGAGCAGCGCCGGGCGTCGGATGCGCTGTACAACACGATTCGTGGAATCCACAACTTCACCGGCGACCCCCGCCGTATGCGGGTCGGTCTCGAGGTGAACTTCTAACAGTTTGGCCGCATGGGACGCCGACCGTACCCGGATTTGTGGCAGGGTCCGGTCGGTGTGCCCTCGTTTTCTTCCTGAGAGAGGACGCAATGCACTCCTTCTTGCGTATGAGAAGCGCGCTGTGGGCAGGCTTCTGCGCACTGGTCTTGAGCGCCGTCATAGCCGGCGTCGCGGAGGCCAAGCCGAGGCCGGGCAACCCGAACAAGGGATTTCGGCTGTTCGCCCGGCCCCTCGGGGCGTTGGTGATCAACCGGATCTACTGCGGGCTTTCGAGCGGCGGCGAGATCTGCGTGGACTCCACCAACTCGTCGACGATCGGCGGCGGATTCTGGCCCAAGGGCACCGCCGACCAGTATGTGTTCAACTCGGGCATTCAGGTGGCCGGCCTCGTCGGCGCCGATGCCAACCCCGAGTGGGCGGGCGACACCACCGGGCGCTCAGTTCTTCAGTCCCCGGGGTGACAACGTCGGGGAGGAATTCCGTCCCATCTTCAACTCCAGTAACCCGGACGATGTGGCCAACTGGCCGCTAGGCCGCCATGGTCCCCCAGGGCGACGCCAGCGAGGAGCTGTTCAATCCGCTGCTCCGGGGCCGGGTCTCGGCGTCGCAGGGCGACGTCTGGTTCCTGTCCTGGGAGGGCAACCCGGCCTTCAGCGCCGGCCGCGAGCACCCGCTCGGCATTCTGGTAGAGCAGCGCGGGATGGGCTACAACTTCCCGTCCGGCAACGAGGACATCCTCTACTTCATCTATACGTTCTACAACGTCACCGCCCGGAACGCGGCCGCCTACGCCGGCGTGCGCGACGGCATGCGCCAGATCCTGGAGGAGGCGGGTACCCGCTTCCAGGATGTCAACGAGGCCCGGTTCAACATCGATATTCCGGACGGCGGCTACACCATCAGCAGCCTGTTCGCCGCCTTCGGCGCCGACATGGACGTGGCAGAATCGGGGGCGAACTATGCCTCGGTCAACATTCCGTTCTCGCTGGGCTACACCTACGAGCTCACCTTTTCCCCGGCGGCGGGCTGGAGCTTCGATCCCAGCATCTTCTCTCCGCCGTTCTTTGCCGGGTCGGGATTCGTAGGGGTCAAGTACCTGAAGAGCCCGGTGGATCCACTCACCGGTGAAGAAGTAGGACTCACGCTCTTCAGCAACACGATCAACCAGGGCGCCTTCGACGACGCCCAGAACGTCACCCAGCTGTATCGCTATCTCTCCAACAACATCAGCGTCGCCGCCGGCGATGCCGCCTGCAACACCGGCAACCCGCAGGCCACCAAGATCTGCTACATCAACAACGGCCAGGAAGACGACATGCGATTCTTCCAGGCCTCCGGTCCCCTGGAGCTGGCGCCGGGCGCGTTCGGCTCCATCGTCGTGGCCTACATCTTCGCCGCACCGCGCATCGTCGGCGCCTGCGTTGGCCCCGGCACCTGCAGCCTCACGCCGGGCGACCCGACCAGGCTCAGCGATCCGATTCGCCTCGCCAGCGAGGGAGCCAACGCGGTCGACTCAGTCAGCGGCTTCGTCGATTTCCGCGGGGCGACTCCGGAAGGCACGGTGGTGCAGGACTCGATCACGACGCTGCCCGGCTCGCTGCTGGGCAAGGCGCTCGTCGCGCAGGAGGTGTTCCGCAACCGGTTCCTGCTGCCGTTCGCGCCTGAGGTTCCCAACTTCTTCCTGCTGCCGGGATCCAACCAGGTCACCGTGCTCTGGCAGCCCTCGCCCAGCGAGACGACCGGCGATCCGTTCTTCGCCGTCTCCAGCCAGCCGCTTACTCCCGAGGGCGCCATCAATCCGCTGTTCGACCCGAACTACCGGGAGAATGACGTCGAGGGCTACCGGGTCTATCGCGGGCGGGTGGACTCGCCTCAATCGCTGCAGCTGCTGGCGCAGTTCGACTACGCCGGCACGTTGATCAAGGACTTCGGGGGGCAGGTCAACCCGACGTCCGGCTGCGCACCCGAGCTCACTCCCCAGATCCTCACCGACTGTCTCGCGCCCTTTGAAGTCCGGGTGCCGGGCGTCGCACCGACGGTCAGCGTAGACGTCGCGTTGTCAGGACCGGTTGTGCAGGTAGCTACTCCCAACCGGGCTGCGCTGGCGACCGGAGACGCGATCGTCCTCAAGGCCGATACCGCGGTCACCGGGGCCGCCAGTGCCTGTCTCACCTTCGGCAATACCGCCGAATGCGACCTGCGCGACACGGGCGTACCCTTCGTCTATGTCGATGAGACGGCTCGAAACAATCTCCGGTACTTCTACTCGGTAACGGCGTTCGACATCAATTCCTTCCAGTCGGGCCCGTCCAGCCTGGAATCGCCCCGCTCTACGAAGGCGGTCCTCCCCAACGCAACCGCGGGGAACGTGGATCTCGCTCCTGCCGCCCAGTTCAGCATTCTGGGCGACGACGATAACGTGATACCAACCGGCACGGTGCCGTTTGCCATAGACCCCTCGACCGGGCGCTTCAACGGGCTGCCGCCGAATAACCTGCAGATCCAGGGTTCGATCGCGCAGTCGGTGCTCGCGTTGGCCACGCCGCTCAGTGGAACGGGTATCACCGCAACCATCGACTCGGTCAAGGCGCGGGCCGACGGCGAGGCGTATCCGCTCGATAACATCGCAAGCTTCAGCTGTCTGGGCCTGGAAAACACCCAGGGGCTCTGTCACGACTACTATGTGACCTATGCGGGTCCGGTAGGCAATGTGCAGACGCGGACGGTGGTGCGGGTGCCGATCCTTGCGGTGTTTGGCGAACCCATTCAGGTCACCACGCGCGTCAACCCCGGCCCGGTAGGTCTCGATCCGACCACCGCGGCTCAGTTCGGGCTGCCGCAAGGCATGAACCCCCCGGCCGCAGGCCTTAACATCACTGTGGCCCGTCATGGCGAAAACTCGGCCGGCGAGAATTTCTTCGGGCGCCGTGTCGGTGGTGCCACGGCAGGAACGGTGCCCATACTGCTCAATACCTCTCCCGGTGGATCGCGCTGGTTCGAGGGTGCCAACGAGACCCTCGACGATCCGGCCTACTCCATTCGGGTGGGACACCTCACCGGCGTGGACTCGATCTTCGCGCCGCTGTCACACATCGACCAGGACCCGGTTACGCCGAACCCCGACCCGGCCGCGGGCATCGTTCAGGCTCCGCCGTCATCGGTCTGCATGCAGACCTATAACTACCTGGCCAGCACCTTTGGCAGGCAGGCGGACATCGAGGTCGTGTGGGGGCCGGGCGGCACGCTGGCTAGCGTGCGGGACCTGAGCACCAACGTGGCAGTTCCGTTCCACGCCACACCGCAATCGGGCTATGGCTTTGTAACCGACAACAACGGCAACGGCCGGGTGGACTGGCTGGACATCACCCAGGTCGAGGACGTCGCCCAGCTTCATAATCATCTGGGCTTCTGTCTGCCGCCGAACGTGGCAACCGCGGTGCCGGTCCCGGCCCCGGGCGCAGGTGCGCTCCTGACCCAGACAGCGGTGGCTACGCCGGTGTCGATTCTCGCGGCTGGAACGTCTCCAGCGGCCCACACCCAGACGGGGGTGGGTTTCGGCCTCTACCTCGCGGGCCACTTCCACATCTTCCAGCTCACCGGCGGCGTGCTGCCGGCGGAAGGAACGAGGTGGGTCCTTCGGAGCGTGGACGGTACCACCCGCGCCGCCACTGGTGCCGATGGCATCAATCCCGAGGGTTATGTCTTCCTCCAGCGGGCCGGCAATCCAGCGATCGCCGGGCTCCGGTTCCGCTTTGTCACCGCCAGCGGCACGGTGGTCCGCCAGCCCAGCGAGGGCGATCTGGAACTGGTGCATACGGTACCGGATCCGTACTACGTCACCAGCGCATTCGAGCAGACCACGGACTCCAAGGTTCTCAAGTTCGTGAACCTGCCGGCGCAGGCCATCATCCGGATCTATTCCTCGAGCGGGGTGCTGGTTTCCCTGCTCGAGCACAACTCGTCGACATTCGGCGGGAGCGAGGATTGGAACGTCCGCAATCGCAATAATCAGGTCGTCGCGAGCGGCGTGTACTTCTATCACATCGAAGCCGGCGGCGCCCGTCGGGTCGGCCGGTTCACGGTGGTCAATTTCGCCCAGTAGCACCCCACGGGACGGGGCAGGCATTCCGCCTGCCCCTCCGCATCCAGGAGATGGGAAGCTATGAGTCATTTCTCTGCACGGAACCTGGCCCTCGTGGCGGCGCTGATGGGCGGTATCCCCGCCCTGTCTGTGGCGCAGACCGATGACCAGATCAATCAGGACAACACGCCCTACGGCGCCACAGCGGCCGAGTTCCTGCTCTTCGGGGCAGGCGCCCGGGGCACGGCGCTCGGGACGGCGTTCTCAGCCATTGCCACCGATGTCAGTGCGCTCTACTACAACCCGGCGGGCATCGCGCTGATGCCGCGGGCCGGTGCGATGGTCGGCACCTACGACTACGTGGCCGAGACCCGGTACAGCTGGGGCGGCATCGCGTTTCCATTCGGCGGCGGCTCCCGGTCGGTTGGTATTCAGGTCGGGACCTTCGGTTTCAAGGACCAGCCGGTCTACACGGCGGAGCAGCCGGACGGAACCGGCTCGGTCTATTCTGTAAGCCAAACGGTGGCCGGCATCACCTTCGCGCAGAACTTCTCCGACCGGTTCTCGGCCGGCGTCACGGCGAAGGGAGTGTTCGACAATCTGGGTGAGGCCTCGGGGCAGGCCTTTGCGGTCGACTTCGGCACCAGCTTCCACGCCCAGCTCAGCGGTCACCCGATCCGGTTCTCCTTCGTGGTGTCCAACCTGGGCACCAACCTGTCCTACAGCGGCAGCGCTCTCGAAACCGATGCTCCGCGGGATTCCATCCCCGGCGAGGCTCCGGTTGCGCAGAACCCGCAGCAGGCGGAGTTCAGAACCAAGGATTTTCCGCTCCCCACCATCTTCCGCGTGGGTCTGGCCTACGATCTGATTGCGGGAGACAACAATCGTCTCACGCTGCTGTCGGATTTCAACCAGCCCAACAACAACGCGGCCGGGTTCTCCGCCGGTGGCGAGTGGATGTCGCAGCGGTTGGGTGGATCCCCCTTCGGGTTCGCGCTCCGCGGCAGCTATAGCTACGCCGCGGCGAACAATCTCGATCCGGTCGATCCGGCCACCACCGCCCTGAGTGACGAGGAGAATCTGCAGGGTCTCGCGCTTGGCGGCGGCCTCAACTACGGAACCGGTAACTTCAACGTCGGCTTCGATTACGCCTGGAAGTATCTGGGTGTTCTCGGATCGACCAATTTCTTCAGTGTCAGCCTCGGCTGGTAAAGTCTGAATGCGGGGGGCGGGCAGAGGATCGCGCCGCCCCCGGCAAGGGTTTTCATGCATAGCTTTTCAATTGCGTTTCTGATCGCGGCCGTGGCCGCACCCATTGCAACCACGGTTCCGCAGAGTGATTCCGGTCTGGTGCTTCGGGCAGTCCGCTTCTACAGGCCGGACCAGAACCGGACCCGCGTTAAAGGGCTGGTCCAAATCCCATTCTCCATGATCCAGGCGGCCAGCGGATCGTCGGATCAGCTGAACTACACGGTGTCGGTTCGGGTGGTCGACTCGACCGGGCTCACACTCTATCAGCAATCGTGGCGCAACCGGGCCCGGGCGCAGGGTGGCAGCGACGCCTACACCGTCGAGATCGTGGACTTTGCGGTGGCCCCCGGTAAGTACCGGCTCGAGGTAGGGGTAGAGGATTCCGTCTCCGGCCGAAAAGCCAGTGGCGGGATCGACGTTCAGGCCCTCTCCCAGGCCGATGGGGCCTCCGACCTGTTGGTGGCGCCGGAGATGCGGCTGGCGACGGCCGATGATACGGTGCCGCGACCGGGCGAGTTCAGGACCGGCAACAACCTGGTTACCGCGGCCGCCGAAGTGGTCCTGACCCCGCTCCGGGCCAATGTGTACTACCTGCTGGAGGCCTACTCGAATGCGGGCCAGAACGGCACCATGAGCGTGGCCATTCGGGACTCCTCCGGCAAGACCAGCATCAAGACGCCGGAGGTGCCGGTGACCGTGGCGGCAGGCGGCAGCGTTCTGAAGGGCCAGCTGGATCTTGCCGGCCTGCCGGAAGGCACCTACTCCATGACCGCCAGTCTAAAGCTGGGAGGCCGGAGCATCGAACGGTCCGCCGCCATCTCGATGGCCGGTCTGAGGGAGACGCTGGCGCGTGATTCGGCGTCGCGGCAGGCCGACCGGGTAACCGATGCCGGATATTTTGCCGCCATGTCCGCCGAGGAGCTCGACGTCGCCAAGGCACCCCTGCTCTATATCGGCGAGTCGGGTGAGCTCTCTCCCTGGCAGGCGGAGCTGAGCCTGGATGCCAAGCGCCGGTTCCTCACCAACTTCTGGCAGAAGCGCGATCCCACACCCGGTACGGCCAGGAACGAGCGCCGGGAGGCGTTCTACGAAGCCATCGCCTACGCCAATCGGGAGTATAAGGAGGGTGGCCGCAAAGCCGTGGCAGGGTGGCGTTCAGATCGGGGCCGGATCTTCGCCCGGAGCGGCGCGCCGGACGACGTGTTTCGGAGGCAGAACGAGGGCCGAGCTCCACCGTACGAGGTGTGGCGCTATACCTCGGGCAAGGGGTCCTACTACATCTTTGCCGACCGAACCGGCTTTGGAGCGTATCAGTTGATCTTTTCGAATGACCTTCGCGAACCGGGAATTCCGTCGTGGAGCGAGGTGATCGGCCGCAAAGCCCTGGACGACGCCGGGGAGTTCCTGGGAGTCGATCTGTTCAGCCTGAGCCGGCGCGACGACACCGGCGCACGCCAACGGTTTTAGTCGAAACGATACGGGACGCATCCTTAATAGACCTCCGCACTGAGGTGTTCACTATGAAGCGTTTGTTGCGTGGTTCGGTCGTACTCGCGGTCGCAGTCGGATTCCTGTCCTGCTCAGGTGATCCTACCAGCGACTTCAGGGAACCCTCAGGCATCGTCGCTAAGCCCACGATCGTGTTCGTGGATGTGGGTGAGACCAAGCCGGTCATCGCCTCGCTGCAGGACGACCAGGGCAACCAGATCGCATCGGACTTCGAGATCAGTGCGGTGGGCAGTGGCCTCACGGTGGTGCAGGATACCGCCTTCCAGCACACCACGGCGGGGAGCGCCATCCCCAACCAGGTCCAGTTCCAGGTGACCGGCACCGCCATCGCCAACTCCTCCTTCACGCTGAACGCTGGCGGGGAGAGCCTGGTGGTTCCGGTGCGGGTCGTCCCCTCGACGGTGGCCCTCGGCATCTCGAACCTCAACCCGGCGTGGGGCGATACCCTCACCATCACCGCTCCAGCCGGCGGGCTGTTCACCGACGAGTCCGAGGTGACATTTGCAGGCGCTGGCCTCGGCGACATCGTGAGCCTGTCCCCAGATCGTACGCAGCTGGTAGTGGTGCCTGGCCCGAACGCCCTCGGCGCGGTAACGATCACCCACACGACCGTGGCATTCGATGAAAGCCTGGACTTCACCATCGTTTCGAGCGACATAGTGACCTCTCCCGCTCTGACCGCGGTGGAAGGGGTGTTCTCCAACCAGACGCCGGCACTGGGCGAGACGGTCACGCTCACCATGCCCGCCGGGGTCAAGGTCATTCCCGACTCGGTGATTGCCGAGGGCGGGTTCGTGCTGGAAGGCGCCATCGCTCCCCGGAATCTGGTCGTGGCGGCGGACAGCGGGTCCCTCAGCTTCGTCCCGCCTCCAAACTCGGACTCGGTCCTGACCATTCATGGCGTCATTCCGGCGTTGCTGCCGCAGTTCCCGCAGATCCTGTCGACCACTGGCAAGGTTACGACACCGGTGGTGGCGAGCTTTGCGGGCACCCCCACCTCTGCCACCCCGGCCGGCGGCGCGGAGGTCACGCTCACAATGACCACGCCGGGCTTCACGTTCGATCCGGGCGCAACGGCGACGATAGGAGGGGCGCCCGCGTTTACCTCTGGGGTTACCGCCAATACCATCAGCTTCATTCCGGCCCCGGGTGCTGCCGGGCAGTTAGCGGTTGACGGCGTCGTGGTGGCCGGATTCCCGATTCTCCTGCCGGCCGACGGGGTTACCATGACCGTTGGCGCGACCGTGGCGGCGCGTCCGGGATCTGACGCGACTACAACCGGTCCGATCATCAACGCGCCGGCTGCCGAGGGTGGCAGCACCCTGATCTATGACGCCGGTACGTTCCCTGGAAGCATCTTCGCTCCCACAGCCGATCAGGCCTACCGGCTGGTTGTCACCGCTGCCGGTGATTATACCGTGACCGCGGGCTGGAACAACACGGCGGATGTCGACGTCGCTGTCTGCGGGGCCTCGGATTGTTCCGATGCGGACTTCTTCGCGGCCACGGCGGCGAACCCGGAGACCGGTACACTGACGCTCACGCCGGGCACCTATTTCCTGGTGCTGGATCTGTTCGAGGGAGACGCACCGGGATGGGTGAGCATTCAGGTGGATCATGACGTTCCCGCCGGCCCGTAAGGCGGACTTCTAGCTAGTCAGAAGCCCCCGTCGCCTTCCGGCGGCGGGGGCTTTCTGTTGCTGGCTCCCGGCTCTTCACCGGATGCTGGCCCCGTCCAAGCTGATGTTCTCGTCCCCCGGCTGGTACGGCAGCATGGTGATGATGCACTGGAACATCTCATCGGTGCTTCGCATGCTGGCGCCTTGCTCGCGTACCTCACGGGGCGGACTGAACGGATTGTTCGGATTGTGCGCGGTATTATCGAATGTGGCCACCGCGTGAATGGTGGTGCCTCGAGAGAGCTTGAGAATCTTCTCGAAAGTATAGAAGTACTGCCACCGAAAGTCCCAGCGAGGGATCCGCACCAGAGGAATGGTGTCACCACCGGGCGACACCGCATAGGCCAGGAAGGTCCTGCCCAACAAGTGCATATGCGGGTTGATCGTGAGCACCGAGATATCGGCCGGCAGGGTGAACTGGGTGCGGAACGTCTTGACCGAGTCAGGCGGAATGACGAGGGGAGGCACGACCGGCGCCCGGCCCAGGGTGCCCAGCAGCAGGGTATACGTAGGCCGTGCCGGGGGCTTCTTGGCGAAGAACACGTTGAAATACGAGCTATCCGTCTGGTCTACCGGCGTCGGTCCGTAATGGACATGGTGCATGAGCAGGAACCCCTGCCTGCTCAACCGGAAGCCGCCGATTCCTTCGGGGTAGAGGGTGGGTTGGGTTCCCGGCAGATAGTTGGTGACCGACAGCGTGAGCGACCGGCCCGAGGAATCCCCCCCGGCAAGGCCCAGCTGCCCCAGCGCGTCCATGTTGTGCTCCCCAGCCTCGGAGAACCAGGGGCCCCCGAAAGCACCTTTCGGGGCACCGTCACGGTAGGTCACCAGGTGGGCGTTCACGTGATGGACCAGCTTCCGGTTGCCCGGAACGAACTCGATCGCCCGAACAAAGGTGTCGCGCGGGATTGAGAACGGCAGCTTCATGCTGACGAATTTGTCGGTGTTGTCTCCCCTGATCCGGAAGGGGGCGGGCATGCGCACCACGAGGTCGGGTTTTCCGAGGTCGGAGCCTGGCGGAAATGTCGGCGGCTTTGGTGTCCGGCGCGGATCGCCCTCGGGCGCTCCCTGCTCGACCCAGCGCCCAATCAGCGCGATCTGCTCCGGGGTGAGGACGTGTTCCCCCACGAAGTGCCGATAGCCGGGATCGGCCGGCCAGGGCGGCATGTACCGGGTTCGGGTGACGTAGCGAATCAGCTCCGCCTTGCCGGCGGCGTCCCGGTAGGTGAGCAGCGGAAAGGGGCCGGCACTCCCGGGCCGATGGCAGCCGGCGCAGGTCCGATAAACGATCGGGGCAATGTGTTCGCTCCAGGTGACCCGAGCCGGCAACGACTCCTCGGGAAATGTGATCCTGGTCGGTTCTGCCAAGGATGGAGCTGCCTGGGGGGTCGGAGCGGGGTTTTTGGAGGTGAGATAGGCCAGGAGGCCCCCACCCAACACGGCCGCGCCCGCTATTCCCAGAGAATAACGGCGCTTCATGACTCAGCTCCCACTGCCTCCTCCCGAAACTGCCGCTGGTAAAGCCGGGCGTAGAGCCCGCCGAGCTCCAGCAGCTCTCCATGCGTTCCCTCTTCTACTATTCGGCCCCGGTCCACCACGACCAGCCGGTCGGCGCGGCGTACCGTGCTGAGCCGGTGGGCGATGATCAACGTCGTACGCCCCACCAGAAGCTTGCCGAGGGCGTCCTCGATCAGGCGCTCGCTCTCGGTATCGAGGTTGCTGGTAGCTTCGTCCAGAATCAGGATGGCAGGATCCTTCAGGATGGCCCGCGCAATGGCCACCCGCTGACGCTGACCCCCGGAGAGCTTGATGCCCCGCTCTCCAACCAGGGTGTCGTAGCCCTGGGGCAGCCGCTCGATGAACTCGTGGGCATGGGCCCCACGGGCAGCGGCCTCCACGTCCTCAAGGGACGCGCCCGGCCGCGCGTAGGCGATGTTCTCCCGGACCGTTCCACTGAAGAGCGCGGGGTCCTGGGGCACGATCGCGATGCCCCCCCGCAGATCGGAGAGTCGGAGGCTGCGGATGTCGATGCCGTCGAGAGTCACCCGTCCGCGGTCCGGGTCCCAGAACCGGGGGAGTAGCGAGACCAGCGTCGTCTTGCCTCCTCCTGAGGGACCCACCAGAGCAACCACTTCGCCCGGCGCACATCTCAGGCTGATGCCCTCGATGATCCAGGGCAGCGCGGGATCGCTGTGGTACCGGAAGAAGACATCCTCGAATGCGACGCTACCTCTTATCGGTGAGGGGAGCTCGGCCGGCGACTTCGGGTCGGCGATTGCCGGATTCATCTCCAGGATCTCGAACACTCGCTGGGCCGCACCCACGGCCTCCTGATAGCTGCTGAAGAACGACGCCAACGCTCCGATGGCAGCGGCGATGGTAATGGTATAGAGCAGGAACTGGACGAGTTCGCCCGGGGTCAGCTGCCCTTCGAGCACCAGGAGCCCGCCCTGCCACAGCACGATGACGATCCCCACGAAGGTCGAGAAGGTGAGCACCCCGAAAAACACCCCTCGAATCTGGGCCCGCACCAGGGCCGCCCGCACGCTCTCCCCTATCCGTTCCCCATACCGCTGCCGTTCGGCGGGCTCCTGAACGAAGCTCTGCACCGTCCGGATCTGGCTGAAGGCCTCCTCCGCGGCGGCCGTCGCATCGGCAACCTTGTCCTGCACGGACGTGGTCATGCGGCGGAGCCGGCGGCCAAAGAACAGAGCCGACCCCACCACCAGCGGCACCACTCCCAGGGCGGTAAGGGTCAGCCGGGGCTGCATGAGAGTGAGGAGGACTATGCCACCCACCAACGCCAGGAGCTGCCGGGAGAACTCGGCGATCTGATGGCTCAGGACCCCCTGAAGCAGGCCGATGTCGGTAGTGAGCCGGCTGGTGAGCTCGCCGGTCCGCCGGTCGGCAAAAAAGCCAGGCGGCATGAGCAGTAACCGGGCGAATAGCTCCTGGCGGAGTCCCGCCACGACCCGCTCACCAACGGCGCTCAACAGGTATGTCTGTGCGTAGTTCAGTACCGCCTGGACGGTGAACAGCAATACCAGCCCGATGGCGATTCGATCGAGCACCGCTCGGTTCTTCTGGATAAAGGCGGCATCGAGGAGGTAGCGGACCACCAACGGGAACGCGAGCCCCAGCAGGGCGCTGAGCACGAGCGTGAGGGAGGCCAGGGCCAACATTCCGCGGTACTGGCGTACCCGAGGCCAGAGCCGGACCAGACGTCCCGGAGGCGGAATCCGCCGTTGGGGAGCACTGGCCTCGGAAGGTATTTCCGGGGGGTGCTTCCCGGTCGGGGCTTCAGTGGGCGTGGTGACCACCGGTGGGTGTAGCCAGGTCCTGCTCGGGCTGGTCGAGGATGAACACCGGTGCGGCTCTATGGCCAAACGGGAGGGCCCGATCCACACCCATGGCGACGAAGAGAAGCGCCAGATACAGGAGGGAGTAGCGGTACATTCGCCAGGCGAGAGGGGTTACCGACTGCTCCCGTAGCAGGCGGATGCAGTACCACAGCAGGCGTGCCCCGAGCAGGGCCGCCGCAACCCCATAGAAAGCGCCCAAGGCCCCGAAGAACGCCGGCATGAGCGTAAGCGGCAACAGCATGAGGGTATACGCGAGCATCTCGAACTTGGTTCGCTCCTCGCCCCTGACCACGGGCATCATCGGGACTCCCGCCTTGGCGTATTCGGCCCGCTTGATCAAAGCGAGCGCCCAGAAATGCGGGGGAGTCCAATAGAAAATGATGGCGAAGAGATAGATGGCGGCTAGATCGAGGCGACCGGTCACGGCTGCCCAGCCCACCAGCGGCGGGAATGCCCCAGCTGCCCCACCGATCACGATGTTCTGCGGACTGGATCGCTTGAGCCAGATAGTATAGATGAAGACGTAGAAAAGGAGACCGGCCAGAGCCAGCCACGCGCTCAAGGGGTTCACCTGGTACCAGAAGACGGCAAAGGCCAGGAGCCCGAGCCCGACCCCGAAGGCCAAGCCAAGCGTGGCGGGGATTCTGCCTGCCGGGATGGGGCGCTGCCGGGTGCGACTCATCTTGTCGTCGATGTCCCGGTCGAACCACATGTTGATCGCGTTTGCGCCGCCCGCCATGAGGTAGCCCCCCAGCACCACCCAGAGGACCAGCGATGCCGATGGAAGTCCGGCCGGGGTGATGAACATCGGCGCCACAGTGGTCACCAGCAGCAGCGAGATGATGCGGGGCTTGGTCAGGGTGATCAGGTCGGCCAGGATCGAGGGACTGGGGCGTGGGGGGTGCGGCCGAGCAACTGGGTCGGTTGCGGCCTGCACCACCTCGGCCGGTGTCCGGCCGGAGTGGAATACCAGAACGATCAGCGCGGCCCATAGGAGAGTGCCTACCAGCAGGTGTAAGGCGCGCAGGGTCGGCGGCAGGAGCTCGAGCACCATGGCTGCGGCCACACCGATCTGAAGGACAGTAACGCCGACCACGATGGCCACCGATCGCCTGAGAAGCCCACTAGTGGGGTCCGAGCGGCGGCTCAGGCGGACGGCGAGCCCCAGAACAACGGCCAGAAATCCGAAGGCAAGGGCTCGATGGGTCCAGTGCAGGAATGCCAGCGGAGCGGCAGGCGGGAGTATTCGGCCGTTGCAGAGTGGAAAGCCAAGGCAAAGGAGGCCCGCGTGAAAGTTGGCCACCTGGGCTCCGAACAGGATCACCCCGAAGCCGAGCGCGGTGGCCGCCACCACCTGGCGATGCGCCGCATGCCGGCCGGGCCCGCCTTCAGGGGACGCTTGAGTGCAGGCGGCCTCACGGGTGACCCGAGCACCGGCACGCAGGGCGGTCACGAGGATCACCCCGAGGAGCACCATGGCATTGGCCAGGTGGGTGATGATCACCCAGGGCGGGAGAGCCAGCTTCACCGTCACGGCACCGAGGAGGACCTGCGCCACCAACAGGACGAGCGCGAGGGTGGCCGGGGTCCTGAGCCGTGGCTCGGCCCGATGCCGGGTCCAGGCGACGGCAGTCATGGCGACCACCAGAAGGCTCACCAACGCGGCGGCCCAGCGATGCCCAATCTCGATCATGGTGGGGAGGTCGAGCGGGGGGAACCACTCACCATTGCAAAGGGGCCAGTGGTCCCCGCACCCCATGCCGGAGCCGGTGATGCGAACCACCCCGCCGAGCACGATCAGGCCAAAGGCCAGCACTGCTCCGGTCCATGCCAGACGGCGAAGCAGCCGGGTGGGGTCCTGTTTCAAGGCGTTCATTAAGTGCAGAGCCGACCCAGAGATGGTGACCCGATCCATCGGATTCTATGGCGGGGAGAGCCGAAAGAACAACGGCTGAAAGAGCCTTGTCAAGGATATATTTGGCCCCATGCTTCCTGAACGCGACGCCTGGGGTGAACGGCTCCCCCGGCACCTCGGGCTCTGGAGCGCGGTGGCGGTGCTGGTGGGGTCAACCATCGGGAGCGGCATCTTCCGGGTTCCTGCCAGCGTGGCCGAACGCCTCCAGGAGCCAGGACCGGTCCTTCTCGCCTGGACTCTCGGCGGCCTGATTGCGCTGTTCGGCGCCCTGACCATCGCCGAGCTGGCCGGCGCCCTTCCCCGATCGGGCGGGGTCTTCGCCTATATCCTCGAGGCCTTCGGGCCGTTGCCGGCCTTCCTCTTCGGCTGGTCCGAGCTGGCCGTCATCCGGGCCTCGGCACTCGGCGCCATCGCCACCATCTTCGCCGAATATCTGGGATATTTTGTCCCACTCACGCCGATGCAGGTACGCGTCGTGGCGGCCGCTGCGGTGGTCACCGTGGGCCTGCTCAATTATCTCGGGGTCAGCCGCGCCGCGGTGGTCATGAACCTCACGACCATCGCGAAATACGGTGCCCTGGCCGCCCTGGGACTTCTCGCGTTCACCGCGGGCAATGGCACATGGGAGCACTTCACTCCGGCCTGGGGTGGCGGCCTGAATCTCTCCCTCATGGGCACCGCCCTGATTGCCATCATGTGGACCTACGATGGGTGGGCCGATCTCTCGTTCATGGGCGGTGAGGTCAAGAATCCCGGCCGCACCCTGCCGATGGCGCTGATTCTGGGCACCTTCGGTATTCTGGTCATCTATGTCCTGCTCAACCTGGCATATATCTACCTGGTCCCGCTGCCGGAGATGGCCAAGTCGCCACTCATCGCCGCTACCGCGGCGGAGCGCATTCCGGTTCTGGGGCGCTACGCCGGCGCCGTCATTTCCCTGGTGGTGATGATCTCCTGCTTCGGCACCCTGCACGGCTCGATGATGACCGGCCCCCGAATCTTCTTCGCCATGTCCGACCGCGGTCTGTTTTTTCAGGGCATCGCGCGGGTGTCACCTCGATACCGGAGTCCGTCGGTCGCCATCTGGCTGGCGACCGCTCTGGGCGTGGTCTACGTCCTGCTCAACGATTTCCAGCAGCTGGCCGACAAGTTCATTCTGGGGATCTGGCCATTCTATGCTCTGGCCGTCGGCGCCGTATTCGTGCTGAGACGCACCCGACCGGAGCTTCCCCGCCCGTACCGCACCTGGGGCTATCCGGTGGTGCCCATCCTGTTCCTGATCGCGTCGGTGGGAATGATGGTAAATGCGCTCTGGACTGACCCGCTGAACACCGGGGTCACCTTCGGAATCATCTTGCTGGGTTTGCCAGTATATGTGGCCTGGAGGGCCTGGGCGGGCAGGAAACCGGCGGGAGATGAACGCTGATCGCTCAGCGGCGACTACTCCTCCTCACATCTTGACTTCAACGGCTATGTCCGCCGCCGCAACACTGTGGGTCAGCGCGCCGATGGAGATGAAGTCGGCGCCTGCCTCCGCGTAGTCGCGTACGTTCAGCAGCGAAATGCCGCCTGTGGCCTCGATTTCAATATCGGGCAAGCGCTCCCTAGCCAGTTGACCCCAGGCTCGCACCGTCTCCGGTCGCTGATTGTCTACCACCAGACGGCTGGCGCCTGCAGCGCAGGCCAGCTCGACCTGCTCGACCGACTCGACTTCCACATAGAGAGCGGTCAGGCCCCGCCTCCTGGCCTGCCGTAGCGCCTGGTCCAGGCCGGTCCCCTCGCTGGCGAGCGCGCGCCAGTGATTGTCCTTGATCATCACCGCGTGGCTGAGGTCGGCCCGATGAGCCTGGCCGCCGCCGGCCAGCACCGCAGCGATGTCGAGCGATCGAAGACCTGGGGCGGTCTTCCTGGTATGGAGGATTCGGCAGCGCGTCCCCTGAATGGCATCCACGAACGCCCGGGTCATGGTCGCGATCCCCGAGGCTCGCTGCAGCAGGTTGAGCATTGGCCGCTCGGCCCGGAGGATGTCACCGAGGTCTCCCCGAGCCACCCCAACCGCGGCGGCTTGCGGCACCGTGTCTCCCTCGCCCGCGGTCCATTCGATTCGGCAGCCACATAACCCGGCGACCGCGTCGGCGTACACGATGCCCGACAGGACGCCGCCACTGCGGTATTCAATCACACCGCCGGCCCGCATCCCCGGCGAAACCGTGAGGGCACTGGTGATGTCGAGCCGGCCATCTTCCGCCAGAGCCGCCGCGGCGATGCGCTCGATCTCACGCTTGGAGGACGAGGAAGGCACTTACCCGAGAGCCACCATGCGATCGATTGCCCCCCGCGCCCGCCTGGCGATGTCGGCCGGGACGGTGACGTGATACCGGTCCAGCGCGAGGGAATCACGCACGCCGGTGAGGGTGATCGTCTTCATGAAGGCGCAGACCGCCTCGGGATCCGCGGCAATAAACTGTTTCTCCGGTGCGACCTGGCGCATGCGGTGCATGATCCCGGTCTCGGTCGCGACGATAAATTGCCTGGCCGGCCGCTGGCTCACCGTACGAATCATTCCCTCGGTCGAGGTGATGTGAAGGCCAGCCGGGTCGAGGTCACCCCGGCCCACACTGTAGATCAGCTGCCCAGCGCAGCCGCACTCCGGGTGAACCAGCACTTCGGCCTCGGGATACGCGGCGCGGGCCTCATTCAGGACGTCCGGGCGGATTCCCTTATGCACGTGGCACTCACCCATCCAGACCTCGATCCGCCGGTCCGGCCGCATGCGCCGCACGTGGCTCCCCAGAAAGAAGTCGGGGAGAAACAGAATTCCCTTGTCGGCGGAGATGGCGTCGATGACGTCGAGCACGTTGCCGCTGGTGCAGCAGTAGTCGAGCTCGGCCTTGACCTCGGCGGTGGTATTCACATAGCCGACGGCGATGTAGCCGGGGAACTTCGCCTTCCACTGCCGGACGTCTTCGGCGGTGATGGTTGCCGCGAGCGAGCATCCCGCCCGCAGATCGGGCAGCAGTACCCGTTTCTGGGGCGACAGGATGGCGGCCGTTTCGGCCATGAAGTGCACGCCACAGAAGATGATCACGTTGGCGGCGGTCGCGGCGGCTTGCCGAGACAGGCCGAGCGAATCACCCACGTAATCGGCTACGTCCTGAACCTCGGGCCGCTGGTAGTTGTGGGCCAGAACCACGGCTTTCCGGGCCAGCGCCAGCTTCCGGATTTCCGCTTGCAGTGACGCCACCTGGTCCGGCGTCTCTTGCGAAGCCTCGATCACCGGGAGCTGTAATCCTGCGGCCGGAGCCGTCACACGGCCTCGCGCTTCAGGGAGGCGGGGGGGTAGTCGGTCCTTCGATGCCCTCCTCGACTCTCACGCCGCCGGCGCGCGGCTTTGGTAATAAGGCCGGCAACCAGCAGCTGGTTGTGGGTCCGCCAAGCAGGTAGCGGGGTAGACTGGGTCAGCCGCTCGAGCTCCCGCTCCGCCAGAAGCAGAGAGGCCTCGCTCCGCTGGAGTCCTACGTTCGCGGTCATCAGGTGCCGCATTTCCTCGCGGATCATCTCGCAGCCGGCATCGGCCCCGCTGTCTTTGCCACCGGCGGCTTCCGGGACGAGCTCGCTCGGGGTGGTGGTACGCAGCGCGTCCGCCAGCGCGCGGCCCGCCCGGTCAGCAAAGACCAGCCCTTCGAGGAGAGAGTTCGATGCCAAGCGATTGGCCCCGTGCACTCCGGTACGCGCGACCTCGCCGACTGCCCAGAGTCCTGGCTTCGTGGTGCGGCCCTGGAGGTCGGTCTGGATTCCCCCCATGGCGTAGTGCAGAGCCGGCGCCACCGGGAGAAGATCGCGTGCGGGATCGAGGTCGTAGCGCCGCAGCATGGTGGTGATGCCGGGAAACCGGGTTGCGAAGTCATTCAGCGCGCGCGCGTCGAGCCACGCTCCGCCGGTTGCATCTGCCGCCGCCACCGCCCGGGCCACGACGTCACGGGGGGCCAGCTCTCCGCGGGGATCGGACTCCAGCGCAAACCGGCGTCCAGCTTTGTCGAGCAGTACCGCGCCCGCGCCCCGGGCCGCCTCGGAGATCAGCGGCGCCGGATTCACGCCCGGAAGCTTCAGGGCCGTGGGGTGGAACTGGAGAAACTCGAGATCACGGAGCTTGGCACCGATCCGGTGGGCGAGTGCCCACCCGTCAGCGGTGGCCACCCTCGGATTGGTGGTGACGGCGTACAGTTGGCCGACGCCGCCCGTTGCCAGAATTACCGCCGAGGCGGTCAGCGATGCGCCGGCGCCGTCGCGAGGAAGAATCGCCACCCCCCGGACACCCTTGCCATGGGTCAAAAGGCCGGTCACTTCGGTGTGCTCGAGCAGCTGAATCAGGGGATGGCAGCGCACCACCTGGGCCAGACATCCGATCAGGGCGGCCCCGGTACGGTCTCCACCGGAATGGATGATTCTGGCTCGGGTGTGGGCAGCTTCGAGTCCGAAGCCCAGCTTGCCGTCGGGGCCACGATCGAATACGGCGCCTAACGCAAGAAGCTCGTAAACTCTGTCTGGGCCTTCACTTGTAAGGATGCGGACGGCCTCTGGATCGGCCAGGCCGTCACTGGCGGCCAGGGTGTCGGCCGCATGCTGGCTGGGGCTGTCTCCGGGGCCGAGGGCCACGGCAATGCCCCCCTGGGCCCACGAGCTGGCGCTATCGGCGAGCGTTTCCTTGGTGACGAGGACTACTGGAAGACCCTCCGACGCCAATCGCCACGCGGTCCATAGGCCTGCTATTCCGGTACCGACAATGACGGGGGAGCTCATCCGCTAAATATAGCGGCGGGTAAGCGGGTAAGCGGGTAAGCGGGTAAGCGGGTAAGCAGGGTATGCGGGTAGGAGGGTACGCAGAGGGGTAGAAAGGATGACGCTGGCGTACAACTGGTTTGCTTCCCCGTGCAAGGTCCCCTAGTTATGACCCCATGATTCGTTCGACGGAAACGGCTCCGATTCGCAAACGGCCTCGCCACGAAGGACTTAAATCCTGGGTGGCCTGCCATGAGCTCGTTCTGTCCATCTACCGACTGACCTCTGTTGGCCAGCAAGAGAGCAGTATGGACTCACTTCTCAAGCGCGGCGAGCAGCCTATTCGACTGCTGCGAACATTGCCGAAGGATCGGCAAAGCGGGGAGTCCGTGAGTTCCGCCGCTTCCTCAACATCTCTTTGGGTTCAATTTCCGAGCTGACGTATATCCTTCTGTTGGCGAGGGATCTCGGTTATCATGAAGCGCGAAGAGTGGGGAGAGATCGAAGCAATGCGGGATCACGCTGGACGTCTTACATGGGGTCTCTATCGCGCGCTCGAACCCAAGGCGAGCTTACCGCGGGTTCAAGTGAAGGACTAGATCTCGAATCGAGCCGCTTACGCTTACCCGCTTACCCGCTTCCGCCGCTTCCCCGCTTCCCCGCTTCCCCGCTTCCCCGCTTCCCCGCTTCCCCGCTTCCCGCCTTCAGGTCCTCACCTTGGCCAACAACACCAGCGCCGCGAATAGAAAGATCACGTTGGGGAACCAGGCCGCCACCAGCGGATTGATGACCCCACCGGCGCCGATCGCCTTTGTCAGCTGGGTGAGCAGTAGAAAGACCAGCGCGATCCCCAGGCTGATGGCGACACCGGCCGCCGGGCCGGCGCGAGGGTTGGTGACCGCCAGCGGTGCTCCGAACAAGGCGATGATGAGACAGGTGGCCGGGAGCGCCAGCTTGAGTGCCTGTTCCACGATCAGCTTGTTGGCGTCGTTGCCGGAGCGCTTGAGCGCATCGATGTAGCGACCTAGCTCGGCGAAGCGCATCTCGTCCGGCCCCTTCGATTCCGCCAGCAGGTCCGCCGGGGATTGGCGCAGCGCGCGGAGCCGCATCGAGTGGAAGCTGAAGGTGGCTTGCTTGCCGGGACCAGCGATCACCCGGCTGGCTCCGCTGCGAAGCCGCCAGACCTTGAGGGTGTCGTTGTAGGTGGCGCTGTCCGCGGTCAGGACCAGGCCGGGGTAATCCAACCCGGTTCCCTGCCGTTCGAACATGATTTGCTTGAGCTGGCGGCTGGCAATGTCCAGCGACCGCACGGTAAAGACCCAACCGGCATCCCCGCTGTACACGAAATTGAATCGAGAGCGTGTCGGGCGGGCCTGCTTGGCCTTCTGAATCTCGAGCTGGCGTGCCGTGGCCCAGGGCGCCAGCTCTCCCACCCCGAAGGCCAGAACCGCCGCCAGGGCCGCGGCAATGAACAGGGGACGCATGAGCCGGTGAAAGCTCTGGCCGCCGGCCTTTGCGGCCGTCAGCTCGGAGTGGCGGCCCATCCCGACGACGGTGAAAACGGTGGCGAGCAGGACCGCTGCTGGCATCACGAGAAAGGCATATTCGGGGATCGCATACACGTAGCTGATCACGATCTCCCGCATAGTCAGACCCCGATCCAGCAGCTTGCTCAACATGTCCGTGAGGTTGAAAAAGATCGCGATCAGCGGAAGGCCGAGCGCAGCCATCACGAAGAGCCGGAGCCAGGTGCCGAGGACGTAGCGGTCGAGCTGGCGGAGACCGTTCACCGCCAGGTGGCGGTCGAGGCGGTCCACTCCTTTCGCGATCAGCTCCCGGATCACCGGAAAACCATCCTCCGCAGCCGTCCGGCGAGATAGGCCAGGGCCTCGAACATCTCCCGGAAGTCTCCTCCCCGGGTCGAGCCGGTTTGGCGGCTGACCCGCAGGAGGCCGAATACTCCCAGGACCGTCAATACGATGTTGGGCCCCCACATGGCGAGCCAAGGGGCCAGGTGGCCGCGATCAGCCAGGCTCTCTCCCGCGGTGAGTCCGATGTAGTGGATGGTGAAGATGAGGGTACCCCCACCGATCACCAGTCCAATCCCCCCCCGGGGAAAGCGCAGCGCGAGCACAATCCCGATGATGACGAAAGTGATGCACGCCATGCTGATAGCCCACTTCTTGTGGACTTCCACCGCATAGCGGTCGGCCCGGCGATCGGCTTCCCGGACCCGGTCGGCGGCGGAGGCCACTACGGACCAGTTGGAGAGCGGCACCTTGCCCCGATGCGCCACCGGAAGCTTGGGCGACTGGACCTGACCAGCCTGGGGGGGTGCCTGGCTGGGTACCGGCTGCCTGGGAGCCTGGATCTTCTCCCTCCGGGGGGATGCCCGGGCCTGTGCGGGTGTCTGGGCGTCGGCCGTCCCCGGTAGGACGATGTCCTGCACTGACTTCAACCAGTTGCAATATCCCCCGGCATTCGAATCCGGCTTCTCCGCGGGCAGTGCTGGGAGTGGGGGGAGCCCCAACAGCGCGCGCAGATCGTGCAAAACCAGCTCGGCCCGTTCGTGCCTCGCCTCGAGTTGCTCGTCCTTGGCTTCGTGGACGACCGCAAGCATTTCACAAGTGCTCATCTCGCGGTCGCCCCGAATGGATTCGCTGGTATTCCGCTGGAGCTCGTCGTAGACGTTCTTGACCCTGATGTCGTTAACCGAGAAGTACGTGAGCTGAAACCTGGTGGGCTCGGCGGGCCGATATTGGTGGATCGACCCGTCGTACAGACGCAAGCTCAGGTCGGTCTGCCCCTCGGCGTACGCCATGGAGCCGCTGTCGGCGTAAATGATTCGGCGGCTCGCCTCGCCTCCGACGTCATAGATCGTGACCCCCTTCAAGCGTCCCGTCGCGGCGTCGATTCGGGTCGCCCGGATGAAGTATTTGGAGGGGGGAACCTCGTTGATGACCTGTTCCCGGAGCCCGAAGGCAGCCTTCTTCCGCCCGATATCGATGAGCAGCGACCGGAGGCGGGCATTGCTTCGGGGCAGAACCTGATCCACGAATGCCAGGTTGAAGGCAGCCATGAACATCCCCCACAGGAGCACCGGAGTCAGCACCTGGTAGACGCTGATCCCATTTGCCCGCATGGCGGTAATCTCGTTGTCCGCTGCGAGGTGGCTGAAGGTGTAGAGCACCGCCAGCAGGACTGCCATTGGCAGGGTCATGGCGATGATGAACGGCAGGCTCAGCACGAAGACTTCGGTGATCACCTCCCAGGGCAGGCCTTTGCCTACCAGCGCACCGAACTTCTTCGCCACCTGGCTGATCAGCATGAAGCCGGTCAGGGCCGCGAGGGCGAACAAAAACGGCGCCACGAGCTGCCGCAGGAGGTAGCGATGGAGCAGGCGCACGGCGGCTAACTTGTATAGTTGTAAGGGTTTCGTGGTCCCATTATATTCCCCGATCCACTTCTCTCAAGCTCCTATATCGTTGCATTGCGCTAGAGTGGCGCGCTCTCTCGTCGCCCTTTTCTGCCTTGTTGCGCTCCCCCGGCTGACCGTCGCCCAGGTCCGGACGGACACGACCTTCATAGGTGTTCGGCCCTCCTTTTCCTGGGGTCGGTTTTCCCTCCTGGAGCCGAGCGTGCTGCGTTCCCCCTGGCTCGGCGCGCCCCGAGGCACGCCCGCATTGCGGGGATTGGCTTGGGACAGCACCGTCAGCGCGGTGCTCGATTCAGCCCGGGCTGAGCGAGCCATGTCCCTCCGCAACCTCACCCTGTACGGCCAGGCCATCCGGGATCAGGGTCCCGACAGCGCCCAGACTCCGGGCCAGCGTCGAGGTGTCTTGGGGCTCTCTCCGAAGTATGCCGACCTGGCGCTCGACGGCCAAGTCAGGTTGGAGCTCCGGACCGACCGGCTTCGGAACGAGCGCTGCAGTCCCGCCCTTTTGCTCGACCCGAACTCCGGCTGCCGCGGCGGCTTCAAGCCGCCGCGGCTCGACAACCAGCTGAACCTCCGCTCGGGAGGCACCATCGGCCGGCGGGTGCATGTCAACGTCGACTACGACACCGAGCGCGATTTCAGCGCCAACAACAACATCCAAGTCTACTACGAGGGACTCGAAGACGAGATCATCCGGCGGATTGAAGTCGGGACCGTCACCTTCCAGCCCCCCCAATCGCGGTTCATTACCGCGGCGATCCCATCCAACAACTTCGGCGTGAACGCCCGATTCGACGTCGGATCGTTTCAGTTCCAGGCCCTGGCGGCCACCCAGAAGGGCAGCGAGGTGGCCGAGCGGGTCTATACGGTTGGCCAGACCACGAGCCAGGCTCAGGACCGGCAGCTGCGCGATCTGGATTTCGAGACCGGTCGATTCTTCTGGGTGGTCGATCCAACCACCGCGATTCCCGGGTACCCCGGGATCGACATCCTGAATCTTGCCGCCGGATCAGTGGCGCCCAACGACCGTCCGGCTCAGGTCCGGGTATACCGCTACCGGCCTCCCCAGAACCAGACCGGAGGCGATCCCAATCTCGGCGGAATCACCGCGCTCGGTAGCACCATCGATCCCACCCAAAGCTTCGGGCCGGTGCGTTGGCAGCTCCTGATCCAGGGCAGCGACTACTATCTCGATCCCTCGGGACTCTGGTTTGCGCTTGCCACCAAGCTGGATCAGAACGATTACCTGGCGGTGAGCTACACGACGGTGGGAGGACCGGTGGTCGGAACCTTTCCCTCAGAGGACCAGGGTCAAGGTTCCAGCGATAACCTCCGGCTGATTGTCGAGCCCAAAAGAGGGCCGGAGGCGGTGACGTTTCGGCACGAGATGCGCCAGATCTATCGCGTGGCGGGCGCGGATCTCGACCCTCCCTCGCTCCAGGTCAACCTGTCGGTCAACCGCTCCGAGCGGCCCCAAGGCGGAGGGACCACCTATCTCGCGCTTCTCGGCCTGGCCGTCCCCACCGATCAGAATGTGTTCGACCGGGAGAACCGGCTCTTTCCACGGAGCCGCGACCCCGATGCCGCGCAGGTACTGCGCGAGTCGTATATGATCTTTCCGACGCTGACCCCTTTTGCCGATACGAGGCTCAGCCCGGCGGAACGGTCCGACTCGCTCTACCGTACCCCGCTTTTCCTTCTGCTCGCCCAGGGACCCCCGACGAAGTTCCAGGTTCGCCTGCGCTACAACTCCACCGGCGCCGGCGACCGCTCCACCCTCACTCTCGGAGCACTGCAGATTCGCGAAGAAAGCGAACAGCTGCTGTTGGGAGGGAGGCGGCTGGAGCGCGGAGTGGACTACACAATCTCCTACGACCTGGGCCAGGTCACTTTTCTCAACCCTGATGCACTCTTCGGAGCCGGAGCAGGGCAGATCACCGCCCGGTTTGAGGAGCAAGGCCTCTTCGCGGTTGCTCCAACGACCATTCTGGGGCTTTCGACCCGCTACCTATTGGGTGATGTCGGGGCGATAAACCTGATCGGGATGTATCAGCGGGAGCAGAGCGCATTCAACCGGCCTCCGCTCGGCTTCGAGGCCTCCGCGAATCTCATTGGCGGCATCAACACCGAGCTACGGTTCAAGCCGGCGGGGCTGAGCCGGCTGCTGAGCGGGCTGACTTCGGCCCCCGCAACTGCGCCCTCGCAGCTCGACCTGAACGCCGAGTTCGCCTTTACCAAACCGGATCAGAACCGCTCGGGTCAGGCCTACTTGGAGGAGTTCGAGGCCGAGGCAGGTATTCCGGTCTCGTTGCGTGAGACGGCTTGGGAGTTCGGGAGCCGCCCCCAGCAGGCGGACGGAGTCACCGATCTCGTCGGGGGCATCTTCGAGCTGGACGATGCCGTCGCGCTCACCTGGCAGAATCTGGTCCCGGTCGCGGGCGGCTCCCAGGCCCTGGAGCTCCGGCCGGAAGATATCGACACCCTTATCCGGTTCTCCGGCCGGGGAGAGCGACTCGAAACCGCGCTGTTCCTCACCCTCCACGCCGACACGGCAGGTGGGGTGGTACAGCGGAACAACGACTCCCGGTGGTCGCTCCCGGTGCGTCCGCTGCGGCCGCGTTGGCGATCCATGGTGACCTCGCTCAGCCCGACGGGCGTGGATCTCACCCAGGATGAGTTTCTCGAGTTCTGGGTGTTGCAGCCCACCAGCCGGACAGCCGACTCGGCCGGGGTCCGTCTGGTGCTCGACCTCGGCAGCGTCAGTGAGGACGCACTCGCGCTGGCCCCCGACAGCATCACCGTCACCGGGAGCGATACCCTCTTGACCGGGCGGCAGGTCGTGGGCCAGGCGCGACTCGATACCGAGCGCAGCAGGTTCGACATCTTCGATGCCCAGGTTGACGACATCGGTATTCTGGGCGACCGACCTGACCAGCTGGTGGATGGCCTCACCGGAGCGCTGGTTGACACCCTGGCGCTGTGCCAGCGGATCCTGAGCAACGCGGTGCCGGTCTTTCCCTGGGGCGACCTCAGTGGCCGGTGCAGCCGCGGGAACGGAACCCTGGACACCGAGGATCTCAACGGAGACAACGTCCTCAACGCGTCGGGCTCGAACGAGAGTGTCTTCCGCTACGTCGTGAGCCTTCTCCCAGGCGACAAGTACTTCGTTCGGAACGGGGTGCAGAGCTCGCTCGGCGTGTGGGAGCTGTACCGGGTTCCGATCCGCACCCCCGACGCCACCATTGGCACCCCCAACCTCCGCCTGATCCAGCACCTCCGGGTTACGGCCGTGGCCCCCGCTGACCCGGGGCTGCCGGATGTCGTCGCCAAGTTTGCCGTCGCACGCCTTCGGCTGGTCGGCTCGCCCTGGGTGCGACGCGCGGAGGCGCCGATCGCCGGGATCTCGGGCTCCGCCGCCGAGCCGAGCGGAGAGGTGATCGCTTCGATCGTCTCGACCGAGAACCGCACCGACCTGGGATACGAGTCGCCGCCGGGTGTGTTCGAAGGAGTGTCGCGCCGGGGCGGGGATCGCAGCACCCTGGGAACCCAGATCAATGAAAAGTCACTTCGGGTGATCGCCCGGGGGCTCGAGGTCGGCGAGCGGGCCGAAGCGTATCTACGGCTTCCGGCAGGCCCGCAGAATGTGCTCCGGTATCGAGGCCTGCGGGTATGGATGAGAGGGCGCGGAGAGGGATGGGAGCAGGGTGATCTCCAGGCGTTCATCAAGCTGGGCAGCGACGACCGGAACTTCTATCTGTTCCGCGGCGCGGCACACATCACGACCTGGGAGCCGGAGTTCTCCGTCGATCTCGAGGTCTGGCGCCGGCTTCGCGCGGATTTGGAGAACCGCTGGCTCAGCGGTGCGCCCCCTTCGGGAGCAGCCGAATGCGGCAGTTTGGATGTGAATGCATACGTGGCCTGTGACGGACCGTATCTGGTCCATCTGGCGGACCCGGGCATCAACCCTCCCAATCTCGCAGCGGTGCAGGAGGTGTCGGCCGGGATCTACCGGGTGGCCGGGGCCGTTGTGCTCCCTGAAGCCGAGCTTTGGGTGGATGACATCCGCCTGAGCGATCCGGTGGCGGAAGTGGGAACGGCCATAGCAATGGACGCCCGGCTCGTTGCCTCCGACGTGGGATCCTTCAGCGCCTCGTTCGTGCGGGAGGATGGCCAGTTCCATCAGATCAACCGGGATCCGAGCTACCGTACAACCGGCACCTTTCAGCTCGCCACCAACTGGCGGCTCGATCGCTTTCTGCCCACCGGGCTGGGACTCTCGGTGCCACTGACGGTCTCCTACTCGCGCAGCGACGTTACCCCCGAGCTCCTGACCGGTACCGACCTTCGGGGCGATGCGCTCCAGGGCCTCCGCAAGCCGCACTCCTGGAGCGGCAACTACAACCTGGCCATCCGGCGGAGTGAGCGCGGCAAGAGCTGGGTGGTTCGCGGGCTGGTCGATCCGCTCTCGGTGGTCGGCACCCTGACCCAGGGCCGCTCACGAGCCGAGCTCTCCGATGCGAACAGCGATGCCTATTCGTTGATCATGGGGTACAATCTCCAGATGCAGCGCCGGGGCCCCCGTCTGCCGTTTGGCGGCGTGATCAAGGGCCTTCCCAGGTGGATCCGGGAGAGCGAATTCGGCAAGGCATTAGCTGGTGCGAGGCTCAGCCTGGTGCCGTCCAACATCCGCCTGAACAGCGGCCTGACCAGGAACCGGGCCGACTACTCGCTCTTTGCGGTCCCCATCGCCCGGAGCGATGACGCTTTGATCACTCCGACCTTGTCGCTCACGCAGCTGTGGCGCAACTCGAGTGGACTCACCTGGGAGCCGCTGGGGATGCTGGCCCTGACTGGCGACCTCACCAGCACCAGGGATCTCAGGGTCTATCCGGATTCGACGTCGCTCGGCCGTCTGGCCTACGAGGAGCGCCGATTCCTGCTGGGAGTACCGGTCGGAGTGGAGCGGGACCGTACCCTGACCACTTCGCTCGCGCTCACCCCGCGATTGACCTCCTGGCTCCGACCCCGATTTACCACCTCGAGCAGCTTCCTGTTGTCCCGCACGCTCGACAGCAGGCCGCCGGTGCAGGTGGACGGCGACAGCGGAGCTTTCATCCTGCCTCAGACGCTCAACAACTCCAGGGGTCGCGAGATTGCGGTCGCTCTGGATCTCTCCCGGGTGCTGCGGGGAATCTGGGGAGACAGCAGCGGCGTCAGCAAGGCGGTGTCCCGGGTACGTCCGGTGGACTTCAGCAGCCGGCTGAGCCGCAGCTCCACCTACGATCTTGCGGCATTCGACCCGAATCTCGGCTTCATGCTGGGACTCGGTGGCCGGGATCGCTTCCTGAATCACGAAGGTGAGAGTGCCCGTGGGGCCGCGGAAACGCGGTCAGCCACTATCGCCTCCGGAGCCGATCTCCCCCTGGGCTTTACGGCCACCATCTCCTACTCCCTGACCAGGACCGATCGCTTCCAGCTGGTCGGCGGCGGCTTTTCCGAAACCGTGACGCGACAACGGGAGTGGCCGGTCGGCAACCTGCGCTGGACTCGCACATTTGGGAGGGGGCCGTTGACCCTGATCGCCGCCGGCGCGGGCTTGCGACGCCGGTCCGGTACCTCGACTCAGCCGAGCGGGAGAGGCAGCGTCGCCACCAGTGCCACCTCTTCCTACTCGCTCACACCCGATCTCCAGGCCTCTTTCCGCAACGGCCTTGCGCTGTCGATGAGCCTGGGCACTCGCTCCCAGCGTACCGAGAACAACGGCAACGCCACCGAGCTGGACCAGGACGATCTGACCGGGTCGGTGAACTATTCGTTTGCCTTACCCGCGGGATCAGCCGGGCGCGGAAGCAGGTTCGCTCCACCCTCACCGCGCTCTCGTCGAAGACACTGACCTGCCTGGAACAGCGGGATGACCCCGAATGCATTGTCGTCTCCGACGTCAGGCGGCAGGAGGTTCGCGGTGGCCTCGATACCGACCTGCTCAAGACCGTGAGCGGTGGCCTTCAAGTCGGATACTCGATCAGCGACGCCCGTCACGTGAGCCGGCGCACCTCCCAATTATTCCTGATGCTGACCTTCCAGCTGTCGCTCTATGCGGGGGACTATAGGTAGGACGAGGGGAGAAGGACGGGGAAGATGCTAGTTTACAGCCCACTGCGTTCAATCGACGGTCCACAACCCATAGGCCTCATGCGCTTTCCGGACCTTCCCGTCTTTCCTGTCCTGGCCGTCCTCCTTCTCTCCGCCTGTAGAGAGAAGTCCCGCCCGCCGCAAGAGTTCGACGGTCAGGTCGCGTTCGAATACATCCGGACGCAGGTCGGGTTCGGTCCCAGAATTCCGGGGACCGAGGCACATCGGCGGATGGGAGACTGGCTGGACAGCCTGCTCCGCCAGCGGGCCGATACGGTCATCGTTCAGAGCTGGGCGCACGTCACCGTACGGAGGGACACACTCCCGCTCCGGAACTTCATCGCCCGTTTCAACCCCTCGGCCGAGAAGCGGCTTCTTCTCCTGGCTCATTGGGACAGCCGGCCCGTGGCCGATAGTCCTCGGTCGCGCGACTCCACTAAGCCGGTTCCAGGGGCAAACGACGGCGGCTCGGGAGTCGCCGTGTTGCTCGGCGTAGCGGACGCGCTGAAGCGCAGCCCGCCGGCCGCCGGCGTGGATCTGCTGTTTGTGGACGGAGAGGATTACGGTGATTTCACCAAGGATTCCGCCGACGTGCTCATTGGGTCGCGCTACTACGGTGGGCACCAGCTGCCGGGGCCGCGGCCGCTCTACGCCGTGCTCTTTGATCTCGTGGCCGACAAGGACCTCCAGATCTATCAGGAGGGCAACTCATTGGTTGGCGCGCCGGAGGTGGTCGATCTGGTCTGGGAAACGGCGAAGGATCTCGGCTACGCCGGCTATTTCATCGCATCGCCGCGGCACACCCTCATTGACGATCACATCCAGCTCCAGAAGGCCGGCATTCGCGCCATCGACGTAGTGGACTTCAACTATGGGGCGTGGCACACTCCGGACGACACCATCGACAAGGTGAGCGCGGCAAGTCTTCAGATCGTGGGGGACGTAGCCGTCGCCCTGGTGCGGCGGGAGTAGCGAACCCCTTTCGTCTTTTCCACTCTTCTCGCGTAAATCCGCCTACCCCAGTACCGCCCACCCGTCTTACCGTCCTCCCATGCTACCTCCCGAGCGTCGTGCGCTGCTCCTGCTTCTGGCGCTGGCTGTGGCAGGTCAGGGCGTGCGCCTTCTCGCCACCCGCCCGGGGGAGGCTCCGGGTCAGGTTCGGCTCCTCGCCACGCTATCCGACGGGTCTCCCACGGCCCAGCGTGACAGTGCCATGCACGAGGCACGGCCGCTGGCATCGGGCGAGCGGGTCGACCCCGACGTTGCCGGCCCCGCCGAGCTGGCTCGGCTGCCGCGGATCGGCCTCGCGTTGGCCAAGGTCATCGTAGCGGACCGGAATGCCAGGGGGGCCTTCGGCAGCTTGGAAGGGCTCGATCGGGTACCTGGGATCGGTCCCGGCCTGCTCCGGACGTTGGCCCCGCACCTCACTTTCAGTGGCCAAACAGCGGGGAGTTCAGCCGCCCACCCCTCAGGTGCAGGGCTTGGCACTGCGTTTGCTTCCCCACCTCTGGGGAGCGTACCAACCCCGCGGTCGGGGCATCCCGGTTCCGTCCTCAACGTCAATCGTGCCACCGCGGTCGAGCTCGAGGGACTGCCGGGCATAGGGTCCTCTCTGGCCCGGCGAATCGTGGCGGATCGCGAGGCCCGGGGACCGTTTGCGACGGTGGAATCGCTCGCACGGATCTCCGGAATCGGACCCGGCTTAGTGGCCCGGCTCGGCAGGCTGGTGACAGCACCGTGAGGGGCTCCCTCACGTCATCGGCACCGGCTTCCGATGATATCCCTGAACCCTTTCCCTGGATACCTCGGAACCCATGGCGACCGCGGCTGCCGGAGGCGATCGGCTCGGTGAAATCCTGCTGCGTGAAGGCCTCGTCACCCGGGAACAGCTCGGGCAGGCCCTCGCGGAGCAGAAGAACACCAAACACCGGCTGGGCTACGTCCTGGTCAAGCTCGGGTTGGTTCAAGAGCTGGAGATCACCAAGGTCCTGGCCCGCCAGTATCGCATGCCCGCCGTCGACCTGACCCGGTTCGAGGTCGATCCGAAGATCATCAGGCTGGTGCCCGCCGAGATGGCCACCAAGAGCGTCGTCCTTCCGCTCAAGCGCGAGGGTCGTACGCTTACCATCGCCATGGCCGATCCTACCGATCACGGCCTGCTGGAAGACCTCAAGTTCATCACCCGCTTCGATCTCTTCCCGGTCATCGCCGGCGAATACACCCTTCGCAATCTGATCGAGAAGCACTACGAATCGTCCGACCAGCAGCTCCAGAGCCTGCTCAAGGACATGGAGGAGTCGGGCGAGGACGTGGAGGTCGTCGAGGAGCAGGAGGACGAAGCCGCTACCCAGGCACAGATCGACGATGCTCCGGTGGTCAAGCTGATCAACGGCCTGCTGACCGACGCGGTGAAGCGGGGGGCCAGCGACATTCACATCGAGCCGTTCGAGCATGAGATCCGGGTGCGCTACCGTATCGACGGCGCTCTGCTCGAGATCATGAAGCCGCCGCTCAAGATGAAGGCTGCACTCACGTCCCGGGTGAAGATTCTCTCCCAGCTCAACATCGCCGAGCGGCGGGTGCCCCAGGATGGGCGGCTGAAGCTGAAGATGGGAACCCGGGTAATCGACTTCCGCGTCTCCACGCTGCCGGTGCTGTTCGGCGAGAAGATCGTGCTCCGAATCCTCGACAAGGGCAACCTGACCCTGGACCTGACCAAGTTCGGCTTCGAGGAGAAGGCGGAACGGGATCTCATGAAGGCCATTCTCAACCCGTACGGCATGGTGCTCGTCACCGGGCCCACCGGCTCGGGCAAGACCACAACGCTGTATTCCGCGCTGTCGCGTATCAACACCACCGAAGTGAACATCATGACCGCGGAGGACCCGGTCGAGTACAACCTGATGGGCATCAATCAGGTGTTGGTGCGCACCGAGATCGGGCTGACCTTTGCCGCGGCGCTGAAGGCGTTCCTCCGGCAGGACCCCAACATCATCATGATCGGTGAGATCCGTGACCTGGAGACCGGAGGCATCGCGATCAAGGCGGCGCTCACCGGCCACCTCGTCCTCTCTACCCTGCACACCAACGATGCGCCCAGCACCATCACCCGTATGATCGACATGGGCATCGAAGCGTTCAACGTGGCCAGCGCCGTAAACCTCGTGGCCGCACAGCGCTTGGTGCGCCGTATCTGCAAGGATTGCAAGGGCGAGCACCAATACACCGACGTCGAATTGGCGGCCCTGGGCACAGATCTTGAACGTCTGAGGGCGATCAAGTTCATGAAGGGATCCGGCTGCGACACCTGCAGCGGAACCGGCTACAAAGGGCGGGCCGGCCTCTACGAGGTCATGGCCATGTCGCCTGAATTGCGCCGAATGGTCCTTCGGGGCGCCTCGGTAGCCGACATCCAGACCCAGGCGGTCGCTGAGGGAATGCTCACGCTTCGCATGGACGGGATGAAGAAGATCGAGCGCGGCGTGACCACCCTGGAGGAAGTCGTCAAGGAGACTGCCGAATGACGTTCAATCTGCGGGCACTGCTGGAAGAGATGATCCAGAAGGATGCCTCCGACCTCCACATCACGGCGGCCGAACGCCCCAAACTGCGGGTGGACGGAGACATTGTCGACAGCTCGGTGCTCGAGGTCCTGACTCCCAAGGACACGCTTCAGCTGGCGTATTCGGTCCTCACGGAAAACCAGAAGAAGCGCTTCGAGACCGAGGACGAGCTGGACTTCTCGTTCGGAATTCAGAACTTGGCCCGCTTCCGCGGCAACGTGTTCAAGCAGCGGGGCTGCGTGGCCATGGTAATCCGCATGATTCCCTTCAATGTGCGAACGTTTCAGGAGTTAGGCCTCCCCGCCGTCATTGCCAAACTGGCCGAACGGCCCCGGGGACTGATCCTGGTGACCGGTCCCACGGGGTCGGGCAAATCGACCACGTTGGCGGCCATCATCGACAAGATCAACAAGGAGCGGAAGGGCCACATCATCACGGTGGAAGACCCGATCGAGTTCATCCACCGGCACCAATCCTGTCTCGTCAATCAGCGCGAGATCGGCACCGATACCAAGAGCTTCGCCGCGGCGCTGAAGTACGCGCTGCGCGAGGATCCGGACGTCATTCTGGTGGGAGAAATGCGGGACCTCGAGACGGTGGGTGCCGCGCTCACCATCGCCGAGACCGGCCACCTGGTGCTGGCTACGCTGCACACCAACTCCGCGGCCGAGTCCATCAACCGCGTGATCGACGTGTTTCCTTCGAATCAGCAATCCCAGGTCCGGGCCCAGCTCGCCTTCGTGCTCGAGGGCGTGATCACTCAGACGCTGTTGCCGAGGTTAAAAGGGCGCGGCCGCTCCATGGCGGCCGAGATCATGGTCGCCACCCCGGCCATTCGGGCTCTCATCCGCGACGACAAGGTCCACCAGATCTATTCGGCAATGCAGTCAGGCAAGAAGTTCGGGATGCAGACCATGAACGACGCTCTGTACCAGCTCTATACCGCCCGTGACGTTGCCCAGGAAGAGTGCGAGCGGGTGTCGCACGATCCCAAGGAGTTCCTCCGGATGATCGGGATTACCCCGATGGAGGATCAGGAGATGGGCAGCGCCGATCGACCCCAGCAACAGAAGTCCGCAGGAATCCGCCGGTAACACGCAAGGGCGCACAGCCTGCGCCCACGATTCGGGAGAGGACCGATGCCACTTTTCGAATACACCGCGCGGAATGCCGCGAACGGCCAGATCCAAAAGGGCCAGGTGGACGTCAAGAGCAAGGAGGAGGTCAGCGCCTACCTCCGCAAGAACCGGATGATGCTCGTGAGCGTTCGCGAGGCGCCCAAGAAGATCACGCTCGGGGGCGGGATAGGTAAGGGACGGGTCAAGACGCGCGACATCGTGATCTTCACCCGGCAGTTCGCCACGATGATCAACGCGGGCCTGCCGCTGGTGCAGTCGCTCACCATCCTGGCCGAGCAGACCGAGAACAAGACGTTGAAGGAGGTAACCAAGGCGGTGGTGCATGACGTCGAGTCCGGCAACACCCTGGCCGACGCCTTCTCCAAGCATCCCCGGGCGTTTACCGCCCTCTACGTCAACATGGTGGCGGCCGGCGAAGCCGGCGGTATTCTCGACACCATTCTGATTCGTCTGGCGACGTTCCTGGAAAAGAGTGACGCCCTGATCCGGAAGGTCAAGGGTGCGATGATCTACCCGGCCGTCATCTTCAGCGTGGCCATCATCGCCATTGCCGTGCTGCTCATTTTCGTCATCCCGACCTTCCAGAGCATGTTCGCGTCGGTAAACATGGAGCTTCCGCTGCCGACCCGGGTCGTTATCGGAATGTCGCAGCTGCTGATCGGTTATTGGTGGGCCTTCATAGCGGGGATCACCGGCGCGGTCTTCGCCTTCAAGAAGTACTATGCCACCACCGGCGGCCAGCGACACATCGACGGCCTCATGCTCAAGGCCCCGGTTCTGGGCGACATTCTGCGCAAGTCCGCCGTCTCGCGGTTTACCCGGACCCTCGGCACCCTGATCTCCTCCGGCGTGTCCATTCTCGACGGCCTGGAGATCACTGCCAAGACCGCCGGCAACATGGTGATCCATGATGCCGTCATGGAGTCGCGCCAATCCATTGCGGGTGGTGAAACCATCGCGGCCCCGCTGCAAAAATCCCAGGTCTTCCCCCCGATGGTCATCTCGATGATCGCGGTCGGTGAGCAGACCGGCGGCCTGGATGAGATGCTGACCAAGATCGCCGACTTCTATGACGAGGAAGTGGATGTCGCCGTCTCGTCGCTGCTCTCGCTCATGGAGCCGGTGATGATTGTAGTGCTGGGTGTCATCGTCGGCGGCATGGTGGTGGCGATGTATCTGCCGATCTTCGACATGATGAACGCGGTACAGTAGGCGCGGAAGGCCGACAGGGTGTCGGTTGACCAGGGCCCGGTGATCCGGGCCCTGGTCTTTTTTCGGGGCGGGGGCGGTAGAGCCCTCGGTGTCACCAATCCGTAGGCTGGTAGTCCTTGAGGAACTTGCCCCACACATGCTCGCCGGAGTTGGTGCCCGCAATGATCGGGTCCACGATGCGCGCGGCGCCGTCCACGATGTCCAACGGCGGATGGAAGCGGTGCTCGGCGATCTTTCGTGCCGCCAGCTCGGCCGGATCCTCGTCCGTTACCCAGCCGGTGTCCACCGCGTTCATGTGGATGCCGTCGCCGTAGTAATCGGCCGCGGCGGTCCGGGTCATCATGTTGAGCGCCGCCTTGGCCATGTTGGTGTGCGGATGGCGGGTTGTCTTGAAGTTGCGGTAAAACTGGCCTTCCACGGCGGAGACGTTGACGATGTGCTTGTCGCGCTCCGGGGTGCGCAGCAGCAGGGGCTTGAGCCGCGCGTTCAGGAGAAACGGCGCGATGGCATTGACCAGCTGCACCTCGAGCAGCTCCACCGACGGCACGTCGGCCATCAGCATCCGCCACGAGTTTCGCTCCCGCAAATCCAGCTGCTGCAGATCCTGGTCCAGCTTGCCCTTGGGGAAATGATGCGTCTCCGTCTCTTCCTCCCCGGCTAACAGCGGCACCTGGGACAGCTCGGCCGAATTGGCCAGCCCTGCAATGCTGGGCAGCCGGCGCTCGAACGCCGCCGGTGTGGCGGTCGGTGTATCGAAATGCAGGTGGGCGCCACGCCAGCCCTCATACGTGCCCAGCAGCCGGTGCGTAGGCTCCGGCATTGAGTGGAGTGCGGCCGTCTCACTCGCCATCATGTGCTCGTAGAACTCGGGCGGCCGCCGCACCGTCTGGCAGGCATTGTTGACGATGTAGTCCAGCCGGTCTCGGGTGGCCAGCAGCTCCCGGCAGAATGCCTCGACGCTCGGGGTATGGCGGAGGTCGAGCCCGAAGATCTCCAGCCGATGCCCCCACTCGGAAAAGTCCTCTTCTCCGGCATACCGAACCGCGGAGTCTCGGGGGAAGCGGGTGGTAACGATGAGGTGTGCGCCGGCCCGCAGCAGCTTGAGGCCCGCCTGGTAGCCGATCTTGACCCGGCCTCCCGTCAGCAGCGCCACCCGTCCCCGGAGGTCGGCCAGCTCGGTTCGCTTGGCAAAGTTGAACTCCGCGCAGGCGGGGCACATCTGATCGTAGAAGTGATGGACGACGGTGTATTTCTGCTTGCAGACGTAGCAGTGTTGCGGCTCGACCGCCTCCCGGAACTCTGGATCGTCGACCTCCCGCTGCTCGAACGGGGCAGGAGGGAAGACGTTCGGGCTGGTGTACACCGGCTGCCGGCGCAGGGTCCGGATGCCGGTCCGGTTCAGCACGCGATCCTCCTGCTCGACCTTCTCCGCCTTCCGCCGCCGGCTGCTGGCCCGCACCAGCTGGCGGCGGGCGACGGCATCGGGGGCGTACACATGCCCCGCAGCCTGTACCAACCGGCGTTGGTCGTCGGCCGGTATGTGCGCGAGGGCTCCGCGGTCCGAGACGATCGCTTCCAGCAACTCAGTCGCGGCACGGACCCGGTCGAGGAAGCCGGCGTCGCGAGCTTCGTTGGGGGGACTGTTGATGGGGCTGAGGTTGGTCTCTGGCATGGCGCGAAGTTTAATTGGCGGCTTTTGATACGTCATGAGCATAAGGGCCGGCGCGCCCGCCTGGTCCCTCCTCCGCGCGCCAGATTGGCCCTGGAATTGCCCTTCCCGTGGCAGGCTGCACCCCGATTGACATTCCAGGCCCAATTGTTCCGGAGGATTCCATGGTAGGTAACCGATTGGTACTTCTCGCGATGGCCCTTCTGGTGGGCTGCGGCCGCGAACGTGACGGCAATGCCGCAGGCGACGGCTCGACCCGCGATCTGCAACGTCCAGCAGTCGACGCCAGCGCCCCTATGAACGACCGGGCGGCCACGCAGCCAGCCTCCAAAGCCGCGGCCAAGCCGGCTCCCAAGCCGGCAGCCAAGCCCGCGGCCCGGATGCTCGCCACCGGCACCGCGATCTCGGCAAAGTTCGATGCCGGCATCAATTCCCGCACCCACAAGGCTGGCCAGATGATTACCGGCACCGTCTCGTCTGACGTCAAGGACAAGAGCGGCCGCGTGGTGATTCCGGCGGGTTCCAGGGTGCATGTCACCATCGCCGCTATCCACGAGTCGGAGAGAAAGAGCGACAAGACCGGCAAGCTGGTGCTCACGCCGACCAAGGTTGTAATCGGTGGTCGCAGCTACCCGCTGAGCGGGTCTGCCAGCGCCCTCGACCGCACCCTGAAGGATCGGAAGACCAACGCTGGCGATATCGCCAAGGTTGGCGTCGGTGTCGGCGCCGGTGCCCTGTTGGGTACCGCGGTGAGCGGTGGCAGCACCAAGGGGGCGGTAATCGGTGGGATCGCCGGCGGCGCGGTGGGCACTCAGCGCGCCATCGAGACCCAGGACCGGGACGTGGTTGTACCGGTTGGCTCCCGCCTCAAGGTCACCTTGGCGGCTCCTTTCCGGCGCTCTATCTAAGGAAGGCCTGACCTGAAGAAGCCTCCTCGCCCGCCTGGTGCGGGCGGGGTGGTTTCGTATCTGGCCTCCCCCAGCCGGGACGCTATATACTGAGGAATGTCGAGAGCGTTTGTAAACGAGGACGCGGGGGCCGGGGACGCAGCGCCACGATTTCCGCTCCCGGACCGCAGCGATCCGGGGTTCGATGCCGCCGCTGCACGCGCCCTGCTTCAGGGTGCCGATCTGGGTGACACCGCCAGCGCGGAGTCGGCAACCGGGTACTACTGGGGGGAGCCCCGGCTCCGCCCCGTGGTGGAGCGGATACTGGCAGAGGCGCGTGAGGACGGGAATGAGCGACTGGAGCAGCTGGCTGAGCGCTTCCTCCGCGTACGGAGCCGCGCCACCCCGCGCTCTGATTGACAGCGCGGCGACCGAGCCCTAGATTCTGCGCCAGCAAAAGTGCAGGAATGGAATGCTTCGCGGGACCAGTGAATATCCTCAGGGACCTGGCTCACAGCTGGGTCCTTTTACGTTGAGCCCGGCGCGGGGGCAAAGTCCGCGAACATTCACTGTCGGCAGGTACGGCATCACCGGACTCCGACGACAAACCAATTACAGGAGTACCGAAATGGCACGTACCACCGGAACCGTGAAATGGTTCAACGATGCGAAGGGTTTTGGGTTTATCACTCCGTCCAACGGCCAGAAAGACTGCTTCGTGCACCACTCCGCCATCCAGGGCAGCGGCTTCAAGTCGCTGGCCGAGGGCGAGAAGGTGGAGTTCGATATCGTGCAGGGTCAGAAGGGGCCGGCGGCAGAGAACGTCACCAAGATCCGTGACTGATTCGAGCCTAGCTGGTTGAAAAAAGGCGGGGCCGTCGGGGAAACCGGGCGGCCCCGAACCGTTTAGGAAAAGGACCGATCCACATGGCGAATGACAGCGTTCCTGATGAGCCGCGCCGTAGGGGTAGAACGGACCTCGCGAAGGTGAGCAACAGGACCCCCGGCACGAACACGCCATCCGTCGATCTCGACGACACCCTCAATCCGCACCGCTCCGAGGAGCAGCTCCGCGCGCAGCAGCACGTCGCCGAGCTGCTGGCCCGCCGAGGGGTGCTCCTGGCCGGGGATGAGACGGGGATGGAGTTGGCCGATTTGTGGTCGGCCGTGGATCAGTTCGAGTCGATCGTCGAGGCCAGGGGTGGCGACACGATGACGAACGCACCGGATTCGCGCGAGCCGGACAACCCCGGCTTCGTTTTGCCCGAACGGCGCGCGCGCGAATCGGCCGGGGACTATACCCGTCGAATTCTCGAAGCCGCCGGCGAGCTGACCAACTTCGAGCGCTGACCGACGAGGGCCGCGCCCTCGTTCTAGCTGTTCCCCGCGCCCTCGTTCCGCTGGAGCCGGGCTTCTCTTCGGTACGGAAACACGTCCACTACCTCTCCCGCGGCCAGCCGTCGCTGTACGCCCTGCCAGAACGCGGTGTCAAGCAGATTGCCATGGGCCTCGAGGAAGGCCTCACGCAGCCTGCCGGACGGCACCAGGAAAACCCGGAACTCTTCCGGGAACACATCCTGTTCCCCGACGTAGAACCAGGGCTCGGCGGAGAACTCGTCCTCCAGGGAGGTGGCCTGGGGAATGCGCCGAAAGCGACATTCCGAGAGCAGGCAAAGCTCATCGTAATCGTAGCAGATTACCCGCCCGTTCCGGGTCACGCCGAAATTCTTCAGCAGCATGTCCCCCGTGAAGATGTCGGCCGCCGCCAGATCCTTGATCGCGTTGCCGAAATCGATCGCTACCTCCCGCCCGGCGCTCTCGTCGGCGTGCTGGAGGAAGAGATTGAGCGGTGTCACCCGGCGCTCGGTATAGAGATGGCGCACGATCACCCGATCCCCCTCCACCCGCATGGTCGCGCCCGCCTCCCGCACGAGATAATCGAGCAGCTCAGCCGGAAAACAGCGCCGGGGGAACTCGAGGTGCTCGAACTCCTGGGCATCCGCCAGCCGGCCGACCCGGTCGCGCACGAAGACGAAGTGATATTTGTCCATGACCGCACGGCGGGTGGTGTTCTTGGGGGCGCCGAAGTTGTCCTTGATGGCCTTGAACACCACGTTCAACGAGGGTAGGGTGAACACCGCCATCACCATTCCCTCTTCGCCCTCCGCAAAGGCAAACCTGGCGTCCGGCTCTTCCAGGTGGCGCATCAGGCCGCGGTAGAGCTCGGTCTTTCCGTGCTTGTTGTAGCCGATGGAGGTGTAAAGCTCATGCACCAGCTTGAGCGGCATGATGCTACCCAGGAAGTCCACCAGTGCGCGCGGTCGGGGCGCGTCTACCCGAAAGTAGGTCCAGCTGAACCCGAAGACCACGCTGGCCTCGTCCGAGGTCATCAACACTGCGTCCACCACGATCCCGCGTTCGGCGTGCAGCAGCGGCAGCACCAGCGGGATGATCTCGGCGCCGGCCCGGATGCGGCCCACCAGATAGGCGCCCTTGTTGCGATAGAACACCGAGCGCACGATGTCGAGCTCGATCGGACCTGGCGCGTTCAGGACCGATCGAACTCTGGCGTCCATGAGCTGAGCAACCAGCACCGTGTCCCGATCCAGCTGCGCGTAGGGTACCGACCATGGAATCCGCGCCAGGACCTTGCGGACCAGCTGGGCATCGATGGCCGGAGCACGATAGGTGTCCAGGATCGTGGGGTCGTCAGCGGCGGGTGGGGATGGAGAGAGATGGAGATACTCGATCGCCGGGTCGACGCCGACCGTGCTGAACACCCGGCGCGTCACTGAGTTGAAAAAGGTTTCCGCCAGCTCGGCATCCGGCCGGCCGTCCGTGCGGAGGGCATGGTCGGACTTCATGGCGGCCCAGACCGTCCGCTCCATCACCCCGTCCGCCAGGATGTCGTGGACATCCGCCACAGCGGCGTCGACGTGGGCCTTATAGAGCGTCAACCGCTCCGTCGCATCGGCTTGGGCCCCGGACCAGTCGCGGCGCTCGAAGCGGCCCTGGGCCCGGCGGGTGATCTCCTCGAACCCGCGCTCGTATTTCTCGTACGCCGCGTGAATGGAGGCAACGGCGGCGCCGATGGGGCGAAGGGTTGTATTGCTGTTCATTCGTCACCCGATCAGATTGAGCGGCGAAACATCTTCGCCACCTTGAGCCCTAGCAAGAGACACACGTCATGACAGCTACCACGCCCACCCACCAGCCGGCACCCGCCCCACCCGGTGGCGAGCCCATCACGCTGCGCCAGGGCCGGATCGAAGTGCCCTCAACGCCAGTCATCCCCTTCATCGAGGGAGACGGAACCGGACCCGACATCTGGCGCGCATCGCGGTACGTCTTCGACAGCGCCGTCCAGCGGGCGTACGGCGGCCAGCGCCGGGTGGCCTGGCTGGAGGTCCTGGCGGGTGAGAAGGCCAAGGATCGGATGAACAGCTGGCTCCCCGAGGAGACCCTGGCGACGATCGATCGATTCCTGGTTGCGATCAAGGGCCCCCTGACCACCCCGGTGGGCGGGGGCTTCCGCTCGCTCAATGTGGCGCTCCGGCAGAAACTCGACCTCTATGCCTGCGTCCGCCCGGTCCGCTACTTCACCGGCGTACCCTCGCCGGTGAAGGCTCCCGAGGCCGTCAATATGGTCATCTTTCGGGAGAACACCGAGGATATTTACGCCGGCATCGAGTACAAGGCCGGGACCAAGGACGCGCGTCGGGTGGTGGATTTCCTCCAGCGGGAGATGGGAGTACAGACCATCCGCTTCCCGGACACCAGCGCGATCGGCATCAAGCCGATTTCCGAGGAGGGATCGAAGCGGTTGATTCGATCGGCCATTGATTATGCCCTGGTGCAGAAGTACGAGAGCGTCACGCTGGTGCACAAGGGCAACATCATGAAGTTCACCGAGGGCGGCTTCCGCGACTGGGGTTACGCGCTGGCGCGGGAGGAGTACGGCGCGACGGATCTCGACGGCGGACCCTGGTGCAAGCTGCCGGGCGGATTGGTGATCAAGGACGTGATTGCCGACGCATTTCTACAGCAGATCCTGACGCGGCCCCGGGAATACGGCGTCATCGCCACGATGAACCTCAACGGCGATTACATCTCCGATGCGCTGGCGGCTCAGGTCGGCGGCATCGGCATCGCGCCCGGCGCGAACATCAACTATCTCACCGGCCATGCCATCTTCGAGGCAACCCACGGCACGGCTCCCAAGTACGCCGGGCAGGACAAGGTGAACCCGGGGTCGGTCATACTCTCGGGCGAAATGATGTTCCGCTACCTCGGCTGGGACGAAGCTGCGGACCTGATCGTCTCCTCGCTGGAGAAGACCATTGCGCAAAAACGGGTCACGTACGACTTCGAGCGGCAGATGACCGGCGCAACCCTGCTCAAGACGAGCGAGTTCGGCACAGGCGATGGTGGAGAACATGTAAAAGCTTACCGCTCACGGCCCTTCAGTCGATTGATCTCCCTCCGGTCCTTCTTCGTCGGTCTCCCACGTTCCGGCAGAAACGCGGCGTGAAGGCTCTTCAGCTGTAAGGCGAGCGCCTCTCGGGCCGCCCGACTCTCCGGCTTCTCCTCGTAGAGCCGGGCGGCATCGGTGGCGGGGCCGCGTCGGTCAGAGAGCTCGCGCACCACGATCTGGTGCTCGTAAGGCCCCATCCGAATCCGGACTTCGTCCCCGACCTGCATCGGTCTCGCTCGTTTGACGCGCTCACCGTTGACCTGGACTTTCCCGCCCGCGATGGCCTCCGCCGCCAGGGACCGGGTCTTGTAGAACCGGGCAGCCCAGAGCCACTTGTCCAGCCGGATCTTGCCGTCGTCGGATTCCGTCATCCTGCAAAACTAGTGAGTGCATGATTCTGCCGCCCCTCTTTTGCGAGGTCCGGGGCAGAATCAGAGACCCCCATCCGGCTCCATCCCTCCCAGGGCTAAGTCTGCGACGGCGCGGCATTTGCATGGCTAGTGCCAGATAACTTCTCTCGTCGATCGGAATACCGTGACCCATCTGGTCCATGTGTGGCTCTGGTTCGCCAGCATAGCCGTCTTGCCGCCGCTGTCCGCGCGACCAGTTGCCCTCCGAGCGGCCGTGACTGCCGACTCCGGGGAGACGACCCACGCCCTCGACTCAGCGCTGACGCGCGCGGACGAGGCCATGGCTCGCGGCCGGCCGTGGCAGGCCACCCGGATCCTCGCCCCCTGGCTCGGCGACTCGTCTCGCCGGACACCGGCGGCCGTCTACCTGGCCGCCCGGGCTGCCAGCGAGTGGAAGGGCTGGAGCGAGGTGCTGCAGCTGCTGGCGGGTGAGCCGTGGATCGATAGCCTGTACAGCGGGAGTGGCCGGGTGTTGCTGGCTCGTGCGGCGCTGGAGCGGCATCAGGACTCTCTCGCTCTGGAACACGCGGCCCGTGCGGTTCGGCGACATCCCTCAGGGGAACGCTTGTTTCTGCTGGCGACCGCGCTGGACCGACTGGGTGCCCGCGACAGCGCCGCGATCGTGTATGCGCGAGCCGCCGAGAGGCTTCCGGTTGTAGCCGATTGGCTGCTGCTTCGTGCGGCAGCGGTGACCGCCGACAGCGTTACGCGGGTGGGACTGTACAGCCGGATCACCAACCCGCTCGCCCGGGGCCGGATCCCCTGGGCCGATGCCCGTGCCCACGAGCGCACCGGGGACCTGGAGGGAGCCGCTCGGCGCTACGCGGCGGCGGGCGATCGTCTGACGGGACTCCGCTTGCGTCTCGCCTCGACACCTGACAGTGCCCCCCGCAGCGCACTCCGCCGTGAGCTTCTCGCCATGGCCGCGGCGCGCTCCGGCAGCGCGGCTGCGCGGGAGGCCATCGCGCTTCTGGACAGCTTATTCACCCCGCTCGCTCCCGCCGAGGAGCTGGTCGTGGGCCGCGCCGCGGCGGAATCAGGACTCCCGTCTCGCGCGGCGAGCGGCTTTGCCCGAGCGGGATCGGCAAGCCTCGGCGCCGGTGAAGATCGTTTCGCGTATGGAACTGCACTGACCCGCCTCGGGCGGAACGGCGAAGCCGCGGTGCAGTTCAAGCTGGTGCGCAAACCCGGCCCTCTCGCCGCGTTGGCCGCCTACCAGTCGGCTCGGTCGCTGGTGCGGGATGGGCAGCTAGAAGAGGGGCGTGTCGCGCTGATCGAGGTCGCCCGCAAGTATCCTCATGATACGGCCGCGGCCGCATCGGCCTTCTTCCTGCGCGCCGACCTCGCTTCGGATGACCGGGGCGACCTCGAGGCTCGCCGCCTGCATCGGGTCGTAGCAACCCGCTACCCCACCAGTCGATTCGCACCCACCTCGCGCTTCCGTGCCGCCATGATCGCCTTGCTGAGCGGGCAGCCCAAGCTCGCGGCCGAGGAGTTCGATGCATTGGCCGAGCGGTATCCCGGCAGTGACGAGGCGCTCGGCGCCACGTACTGGGCGGGAAGGGCATGGGCCGATGCAGGCGACAGCGCGTTCGCCCGCGGCCGCTGGCTGAGCATCACCGCGCGCGATCCCCTCTCCTATTACGCCGCGCTGAGCGCGCGCCGACTCGGGACCGGTCCATGGATCCCTCCGGCCGCAGCCGACTCGTTCCTGGCCGATCCGAGCCTCGACGGCCAGGTCTCCCGCGCCGCGCTGCTGGCCCGGCTTGGGCTTGCGACCGAGGCTCGCTGGGAGCTGGAGCGCTTGACCCGGTCAACCGACTCCTCGCCCGAACGACTGCTCATCATTGCCAACGCGTTCCGCAGCCAGGGGCTTGCCTCTCAGGCTATCCAGCTCGCCCGGCGTGCACTCGCCCGGGGGGCACCCGCGGACGCCCGCACCTATCGACTGATCTACCCCGTGGTTCACGAAGAGGCGCTGCTCGCCGAAGCGGCGGAACACGGGCTCGACGTGAGCCTGATGGCCGCCCTCATTCGCCAGGAGTCGAACTTCAATCCCGCCGCGACATCCCCGGCAGGAGCCCGCGGCCTGGCGCAGGTGATGCCCGAGCTGGGCGAGCGCCTGGCCCGCGATCTGGCCTATCCGGTGTGGGATCCCGTTCTGCTCTACCAGCCGGATGTCAGCATCCAGCTGGGCGCGGTCCATTTGGGCGAGCTGTTCACCCGGTACGACGAGCGGGCCCACATTCTCGCGGCCTACAATGCCGGTGCCTCTCGGGTGGAGCGCTGGTCCAAGCGCATCGGCGTCGAGGATCCCGAGGTCTTCGCCGAGCGGATCTCCTTCGTCGAGACCCGCGACTACGTCCGGATAATCCAGCGAAACGAAGACATCTATCGCGCGCTCTACGGTGCCGGGATGACCCCACGCGCGGAGGTCGCGCGGCCCGCCACCACCGGCGAAGCCCCTGCAGACGGCGACAGAGCACAGATGTGAGTCTGGCAGCGGAGGCCATATCCTCTTAGTTTGAGACGGCCTCCTCACTGCCAAGGTTCATCCGGTTGCTCAACGCCACTCAGCCGCTGGATCTGTTGGACCGCGTCGGAGAGGGCATCTTCAGCCTCGATTCCGAGTGGCGGTTCTCGTACCTCAACCGTCAAGCCGGGCGGGTGCTCGCTCGGCTGTCCGGTGTCCCTTCCGCCGATTTCCTAGGCACCATCATCTGGGACCATCCCACCCTGGCCGACTCGTCGTTGGGGCGTGCGCTACACCGGGCCCACGCCGAGCGCGTCCCGGTGGTGCACGAAGTGCTCGACAGCGGTGATAGGGGACCGGTCGAGGTTCGCGCGTATCCCTCCGACGATGGTCTCACTGTCCTGCTGCGAGAGAGTGCGCTTCAGGGACACACGGCGCAAATCCTCGATGGGATGGGTGAGGCGTTCCTCGGCTGCGACCATGAGTGGCACATTATCCACGTAAACGAGCGGGCCGACCGGCTTCTCTCGCCGCTCGGGTTCGGCCGAGCCCAATTGCTCGGACTGAATGTCTGGCACGCATTCCCCGCCCTGGCAGGTACCCGTATTCAGGCCGAAGCATTCCGCGCCCATGCCCAGGGAACCGAGGTCGAGCTGGAGGAGCGCTTCGATCCGCTGGGCCAGAGCTTTGCTATCAGGATCGCGCCGACCTCCAGCGGACTGGTCTGCTACGCACGCGAGCTTTCGGAGAAGGGCCCGGCGGTGGAGAGCGCCCTTCAGGCGAGCGAGGAACGCTTCCGGAGCCTGGTCGAATCGATCGACGACGTCGTCTTTCGTCTCGATCGGGAGCAGCGCTGCGTGGATGCCTTTGGGCGCTGGCTGGAACGGGAAGGCTTCGAGCCAGCCACTCTGATCGGCAAGACCATCGCCGAGATCGTCGGCCCGGAAGCCGCTCCGATCCATGAAGACGCGAACTGTAGAGCGCTGGCTGGGGAAACCATTACCTACGACTGGGTACTGCGCTCCCGCCGGGGCCTTCACCACATGCAAACGACCCTCTCTCCGCTGCGCAGTTCCACCGGAGAGGTGACCGGAATCGTCGGGGTGGGGCGGGATGTCAGCCTGCGCGTGGAGGCCGGCCGGGAGCTCCAGCGGTGGGCGCGGATCTTCGAGCATGCCGGCTGGGGCGTGGCGATCGTGAGTGCCGATGGGGAGACCATCGAGAGCGTAAACCCTGCCTTCGCGCAGATGCATGGCTGGATGGCAGAAGAGCTCCGCGGCAAACCGATGGACGATCTCTCCGCCCCGGGCCATCGGGACGAGTTTCTCCGAAAGGATGCCGCGCTCAGCGAGCGAGGTCATCGGATCTGGGAGACGGAGCGGGTGCGTCGAAACGGCGTCACCTTCCCCGCGCTGATCGACGCCACGGCGGTGAAGGATGCGGAGGGCGGCGTGATCTGCTATGCGGTAAACGTGCAGGACCTCACAGAGCGGCGGCGGGTTGAGGAGCAGGTTCGGCAGGCCCAGAAGATGGAGGCGGTAGGTCGGTTGGCGGGCGGGGTAGCCCACGACTTCAACAACATGATGATGATCATCATGGGATTCAGCGATTTTCTTCTGACCACGCTCGAGCGGGACGACCCCAAGTGGGCGGATGCGGACGAAATCCGAAAGGCGGCCGAGCGGGCAATGCATCTGACCCGGCAGCTTCTGGGTTTTGGCCGGCAACAACTCGTGGCGCGGCACGTGCTCAGCATCAACGAGGTGGTGTCCGGCATGGAGCGCATGCTGCGGCCGCTGCTCGGCGAGGATATTCGGTTGATTACCCGGCTGTCCGTGGGCCTCGGCAGCGTCGAGGCCGATTACGGACAGCTGGAGCAGGTAGTGATGAATCTGGCCCTCAACGCCCGGGATGCCATGCGCGAGGGCGGCGGCAGCCTCACGATCGAGACTCTGGATGTCGATCTGCCGGAAGGGTACGCCTACAGCCATGTCGGGATCGATATGCCCCCTGGGCCGTATGTCATGCTGCTGGTCAGCGATACCGGCCATGGCATGGCCCCGGAGGTAAAGGGACGCCTGTTCGAGCCGTTCTTCACCACCAAGCCAACGACGCAGAACACCGGCCTCGGCCTGGCGACGGTCTACAGCATCGTGGTGCAGAGCGGGGGCTACATCTGGGTGGACAGTGAGCCCGAGAAGGGAACAACCTTCAAGATCTGCCTCCCCCGAGTGGAGGCGGAGATGGAGATCTCCCCCCCCAGCATCCGCCCGGTGCACCCGACACGGGGCTCGGAGACGATCCTGCTGGTGGAAGACGAGCCGGCGGTGCGCAATGTGGCTATCAGGGTCCTGATGAACCAGGGCTATCTTGTGCTGGCCGCGTCCAACGGTGAGGAGGCGCTGGCTCTGGCCGAGAAGGTGGGCGGCGCCATCGACCTCGTCCTGACCGACATCGTGATGCCCGATCTGGCGGGCCCGGAGCTGGTGGCCCGATTGCTCCAGAGGTGGCCGGGCATCAGGGCCCTGTACATGTCGGGATACGCCGAGGGGGATAAAGGGCGCCACGGAATGGAGGATCCCAAGACCTCCCTGCTCCAAAAGCCATTTTCAGCCGATAGCCTCGTGCTCATGGTACGCGATGTTCTGGACGCGGGGATCAGCCGCTCCTAGCCGGTCATGCGTCACAACCTGCAACCTTTCCCCGCGCTCATCTTACTACTGGCGCTCCAACTCCAGACTCGGGGCATGCTGGCCGGCACCCATCGCTCGAGGAGTCTATGCAGAGCAGAGTAAAGTTTGCCGGGCATCCGATCCATCCCATGCTGGTCGTATTTCCGCTCGGCCTACTGGGCACGGCGGTGATTTTCGACATTATCTATCTGATTTCCGACAACGCTCGCTGGGCGGTAGCAGCCTACTACATGATCGGTGCTGGCCTGATCGGCGGCTTCGGGGCGGCCCTCTTCGGCTGGCTCGACTGGGCGGGAATTCCACGCGGGACCCGGGCCAGGCGCATCGGCCTCTGGCACGGGTTGGGGAACGTGGCCGTCCTGTTGTTGTTCGCCCTGAGCTGGGTGCTCAGGCGCGATAACCCCGCATTGCCGCCGACGGGAGCCATCATGGCCGGCCTTTCGGCGATGGTGTTTGCGGTCGTGGCCGCGTGGCTGGGGGGCGAGATGGTGTTCCGGCTCGGTGTCGGCGTGGACGGTGGGGCTCACCTGGACGCGCCGAGCTCCCTGTCGGGTCTGCCAGCGGGTGCCAACCTGAGCACCTTTCACCGTAGCGAAAGGCCGACCGGTTACACGGGGGTGGAGCGTCGTGCCTCCCCGGCGCGGGCCTACGCCGGTGTAGACCGGCGAGCTCGAACACTGCCTGGCTAAGCTCGGGACCTGCCGGCGACCAGCTTCTCCTTCTGAGCCCGAGTGAGCTGTTTGATGGCGCGCTCCCGCCGGAGCGCCCCCGAATGGTCGAGTCCTCTCTCACAATACACCAGTGTTACCGGGACCCTCGAACGGGTATAGGCGCCGCCGCATCCGGCGTTGTGTTGAGCCAGACGGCGGTCGGGGTCGGTGGTGACGCCGGTGTATAAGCTGCCGTCGCGGCAGCGGGCCAGGTAAACGTTCCAGATCATGCTCTAAGAATATGCCACTACCGCAGCCGCGGTCGCCCTCCCTATCTTCGGCTGGCCCCCACTTTACACCGCGACTCGAGGTACGATGGAATCCAACGCTCCGTCGGGCCGGATTTCGGTCCCGACGGTGCCCAACCGGCGGAGGCCGGGAAAGAACACCCTTCCCGACCAGCGAACGCTGCTCACCTGGCTCTTTGTTGGCCGGCTGGTGCTGGCCACGGGCGTTCTGCTCGGGGCCGGACTGGTCTGGACCGAGCGCCCCCAGGAATCCTTCATCGTCAGTGTGGCGGTGGTGTTCGCCCTGGTGTTCACCGGGTATGGGGCGGGCACGGTATTCTTACTGAATCGGAAGCCCGGAAATCCATTTTTCCTGATCCAGGCGCTGGTGGACTTGGGCCTGGTCACTACGGTGGTTCATTTCGCCGGGCAGCCGCAATCGGCGTTTCCGGCGTTGTATGTGCTGGTGGTGGTGGCGTATGCCATGCTCATGCCGCCGGCATGGGTGGCGGCGACGGCGGTGCTGGCGTCGCTCCTGTATCTTGGCGACACCATCTGGACCCACGGCCTCGCGCTGGATACCGCATCCTGGGCGCAGATGGCGGTCTACAACCTGCTGTTTGCGATCGTCGCGGTGCTGGGTCATCGGCTCCGCGAGGCCGGGATGGAGCAGGCCACGCTCGCCACCGAGCTGCAGCGGGTCCGGCTGGAGGCGGATGACATTCTTCGCAATATCCGATCGGGCGTGCTCACCGTCGACGGAGTCGGGAGGTTGGCCTTCATCAATCCGACCGCGGAACGTCTCCTCGACCTCGACGGTGAATCCCTGATCGGGTTTCCCGTGCTCGACCACCTCAAGAGCCGGTCGTCCGAGCTGTGGGCCGCCGCGGTGGCGGGAATCCGGAATGGGCGCAAGATCAGCCGGGGGGAGGGAATTGTGATGCAGGGCGGTGGACGCATGTTCCCCATCGGACTGAGCACTACCACATTTCGCCAGGAGGCGCAGGAAGCGCCATCGGTGACCGCCATTTTCACCGACATCTCCGATCTCAAGGAGGTGCAGGAGCTACACATGCGGGCGGAGCGGCTGGAGGCGGTGGCTGAGCTGAGCGCCTCGTTGGCTCATGAGATTCGGAACCCGCTCGCTTCGATCCGGAGCTCGGTGGAGCAGCTAGCGCGATCCAAGCACGCCGACGAGGACGAGCGGTTCCTCGCCGGCCTGATCGTTCGGGAAAGCGACCGATTGAGCCGGCTCCTGAGCGAGTTCCTCGACTTCGCCCGGGTGCGGGCAACCCAGTTCGCCCCCTTGGACCTCCACGCCGTGATCGTGGCTGTCGTGCGGCTCATCCGCGCGCATCCCGATTGCCGGCCGGATGCGGCCATCACAGTCGAGGGCGGGCACACGGTCCTCGAGGGCGATGAAGACCTCCTTCATCGCGTAATTGCGAATCTGGTCCTGAACGCGGTGCAGGCTGCCCGGGGTCCCATCAAGATCACGGTAGGGGTGACGGCGGTTCAGGCTGCCGATATTCCACACGGGACCAACCTGGAGCATGCCGTGCGGCTTCAAGTCAAGGACAACGGGCCCGGCATTCCGGAAGAGGTTCGTGAGCGGCTGTTTCAACCGTTCGTGTCCGGCCGGTCCGGCGGCAGCGGGCTCGGACTTGCCATTGTACAGCGCGCCGTCGAGGCGCACCGGGGCCTGGTGTTGGTGGATTCGGGGCCGGGTTCGGGGACGACATTCACTATTTTCTTGCCCGCCAAGATGGTTGCGGAGGATGCAGCATGAGTCAAAAGCCGTCGCTGCTGATCGTGGACGACGAGTCGGGTATCCTGGATACCCTGCGGATCCTGCTCCGCAACGAGGGGTACGAGGTCACCACCGCGCAGGGTGGAAAGGCGGGACTGGAACAGATCCGCTCGGGGACCCATGACATCATTCTCTCCGACGTGCGGATGCCCCAGGTATCGGGTCTCGATATCCTGAACGCCGCCAGGGAGCAGGACCCGATGACCCCGGTCATCCTGATGACCGCCCAGGCCTCGCTGCAGAGCGCCATCAGCGCGGTCAACTCCGGTGCCTTCTACTATATCCAGAAACCGTTCTCCAACGACGAGCTGGTGGCCATCCTCCGCCGGGCGTGCGAGTACCGGGCGGTAAAAGTCGAGAACACGCAGTTGAAGCAGGAGATACGCCGGCGGGACAAACCCTCCATCGCCCGGCCTATCGGCAAGTCGAAACGCTTTTTGGAGGTGCTCAAGCTGGCCGAGCACGTGGCACCGACGGATTCCACGGTTCTGATCCAGGGGGAGAGCGGAACGGGCAAGGAGGTCATTGCCCGATATATCCACAATCTCTCCAGCCGGAACGACGGACCCTTCATGTCGATCAATTGCGGCGCCCTGCCGGAGAACCTGCTGGAGAGCGAGCTGTTCGGTCACGTGAAGGGCTCGTTCACCGGAGCGGTCAGGGACAAGCAGGGACTCTTCGCGGCGGCCCGCGGCGGGAGCTTTTTTCTGGACGAGGTTGGTGAGATGCCGCCGTCCCTTCAGGTCAAGCTCTTGCGAGTACTCCAGGAGCGGGAGGCCATCCCCGTCGGTGCCACCGAGGCCATTCCCGTGGACGTACGGATCATCGCGGCGACCAACCGGGAGCTGGAGGAGGAGATCCGCCGCGGCAACTTCCGCTCCGACCTGTTCTACCGGCTCAACGTCATCGCCATCAACCTGCCGCCGCTCAGGGAACGGCGGGACGATCTCCTGCTGCTGATCGAGGCGCTGCTGCAGAATCTGGCCTCCGAGACCGGAACCGAGCCAAAGGCGCTTGCGGCCGAAGCCCTCGACGCCGTCATGGTTTACGAGTGGCCGGGCAACGTCCGGGAGCTGGACAACGCGCTGGAGCACGCGGTGGTCCTGAATCGGGGCAATCTCATCGAGGCCTCCTCACTTCCGGAGCGGATCACCAAGCGCCGGAAGGAGCCCCTCGTGGCCGAGCGTTCCTACCTCAATCCGACGCTCGAAGTCATCGAGCGAGCCTACATCATGTGGGTCCTGCAGGCCGAAGGCGGCAACAAGACCCGGGCAGCCGAGGTGCTGGGCATCGATCCGTCTACCCTGTACCGAAAGCTCAGCCGGTACGAGGAGCAGGTGGAGGTCAAGGTCTAGGCTCGCCCCTCAGGGTTTCTCCTTCCGACAACCAGTCCCGGCTCTGCAAGCAGGACTACTCACCGGCACATCGTACCCACCTGCACCTCGCACTCGGCGGCTTCTCTGCCAGAAGGCGCCTGTACGCGGCAGAAGGATTGTGCACCCCAATCCGTATCACCACAGGTTGCACCCCAAGTCGGCTGGCTGGGGGTGCTATTGCAAAATCCGCCTGAGCGGCGTCGGAAAGAGGCTGCACAACAGCATGCAAAGTATTGCTAAGTGGCTGGGGTGGTGGGGGTTGGAGATACGCATCAGGGGGTGGCATATGTGTTGCCCTACCGGCTGGCAGTAACACCGCGTCTCGCAGCACAGACATGTTCCGATGGCCGCGCCACTCAACTGGAGGAAGTATGAGCAACCGTAAGGGCTTTACCCTGATCGAGCTGTTGATCGTGGTCGTGATCATCGGCATTCTGGCCGCGATCGCGATTCCGAAGTTCGCGAACACGAAGGAAAAGGCGGTCGTGGCTTCGATGAAGTCCGACCTGCGTAACCTGGTCACTGCCCAGGAAGGCTTCTTCTCTGACAACCAGGACTATGCTGGTGGCTTCGCCGCCACGCAGGCCAATGGTACTGGTGGTGCAGGTAACGTGGCTTTCCGTGGTAGCCAGGGCAACGTGTTGGTCATCACCTATGTTGACGCCGCCGGTTGGGGCGCCACCATCACCAACCCCGCCGTTACCGCCACTTCGAACGACGTGTGCGGTGTGTACGTGGGCGCGCTTGCGGCCCATGCGACGGCCGCCGGTCTGGCTTTGACCGACGTCGAGGGTGCACCGAAGTGCTACTAATCCTCTGAGAAGAGGAAGTGTATAAGAGAATGGGCGGCGGTGTCTTACCGCCGCCCATTCTTCTTACACACCAATGGGCGGTAAGTGGGACGGGCAGTCACCGTATGAACCGACTTGGGGGACCTATGAGGGCGGGTCAAAAGGGCTTCACTCTAATCGAGCTGCTGATCGTGGTCGTCATCATCGGCATCCTGGCCGCGATCGCGATCCCCAAGTTTGCCAACACCAAGGGGAAGGCCGTTTCGGCCGCTCTCAAGTCGGACCTGCGCAATCTGGCCTCGGCCCAGGAGGGCTACTGGGTGGAGATGAAGACCTACTACGGTGGAGCCATTCCCAATCCCACGTTCACCTTCCGTCCGACCCAGGGAAACACCGTGGTAATGGTGAGCGCCACCGATGCCGGCTGGTCCGCCTCGGCGACCTCGCCGGGTTCGCCACAGACCTGTGTGATCTATTACGGCAGCGCACCTCCGATTCCTCCGGCGACTACTGACGGTGCAGTAGCCTGCAGCTAATTGCGAGCAGTCTTCGCCGGCCTGATCGAGCCTCGTAAACGGGCACGATTGCGGGTGGCGAAGAACTTGCTTGGCTCTAGTGCAAGGCAGTGCAGCGGAGGCGCTCCAGAGCATCGATGGATCCGCTGTCGACCGACCCGATGAGGTCCGCATCCACTCGGGAAACTCGGCACTTACGCCTCGCCGCCCGGCAGCGCAGCCGGATTCGGGATGAAGACCCACCGCCGTGAGCACCCCGGCGGATCGTGCGAAAGCTCGTGGATTCTGCCCGGCCCGATTGGCCGGTGCACCAAATAGCCCGCTGCCGGCCGCGCGGTTCCCATCAGGGCTCACCGGTCGCAGCGCTCTGCCATATGTGGCACAGCTGGATGGCCTGTAAGAAGAGGTGGTGTCGTGTTTCAGGCGCTCTCTACCAATCTCGGGTGAACTGATGCGGCTGCTTATCGTTGAGGACGACGCCGATGTCAGGCAATCGCTCGCGCTGCTGCTCGGAGAGTCCGGCTACGTAGTCGAGACCGAGGCCGACCCGGCGCGTGCGCTAGTCCGGGCTACGGCCGAGGATTTCGAGCTGATTCTCTGTGGGGTCAAGCTGACCGGCACGGACGGACTGAGCTTCCTCCGACGGCTGCGCGCCGAGGGCGGAAATTCCGTTATGATCATGCTGAGCCGGCAGGGAACCGAGGATGCCGCGCTCGCAGCCGTCCGAGAGGGCGCGTACGACTATATCCACCAGCCGTTCAACCCCGACGACGTGGTCATGACGGTGCGGAAGGCCGAGGAGCGGGAGCGTCTCCGCCGTGAAGTCGAGGCCCTGCGCTCGAACGTGGGAATCGGCGCGGTCAAGGAACTGGTCGTCTCCCAGAGCCCGGCCATGCGGGAGGTCCTGGAGCTCGCATCGCGTGTGGCCCGTCACAACACACCGGTCCTGATCACGGGTGAAAGCGGCACCGGCAAAGAGGTCATTGCCCGCGCCATTCACCGGATGAGTCCCCGGAGCGAGCGCAGTTTTACGGCGGTCAACTGCGGCGCCATTCCAGAACAGCTGCTCGAATCCGAGCTCTTCGGTCACATGAAGGGTGCGTTCCCCGGGGCTACGACCGATCACGCCGGTCTCTTCGACCTGGCCGACGGCGGCACCCTGTTCCTCGATGAAATCGCAGATGTGTCGCCTGGACTTCAGGCCAAGATCCTGCGAGTGCTGGAGGAAGGTCAGGTTCGCCGTCTGGGCGGACGCGACTCCCGCAAGATCGATGTCCGGGTACTCGCCGCCACCGGCCGTCCGGTGGAGGAGGCGGTGGAACGAGGCGAATTCCGCTCGGACCTCTATTACCGGCTGAACGTGGTTCGGCTACACATTCCGCCGCTGCGGGAGCGCCCCGAGGACATCCCCGAGCTGCTCACCCACTTCGCCAGGCAAATGGCCCAGCGGCTGGGCCATCCGGTGAGCATTACGCCCGCTGCCCTCTCGGCTCTGACCCACCACAGCTGGCCCGGCAACGTGCGCGAGCTGCGGAACACGCTGGAGCGGGCCGCCGTCCTCGGAGTTGGCGGACCCCTCGACTCCAAGGACTTCGCGCTCTCGAACGGAAACGGATCCGGGCCCAACGGGACTCCTAACGGCTCGCTCGATCTCAAGGCTCAGGTGGAAGCGGTGGAACGGGAAGTCATCCAGCGCGCCCTGAAGACCTCGAACGGCAACCGGAGGCAGGCTGCCAGCCTCCTCGGCATCAGCCTGCGTACCCTCTTTTACAAGCTACGGCGGCTCCCGGCTCACTGATCCGGCCGGGACCCCCCCGCAGGCCACGCAGAAGTCACCAGCACGCCCTTCGATAGCACGGATCACCGACTCCATTTGGTTTGCAGCGCGCGGAACGGGTACTTGGTTCCCCGGTCAACGACGCCACCTTCTGAGTTCCAGGGGAGGAGTCGACCATGAAAGAATCCCGACTGGGCCTGACGCTTACCGAGGTCCTGGTTGCCATCGTGGTGTTGGGTGTGGGAGTCCTCGCGCTGGTGGGCACCTCCGGAACGGTTACGCGCATGATCGGGCGCGGCAAGATCGAAACCCGGGCGGCGCAGGCGGCCTCCCGTCGGATGGAGACCCTGCGTGTCGCCGCTTACGGTACCTCGCCCCGGTGTATCGATCCTGGCTTCGCCTCCGGCGGCCCGCTGCTCTCTGGTGGCATGACCGAATCGTGGCTCGTTCCGCCCACCGGCAGGGTTCGCCAGGTCCGGGTTACCGTCACCTACCTCACGGCCCGAGGAAGCCGGGAGGCAATGCTCGAGACGGCGCTGACATGCTGACCCGGTCGCGCCATGGATTCACTCTGGCCGAGGTCCTGATCTCGCTGGCTCTCACGTCGGTCGTAGCCGGCGCTCTCTTCAGCCTGCTCCTCACCACCCAGCGGGTCACACGGGATCAGGCTCAGCGAGTGGATCTGCAGTCCAACGTCCGGGCGGGGTCCCTCGTCGTTCTCAGCGAGCTTCGTGAGTTGAGCGCCGTTACCGGGGGAACCGGAGTTCAGAACGACATCCTGGCCGCCGGCTCGAGCTCGTTGGTCTATCGCGGCATGCGAGGCATCGGGTTCATCTGCGGGGTTCCGAGCTCCACGGCCATTCGAATAGCTCGAAGCACGTTCACCGGTCACCGTGACCCGCAGGCGGGAAGAGACGAGGCCCTGATCCTCATCGAGGACAGTGCAGCGGCGGGGGCTCAGGACTCCTGGGTGAGCACGCCGATCGTGACGGTGGCAACCGGCGCCCCTTGCCCTGGTACCGTGGGTCCGGGAATCACCTTGACCCTGTCGGCCGGTACCTCGCTGGTGGGCCTGGAGCCGGGTACTCCGGTCCGCATCGCGGAGGTAATGGAGCTCCGGCTGTATGCATCCGAAGGCAAGTCGTGGCTGGGAGCGCGCTCGGTGAGCACCGGCGAAGCCATCCAGCCGATGGTGGGTCCTCTCACCAACGGTAGTGGCTTCCGTCTCGAATACCTGGACGCCACCGGAACGCCCACCGCAGATCGTACCAACATCAGCAGCATCCGGGTAGCACTGCGAGGGACCACCGAAGGCGGTGGGGGAAGTAGTCCACCGGCGGAAGAGGAGCTGATTGCGCAGGTGGCGTTACGGAACGCCGTCCGGCCGTGAGTGGGTCGTTTCGGGGCAGGACCGGTGCAGGTGGGAGCTCGAGCGATGAGCGCGGGATTGCGCTGGCCCTTGCCCTGTTCGCCCTCGCTGTCATCGGAGCGCTGGTGGGCAGCACCTACTTCGTGGGGCGGCTGGAGCAGCAAAGTGGCCAGAACGTCCTCTTCGCCACCCAGGCGGCCGAGGTAGCCGAGGCAGGTCTGACCGATGCCTTCGCCACGGTTGCGGTCGCGACGCTCGAGGGGCTCGCGGTGGGAGCCCCACCGCTCGACCTCGGCACTCTGACGCTCAGTTCCGGGGTCAGCGCAGAGCGCCAGGTTGTCAGACTCACCGACAGCCTGTTCCTGATCCGTGCGCGCGGAGTCAGGCACGACGCGGCCGGCACCGCGGTTGCCGTGCGGTTGCTCGGTTTGCTGGTGCGGCTCGGTCCTGCCGCGGACAGTGCCGAATCCGGGACGGTAGTGCGGTTGGGCAATCGTGGTTGGGTCCAGCTTTACTGAGCACCGGGTCGCGAGAAACCCATCTGAGCCCACTGCCAGAAGCTGCATATCGGTGTCACCTGCCCACTGCTGCATCCCGAGAGACCGCTTGCGAAAGAGAAGAAGCGGGCGGCCGAATTGCTGGAGGGCCGATGTGACAAGCCGCGTTAAGCTGCTTCCCTGCAAAGGATTGCCAACGTGCAATTTGTGTGGCACATCGGTTGCCCACTGAACTTCGAGATATCTGACCGCCTCCTCAACCAGCGGGCACTATGGGACTCTTCGGGCGTTCGTCGACGACTGTCGGGCTGGACATCGGAAGCGGCCTGATCAAGCTCGTCGCGATCTCGCACGCATCCGGTGGTCCCGTGCTGACCAAAGTGGCGTTCACCTCGATCGGGCACGACGCCATCGTCGAGGGAGAGATCATGGATCCCGGGATCGTAGCCGAGGCCATCAAGAGCCTCATGGCTTCGGCCGGCATCAAGAGCAAGTCGGTGGTGACTGCCGTGGGCGGCCGCGACGTGATCGTCAAGAAGATCAGCATGGACCGCATGGGGGAGTCGGAAGCCCGCGAGGTCATCCGCTGGGAAGCCGAACAACACGTCCCGTTCGACATGGACAACGTCGAGCTCGATTTCCAGATCCTGGACCCGGAGGGCGAGGGGCTCCAGATGACGGTGCTCCTCGTTGCCGCCAAGCGTGAGCTGGTGGATCACAAGGTCGCCTTGCTGGCCGACGTAGGGTTGCAGTCGAGCATCATCGACGTGGATGCCTTCGCCCTGCACAATGCATTCGAGATCAATTACCCCGAAGCGATGTCCGGGGTGGTGGGCCTGGTGAACATCGGTCACGAGGTCACCAACATCTACATACTGGACGATGGGACTCCCGTTCTCACTCGGGACATTCCAGTGGGCACCCGCCGGTTCCGCGAGGACCTGCAGCGGGAGCGGGGACAGTCAGCGGACGAAGCAGAGCGGATGCTGCAGGGCGGCGCCAGCGGGGAGATCCCCGATGCCTTCCTGCAGACTCGCACGGAAGAGCTGGCGGTGGGCATCGAGCGTGCCGGAGCTTTTCTCCAGACGGCCAGTCGCTCGGCCGGCGGCATCTCCCGGATCTTTCTCACCGGCGGCGGCGCGCGCATTCCGCGGCTCAGCCGCGCCCTGGGAGACCGGCTCCAGATTCCGGTTCAGCTCGCCAATCCGATCGAGAAGCTGCAGGTGGCAGATGGGGTGTTCGACAACATGCAGGTGGATGAAGTCGCCCCCCTGCTGATGCTGCCGATCGGTCTTGCCCTACGCACCGCAGCCTGACCCCGACCAGGGATCCGTCATCTCATGATCACCGTCAATCTCCGCCCCGGTAAGCGGCGCAAGAGCTCCGGTTCTCCTTTCAACTTCAAGGGGGTGCTGGACAGCTTCCGCGGCCTGAGCACCAAGGTTAAGGACCCGCTTCTGCTCGGAGCGGTGGCCGGTTGGGTCTGCGTGCTCGGGTTCCTCGGGTTCGTGTACCTGAACAACGTCCGTCAGCTCTATTCCCTGGAGCCCCGGCTGGAACAGGCCCGCAGCGAGCATAAGCGCTTCAAGGCGTTCATCGCCGACAAGCGCCGCCAGGAGAAAATCCGGGACTCCCTGCTGGCTCAGATCACCGTCATCCGCAACGTGGATGGCGACCGGTACGTGTGGGCTCACCTGCTGGACGAGGTGACCAAAGCGCTGCCGGCCTATACCTGGCTGGTGGATCTCGGCTCGTCGGCGCCCGCCGCGGCACCGGCGGCGGCGGCGGCGCGGAACGGCGGCCCGGCCGACACCACGGCTGACACTACGAAACCGGAGCTGGTGTTCCAGCTCAATGGCCGCACGATCGACATCCAGGCCTATACCCGCTTCCTCCGGCAGCTCGAAGCGTCGCCCTGGATCAAGGATGTCACTCCGGTGTCGGCTCAGACGGTCGTAGAGCACGAGCGGCCCATCACCGCGTTCAGCATTCGCGCCACTTACGCCTCGGCCGACTCGGCCTATATACGTGTCGCTCCCTTCAGCCAGTCGGTGAGGTGAGGTAGCCCATGGCAATCTCCAACGAAAAAGCCACCCCCCTGCTCGCGCTGCTTCTGGCTGGAATCGTGGGGTACTGCGCCTACACCGGAACCCTCATCCAGCTGGTGGGCATCAAGGGCCTGGCGGCGGGCAAGGCGCGGGTCGTCGCCGTGCGCGACACCATTACCACCTTCGAGGCCGCCACTGACAGCGCCAAGAAGGAGCTCGCGCGCGGCAGCGTGGCCGATGTGCGCAAGCGCTTGGAGACCTATCGGTCCAGCCTGCTCCTGCTCCGGCGCCTGGTGCCTGAGCGGAACGAAGTCCCCAATCTGCTGGACGACATCTCGACCCGGAGCAAGATCCGCGGCGTGACGCTTTCACAGGTGATTCCGCAGGCGGTCGAGCCGGGGCCGTCTCCGTTCGATACTTACTCCTACCAGATGTCGGTCATCGGTCGGTATGACCAGATCGGCCAGTTCCTTGCGGATGTGGCCAGCTTGCAGCGGATCATCGTGCCCTACAACCTGTCGGTCGCGGCGGCCAACGCCAGCTCCGCCAAGGCCCTGGGCGATACTACCGGCGCGCTGCTCGAGGCTCGTTTCCAGGTGCGCACCTACGTGAAGTCACCCACCCCGGAAGGAGAGGCCAGTGGCACGTAACGTCTGCGGGCTCGCTCTCCTGGTGGCGCTGGCTCTGTCCGGGTGCTCCAAGCTCGACAAGCTGCCGTTCATGGGAAACAAGAAGGCCAAGGAAGCCGAGGTCCGCGCGGTGGCCCTGCGCGCCCGCACCGACAGCCTGCGTAAGGCCCGGCTTGCGGCCGATTCGATCGCCCAGGTCCGCTTTGCCGTCTGTGTCGACTCGGTCCGCGCTGAGCTGACCAAGCCGCCCGTGGTTCCGGTGAAGCAGGCCAAGCGCAAGACCCGGAAACAGAAGCCGCCGGCTCCGCCGTCCGAGGAGCTGATTGCCGCCCAGACGCAGCATCTCTGCGGCAGCGATGCCAAGGCTCCGATGCCCACCCTCGCGGGCGATTCAGGAGCAGCGCAGCCGCCGATCGCCGCTGCCAAGCCCGCACCGGAGAAGGCCGACAGCGCCAAGGCGCCCGCTCCGATGGCTGGCAAGGATAGCGCGACCCGGACCGATGCTGTGCCGGCGCCCGTAGACCAGACGGCCTGGGCCGATTCAGTGCACAAGGCCAAAGAGACTGAGATGTATCGGGAGACGTTCGCCTACTCGGGATCCATTCGCGATCCGTTCAATTCGCTGCTCAACATGGCGAAGTCGGGCCCGGAGGTTGCCGACCTGCAGCTGGTCGGAATCTACCAGAACATGCGCAACCCGACGGGCAATGTTGCCGTATTCCGGGAGAAGGAAGGCGGGAAGCGTCACAAGCTGCGGGCCGGCGATCAACTCGGCCGCTCTCGGGTGGTACAGATCCGTGAACGCGATGTCGTATTCATGATCGAGGACTTCGGCTTCGAACGCCAGGAAACCCTTTCGCTCAGGAAGCAGGAGGACGTAACCCCATGACCCGATTGTATCGCCTAATGCTCGCCACCGCCGCCGTCTTCGGAGCGCCCTCCGCGGCGTTCGCCGACGGCCCCGCGAGCGGAGAGGTCACGGGCGTCAGCGTCCAGGCTTCACCAGGGCGCGCTGATATCGTGATCAACGTGCGCGGCGCGGTCGAGGTGCGCGACTTCATGCTGGAGGGCCCAGACCGCCTGGTCCTCGATGTCGTAGGTGCCCGGTTGAAGGGCAAAGCATCCAGCCTGTACGACGGGGTGAAGCGCGGTGGTGTTCTCAACCTCCGCTACTCCCAGTTCCAGCCGGACGTGGTCCGCATCGTTCTCGAGCTGGACCATGCCAAGGACTATCACGTCGAGCGGGGCACCGACGCCATCCGGGTGTCGTTCGGGACCGACCAGTCCTTCCTGGCCTGGTCGTCCAACGATCCGATCCGGGCCGCCGTCCGGTCGAAGGCCCCGCAGCGCGAGCCCGAGGTGCAGCTGCCCGCCAACCGCCTCACCCGTGCCTCCTCTGAGGAGCCGCGGATTACGGTGGTGTGGGACCGCGCCAACGTTGCCGATGTGGTAGCCGGCTTCGCGGCCTTCAGCGGCCGGACGATCATCCTGGGCAAGGACATCAAGGGTGAGGTCACGGCCGAGGTCAAGAATCAGCCCTGGCCGCAGGCGTTCCAGGCCATCCTGGCCTCGCAGGGGCTGTCGGCCCAGGAGATGCCGGGTGGCATCATCCGGGTAGATGCGCCATCGGTGCTGGCGGCGCTCGACTCGCTGGAGCCGCTGGAGACCAGCGTGGTCCGGATCAACTACAGCAAGGCGGCCGACCTCACCAAGAGCATCGAGGGAACGCTGACCAAGGGCCGCGGCAAGGTCATCGCGGATGTGGGCTCGAACTCGCTCATCATCACCGACACACGCAGCAAGGTGGCCAACGTCGCCGAGTTCGTGCGTGGTCTGGATATCCGCACGCCCCAGGTGTCGATCAAGGCGAAGATCGTCTTCGTGGATCGGACCGACATCGAGGAGCTTGGCATCAAGTACGATCTGGGTACCAACAACCAGTTCTTCAATAAGCTGGTCCAGCGCCAGGACCCCAATGAGGATCCGGGCACGACGTACGAGCCCGAGGTGAACATCGTCGACGTTGGCGGCAATTCGGTGTCGGCCATCGGAAATGCCAACGGAACGATCATCGGCTCCGCGCTCGACCTGGTCTTCTCCACTGCGTTCGGCGGCTTTACGCTCACCTCGTTCCTGAGCGCGCTGGAGCGGCAGGACCTGTCCGACATCCAGGCGGAGCCGGTCATCACGACGCTCGACAACCGCAAGGCCGACATCCTCGTGGGTGAGGAAACCCCGGTCCGCGTGGTTGATGCCGGTGGTGCGGGCGCTACGGCGACCGCCACGGTGCAGTTCAAGGAGACCGGTATCCGGCTCACCGTGACGCCGCACGTCACCAGCAATCGTCAGATCTCGATGGAGCTGCACACCGAGCGGTCGGCCATTCAGGAAGTGACGGCGACCGACCTGGGCTTCGTCTTCCAGACCCAGCGGGCCGACAACCAGCTCCTGGTGAACGACGGCGAGACCGCGGTCATCGGCGGCCTGACGGTCACCGAGGTCACCAACAGCCGGTCGGGCATCCCCTTGCTCTCCGGGCTTCCGATCGTGGGCAAGCTGTTCAGCTTCAGCAAGACCGAGGAAAATCGGCGCGATCTGATTATCTTGGTCACGCCCCGGATCATCGACGACGGCGCTACGCCGCAGTGAACCGGCGGACGTCTGTTGAACTAGAACGAGCCCGGCGCGAGCCGGGCTCGTTCGTTAGTATCCGGCGAGGGCAGACCTTTTTCCAAGGACCCTGTCGTGATGCTCCGATTCACCACTGCCGGCGAATCCCATGGCAAGGCCCTCGTAACCATTGTCGAGGGTCTGCCGGCTGGCCTCCCGGTTTCGGCGGAATGGGTCAACCACGAGCTCGCCCGGCGAATGCAGGGCTATGGCCGTGGAGCGCGCATGAAGATCGAACGTGACCAGATTGAATGGCTCTCCGGAGTCCGTGCCGGCGAGACGCTCGGCTCGCCCGTCGCCATGCTGATTCCCAACCGGGACTGGGCCAACTGGGAGGACGTGATGGCGTACGAGAGCTCGGACCCCCCGGGCGAGCTTCGCCGCCGGCGGGTTACCCGGCCTCGTCCCGGCCACGCCGATCTGGCGGGCCTGTTGAAGTATGACCGCCTCGATGCACGGGACATTCTGGAGCGGGCCAGCGCCCGGGAGACCACGGCCCGGGTCGCCGCAGGCGCATTGGCGAAGCGGCTCCTGCATGAGTTCGGGGTGGAGATCGGCAGTCATGTCATCTCGCTGGGCGGGGTTCAAACCGAATCGGCGAAGGGAACTCGCGCCGCTCCTCTCCCGGTGCCGCTCAACGAGGCCTCCGATCGCTCCGAGGTACGGGTGCTCGACCCGGCCGCCGAGGCGGAGATCATTCGGCGGATCGATGCGGCCAAGAAGGCGGGCGATACCCTGGGCGGGGAGGTGGAAGTGGTGGCCCGGGGGGTAGTTGTGGGCCTGGGCAGCCATGTGAGCTGGGATCGCAAGCTGGATGGCCGGCTGGCCGGCATGCTGATGTCGATTCCTGCGGTGAAGGGCGTCGAGATCGGCATGGGGTTCGAAACGGCCCGGCGGCCCGGCTCCGAGGTGCACGATCCGATAGAAGGCGGGGAAGCGGGTAGGCGGGTAGGCGGGGAAGGCAAGGTCGCATTGAATGTTTCCACTCCTGACCCCCGTGGCGGATTTCGTCGCCCAACCAATAATGCGGGCGGCCTGGAGGGTGGAATCACCACCGGGGAACCGGTGGTTGTTAAACTAGCGATGAAGCCGATCTCGACCCTGATGTCGCCTCTACCGACGGTGGACCTGGCCTCGGGTCAGCCGGCCAAGGCGGTCAGCGAGCGCTCCGACGTCACCGCCGTGCCCGCGATGGGCGTGATCGCGGAAGCTCTGGTGGCGCTGGTCCTGGCCGATGCGATGCTGGAGAAGTTCGGCGGGGATTCCCTGACCGAGATGCGGCGCAACTACACCGGTTACGTGACGGCCCTGGGCTCCCGCTGGGCATCCCTGGCCGACCCCGCGGAGAGCTGATTGCCGCGCCACATCGTGCTCGTGGGTCTTCCCGGCTCGGGGAAGAGCACGGTGGGACGCCTGGTTTCTGAGGGCCTGCCCGCGCCTCTCATTGATATCGACGGCCTGCTGGTTCGCGAGATGGGAATGCCGGTCAGCCAGATCTTCGGGATGGTGGGCGAGGCCAAATTCCGGGAGATGGAGCGCGACGCGGTAAACGCGGCCCAAGGCGGCGCCCCGGGGGTGATCGTGCCGGGAGGGGGCTGGGCGGGTCAGCCGGGGCAACTCGAGGCCGCCAAGAGCCTGAGCCTGGTGCTCTATCTCAGATGCCTGCCCGGCACCGCGGCCAAGCGCAGTCAGCAAGGGGAGGCCCGGCCAGTTCTGGCCGGCGCGGACCCGGCGCAACGGATGGGGGTCCTGCTCAAAGAGCGGGAGCCGTTCTATCTCCTGGCCCACCACCAGGTCCAGGCCGAGCACAGCGCTCCGGAGGCGGTTGCCGCCGAGGTCATGGGCCTGGCCCGGCGGCACGCAGGGTGGTAGCCAGCATCCGCCTTGCCTCGTCCATCCGGTGCGGGTTTCTTGCTACCTCTCGACTTTGACTATTAGGTGACTCAGGCGGTTACACTGGAGATATGGCTACAAGAAGCAAACGCACTGCCAAACCGGCCAAACCGGCCAAGAAATCCGGAAAGGCCACCACCCCCGCCGCCAAGGCCCCTGCTCCCAAGGGCAGCCGAGCCAAGTCCGGTCGCACTGGTGCCCCGGGCCGTTCGGCTGGCACGGCGCTGGTCATCGTCGAGTCACCCACCAAGGCAAAGACCATCGGGAAGTACCTGGGAGCCGGCTATGATGTGAAGGCCACGATCGGCCACGTGCGCGATCTGCCTACCCGCGAGCTGGGCGTGGACGTGGACAACGGGTTCGAGCCGAAATACGTCACGATCAAGGGCAAGACCAAGACGCTGTCCGATCTGAAGAAGGCGGCCAAGGGCGCCTCCGCCATCTACCTGGCCACCGACCCCGACCGGGAGGGGGAAGCAATAGCCTGGCACGTCGCCGAGCAGCTCGACGGCCGGGTTCCTACCCACCGCATTCTGTTTCACGAGATCACCAAGGAAGCCATCCAGGAGGCGCTGCGCCAGCCGGGCAGGATCGATGATCGAAAGGTCGACGCCCAACAGGCCCGCCGAATCCTCGACCGTCTGGTGGGCTACAAGGCCAGCCCGATTCTGTGGCACAGCATCAAGACCGGCCTGTCGGCCGGCCGGGTTCAGACCGTGGCGCTCCGGCTCATCGTGGAGCGTGAACGCGACATTCGCGCCTTTACCCCGCAGGAGTACTGGACCATCGAGGCGCTCTGCGCCAAGAACGGGCAGACCTTCGAGGCCGCGCTTCATAAGGTGGGCGGACACAAGCCCCAGCTCGGCACCGAGGCCGATGCCCGGGCGGTGGTCGAGGCGGTGCGGCCGATGCCGTTCATCGTCTCCAAGGTGGAGAAGCGCAACCGGAAGAAGAATCCTGCCCCGCCGTTCACCACCAGCACCCTGCAGCAGGAGGCAGCCAAGAAGCTGGGCTTCTCCTCCCGCCGTACCATGCGCGCGGCCCAGGACCTGTACGAGGGCAAGGACGTGGGTGAGGAGGGGCCGGTCGGTCTCATCACTTACATGCGAACCGACTCGCCCGAGGTGTCCGACACGGCGGTGAGGTCAGTGCGCGATTTCATCCGGAAGAGTTACGCCAAGCCGTACCTGCCGGACTCACCCAACGTCTACAAACCCAAGAAGGCCGCCCGGGTGCAGGGCGCCCACGAGGCCATCCGGCCTACCGACGTGCGCCACCGCCCGGAGCAGCTGCAGCCGTACCTCGAGCCGGACCAGTACCGGCTGTACCAGCTGATCTGGCAGCGATTCGTAGCCTCCCAGATGACGCCGGCCGTCTACGATATGACCATCGTGGATTTCGATCTGGGACAGTACCTCTTCCGGGCCACCGGCTCGGTGCTCGTGTTCGACGGGTATCACGTCCTCTACACCGAGGGACGGGAAAAGGAAGAGGGCAAGACCATGGACGATCTGCCGCCCATTCCGCCGCTGGTCGTGGGCGATCGAGTGGAGGTGCGCGAGATCACGCCTTCGCAGCACTTCACCGAGCCGCCACCCCGCTTCTCCGAAGCCAGCCTGGTCAAGGAGCTGGAGCGCCTGGGCATCGGTCGCCCGTCTACCTACAGCGCCATTATTTCGACCCTTTCAGCCCGAGAGTACGTCCGGGTGGACCAGCGCCGCTTCTTTCCCACCAGCCTGGGCGAGACGGTCGAGAAGATCATGGTGAGCAAGTTCCCCGAGATCTTCAACGTCGAGTTCACCTCGGAAATGGAGAACGAGCTGGACCGGATCGAGGACGGTGAGCTGGTCTGGCAACGGGTGCTCCAGGACTTCTACGGCCCCTTCAGCAAGGCACTCGAGGCGGTCGATATGAAGGCGCTGGTGGCCGACGCCCACGGCCTCAAGCCCGAGGAGCTGGCCCGGGAGCGCTGCCCCAAGTGCGGCTCTCCCATCGAGCTCCGCACCGGGCGCTTCGGTCCTTACCTGGCGTGCCTGAAATACAAGGACACCTGCGACTACGTGAAGTCGCTCAAGAAGGACAAGGTCCCCGATCGGCCCAGCGATGAGAAGTGTCATCTCTGCGGGTCGGCAATGGTCATCAAGACCGGACGGTTCGGGGAGTTTCTGGCCTGCACCACCTATCCGAGCTGCAAGGGCACCCGCTCCATCCCGATGGGCATCAAATGTCCGAAGTGTGTCGAAGGAGATCTCACCGAACGGCGCACCAAGCGCGGCAAGTCGTTCTGGGGATGCCTGCGCTATCCGGCATGTGACTTCTCCACCTGGAACCGTCCGATGCCGGAGACCTGCCCCGCCTGCGGCTTCCTCGGAATGGAGAAGAAAATCAGCAAGGCCGAAGGCGAGAGCCGGACCTGCCTCAAGTGCGGCCACCGGATGGTGATCGCCGAGCCGGAGGAGGTGGCTCTGGCGTGAACGCCACCGTTGTCGGCGGAGGTCTTGCCGGCTCGGAAGCGGCGTGGGCGCTCGCAGAGCGCGGGGTCCGGGTAGCTCTCTACGAGATGCGCCCCAAAGTCCGGACGCCGGCGCACCAGACCGACCGGCTGGCGGAGCTGGTCTGCAGCAACTCCTTCAAATCGGTAGATCTCACCAACGCGCACGGCCTGCTCAAGGCCGAGCTGCGCGCGCTGGGAAGCATCCTGCTTCCGTGCGCCGACTCAGCCCGGGTGCCCGGGGGTACGGCACTCGCGGTGGATCGCGAGGTCTTCTCCCGGGCAGTGCATCAGCAGGTCACCTCGCATCCCAACATCACCGTGATTCGCGAGGAAGTGGCCGAGCTCCCCTCGCCGGGCATCGTTGCAACCGGTCCGCTGACGTCGGAGCGACTCACGGCGGCGATGGTCGCCCGCCTCGGCTCTTCTGCTCTTGCCTTCTACGATGCGATTGCCCCCGTCGTGTCGGCCGACTCACTCGACCACAGCCGGCTTTATGCTCTTTCCCGGTATGGAAAGGGCGAGGGCAACGACTACCTCAACGCCCCGATGAATGCTGACGCGTATCACCGCTTCATCGACGCGCTGATCGAGGCAGACCAGTTCCACGGTCATGAGTTCGACGAGGTTCCCTACTTCGAGGGGTGCCTGCCGGTGGAGGAGATGGCCCGGCGCGGTCGGGAGACCCTGCGCTTCGGCCCGATGAAGCCGGTCGGATTGCCCGATCCGCGGACCGGGCGTGAGCCGCACGCGGTGGTGCAGCTTCGCCGCGAAGACCGGGCAGGCCAGATGTGGAATCTGGTCGGATTTCAGACCCGGCTTCGAATCCCGGAGCAGCAGCGTGTGTTCCGCATGATTCCCGGACTCGAATCTGCCGAGTACCTCCGCTTCGGCAGCATCCACCGAAACTCCTACCTCAATAGCCCGGCGAGCCTGGGGCCGGCCCTGACTGCGCGCGACGAGTCCACCCTCTTTTTCGCCGGACAGATCACCGGGGTGGAGGGCTATACCGAGTCATTGGGTACCGGACTCCTCGCCGGTATCAACCTGGCGAGGCGGCTTCAGGGCCAACCGGTAGCGGTGCCGCCCCCCACGACGATGCTCGGCGGGCTCTATCGCTACCTCGCAGAGGCAGACCCCAAGCATTTCCAGCCGATGAACGCCAATTTCGGATTGCTGGATCCGCTGCCCGGGAAAGTAAAGAAGGACCGCAAGAAGGAGCTGTTGGTCGAGCGGGCGCTGGCGGACTTCGCGGTCTGGCTGGAGCAGGCAGGCGTTCAGACGGCCGTCATATGACCCATCGTCCGGAAGTCACCGAGTACCTGACGCACCTGGAGAAGGAGCGCGACGTTTCACCGCACACGGTCAAGGCATACGGGCGCGACCTGACGGACTTCAGCGAGTTTTGCGACCGCCACTATGGTGAGTGGGCCTGGTCAACGCTGGACCGCGTGGGCATTCGGGGGTTTCTGGGAGAGCTGAAGCGCCGGGGCCGGGCGACCAGGAGCGCCGCCCGCGCGCTGTCGGCGGTACGGAGCTTCTATCGCTATCTCCAGGAGCATCACGGCCTGAGCAACAACATTGCCCGGGCGGCTAAGGTGCCGAAGCTGGAGAAGCGGCTCCCGGCATACCTGGATCGAGACCAGACGGGGCGCCTGTTCGAGTGGGCCGAGTCGCGGGCCGGTGGAGACGAATTCGGGCCGACCCGCGATCTCGCGATACTGGAACTGTTCTACTCGACCGGGGTCCGCCTGTCTGAGCTCTGCGGAATCAACTTGGAAGACCTCGATCTCCTGGCGGACCAGGTCAAGGTGCGGGGAAAGGGCAGGAAGGAGCGCCTCCTTCCGGTCGGCTCGCGGGCGGTGCTCGCGTTGCGTCGCTATCTTAACCTCCGGGAGACGGTAGTCGGCCGGCCACGCGCCGACCGCCGGGCCGTTTTCGTGAGCCGGGTGGGCAAGCGGCTCTCCGCCCGGGCGGTGCAGCGGATCGTGCACCGAATGCTGGAGGGCATCGGCGGCGACGGACTCCGGGTGCACTCGCTGCGGCACACCTTTGCTACCCACATGCTGGATGCCGGCGCCGACCTTCGGGCCGTGCAGGAGCTGCTGGGGCACGCATCGCTCAGCACCACCCAGATCTACACCCACACCAGCGTCGAGCGGCTCAAGAAGGTCTACAATCAGGCGCACCCGCGAGCGTGAAAAGGGAAGCCCAAGAGCAGATGACACCATTTCATGGAACGACGATACTGGGCGTCCGCAAGGGTGGCCGAGTTGCCCTCGGCGGCGATGGCCAGGTCAGCATCGGGGAGACCGTCGTCAAATCGCACTCCAACAAGGTGCGGACCATGAAGGGCGGAAAGGTGCTGGCGGGATTCGCTGGCTCCGTCGCAGACGCGCTCACGCTGTACGAGAAGTTCGAGGAGAAGCTCGATCGCTATCCCGGCAATCTCCCCCGCGCCGCGGTCGAGCTGGCCAAGGACTGGCGCAGCGATCGGATTCTCCGGCGGCTGGAGGCACTGCTCGTCGTAGCCGATCTCGAGCATAGCTTCCTCCTGAGCGGGTCCGGCGAGCTGATCGAGCCCGATGACGGAATCATCGCCATCGGGTCGGGGGGCAACTTCGCCCTGGCCGCCGCCCGCGCCCTGCTGCCCGAGCCCGACCGAACCGCTCGCGAGATCACCCAGCGCTCGCTGGAGATCGCCGCCGACATCTGCGTCTTTACCAACCGGAACATCACGATTCTCGAGCTGCCGGGTGAGAAGTCAGAAGTGAGAGGTGAGAAGGGCGGGAAGACCTGATCGTCTCGGCCCCTCTTACTTCTCACTTCTCACCTCTTACCTTCCCTAGCATGACCGACGCCGCCCCCAAGCTTCCTGTCGAATCCGGTCTGATCCCTGAGCCGGTCGCGCCCGTGCCCTGGCTGGAAGAGATGCCGCCGCGGCAGATCGTCGCCGAGCTCGACCGGTACATCGTGGGCCAGGAGGCCGCCAAGAAGGCGGTGGCCATCGCGGTGCGCAACCGGTGGCGGCGGGCGCAGGCGCCGGACGATATTCGGGACGAGATCACCCCTTACAACATCATCATGATCGGCCCCACCGGGGTGGGGAAGACCGAAGTCGCCCGCCGGCTTGCCCGGCTCTCGGGGGCTCCGTTCATCAAGGTCGAGGCGTCCAAGTTCACCGAGGTGGGCTACGTCGGCCGGGACGCCGAGTCCATGGTCCGGGATCTGGTCGACTCGGCGATCAATCTCGTGCGGACCGAACGGGAGGATGAGGTCTATCCCCAGGCCGAGCAGCGGGCCGACGAGCGGCTGCTGGATCTGCTGCTGCCGGCTGGCCCGCAGCCCATGGAGAAGACGGAGAAGACGGAGAAGACGGAGGTCGCTTCGATGTTCGTTGTCTCGCCCACCGGACAGACGAAATCGGAGCATGTGCCTACCGCTGAGGAGGAGCGGCGGCAGCGCGCGCGGGAGAAGCTCCGTGAGATGCTGGCCGACGGCCGGCTGGACGATCGGGAGGTCGAGGTCGAAGTCGCCCAGCAGGGCTACCCGATGATGGAGCTGATCCAGCCGCCGCAGGGCATCGAGGGGCCGGACATCAACTTCACCGAGATGCTCCAGGAGATGCTGCCCAAGCGAAAGAAGCGCCGCACGGTGAAGGTGCCCGAGGCCCGGCGGGTGCTGGTGGACGAGGAGCTCAAGAAGCTGGTGGACATGGACGACGTGGTGAACGAGTCGCTCGACCGGGTCGAGAACCACGGCATCATCTTCATCGACGAGATCGACAAGATCGCGGGGGAGCGAGGGCAGGCGGGCGGGCCTGATGTGTCACGCGAGGGGGTCCAGCGCGATCTGCTGCCTATCGTCGAGGGCTCAACCGTGCAGACCCGCTACGGCTACGTCCGCAGCGACCACATCCTCTTCATTGCCGCGGGCGCGTTTCACGTCTCCAAGCCGTCGGATCTCATCCCCGAGCTGCAAGGCCGTTTTCCCATCCGGGTCGAGCTCCAGCCGCTGACCGAGCAGGACTTCGTCCGGATCATGACCGAGCCGGAGAATGCGCTGACCAAGCAGTATCAGGCGCTGGTGGCGGCGGAGGGTGCCGAGCTCGCGTTCACCGTCGAAGGGATCGCCGAGGTGGCGCGGGTGGCCTTTATGGCCAACGACCGGATGGAGAACATCGGCGCCCGGCGGCTGCACACCGTCATGGCGGCGCTGATGGAGGACGTGCTGTTCGAGCTGCCGGATTACCCCGAGAAGAAGATCGTGTTCGATGCCGAGAACGTCCGGGACCGGCTGGTCAAGATCATCAGTGACGACGACTTACGCCGGTATATCCTCTGACCCAAGCCTCGGCACAGCCAGGTAAGCCCCCTTCCCTCGCCTCTCTTCTGGCAGGATGCGGTACCGGGCGGTATAGTAGCATCGCGCCCGTGATTCACGGCATCTTCACAGAATCTCTCTAGCGTACTTATGACCTAGCGTATCTATCGACGTCAGGGCAGTCGTGGCTGGTAGGCACGCTGCGCTGAACTCTGAGGTCCGCTACGACAGCGGTTCTCACCTGCGGAAGGTTCCCATGCCCGCCCATCTTGCTCCGCCTTACACTGGCCGCGTAGTTGTCCGGCTCATCCCCTCCGTGGTTGATGCAATTGCGCGATGGGCACGAACGAATGGTGCAGACCTCGCGACCCTGACTCAAGTCGCCCAGGAGCTGCACGTGGATTCGCTTCAGTCGCTGGTGGGGCGGTATTCCCAGTTGCCTTCCCAGCGTGCGGTCAGCAACGCATCCGCGGTGGATATTCTCGCCCTCGAGGAGGCGGCGGGCGAAGGCCCGCTTCCGCCCCTGCACAGCTTGGTTGGGTATTACATCATCGATCCACGCGGTCTCCTCGACTCCGGGGGGGTTGAGCGACTCCTGAGGGACCTCCAGAGCAACCAGGCGGTAGAGCTTGCCTATCCGGAAACAATGGTTCGGGATGCAGCCGTCACCCCGCAGGACGAAGGAGCGTACCCTGGAAGGTACAAGGGCCACTTTAACGGCAACCATGTGGGGATCAATGCCCGGTCCCCCAAGGTCTGGGGGGTCTGCGACGGCACCGGAATCGGATTGGTGGATCTCGAAGCCGGCTGGAACTTGAACCACGAAGACCTGCCAAGCCCGCCACCACCGGTCTACAACCTCAACCGGCCTGTCGGTAATCATGGAACGGCCGTGCTGGGCATCATCGTGGGTCAAGACAACGGGAAGGGGATCGTCGGACTCGCACCCGGGGCCACGGTGCTGAAACTCGTTTCGCACATAAAGCCGACCACCGCTCAGTTCCCGGCCATGGACCAATGGGATGTGGCGGGGGCGATCGTTGACGCGCTTACGTCCGGCCTCATGAAGCCGGGAGACGTGCTCCTGATCGAGGTAGAGGCTCTCGGCTCGAGCGCGACCGTCGGCTACCCCGTAGAGATAGTGGCTCTCTGGTTCGACGCTGTCCGCCTCGCGGCGAGCCAGATGGTAGTTGTCGAAGCCGCAGGAAATGGTGATAGCGCCGGTCACGGTCGAGATCTCGATGCCTGGAAGGATGCAGGCACGGGTCGCAAGCTCTCCCGCGCAGCCACAGAAGATTCCGGAGCTGTTCTGGTTTCGGCCTGCGCCTCGGCTGTTCGGCCCTCCTCAGCTGCTTATCCCGCCAAATCGCACCTTCCAATGGATTACGCCAACTACGGTGCGCGTGTCGACTGCTACGCGTGGGGCGAGCACGTGTATAGCGCCGGGTATGGGGACCTCACGCCGAGCGCCTCGATCAATAGCTGGTACACCGCCCAATTCAGTGGAACCAGCGCGGCGAGCGCAATCATCGCAGGGGCGGCGATTCTGCTGCAGGGCCTGGCTGTTCGTGACATCGGCAACCGTCTCACTCCCTCGCAGATGAGAGGGCTGCTGTCCGATGTCACAACAGGCACCCCGGTCGTCCTAGCGGCAGGGCAGCCGCTGGGTGTCATGCCCGATCTGGTGAAGATTTTGGCCAAGCTGCCTTCCCTGGCCTCACTGGCTCCAGTTCCCTGATGGATCCCACAGCGACGGATCTTCGAAAAGCGTAGCCAGGCGGCGAAAAGTGCTCAACCCAGAGCAGCTGGACCGGCTTCGGAGCACCTTGGCGGGGCGCTACCGGATCGAGCGGGAGCTTGGCCGTGGCGCCATGGCCGTCGTATTCCTGGCGCACGACATCAAGCACGATCGCGACGTCGCCCTGAAGATTCTCCGTCCCGACATGACCGATTCCATGGCAGGGGAGCGTTTCCTTCAGGAGATCCGCATCGAGGCGTCGCTCCAGCATCCCCACGTTCTTCCGCTCTACGATTCCGGTGTGGCAGAGGGCTTCTTGTACTACGTCATGCCCCATGTATCGGGCGAGTCGCTTCGGGAGAAGATCGCGCGTGAGCGTCAACTCGAGGTCGACGAGGCCGTGGGGATCGTGGAACAGGTCGCCTCGGCCCTGGAGCATGCGCACACTCACTCGATAGTTCACCGAGACATAAAGCCGGGGAACATCCTGCTGTCGGGCGGCCACGCATACGTGGCCGATTTCGGTGTGGCACGCGCCGTAGCGGCCGCGGGGGAGGACAATCTCACAGACTCGGGGATCGCCGTCGGCACACCGGCGTACATGAGCCCCGAGCAGGCGAGTGCGGAACGCCAGGTGGACGGCCGCAGCGATGTGTATGCGCTGGGATGCGTGCTCTACGAAATGCTGGCTGGGGAGCCCCCATTCACCGGGCGCACGGTGCAAGCCGTCCTGGCGCGCCACGTGCATGAGCCGCCGCCCCCGTTGCGGGTGGTGCGTCCGAGCGTGCCCATGCCGATTCAGCGGGCCATCGAGCGGGCCTTATCCAAGGTCCCTGCAGATCGATACCGCAGCGCCACCCAGTTTGCCGAGGCCTTGACGCAGCCGCTTGCTCCCGAGAGACCCGCAGGCCGGAGAGCCCGCGCCGCGGGTGTGGCTATTGCCGCCGCGGCCATGGCGGCCTTTGGCGTATGGCGGCTCACCACCAGCGAAGAGAACCCACCGGATTCCAACAAGGTGATTGTGTTCCCACTGGTCGAGCATGGCATGGCAAAGCGCGGGGGCGGCACCGGGGAGGAAGTCGCCATCCTCATCGGCAGCGCGCTGGAGCACACGGAGCCGCTGCGCTGGATCGACGGATGGACCTGGCTGGAGCCGAAGGTTCGACAACGCTCTGAATTGCTCACGGGGGCGGCTGCTCGCCGGATCGCCCAGAGCCGTCGCGCCCGTTACTACATCGACGGAGCCATAGTCACGGCTGCCGACTCCGCCACTGTCACCCTCCGGCTCAACGATGCGAGCGGCGATTCGGTGGTCGCGCAGGCGAGCGCATCGGGTCCTTCAGACTTGACTGCTCTTCCCTTCCTGGGTCTGCGGGCAGTCCGGCAACTGTTGCCGACGCTGCTAGAGCCCGGCAGGAAAGTGGGCCCGGACGCCCTTGCCGTTCTGACCGAGCGCCGGCCATCGGCTATTGCGAACTGGCTCCAGGGCGAGCGAGAATATCGCCGATCCCATTTCGACAAGGCGCTCGACTACTTCCGCCGGGCCATGGAGCAGGACTCGAGCCTCGCTTTCGCCGCCCTAAGAGGTGCCCAGGCAGCCGATTGGCTGAATCGGCACGACGAGGCGGCCGGACTGGTGCAGTTGGTTCTCGACCGGTCCGGGATCCTGCCTAAGCGGTATGGCGACTTTGCGGCCGGACTGCAAGCGTATATCAGCGGAAGTGCCGACTCCGCGGTATACATGTTCCGCCGGGCACTCGCTGCCGACTCACTGTGGGCAGAGGCATGGATGGGCGTGGGAGAAGTGTATTACCACTACCTTCCCAGTGTCCCGAACCGGGATTCCCTGGCCCGAGCGGCATTTATTACCGCCCGGCGCGCCGACCCCGATTTTACACCGCCGCTGTTTCATCTCTCCGAGATAGCTCTCCGAACCGATCGGCCGTCCGACGCCGACTCTCTGGTTGTCGCCTTCGAGGCTCACAATCCCGACAGCACCCAGGCCAGAACGCTGCAGTTGATGTGGCGCTGCATCCGCGACGGCCCGGAAAGTATCGAGTGGACGAAGGTGGCTATGCACGCCCCTACCGATGTTCTCGCGGCTGCGCAGATCCTCGCTGCGGGTGCGGCGCAACCGGACTGTGCCCGCCAGGCCTTTCATGCCGTGCTGGCCTCACCACAGACGGCCCTCCACTGGGGTGCTCTGCTCGGACTTCAAAGCCTCCTGGTGGCGACGAACCACCTGGACGAGCTGAAGCAGCTGTTCGCGTCTTCGGAGGTAGCCAATCTCCCCGCACCCTTGCTCTTTCTCCTGGATGCCTCGGCAGGCGCTGGGGTAGAGGCCGAGGCGAAGGCCGTGGCCACCCAGCGTGGAAAGGGATACGATAGTATGCCTGCCCCAACGCTCTGGCTCTTCTGCCAGTGGGCCGCATCCCGGAAGGATACAGTGGGCCTCCGGCTAATCGCCGCGGAGCTCGCGAAACGTACCGCGCAATCAGGCTCCAGACTCGATTCACTGCTCTCCCGGGTTGCCGCCGCGCGTCTCGCGCTGGTGGAAGGCGATTCGACGGTAGCCCTACACCGATTGCAGGCCCTGGTGTCGTCTGCCCCGCTGAAGGATCTCATCTGGCAGCCGTGGGAGGGTCTGGCCGGCGAGCGTCTGGCGCTGGCTGAGCTCAGGCTGGCCACTGGTGCCGCCGAGGAGGCTTATCGGCTGGCGAGCGACGTCGACGGCCACCGCGCGGTGGTCTTTCTCATTTTTCTACCTGCCAGCCTCGAGCTTCGGGCTCGTGCGGCCCAAGCGATGGGCCGAACGGATCTGGTGTCCCGTCACCGGGCGCGATTGGCGTCGCTGCGGCGCGAGTCTCGTACCGGGCTCGCAAGTGAACCCACATGACCAGGAGGTGAAATGTGTCCGATAAACCCCCTAAACCCCCAACCACCATCTGTGGCAAGGACCCGACCGAAGGCTGCAGAGTGATCAATCAGTGGGCCCAGGAGATGTACGACTGGGGCGTAAAGGTGGCAGATGCAATTCGAGCACAGGGAGGTGGTCCTGCCGGAGTTCCGCCCCCGCCTCCTCCGCCGTTCAAGTAGTCAGTGGGCTCACTAACGGGTAAAAGGAGATAGGCTCATGGCCACAGCTAAGCCCGCCGGCGTATCCGCTGCCGACCTCAGCAACGCTTTAGGCGACTTGGTTAACAAGCACCTGCCAAACTTATGGAAGCAACAGTCAACCGCCGGAGCTCCAAAACTCTTTCAGAGCGGTATTGAGTTCATCTCCGTCAGCGTCAAGGGTGGAGTCATCGAGGTTTCATTGACCGTGGCCGGCAAGGATTCTCCCGGAACTCTCCAGTTCCACACCTTGCCCGGAGGAGCCTCGCAGGCGGTAGTGGGCCGAGGCGGTGCGTAGACCGGAAGGTGTCCCGTCACCGGGCGCGACTGGCGTCGCTGCGGCGCGAGTCCCGTACCGGGCTCGCAAGTGAACCCACCTGACCAGGAGGTGAATCGTGGCCAATAAACCTAAACCGTCACCCACTATCTGCGGCAAGGACCCGACCGAAGGCTGCAGAGTGATCAATAAGTGGGCCCAGGAGATGTACGACTGGGGCGAGGAGGTGCGGAAAGCAATTCGAGCACTTGGAGGTGGTCCTGCCGGAGTTCCTCCTCCGCCCCCTCCGCCGTTCAAGTGACTTGGACGATCGACACGTGAAACCCTGACCCTCGCTGCCCGCAGCAGCATGCGAGGTTCAGGGTTCACCTTCGGCCATCAAGCCCACCAATTTGGCAGCGCTGCCCGGCCGTGTCTCAGGACTCTTTGCCAGCGCGGCCAATACCGCCTGCTCCAGGTGTATGGGGACTTCGGGTCTCACGACTCGGATAGAGCGTGGGTGGTCGCTCAGGTGCCGCGCGATGATTGCCTGAGAGCTGGCACCGGTGAAAGGCGGCTCACCGGCCAGCATCTCGTACAGCACGCAACCCAACGTGTAGATGTCCGAACGCTGATCCAGCTCGCCGCTGGTGGCTTGCTCCGGGCTCATGTAGGCTGGCGTCCCGACAATCAGGCCACTGGAGGAAACGGATTCTCCACCCGCCACCTCGATTGCACGGGCCACGCCGAAATCGCAGACGAGTGCGCGGCTCGCATCGAGCAGCACGTTTCCCGGCTTGATGTCGCGATGAAGTACGCCCTGGCTATGGGCGTAGTCGATCGCCGCAGCAAGGTCTCGGGCAATCCCGAGCACCCGGTCGAGCGGAAGGGGTCCCTCACGCTCGAGCAGAGTCTGCAGTGAGTCACCAGACACATAGGGCATGACGTAGTAGAGAAACGGCCCCGTCTCGAGCGAATCCAGGATGGGGAGGATGTTGGGGTGTCGAAGTCTGGTCAGGATCTCGATTTCACGGTGGAACCGCGTCGGCCCGAGCATGGACGCCAGCTCGGGCCGGAGTACTTTGATAGCCACAGGCTGGCCCCGCCTTTGATCCTCGGCCAGGTAGACCGTCGCCATGCCGCCACGGCCCAGCACCCGATCCAGTCGGTACTGGCCTGTCAGGGCATCCTGCAACTCAGTCAGGGATGTTCTCATTCGCAGTCTTCCTGCGGGTGACTATCCGCCGGGACCCGCCGCCAGGCCACTATAGGCGAATGTATAGCACAAAAGCCGCGCGACCATTGGAGTCTTCCTGCGCCGACGCTTTGACGCTGCTTCGACAGGTCCGATTGCGATAGGGGAGGTGCCCCACTACAATCCCATCCCGGCAGCGTCGTCCGGTCCCTCCAGCACACGAACTATGAGCACCCTGCGCCACTTTCTCGCCATTCCCGACTTCTCCCGGCCGGAACTCATCGCACTGTTCGACCTGGCAGCCCAGATGAAGCGGGGCGACTACCGGGAGAAGCCGCTGGCGGGGAAGACGCTGGGGATGATCTTCGCCAAGAGCTCGACCCGCACCCGGGTGTCGTTCGAAGTCGGCGCCTATCAACTCGGCGGGCACGCCCTGTTCCTCTCCTCACGCGACATCCAGCTGGGCCGGGGCGAGCCGATTCGCGACACCGCGCGGGTCCTCTCCCGTTACCTCGACGGGATCATGATCCGGACCTACGATCATGCAGACGTGGAGGAGCTGGCGCGCTACGGCTCCATCCCGGTGATCAACGGGCTGACCGACCTGCTCCATCCCTGTCAGGTCATGGCCGACCTGCTCACCGTGCGGGAAGCGATCGGCGGCTGGGATGGCAAGATCATCACCTGGGTTGGGGACGGGAACAACATGGCCAACAGCTGGATCAACGCCGCCGGGAGCCTTGGCTTCGAGCTCCGCCTGGCCTGCCCCGCCGGCTATCAGCCCGATGCCGGAATCCTGGAACGAAATCGTAAGCAGGCAAAGGTCACGCTGACCGCCGATCCCAAGGAAGCGGTCCGCGGGGCCCACGTCGTGAATACCGATGTCTGGGCGTCCATGGGCCAGGAGGAGGAGCAGGAGCAACGAGCCCGCGCCTTCAAGGGCTACATGGTGGACACTGCCCTGATGAAGGCCGCCGACCCGAGCGCCATCTTCCTTCACTGTCTGCCGGCGCACCGGGGCGAGGAAGTATCGGAAGAGGTGATCGAGGGCCGGCAGTCGAAGGTCTGGGACCAGGCGGAGAACCGGCTCCACGTGCAGAAGGCGATCATGGCAACGCTCATGGGAGACGACGTAAGATGACTGCTACCCCGACACTCAGGCGCACTTCCTTGTACGATGCCCACCGAGCGCTCGGCGCCAAGCTGGTTCCCTTCGCCGGCTGGGAAATGCCGGTCCAGTACCCCAGTGGCATTCTGGCCGAGCACCACGCGGTGCGTACCGGCGCCGGGGTGTTCGACGTGTCGCACATGGGCGAGATCGAGATCACCGGGCCCGACCGGAACGCGTTCGTGAACCGGGTCACCTGCAATGACGTCAGCGTGCTTCACCCCGGCGGGGTGCAGTATTCGGCGATCCTCACTCCGGAGGGCACCTTCGTCGACGACTGCACGGTCTACCGCTTCGAAGACAAGCTGATGATCGTGGTCAACGCCTCGAACACCGCGAGCGCCTGGGAGCACATCGTGGAGCAGAAGGGCGGGATTAACGTCCGGCTCAAGGACATCTCCAACGACGTGGGACTCCTCTCGGTCCAGGGACCCCAGGCCGAGGGCTTGCTCCAGCCGCTCACGGCGACCCACCTCCCCGATATCGCGTACTACCATTTCGTAACCGGCAAGGTGGCCGGCGCCGAATGCTTCATCTCCCGTACCGGGTACACCGGCGAAGACGGCTTCGAGCTGTACTGCCGGGAGCGCGACACGGTAAAGATCTGGGAGGCGCTCATCGGCGCCGGCGCCAAGCCGATCGGACTCGGCGCCCGCGACTCGCTCCGTACCGAGATGGGCTATGCGCTGTACGGCAACGAGATCGACGAGAACACCACGCCGCTCGAGGCCGGGCTGGGCTGGATCGTGAAACTGGACAAGGGGTCGCCCTTCACCGGCGATGCCGCGCTCCGGTCGCAGAAGCTCCGCGGGGTTACCCGGAAGCTGGTGGGTTTTCAGCTCCAGGGCCGCGGATTCCCCCGGCACGGCTATCCGGTGTACCACGAGGGGCGTGAGGTGGATATCGTCCGGAGCGGGACCATGAGTCCCTCGCTGGGAGTGGCCATCGGCACAACCTACCTGCCGGCGGCCGCCGCCAAGGTGGGGACCAAGTTCGAGGTGGAATGCCGGGGGGAGCGGCTGGCGGCCGAAGTCGTGAGCCGGCCGTTCTGGAAGAAGGGGAGCGCGAGGAAAGCGGGTAAGCGGGTAGGCGGGTAGGTGGGTAAGTCAAGAAAGCAGCAACGGTCGTCATCCTGAGCGCAGCGAAGGATCGCTCAGGGTGACGCTTTGTTTTGAGATTGTGGTGATGACGTACAGCGGGCCGATCCCTCGCTCCGCTCGGGATGACGCGCGAGTGCTGACTTCCCGGCCGCTTACCCGCTTACCCGCTTACCCGCCTTCGGACACGGCCCGCCGGCGGCCGCCCACTGCTTGAACTTGGCGACCAGCTCGTCGTGCGGCACCGGCACCGGCACCCGATTGCCGCCCGGATGCCAGCCCCACAGCACCAGGCTGTCCTCGCTCACGTGCTTGATCAGCTCGTCGAAGTTGCGCCCGCCGTTCTCCCGCTTGCTCTTGACGGTCTCACACAGCTCAGCGGACGAGAGGCCGATCCAGGCCATCTTATGCTTCGGCGGGGGAAGCCCCCAGTGCGGGGCGCCCGGGGGCGCGCTCGCCCCGTAACTGGGCGGCGAGTTGGCATCGCCGTGACAGGTGGAGCACGGCAGGCCCTCCGTCCCATGGCCCTCCGGCCCCCGGACCACTTGCATGGCATGCGGCACGCCCGCGTCGTACTGCAAAGGCGAGTCGCCCGGGATGTGGCAGTTCTGACAGCGGGGATGCTGGAAGACCTGTTGCACGGTGGCAAAGGCGGTAACAGCCTGGGCCCGCTGCTCCGGCGTGACCTTGGGGCCACAGGCGGCGAGGTGCAGCCCAAGGACCACCAGTCCGGGAATGGGCAAACGCATACCGCCGTCTCCTCAGGCCGTCGCCGCGAGTCGCAGCGGCAGCTCGCGCAGACGCTGGCCGGTCAGCGCCGCGACAGCATTGGCCACCGCCGGAGCGATCGGCGGCACGCCCGGCTCGCCCACCCCTCCCATCTTCTCCGTGCTCGGCACGATATGCACTTCTACCACCGGCATCTCGTTCAGGCGCAGCACCTGATAGTCGTGGAAATTGGACTGCTGCACCCGTCCGTCCTTGAAGCTCAGCTTGCTGTGTAGTGCTGCACCGAGGCCGAAGGCGATGCCGGACTCCATCTGGGCCCGCACGGCCTCGGGGTTGACCGCCACCCCGCAGTCGATCGCACAGACCACGTGGTGCACCCGGATGGCCTTGTTCTCCACCGACACCTCCGCGACCTGAGCCACGAAACTGCCGAACGATTCGTGCACCGCAATACCACGGGCATGGCCCTGAGGAACCGGCGTGCCCCATTTCGCCTTCTCGGCCGCCAGATTGAGCGCCGCCAGATGGCGGGAGTGTCCCGTCAGCAGGGCGCGGCGGTACTCCAGCGGGTCCCGGCCGGCCGCCTTGGCCAGCTCGTCGATCAGGCTTTCCATGACGAACGCGTTGTGGGTGTGGCCTACCGATCGCCACCAGAGCACCGGGATGCCCAGTTTGGGTGAATGCAGGTCGACCCCGTGGTTGGGAACCGACTTCAGGTAGGCCGAATCCGCCACCCCCTCAACCGAGGTGGCGTCGATCCCGTTCTTCACCATCATCGGCTCGAATGGGGTACCGGCCAGGATCGACTGGCCCACGATCACGTGGTGCCAGGCTACCGGGAGACCGTTGCCGCCGAGTGCGATGCGGGCGCGGTGGACGTAGGCCGGGCGGTAGTAGCCGCCGCGCACGTCATCCTCCCGGGTCCATACCGTCTTGACCGGAGCTCCAGCGGCCTTGGCCACATGCACTGCCTCGCTGACGAAGTCGGAGGTCGGCGTCGCGCGGCGGCCGAAGCCGCCACCGAGGAAGGTGGTGTGTATCTCCACCTGCTCGGGCTTGAGGCCGGTGATCTTCGCGGCCAGCTGCTGATCCATGGTCTGGAACTGAGTGCCGGCCCAGATCTCGCACTTGCCTCTGCTGATCCGCACCGTCGCGTTCAACGGCTCCATGGTCGCGTGCGCCAGATAGGGCACGGCATAGTCGGCTTCGATCACCTTTGCAGCCTTGCCCAATGCCCCCGCGACATTCCCAGCCTGCGCGGCCGATACCGCTTTCGGTGCGGCGATCTCGCGGCCGGGGCGGCGCCGGAGGCACCGCGGCATCCTTCGGGACCGGTGCTCCCTCAATGCCGGCCAGCTTGCGGAAGTGCTCCCGTAGCGCGGTGCTGTCCAGGCTGGCGTTGGGGCCCAGGTCCCACTCGATGGCCAGCGCATCGCGACCCTGCTTGGCGGCCCAGAAATGGTCCGCCACCACCGCCACGCCACTGGGCACCCGTACCACCGACCGCACCCCCGGCACCGCCTTGGCCTTGGTATCGTCGAGTGACTTCACCTTCCCCCCGAATACCGGGGGTCGGGCCACCACGGCGGTGAGGAGGCCGTCGAACTGCACGTCGATGCCGAACCGGGCCCGGCCGGTGATCTTCTCGGGCGTGTCCAGGCGCTTGGTCGGCTTTCCGATGAGCTTCCAGTCCTTGGGGTCCTTGAGCTGCACGGTCTTTGGCGCCGGCAGCTTGGCCGCCGCCTCGGCCAGCTCGCCGTACCGGGCACGTTTGCTGCCCGCGATCACCACCCCGTTCTCGGTCCGGCAGTCGGCCGGGCTCACGCCGAATTTCTGGGCCGCCGCGGCTACGAGCACCGCACGCGCCGTCGCGCCGGCCTGGCGGCACCGGTCGAACTCCGACCAGGTGCTGCTCGAGCCACCGGTCATCTGCATGCCGAAAGCGGTGTGGGCGTACACCGGCGCCGCGGGTGCATGCTCGACCCGGATCTTGGACCAGTCGGCGTCCAGTTCCTCGGCCACCAGCATCGGCAGGGCGGTCCAGATCCCCTGGCCCATCTCCGAATGGGCAATCAGCACGGTGACGCTGTCGTCGGTGCCCACCCGGAGGAAGGCGTTGGGCGCAAAGGGCGCGGCGGGATTGCGCTCGGCTTGAGCGAACCGCCTGACGCCGGGAACCGTGAAGGCGATGACCAGGCCGCCGGTGGCCAGCGCGCCGGTCTTGAGGAAGTCTCGCCGGGATGTCGTCGTGGGGCTCATGCGGTACCTCCCATCTCGGCCGCGCGGTGCACCGCGGCGCGGATCCGCTGGTAGGTCCCGCAGCGGCAGATGTTCCCGCTCAGCGCGGCGTCGATGTCGGCGTCGCTGGGGTCGGACTTGGCGGCCAACAGGGCCACGGCGGACATGATCTGGCCCGACTGGCAATAACCGCACTGCACCACGTCCAGCTCGGCCCAGGCCCGCTGCACCGGGTGGCTCCCGTCGCGCGACAACCCTTCGATGGTGGTGATCTTCTTGCCGGCGGCGGCGGAGAGCGGCGTGACGCAGGAACGCTTTGCCACCCCGTCGAGGTGCACGGTGCAGGCACCGCATTGGGCGATGCCGCAGCCGAACTTGGTTCCGGTGAGGCCGAGCAGGTCGCGCAAGGCCCAGAGCAGCGGCATGTCGGCTGGCGCGTTCACTTCGCGCTCGACCCCGTTGACGGTCAGTTTCATGACATCCTCTCTCCGCAGATAAGAAACCCTAGCTGAGTGCTACGCTAAGGAATCGGAAAGAACGGGTCAAGATCAGCGGCGCGGCCTGGGACCCGCTCACACCTGCTCCAGGGCGCGACGGAGGTCTGCGGCACTTGGCCACCGGTCTTCCGGGTGCCGCGCCAGCGCCCGGAGAATGATGCGGGAGAAGGCGGCCGGCACCTCGGGATTGAGGCTCGAGGGATCCGGCGGCGTTTCCTTCAGATGTTGACCAAGCATCCCTGCCAGGCCCTTGGCCTCGAAAACCGGCCGACCCGTGACGCACTCGAATAGCACCGCTCCCGTCGCGTAAAGATCGGTCCGGCCATCCACCGGCTCGCCCAGGAGCTGCTCAGGCGCCATGTACTGGGGTGTGCCCACCACCACTCCTTCCACGGTGAGGGCTCCGCCGGCTCCGGCCGCCTGCTCGGTCAGCCGTGCGATGCCGAAATCCATGACCTTCAGGAACCCCGAGGCATCGACCAGCAGGTTCTGGGGCTTGATGTCGCGATGCACGATCCCCTGCTCGTGGGCGACCTCGAGCGCCCGGCACAGCTGTTTTCCTATAGTGAGTGCGGCCGGGGTGGCCAGACGGCCGGCCTCGCGAATCAGAGCGGCCACCGTGGTGCCCTGGATGAACTCCATGGTGATGTAGTAGATCCCGTCTACCTCACCGAGATCGTAGGTCCTGACCACGTTGCGATGGGTGATGCGGCGTGCCAGCCGCAGCTCCTGCTTGAAGCGGTCCAGGATGGTGGAATCGAGTACCCCGAGCTCGGGGCGGATTGCCTTGATCGCGATCACCTCTCCCACCTCGCGATCGAAGGCCCGGTACACGACGCCCATCCCCCCTGAGCCAAGCTCCTCCTGGATGTCGTACCGCCCCGCGAATCGTGCGCCGACCGCCAGCAGGCCCTCTCGCGGTGTGGAGCTCCGCCGGGCGTCCGGCGGACTTCCGGTCCGGAGGTATGCGACCAGGCGCTCCTTCTCCTTCAGCTCTTCCACCATGGCGCGGAATGCGGTGGCCAGCTCACCGATCTCGTCCCGACTGGTGATCTCGATGGGACCGGTGTACTGGCCTTCGCTCACCCTACGGGTGGCGTCCACCAGTCGCTTGACCGGTCGTGCTATGTGCTTTGCCATCAGAACGGAGAAGGCCAGCGCGAGCAGGAGTCCTGCCAGGAACGACCATCCGATGGTTCGGCTCAGCTGGCGGAAGGCGGCGAGATCGCCGTCGCGGGAGTGAAGGCCGGCATAGCCGCCGATCGGCAATCCCTCGGCGGTATTCAACAGACCGGTGGTGCCTTCATACTCGGTCCCCCCAGCCGACAGCTCAAACCGGGAGAAGCTGGTATCGCTGGAGCTGCTGTCGATCGGAAGCCGGCGGATCGCGCCGGCCACGGCCGCGCCGTCGAGGGTGGACACCGCCAACTGGGGCACGCCCAGCGTATCGAGCGAAAAGAAGACGATCTCGGAGTTGGTGTGCCGGCGGAGCTGGCCCGCAAGCGCGGTATCGATCTTCAGAGCCGCTGCCACCACCCCCAGCGGGGTTTCGGTGCCGGCGGTTGCCACCGGCACCGCGACCGCCTGATACAGCTCGTCACCCGAGGCCCCTGGCTCTATCCAGAGCCCGGCGGTCGTCTGTCCCTCCATCGCGCGACCAATGAGCGCCCCACGGGAGAAGTCTTCGTCGAAGAGGTCGCGTTGGGCCGTCCAGGCCTTGAGGACTCCGGCACGATCGGTCACCAGCACCCAGTCGGCTCCGGTCTGGGCGAGCAGCTCATCGACCTGGTCCAGCAGGTTGGCACGGTCACCGGACCGCAGCGACTCGCCGATACGGGAGACGTAAACCGGAACCTGGACCAGTGCTGCGGTGACCTGCCTCAGTCTCTGGCTCCGGCTGTCGAGCGCATCACGGATCGCGGCCTGGGTTGCGCGGAGCGCCCGGAGGGACGCGGAGTCGGCGGCCCGGTCCGCCTGGCCCTTGGTGATCAGCAGCGCGCCTCCCAGCACCGCGACGACGACCAGACCGGCGCCAAGGAAGATCCTGGTGCCCAGCGAGAGGCTCAAGTCAGTACCGCCGCCCCTGCTGTGGGTATGGTTGGCCGAACTTGTTGAGGTGGGACTTGAACTTGTAACCGCGGGCATCGAGCTCCAGGTCGAAACCGCGGATGCCCTCGGCCGGAACCGCGAGCTTGCGGCTTATCTCCGGGGCGCGCTCATGCCACGCATGAATTGCGTAGCTGCCGGGCGGCACCGCCGGCAGCGAGAACGACCCATCGGTGGACGGCTGTCCGAAATAGGGATTGTCGCGGACCAGAACGATCGCGCTCATCTGGGCGTGCACGTTGCAGTAGATACGCATGATCCCGGCACGGTCGAACCGCACGGACCGCGCCTCCCCTCGGCCATAGAGACCCAGGTCGAAGGGGCGCTCCTCCGAAAGAGAGAACACATTGTGGTTGAAAGGGTCGTGGTTGGGAAAGGAAACCGTAGATCCCAGCGGCACCACGAGTACATGGGGGGAGAATTCCTTGTCCGTGGTGCCGATCTCGGCCCGCACCGGGGCGGACGGCACCCGGCCCGCGGTGGCGAGCCAGATCACTGCCTGTCCCACATCCTGCGCCTGCCGGTTGCCCTTGTCCCACATGGTGACGTGGCCGCTCAGCGTCGCGGCGGGAGACTTCGGGGCGAGCGGCCATAACGCGGCCGCACCACCGACCAGCAGCAGTGGGCGGAGTGAGGTCGTGCGCAGTACTTTACCTCGCATGCCCCAAGGTTACCGCCCGCCTCATGGAGCGTCAACACGAACGGAGAGTCGTCGCTGGCGACGCAGCGTCGTCGCGGCGCTCTCCGTCAGTATGGCGCTGGCCAGCAGTGTCCGGGCGCAGAAGCCCGACATCGAGGCGGCGGTGCACGGCTTGATTCTCATGAACGGCTTCTACACCAGCGACAACGTCAACAACAGCGATGTTCCTCAGTTCGCTACTCCGCCGGCGGGAAACCCGGCGCGGAGCACCTCGAGCGCCACCGTGCGCCAATCGCGGGTGACACTCTCGGCGCTGGTGCCGGAATTCGGGGGAGGCGCGTTGACCGGCGAGCTGGACGTGGACTTCTTCGGCGGGCAGCAGCCTTCCACCGGGGGGCGGACCTTTCCGCTGCTTCGGATCCGCCGCGCGTTCGCCGAGCTCGCCTGGCCGCGGTTCACCCTGCTGGTGGGACAGGAGTCCCCCCGATCGCGGAGGTGAGCCCGTCGTCGCTCGCGAGCATCGGGTTCCCTGAGTTCGCCGGAGCCGGAAACCTCTGGCTATGGATCCCGCAGCTCCGGATAGGCGCCGACATGATCTCGCTCGGTGGGGTGCGTCTTGGCGCCGAGATCGCCGCCCTGGCGCCGACCTCGGGCGAGCCGCAGGGCACCTTCCTGACCCAGCCGGACCTGGCCGAGCGAAGTGACCGTCCTTACCTCCAAGGAAGACTCCGAGGCCGGTGGGGTGCGGGCGACGAGCCGGGTGAAGTGAGCTTTGGGGGCCATTATGGATGGCTGGTGGACGCCGCCGGGCAGCGGGTTCCGTCGAAAGCACTGGCCGCAAGCCTGTGGACGCCGGTTGCCGGGGCGGTGGATCTGCGGGCCGAGGCATTTACCGGCCAGGCGCTCGCGGGACTTGGCGGTGGCGGGATAGGGCAGAACATGGTGCGGGACGGCGTGCCGGTTGACACCAGGGGCGGGTGGGTCCAACTCAACTTCCGGCCGGCACCGGGGCTGGAGCTCGGCGGAGGGGCGGGGATCGATGATCCCGACGACGGGGATCTCGATGCGTCGTCCAGGCGCCGAAACACCGCTTTCGAGGGTCACGTCGCCTGGCGCCACGCTCCGGCAGTGGCGGGTCTCGAAGTTCGTCGCCTCCGAACCGAGTACGCGGCACCGGCGGGCACCCGTTCCGCAACCCACGTCAACCTCGGGCTGGGCTTCGAGTTTTGATCGCCGGCTTTTGAGTGTCAGCAGCGCCGCAAACTGCAACTCCAACTCCTTGTAAATCAGCAAGTTACGCATTGTCGAATTGCTTGACGGAACGCAGGTCGCTGCATGCCTTGCGACCTGCAAGGACCCTCCGTACGATCAGAGTACAGCCCTAATTCCCGAGCGTCGCTTTCCTGGCCGTCCCCCCAGCCTGTCGGCTGGCCCCTGCGGTCAGAAGGAGTCTCGATGCCGACCCGACTCAGTAAGGCCACGATCCTGGTGGTGGACGACGAAGTCTCGCTCCGTCATGTGCTTGTCCGACAGCTGCGGAGCGAGGGGTACCAGGTACTGGAGGCGGGGTATGGGCTGGAGGCGCTCGATGTGGCCCGCACCTCCCCCGAACCGATCCAACTGGTACTCAGCGACATTCGGATGCCCGGTATGCGAGGCACCGAGCTCGCCCGGCTCATGGTGGCTGAACATCCCGAGGTCCGGGTCGTCCTCATGTCTGCCCACCCGGTAGAAGAATTGATCTCCGTCAGGGATAGCCGCGGCGTCATCACCGTGCTCTCCAAGCCGTTCGACGGCCAGGAGATGCTGGCGCTGGTCAGCCTCGTGCTGGGTACGACGCCAGCGGCCGCGGATCCGTCTCGCGGCGGCCCCAGCGAGTGAGGCGTGAGGTGAGATGGCAGACCGGCACTATTATTTAAGATGCCCCTCCGCCTTGCCATCCTCACCATCTCCGACGCCGGCAGCCGGGGCGAGCGCGCGGACGCATCGGGCGATCACATCGCCACCTGGGCCCAGGAGCGCGGCTACACCGTGGCCGAGCGCGCAGTGGTCCCCGACGAGACCGGCCGCATCGCCGCCCTCTTGGCCGAATGGGCGGACGGCGGCCGGGTGGACCTCATCCTCACCACCGGCGGCACCGGCCTCACCGGGCGGGATGTCACCCCCGAAGCCACCCGCGCCGTGCTCGAAACGGAAGCTCCCGGCATCGCCGAAGCGCTCCGGATGAGTGTCTACCCCCGCTTTCCCCGTGCCGCCCTCTCCCGCGGTCTGGCCGGCGTACGGGCCAAGACCCTGATCGTGAATCTCCCCGGCAGCCCCGGCGGCGTCCGCGACGGGCTCGCCGTCCTGAACGAGCTGGTCGAGCATGCGGTGGAGCTGGTGACGGGGGCGAAAACGGCTCACTAGTCGCAGGTCTACGGTCGCAGGCCGAGTCGCGACTGGCGACTGGCCCGACTCCACCCTGCCGTTCTGGCATTACCTTCCACCCATGACTTCGCAGATCCTCATCGCCATGGACGACCTCGAGTCGGCTGTGCGGCTCAATGCCGCCTTCGAGGCCGCCAAGTTCTCCACGGCGATGTTCTCCTCTCATGACGATGCGCGCGGCACGGTGCGACGCGAGAGCCCCGAGCTGGTGATTCTCACCGGCGCGGTGCACGAGCCCCACGTCCAGCATCTGGCCGCGCTGGCGCACGACGCGGAGATCTCCACGCTCGCCCTGCTGGAACCCACCGACTCCGAGCGGGCCGAGCGGGTGGGACGTCTCCGCGCCACCGAGGTCATGACCAAGCCGGTGGCCCCGGACGACGTGGTCGCCACCGCGAGACGGCTGATCGACCGCCGCCACCTGCAGGAGCGCACCGGGATCGTGGGCGAGAGCGCGCCGATCCAGGAGGTGCTGGTCAAGCTCGAGCAGATGGCGCCGGTCTCCAGCACCGTGCTGGTCCAGGGCGAAAGCGGCAGCGGCAAGGAGCTGGTGGCCAAGGGGCTGCACGACCTCTCGCCCCGCCGGAACGAGGCCTTCATCACCGTCAACTGCGCCGCGCTGCCGGATACCCTGCTGGAGTCGGAGCTGTTCGGCCACGAGAAGGGTGCCTTCACCGGAGCGGCGGAGCGGCGGCTGGGCCGGTTCGAGCTGGCCGACGGCGGCACCATCTTCCTCGACGAGATCGGCGAGATCCCGCTCAACACCCAGGTCAAGCTGCTCCGGGTGCTGGAGAGCCGCACCTTCTTCCGGGTGGGCGGCACCCAGCCGATCAAGGTGGACGTCCGGGTCATTGCCGCCACCAACCGCGCGCTTCGCGACGCGGTGACCCTGGGCGAGTTCCGCGACGATCTCTACTACCGGCTCAACGTCCTCAACATCTACCTGCCCCCGCTGCGGGAGCGCCGGGGCGACATTCCCCTGCTGGTGCGGCGCTTCATCCGCGAGTTCGCCAAGACCCACGAGCGGCCCTTTCGGGGGATTACGCCGGAGGCGATGCAGCGGCTGGTGAACGCGCCCTGGCCGGGGAACGTGCGCCAGCTCCGGAATCTGGTGGAATCGATGGTGGTGCTGGCACCCGGCGCCGAGATCCGGGCGTCGGATATACCGGCTGACGTGCTGGAGGGTGCGGGCACGCTGCTGCCGATGCGGATGCAGCAGCAGGGGCGCGACGTGCCGGTGCAGGAGCTGGAGTTCATCCTTCGGAGCCTGGTGGACCTGAGGCTCCAGATCGAGGAGCTGCGGCGTCGCCTCGACGACCATCCGCAGCGGGTCCAGGTGATCGAGCTGGCCGACCACTCGGTGGTAGACGTCATGCCGGAGAGTGACCGCGACGGCGACCAGCCGGTGATCTACCGGCCCGGCATGACCATGGCCGAGGTGGAGCGGGCGACCATCGAAGCCGCCCTCAGCGAATACAAGGGCAACCGCCGCCGAGCGGCCGAAGTGCTTGGCATTGGAGAGCGTACTCTGTATCGTAAGATCAAAGCCTATCACCTGGAATGATTTAGGCCCCCTCCTGGCCACTGTCTAATTGCAGTATGTTGCAGCGAGCTAAGTTCTACTGTATGAATACTTTGCACTAGACGATGTCTTGACAGGTGAGGTGCAGCCAGTCAAATTGCAACCGATCCCCTCCCTCTGACGGACCTGCCTTGAATTTTGTCATCGACGCCGAGCTTTGCGTGGCTTGCTTGGCCTGTGTACGCGTGTGCCCCACCGATGCCATTGCGGTGGCGGGAGATGAGCCGTTCCTGCTTCAGATCGAGGATGAGCCTTGTATCCGGTGCGGGCAGTGTCTCCAGGCGTGTCCCCACGGTGCGGTCAAGGTAAACGGCGAGATTGGGCGGGCTCTTGCCATCGCCGCTCAGGGCGACGGGGTGCTCATCCTGAGCCCGGAGTCGGTCGCCCACTTCTACCCCGCCACGCCGGAGCAGGTCATCAACGCCTGCTACGCCGCAGGCTTCCGGGCGGTAACCCGGGGCGTGATCGGCGACGAACTAGTTGCAGCGGAATATCTTAAGCTCTGGGAAGAAGAGCCGTGGGGGACCCTCATCCGGTCCACCGATTCGGTGGTGGTCGACACCGTCCGGCTCCAATTCCCCGAGCTCGTTCCATACCTGGCTCCGGTGACGGTGCCGCCGGTGGCCGAGGCCCGATATTTGAGAGCACAGTACGGCCCGGGGCTCAAGATCGTGTATGCCGGCATCAGTCCGCCCTTCAGCAGCAACGAGCTCGACGCGGCGATCACCTTCAGCGACCTGGATCAGCTCTTCCGGATCCGGGACGCCGATGTGCTCAGCCAGCCGATCTACTTCGACCGGGTACCGGAGGAACGGCGCCGTCACCTGAGCGCCGCGGGCGGCCTGCCGCTGCCCCTGCTGGAGGAGGCCCGGTACTCCAGCCGGCGGTTCCGGAAGCTCCGCGGGCTGGACGCGCTCAAGGCGGTGGCGCGGGCGGTGGCGGTGGACCGGCTCGACCTCGGTTTCGTGGACATTCTGTCGACCGAAGGATCGCTGGACCACCCGTTGTCGGGGCCGCGGGAGGAGTTGTTCTGGCGGCGGGAGCTCCTGGCCAGCACCGAGCCGCCCCGGAGCCGTTACCCGGTGGTGGACACGGCGGTGGTGGCCAGCGTCGGCGCCGTATTTCCGATCAAGGACCGGCCGATCCGTCCCGATCCCGAGGCGGTCTCCGCCATCCTGGACCAGATCGGGAAGGGGCCCAACGGGCGCCCGTGGGACTGCCGGGCCTGCGGCTTCGAAACCTGTCAGCGTTTTGCCGAGGCGGCGGCGCTCGGCCGGGCCTCGATGCGCCAGTGTGTGCCGTACCAGGAGCGCCGGGCCGAGGAGGCGCACCGCGCCGCCGCGGCCGATGAGCTCACCGGGCTCTCGACCTACCGGGTGCTGCGGGAGCGGCTGGCGTTCGAGGTGGAGCGGAGCAAGCGGAGCAGCGAGGGGTTTGCGGTGCTCTTCCTCGATCTGGACCGGTTCAAGCAGGTGAACGACCAGTTCGGGCACGAGGCCGGCAACGACATCCTCAAGGCCGTGGCCGAGGAGATCAAGAACGCGGTCCGGGCCTCGGACGTCGCGGCCCGCTATGGCGGCGACGAGTTCGTGGTCATCCTGACCATGACCGATCTGGACGGCGCGGCCCGGGTGGCCGAGGCGCTGCGCGCCGGCATCGAGGGGATCGGGCGGAGGCTGGGCTATCCGGCGGGCCTGATCACCGTGAGCGTCGGGGTGGCCGAGTTCGATCGCAACGAGCCCGAGGGAGACCTGCTGGTCTCCGCCGACCGGGCCCTGTACCGCGCCAAGGCAGCTGGACGCAACGCCGTTGCCTGAATCAACCTTGCTGCAAACCGAAAGAATGGAGACCGTGACCGGACCGTTCAGTCCCAAGCCGACTGGCACACCATCGAGCCGCCCCGCCACCGCCGAGTCGATCCCCGATCCCTGGGGTGTCAGGCGGGCGGAGAACCTGCTCACCAGCCTGGAAGGGATCCTGTCGGCGCGGGTGGTCACCACCCCGCTGGGCGAGGTGAGCGAGGTTCACGTGCTGGCCCAGTCGGGTCTGGCGCCCAAGCAGTTGGTGCGGAACATTGAGTCGGCCCTGCTCGCCCAGCTCGGCCTCAAGATCGACCACCGGAAGATCAGCATCGCCCAGACGGCCGACGTGAAGCCGATCGAGGCGCTGGAGCGCGATGCCGTCCGGGACCTGGTCCTCCAGCGGGCGGTGCTGTTCGAGAACCTGACCGTGGCCCCGGGGCGCCGGCAACACCGGATCCTGATCTCGGTGACGCTCTCCTACCGGGGGCAGACCGAGACGGCGGAGGAGGAGAGCTCGGACACGCCGCGGAACCGGGTCGAGGGCGCGGCCAAGGCGGCGGTGACGGTACTGGACCGGCTGCTCAAGGACTCCTCGCTGGCGCTCGAGGGCGCCAAGATCGTGGAGGGGTTCGACCGGGAGTTTGCCTTCGTGGCGGTGCAGGGGCTGGGCGGGCGGGAGACGCTGCTCCTGAGCGGCACGGCCGAGATCAAGGAGAGCGCGGAGCGCGCGGCGGTGTTCGCGGTGCTGGACGCGACCAACCGGTGGACGGAGATGAGGCGGCCGGACTAGCAAGCGGGTAAGCAGGTAAGCGGGTAGGCGGACAAGTAGGTAGGTTGGGTGGGCAGGGCGGACGCGTCCCCCTCGCGTCCGGGTAGACTCACTTGGGACATCATAGGCGAACGTCCGCCGGCGAGAGCCGGGGGTTGGCGTGCGTCTGGCGGGCTTGGAATCGCGGGTGACTGTACCAGCAAGTAGTCGTCCCAATCGGAAAGGACGAAAAAGGTAAGGGGGTCCCGGTCTTCGCAGCAGTAGAGCGGAGGCAAGCGGCGACTGCGAGCGGAGCGTCTGGTGGGCCATAGCGAGGCTTGCCACTTCCCGAGGTCTTTAAGTCTCGAAGGGAGGTGACGCTCATGTTAAAAGGCAGTTTGGTCGCGACCGTGGTCAGGTTCTTCGCCCGGCTAATTGGTGGAGGTGAAGGCACAACCTGGGACTAATGTCTTAGGGAAGGACCGGGATCCCCATACCTGTCACTCATGCCACGTCAGATGCGGATAGATCTGTTCGTTGGCTTAGTCACTACCGCGGCAGCATCTGTGCTGCGGCCTGTTTGGTCCGTGCTCGTCTGCCATTCCCTGGCTGGTGGCCGCTCCTAACATTGGTTTTTGTCTCTACCCTGCTGGAGGGCCTTAACACACAACTAAGGCTAGGAGCAAAGGGTTCAACCTCGTTCATCATGCACATGGCCAGTGCTATGCTGTTCGGAGGCTGGTGGGGAGCTATCGTGGCGGGTGTCGCGACATTATTTGGAGAGGTAGCCCGCAGTAATCCACCACTCAAGATCATTTTTAACGTTTCGCAGAGAGTACTAGCGGTATCGTTAGCTGCTCTGCTGTATCACAGTCTGGGTGGGGATCTGCCTCCAGCTTATCTGGCCCCAGTAGTGAGCCTTTTCCTCACAATCAGTTCAGCGGGACTTGGGGCTTTTCGTCGTTTTCGCCGCGGTGTATTTCCTCACTAACACAGCAGCTGTGAATAGTGCAATCGTCCTTAGTTCGGGGCGAGCATTCCGCGAAGTTTGGAACCTTAACACCCGGGGCGTCTCAGTTTACGATCTCGCCGCTAGTTTGGTGGGGGTTCTGGTCGCTTGGCTCTACATTCGCTTCGACCTATGGATTGGGTTTGGATCCTTAGGACTTCTTGGGGTGGTTGTCCCGCTCATCGCAGTACGGCATGTATATGGATTGTATCACCAACTTGAAGCAAGCGGCCAAGAACTTCTTCAGGTGATGGTCAAAGCCATCGAAGCACGTGATCCCTATACATCGGGACATTCAGTCCGAGTGAGTGAGATGTCACGAGCTGTTGCTGTCGAGCTCGGTCTGCCGGCCCGTGAGATCGAACAGGTGGAAACGGCGGCCCTGCTCCACGACGTGGGCAAGATTCACGAAGAGTTTGCGCCTTTGCTGCGGAAGGAAGGACGCCTAACCGACGAAGAAACAGCCCTGATGCAAACCCACTCTGCCAAGAGCGCTGACCTCGTAGGAATCATCTCTAAGTTTCATGGATTCATTCAGGAATCCGTGAGGCACCACCACGAGCGATGGGATGGACAGGGCTATCCGGATGGTTTGTCTGGGAAGACCATCCCTCTCGGAGCCCGCATTATCCTAATTGCGGATACGATCGATGCCATGACCACCGATCGTCCCTACAGGAAGCGCCTCCCTCTCGACGTTGTGATCGCTGAACTGCAGAAATGCAAGGGAACTCAGTTTGATCCGGCGTTGATTGAAGTAGTTATAGCGTCAGTCGTAGTGCGCCGGCTCATAGGGGGCGCATCTGCGGCTGCGGAGAAGGTAGATAGTGGCCCATCACGGTCCAAACGTGTGAGTTGGCCAACAGGAGGGATTTGGAAGAACCGTGCTTGAGTGGATGCTAGCAAAAGTCCAGCATTCCCATTCGCGTTAGCTGGTCAGTCAACGCCGTAGGAAGACCTTTCATACACTTACACATTTCGGCTATTGACAGAGTTGACACCTTGCCGGTTCTCGCGTTTAGCCAGCTCTTCGCGTTGAGAATCTCCGCCTTGTCGATCGCATCGTACTGCTCCAGATTGGCGACAAGGGCGTCGAGCATCTCTTGACCTTGGCTAACATCCCCTAAAGACAGACTCGTCTGGGCCACCCAGCGCGCATATGGCCCGGCCCATGGGTCAATGTGGCCTCCACTCTTGTTGCCGAAAGTAGCCCCTTGACCCTCCTCCAGTGCCTCCTGAGATCTGCCCATAATCGCATAGCCGTCGGCTGAATAAAGTCCCCAGGCCTGCAAGATGCTCTCCGAGCCAAACGTCCTGAATCCTTCTGTGCGTTGTCGAATCCACTCCTCAGCCTTATCAGCTCTTCCCAGCATTGCGTATGAAACGACCGCGCTCCTCGATGCTTGCAAGAGCGGAGGCAAAGTCATTGCAGACAAGCTGCACGCCCCTGCCTGCTCAGCCCAGTCAATTGCGTTCTTATAGTTTCCTAGGCGTGTGTGGCTGATAGAAAGGTTTGAGGTTGCCTGAAGGCAGATCTGATCGTTACCAACTCGGGAAGCCGTACGATAGGACTGCGTCAAAGAAGAAACAGAGGCTTCGTATTCACCTCGCAGCATGAAAATCGCTCCGGAACCCAGCTGTAGCATAGCCAGGATGGAGGTTGGTGCATTCCGACTCTGAAGAAGGTTCGTAGCTTCGGTGATGCATTGTAAACTCAAGCGAAAATCTCTCATCTTATATGAGAGCATTGATTTAGCGAGCAGGAGATAAGTCCTATCGTCTATGTCTAGTTTGTCCTGGCAAATTCCACAAAGGGTTTCAAGCAGATCTGGCGCTACGTCAGAACGTGTATACGCCGCATTCAAAGTTGACGCGGCTTCGACCGCTGCTCTTATTCGACTCGATCTAGCCGCCCTCGATTCCATAAAGGCGAGTAGTCTCGTTGGTATTTCAGCTAGCTCCTCTGGGGCGATGTATCCCAATTGGCGTCGCGCTCTGGTCGTCAACACGTAGGCGAGGTCCGTTGAGCCGGACTGCTCGCAAAGCTTGAGCTGATCAAGGGAGGCCAACGATTCGTCCCATTTACCCTGCTCTTGAAGCGCTTCCGCCAAAAGGACTAATCCTTCAGCCCTCTCAGCATCGGTTAAAGTCGGAAGCGCCGTGGATAACCCACGTTCTGCGGCATATGGCACACCAGACTGGATGGCTTCTCGCGCTCCGCGTAGCAGATAGGGCGTAGCTTCCTTGGTACGACTAGCTCGAACACAGTGCCAAGCAATTTCAAGGCAGCCGTTACCGTCGCTGACGCACCGATCGTGGATAAGGCGATCGGCTATGCTTCCATGAAGGACCCGCCGCAGGGTTGGCGGAACTCCGATGTAAGCGGCTGCTCGTACCATCTCGTTCACGAATTCGAGACCCTGTGTTCCATCCCTCAATACTCGACGTTTTACTAGTTCCGACATAGCGCTCATTGTTTGGCCGGCGCTGAGATCACTTATCGCGTACATGTTGAGGTCGTTAAGACGGTGGCCCAAGACAGCTGCCAAGTTGAGGACATTTCGGGTCGTGTTATCTAGGGAGTGCGTGATTCGGTCTAGAATCTGACGGTACGACGCCTGAGGGGGGCCCCCCACACCAAACTCTTCCGTCATGGCGTCAACCGAAAGTGCCAGTGATTGCTCTCCGCTGGCCTTCCAATCCTGAACCAGAAATTCAAGCACCATTGGGTAACCCCCGGCCGCTTGCAGCAGGGTGCGCTGGGCCGTGGGCGATGGATGGGGTTCGTCGGTTGGTATAAGCGATCGTAGAAGCTCCAAGCTCTCTTCGTCCCCGAGAGGCTGAAGCTCGATCTCACGGACCCCCAACGCTCCGGCAGCTCCTCCTAGCCTCTCCGCCTGAGGAGACTGGGGCAGCTCACCCGGCCGAGCTATCAGAACCACCATGATCGCCTGGCCGCGTGCCCGCCGCATCATCAAATGCAGGACCGCGAGGCTGACGTCGTCCGCCAGATGCAGGTCGTCCACCACCAGGATAACTGGATGTTCCTCCGCTACCATGGCGAGCATTTCGTGAAACGCCTCAGTCAACCGGATCCGAGCCGCCTCGCCCTGGCTATCACTCGAGGGCGGAATATTGGGAAACCGGTGCCGCACCTCCGGTACCGTTCTGGCCAGCTCCGCCAGCGACTCGGGAGCGGTGGCGGTGACCCCTGGGCGGTCCAATAACCCTAGGATGAGGCTGCTCACTGTGGAGTAAGGGATCTCTCGCTCGAGATCGTAGCACTGCACGCGGCTGATTGCCGCGCCCTCCAGGCCGGCCGCCGTCGTGAGCTTCTCCACCAAAGTGGTTTTGCCAACCCCCGAGTCTCCGAGGACCAGGGCGTGACCCGGCTCGCCACGTTGAACCGACTCCCAGCGCTCGTAGAGCACCTGATATTCGGCGGCGCGGCCGATGAACGGCCGCCCTCGCCACTGATCCGTGGGGACGGTGGGGATGTTGGTCGAGGTGGTCCGTTCCCAGCCGCGCCGCCGCAACCGCACCGCCATACCCTCGACCAGGTCCGAGGGTACCGCTTGCAGCTCTTCCGCCAGCTTCCGCTTCCATTCCTCGAAGAACTCCAATGCTGTCAGCCGATCGCCGGCAAAGGCTCGAGCTTCCATCTTGGCCCTAATGGCTTCCTCGCTCAGTTCGTCCAGCGCCAGCATGCGGTCGGCCAGCCGTTCGATTTGGCGGGAGTTTCCGGTGCGGCGGCAGCGATCGATCAGGACGATCAACGCGTCTTTGATTGCGGGCAGGAGCCGCGCCTGCTGCCGATCCTTCCAATGATTGAACTCGGAGGAGTCGACGATGTCGAAGCCGTCCAGAAAGGCCGAGACCTCGAGGGCACCGGTGACCTCGGTGCCAAGAACATCGCCTGCTTCGAGCCGGTCCAGGTCGAGATCCACCCGTCCCGGTGCCAGGCGAACGTGATCGCGAGTGGTTTCCAGACCCTGAGGGCCGAGCCTGGGCCGCAGGGTCGAGAGCGCGGTGGCAAGGGAGTGCCGGCCTTCGGTGGGGGACACATTGGGCCACAGCAGTTCGGCCAGTCGTTCACGCCGGTGGGTCCTTGCCTCCACCGCCAGATAGATCAGCAACGCCAGGTGCTTCTTGGTGCGGAAGCGAACCGGCTCGCCCGAGGGGGCGAACAGGGAAGGCTGACCCATGCAACGGAGATACCGTCGCGGCTCCACAGGGTCTCACTCGTGCGGGGGGTTCCAAGAGTATGCGGCGCCTTAAACTGACCGTCAACAACTTGCCTGACTTGAGGTTTCGATGTTGACGCCCGGTTACGAGGGGAGCCTGTGGCTGTGGTGATCCGCTCGCCCTCCGGGTTGTTCCTTCTCCCAGGCCCGGGTTATGCTCACAGGTGAGGCGCATCCGATCCTCGGACCCTGCCACTGCCGCCAGCGGGTTGCAGTCGCCTTTGCCTGACCGGCCGGGCCCGGTGCCACAGAAGGAGAAGCACGAATGCGCGTACTCTCGCCCAGCCTCGCCCTAATCGCCGTTGCCGCTTTCGGTTGCAAATCCGAGATCTCCAGCGGCGCGGGGCCCGCGGACGAGCTCACCGGCGATGTGGGCGCCAGCCTCCGGGACGAGGTCGAGGGCAGCCTCAACGCCTTCACCCTGGGCAGCGCCCTCGACCCCATCGGCACCACCCAGGCCACCGGTACCGCGGCCTCGGTCCGGATCGAAGGCTGTGTCAATCCGTCATCCCCGGCGGACAGCGACGGGGACGGGGTGCCGGACGATGCCACCTTTCTCTTTACCGCCCCTCCCTGCCGGTTCACCGGCTGGCGGGGCGGCACCCTCGACATCGTGGGCCAGTTCCGGATCCAGGATCCCGCCCCCACCAACGCCGGATTCGGCTACACGGGCACCGTCACCGGGCTCCGCTCCCGCTTCACCAGCGCCGACAGCAAGGTGATCTACGACGTCACCCGGAACGGCAGCCGCAACCTGAGTGGCTCGACCGCCGGGCTCCTGCTCACCACCGACCTCCAGGTCATCCGCACCTTTGCGGGCCACCCCGATGCCGCCATCGACCAGCAGTGGGTGATCAATTACACCCCGGCCGCCCCGCTCCAGATCAACCAGCCGCTGCCGAGCGGCGCGCTGGATATCGCGGGGACGGCAAGCTGGACCCGGGGAGACGAGCAGCTCGAGCTGGTGGTCACCACACCGGTCCCGCTCCAGTACGACGCCGGCTGCACCACCACGGTGCAGCGGATCAAGGCCGGCGAGCTGCACGCGGCCGGCACCTTCGGGGACATGCAGGGGTTCGTGCGGGTGCGCTGGACGGCGTGCGGCGACGAGCCCAGATTCAGCTTCGAGAGCAGCGAGTAAGGCAGGCGAAACGGACCTCCTCCCCCTGGAGCAGCTGATATGCCCATCACAGCCTCTGCATTCCGACGGTCGTTCTCCTTCCTGCCGCTCACCGGCGCGTTGATCCTGCTGGCCGGTTGCGCCGGGGTTACCCCGATCGGTGATCTGCTGGACAACTCGTCCAAGTACGATGGGAAGACGGTGCGGGTCGAGGGCGAGGTGAGGGAAGGGGCGGGCGGGCTCGGCGTGGGCGCCTACCAGCTCAAGGACAAGACCGGCCAGATCACCGTCGTGAGCGACCAGGGCAGCGCGCCCCGCAAGGGCGCCAAGGTCGCCGTGAAGGGGAAGTTCGAGTCTCTGTTTTCCCTGGGCACCGCCAGCCTGGCTGTGATCCGGGAGGAGAGCCGCGACTCGCGCTAGTTCCGCGGATTAACCTCGCCCCGGTATGCCGACGTCCAAGCGGATTCACCGGCGGGGCGAGGTTGACCCCGCGGAGGGGGTCGAGAAGTACGGTAATGCCCTCTTCGCCGATCCAACCAATAAGAAGTATCCGATCGACACCCCCGGCCGGATCAAGGCTGCCTGGGCCTACATACACCAGCCCAGGAATGCGGCCAAGTACACTGCCGGCGAGCGTCGGACGATCACGAGCCGGATTCGGAAGGCGGCGAAAGCCCGGAGCGTGACCCTTCCAGATCCGGAGGAGTTCGTGCAGCTGATGAAGCGTGTGCGCCGCCGGAGGAGCGAAGAGGGCTAGGGGCCCCGTTGGGCGGCCCGACTATTCCTCCTCCGGTCTTCCGAACATCAGCTGAATGAACGCCCGGTCCTCCGGCGCCGAGATGATGTGTACGTGGTCGCCGGCCTGGAGGGCGGTTCCCGGCACCGGCGGGACCAAGGCATTGCCCCGGATGATCAGCGCCACCGCGGCGCCATCCGGTAACGGCAGGTCCGACACCGGCACCCCGGTCACCACCAGGGCCTCATCGATGTAGAAGGACATCAGCTCGCCCAGCAGCGGCTGGCGACTCTCGATGGCCAGCACCGCCTGCGGCGCCGGCGGCTCCCGGGCCTGGAGACCGAGCCGCTCAGTCACCCACGTCACCGTCCCGCCCTGCACCAGCACGTTGGCCACGACGATGAAGAAGACCAGATCGAACAGCCGGCCCGCGCCGGGCACGCCGACCAGCACCGGGTAGGTGGCCAGCACGATCGGCACCGCCCCCCGAAGCCCCACCCATCCTATATAGAGCACCTCGCGCGGCGGGTACCTGAACGGCAGCAGGCAGAGCCACACCACCAGCGGCCGGATGAGGAACGCCAGCAGCAAGGCGATCGCGAGGCCCACCGGTGCCGCCTCGATGAGCCGGGAGGGGAAGACCAGGAGTCCGAGGATGAGGAACATGCCCACCTGGCTGAGCCAGGCGAGCGCATCGTGCACCCGGAGCAGTCCGGTCCGGTAGGGGAGCGGGCCGTTGCCGAGCACCAGCCCGGCCAGATACACCGCGAGGAAGCCGCTGCCGTGGATCATGGTGGCCAGGCCGAACGCCACCAGCCCCAGCGACAGGGTCATCACCGGATAGAGCCCGCCGGCCTGGAGCGAGAGCCGGGAGAGCAGGTATCGCCCGCCGTATCCCACGCGCCGCGCCCACGGCGGCACCCACCACGATCTGAAGCACGACCTCGACCGGGATTGCCCACCCCGCCGCCGCACCCGGCGTCAGCAGGTTCTGGGTGAGCACGGTGGTGAGGATGAACGCCACGGGGTCGTTGATGCCGGACTCGACCTCGAGGGTGACGCCCACCCGCCGCTTGAGATGCAGGCCGCTGCCCCGAAGCACCGCGAACACCGCGGCCGCATCGGTGGACGACACCACCGCGCCGAGCAGCAGCGCCCCGCCCCAGCCCAGGCCGAGAGCGTGGGCCGCGGCTGCCACCAGCGTGGCGGTGCCCGCCACACCGAGCGTGGCCAGGATGCCGGCCGGCCCCGCCGCCCGCCGGACGGCACCGAGCGGGGTGTTGAGCCCGCCGTCGAACAGGATCAGCGTCAGCGCCAGCGTGCCTAACCGGAATGCGAGGTGGTAGTCGTCGAATTCGATGCCGCCGATCCCCTCCGACCCGGCCAGCATCCCGACGCCGAGGAACAGCAGCGCGATCGGCACGCCGAAGCGCTGCGACGCCCGGCTGAAGAGCACGCTGATCGCGAGCAGCAGGCCGCAGGTCGCGAGTAGAAGGGCGGTGGCTTCGGGCTCGTGGGGCAAGGGCTATGGGCTATGGGTTATGGGTCATACCGGTGACCGAAGAGTCTCCTTGAAGCTGCTCCGGGAACAGCCAACCGCCAATAGCCAATAGCCTTTACGTTTGCGGGCCTGAGCGCCGGCCTGTAGCTTGGAGGACGTCCTCCGGAGGATCCCATGCGCTACAGCCTTCTTCTGCTTTTCTGGTTGCTTCCATCCATGGCAGCGGGTCAGACCTCAGCCGTCGGAGATCCCGGATCGAGCCGGGTCACGACGCTGGTGGGCATAGGAAATTCGTTCAGCGGCATCGGGGTACTCGCGGATATCAGGCCCTTTGCCCGGGGACCTTTCTCCCTCATGCTCAGCGTGGGCTCGACCAAAACCTTCTTCAACGTTCAGCACTTCTCGGCACCGTGGCTGGACGAATCGGTGGCCTCTATCGCCGCTGCCGTCGGGGTGCGTGCCACCGCGGGCCACGGCCAGCACCAGGGATTTCTGGAGCTGGCGTTCCTACCGGTGGACGACGACGTAGTCGAGATATCGGCCGCTCGGTCGCGGCTCCAAATGCTCTACGGGCTGGGCCTCCAGCTGGGCTACACCGCCCGGGTCACCCGCACCCTCAGCGTAAATGCGCTGGGCGGCGCAGGCTACGCGCTCAACGAAGGTGTTGTCGCCAGCCGGTGGAAGCCGATCTTCGGGTTCGGCGTCGGATACGCATGGCGGTAGGCAGGCTGTCCGCTATGGGCTATTGGCTATGGGCTGGGGCGGTGACAACGGCAGTGCCGTTTTAGACACCCGGCCTGCTCGGCTCGAGAAGTAGCCGATAGCCAATAGCCAATAGCCAATAGCCCGCAGCCGATAGCCCGCACCGAATAGCCAACAGCCCATTGCCCCTCCATACTTGACTCATGTTCACCGAGAATCTGGCCGCCGCGCTGGCCCTGATCGGCATCGTGATCCTGGTGGCGTCCCTGCTCTCCGGCCTGATCGAGCGGAGCGGGCTGCCTCAGGTCGGGATCTTTCTGCTCCTCGGCGCGCTGCTCGGGCCTGCCGGCCTCGGGCTCATCAACCTCACCCTCGAGTCGCCCACGCTCCAGGTCATCGCCACCCTGGCGCTGGTGTTGGTGCTGTTCAGCGACGCGATCTCTGTGGACGTGGGCGAGGTCAAGCGGCGGCGGCATCTCGCCCTGCTGGTGCTCGGTCCAGGGACCCTGATTCCTCCAGTGCTCATCGCGCTGGCCGGTTGGCTGCTGCTCGACCTCGCCCCAATCGAGGCGATCATTCTGGGGGCCGCCCTGGCCTCGACCGATCCGGTGCTGCTGCGCGATCTCCTCCGCCGGCCCAGCCTCCCTCCCACCGCGCGGATGGCGCTCCGGCTGGAGAGCGGGATGAACGACGTGGTGCTGCTCCCGATCGTGGTGTTGGGCATCCTGGTGCTGCAGTCGGGCGGCGCCATGGACCCGCTCGAGTTCGGCCGCCACGCGGTCGGGCTCTTCATCCTGGGCCCGGCGCTCGGCCTCCTGGTCGGCTTCATCGCCATCACGCTGCTGGAGAAGATCCGCAGCCAGGTAGGGGTGCGGCGCGACTACGAGTCGCTCTATGCGCTGGGAGTGGCTTTCACCGCGTTCGCCGCGGCGGAATCGGTAGGGGGGAGCGGATTCCTGGCGGCGTTCGCGGCCGGGATCGTGGTGGCGGTCATGGACGTGGAGCTGTGTGACTGCTTCCTCGACTACGGTCAGGCCACCGCCGAGGTGTTCCTGCTGTTCACCTTCGTGGCGTTCGGGGCCTGGCTGATCTGGACCGGCTTCTCGGTGGCCGACGGCCGCACCCTGCTGTTCGCGTTGCTCGCCCTCGCGGCCCGGACCCTGGTGCTCCTGCCGGTGCTGGCCCAGGCCGGAGTGGCCCCGCGTGACCGCCGGCTCATCGCCTGGTTCGGACCCCGAGGGCTGAGCTCGCTCCTGTTGATCCTGCTGCCGGTCTTTGCCGGCATGCCCGGCAGCGTACGGCTGTTCGAGATCACCTGTCTGGTCGTTCTGCTCTCGGTGCTGCTCCACGGGGCCGCCATCGCCGTGTTTCTGCGGAAGGATGCCGGCCCCGGCCCCGCCGTGGCGACTGGGCCGGCCCGGCCGCCCAAGGCCGAGCCGGCCACCCCCGAGGCGCCGGTACCCGAGCGCATCACCCTCGCCGAGATGCGTGAGCTCCAGGACGCGGGCGAGCCCGTGGTGCTGGCCGACGTGAGGACCGACCGCACCTATCAAACCGATACCCTCAAGGCCAAGGGCGCCGTTCGCCTTCCGCCGGACGACGCAGTGCGCAGCGCCCGCAAGCTCGGGCTCGATCAGCACGGCACGGTGGTGCTCTACTGTGCTTGAAAGGACGAAGCCACAAGCGCCCGGGTGGCGCGAGAGCTCAGAACCGCAGGCTGGCCCAAGGCCCGCGCCCTGGTGGGTGGCTGGGAGGCCTGGAAGAAGGACGGCCTGCCGGTAGAGCCCAAGAGCTAGAGGCTATTGGCTATGGGCTATTGGCTATTGGCTATGCGCTACTCCTTGAGCCGAGTAGGGCCGATGTCTCTTAGGAACTGCCTTGTCATCGGGGCAGCCCATAGCCCATAGCCCATAAAATGGCATAGCGGTTGCCACATCCCCGCCTAGCACCCCGCCGGCGTCAGTCCCGCGCCGGCGGCTGAACCCCCTGAAGCTGCGTACCCCCAGGTATTTACCGGCTTGCGACCGGCGGCCCGACGAGCGGGCGGTCTTCGTTGGCTCCAGGATGGAGGCTTTACCAAATGCGCGTTCTGCAATTCACAAAGCGTTCTGTGACCCTGTTGGCTGCCCTGTGCCTGACCCTTGCGGGCTGCGGCGATTCGGGCCCCGATGTGCCGTTCAATCCGTCCGGCACCTCGGCCGACATCGAGGCGGTAAACGACGCCTTCGGATCGTCTACCTTCGCCGAATTCTCGGTCCTCAGCGTGGCGTTCAATGCAGCCTTGAGCGGGTCTCCGCTGATCTCCTCTTCCGTGGCGGCCCTCGACGTCAGGGCAAAGAACGTGTCGGGAATGCGGGCGGCGGCGATACGGAGCGCGATGCGTCTTGCCTCGCTGCTACCGGCGGGAACCAACAAGAACTTCAGCGCCTCCAGCGCCGGAATTTCTGCGGAGATTGCGGGGAAGACCTACGAGTACAGCGGCGGAAGCTATATCCCGACCGACCGGGTCGGGGCACCGTCCAATGGAGTCCGCTTCATTCTCTATGCCGTGAACCCGGTGACCTTCCAGCCAGTCGAGCCGCTGGTGGAGACCGGGTACGTGGATATCACCGATCTGAGCGGGTCCAGTACCCAGGCGGCGCGAGTGCAGGTGGTCTCGGGCGGCGTTACCTATCTCGACTATACGGTGACCGCCAACAGCCTCACGGGCAGGATCACCGTCATTGGATTCGTCACCGACGGAACCCACCAGGCCAACCTCAACCTTCAGACCAGCGTGACCAGCTCGGGAACGCTGACCCTGTCCTATAGCCTGCAAGTGCCCCAGCGCGACGTCTCCATTAACCTGAGTCTGAGTGCCAGCGGCCTGGATCCAGAAACTGGAACCATCGCCCTCAACCTCAGCATGAGCGGCCCCAATGGCACGGTATCGATGAGTGGCCAGTTTACCGCCACCGGCGGCACCCTGACCGTTCGTACCGGCGGCACGGAGTTCGCCACCATCACCATGAGCGGTCAAGCCGAGCCGGTGATCACCGGTGCCGACGGTCTCCCGCTGACGGACGAGGATGCCCTTGCACTCCAGGGGATCTTCGGGCTCACGTCCGACGCTTTCATTGCGTTCGACGGTATGCTTGCCCCGGTGGTCTTCTTCCTGGAGCCGGCTGCCTGACCTGAGCCAGGACTCCGAACGAGAAGGCCCGGCCATTTCGGCCGGGCCTTTTTCGTTCATCGGAGTGGACGCACGCGGTCAGGGTGTGCCGTGGAGGATGACGCCCAGCACTCCGGTGGCAAAGACGTTGCCCGGTCCGCTGCCCCACACGCCGAAGAGGTCGCGGTCGGTCGGGCTCAGCATCTGGGCCCACTGGGTGCCATCGTAGTGAAGGATGATGCCGCGGGCCGCCACCGCGACGACATCGGTAGGTGAGCTGCCCCAGATCTCGTGGACCGCTTTGGTGATCGGGGTAGGCATGGGGACCCAGCCCGTACCGGTGAAATGCAGAATGGTGCCCTCGTCGCCCACTGCGAAAATATCATTCGGCCCGGTGCCCCAGGCTGCCTTCAGGTGAAGGCCGTCACTGCCATGCCGGGTCTCGGTCCAGTTGCTGCCATCGAAGTGGAGGATGATGCCCTCGTCGTTGCCGTCGCCCGGCTGGAAGTCACCCACGAGATAGACATTGCTCGCCGACGTTCCCCAGACATCGAGGATCTCCCGGTCGTTGCCGGCGGGAAGTGGCACCTGCGACCACGCGGTCCCGTCGTAGTGCGCCACCAGCGCGGTGGGCCCGAGCAGTCCGGTGGTCGGCGTCGTAGCCGTCTCATAGCGGGCTCCCACCGCGTACACGTCGTTTCCCGAGCTGCCCCAGACGGACCGCCACATGATCACGGCATCGTTGCCCGGTGCCAGGCTGGGCCCGGTCATCTCGGTCCAGGCGGTTCCGTCGAAGTGCATGATGGCCCCGGCCGCGCTCTGAATGTGCGATCCGACCGCGAACACATTGTTCGCTGCCGCCCCCCAGACCGACTGGAGCTCGATCTCCGGCAGGGAGAGCTGCTGGGTCCAGGTTGATCCGTCGTAGTGCAGGATGGTGCCGGTCGAACGGGTCTTGTCGAAGCCGACCGCGAACATGTCCGTGGCGCTGCTGCCCCAGACATCCTCGAGCGTTCGGGAGACCACCTGGTCCAGTAACGTCCACCGTGCAACGCTGCCGCTTTGAGCAGCGCAGTTGACGGTAAAGGCGGCGGGGACGGCGCTGCCGGCGGTCACGGTGACGCTCCGCGGGTTGTCGCCTTCCACCTGGCAATTCGCCGCCACCCCCGCCAGCTCGACGGAGTGCGGACCGGGCGCGAGCTGGTCCAGCGTCACCGTCGCCGTGCTCCCGATGGGTCCCCGTTCTGCCCCGTCGAGGCGCAATGTGTACCCGTCGGGGTCGACATCCTCACCGCCGGTGCTGGTGGAGACGGTGATACTGCCGCCGCCGCTGGAGGAGCCGGTACAGACGATGGCAAAGTCGGCGGAGGCGGTGGCGCCGGCGGTCACGGTGACGGTGCGAGGGTTCTCCCCCTGCACCTGGCAATTGGGTGAGATGCCGGACAGCTGGATCACGTGGTCACCCGCCGGCAGGCTGCCTACCGTGAGCGGACCGTTGGCTGCTATGGTCTGGCGCGCCCCGCCGTCGACCGTGATGGCGTAGCCATCGGGATCGAGATCGGAGCCGGTAGTCGATGCGGTGATCTGGAGGGCAGGGACTTCAACCCCGGTGCCACTCTCGCCGCACCCGGGCATTGTCAGACTGATTGCGATTGAAGCGAGGAGCCCGGCCGAAACCCGAAACCAGGGGGAGTACCGCATAGGAGGATGGGCCTCGATGCCCCAGTGGTGCTCAGGTGGACGGCGACGATGTCTTAACCTGAGTTACGTGTCCCCCGTAATGCAGTCAAGCGGTCCCGTCACATACGCTCGTGGCTCACCCACCCAGCCACGCCTTGCCGCCCACCAGCTCCCGCACCAGATCCTCGCTGGTCCGGTCGGCCGCTTCGGCCGCAAAGTTGGTCACCAGCCGGTGCCGCAGCACCGCGGGCGCCACGGCCCGCACATCATCGAGATCGGCCATCGGCCGGCCGGCGATGGCGGCCCGCGCCTTGGCGCCGAGCACCAGATACTGTGACGCCCGGGGTCCCGCGCCCCACTCCACGTACTCCTTCACGAAGCCCGGCGCCTCGGCGTCACCTGGCCGGGTCATGCGCGCCAGGTTCACCGCCGCCCGGATGAGGCCGCGAGACACCGGGATGCGCCGCACCAGCGCCTGCATCGCCAGCACCGACTGCGCGTCCAACACCGGATGGAGGGCAGCCCGCGTGGTGCCGGTCGTCTGCTCGACGATGGCCTCCTCCTCGGCCCGGCTGGGATAGCTCACCCGGAGCTCGAGCATGAATCGGTCGAGCTGGGCCTCGGGCAGCGGATAGGTACCCTCCTGCTCGATCGGGTTCTGGGTTGCCAGCACGAAGAACGGATCGGGCAGATGGTAGGTGGCACCTCCCGCCGTCACCTGATGTTCCTGCATGGCCTGAAGCAGAGCGGCCTGGGTCTTCGGTGGAGTGCGGTTGATCTCGTCGGCCAGCACCACGTTGGCAAAGATGGGGCCTTTCACGAAGCGAAAGGCGCGGTGCCCGGTCGTGAGGTCTTCCTCGATGATGTCGGTGCCGGTGATGTCACTCGGCATCAGATCGGGGGTGAACTGCACCCGGTTGAAGGTAAGGTTCAGCGCCTCGGCTACCGTCTGGACCATGAGGGTCTTGGCCAGACCGGGCACGCCGATCAACAGCGCGTGACCGCCTGCCAGCACGGCCGTGAGGATACCGTCCACGGTCTCGGCCTGGCCCACGATGCGCTGGGCCACCTGGGTGCGGAGCCGGGTGACGGCGCCCACCAGGCGCTCGAGCTGTTGGACGTCGTCGTGAGGAGCGGCGTGAGTCGTGGCGGTCATGTTCTCTCGTGAAGCGTAGGTTCGTGGAGATTACCCGCGTCGCAACCGGTATGCTAGCGGTGGGCAGTCATCGCGATCGGCCAACGGCCGCGTGGCGATCCCGCAGAGCCTGCCCTGAGCGCAGCGAAGGGTTCGCGGCTGGATTCTTCGGACGCCCGCGTCCTCGCAGTGACTCGCCGGCGTGAGAATATCGCTTGCGAAATATTTCACAAGCGGGTAGGTTAGCGCCGTCAAGCCAGGCTTGGAGCGCAACGAAGGACCTCAAGGGCGGAAAGAAGGTGCCCATGCGGTATGCCGGGCTGGGTGTCCAACTGGCGGTGAGCCTGCTGGTGTTCGTCTGGATCGGGCAGTGGGCCGATCAGAAGCTGAACACCGGAGGATTGCTGACGGTCCTCGCGGCGTTCCTCGGGTTCGGCGGCACCATGTACTGGCTCATTCGATCGCTGGGCCGGAAGGAAGACGGCAAGCCGTGACGGCTCGAGGCCGGTACCTGGTGGGGCTTCTGGTGGTGGCGGCGATCGGGTTAGTGGCGGTCTTCGCCGTGTCTCCGGGCATCAGGCAGGAAGTGGCCGGGGGAGTCGGGATCGGGCTTCTGGTCCAGGCACCACTCGGCTGGTGGACGGTGCGCAGCGTCGGCACCGAGCGGTTCCAGCTGGTGTGGGCGCTCGGAATGGTCATGCGGCTGGCGGTAGTTGCAATTGCCGGGCTGATCCTGGTTCCGGAGCTTCGCTGGGATCTGGTTGCGACCCTCGCAGCCCTGGTGGCCACGATGCTGGTGCTGCTGGTGGTGGAGGTGGTGACGCTCCTAGGGAAAAATTCCGAGATCAAGGCATGATCATTCGTAGCGGGCGTGCAATAGCGATGAGGTTGGGACTGGCCGCGATGGCGTGCGGGGCCCTCGGCACGTCGGTTCTGGCACAGGAGCCGGCGGCGGAAGCAGCCCACGACGCCGTGGCTCCGTCGAGCCAGCACGAGGCCAGCGAAAATCAAATCGATATCGCTCACCATATCGCGAACTCCCACGAGGTGGAAACTCCGTTCGGGGTCATCCACCTGCCCGACAACTGGAAGATTCCGCTCGGAGCCGACTCCCACGGCCGGCCGCGCTACCTCGATCTGTCCCCGACCAAGCATCTGGTATACATGCTCCTGGCGGCGGCGCTGGTGACCCTGGCCCTCGTTCTCGGTGCACGCTCCAACGTCCGGGCCCAGGGGCAAGGCAAGCCGCCCACGGGCTTCGGAGGCGCCATCGAGGCGATGGTGCTCTGGGTCCGCCAGGAGGTGGTGCTGCCCAACGTGGGCCACCACGGCGAGGGATACGCGCCGTACCTGCTGACGGTCTTCTTCTTTGTGCTGGCCATGAATCTTCTTGGCCTGCTTCCCTGGGGTGCCACCGCCACCAGCAACATCTCGGTGACGGCGGCGCTCGCGGTCATGGCATTCATCGTCATCGAGGTGACGGGGATGCGGACGCTGGGGTTCAAGGGCTACATGAAAACGATCTTCTACCTTCCCCCCGGCCTGCCGGGCGGACCAGGTGGGGCCCTGCTGAAGGTGCTCCTGCTCGTGGTCATGACACCGATCGAGCTCATCGGCAAGCTGGCCAAGCCGTTCGCGCTGGCAGTTCGACTCTTCGCCAACATGACCTCGGGCCACGTCCTGGTGCTGGCGCTGCTCGGCCTCACGTTCCTGTTCCAGAGCTACTTTGTGGGTATCGGCGCCTCGGTCCTGGCCACCGGGGTCATGGTGCTGGAGGTGTTCGTTGCCTTCCTGCAGGCGTTCGTGTTCACCCTGCTGACGGCGGTATTCATCGGCCTGATGCGGGCGGAGCATTAAGGCGGGTAAGCGGGGAAGCGGGTAAGCAGTGGGAATAAGAAGTAAGAAGTGAGAAGTCCCCTCAGCTAGCGCGCGCTCGCGCCGAGCTGAAGCAGTAGTCCGCCGGATGGCGGACGAAGCCCGCTGTTCACGGCCAGGTGCCGGGAACGCCGGCGGGTTGCCAGGGCAAGGCCGTTTCGGGAGATGCGGCCCACGCACGGCGAGCGCAGCTGACCATCGGTCTCCCGCTCAAGCTATGGAGTCAGACATGCTTTACATGCTCGCCCTCCTTCAGGAGGCGGCCGCCGCGTCAACTGCCAGTGGCAAGGGGTTCGGTCTCATCGGTGCGGGTCTTGCGGCCGGCCTTGCGGTGCTCGGCGCCGGCGTCGGCATCGGCCGTATCGGTGGCTCGGCAACCGAAGGCATCGCGCGTCAGCCGGAAGCGACGGCCAAGATCCAGACCGCCATGATCATCGCCGCCGCGCTGATCGAAGGCGTGGCGCTGTTCGTGGCGGTTATCGGGTTCCTGATTCAGTCGAAGATTACGTTTTAAAGTGGAGGCTGGGAGCTCGGGGCTGGGGGCCGTTCAGGTCCTGGACTCCTAGCTCCTGACTCTAGCCGGAGATGTGCGCATGATGCTCGATCGACCTTGCCACCGATCCAGGAACAGCACGCCGCCAGCGGGCCGCTCACGGTCGAGTTCGGCCTGATGTTCTGGACCGTGGTGGTGTTCCTGCTGCTGCTGCTGATCCTGAAGAAGTTTGCCTACCCCGCCCTGCTGGGCGCGGTCGAGGCGCGGGAGCGGGCGCTGCAGGAGCAGCTCGATGCCGCCGAGCGCAACCGGACCGAGTCCGAGGCAATGCTGGCCGAGCACAAGAAGCTGGTGGCGGAAGCCAGGGCGGCGGCCCATGCCCTGCTGGTCGAGGCGCGCACCACCGCCGAGAAGGAGCGGGCCCTGGCCATGGAGAAGACGCTTCAGGAGCAGCAGGAGCTGCTGGAGCGCGCCCGGCGGGACATCGCCGCGGAGCGCGACCGCGCCCTCGCCGAGCTTCGGCGCGAGGCAGTGGAGCTTTCCCTGGCGGCCGCCTCCAAGCTGATCGGCGAGCGCCTCACCAGCGACACCGACCGCAAGCTGGTGCAGGAGTATCTCGCTTCGCTGGACCTGCGCAATTGAGAACCGAAACCATCGCCCGCAACTACGCCGAGGCGCTGTTCGAGGTGGCCGGGCAGACCGACCAGCCGGATCGCTATGCCGATCTGGTCGATGCCGTGGCCGCCGCGATCGAGACCATTCCCCAGGTCAAGGCCGTGCTGATGTCGCCCCGGGTGCCGAAGGCGGCCAAGGCGCGGTTCCTGGGCGAGGCGCTGAAGCAAGCACCCCGGGAGTTCGTGCTCTGGGTTCAGGCCGTCGTGAAGCGCGGGAGGCAGCAGATTCTGCCGGAGATTGCGCGCGAGTACCAGGCGCTGCTGGACCAGAAGCTCAACCGGGTCCGGGCGTCGGTCACGCTGGCGAGAAAACCCGATGACAAGCTGAAGACACTGATCGAAGAGCGACTGAGCCGTCAGCTCGACAAGCAAGTGATTGCGGCGTACCTGATCGACCCGGAGATCCTGGGCGGCGCGGTCATCCGGGTGGGAGACCGGGTGCTCGATGGGTCGGTGCGGCGGCGGGTGACCAAGCTGCGGCGTCAGCTGATCAAATAGTGGGCTATCGATATCGGGGTTCCACCGGGCCACCTGAAAGGGTGGCCTTCCTGTTTTTCGCACGGCAATTTCGTCAGCCCGAGGCCTGGGTGAGCTCGTACGCGATTCCATGCCGATCCAGGAGGGACCGGTACTCGTCGGGCTTCTCGCCCTGACGGCGTTCCTGGTTTCTGATGTACTGCCGCAGCGAGGTGTCATCGGCGGCGCTGATGCTGAACGCGCCGTACCCCGGCTGCCATTTGAAATCACGACGATGGGGAATGCTGTGATGAATCCATCGGGCCGTGCTGCTCTTGATGACACCCACCAGCTTGGCGATGGTCACGGTCGCCGAGATCTCGACGTACAGATGCAAGTGGTCTCGTGCCCCGCCGGCACAGAGAAGCCTCCCGCCCTTGCGGGTGACGGCCGTTGCGGCGCAGGCGAACAGTCGCGAGCGCCACTCCGGGTCGAGCCAGGGCCGCCGATCCTTGGTGACGCAGACGAGATGAACCCGAAGCGAGAGATAGGTCTCCATTTCAACCAATCCGGCGGAACGATGCTGCTGTGTCAGCTCTCGAGGCTAGCACGGCGGGCACGGATCGAGGAACCGCTCGCGCGCGCCGTGGTGCCAAATTCCCGGGGCAACCCCTATGTTTCTCGCCGACCAGTCGTGACTCCCGCCGAACCCCGAACCTCGAGACATCCGTGATCGGATTGGCGCTCTTTCTTCTCCAGCAGCCGGCGTCCGGGCCTCACCCGGAAGGTTACTGGCAGCAGGACGTCGGGTATGAGATCGAGGCCCGGCTGGACGAGCCGAGTGGTGTGTTGAGCGGCACCGAGAGGATCCGCTACACCAACCGCTCGCCCGATACCCTCACGACGTTCTCCCTGCACCTGTATCTCAACGCGTTCCGACCCGGCTCTCGCTGGTCCGCGGCCGACTCGGCCGAAGGGCGGCGCCGATTCAACGACCTGCGCGACCCCGATTACGCCTTCAATCACGTGCGAAACGTGCGGATCATGGGGGAGCCGGTGCGGCCGGTGTACCCCTTTGCGCCGGACAGCACCGTGGTCCGCTTCGATCTTCCTCGTCCGGTCCCCCCGGGGGACTCCCTGTCCGTGGATATGGAGTGGGATGCTCGCCCGTCGACGGTACCGCGACGCCAGGGACGCCAGGGCCGGCGGTTCGACTTTGCCCAGTGGTATCCCAAGGTCGTGGTTTACGACCGCTACGGCTGGGAGGAGCACCCGGTCTACCCGGCCGGAGAGTTCTACGGGGAGTTCGGGACCTTTCTGGTGGATCTCGATGTCCCCGCCGACCAGGTGGTCGGGGCCACCGGTGTCCCTGTGTGCGGTGACCCCGGATGGGGGCGGGTCAATCGCATCTCCAACCGTCCGGTGGACTATCGCCGGGATTACTACGGGGCGCGCACGCCCTCGGCGGCGGCCTGTGCTGATGCCGCTCAGGGCCGAAAGAAGATCCGGTGGTACGCCGAAGGCGTTCACCATTTTGCCCTGTCCTTGAATCCCGATTACCGCTACGAGGGTGGCGCCCATGGGAATGTGGCCGTCCACGTACTCTATCAGCCCGGGGATGAGAGCACGTGGGGCAACGGCGCCGCGGTGCAGCGCACCGAGACGGCGCTGGCCTGGCTCGACCGGCTGTTCGGAACGTTCGCCTGGCCCCAGCTGACCAACGTTCACCGGATCGAGGGCGGCGGCACCGAGTTCCCCATGATGGTGATGAACGGATCGCCCGATCAGGGGCTGATCGTGCATGAGGTCGGCCACAACTACACCATGGGTATTCTGGCCAATAACGAGTGGCGCGAGGGCTGGCTGGATGAGGGGTTCTCCAGCTTTCAGACCACCTGGTTCTGGGAGGCCATGGGCCGGCCAGGAGGCTATGAGCGGAACGAGGCCAGTATCCTCGAGCTGGATCTTGACGGCTATTCGGAGCCGACCAGCCTGGTGAGCGAGGCGTACCGCGACTTCACCTCCTACAACATCTCGGTCTATAGCCGGGGTGAGCACTTTTTCCACCAGCTTCGCCGCGTCGTGGGGGACGCGACGATGCACCGCATCCTGCGGACCTATTACGACCGCTGGAAGCTCAAGCACGTGGACGAAGCGGCCTTTCGCGCGGTGGCGGAGGAGGTGTCGCACCGCGATCTGTCGACCCTATTCGCCCAGGGGCTGCACGCGACCGAGCTGTACGATTACGCCATCGGGAAAGTAAAGGCGGTCAAGCCGCACGCCGCGGGGGAGCAGTGGAAGACGCGCGTGGAGGTCCTGCGGAAGGCACCCGGACGGATCCCAGTGGAAGTCGCCGTCGTGGCCGAGGGAGACACCAGCGTGGTGCGCACCGAGGGTCTGGCGGAGCGGGAATGGGTGGAGGTTCTCACCAATACCAGGCCGAAGCTGGTGTTGCTCGACCCGGGGGTCCAGGCTCACGACTGGAACATGCTGAACAACCGGAAGCGGGTGGGCGGGCTCCTGTCGCATTTTTTCGCTGCGTCGCCCGGGGTGGACACCTATATCCATCCCTACTTCTCCACCCGTTCACGACGGGATCATCTCACGATCGGATTGCAGCCTACGGTCTGGTACAACGATGCCGGCGGCATGACATTCGGCATTCGTAGCCGGAACGACTATCTCGGCCGTTTCGAGCAGAATCAGGCTCTGCTTACCCAGACTACCGGATGGGGAGTAGATGACGAGGTCGATGACACTGACTTCTTCCTCCGGGTCCGTAATCCGGTGGCACTCAGGAGCCCGAATCTTTCTCAGACCCTCGATGTCTTCAACGTCGAGGGACGGTACGGGGCCACCGCCGCACTCGAATGGACTCGGCGCGAGCACCTCAGCTTCGGCCCGACGTGGCGCCGTGGTCTCCAGCTGCAGTGGGTAGCGCCGGACGACTTTCGCTATCTCGATCGGGGGTTATACGAGGACGTCGGCACGGTGGAGCTCCAGATGACCGGTGGCGTTACCACCGAGCAGGACGGCATACAGGCCAGTCTGCGGAGCTCAGTGGGGGGTGGACTGGTGTACAACCGGCTCGGCCTTGGCGCGAGCGGGCGCAGCGACCTCAGCCCATTCTACTTTCGCGGGACCATCGAGGGCACGGCGCGACGGAACCTGCTGGGGGGTGATTTCGCGATCCGGGCGTTTGCCGGTGTCGCGAAGGGAGACAATGCCACCGCAAAGCAGCGGCAGATCTACGTGCAGGGCGCCGATCCGTTGCAACAGCTCTATAACCCGTTTCTGCGCTCCCGCGGTGCGCTGTTGGTGCGCAAAGACTTCCACTACCACCTGCCGGGTGGCGCCAACGTGCGCGGTATCGATCCGCGAGTCTCCGTCTCCGCGATGGTCGGGATCAACCTCGAGCTCGAGCGGACCCTGGCGACCCGGCCTTCCGCTCGCCTCTTCAATCGGATCGCGCTGGCGGCGTTTACCGACCTGGCGCAAGGGATCGGGGGTTCGGACCAGCCCTTGACCGGCGACCGGATCAGGTTCCTGGCGGATGCCGGCCTGGGGCTTCCGAGCGGACCATCAAATCGGCGACACCAGGTTCGCCACCAGATTCGACGTTCCTTTATATGTGAGCCGGCCCGAGCTGGCCCAAAACCGTGACCCGGGCGACGGGAAAGTGGAATTCCGCTGGACCTTCAGCTTCGAGCCGGCGTTCTGAAAGCGGGTAGGATGGTAGGCGGGTAAGAGGATAAGCGTGCTGATACCGACAGCGTTTCAGCTGCTTACCCGCTTACCCGCTTACCCACTTACCCGCCATATTTAAGCTGCATGCTGACGCCGTCCGATTCGACTCGCCGTGGTCTGCTCCGCTCGGCGCTGGGTGACTGGCTCGAGCGTCTCATGGCTCACACGGAAGAACGCGTCATCCTGCGGCGCTACTTCCGTCCGCCCGGCGCATTGCCGGAGATCGGATTTCTGGCCGCCTGCACCCGCTGCGGGGCATGTATCGACGCGTGTCCGCCGCATGCCCTGGTGAGAGTGCGGCCTGATGGCGGCCTCGCTGCCGGCACGCCGTATCTCGATCCGACCAACGAGCCCTGCATCGCCTGTCCGACCATGCCATGTGCCGCCGCCTGCCCCACGCCGGCACTCACCGTTCCCGAGCGAGGGTGGACCGGCTACCGGCTCGGCCTGCTGGCGCTGCATCCGGAGCGGTGCATCACCTTTCGTGGGACGCCGTGCCGGGTCTGCGCCGATGCCTGCCCGGTGGGCGAAGCGGCGCTCGTCATCGATGAAGCCGGACATCCGGTTATCCGTCGCGAGGGCTGTGTCGGGTGCGGGGTCTGCGTTCGCGCCTGCGTCACGACACCATCGTCGTTCGAACTCACCTACATGGAGGGCTGAGTGCCCGACGTGCCGTACCGGGTGGAGAAGCCGTGGGGCTACGAGCTTATCTGGGCTCGTACCGATCGTTACGTGGGCAAGATCCTTCACGTGAAGGCGGGACACGTGCTCAGCCTCCAGTATCACAACCGAAAAGACGAGACCATGTACCTGCTCTCGGGCGAGCTCACCCTGCGGACCCAGGCGGGCGATACCCTCGTCTCCCGTCCCCTCAAGGCCGGTGAATCGGTTCATATTCCTGCGAAGCTCATTCACCAGATCGAGGCGGTAGTGGACAGTGATGTGCTCGAGGCCTCCACCCCGGAGCTCGACGACCTCGTGCGTCTCCAAGACCGCTATGGAAGAGGCTGACATGCAAGTGATAATTCCTCTGGCGGGCAAGGGCACCCGGCTTCGGCCTCACACCCATCTGGTCCCCAAGCCGATGCTGAAGGTCGCCGGCCGGCCGGTCATGGATTGGGTCATGGACCGGCTCAAGGGGCTGGAGGTCACCGAGCTCATTTTCATCACCGGCCACCTCAAGGAGCAGGTCGAGGACTTTGCCCGCTCCCAGTACAACATCCCGTCCCGGTTTATCGAGCAGAAGGTGCAGGACGGCACCGCGGGTGCGGTAAATCTGGCGCGGCCTTACGTGAAGGGGCCGGTGCTGATCATTTTCGTCGATACGGTGTTCGAAGCCGACCTCACGCTCATCAATCGGACCGACGCCGACGGGATCATCTGGGCCAAGGAGGTAGAGGACTACCAGCGGTTCGGAGTGGTGGTGACTGACGCGCAGGGCTATATGACTCGCATCGTGGAGAAGCCATCCACACCGATCTCCAAGCTCGCGAACATCGGGCTCTACTACATCCGGGCGGTGGACAGCCTCTGGCAGGGGATCGATCACGTGCTCGCCAACCCCGCCAACAAGGGTGAGTGGTATCTGACCGACGCCTTTCAATGGATGATCGAGCACAAGAAGCGGATTCTCACCGCCCAGGTGGGCGGCTGGTACGACTGCGGCAAGCTGGATACGCTGCTGGAGACCAATGAGATCCTGCTGCGGAAGGGCGCGGCCCGGCGGGTGGATTTCCCCGGCGTCACGGTCCACGATCCGGTCTACATTGAGGACGGGGTCACGATCGAGGCGAGCGAGATAGGCCCCAACGTGTCCCTGGAGTCCGGCACCAGGATCACCGGCAGCCGGCTTCGCAACTCGATCGTAGGGCGGGATGCAAAGCTGCACGGGGTGCAGCTCGATGGGTCGCTTCTGGGCAATGGCGTGGTGCTGGACGGATTCCGCGGGAGCGCCACCCTGGGAGACCATTCCGAGGTGACCGCGCAGCGGTCAACCTGAGCCGCAACTCGAGCGCAGTCAGAGGCAGCGAAGGAGTCTGGTCTGAGCAGACGCGACGAAAGCCAGCGGGCCTGGAGGCCAATGCCGACCGTTGACGATCTCTGTCGGTCCTATCTGGATCTCAAGTACCACTTCGATCCCGCCGCTGCCAGCGCCGCCGGGCTGGTGGCTCAGGATTCCCGGCTCGGCAACTTCGACGCCCAAACCACGAGAGAGCACCTTGCCGCCCTTCGCTCCCTCACGGGCGCGCTGGAGGAAATCGACCCCGATGAGCTGAACCAGGAGATCGATCGCAGCGCGCTGCTGGGGGAAATGCGCAGCACCGTCTTCCGGTTCGAGTATGAACGGCCCAACATCCGCAATCCGGCCTTCTGGCTTTCCCATCTGCTGCAGGGCCTCTATACCCTGCTGGCCCGGCACGAGCCGGATCTGGCCAGCCGGGTTCCGGCGGTGCTGGCCCGGCTGGAGGCCGCCCCGGCCTTCCTCGACACCGCCCGCGAAAGCATCGACGAGCCCCCATCCGTGTTCGTAGAGACCACGCTGAGCATGCTCGGAGGCAGCGGACAGCTGATCGCGGAGATAGTGGGTGTCTTTGCCGGTGCCGCGCCCGATCTGGCCAACCAGCTCAAGGCGGCAGGCCAGACGACGCTCCAGGCGCTCGTCGCCTTCGGTGCCGCGCTGCGAGATGAGATCGAGCCGGCCAGCGATCCCCATGCCTTCGCCATCGGTGAGGAGCAGTTCAGCCGCCGCCTGCATCATGAGCATGCGCTGATGGGCGGGGCCCCGGAGCTCTGGCGTTACGGCCTCCATCTGCAGGAGGAGGTTACCGAGGAAATCGTGGCCCTGGTACGACAGCTCGACTCCCGCCCCTGGCGCGTTGTGGTGGACGAGCTTCGGAATGATGCGCCCCCCGCCGACCGGCTGCTCACGGCCTACCGCGACGAGATCGACCGGGCGAACAACTGGGTGCTCGAGCACAATCTTGTGACCCTGCCGGAGGCCCCCCTCGAGGTGGTGCCGACCCCGGCGTTTCTCGCCTCCCTGGTGCCCTTCGCGGCGTATGAGCCGCCGCCGGTCTATCTGGCCGATCAAACCGGGCGGTTCTATGTGACCGCACCCGACCCGGCGCTCCCGCCCGAAGCCTTCGCGCAGCAACGGCGGGGACACTGTACCCACGCCGTTCCCTCCATGGTAGCCCACGAAGCCTATCCCGGTCACCACCTCCAGCTCGCCATGGCACAGGAGTTGGACTCCGAGGTGCGGCGCCACATCTGGAGTCCGGTCATGGTGGAAGGTTGGGCGCTTTATTCCGAGCAGCTCATGGGCGAGTCGGGCTTCTATGTCAGCGACCAGGCGCGGCTGTTTCAGCTGGTGAATCTCCTCTGGCGTGCCGTGCGGGTGGTGCTGGATGTGGGCCTCCACACCCGGGGAATGAGTCCGGCCGAGGCGGTGGACTACATGGTCGAGCACCTGCCGATCGAGCGTCCGAGCGCCGAGGCCGAGGTGCGCCGCTACTGCGCCTGGCCGACGTACCAGCTGTGCTATGCGGTCGGCCGGCGGGAGCTCCTCCGCCTCCGGGACGCCTATCGTGAGCGGGAAGGCCGTGGCTTTCAGGCGCGGCGTTTTCACGACGAAGTGATGGGTTATGGCGGGCTGCCCGTGAGTCTGGCGAGCTGGGGCATGGGGCTCGCCGAGTGAACGGCCGGAACCGGAGAGGACCGACCGCATGAACATCACCGTCCTGACCTACCTCGACAGCGAAGACGAGAACTCCAAGGACTACGAGGCGGTCGTCCCGCAGGTGGCCCGCACGCTCCGCGGCCTGGGGCACCGGGTCTCCGTTCTGGGCGCCCACGGCGACGTGAAGCGCCTGATTGCCGGGCTCTCACGCCGGAAGCCGGAGCTGGTCTTCAATCTCATGGAGATGTTCGCCGACAACGTCTTCGGGGACATTCCGGTAACCGGCCTGCTCGATCTCATGGGACTGCGGTACACCGGCAGCGGACCGGGAGAGCTCTACCTGAGCCAGGATAAGGGCCTCACCAAGAAGCTCCTGGCCTTCGACGGGATACTCTATCCCCGTTTTGCGGTGTTCTCGAAACAACAGGGGTCATTCGAGACCGGCGGGAATCTGCGGATGCCGCTGTTCGTCAAGCCGCTCCGGTCCGATTCGTCTCTCGGAATCGGGGGCAAATCGCTGGTGCACGATGCGGTCGCCCTGATGGAACGGGTGACGGCCATCCGGAAGGAGCTGAACGACTCGGCCTTGGCGGAGGAGTATATCGAGGGCCGCGAGTTCTACGTGGGCGTGCTGGGCAATGGGCAGCCGAAGGCGCTGCCACCCATCGAGGTCGACTTCACCGGCTTTCCCGAGGGAGTGCCCAAGGTTCTCGACAGCAAGGCCAAGTGGGATGAGGGAAGCCAGGAGTACAAGGGCACCAAGTCGGTGCTGGCCAACCTGCCCGATGAGCTGCGGGCTCGATTACAGAAGGTAGCGGTGGACGCCTTTCGCGCCCTGCGGGTGCGAGACTACGGCCGGGTAGACCTCCGGCTCACCGACACGGGCGACATCTACGTGCTGGAGGTGAACGCCAGCTGTTATCTCGAGCGGTCCAGCGAGTTCGCCATGGCCGCGGGGGCGGCAGGCATGGAGTACCCCAGGCTGATCGAACGCATCGTGAACCTCACGCTCGAGCGGTACGGTAAGTAGGACGGGAAGGACGGGAAGGACGGGAAGGAGAGGAACGACGTGATCATCTGTCATCTAAGCGAAGCGAACGACCTCTGACCCATTCTTCCGGTTCCTCCCGTGTTTCCCGTCTTTCCCGACCTTCCCGTGTACCGCCCACCGTCAAAGGGCTGTCGCTGGTCTCCCTGTTCAACGATTTCGCCAGCGAGATGGTCTACCCGCTGCTGCCCGCTTTCGTCACTCGCAGCCTGGGGGGCGGCCCCCTGGTACTCGGTCTGCTGGACGGCGCCGCCGAGCTGACTGCGTCGGTGGTCAAGTGGGTCAGCGGCCGCCTGGCCGACCGACCTGGGTGGCGCCGGCCCCTGATCCTGTGGGGCTATGCCACCGCGGTGTTGGTGCGGCCGCTGATCTCGATCGCCAGTTCCGCCTGGCAGGTCGTGGGCTTTCGGGTGATCGACCGGCTGGGCAAGGGTATCAGGACCCCGCCACGGGACGCCTTGATTGCGGAGATCACTCCGCCGCCGCTCCGGGGCAGGGCATTCGGCTTCCACCGTGGGGCCGACCACTTCGGCGCCGTGCTCGGATCGCTCGCCGCCTGGGTTCTCCTGAGTCGGGGCGCCGACGTCCGGAGCGTCATCGGCTGGAGCGCGTTGCCTGGGTTGGTGGCATTCGTGGTGCTGGCGGTGGTGCTTCGAGGGCGGGCGGACAGGAGTCAGAGTCAGCGAGTCACGAGCCGTCCGACCCGACCGTCCGACCACGCTCGCGACTCGCGACTGGCGACTGCCGGTCCTTCTGGCCCCCAGTCTTGGCCCTGACCGCCCTCACCTTCTTCCGGCTCCCGGAAACTCTCCTCATCCTCCGGCTTCAGGATCGCGGGGTGGCCGTCTCCGCCGTTCCCCTGGTCTGGGCCGCGCTCCACATCGTGCGGAGCGCCAGCTCCTACCCGGGTGGGTGGCTTTCCGACCGGCTGGGGCCGCGCCTGGTGGTAGCCGCCGGTGGCCTGCTGTTCGCCGTGGTAATGTTCGCCTTGGGTGCGGCGTTCGGCCCGGCGGAAGCGATCGGTCTTTTCTTAGTGTTGGGGCTGGTGGCAGGGCTCACCGAATCGGGCGAGCGGGCGATGGTAGCCCGGCTGTCCCCGGTGCGAACCGGACGCGGGTTCGGCTCCTACCACGCGCTCATCGGGGCGGCGGCGCTGCCTGCCGGGCTCGCCTTTGGGGCGCTGTACCAGTCCGGCAGCGGCCGGACGGCGCTGTGGGCATCGGGGGCCGGTATGCTCCTGGCGGTCGTGCTCTGGCTCATCGTTTCACCAGCGGACGAGGGATCACGTTCATGAAGCAGGGAGTCATTGCGAGGGCGCCTCGCGCCCGAAGCAATCCAGAGGATAGGACTGCGCCCGCAGCCGGATCGCCACGCGGCCTGCGGCCGCTCGCGATGACTGGCTTGTTTTGCTTCGGCGCGCTTGGCCTGCAATCGGCTTCGGCCCAGGTGCAGGTTCGCGTGGGTGTGCCTGGACGGGCCACCTACTCGGAGCTACACGAAGGCTTGCGTCGGGGCACCCGCGCTGCCGACTCCGTCACGGCAATCCTGCGCGCAAAGATCCCGGGGCCGCTCTGGCGGAGTATGCGTCGGACGGTGGATGGGAAGGGGGACTGGAACTCCGCGCTGCTGTCGCTGACCCGGTTGGCCGAGCTGAGAAGCCCGGCCTATGCCGACAGTGCAGCCCGGCTGCTGCGGCACCTGGAGTCTGCGGGATCGGTGCCGTTCCCCAACGACCCCGGTCTCAAGGCGGAGGACCTCGAGCCCTCGCTCCAGGCCATCGTGCTGGAGCGCCGCCGGGCGGTAAAGGGAGACGCGGCGGTGCTGGCCGAGATTCTGGGCCGCATTCCGGGGAAGAACTACAACCACGGCGACGCCTGGGTGCTGGGCCGCCTGGGGGCCGGCGCGGCGGACTCGGTGGCCGCCAGATTTCGCGGCGCCGACACGGAGGAGTTCCGGGTACGCTACCTCACCCTGCTCTCCTACTTCACCGATCCGAAGCTGATCCCGCTGCTGGCCCGGGTCTACGTGGCTCCCGACAGCTTTGGCGTCCCCAAGCGTTACGCGATCCGCGCATCGGACGCGCTGCTCTGGATCGGCACCAGGGACGCCCTTGCGACGCTGCTCGATGCCAGGGCGCGCGCCCGCGTCCGCGGCATCTACGCCGACTCATCGCTGGCCCGAGGTGGCTACGACTTTCTCGCCAACGACAGCTCCGCGGTCATCTCGCGGACCGGGAAATGGCTCACGCAGTGGGTGAAGGAACTAGGTCACCGGTAACGGTCGCGCCCGGCTGGCTGCGCCAGGCGCTCGCCGAGCGTTCTCTGGCCTGAGCGGTCAGGCCCCTGTTGCGGCCTTCTGCGCCTTCGTCCTGATGAGTACGTAGTCCAGGGTCGGCAAGGTGTTGAATTCGGCCGCCTGCTTGAACAGCTCGCTGGCCTTTGCCTTGTCTCCCTTGCCTTGATAGGCCAGCGCCAGGAGGTACACCACGTACGGATCCTGCTGGCTCGCCTGCTCCAGGTGACTGATGGCCTGATCAAAGTTCTTTTCCTTGGCGGCGACCTGTCCCGCCAGCTCGTGCGCCTGGCGAACGCGGAAGTCGTTCTGCTTGGCTTCGGCTCCCTTCAGGTATTGCTCAGCGTGTGACTTTGCGGCCGCGGGATCGTTCTTGGCCAGCGCGACCCGTCCCAGGTTGTAATGATGGGCGAGTTGAGCATCCTGCTTGGCCTCCGCGGGCAGACTTGGATTTCAGCTGAAGGTCGAGCGCCTCCTGGAACCGCTTCTGCGCCTGGTCCGGCTTCCCGGCATCGACCAGGATGATCGCGATCCCGCTGACGTCCTGAGCCATCTGAGCCGGGTCCCCGATCTTCGAGTCGAGCGCGTACTCCTTCTCCAGCTCCTTCACTGCGAGGTCGGTTTTCCCCTGGTCGGCGTACACCAGGGACTTGGTAAAGAGCGCCAGGCGGCGATCGCCGTCGTTTCGCGCCGCACTCGGTGAGCTTCTCTGCTTCGGCTATCGCCTGCGGGTACTTGCCCTGGTACATCAGGTTGCCGGCGATTCCGTAATAGGAATTGGTGAAATGGGGATCGATGGAAAGCGCTTTCCGATATTGCGCAATGGACTCGTCGAACCGGCCGGTCTTCATGAGCAGTTCGGCGTAGGAGTCGTACGGGTTGGGGTCGTTGGGGACCAGCTCGATGTACTTCTTGAACGCCTTCTCGGCTTCGGCGTTCCGGTTCAGCGGTCGATAGGCGTAGCCCAGGGAGTTGTATGCCGCCGAGAACTCGGGATTGATCTCGATGGCCTTGTTCAGCTCCTCAACCGCCTTCTCATACTCCTGTCGACCGGAGTAGTTGAACGCGAGGGTCTGGCGGGCGCGCTCATCCCCCGGGTACTTCTGCACCGCTTCCTTGGCATACTCGAGCGACTTGGTGGGGTCGCTGTTGGCGCCGGCCTGAAGGCCGAGGATTGCCAGCCGCTCTCCTTCCGACGCCTTTCCGGCCAGGGCGACCGCCTGCTCTGTGTGCGCCACGAACTCCTTGTTTGAGGGCGACGTCAACGCGAGCTGATAGTGCGCCATCGCAAAGTCGGGGTCCTTTGCCGCGGCCGCTTGAAACTTCTGGCGGGCATCGTGGAACCGGACCTGGTCGGACAGTGCCAGGCCCTCATCGTAGAGCTTCCTGGCTTCCTCTGACTTGGTGGTGACAGGTACCTTGGCCCCGCCTCCCGATGCGACCCTCGCCGCTGTCCTCGCTGCCTGCGGCCCCGCTCTCGCGGGCAGAGTCGGTCTTGGTCTGAGTGCAGCCCATCAGGACCAGGACCATACCCCAGGCTATGAGCCGGGCATGTCGCGCAGATGCGCCGTGCATTGGGACCTCCATCGGGATGGGGTACTGTGGCTCAGGAAGCGGTCACCGGATATCACGACACCCCGCGATGCTGACGCACCGCGGGCGTGAGGTCGGACAGGCGTCGTTCCGAAGATTTCCCTGAAGCTGCTAGGCTACGGCGCGGTCGGGCCGCTGTCAAGCGACCCCGGCCGGCCTCGACTAGAGAGGGTTCCCGCCGCCGCCGTCCCCGGGTGGCTCGCAGGTAATATCGAAGAGCACTTCCACCGTGTCACCCGCTTCCACGGCGGTGGTTTGGGGGTTGGTGTTCGCGGGAAGAGTGCAGTTGTCAGTTATGCCGCCCAGACTTACCACATAATCGCCGGGCTCGAGGGCATTTACCCAGATGGTGTCCAAATTGCCGATCGCTAGCCCCTGGCCGCTGTTCACCGATACCAGGTAGCCATTTTGGTCGAAGTCGACTCCCGTGGTCCGAGCCCCGACCAGGATGCTGCCGTCGGTCAGTGGTGCACTCTGGTCGTCGCCGCACGAAACTGTCGTTATTGCGGCTGCGCTGATCAGCAGCAGCCCCAGCCTGGCATATCGCTGCTTCCGCAGATGATTCATACAGGAGCTCGCTTTCCAGCATCTCAGGGGGTTACGGACAGCCGGCTGAATGTGCTGCGGCAGCTGGCGGGTGTCAAAATACGATCTTCTGTGCCGGAATAGAGACGTCTCTGTGCCGGTTCAGCCACACAAAATGGAACGTTGCTCCCACCCGTTCAGCAGCATCGGGTGGGTCCGTCCTGGTACCGGCCGCGCACGAACTCCTCGTAGAACTCGCGCTCAGTCGGGATCGGCCGGTCCGGATGGGCGCGGCGCAGATGCTCGAGATACGCCGGGTAATCCGGCATCCCGGCGAGCCTTCGCAGCGCGGCAGCGATCCGGGAGCCGAGCGGCGGCGGCTTACCCGGCATACGCGGTCTCGACAAACGGCGATTCCTGCGCCGCGGCCGGCTTCCGCCGGGTCAGGATCAGGACCCATTCCCGGGCGGAGGCCAGAAGCACGAGGACGGTTACCACCATGAACACGACCGTCACGATCGCGTCCAGCCGGTCGTTGAAGATCAGGCGGGCGCCGACTGAGGCATCCAGGGCCCCACTGGCCACCCGCGCCCCGGTCTGCGCCGCGTGGGCCAGAAATCCCAGCCGTGGATCCTCCGCGAACACCTTCTGCCAGCCGGCGGTGAGGGTCGCGGCCAGGAGCCAGGCAAGCGGCAACAGAGTTACCCAGGCGTAACGCGCCTTGCCGCTCTTGATGATGAGCGTGGTGCCGACACACAGCGCCACCGCGGCCAGCAGCTGATTGCTGATCCCGAACAAGGGCCACAGTGAGTTGATCCCCCCGAGGGGGTCGAGCACTCCCTGGACCAGGAAGTATCCCCAGCCGGCCACCACCAGAGCCGATGCCAGCACGGTGCTCGGGTACCACGATGTCCGGCCCAGGGGTCGCCAGAGGTGGCCGGCGAGCTCCTGAAGCATGAAGCGGCCCACCCGGGTGCCGGTATCGACCGTGGTCAGAATGAACAGGGCCTCGAACATGATGGCGAAGTGATACCAGAGCGCCATCAGTCCCTGGCCAAAAGCACTGCTGAAGATGTGCGCCATGCCCACCGCCAGGGACGGGGCGCCGCCGGTGCGACCCAACAGGCTCTTCTCTCCTACGGAAGCCGCCAGCGCGTCGATCTGTCCCGGCGTCACGGTGAAGCCCCAGCCGCGGATCACCTCCGCCGCGCTCTGGACGTTGCCACCCAGCGTGGTCAGCGGCGCGTTGATGGCGAAGTAGATCCCCGGGTCGAGCAGCGCAGCCGCGCACAGCGCCATGACCGCCACGAACGACTCCATCAGCATGCCGCCGTAGCCGATGAGCCGCGCGTCGCTCTCCCGGGTGAGCATCTTTGGGGTGGTACCCGATGCCACCAGCGCGTGGAAGCCACTGATGGCACCGCAGGCGATGGTGATGAATGCGAAGGGAAACAGCTTGCCGGCAAACACCGGTCCCGTTCCATCGATGAATGGCGTGACGGCCGGCAGTTTGAGCGGGGGCAGGACCAGGACGATTCCGAGCGCCAGCAGGAGGATGGTGCCGACCTTCATGAAGGTCGAGAGGTAGTCACGGGGACAGAGCAGCATCCAGACGGGGAGCACACTGGCAACGAACCCGTAGGCGATCATGCCAAAGGCGATGGTCAGCCCGGAGTAGGTGAAGTACGGCGCCAGCGTTGCCGACTCGGCCACGTGCCTCCCGCCAACGAGGGCCAGGAGGAGGAGTGCGACCCCCAGCGCCGAGGCCTCCAGGGTTCGCCCCGGACGCCAGACCTTCATCCAGAAGCCCATCAGGATTGCGATCGGGAGGGTGCACAGGATGGTGAACACTCCCCACGGACTGTCCTTCAGCGCGTTTACCACCACCAGCGCGAGAACGGCCAGCAGAATGACCATGATGGCGAGGATGGCGACCATGGCGAGCAGCCCGGTGACCGGCCCGGTCTCCTCCTTGGCCATCTGTCCCAGGGACTTGCCATCGCGCCGCATCGACGCGAACAGGATGATGAAATCCTGCACCGCCCCCCCCAGCACCACGCCGAAGACGAGCCAGATCGTTCCGGGCAGGTACCCGAACTGGGCGGCCAACACCGGGCCGACCAGCGGTCCCGCACCCGCAATCGCGGCGAAGTGATGTCCGAACAGGACCCAGCGCGAGGTGGGGACGAAGTCTCGCCCGTTGGCGAGCCGCTCGGCCGGGGTAGCCCGCCGGTCGTTGAGTCCCAGCACCCGGTCGGCCAGGAACCGGCTATAGAAGCGGTAGGCGATGAGATAGGTGCCGACGGCCGCCAGCACCACCCACGCGGCGTTGATCGTCTCGCCCCGATGCAGGGCAAGGACGGCCCAGGACACCGCTCCGGCCAGGGCGACGAGCAGCCAACCGATGGGTTTGAGCAGCATGGATAAGGTATAACTGCGTGAACGGTAAACAGTAAACCGTGAACGGGAGTTACCTCTCAAACCCGTTCACCGTTCACCTGTTTACGGTTCACGCTTTTGGGTCACAGGCTCCTTGCTCTCCCCCAGAACCACCCGTACCTTCGGATTCCATGCCATTGCCATCCTTCGGCTTCGGCCACCGGCCCTCCTGGGAGTACGAGGCGCCGGAGGCCAGCGGGACCGCGCTCGAGGATCCTCGCCCGCAGCCGATCGGCAAGGGGTGGCGCGGCAAGGTCGCCATCGTGACTGGAGGCGCCACCGGGCTCGGCCGGCACATTTCCATCGAGTTCGGGAAGCTGGGCTGTCACGTGGCGTTCTGCTTCGTGAATCTGCCGGGCCGGGACGTGAGTGAGCAGGCCCTCCTGACCGAGACCACGCTTACGGCCATGGGGGTGGAGGTCCTGGCCCAGCGCTGCGATGTCCGCGACCGGGACGCGGTGGACCAGTTCGTCCAGCTGGTCAAGCAGAAGCTGGGCGGGGTCCATTTCCTGATCAACAACGCCGGCATCGCGAATGACGGCGCCCTTTGGCGTCTCTCGCAGCAGGCCTGGTCCGAGGTGCTGGACACCAACGTGACCGGGTCCTTCAACTGCATCCGGGCGGTGGCGCCGATCTTCCGCGCCCAGCACTACGGCAAAATCGTCAGCGTCAGTGCCCACCAGGCCGAGCGTCCCGGCTTCGGTGTGGCCAACTACGCCGCCAGCAAAGCCGCACTGCTCGGGCTGACCCGGGCCGCGGCGGTCGAGCTCGGCCCCGCCAACGTCAACGTCAACGCCGTTGCCCCCGGATTCATCCGCACCGAACGCATGGCCATGCTCCCCTCCGAGGTCATCGAGCGGGCTCAGAAGAGCTCGGTCCTGGGCCGGGTGGCGGAGCCGGACGACGTGGCCCACGTCATCTCATTTCTCTGTTCCGATTCGGCGCGGCACATCACCGGACAGACGATCGTGGTGGATGGAGGGTTGTCGTTGGAGTGATTACCTTTCCGCACCCTGATGCCTCCACGATTGGTACTTCCCAGTGACTAAGCAGCCGACCTTATCGATTCGGAGCCTCACGCTTCTGATGATCCTCGCGGCTCCGAGCTGTGCCGGGGCCCAGCAGGATCCGTTTAACCGCGGCACCGCTCCCAGCACCACCCCGGCCACGTCCTCGAATGCGCCGTTCCCGATCCTGCCCAGCGCGAGGATCAGCGGCCAGACAGTTGCCATACTTCCCATCACGCTGGTTGTCGCCGATCCCGTGCTCCAATCCGACTCGGTCTACGCTGGGTACGTGGATCGCCGCGCTGCCTTGGCACGGACCGATTCCCTGGTCAGCGAGGGCATCATCGGCCGTGCGCCGGAGGTGAATTGGGTGCCGCCGCGCGAGCTCCGGAAGATCGCCCGGCGCTCCGCAGGTTACCTGGTGGATCCGGACCAGATGGGTCAGGCCGTGCTACGGGGACCCAAGATACTCGTCGTACCCGACCCGCTCCGTTCGTCGATTCGCGGCCTCATGGCGGTGGCCGGCGGGAGACTGGCGCTGGTGCCCGCGGCCGTCGGTTTCGGCCCCGAGCCTGACGGACAGATCCGGGCCGACCTGTCTCTGGTGCTGGCGGACGCGCGCACCGGCAAAGTTGTGTGGCGCTCGCTGGCATACGGCCGGGGGAAGTCACCCGATGAGGCGTTGAACGCCGCAGTCGCGGCTGTTCTCCCGCTTGACGGAGGCCAATGACGTACGACGTGACGCTGATCCCGGGCGATGGCATCGGGCCCGAGATCACGGCCGAGACGGTCAAGGTGTTGAAAGCCACTGGCCTCCGCTTCAACTGGGACGAGGAGTTGGCCGGCGTGGCGGCAGTCGAAGCGACCGGCACCCCGCTGCCTGATGCCACCGTCGAGAGCATTCGCAAGAACTCGCTGGCGCTGAAGGGCCCGCTCACGACTCCGGTGGGAACCGGCTTCCGGTCGGTCAACGTCGGCCTGCGGAAGGAGTTCGAGCTCTACGCCAACGTGCGCCCTGCCCGCACCATCATCCCGGGTGGCCGCTTCGAGAACGTGGATATCGTGCTGGTCCGGGAGAACCTCGAGGGACTCTACATCGGCGTGGAACACTTCGTGGCCATCGGGGACGACCCCCGGGCCGTGGGCGAATCCCTGGCCATCGTGACCCGCCGCGGCTGCGAGCGCATCGTGCGCTACGCCTTCGACTACGCCCTCAAGCATGGCCGCCGCAAGGTCACCATCGTCCACAAGGCCAACATTCTCAAGATGGTCAGCGGGCTCTTCCTGGAGGTGGGTCGCGCCATCGCCACGGAGTACGAGGGGCGGGTGGAATCCAACGACATGATCGTGGACAACACCGCCATGCAGCTGGTGATGAGGCCGGAGCAGTTCGACGTGATGGTCACCACCAACATGTTCGGGGATATCCTGAGCGACGAGGTCTCGGGTCTGGTTGGCGGGCTGGGCCTGGCTCCCGGCGCCAACATCGGGACCAAGGCGGCGATCTTCGAGGCGGTCCACGGCAGCGCGCCCGACATCGCGGGGAAGGGGGTGGCCAATCCTTCGGCCCAGATGCTCGCGGCAGCGATGATGCTCGATCATATCGGGGAGCTGGATCGGGCCCAGCGGATCCGGGACGCGATCGTCCACACCATCGTGCAGGACGGGATTCGCACCCGAGATCTCGGGGGGACCGCCTCGACGGTGGAATTCGGCAATGCTGTCGCGAAGCGGGCTGCCTGAGGTCCCCTGCGCCAAATGCGGGAGGCGGATCTCCGGACTGCCTTGGGGAGAGCTGTGTCCCGACTGCCTCGCCGACCGGAAGAAACGTGCAAGTCGCCTGGCCGGCCGCATCTCCCTCGCGGCGACCGTCCTGATGGCGGCGTACGTCATCCTTCGTGTTCCGGTGGACCCGATGGCCCGGCTCTATGCGGCGATCGCGGTCGTGGCCACCTACATCATCACCCGGCGAATCGTTTCCCGGGTGGCAATGGAGTATCTCAAATGAGGCAACGGAAGCGGGGAAGCGGGGAAGCGGGGAAGCAGGGTAGTGCGCTGCGCGCTCAAATAGTGAGCGGATGCTTGCGAGTGGCGGCGATCCTCTTGGCGATTGCTTCCCCGCTTCCCCGCTTCCCCGCTTCCCTCCTGCACGCCCAGACCTCCCTCACCATCTACAACGACGGCCGGGTGCTGGTGCGGCGAACGCTTCCGCTCTCCCTGCCCAAGGGCCCCTCGAGCCAGCGGCTCACGCTCGGCGCCCTCGATCCCGCGACGCTCTTTTCACTTGATTCCTCAGTCACCGTGATCGGCGTGTCCTATGACGGCGCCGTGGACGAGGCCAGCGCCCTCCGCCGCTCGGTCGGCAAACGGCTCGTGTTCCGGTTGCCACCTGGACCTGCCGGAACGCGGGACACCCTCAGCGCGCTGGTGCTTGGGGTCGATCCGCTCCGGCTCCAGCTGCCTGATGGCCGGATCAGCTTCACCCCTCCGGGTGCCCCGCTATATCCCCCGGAGGTCGTCGTGGCAGAGCCGACCGCCAATCTCTCCGTCCGCAGCGCCCAGGCGCAGGAGAGGATTCGGCTGGGCTACTTCACCGGAGGCGCGTCCTGGCAGGCCAGCTATCAGGTCGTACTGGGCAAGGCGGACGCGCGGGTGACGGGAATGGCGGTGCTGGGGTCCGAGTCCTTGCGGGCCGAAAACGCCGAGGTCCAGCTGCTGGCCGGATCGGTGAGCCGGGTGCAGCCCAAGGCACCACCCCGGCCACTCATGAGACAGGAACGGCTCATGGCCGCCGCCGATGCGGTGAGCGAGGTCGCCGGGGAGCAGCGGGTCGGTGAGTTCCACCTCTATACCCTGGCAGGCCGAAGTACTCTGCTTCCGGGGTTGACGACGTCCGTCGCGCTGTTCGAGCCCGCTCAGGTCAAGTATGAGAAGAGCTACGTGGTCCACGGCGATGTTCCCTATTGGGGCTTCCTGCCCCAGCAAGGCGAGGAAACCCAGCCGCCGGTCGAGGTGATCTACACCCTCACCCGTCCGCGGAAGTCCGATTTCGGCGACCGGCCGCTGCCCGGCGGCATCGCGCGCCTGTATCAGCCAGACAGCGCCGGTGGACTGCAGCTGGTGGGCGAGGCCTCACTGGATCACACCCCCGCGGGAACGGACCTCAAGCTCAATGCGGGAACGGCATTCGACATTACCGCCAAGCGGGTGCAGACCAGCTACACGACCCGCCGGGACAGCACCAGGGCGCGTGGGGTACACACCGTCGCCACGGCCGACTACCGCGTGACCCTGAAGAACGCCACCGATAGCGAGGTGACGGTCCTGGTTCAGGAGGAGCGCGCGGGCGAGTGGAGCGTGGTGTCGAGCTCGACTCCGGCGGAGAAGGTGTCCTCCACGGTCACCCGTTTCCGGGTCCGGGTGCCGGTGAGAGGAGAGGCAGTACTGACGTATCGAATTCGCGTGATCTGGTGACACCGGGCAAGACAGTCACCATCGTTCACCTCTCCGATCTCCACTTCGGCGGCTTCGCCGACTTGAGGCAGATCGAGGCGCTCGAGGAATTTCTTCCCACTCTCAACCCGGCCGCGATCGCCGTCTCCGGGGATCTGAGCCAGCGCGCCCGGCACGGCGAGTTCCAGGCCGCCCACGTCTTCCTCCACCGGATGAAGCTGAAGACCCCGGCGATTGTGGTGCCGGGAAACCACGACATCGAGTGGTGGAAGAGTCCCCTCGGCCTCCTGGGGGAGAAGCAGAAGTACGCCAAGTACCTCCGCTATTACAGCGAGCTTCGGCCGGTGCTCGAGGTTCCCGGAGCGATCATGGTCGGCGCGTTGAGCAGTTATGGCGTCGCCTTCGGGTCGCTGACCTGGAACCTGCGTGACGTTGCGGTGAAGGGCCATCTGCCGCGATCTGAGACCCAGCGAGTCCAGAAGGTCTTCGCCGCCGCACCGCCGGACGTGGCCAAGGTGCTCGTGTTCCACCACAACGTCCTCGCCGGAGGAACCGGGCGAATGGGCCTCGCCCGCTGGCGTTCCGCCCACAAGCGGCTTCTGGGGACCGGCGCCGACGTCATACTCTGTGGGCACGACCACCACGAAGGCGCGGGACAGATCGAAGGCGGTGTAGCCGTCAGCACATCGGGCACCCACAGTTATCGCCAACGGGGCGGCCGTCCCTCGGTGTTCAACCTGGTCAACATCGACGAACAGTCGGTACACATCCAGCACTTTCGCTGGGTGTCCGAGAACCGACACTTCATCCCCTCGGACCGGTTCTCGTTTGGCCGCCTGGGTACACCCAAGGCGGCGGTGTCAGTGGCGGGTGGGGATCAGGGACTGTGACGGGGGATGGGAAGCGGGGAAGCGGGGAAGCGGGGACGGAACTACACCTGCTGCTCGGGGAACGGCTGGCCATGCTCGGCCTGCGGGAGGTAGAGCGAGTCGTCACCCACACCAACCGTACGGTGATGCTCAGCCTCAATCGGCGCGTCCTCCGCGTTCATCGAGGATACGCCCATGCGCCGGACCGGGTGCTCAAGGCCATCGTGCGTTTCCTCAACCGCCGGGTTCCTCGTGTGCTCCGCCGCGCGGCCCAGCGCGAGTTTCTGTCGTTTCCGGTCGAGGCGCACGCCCCATCCGGGCCGCGGCCCTGCGCCCCGGAGCAGGCTCGCCCTGGTGATCTGGTCCTCCTGCACCGACTCACCAGCCTGCATCAACAACTGAACGCGGAGCATTTCGCCGGCGCGCTGGGTCAAATTCCAATCCGGCTGTCGAGCCGGATGCGCACCCGCCTGGGAGAGCTGGCCGCCGATCTCCGCACCGGCCGCCCGACGCAGATTACGATGAGCCGCCGACACCTGGCGCGGCACTCCTGGTCGGAGGTCGAGCACACCCTGCTGCACGAGATGGTGCACCAGTGGCAGGCGGAGGCCGGGCTTCGGATCGACCACGGCCCCACCTTTCGGAGGAAGGCACGGGAGGTAGGCGTGCTCCCCCGGGCCAAGCGGGAAGTAGGTCCTACCGTTGCGCCTTCGATCAAGGTCCATACTGCCGGTGCCAGGTGAGGTGACGCGGATCGGCAGGCAGGCGGCGCTGTTTCCGTTCCTGCTGCTGCTTGCCGGCTGCCGAACGGGCCGCAATTACACCAGCCCGGAAGGACCGCGCTACGCTGGCGGTTCAGCAATCATCCGCGGTGAGCCCGCAGACACCACCCGAGTAAGAGTGGTGTCGTTCAACATCCAGTTCGCGCTGCGGGTCGACAGCGCCATTGCCGTCCTGACTTCCGTCCCGGCGTTGCGGGGCGCCGACGTGATCCTGCTCCAGGAGATGGACGAGGACGCGACGGAGCGGGTGGCCGCTGCACTGGGCTTATCGTATGTCTATTACCCGGCAGTTTTTCACCTCCGCACTCATCGCGGGTTCGGCAATGCCGTCCTGTCGCGCTGGCCTATCGTGGAGGACCGAAAGCTCGTCCTGCCTCACGTCGCCCGCTTCGTCCGGACCCAGCGCACCGCAACCGCGGTGACGATCAGGGTGGGGTCGTCGCTGGTGCGGGTCTACTCGACCCACCTCGGAACCATGGGAGACCTGGGAGCCGGGGCCCGGCGCGACCAACTGCGGGCCATCCTTGCCGACGCTGCGCCGTATCCCCGGGTCATCATCGGTGGCGACATGAACCACGACGGGGTGGGACGGGTCGCGCGGGAGCTGGGCTACCTCTGGCCCACCGAGCACGGCCCGCCAACCAGCCGGCTGGGCCGGTTGGACCACATCTTTCTCAAGGGCCTGACGAGCCCGGACAGTGGGGCAGCGGGCGCCGTTCTTGACGCGGGGCGGGCCAGCGATCACTTACCGGTATGGGCGGTCGGAATTCTCCACTGATCGCTGGCCGGCCCTTACTATCGGTTAAAGTTCTGCCAGCACCAGCTCTCCATTCCTGCGACGTAACGCAGTCCGGTGTCCGCAGACTCCACATCATCCCAGGTGCTGTCAGGTGGAGGACCGCAATGGCAGTCACCTTACCCTACGAGTTCGATACCAGCGGCGTCGTCAAACTGATCCTGAGAGGTGTACTCGGCCTTCTGCTCGTGGTCTTCGTGGGGATTCTCTATTCTCTCCTGGTCTCGCACAGCATCGCCGCGGCGATACAACTGCTGCTGGTCGGCGCTGTAGCCACCTATTTTGGCAGCCTGTTTCTCAGGAACCTGACTGGCTCACGGGGCACCATCACGGCCGATGCCGTCATCGTTCAACCCGGGCGCTTGTACGGGATCCGGCTACCGGGCCCAGCGGGAAGGTTTCCAATCAGCCAATTCCAGGCTGTCCGGGTCGAGCGCATTCGCACTCCCCCCATCGATGTTCAAGGCGGACCCCATGAACGAGTGTGTCTCGTCGGGAAAGACGGTGGCCCCGACATTCTCATTGCCCGAACCGCACTCGATGCCGGTCGAACCGTGGGGAATGAGCTGGCCACCGCGCTGAAGTTACCCTACCAGGAGAAGCTGGCTCCCTACTAGGGGTTGTCCCTCAGTGCGCTCGGATGACGGGTGCGGTTCAGCGCTGTTGCCTCGCCTACCGGCCTACCCGCTTATCCGCTGTTATATTCCCGCTGACACCAGCCTTTCATTCCTACGAGGTTCCGATGGCAACCGGGGTAGCGTCAACCCAATTCACCGGCGTCGATTTCCTGAACCTGGACTCGCTCCTCGCCGAGGACGAGCGCGCCGTCCGCGATACGGTGCGGACCTGGGTCGACGAGAACCTCATCCCGGTGATCGGCCAGGCCTACATCGAGGGGAAGTTTCCCAAGCAGCTGATTCCCGGGATGGCCGAGCTGGGACTGTTCGGGGCCAATCTTCCGGAGGAGTACGGCTGTGCCGGGCTCAACAACGTGTCCTACGGGCTCATCATGCAGGAGCTCGAGCGGGGCGACAGCGGCATCCGATCCTTCGCCTCGGTGCAGGGCGCGCTGGTCATGTATCCGATCTATGCCTTCGGCTCGGACGAGCAGAAGAAGCACTGGCTGCCGCTGCTCGCGTCGGGCCAGGAGATAGGGTGCTTCGGGCTCACCGAGCCGGATTACGGCTCGAATCCCGGCGGCATGATCACGACCGCCCGGGAGACCAAGGACGGCTGGGTGCTCAACGGCACCAAGATGTGGATCACCAACGGCTCACAGGCCACGGTCTCGATCATCTGGGCCAAGACCGGCGACGTGAAGGATCCGAAATCCATCCGCGGGTTCATCGTTCCCACCGACACCAAGGGTTACGCCGCCAAGGACCAGAAGGGGAAACTGTCGCTGCGAGCGTCCGATACCAGCGAGATCCATCTCCAGGACGTGCACCTGCCCAAGGACGCCATCCTCCCGAAGTCGGGCGGACTCAAGAGCCCGCTCATGTGTCTCACCCAGGCGCGGTACGGAATCGCATGGGGCGCCATCGGAGCGGCCATGGCCTGCTACGATGAAGCGGTGCGGTACGCCGGCAACCGGGTGATGTTCGACAAGCCGATCGCCGCTACCCAGATCCAGCAGGTCCGCCTGACCGACATGCTGACCGAGATCACCAAGGCGCAGTTCATGACCCTCCAGCTCGGCCGGCTCAAGGACGCGGGCACCATGACGCCGGACCAGGTGTCGCTCTGCAAGCGGAACAACGTCAGTGCCGCGTGCGATATCGCCCGGGAGGCGCGCCGGCTGCTCGGGGCCAATGGCATCCTGGTCGAGTACCACTCGATGCGACACATGGCGAACCTGGAGTCGGTGTACACCTATGAAGGAACCCACGACATGCACTCGCTGATCGTGGGGCAGGCCATCACCGGGCTCAGCGCCTATACGTGAGCTTCGTCACGGCCCCACTCGGCCGTTCTGCCCACCCTGTTAGGAGCGAACTTCTACCGGGAGCAGAGATGACCGACCGAGTGACGGTGTTCTGGCAGGGGAAGGAGTACGATGCGGTGCGGAGCCGCGAGTCGCAGGCCGGCTCGGTCTGGCAGGTGCTGCGTGACGGAGCTCCCGTAACCAGCTTCGCTTCCGATCCCGGCGAGGGTGCGGGGGCAGTAAAAGAAAAGATTCTCGGCTGGCTGCAGGGGAACGAGTCTCGGCCTGCCCTCGACGTAGGTCGCCAATAGCGCACCCGGTCAAAGCACTTCCCGAGAGCGCCCCCCGGTGTGACGTTCGGGGGGCTTCGTCGTATTAGGAGTATGCCCGAACAGATGATCGACCCACGAGGCGGCCACGTCCCCAGACTCCCATTAGGCCGGCTGGCCGCTGCGCTGACTTACTCCCGAGGAAATTGGTCGATGCCTACACCGGTTCTGGGTGCCGCTCTCGCCGCCGCGGTCATCCTCACTGCTCCGCTCTCCGCTCAGCAGGTGGACAGTCTCGCGCGGGACAGTTCGAAAGTGACCAGGCTCGAGACGATCGAGGTGACCGGGTCGATCGCCCCGACTGCCGGTCCCGTGATCGGCTCTGGCATTCCTGCTCGGATATCGACCGTCACCGGTGAGGCCATAGATGCCTGGGAGCCGCGGCTGCTGGCTGACGCACTCGCCACGCAGCCCGGCATCTCGCTGTACGATGATCTGGGAACTCCCTTCAAGCTGAACCTCAGCACCCGCGGCTTCAATGTGGGGCCGGTTGTGGGGCTGCCGCCGGGCGTCTCGGTCTTTCTCGACGGTGTGCGCCAAAACGAGCCCGATGCGGCCGAGGTGAACTTCGACCTGCTGCCGATGGAGCACGTCCAACGGGTTGAGCTACTCAGCGGCTCAGGGTCGCTGCTCGGCCCGAACTCGCTCGGCGGGGCCATCAACCTCATCACCCGGCGTGGCAGCGGCCCCCTGGAAGCCGAAGCGGAGATCTCAGGCGGCTCCTTCGGCTCCTACTCCGGTGAAGCATCGATTGAGGGAGTAAGCAGCGGCGGCTGGGACTATTACACCGCCGGCGGTTACGAGAACGAGGACGGCTGGCGGGAGGCAACCGGAGCCGAAAACCTCAACGGATTCGTCAACCTGGGCCGCCGCGGCCCCGATCGGGGCATCAGCTTTCAGGCGTTCGGGGCCCAGTCTCGGGCTGAGACCGCCGGCTCGCTGCCCGAGAGCATCTTCGATGGCTCCCCCAAGACCAACTTCACCGTAGGTGATTTCGAAGACTTGAATCAGCTGCAGGGCTCGGTGTCGGGGTACACTCCGCTGGGCAACAGCCGGGGAGCCTTCACCGCCTACGTGCGCCGGACCCACGCTGAGCGCTTCAACGTGAACCAGGCCCCCGACAACAACGTGCGCTCGTTCACCACCAACGGTACCGTGGGCGGTAACCTGGATTGGCGTTACACCAAGCCTCGGCAGAACGGCAGCCTTTCACTGCGTGTGGGCGCCGACGGAGCGGTGAACCGGGTTCACATCCAGCTGATCGAGGAGAGCCCCACCGATCCCGCCGACCAGACCCTCAATACCGATGTCCGGAGCCCCAGCTATGACATTGCCGGCTATGCGCTGGCCGACCTGCTTCTCGACAAGGTCACTTTCTCGGGCGGATTTCGTTACGACGAAATCCATATCCCGTTCGAGAACGAGCTGGATCCCAGTGCCGACACCACCAGCATCTTCAGGCGGCTGAGCCCGCGCGGAGGGGTCAGCCTCGAGGTCGGGCCGGGCGCGTCAGTCTACGGATCGGTGGGCCAAAGCTTCCGGGCGCCAGCGGTTCTGGAGCTGGCCTGTGCCGACGAGACCGCGGCCTGCCCCCTTCCGTTCGCTCTGGGAGACGACCCCCCACTCGATCCGGTGGTAGCCACCACCTTCGAGGTCGGCGGTCAGATCGTGCGCGGCCCCGCCATCATGAACGCCTCGGTCTACCGGACCAACGTCCGCGACGACATCTCGTTCATTCAGTCGGAGAACGCCGTGTTCGAGGGCTTCTTCGACAATATCGGCTCCACCCGGAGGGAGGGAGTCGAGCTCGGCCTCCAGGTCCTCCCCAGCGAGCGGCTATCACTGTACGCCAACTACGCATTCACCCGCGCCACCTTCCGGGATGCGGCCGAGATCTTCAGCATCAGGGCCGACACGGATTTCGCCGGCGCTCCGCTCTCAGGCGGGAACGTCGTGGTCCGGGGCGATCGGATGCCGCTGGTCCCCGATCACCAGGCCAAGCTCGGCGGGCTGCTCAGCCTGCCGAATGGACTTCAGGTCGGCGCCGACGTGAGGTACACCGGTAAGCAGTGGCTCCGGGGCGATGAGGCCAACGAAACGACTCCGCTGGATGACTACTTCATGACCAATCTGAGAGTGGGGTTCAGCCGGGCTCGATGGGAGGTCTCGGCGGTTCTGTGGAACGCCTTCGATTACAAGGGACCCATCTTCGGGACCTTCAACGAAAACCGGGGCACCGGCTCCCTGGAGCGCTTTCTCACCCCGATGAATGCGCGAGCCTTGAAGGTCGTCCTGCGCCGCGGCTTCGGCGGCTTGTAGGGCGGACGGGTGGACGGATGGACAGGCGGTAGGTGATCGGAGATGAGACTCGTTGCCCCGACTAGCATCCACCACCCACCCGTCTCTCCATTTGTCCATCCGTCCATCTGTCCGCCCGTCCGCCTGCCCCCCCCGTGACCCTGGTCACAGTGTGACGTGAGTTCCACTGCCATCCTGTTGGGGGCTCAAACGGACCTAACTGTCGTGGAGGCAATATGCAGGGCACATCTGTAGCGGTGCCGATCCGGGATACCGGGGACGCACTCAGAGCGTCTCTGGCAGGGGCACTGAACACCTTCCTGTCTGCCATTCCGCGAATCATCGGTTTTGTCTTAGTTCTGATCGTGGGCTGGATTGTCTCCTCGCTGCTGAGTCGCGGCGTCGAGGCCTTGCTCCATGCCGTCAAATTCAACGATCTCGCTCGACGCTCCGGGTTCGCCACCTTCGTGCAGAAGACCGGTGTCAAGGACGATTCCGCCGGGGTGATTGCCGGCATCGTCAAATGGTTCGTCCGGCTCATCACGCTGGTTGTGGCCTTCGATACGCTGGGGCTTCCGGCCGTCTCCGGCGTCCTCCAGCAACTGCTGCTCTGGCTACCGAATCTCGTTGTCGCCCTGGTCGTGCTCGTCATCGGTGGTCTCGCCGCAAACGCGCTGTCGCAACTGGTCCGGGGCGCGACGGCGGAGGCAGGATTCTCCAACCCCGATGTGCTCGCCGCCGTAACCAAGGTATCGGTCTGGGGCTTTGCCATTATTGTGGCGATCAATCAGCTCGGGATCGCTACCGAGCTGATCAATACCCTGCTGGTCGGTCTCGTCGGAGCGCTCTCGATTGCATTCGGGCTCGCATTCGGGCTCGGCGGCCGGGATCGTGCGGCCCAGTTGCTCGAGACCTGGGGCCGGCGAGCCGAGCGGGCGGGGCCGAAACTGGAACGGGCGGCGGCCGCCGTGCAGGAGCAGGTTCCCGTCCTGGTACGGCAGTCGAGCAGCCCGGCCGTCAATCCTAAGGGGAATGGCTCCTGGATCGAGCGATCCCCGGTTGACCGGAGGAAGGTGGAACGTCCCGGCATCCGGGACCGGCGGATGGGCTACGGCTCCACCGATTGAGCCCGCACATCACGCTGCGGCGCGAGGCCACCGATCACCGGTGGCCTCGTTGCTTTCCGGTCTTCCGGGCGGCTAGCTTTGCCCCGGGTTGCCCACAATTCAGATCATCGGGAGTGCGGAGTGAAAGTCGCCGTTTGCATCAAGCGGGTGCCGGACATGGAGATGCGATTCTCGATCGCGGGAGATCGTAAGTCGCTTGACCCGGGCGGCCTGAAATACGAGATGGGCGATTTCGACGGCTACGCCCTGGAGGTCGGCCTCCAGTTGGTGGAGAAACAGGGCCCGGGCGAGGTGGTCGTGCTCTCCATTGGCCCCGACGGCGTGCAGGAAACCTTGCGGAAAGCACTGGCGATGGGCGCTGCACGCGCGGTGCAGCTCAAAGCCGACGAGGTCCCTTTCGACGGGCTTTCCATCGCCGAGGCTCTTGCCGCGGAGCTCAAGGACGGTGGCTACGATCTGATTCTTTTCGGCCGGATGGCCACCGACAGCGCCAACGGAACCGTCGGGCCGATGACGGCGGAGCTGCTTGGCCTGCCCTGCGTGACCGCCATCTCCCAGCTCGAGATCGCCAACGGCCAAGGCACGGCCCGGCGAGAGCTCGAAGGCTCGGCGGAGACGATGCAGTTTTCACTCCCTGCAGTCCTGACGATCGACGAAGGCATTGCCCGCCCGAGGCTCGCATCCCTCAAAGGGATCATGGCCGCCAAGAAAAAACCACTGGAAGTGAAGCCGGCCCAGCTGGGCGAGGCTCGCCTGGTAGTCGAATCGATGGCGCTGCCCCCCGACCGCCCGCCGGGGCGCATTATCGGCGAAGGTGCGGAGGCGGTTCCCGAGCTCCTGAGACTGCTTCAAACCGAAGCCAAGGTGCTGTGATGGCGTCCGTCCTGGCGATCGCCGAATCGCGCAACGGAGAGCTGCGGAAGGTGGCGCTCGAGGCAGTGACCGCCGCGCGGCAGGCGGCGGACGCCTCCGGCGGTGGGGAGGTCCACGCAATGCTGCTCGGCGCTCCCGGCATTGCGGCACGGGCGGGGGCATTGGGGCGTCATGGTGCCGACCTGGTGATAGCGGTGGAGCACCCCTCCCTGCAGTACTACAACCCCGAGGTGGTCGCCGCCACCGTGGCCGAGCGGCTTCGATCAGGGAGCTACCGCGCCGGCTTCTTCTCCGCATCGGCCCAGGGTCGCGACCTGGCACCTCGAGTCGCGGCAAAGCTCAAGGTGAGTCTGGCGTCCGATGTGACCGGCTTCGAGCTGCAAGGCGACTCCGTCGTCGCCAGCCATCCGGCATTCACCGGAAAGGTGATCGTCACCTTGCGGCTGAGCGGCACGCCGGCCCTGCTCTCGCTCCGGCCCGGCTCGGTCACAGCGGTCGAACAGCCGCGCAACCAGCGGGTGGAGGCCGGTTCCCCGGCGATGGATCCGGCCAGCTCCCGGGTCACCGTCATGGAGGTCCCGGCCCGGGGCGCGGCCAAGCTCGATCTTGGTGAGGCGTCGATCATCGTCAGCGGTGGCCGGGGCTTGCGGGCGGCGGAGAACTTCAAGCTGGTCGAGGATCTGGCCGCCGCCATCGGAAACGCGGCGGTGGGGGCCACCCGCGCAGTCACCGACGATGGCTGGCGCCCGGCGACCGACCAGATCGGGCAGACAGGACGGCTGGTGAGTCCGGATCTCTACATTGCGGTGGGGATCTCGGGGGCGGTGCAGCACCTCGCCGGAATGCGTACGGCCAAGACGATCGTGGCGATCAACAAGGACAAGGACGCCCCGATCTTCAAGATTGCGGATTACGGGATTGTGGGAGATCTATTCGAGGTCGTTCCCCGCCTGACCGAAGAGATTCGAAAGGTCCGCAAGGATCATTAAAAAAAGCAACCGTGTTTTTCGTGATCGGTTTTGCTTTTTGCCGGCCCGTCAGCGGAGATCTGCCGCCATCGCCTGAATTCTCTTCACTCCCTCAACGACCGCCCCCTCCTCCGGACCAAATGAGAACCGCACGTAATGGCGGAACCGCGAGGGGCGCCCACTCCGGCGTTTCCCGGGGTTGACGTCGAAGAACTCCCCGGGGACGCAGATGACCTGGCGTTCCAGGGCCGCACGAAAGAACGACATACCATCGTTGATCGAGCGGGGTAGCGCCGAGACGTCACCCCAGCAATAGAAGGTCCCTTCCGGCTCGACATCGAAGCGAACCCCTGCCTGCTTCAGCCCCTGGCTCAGGATATCGCGCTTCCGGAGGAAGGACCTTCGGATAGCCGCCGTCTCGGCCCGCACCACATCGGCGGCAAGAAGGGGAATGGCCGATCGTTGCAGCGGTTTGCTGCCGCCGCCGTCGAGGAATGAGCCGCTGCTGGAGACCGCGTCGATCACCGGCTGAGGCGCCACAATCCACGAGCACCTCCATCCGGGATACCGCCAGTTCTTGGTGAGTCCATCGAACAGCACGATCGGGTCGGTGTCGACGTCGGCCACGTACCGCGCTGCCGAGACGAACCCTGAGTTCTGTTCGGCGCCCTGCCAGACGTAATGGGAGTAGAACTCGTCGATCAGGAGCGAGCAGCCCAGCTCGCGCGCCACCTCCACCCAGCTCTCCAGCTCCGGGCCCTGGATGACTTTGCCGGTTGGATTGCACGGGTTGGAGAGCAGCAGGGCCGAAAGCCCCCGGCCGGTGATCTCCCGGCGGAGCTCGTCGAGGCCGAAGCGGTAGCCGTTCTGCCCCTCGAGGAGGATGGGGATCGAGGCGAAGAGCTTGAAGATGTCGAGCAGCTCCTCGTAGGCGGTGTAGTCCGGGAGGAAGTGCCCCAGGTTCACTTCTCCCAGCGCCGCCACCGCACGGGTGAGCGACGCGCGGCCGCCTCCGCAGATGCACACGTTGCGTTCGCTGTATTGCGATGACTTGCCCTGGCGGTAGAGCTCGTTGTAGAGGTCGGCTACCGCACGGCGCAGCTCCCACAGTCCGGGAACCGGAGCGTAATCCTGGTCTCCCGGTCCGATCTCGACCCGGCTGACCCGCGTAGGTGAACCGGGTAGCGGGCCGGTCTCCGGCTGGCCCTGGCCCAGATTGCACCAGTCGGGATGACCGTAGCGGTAGCCGCGACGCCCGGCCTCGGCCATGACGAAGATCACCCCGGTAAAGGGGACGGAACGAAAGCCTGGGATGGTCATCTACAGCACCCGCCGCGGCACCTGCCGCATGAATGCTTTGTATGCCGGAAATCTCTGCATCAGCCACCCCTCCTCCACGCTCGCCTTCGCCTGGAAATACTGAAGCGCGATGAATCCCACCACCAGGCCCAGTGTCCAGTTGCTCCACGCCACCGTATAGCCGGTGAGCAGCAGCACCACGCCAGCGTAGATCGGGTGCCTGGAGTGGGCATAGGCACCGGTGGTGATGAGCTCGCCGCCGGCAACCGGCTCCGTACCCGGCGTCAGGTTGTTTCCCAGCGAACGAATTCCCCACAGCACCACAAAGCCGCCGACCGTCATCAGGGCTCCTCCAAGCCAGCGGATCCAGTCCGGGTCGATTCGGTTCAGCAGCGAGTCGGCTGCCCCGAGATTGATGTGCCGGGGCAGTAGCGGGGCCGCCAGGCCGATCAGTAGGAAGAGGGCCAGCTGCCCCCACACCCAGGGGTCGCGCGCTGCCTTGGCTAGGTCCATGGGACTAATCTAAGTTCCACCGTCTTCCGAACCCCCAGGAGTACACCGTCTTGCCAACGATTCTTCCGCTCCACCACCAGCGCGACCTTCCGCTCGATCGGCTGATTCTGCGGGACCCGCCGGGCACCGAGGCCATCGAGATGGACGTGGTGATCGTCGGAGCCGGGCCGGCCGGGCTTTCCTGCGCCATCGAGCTCGCCCGCCTGGTGAAACAGGATCAGGAAGCCGGGGGCGGTGTGGCCGACCTCAATATCGCCGTGCTGGAGAAGGCCGGGAGTTTGGGGGAACACAATCTCTCGGGCGCGGTGGTTAACCCCCGGGCTTTCCTGGAGCTGTTTCCTGACGTCCCGGTGCAGGAGCTTCCCTTCCGGCAGCCGGTCGAGGCTGAATCGGTGTATCTCCTGACCGAGCGCAGGGCTCAGCGGATACCGACCCCGCCGACCATGCACAACAAGAACTATTACACCGCCTCGATCTGTGAGATCGTTCGCTGGTTGGGGGAGCGGGCTGAGGAACTGGGCATCAACCTGTTTGCCGGCTTTCCGGCCGATGGCCTTCTGGTGAACGGGGATGTTGTTCGGGGAGTGCGCACCACGCCCTCGGGGCTCGACCGCGACGGCCAGCCGACGGGGAACTATACCGAGCCGACCGACCTCACTGCCCGCGTGACGATCGTTGCCGAGGGCACCCGCGGCCTCCTGTCTCAGGCCTATCGGCAGTGGCAGCAGATCCGCTCGCCCAACCCTCCAGCTCTTTGCCCTGGGCGTGAAGGAGGTGTGGGAGACCCGGACACCGCTGGATCGGGTGGTCCACACGCTGGGCTGGCCCCTGCCCACCGATGCGTTCGGGGGCAGCTTCATGTACCCCCTGGGTCCGACGCAAGTGGCCATAGGCCTGGTGGTCGGGCTGGATTACCACGACGCCGGGCTGGATGTGCACCAGATGCTGCAGCAGATGAAGCTGCATCCGTTTTTCCGCCGCTATCTCGCGGGTGGCCAGCTGCTCGAGTGGGGTGCCAAGACCATTCCCGAGGGCGGCTACTACTCGTTGCCGGAGCGACACTCCGGCGAGGGCATCCTGATGGTCGGTGATGCCGCGGGCTTCGTGGACGTACCCTCGCTCAAGGGAATCCATTACGCCATGCAGTCGGGGATCTATGCCGCGCGGGCCGCGTTTTCCGCTCTCAAGGCGGGAGCCGCATCGGCGCCCGCACTCGCGTCCTACGACCGCATGGTGAACGAGAGCTATATCGCGACCGATCTCTATCGGACTCGGAACATGCGGCTGGCTTTCAAGGATGGCTTCTTTGTCGGTGGTGCCAAGGCGGGTTTGATGACCTTGACCGGTGGGCGCTTTCCCGGGGGCAAGATCGTCATGCAGGAGGATGCCTCGGCCCCGCGCGCCGTGACCCCCGAACGCCGGTTCACTCCCGATAACGTCCTGACATTTGGCAAACTGGACGCGGTCTTCAAGTCGGGGAACGCTACCCGGGACACCATCCCCTCACATCTCTTGGTTGGGAAGGACATTTCGCCCGAGGTGGCGGACTTTTACGCCCATGTCTGTCCGGCGGGAGTCTATGAACGGGTGGGGGACGAGCTTCGGGTGAATGCGCCCAACTGCGTGGATTGCAAGGCAACCGACGTGCTCGGTCCCCGCTGGACTCCTCGGGAAGGTGGCAGTGGGCCGAAGTACCGTCTCATGTGACCACGTCGCAAAAACGAATCTGCAAATCACTGCACTCACGTATCCACGCACTAGCCTGCCAGTTGCCTGGTTCCCCGCTTTAGAGCCGAAATTCTGCTGCACCACTGTTTGACACCGTCGCATTCTTATGACTTGTGAGAACCTATCTTCCTTCCGAGAATAGGAATGCCTCCAGGCCCCGGTGTGCGCGGGGTCGAGGGGCGAGCGGCACGTGGTGTACGGTGCAGGAGGTGTCTCATCTCTGCGGCGTCGTACGCTGCTTGCCGCTCGCCACACCTCCCCGGCACCGGTCCGATGCGGGGAGGAACCATGGATCGAGCTCGACACATCTACGGTCTCGTGCTCGCTCTGAGCCTCGGCGTTGCTCATGCCGCGCTGGCGCAGAGCTCGAACGCGACCTGGCAGTCGACTCCGGCGTCGGTCCTCAAGTCCACTCTGAGGAACGTCGTGGCGGCTCAGGACAAGTACCGCGCCTCGCACCCGGGCTTCGCTAGCTCGGTCGAGGCGTTGCGGGTGAGTCCGGAAGCGGATGTCAAAGTCCAGATCCTCGGTGTCACATCGAGTGGCTGGCGCGCGAAGGCCACCCACAAGGCGCGCCCCGGGCGCAGCTGTGTGGTGTTCGTAGGCAGGCTGGCGGCGACCGAGTTCCCGCGAACCGATGGCGACGGCGAGATGGCTGGAGAGGAGAGAGTACCGCTCTGTGACCGGATGGAGTAAGGCCGGACCCGTGGTCGGAACCAGGCAAGATCCCAGTCCGGTCCTGCGCCCGCATGGCTTGATCAGCCACGCCTGGCGTTGGGGTGCCGGAGTCATTTCCGCCGGGGCGGGGTTGGTGTCGATTCTCTCGTACACGCACTCGATCAAGGCCAAGTACGATCCTGACTCGGTGGCGGTCAGTGGCCTGGCGGCAGTGCGGTGGGTGGGCGTCACGCCCGCACTGGACACGGCCCGGTCGGTCGGCGACACGATCAACCTGGCGGTGACCGCCACCGACCCCCGCGGCAACGCGTTGCAGGGGGCGCCGACGGTCTGGAGCAGCAGCGACTCGATCGTGGCCACGGTGGACAGCGCGGGAAGTGTCGTGGCTCGGAGCGCAGGAACCGCCGCGATCACGGTTACGGTTGGCCGCAAGGTGGCCACTGCGCACGTGGTGGTGCGGCAGCAGCCGGCCGAGGTGCGGATCGTGGGCGACAGTGTCCTGCGGGTACCCGAAGGGGAGCGCGACAAGGCCGTGGCATACGTGGCCGACGCGCGCCGGCAGAAGATCCTGGGCTTGGTGGTCCGGTGGCGTTCCGCCGATGCGTCGATCGCCGCCGTGGACAGCCTGGGGAACGTGACGGGAACCGCTCCGGGGCGGACGAGTTTCACCGCCACCCACGAGGGGCTCGTCACCCAGCTTCCGGCGGAAGTCTATCCGGTGCCCGCTTCGCTGACGCTCCTGGGTGGTGACGGGCAGCGGGCACCGGCGGGACGACGGATAGCCAACCCGGTCGCGGTGCAGGTGGTCTCGCGCAGCGGCAGGCCGATTGAAGGGGTCCCGGTCCGGTTCGTCCTCCCCGAAGGTGCCGGGGAGACCGACCCCCAGTCCGGTTCCTCCGATGCCCAAGGCATTGTCCGGGCAACCTGGACTCTGGGCGGGCTTCCGGGACGTCAGTCGCTGGCAGTAAGCGCCGAAGGCGTCGCGAGCCACACGGTGGTTACGGCCGAAGCCGAGCCGGTCGGTGCCAATACCCGGCTGGCGCAGGTGAGCGAAACCCTCGAGGGGCCGGCGGGCGGAGCGCTGACGGAGCCCGCGCTGGTGCGGGTCACCGATACCAGTGGTGTGGCCCTGGCCGATGTGCCGGTGGCGTGGTCGGCGGATGACGGCGGGAGCATCGTGGCATCCGAGTCGCGGACCGACTCCCTGGGAGAGACCCGCGCCCGCTGGACATTGGGTCCCAAGTCCGGAGCTCAGCGGGCCTACGTGCAGGTGGGAAACCCGCGCGCGGTGCCGCGCTTCCTGGTCAGGGCAACCGCACGGGCTGGGCGAGCGGCAACGGTCGAGATTGTGGCGGTCGCAAAGCGTGAGGGGTCGGTGAGCCAGGTGCTGAAGCCATTGGTCGAGCTGCGGGTGCTCGATCGGGCCAAGAATCCGGTTCCGGAAGTACCCGTCACGCTCCTGCCGGCCCACGGTAGCGTGGACGACAGCATCCTGACCACGGATTCGACCGGGCGGGTAAAGGTGTCCTGGACGTTGGGTCGCTCCGCCGGGTTGCACCGGATGACCGCGCGGGTAGAGGGCATCGAGCGCGCGATCGAGATCGCCGCCCGGGCACGCCCCGCGGCGCCGGCCAACCTGGCGTTCGTAGAGCCGAAGGCCGGCACTGCCAACCGGGCGGTGCAGTCTCTGGACGCCGACCTGACCGATGCCTACGGCAACCCGGTGGCCGATCAGCCGGTGGTGTTCAGCACCAGGTTCGGCAACGTCAGTCCGGCCCGGGTCATGACCGACGCGCGTGGTCGGGCGCACACCCGCTGGACACCTGGCTCCAAGGTTGGAGAGCGGACGCTCATCGCGGTGGTGAAGGGCACGGAAGCCCGCGCCACGTTCGTATTGAAGGCACCAGAGCCGGTAACGCCGGCGAAGAAGGTTGTCCCCAGCAAGAGGGAAACGCCGGCCAAGAAGCCGGCTGTCAAGCGTATAGCACGGTAGGACGCTTCAACAGCACGTTGGTACAGGTCCAGTTGCGTTGGTGATCAGTAAGTTGGTACGGGTCCTCGAAGTCAACGCAGGTTCACGCTCAAAGAGAGGGCATTTAACCGTAGTTCCACCTTCGCGGCATGGAGGTAATATGACCGGCCCACGCATTCCCACTGTGCACCCGCACCGCCGTCGGGCACGGCACCTCCTGCCATTTCTTCTGGCCATCGTTGTGAGCCCGCTGGCGTGTACCGACGATCAGCCCACTGGGCCTGCCTCTCCGGGCAGTAGCCCCTCGGCGGCGTCAACCCACCCGCACCCGTACCTGGCGAGCAAGGCCGGGCAGGCGGCTCCCGCCGGCGCCATGCGGGCGGCCCTGTTGCGGGCGCCGGTGAGCATGGCGTCCGCGCTATTGCCGCCGGGCACTGGCCCGAAGGTGCTCATTCTGGCCGACGTCGATGGTCCTTCCACGACCGCGCTGGCCACCAGCATCGTAAACGCGGGATTTCACGTGGGCGTCAAGCGCGCCCCCGAATACAACTGGTTCGGGACCAACCCGTCCCTCGATGGATATGACGTGGTGATCCACTTGAATGGCTTTACTTACAACATCCCGCTGGCCACGGGCGGGCAGACCGCCCTCAAGACGTTCGTGTCGAACGGCGGCGGGTTTGTGGGTGCCCAGTGGAACGGCTATGAGGAAGCATCGAGCCAGCAGACCGGGATGTCGGAGCTGGTGCTGCATAGCTCGAACGCGGAGGAGGCGGAGAGCTGCGGCCAGTGCGAGGTCACCTACAATGCGGTGCCGGGGCAGGAGAGCCACCCCGTCCTCGCGGGGCTTCCTGCGTCGTTCACCATTCAGGCCGATGGCCATGACGCGTCTTCCAAACTCGCCAACGACCCATCCACGGTCGTGCTCATGCGGGTTCCGAGCGGAGGCCCGGCCGTGCTTGCCAGCCAGTTTGGCAGCGGCAAGGTCGTGAACTTCAGCTTTGCGCCTAACTACGCCGACCTCCCGGAGGACCGCCATAGCCTGGAGGATCCGGAGGTTCAGCAGCTGTATATCAACGCGGTACGCTGGTTGTCAGGGTCGGCCGGTATCGAAGGCGGCGGAACTCTCGACAGCGATGCCGACGCCATTCTCGATGGCGTGGACAACTGTATCAACCAGGAGAACCCGGACCAGCTGAATACCGACGGCGACGCGCTGGGTAACGCCTGCGACGATGACGATGACGCAGACGGCGTCCTGGACGGCGATGACAATTGCGCCGAGGTAGCCAACGCCGATCAGGCCGATGAAGATGGCGACTGGATCGGAGACGCCTGCGACGAGGCCCAGACGCTGGCGCAGACCATCACCTTCGACCCGCTGGCCGACAAGACCTTCATCGACCCGGCCTTTGCGGTCAGTGCGTCCGCCAGCTCTGGTCTGCCGGTGAACTTTCTCGCCAGCGGCGACTGCACCATTGCCGGAAGCACCGTGACGCTCACGGCGGTCGGCGTGTGCACCGTCATTGCCCAGCAGCCGGGCAATACCGTCTATACCTTTGCCGAGGACGTGTCCCGGTCGTTCAACATTACCAAGGCGCCGGCGACCATTGCTGTCGGCACCGAGTTCACCTATGACGGGACGATCAAACAGGCGACTGTGACCACCAGCCCCTCGGGGTTGAGTGGGATCACCGTGACGTACACCTTAGCCGGCTCGCCGGTCTCCCAACCGGTGGATGCCGGGGTGTATCAGGTCCTGGCCAGCCTCGACAATCCGAACTACGAGGCGCCGGCGGCCACCGGTACGCTCACGATCAACCAGGCGGTACCGGTAATCCAGTGGGCCTCACCCGCGGCGATAACCGCCGGGACTCCGCTGGGCTCCACCCAGCTCAACGCCGCTGCCTCGGGCGTTGGGGCGGTCAGTCTGCCGGGCACATTCGTCTACTTGCCGGCGGCGGGCACGGTGCTGGCGGCCGGAACGAACCAGCCGATCTCGGTGGAGTTCAGTCCGAGCAGCGGCAACTACACCCATGCGATCAAGACGGTGACCATTACGGTCACCGCGGTCGAGGTACCGCCACCCCCTCCGCCGAGCGGGCTCAGGTTCAGGGGCTTCTACCTGCCGGTGCACAACCTGCCGGCGGTCAACCGGGTGACGGCGGGCCTGTCCATCCCGGTGAAGTTCGCCGTCGAGGGCTCCAGCGGGCAGCAGGTTCTGCGGTCAGGCTCGCCGACGTCGGTTCCAGCGTCGTGCAGCATGGCCGGGCCCGAGAGCACGGTGGAGGAAACCGGGACGGCAGAAGCCAGCCATCTGCGGGTCGTTGGGACGAGCTACACCTATGTGTGGAAGACCAACGCCACCTGGGCCGGCACCTGCCGGAAGCTGTTGGTGACCCTGGTGGATGGCACCACGCATGGCGCGCTCTTTCGCTTCGTGAAGGGGCCCAAGCCCAAGGCCGAGGAGCGGAACAAGCACGACGATAAGGCCAAGAGTGGGAAGGAAGGGAATCAGAAGCACGGCAGGTAAGCCGTAGCGTCCGATTGCCAGGATGTGGGGAAGCCAGGGTAGCCGGCACACCGGTTACCCTGGCTTCGTCACTGCCTGCTCGCCGAGCACTTTAATCACGACTCGCTTGCGCCGCTGGCCGTCCCACTCCCCGTAGAACACCCGCTGCCAGGGGCCCAGGTCGAGCTCGCCGCGCGTGATCGGGACGATCACCTCGTGGCCTATCGTGAGACTTCGGAGATGAGCGGCGGCATTGTCTTCACCGGTCTCGTTGTGCCGGTAGCGCTCCGGCTCCCATGGCGCGATCGTCTCCTCCAGCCATTTGAAGATGTCGTGCCACAGGCCGGACTCATGGTCGTTGACGAACACCGATGCGCTGATGTGCATCGCCGAGACCAATACCAGGCCTTCTTCCACCCGGCTCAGCCGCACCTGCTCGGCAACTTCGTCGGTGATGTCGATGATCTCCTGGCGGCGCTTGGTCTCGAACCAGAGGTAGTGGGTGTGGGCCGTCACCTCAGCAGCTCCTCGAGTCTCACTGCCGTGTCCGTCTTCTCATCTCGATATTTCACGATCACCGGGGTGTAGAGACCGATCCCCGCTGTCGCGCCCGCTCCTGATTTCACCGGTCGGGTTCCGGGCACCACCACCGCGCCGGCGGGGATTTCCAGGGGGCGATCCCCTTCCCGGCGGTAAACCCGGTCGTGAACCAGATCGAACACGGCGGTCCCGCCCGACAGGATGGTCCCTGGCGCGAGCACCGCGCGTTCCCGGACCACGGTACCCTCGTACACGCCGCAATTGCCCCCCACCAGCACCTCGTCCTCGATGATGACCGGCAGGGCTCCCGCAGGCTCCAGGACGCCCCCGATCTGAGCCGCCGCTGAGAGGTGCACCCGGCGCCCGATCTGGGCGCAGGAGCCCACCAGGGCGTGGGAATCGACCATGGTACCATCCCCCACGTAGGCGCCGACGTTGATATACATCGGGGGCATGCAAATAACTGCACTCCCGATGTAGCACCCATCCCGGATAGCGGAGCCGCCGGGCACGATCCGCACCCCCTGGTCCGGCCCCATGGCCCGCAGCGGGTAGGTGTCCTTGTCATAGAAGGGAAACGGTCCCCCGATAGCCGCCGGCCCGGTGCGACCCAGCCGGAAGCCAAGCAGGATACCGGCCTTGACCCAGGCGTTAGCCCGCCAGCGGCCATCAGCACCACGGTTCGCGGCGCGGACCGTGCCGGCGTTGAGCTCGGCCTTGAGCGCGCGAAACGCCTCCAGCGCCGCCGTTTCCTCACCCGCAGGGACCCCACTGGCATACCTCTCAATGGCCGCGCGTAGGCCTCCCTCTGCCATCGTTGGTTGGTCTCTCGGCTTACCCGCCTCCCCGCTTTCCCGCGGTCCGCCGTTAGACATCGGCCACGCCGGCACTCCGGAGGGCGGCGCGGAGCGCGGTGCCGGTCGACGCACTCACTGGAAGGAGCGGCAGCCGCAGTACGTTCTGAATTCGTCCCATGAGGTGCAGGGCCGCCTTGACCGGGGCGGGGTTGGTCTCCAGAAAATTGGCGTCCATGAGGGGCAGCAGCCGGTAGTGCCACGCCCGTGCCTGCTCGAGATTTCCCGAGAGCAGCAGATGCACCAGGGCGGTCATTGCGGCTGGAACCTCATTGGATACCACCGAGATCAGCCCGTCGCCGCCCGCCGTGACGACCGGCAGAGTGAGCCAGTCGTCTCCCGATAACACGGTGAAGTCATCGGGGCGCTGGCGCAGGACGTCCATGACCTGTTTCAGGTCGCCGCTCGCCTCCTTGATGCCCATGACATTGGGATGCTGGGCCAGCTTGAGAGCGGTGCCGGGCTCGAGGTTTACCGCGCTGCGTCCCGGTACGTTGTAGAGGCAGACCGGTTTGGTGGAGACGTCCGCCACTGCCATGAAGTGGCGGTAGAGGCCTTCCTGGGTAGGCTTGTTGTAATAGGGTGTGGCGCTGAGGATGTAGTCCACCCCGACCCGGCACATGCGTCGGGTTTCTTCCACTGCCCGCGAGGTGTCGTTGCTCGTGGCGCCCGCCATCACCGGCACCCGGCCCGCTGCCACCTCCACCACCGCGGCCACCACCTGCTGCCGTTCCGCATCGTTCAGGGTCTGGGCCTCGCCGGTCGAACCGCACGCCACCAGGAAGTCGATCCCCTCCGAGATCTGCCAGTCCACCAGCGCTCGGAGCGCGGGAAGGTCTACCGGGCCCGGCTCGGCGAATGGGGTTACCAGCGCGGTGCCGCATCCCTGGAGCCGGGTCATGCGGTTTCTCCGAAGAGCAGTTGCTCGAACGTAAAAACTCCGGTCCTGCCCGGGAGCCATTCGGCCGCCGTCAGGGCCCCCTCGGCGAATGCCGCACGGTCGTGCGCTACGTGGCTCAATGAAACCGTCTCGTGCGGTCCTTGATAAACGAGTGTGTGCGTGCCCGGAATCGTCCCGGCCCGCACCGAGGTAATGGGAAACGCGCGCGACGCATCGGTGCCGCCGAGCTGCTGCTGGAGAAGGAGCGCGGTACCGGAGGGGGCGTCGAGCTTTGCGGCGTGGTGCTCCTCCCGTATCGAGGCGACAAATTCAGGATGGCCACTGAAACCCCGCGCCAGGTCCCGAGCCGCACGGAGGAAGAGGTGGACGCCCGCTGAAAAGTTGGCCGCATGCAGCAGCGCGCCCCTCCTGGCGTTGACCAGGTCCGTGATCCGGCCGAGCGCCCCGCTCCACCCGGTCGTACCCGTCACGGTGGGAATACCCAGCTCGATCAGTCGCTCCAGGTTAGAGACGACCGCCTCCGGCCGGGTGAACTCGAGGGCGACATCGGCGCCGGACAGCCGCTCGCTGGTAAGGGCCTTTCCGGCAACATTGTCACCGGAGTCCACGACGGTATGAATGCTATGGCCGCGCTCCTGCGCTAACGTCGCCAGCGCTTTTCCCATTCGGCCATTCCCGACGATAGCGATGTGCAGGGGCTTTCGCTCTTTCGCCACGAAGGTCACGAAGGAGTAGTGAGGTTATTCAGCATGATCCAAAGAATTCCTGGTGTAAGCGGCGCACGACATCCGGGCCATCCTCCTCCCGCACCACAAACGTCATGTTGATGGCCGAGGCGCCCTGCGAAATGATCTCGACGTTAGCCGGCCATACGGCGTTGAAGACCCGGCCCGCCAACCCCGGAGTGTACCTGAGCCCCACGCCCACGATCGCGATGATCGCGCGGTGCTCCTCGATCCACACTTCGCCCAGCTCGCCAAGGTCTCGGACGATCTGGTCGAGGCGAGAACGGTCCTCGATGGTAATCGAGATGCTCACTTCTCCGCTGGCCAGCACGTCCACCACCGTCTCGTGGCGCTCGAACACCTCGAAAAGCGCCCGCAGGAAGCCGTAGGTGCCGAGCATCCGTGGTGCCCGGATGTTGACCACGGTGATGCTCTGTTTCCACGAGATCGAGCGGATCGGTGAGTCGCCCATCCGCTCCAGCTCGGCCTGGGGCCCGATGGTCGTTCCGGACCGCTCGGGGTGTCTGGAGTTCAGCACCACGATGGGGATGCCCGCACGAACCAGGGGCAGGGCCGTAGCCGGATGCAGAATCCTGGCTCCGAACGTGGCCAGCTCGGCGGCTTCGTCGTAGCTCGCGGCGGAGAGGGTGCGGGCCGACGGAACGATTCGGGGGTCGGCAGTCATCAATCCATCGACGTCGGTCCAGATCTCTACCCGGTCGGCGGTAAGCGCGGCACCGAGCAGCGCGGCGGTAAAGTCCGAGCCGCCCCGGCCCAAAGTGGTCGCCACCCCGGCGGCGGTGGCCCCGATGAAGCCCTGCGTGACTGGGATTCGTCCTGATTCTGCCAGCGGCTTGAGGTGGTCTCGCGCCCGCTGGTTGAAGCACCTGCATGTTGGGCGTGGCTCGGCCGAAGCGTCCGTCGGTTACCAGAATAGGACGGATATCTACCCAATCGGCATCGAGACCAGCCCCTACCAGGGCTGCCGCCACCAGCCGCGAGCTCCAGAGCTCCCCCCGCCCGGCAATCCCGTCGAGCTCCGCCGGCGAAAGCTGGCGATCCTGGGCCGCCATGACCTCACGGCCAAGCTGCTGGGCGTCGGCCACGATGGCGTCCACCGCCGCAGAGCAGCCGGGTAGGTCCCGGCCAATTCGTTCGTGCCGTTCCAGCAGCTCGGCAACCGAAGCATTGAGTCCGGTGCCGTCGCCCGACCCGCAGCGGTGGGCCAGCGTCAGAAGGTCATCGGTGACCCCGGCCAGAGCCGAGACGACGACCACGGGGCGAAAACCGGCACGAGACCGCACGATCTCTATCAGCCGCCCGATCGCCGCCGCGTCGGCCACTGACGTTCCCCCGAACTTGGCGACGATCATGGCCCTCGCTCAGCGGTGGTGCTCCGCTCCACCCTGCCTTCGGCCACCAGAAGCTCGGCAATCTGCACCCCCTGGCCGGCGGCACCGCGGATGGTGTTATGCCCTAGAAGGACGAGACGCAGGTCGAGAATAGGACAGGGTCGCACCCGACCCACCGTCACCGCCATGCCGCGCCCGCGATCCAGGTCGAGCCGGGGCTGGGGCCGGTCGACTCGCTGGTCCACCTCGATCGGAGGTTCCGGCGACGAGGGCAGCCCCGCGACGCACGGCGGGCCGCGAAAGTCACGAAGCACGGCGACTGCCTCCTCCGGGCCCACTCTGCGGCTCAAGCCAACCGAGACCGTCATCATGTGCCCATCCACCACGGCAACCCGGTTGGTGTGGGCACTGACTGCAAACCCGGCCGGCTCGATCGCACCGCTGGACAGCGCGCCGAGGATCTTGCGACTCTCCCGCTCGATCTTCTCCTCTTCCCCGCCGATGTACGGAATGACGTTGCCGACGATGTCGAGCGAGGCGACGCCCGGATAGCCGGCACCGGAGACCGCCTGCATGGTCGACACGAACAGCCGCTCGACCTTGAAGGCGCGGTGCAGCGGGGCCAGCGCCAGGGCGAGCGCTGCGGTAGAGCAGTTGGGGTTGGCGAGGATGCCGCCTTTCCAGCTTCGTTCCTGCTGTTGTCGGTCGATCAGCGCCAGGTGATCCGCGTTGGCCTCCGGAATGAGGAGAGGCACGTCGGCATCCATGCGATGAGTGCGGGTGTTGGTCACCACGTACGATCCCGCCCGCGCGAAGTCCTGCTCGATCGGACCAGCCACCTCGGCATCCAGCGCCGAGAAGACGATCCGCCCGGGCAGGGGCGGTACGCATTCGCGGATCACCATGCCCGCCACCGACGAGGGGATCGGCACCGGCTCGCGCCATCGCGCCGCCTCCTCATAGCGGCGGCCGGCGCTGGCAGAGGAGGCCGCAACCGCCGTGATCTCGAACCAGGGATGCTCGGCGAGCAGACGAATGAACTTCTGCCCCACCGTGCCGGTGGCGCCGAGCACCGCAACGGGAATCTTCCGGCTCATGCCTTCTCTCGTGCGAGCAGGTCGGACGCCAGACGCACGTACAGGTCGACCCCCCGAAGGAGATCGGCCTTCCGGATGTGCTCCTGGCTGGTGTGGGCCACCCGAATCGTCCCGGGGCCGAGCTGATACCGCTCTCCCCAGGGCTCGAGAAACGGTAGATCGCTCGCGTAGCTCACTACCGTCGTCTCCCAGCCTGCGGGAGCCGCTCCTCCCTTGTAGAAGGGGAGCTCGACCCGGTAATCCGCGGTCACGCCCGGGGCCAACAGCGTCTTGATGGAGCTCTTCAACGGGCCGGTCGGCTCGACGGTACGGATGAGAATCTGGGCGCTGGCCGCCGGCGGAATGACGTTGGGAGCCACGCCGCCGCCGATCAGTCCCAAATTCAGGGTGGACTGGCCCAGCAGCGGATCGGTCGGCAGAGGCATCCGGCGGATCCGCTCGATGCTGTCCAACAGGGCGGCAATCGCGCTTATCCCTTCTTCCGGATAGGCGGAATGCGCGGCGCGCCCGGTTGCCTGAAGGTCTACTCGCAGCGAGCCCTTCTGACCGATCGAGAGACGATTCTCGGTCGGCTCCCCATTGATGAGGAAGCGACCCCGCGGTCCGAGATCGGCGGCGGCCAGAGCCCCATCCGATCCGTTCTCCTCTCCGACCACGAAGAGCAGCCCGATCCGACGCTCTCCTCGCTCGGCCAGGCGCTCTGCTGCCGCGACCATGGCCGCGGCCAGACCTTTGGCGTCGCAGCTCCCCCGGCCGTGAATCGATTCGCCATCCTCGGACAGGGGGATGTATGGGGGAACGGTGTCGAGATGGGTCGAGAAGACAAGGGTGGGAGGCTCGCGGTAGGCGTAAAGATTGTGACGCCCCGGCGACACCGGCTGGCGCACCACCTGGTATCCGGCGCGGCGCAGCGCGGCATCCAGAAAGTCGGTTGCCGGCCCCTCGGCTCCGGTCGGAGTCTCCAGAGCCACGAGCGATCGGGTCAGCTCCAGTGCGTCCATTAACGAGAGCGCCCCGCCAGCGGCATCCGCGGCGGGGCTCCTGGTCGAAGGTGAACTCCTTGGTGCGCTATGCCGACCCGAGCCTGCCGCGACCGCCCCGCTTGGCGCCGCACTTCAGCATCTCTCCCGGGGTGGGGAAAGCGGGCGAAGTGGTCGAACGGGTGTAGAGATGCATGAGGCCCGGTTAGGTGTCGAGAATGGGTTGTAAGCTAGGAAGCGGCCAATCACCGGGCAAGAGGTGCGCAGCATGCGACTCCGCGTTCACCACGCCGCCGGCCGCATTCACGACCATTTAACGCGTGGTTCGTAACCTTCCTGTAACCACTGGCGCGCGGGTCGCGCCGGGGTTGGCAATCTCAGGGAGGACACCATGCGCACCATCCGCCCCGCACGAGCTCTTGCATGCCTCGCGATACTCGCTGCCACCGGTGCCTGCACCGAGAGTCTGGGGCCGGGACCCCAATCGGCTACCACGACCATGAAGGTCATACCCCGCAGCTCAACCATTCCTGCCGGCGGGGTGGTCACACTCACTGCCCAGGTGTTCGATGAGTTCGGCGATCCAATGGTTGGTGTGAAGTACACCTGGACCAGCAGCAACGAGGCGGTAGCGACGGTATCGGTGGGCGGAACGGTCTTTGGACGCGGCGAGGGCCGGGCAGCCATTACTGCCACTGGCGGTGGCAAGTCCCAGAGCTCCTCGGTGCAGGTGCTTGGTCGGGAGCGGCCGCCCAAGTCCGGGAGCGGTCCGGTGCCGTAAGCGGCAGACTGGTTAGACCGCGTAAGGCCGGCTAGCGGATGGGCACCGCCGCCTGCTCGGCCCGGCGCGCCGCCCGCTGGCCCTCTTCCACATCCACGGTCCAGAGCAGTGCCGCGCCCACCGCAAAGAAGCCGATGACGGAAAGGATTGCATTCCGGCTGGAACCGGTAGCCGCAATGGTTCCCGCGAAAATCAGCGGCCCGAAGATTCCGGCGAACTTTTCAAACACGCTGAAGAATCCAAAGAACTCGCCTGACTTGTGCGGGGGAATCATGCTGGCGAACAGGGAGCGGCTGAGCGCCTGGGTGCCTCCCTGAACCATGCCGACCAGGCCGGCCAGCACGTAAAAGTGGGTCGCGTTCCGCATGAAGTATCCCAGCACGCTGATGGCGGTGTAGGCGACCAGTCCGAGGAAGATCGCCCGCTTGGCCCCAATGCGTCCGGCAAGCGTCCCAAATAAGAAGGAGCAGGGGATTCCCACGAACTGCACCAGCAGGATCGCGCCGATGAGCGAGCTCTGACCGATCCCGATCTCGGTCCCGTAGGCAGTCGCCATCTTGATGATCGTCTGAATTCCATCGTTGTAGATCAGAAACGCCAGCAGCATGAGAAACGCCTGGCGATACCCGCGGAGCTCCCGAAAGGTCTCTGCCATCCGGACGAAGGCCACCCGGATAGGGCTTTCGCCCGGGTGCTCGTCCGGCTCCAGCCGGGGTGGTGGCTCGGGCACCCGCCGGAACAGTGGCAAGGAGAAAACCAGCCACCAGACCGCCACCGAGATGAACGCGAGCCGGATCGGCAGGGTAGCCTGGGCCTCGGTGAGGTCCGGCCCTGAGGGAAGCCCGAACCAGGCCGGCTGTTGGATCCAGGCCAGATTGAGGGCGAGCAGAAGGCCGCCGCCGATGTAGCCGACGGCGTAGCCGGCGCTGGACAGCCGGTCGATCTCGTCGGGGCGGGCGATGTGTGGAAGCAGTGCCTCGTAGAAGACAAAACTCCCCGCCGCTCCGGTCAGCGCCACGGTAAAAAGGACCGAAGCCAGGTCTATATCGCCGCGCTGGATGAAGAACATTCCCCCCACCCCCGCGACGCCGATAAACATGAACACGGCCAGCAGCCGCTTCTTGGCTCCCCGGTAGTCGGAGATGGCCCCAAGGATGGGCGAGAGCAGGGCGATGATGACGAGCGCGAGCGTGTTCACGGTGGCCAGCCGTTGGGTGGCGCTGCTCGCCGGCAGGTCGGCGCCGGCGACCTTCACGAAGTAGATGGGAAAGACCGCCACCATGATGGTGGTTTGCACCGCGGACGCGGCCCAATCGTACATGGCCCAGGCGCGGAACTCCGGGCGGCCCAGGCCGAGACGGGACCAGAGAGAGGATAGCGGCATGCCCGGGAAGCTTAGGCGGAACCCGGCGCGGCCGTAAGGATGGTCCGCCGGATGGACGGATGGACGGATGGACGAATGGGAGGGGTGAACGTCGGTGGTCCCGCTTCAACGATTGATCCTGCCTGCCGCCCTTCTGTCCGCCCGTCCTCAGGCGGGCATTTCTCCCTGGCTCGCACTGTGCCGGAGCGAGAGCACGATGGCGGTGGCCAGGGTGAGCACGATGACGCCAAGGGACAGCGCGGTGGGGATGTGGATCCAGGCACTCAGGGTCATTTTCAGGCCGACGAACACCAGGATGAAGGCCACGCCCGTCTTCAGGTACACAAACTTGTCCAGCATGCCGGCCAGCACGAAGTAGAGTGCCCGCAGGCCCAGGATCGCGAAAATATTCGAGCTGTAGACCAGGAAGGGATCCCGGGTGACCGCAAAAATGGCCGGGATGCTGTCGATGGCGAATACCAGATCGGACCACTCCACCACCAGCACAACCAGCAACAGTGGGGTGCCCAGCAGCCGTCCGCTGGACGTGCGGGTGAAGAACCTGGTTCCGTCGTACGCCTGGTCGAGTGGCAGGAAGCGGCGGGCGAGTCGCACCACCGGGTTGCGCTCGAGCTGGACCGCCTGCTCCTGCTGGGTGAACATCCTGATGCCGGTAACGATGAGGATGGCGCCGAAGACGTACACGATCCAGTTGAATTGCTGGAGCAGCAGCGCCCCGAGCCCGATCATGATCATCCGCATGATGATCGCTCCCAGGATGCCCCACTTGAGCACCTTGGGCTGGGCTTCGGGACGGACGCAGAAGTAGGAGAAGATGAGCAGGAACACGAAGAGGTTGTCGACGCTGAGCGACAGCTCGATCAGGTACCCGGTGTAGAACTCGAGGGCGTGCTGAGTCCCCTCCCGCCACAGCAGGAACAGGGCGAACAGATGGGCGAGCAGGACCAGCCCGCCGCTCCAGGTGATAGCCTCCTTGAAGGAAAGGACGTGGGACCGCCGGTTGAGCACCCCCAGGTCCAGCACCAGGAGTGCCACCACCAGCCCGGTGAAGCCCAGCCAAACCGCCGCCCCGTGAGTGCCCACTCAGTTGGCCGGTGCCATGGCCTGGAGCCGGGCCACCCGCTCCGAAGTCGGCGGGTGGGTGCTGAAGAGCTTGGAGACCACGCCTCCGTGGGCCGCCAGTGGATTGACTTGGGCCAGCGGTGCGACGGCTGGCGGCACCTGCATGGGGATCTTGTGCGCGAAGTCGTCGAGCCTGACGAGGGCGTTGGCCAGCGGCATCGGCCGCCCCAGGATCAGCGCACCCACGCGGTCCGCCTCGAACTCCCGCTGGCGGGAAACGGCAAACTGAATGAGCATGGCCCCGAGTGGCGCCAGCAGGATCAGGGCGATCTGCGCAAACGGGTGCCCGCCTTCGTCATCCCGGCCGCCACCGAACATGAGCAGGTAGGGCAGGTTGCTGAGCGCGCCGGCAATGCCCGCCGCCACCGTGGCGATGAGCATGTCCCGATTCTTGATATGGGCCAGCTCGTGCGCGATGACCCCTTCGAGCTCGGCCTGCGGCATGTACTTGAGGATCCCGGTGGTCACGGCCACCACCGCGTGCTCCGGATTGCGCCCGGTGGCAAACGCGTTGGGCTGCTCGTGGGGGGCCACGGCGACGGTCGGCATCGGGAGACCGGCCTTCTGGCGAAGCCGGTCGACCATGGCATACAGCTCCGGTGCTTCCTGGGCGGTCACCACCTGTGCCCCGTACATCTTGAGCACCAGGCGGTCGGAGAAAAAGTACATGATGAAGTTGAAAAGACTGCCGAACACGAGCGCGATGAGGAGTCCGCTCGAGCCGCCGAGGAGCTGGCCGACCAGCAGGAACAGACCCAGCAGCCCGGCCATGAGGACGAAGGTCTTGACGTTGTTCATATTCCGCTCGCTGTAGAACTGGGGCCAAAATGAAAGAGCGAGACCCCGTCCGCTCCGCTTTCGCGTGGACGAAGGTCTCGCTCTAAGGTCCGGGCCAGCATCTGCTGCTGTTCCCGGCGTCCTCCCGAATGGACCGTGCCCGCACTTGGCGAACAGTCTTGACGATCCATCCGTCCGCCTTCCGGCGGATAAGCTACTCCCCTTCTACAGCCACAAATGTAAGGGTTCGATCAGGTTGGAGTCAACCGAGCCAAGCGGTGTTGACCCCGGACGCTTGACAAGCGGTCCCGGGTGGCGTTCCGTGGAACTACCGGTTGCACCTCATCGCCCCATCTTTTCCGTAATTCCAGCCTCGAGGCACGCCTATGTCCGCACACATAGTCCGACGCATCCGGCCAAAGTTGCGCCTGTTCGCGGCGCTCTCAGCCGGCGCCTGGGCCATCGCCGTTGGCCCCGCACCCCTGTCGGCGCAGGGCCAGGATGCCGTCGTCACCGGCAGGGTCAGCGACGCCGCCTCCAATGAACCTCTCAGCGGAGCCCGGGTCTTCGTGCCCGGCACCGTCATGTCGACCAGCACCAGGCTGGATGGCACCTACCGTCTCAGGCTGATTCCCGGTACTCACGAGGTCCGGGTCACCTACATCGGCTACAGTGTCGGGCGGGACACGGTTCAAGCCGAGGCCGGGGCGTCGGTCACCCACGATTTCGAGCTTGGGCGTGAGCCGCTGGCGCTTCAGGAGCTGGCCGTCGTGGGCACCCGGGCCGCGGAGCGGACCTCGACCGAAGCGCCGGTGCCGGTAGACGTGCTCACCGCAGTCGAGATCAAGCAGACCGGCCGGACCGAGACGGCCCAGATCATCCAGGCGCTGGCGCCGTCGTTCAACTTTCCCCGCGCGACTATCTCCGACGGCACCGACCACACCCGGCCGGCGACACTCCGCGGCCTTGCCCCGGATCAGGTGCTGGTCCTGGTCAACGGGAAGCGGCGCCATGGTAGCGCCCTGATCAACGTCAACGGCAGCATCGGACGCGGCTCGGGCATGGTGGACCTGAACGCGATTCCGGCCAGCTCGATCGAGCGGATCGAGATCCTGCGGGACGGCGCAGCGGCCCAGTACGGCTCGGATGCCATCGCGGGGGTGATCAACATCATTCTGAAGGAGGGATCGCCCAACGAGATTCTCACCACGTTCGGCCAGACGGTCGAGAGCGACGGGGGAGTGATCCAGGCCGCCGGCAACTACGCGTTGGCGGTGGGAGGCGACGGCGTGCTTCAGATCGCGGGCGAGTATCGCAACCGCGGGTTCACCAACCGGTCGGCTCCCGACCTGCGTACCCAGTACCTCGCCGGCGACCCGCGAAACAGCGATCCTGCCCTCAACGGTCAGATCAATCACCGGCAGGGTGACGCCGATACCGAAGACGCCGGGCTGTTCCTCAACCTGGCCAAGCCGGTGACCGACGCGATGGAGGTCTACGCCTTCGGCGGCGGGACTCTCCGCAGCGGGGAATCGGCCGGTTTCTGGCGTCGAGCGCTCGACGACCGGACTGTGCGGTCCATCTACCCCAATGGTTTCCTTCCCATGATCGGCACCAAGATCTCCGATTTCTCGGGCGTGGCCGGGCTTCGGGGGGACCAGGCAGGATGGCGCTGGGACGTGAGCGCCGACTACGGCCGCAACCTCTTTCATTTCGACGTCCGCAACAGCGCCAATGTGACGCTGGGCGCGGCCAGTCCCACGGAGTTCTACGCCGGCACGCTGATCGCCAACCAGTTTACCGCCAACCTCGACGTGGCCAAATCCTTCCCGGTGGGATTGGCCTCTCCGCTCAATGTGGCCGTCGGCGGCGAGTTCCGGCGGGACGGGTATCAGATCGTAGAAGGCGAGCCGGACAGCTACCGCGACGGCGGGGTGCCCATCCTCGACGGGCCCAATGCCGGCACTCAGGGTGCGCCGGGCGCGCAGGTGTTTCCCGGCTTCCGGCCGGGCGACGCAACCGATGAAAGTCGCCATAATGTGGCCGGCTACATCGACGTCGAGGCCCAACTGGTGCAGAAGCTGCTGGTGGGAGTCGCGGGGCGAGTGGAGAACTACAACGACTTTGGCTCCACCACCGATGGCAAGGTCACCGCGCGGTTCGAGCCCATTCCTGGTTTCGCGGTACGTGGCGCCGTCTCGACCGGCTTCAAGGCCCCGTCCCTGGGCCAATCATTCTTTTCGGCCACGTCCACCAACTTCATCAACGGGGTGCCGTTCGATAACCGGACCTTCCCGGTGACCACTCCCGTGGCCCAGGCGCTGGGAGCCAGCGAGCTGACGCCGGAACAGTCCCGAGAACTACAGCTGTCGGCCTGGCGCTCAACCCGGTGAAGAACCTCTCGGTCACGGCGGACTACTATCAGATCCTGATCGACGACCGGATCGTCTTTACGGGGAACTTTACCGGTGCGGCTGTTCGTACCTTCCTGGAGAGCCAGGGCTTTCCCGGCGTGGCGGGCGGGCGGTTCTTCACCAACGCCATCGACACCCGGACCCTGGGCGTGGACGTCGTGGCGAATTACGGGTTCGCCATCGGGACGACGAGCACGCTCCGCCTGACCGGCGGCTACAACTACAACGTCAACCGGGTACTGCGGATCGCACCCACACCGGCGGCGTTGAGCGCCTTCCAGGAGACACTCTTCGATCGGGTGGAGCGTGCCCGCATCGAGGTGGGTCAGCCCAAGAGCAACTCTGTATCTCAGCGGGGTCTTCAACTATCAGGATCTGGGATTCACCGTGCGCACCCAGCGGTTCGGCGAGGTCACCAGCTTCGGTACACCGACCGATGGCTCGCTCGATCAGACCTTCTCGGCCAAGTGGATCACCGACGTGAACGCTTCCTATACGTTTGCCGGGCGGTTCACGCTGACGGCCGGCGTGGACAATGTCTTCGATGTGTATCCCGACGAGAACAGCCTGGGAAACGCCACCACGGCGGGGAACAATAACTTCGGCATCTTCCCCTACAACCAGATCTCGCCCGTTCGGTTTCAATGGGGCGTTCTATTATGGGAGGCTGACGTTTGGGTTCTAACCAGAAAACAGCGTAAACGGTGAACAGTGAACGGTAAACAGGGTCTATCAATCCCCGTTTACCGTTCACGCTCTTCCTACTTCAGAACCCCGGCCGTTCCTGATGCACAGGGTCATTCAGAATCATGGCCTGGACCATCGCACCCACAGGCGTCTCGTGCTGCCCTTCGGGAATCACCAGCAGCGCGTTGGCGCGAACCATCGAGGTGAGTATGCCCGAGCCTTGGGGGCCGGTAAGGCGCGCCTCGGGGCCTTGCGGTCCTTCGGTTACGATCCCGCGGAGAAAGTGCTGGAGTCGGGGCTTCAGGCTGATCGGTTCAGCCATGCAGGCCGGCACGCTGCGGCGGAACACGAGTTCGTGACCCATCATTTTCCGGATAGCCGGATGGACAAACAGTTCGTAGGTCACCATCGTGCTCACCGGATTGCCCGGCAGCCCGATCCACGGCACCTCACCCAGTAGGCCGAAGCCCACCGGCGCACCCGGCCGCATCCGAAGCTTCCAGAAACGCTGCTGCGCGCCCAGCTCGTCGAGCACGGCCCGCACGTAGTCGTGCTCCCCAACGCTGATACCCGCCGTCGTCACCAGCAGGTCGCAATCCATGGCGCGGCCCAGATGCTCGCGAAGGCTGCCGGGCGTATCGGCTGCGATCCCGAGGTTCACCGGTTCCCCGCCGGTCCGGCGTACCAGGGCCACGAGCGTATGGGTGTTGCTGCTGGCGATCTTCCGGCCGCTGAGAATCTCCTCCGGCTGATCCACGTCTACGATCTCGTCGCCGCTGCCCAGGATGGCAACCCGTGGCCGTCGGTAGACCAGAGGATGGGCCACCGCCAGGGAAGCCAGCACCCCGAGCTGCGCGGGGCCGAGCTCGGCTCCGGCGTTGAGGACCGTGTGGCCTTTCCGGATGTCTTCGCCCACCTGGCGGGTGTTCACCCCCACATCGCGGTCCTTCAGGATCGTGACCGTGTCGGCACCCTGGTCGGTGTCTTCCTGCCGGATGACGCTGTCGGCCCCTTCCGGCAGGGGGGCCCCGGTAAAAATCCGGGCGCACTCGCCGCGGCCGATCTTGCGGGTCGGAAACGTGCCCGCGGGAATCTGTTCGACGACCCGGAGCCGCACCGGGCTTGCTTCCGCGGCGCCGCGAACGTCCTCTCCTCGCGCCGCGTAACCATCCATCGCCGAGTTGGTCCAGGCCGGAATATCGAGCGGGCTCACAACGTCCTCGGCCAGGACTCCGCCGAGCGCGTCGTCGAGCGGCAGGCGCAGGGCAGGCTGCCGCCGCACGTCCAGCAGAATTCTGTCGGCGGCTTCGGCAGCGCCGAGAGGACCGGTCACGAGTCGAGGAGCAGGGACCGCTCCCAGGCCAGGCTGGCCAGGAGCTGGAGCCAGATCGTGTCGTTGAAATGGAGGACTGGGCACTCGGCCTGAAAGTCCAGATCGTCGGTGACGATGGCCACCCACTCTCGCGAGTTCGCTGCTGAAGGCTCGTAGAGCGGGCGATCGGCTGCCGCTTTCCGGAACACCTCGATCTTGGGAAGGGGCGCGGCCTTGAACCCCTCGGTGAGGACGATGTCGGCACCCTGCATGTACCGCCGTGCCAGCCCGATCGGATCGTAGTCGTCCGGGCTCCGCTCGAAGAGCACCCGCAGATCCGGCGAGGCGATGAGCACCCGCTCTGCCCGTCCCTCGTGGAAGTGCCGCCAGGTGTCGCTGCCGGCCCGGTCCACGTCGGCGGGATGGTGGCCGTGCTTGATGGTCATGACCCGATGGCCCCGGCGGGCCAGCTCGCTCGTCAGGGCAACGGCAAGGGTCGTCTTTCCAGCATTCTTGCGGCCGATTACGGAGATGATGCGCGTTGACGCCACAGCTGGTCCGCTCGTGCGAGGTCGTCCGCGGTGTTCACGTTAAAGAAGAGGAGATCCGGGTCCGCCAGAGCACGCACCTCTTCCAGGGGGAGAATACCGAGCCGGATCCGGTCGTGAAAGCCGATGGCCCGGAGGTCGCCGGCAGCGAGGCAGTCGGCGATCGCCTCCCGGCAGGCCGGACCGTACGCCGCGCAGAGCGGCTCCATGCCCCGCCGTCCACCACTCTCAGGGAGCATGGCGTCGTGGCCATTGAGCCCACCGGCGAGTGCCCGGATCAGCGACTCGGAAATAAACGGCATGTCCCACGCGACGCATACGACCGGCGCCGGTGCCTGAAGGACCGCGGTGTAAATCCCGCCGAGCGCGCCGAGCCCTGGGTTCGTGTCGCTGACGGTGCGGAGATCCGGCCGCCAGGTGGGGGCATCTGCTGCATTGGCCACCAGCAGGGGAGGCTCTCCCAGGGCCGCGGTCATCACCCGCACCAGCTCATCGAGGATCCGCTCGCCCCCAACCAGCTCCAATCCCTTGGGCTTGCCGCCGAACCGTGTTGCTCCCCCACCAGCCAGGATGGCGCCCCTAACGCTTACCCGCTTACCGTCTTCCCCGCTTACCGCTCAATACCGCCTCCCCTTGCGGCGCTCGAGCACCACGTCGAATCCGACGGTCATGCTGAAGAGATGCTTGAACACCCGCTCGTGCGGCGGAACGAATCCGGCAATCGGAATGGTACCGGTCACGCGCTGAACCCCTACGATATTGTCCCTCACTTCCCAGCGCAGGTTATACCCCTTCGCTACCGCTGCGGTGAAGCCCACACCGAGCGCCAGGGACGGATCCACCCTGGAGTTATGGTCATCCGAGTACACGAACAGATCCTCGATTTGCCCCTGGCCATTCACAAACTGACCAACGGTCCGCAACGAGCTCTGGTTGCTCAGAACCAGTCCCGCGTTAACCCGGCCGTAAGGTGAGAAGAGCTTGCGACTGTTGAGCCGGAACATGGTACCGCCGGAGAGAATGACGGATGTCGCCGCTTTCTTCTTGCTCTGAATGGATTCACAGACTTCCGCGATCTCGCCGGAACCGGAGGAAAAGAGGTGCCGGCAGGAGTCCTCGAAGCCCAATCCGATCAGGAAGCCCTCGAGTGTGAACCCGAGGTTCTCTCCCGGGAAGTAGACTCCCCCGAAGCCCACGGCCAGGGTGGATCGGATCCTCCGGTCCACGGCGAATGTATCCGCGGGGTTGATGAACTGGATCGCCTGGGGTGAGCTGGACCAAAGCCGGCTCCCGCCGACCGCGCCGGCGGAAACAGTGAATACCAGGCGGGACTGATCGCCGGTGGCCTGGCCTGATACCGGAGAGGGTAACGCGCCGGCCCCGGTGAGGGCCGCGAGCAGAACGAGGAGCCTTCGGGTGCGCATCAGCCCCCCAGAAATTGATGGTCTACCGCGAGACACCGGTCCATTACCACGGCGATGCCGGCTTCCTCCAGCTTGCGGGCCACTTCGTCGTGCCGGATACCTTGCTGCATCCAGACGAGTGGCGGATGAACTTCCAGCAGGGCGTCCAGCAACGAAGGGATAAACTCGGAGCGCCGAAAGATGTTGACGATATCTATGGGGCCGGTCGCCGCCGCCGACTGAAGATTGGGATGAACCGGCTCGCCCAGCGTCACGCCGCCGACCGGATGCACCGGTATGATGGTATAACCGGCGCGCTGAAGGTAGGCCGCCACTCCATGGCTTGGCCGCTCCGGTTTCCGGCTCAAGCCGACCACGGCAATCCGCCGGGCGCCCCGAATCAACTCCGCCAGCCTGGCCCGGTCAGGCGGCACTTGGCCCCGCGGCCCCGTGATGTTGGGGGTGACCGCTGACCGCGCGCCCGACCAGAACCATACCGCTTCGTCGAGCGATCTCGACCGCCAGGGTGGACGGGACCGAGGGCGTCGCAACGTAGGCTATTCCAGCCCGGGCCGCCTTGAACGCCAGCTCGGCCGAGATCCGGCCGGTCACCAGCAATCCCAAGCCCTCGACCTGGCGTCCGGCGAGCAGCGCGCCCCCGAGCACCTTATCCACCGCGTTGTGCCGTCCGATGTCTTCGGCATGCGAGATCAGCGTCGAGGGCGCCCCTTGGTCGACCAGAGCCGCGGCGTGGATGCCGCCGGTGTCCTTGTAACGCTCCCCCCTGGCAAACAGCGCCTTGAACAGCCCGCGAAGCTCCTCCAGTCCCGGAGGGGTCCCTCGCGCAGGCTGGGACTCCACGGTAGCGGGGTCTGCCAGGTAGGTGGAGACGGCGCCGCACCCCGACGCCAACACAGGACGGCGGCCTTCGGCCTGCACCGCCGCCACTCTCTCGCCCGGCACCTCAGCCCAGAACCCGAGGTCGGTGGCGCAGGGCCGGAGGTGGACTTGATCGATGGTGTCGATGTAGCCCTCGCCGTAAAGCCACCCGATTGCCAGCTCCTCCAGCAGGTCGGGTGTGCACATCCAGGTGACGGCCGGCTTGCCGTTCACCTCCAGCCAAACTGCAACCTCTTCGACGGCGGCGAGCTCGGACATGCGCCCGCCTCGCTTCGAAGGTTGGATCAGTTCAGGGGACTCCGGTACAGTCGGCATATAGGGTCGGGTCCTCCATGATGCGTACCCGCTCGAGCGCGAGTTCGGCCGGGAGCCGCAGGGCAATGCGGCGGAAGACGTACGCCGCGATAGCTTCGCAGGTGGGCAACGTCTTTCCGTAGGCGAACGCCGGCACATCGAGGTTGAAGTGCTTGCCCCCGAACGGAGTCAGAACCTCGTCGTGGAGAATCCGGTCCAGCAGGCCGAGGTCGATGATCGTGCCGGTCTCGCTCATGCTCCCACGAACAGTCACCGCGCATCGGTAATCGTGACTGTGGCCCGGTGGATCCGCCAGGGAGCCGAATACCTCGCGGTTACGCGAGTCGCTCCATTCCGGGCGGTAATAGCGGTGGAGTGCGTGAAACGTCACCACCCGGGTCAGGGAAATCGGCCATGGTCAGGGTGAGAACGAATATCCCAGGCCCACCTGCAGCCACGGACTGCCGGTCCACTCCGTCAACTTGTTCCCCACGATCACGGCGTTGGGGTTCTCGGGAGTTCCCGGCTCCTCGACCGGCTCCGCCTGAAATGTGGTCGGGTAGTTCAGCTTCCAGAAGGCTGCCCGCGCCTCGCCCCGCAGGTGAAGCCGATCGCGTAATGAAGAACCGAAATCCAGCGCTCGGAGCCAGATAGAACTTCCGACCGAACTCATACTGGCTGGTATCGGCCGGCGTGGCCTTGGCAAAGGCCAGGCCCACGGCGGCCCCGACGAAGGGTGCGAGGCGGTGCCAGCTCTTCCCCCCGCTCAGGTTGAACTGGAGCGCAATCTCGGCGAATGTCACCGGCTGCCGAACCGGCCCGCTCCTCCGGTTCGCCAGGCGCACGAACGGATCCACGATGAAGCGGTCCAGGTTGCCATGGGCCACGGCCAGGCCGACTTGGATGGTGCTGCCGGTACGGATGTCGTAACGCCCCCCGAACACCTCCCCTCGATGCGGTCCGATGTTGAACTCCCCGCCGCTTCCACCGAAGTATCCACCCGTCGCAGTCAGGGTGTGTCCCTTTCGAATGTCTCGAAAGGGTGAGTTGCTGGGGGGATGGCCGACCTGGGCGAGGGCCGGCTGGCAGACGAGGGCACACAGCACAAGTATCCCATCCCGAGCGACCCGAGGGATGCACCATACCGAGGACCGGTCATCAATCGCACTCCCGCAGGTCGCGGCCGGTCATCTCTGCCGGCGGCTCGATTCCCAGCAACCTCAGCACCGTGGGGGCGACGTCGCGCAGTGATCCGCCGGCGCGGAGGAATGGCGCGTTCGGCCGCATGGCGACGAACGGAACCGGGTTCATCGTGTGCGCGGTGTGAACGCCACCGGTCACCGGATCGATCATCATCTCACAGTTGCCATGATCCGCGGTGATGAGGACGCTGGACCCGACTTTCTCCGCACTCTCGAGTACCCGGCCGACGCACTCATCCACCGTCTCGACCGCCCGGACCACCGCCGGCAGGACACCGGTGTGGCCCACCATGTCGGCGTTGGCGTAGTTGCAGAGCAGGAAATCGTGCGTCTTGCGCTTCGACGGCACGGCACAGGGCCTCGGTGACCCCGGCGGCACTCATTTCGGGCGCCAGATCGTAGGTTGCCACCCGTTGGGATGGAATCAGACAGCGCTCCTCTCCTGGATAAGGCGGCTCATATCCACCGTTGAAGAAGTAGGTGACGTGGGGATACTTCTCGGTTTCGGCGGTACGGAACTGGGTGCGGCCCTTGTCGGCCAGCACTTCGGCCAGGATGCGCGCCAGGCTGAACGGGGGAAACGCCTGCGGGATGGCAAAGGTCTGGTCATACTGGGTCATGGTAACGCAGGAAATCTGGGGACGGTCCCGCACATCAAATGAATCGAACCCCGGCAGCGCGAGCGCGGCCACGATCTGCCGCATCCGGTCGCTGCGGTAATTGAAGAAGAAGACGCCATCGCCGTCCCGCATCGTCGCCACCGGCGCACCATTGCGCACGTGAACCAGAGGATGGATGAACTCGTCGGTTTCGCCCCGCTGGTAAGCGGCCTGTACGGCCAGGACCGGGTGCTCCACCGGGTTGCCCCGGCCGTGAACCATGGCCTCGTAGGCCACCCGGGTCCGCTCCCAGCGGCGGTCCCGGTCCATGCCGAAGTACCGCCCGCGTGAGGGTCGCGATATCCACTCTGCTGCCCGCGATCCGGCGCATGTCCATCAGCAGGGTACGCACCACCTCCGCTCCCAGTGTGGGCGACGAGTCCCGGCCATCGAGAAACCCGTGGATGGCGATGGACTGAACCTTGTGACGAATGCCGAGCTCGACGCAGGCGAGGAGGTGGCGGTCGAGAGCGTGTACCCCACCGGGGCCCAGGAGGCCTACAAGATGGAGGGTGCCCCCGGTCTGCCTTAGCCCGGCGCAGAGCTGCACCAGGGGCTCGATGGAGTAGAAGTCGCCGTTCTGAACACTCTGGGAGATCCGGACCAGGTCCTGTGGCACCACCCTGCCAGCCCCCAGGTTCAGATGACCCACTTCACTGTTCCCCATCTGGCCTTGGGGAAGGCCTACCGCCAGCCCGCTCGCGTCGAGCAGGGTCCGGGGATGGGAGCTCCAGAGCCGGTTCCAGGTGGGGGTGGCTGCCAGCGCGATCGCATTGCCCTCACGCTCCTCCCGGTAACCCCAGCCGTCCAGGACCACCAGGACTACCCCCGGGGCGCTTCCGTTTGACATGAGTCTCCGCGTGTTCTACAATGCGCCATCGTGATTTACGCGCCGCAATCTAGTCCCGGCCTGGGCTGGCTACCAGCCTGCGCCGCCGCGGTCTTTCTGCTCTTGGCGCCCGGTTTGAGCGCGCAGGAAGTGAGGGAGATTTCGACGGCGACTCGGCTTCGGAAAGAGCCGAAAGGGATAGCGCTCGTATCCCTCCCTGCCGGCACATCGGTGGAGCCGAGGAGGACCCGGGGGGGCTGGCACGAGGTCGTCATCGAAGGCTGGATCTTCAACCGCTCCACCGAGAAAACCAGGCGCGAGGGCTTCGATCTGGTTGTCACCGCGCCCAACGGGGAAAACATCCGTTCGGAGCCGAACGGTGAGGTGATAGGCCGGGTGCGTACCGGGACTCTCCTGCGCAAGCAGGAGGTGCGCGGGACCTGGACCCGGATACGGCGCGCAGGCTGGGTGCCCCGCGAGGCGGTCAAGAGTTCCGCGGCGAAAGCGGCGCAGCCGCCAGCCGCTCAGCCGGAGAGCCACCGGTAGAGGCGGAGCTGACCGAGCCGGTCGAGTCCGGGGCGTTGCCGGCTCAGGCGGCCGCTCCGGCGTCGCCGGGCAGGGCTCCGGCTGACACCGAGCGAGGTCAGGTGGCGCGGGAGACCGCGCTCTTCGCGGCACCGGAGGGGGGCCAGTTCGGCACACTCCAGATGGGTGCTCCCGCCCGGGTGGTGGGACGCTCGGGTGACTGGGCCCGGGTTCAGCTGGAGGGGTGGGTTCGGGAAAGCGATCTTGCCGCCGGCTCCGACGCATCGCTCGGCAGAGTAACCGCGGCCGAAGTTCGTGCCGACCCGCCCCGATACATCGGGCGGACTGTTGATTGGCGGCTCGAGCTGATTGCGGTACAGACCGCCGATGAGCTCCGCAACGAAATGCCCCGGGGCCAAACCTATCTGCTTACTCGGGGTCCGCTGCCCGAGCCCGGCTTTGTGTACGTGACCGTGACGGAAAGCCAGGCCACCGAGTTCCGTTCGCTGCAGGCCCTCCAAGAGATGACTTTACGGGTGAACATCAAGGCTGCGCGGACCCGTTTTCTGGCTACACCGGTGGTCGAGTTGGTGTCCCGGGTGGTTGAGTAGGCTATTGGCTATTGGCCATTGGCTAAAGCCACAGGGGGAGTAGCTGAACCCGTCCTGGAGTGCGAAGTTTCGGATGACGCCTAGCCAATAGCCAACAGCCAATAGCCCTTTATGAACGATCTTCTCAAGCAACGGATTATCCGCCTGCTGGATGCGGCCAGCGATGAGCGGGGGTATCAGATTCTCGACTTCGTCGAGTTCCTGGACAGCAAGTATGCCGAGCGGTCTCAACCCGACGGCCTGCTCTCCAAGATCACCGCCACGGTGGAGAACACCATGCGGGCAGGCAAGCTGCCAATCCAGGCGATCACCGGGACCATGGGTTTGATGGACAGCGCCGCCAAGGTCATGAAGGGATTGGCGGCCGCGGGCCAGGCGGTGGTCGACGAGGCGGTCAAGGCGGCAGAGGGTACAGCGAGAGACGAAGGCCCGTCGCGAAGAGAGATCGAGGAGAAGCCCGGCTCGAGTAAGCTCTCATCCTGATGGCAACACCCACCCAGGCTCCCCCGGCCACCTCATCACCTGCGGAGTTCATCCGCGGCATCGGACCCCTGGCTGCCATCTCCCTGGTTGTCGGGTCGATGATCGGGTCGGGGATTTTCATCGTTTCAGCGGACATCGGACGGCAGGTCTCGCCCTGGGGCCCGGGTGCACTGCTCCTGGTCTGGATCATCACCGGAGCCATGACGGTCACCGGTGCCCTGGCCTATGCCGAGCTCGCCGCCATGATGCCGAAGGCGGGTGGGCAGTACGTCTTCCTACGAGAGGGCCTTTCGCCCGCCGCGGGATTCCTCTACGGCTGGACTCTCTTCACGGTCATCCAGACCGGTACCATTGCGGCCGTCGCGGTCGCCTTCGCCCGGTTCCTCGGCGTGCTCGTTCCCGGCGTCACTCCCGATGTGTTCCTTCCGCTCGGCCAGGTGCGTCTTCCCGGCGCCGGGGATGCCATCCAGCTGGGCCTGTCGCCTCAGCGCGTCGTGGCCATGGCCATGATCGCCGTGCTGACCGCGCTGAACATCCGAGGTGTCAGGCTGGGAGCGGCGATTCAGACGGTGTTCAGCGTGGCCAAGGTGGGTGCGCTCGCGGCACTGGTCCTGTTTGGCCTTACCATTTTCCGGCAACCGGCTGTCGTCGCCGCCAACTTCTCCAACTTCTGGGGCACGGGCGACTGGAGCCTGGCCGTTCTGCCGATCATCGGCGCGGCCATGGTGGGGTCGCTGTTTTCCAGCGACGCGTGGAACAACGTCACCTTCGCGGCGGCTGAGGTGAGGGATCCAACCCGGAACCTTCCCCGCGCCCTTGCGATCGGCACCGGGCTGGTGAGCGCGCTCTACATCCTGTCCAACGTTGCCTACCTGAACACCCTGCCGTTTTATGGCGATCCGAACGGTGCCGACGCACTGTCGCGTGGGATCCAGTACGCGGCGCAGGATCGGGTCGGTACTGCCGCGGTCGAGGTCGCCCTGGGAGCGGGAGGCGCTGCGATCATGGCCGTCGCCATTCTGCTCTCCACTTTTGGCTGCAACAACGGGCTGATCCTGTCGGGTCCGCGAGTCTACTATGCCATGGCGCGCGACCGGCTCTTCTTCGAACGGGCCGGCGCCCTTCACCCGGTCTATCGAACCCCAGTTTTCGGGCTCATCGCCCAGGCCGTATGGGCCATGGTCCTATGCATCAGCGGCACCTACGGGCAGCTACTGGACTATGTGATTTTTGCCGCCCTGGTCTTCTACTTCCTTACGACACTTGCCCTCTTCCGTTTGCGACGCACCCACCCGGACCTTCCCCGCCCGGTGAAGGCCTTCGGCTATCCGGTCCTGCCGGCGCTCTACATGGTCACCGTGGCCGGCCTCCTGGTGGTGCTTCTGATCTACCGTCCTCTCTACACCTGGCCCGGGCTGTTGATTGTGGCTGCCGGAATTCCCGTCTACCTCATATGGAGGCGCGGTCGGTAAGCTGAAACGCGATCCATTCACCGCCGCCGCAACCGTAGCTGGACCGGAAGCGGAGCACCCGGATTCCGCTTGATTTCGCTGCAAGCGACCGCTACTCTTGGAGATGGACCGATCAAACCCAGACCCGCCGATCGCCCCTTCGGGGCGCCGGTGGGTCGTCGTGCATAGGAAGGGGACGGCGCGCCGCACGGCACGGCCAGAGTGTACATGAGCGTGATTCGACCCAAGCTCGGCCTCACCTTCGACGACGTGCTCCTCGTGCCCCGGCACTCGGCCGTCCACCCGCGCGAGGTCTCCACCGTTACCCGCCTCACCCGCAACATCTCCCTCAACATTCCGCTGATCTCCGCCGCCATGGACACCGTCACCGAGGCGGACATGGCCATTGCCATGGCTCGAGCGGGTGGGATCGGGGTGCTGCACAAGAACATGACGGTCGAGCGGCAGGCCGCCGAAGTAGACCGGGTCAAGCGCAGCGAGAGCGGCATGATCCTCAACCCGATCACGCTGGGTCCCGACCGGCCGTTGCGTGAGGCATACGCGCTCATGCGGCGCTTCAAGATCTCCGGAGTGCCCATCGTCGATGGCCAGGGCCGCCTCGTCGGCATTATCACCAACCGCGATCTCCAGTTCGAGCGCAACCTCGAGCAGCCCATCGGGGACGCGATGACCAAGGACAAGCTCGTCACCGCACCGGTGGGCACCGATCTCGACGAGGCCGAGCGCATCCTGGCCCGACACCGGATCGAGAAGCTCCCGGTGGTAGACGCCCAGGGCGTGCTCAAGGGGTTGATCACGGTCAAGGACATCTTCAAGCGCCGAGAGCACCCGCTGGCCAACAAGGACCAGCACGGGCGGCTTCGAGTGGCGGCCGCGGTAAGCGGCGGCGCGGACGCCGTGGCACGAGCCAGGAGTCTGGTCGGCGCCGGGGTCGACGTGGTGGTGGTGGACTCGGCCCATGGCCACAGCGAAAGCGTGCTGGCCACGGTGGATCAGCTGCGGGAGGCCTTTCCTGATGTCCAGCTGGTCGCCGGGAACGTGGCCACCGAGGCCGGGGCGCGCGAGCTGGTGCGGCGCGGGGTCGACGCGGTGAAGGTCGGGATCGGCCCGGGCAGCATCTGCACCACCCGCGTGGTGACCGGTGTGGGTGTGCCCCAGGTTACCGCCATCCTCGATTCCCTCCGCGGCGCCGACGATGTGCCAATTATCGCCGACGGCGGCGTCAAATACTCTGGTGACGTGGTCAAAGCGCTCGCGTCCGGAGCCTCCTCGGTCATGATGGGCTCCATGTTGGCAGGCACCGAGGAAAGTCCGGGCGAATCGGTCCTGGCCGAGGGCCGCCGCTTCAAGATGATCCGCGGCATGGGAAGCCTCTCCGCCATGCAAGACGGGTCGGCTGATCGATACTTTCAGGAAGGTGAGATGGCCGCCTCCAAGATGGTGCCCGAGGGCATCGAGGGGCGGGTGCCGTACAAGGGTCCGGTGTCGGACGTCCTCTACCAGATGGTGGGCGGGCTTCGCAGCGGCATGGGCTACTGCGGGGTGAGCACCATCCCGCAGCTTCAGTGCGACGTCGAAATGATTCAGATCACCACGGCTGGTCTGCGGGAGTCGCACCCGCACGACGTGACGATCACGCGAGAAGCTCCGAACTACAGCGCCTGAAAATCAATTCTCCGCTGGACTCTGCTCGACGCATCATCAACTCGAGGTGACCGTCGTATGAACCTGTGGGCCACCAAGTCGGTCACGGCACTCCGGGCCGAAGCCGAGGCGACCAACGAGCGGTCGCTCAAGCGGGCGCTCAGCGCCATGAATCTCACCATGCTGGGCATCGGGGCGATCATCGGCGCGGGGATATTCGTCCTTACCGGTCTCGCTGCCGCCCTCCACGCCGGCCCCGCCGTGCCGCTGTCGTTCGTGGTCGCCGCTATCGCCTGCGGGTTGGCGGGGCTGTGCTATGCCGAGATGGCCAGCACCGTCCCGGTTGCCGGAAGCGCCTACACCTACTCCTACGCGACCATGGGGGAGTTAGCCGCGTGGATCATCGGGTGGGACCTGGTGCTGGAGTACGCCATGGGAGCCGCAACCGTGGGCGTAGGCTGGTCGGGCTATTTCGTGAGCCTGCTGGACTATTTCGGCCTCCATCTTCCGACGGCAATTACCTCGGCCCCGCTCCGCTGGTGCACCTCGGCGGACGTGACCAATGCGGTGGCGGCCTGCACCCAGCCGGGCTGGAACCGCACCGGATCGCTCTTCAATCTCCCCGCTATGCTCATCGTGTTGCTGGCCTCGACCATTCTGGTCGTCGGGATCAAGGAATCTGCCAAAGTCAACAACTGGATCGTGGTAATGAAGCTCGCGGTGGTACTCCTGTTCATCCTCTTCGGACTGCAATACGTAAATCCCGACAACTGGAAGCCGTTCATTCCTCCCAACACGGGCCACTTCGGAGAATTCGGGTGGAGTGGGATTTTCCGGGGAGCCGGATTGATCTTCTTTGCCTATATCGGCTTTGACGTCGTGAGCACCGCGGCTCAGGAAGCCAAAAATCCCCAGAAGGACATGCCGAAGGGAATCCTGGGGTCCCTGGTCATCTGCACGATTCTGTACGTGCTGGTGTCACTCACCCTCACCGGTCTGGTGCGCTACGACACGCTGAACGTTTCCCACCCGGTTGCATTCGCCCTCGAGAAGATCCCGCAGCTGTCCTGGCTGCGCCCGTTCATTACCCTGGGCGCGGTCCTCGGCCTCGGCTCCGTCGTCCTGGTGATGCTGCTGGGTCAGTCCCGGGTGTTCTACTCGATGTCGCGCGATGGCCTGCTTGGCCCCTGGGCCGGAAAGGTTCACCCCAAATTCCGCACTCCGTATCTGTCGACGATCTATGTCGGAATCATCGTCGCCATCATCACCGGCACTTTTCCCATCCAGATCCTGGGTGAGCTGGTGAACATCGGAACCCTGCTGGCGTTTGTCCTCGTGTGTATCGGTGTCTGGATCCTCCGCCGGACGCGCCCCGATCTGGACCGGCCATTCCGGACCCCCCTGGTTCCACTGGTGCCGATCCTCGGGGTGCTTTCCTGCCTGGGCCTCATGGCCACTCTGCCCGGCGATACCTGGCTCCGGCTCCTGATCTGGCTGCTGATCGGCCTGGTGATCTACTTCGGCTACGGTCGAAAACACAGTGTGCTGCAGCGCGAGCGCGAGGCTCGAAGCGAGGAAGTCCGCCTGACCACCTATTGGCGAGGGCACGATGGATCTTTTCCGACGTAAGAGTGTCACGGCACTGCAGGCCGAGGCTGCCGCAGACCACCGCCTGAAGCGGGCGCTTGGCCCGCTGAATCTCACCGCCCTCGGCGTCGGCGCCATCATCGGCACCGGCATCTTCGTGCTCACCGGAACCGTTGCCGCCCAGAATGCCGGGCCGGCGGTCATACTCTCGTTCGTGCTGGCGGGGGTCGCTTCGATCTTTGCGGCGCTGTGCTACAGCGAATTTGCCTCGCTGGTTCCCATGGCCGGCAGCGCGTATACCTACGGCTATGCCACGCTGGGCGAGTTCGTGGCCTGGATCATCGGCTGGGATCTGGTGCTCGAGTACGCTCTCGCCGCCACCACCGTCGCCATCGGGTGGTCGGGCTACGTCGTCTCGTTCCTGGCCGATCTCGGCATCCATATCCCGGCTGAGTGGCAGGCCGCCCGCGGGACGGTGGTAACGCTGGCCGACGGGACCCAGGTTACTGCGCTGCTTAACATTCCGGCCGTCTTCATTATCGCGGTGATCACGACCCTCCTGGTTGTGGGGATCAAGGAGTCCGCCTCGGTCAACAATGTCATTGTCTTCATCAAGGTCGTCGTCATCCTCCTGTTTATCGCGCTGGCCGCGTCCCACGTGAACCCGGACAACTGGCACCCGTTTATCCCGCCGAATACCGGGGCGCGGGAGCACTTTGGGTTCAGCGGCGTGGTGGCGGGGGCGGCGATCGTGTTCTTCGCCTACATCGGATTCGATTCGGTCACCACTGCGGCCCAGGAGGCAAAAAATCCGCAGCGGGACATGCCCATTGCCATTATCGGGTCATTGATCGCATGTACCGTGTTGTACATAGTGGTGTCGGCCATTGCGACTGGCGTCGTACCCTATACCGAACTGGACGTGCCCGCCCCCATCGCCAAGGTGGCGGATTACACCGGGCTCGGATTCTTTGGCAGCTTCATCAAGATCGGGGCGATCGCCGGCTTGACCTCGGTCATTCTGGTCCAACTCCTGGGCCAGTCCCGGGTGTTCTACAGCATGTCACGGGACGGGTTGCTCCCGCCCTTTGTGCAGAAGATCCATCCCCGCTTTCGCACCCCCTACATCACCTCGATCGTGACCGGACTGGCCGTGGCCATTCCCGCCGCCATCCTGCCGGTACGGGATGCCGCCAAGCTGGTATCAATTGGGACCCTGCTCGCCTTCTTGATCGTATGCACTGGTGTCCTGGTGCTTCGCATCCGGGAGCCAAACCTTCCGCGTCCGTTCAAGACTCCCTTCGTGTGGTTTGTCGCACCCATGGGTGCCTTGTCCGCTGCGTACCTCATGTTCTACCTGGACATAGAGACCTGGATCCGCCTCCTGGTCTGGCTGGCCATCGGCCTGGCGATCTATTTCCTCTACAGCCGGACGCACTCGAAGCTCGCAACCCCCGGCGGCACTTAGGGTTCTCACCACCGGGGCAGTTGTCGGTTAGTTTTCACAGATGCCGCTAACCCTGTCACCCGAGAAGGTCGCCCTGGCTCGCGCGTTTGCCGCAGCGCTGAAGCCGGGTCAGCGGGTCTGCATCACCACCCACGTAAACCCCGACGGTGACGGGATCGGGAGCGAAGTCGGATTGGTGCATCTCCTCCGGGCCCAGGGCATCGAGGCGCTCGTCACCAATCCGAGCCTGACTCCACCCCGCTTCAACTTCCTCTTCGAGGATCTGCCTGGGGTCGATCGCTCGGGCGAGGCCGTGAAAGAGCTCCGCCGCGCCGATCTGATCGTCGTGCTGGACATCTCGGACCTCAGCCGGCTCGGCATGCTCATCGAAACGGTGCGGGCGCGGGGCGTGCCGGTGGCCTGCGTGGATCATCATGTGAGCGTCGGCGACCTGCCTCCCGGCCCCCGCTATGTGGATCCGGGTGCGGCCGCTACCGGTGAGCTGGTCTTCGAGCTGGCCAAAGGTAACGATTGGCCGATTACCCAGGCCGCGGCCCGCGCGCTTTACGTCGCCATCCTGACCGATACCGGCGGGTTTCGCTTCAGCAACACCCGCCCTCATACCCTTCGCGTCGCGGCCGATCTGCTCGAGACCGGCGTCGACCCAGAACAGATTTACCTCGAGGTCTATGCCCGCGCGCCGGAGGGCCGTCCCCGGCTCTTCGCGGAGGCGCTCCAGACCCTGGTCGTCGAGCACGAATACGGACTCGCCTGGGTCACCGTGCCTCCCGGCGCCATCGAGCGACTGGGCGTGTCGTCCGACGATCTCGATGGAGTGGTGGAGTTCCCCCGGTCCATCGAGGGTGTCAGAATGGCCCTGCTGTTCCGGGAGATCTCCCAGGGACGGGTCAAGGTGTCGCTTCGGTCCGTGGGCAACGTGGATGTGGCGGCCTTCGCCAAGGCCTACGGTGGCGGGGGGCATACCAAGGCCGCCGGACTGTCGATCCTGGGCTCCCTCTCGGAGGTCCAGGCCACGGTGTTGAAGGCAGCGCGGGAGTATCTGGGGTCGAATGGGAGTCGCCAGTCACCAGTCACCGGTCGCAAGCAGTCAGACTGATATCGGAGCGGCTGGCGACTGTCGACGGGTGACTCCCATTATATTCCGACCTGGATATTAGGAATTCCTCGACTGGCGGCACATGGACACTATCGACCGAATCGAACGGACCCTCGACACCCTCCGGCCGTACATCGCCTCGCACCGGGGGCAGGTGGAGATCGTGGATTTCGACGAGCAGGACGGCACCCTTCTCCTCCGGCTGGGAGGGACCTGTCACGGGTGCGCGGCGTCGTCGATTACCCTGAAACAGGGGATCGAAAGCCGGTTGCGGGAGATGGTGCCCGAAGTGAAACAGGTGCAGGCGGTCTAGACCCTTGACCGAATCACTCGAAGCCCGGGTCACTGCCGCCCTGGCCCGAATCCAGAACCCGCGGCTGGAGAACGATCTTCTCTCCGCCGGCATGATCCGCGACCTCAACGTCACCGAGGCGGGCAAGGTCACCTTTACCTTCCTGCTGGCCCCGGAGGATCCGGCAACGCTGGTCCGGTCGGCCCGGTCGGCGGTGGCTGCGGTCGAAGGGGTGCGGAAGGAAGAGATCAAGATCAACGTCACCAATCCGGCCGGTCCGGCCAAAACCACCCACGGACCGCCCACCGGGCCGGGCGCGGCAACGCAGATGCCCCCCGCCCCCCAGCCCATGGACCAGCCCAATCTGGGAAAGATCCTCGCGGTTTCCTCCGGCAAAGGAGGAGTGGGGAAGTCCACCATCGCCGCCAATCTTGCCATCGCCCTGGTCCAGGCTGGGTTCCGGGTAGGGGTGATGGATGCGGATGTCTACGGTCCCAACATTCCCCGCATGTTCGGCGTCAACGAGCGGCCGGCCGTCATCGGCGGCAAGATCCAGCCGCTCGAGGCCTATGGGGTGAAGCTGATGTCGCTCGGGCTGTTGATCGAGCGGGATGCACCGGCTATCTGGCGCGGCCCCATCATCATGAAAATCATGAACCAGTTCCTCCGGGATGTGGACTGGGGCCAGCTGGATTACTTCATCGTCGATCTCCCCCCGGGGACTGGAGACGCCCAGCTTTCGCTGGTGCAGGGTACCCACGTCGCCGGCGCGGTCATCGTGACCACCCCGCAGGAAGTCGCCGTGGGCGATGCCCTCCGGGGGGCCAAGATGTTCGAGCGGGTCGGCGTACCCGTGCTGGGGGTGGTCGAGAACATGAGCGGGTTTACCGATCCCGAGACCGGCAAGCGCTTCGATCTGTTTTCCTCCGGCGGCGGTCAGCGTCTGGCGGACGAGATTGGAGCCCCGCTGCTGGGCACCGTTCCGCTCCAGCCTCAGCTCGCTGCCCTGGCCGATGTCGGCGAGCCCATTCTGATCGCGCAGCCCGATAGCCCTGCCGCCCTGAGCCTGCGCGAGATTGCTGACACCCTCCAACGCAAGACCGCGGGTCGCAGCGCATCGCTGCCGATTCTTCGAGGGTAAGAAGTGGGTCATGTCGATCATCACCCTCCTGACGGACTTCGGCAGTGCAGACCATTACGTAGCTGAAGTGAAGGGCGTACTGCTGACCCGGGCGCCGGGCGTTACGCTGGTGGATGTCACCCACGGCATACCGCCGAGCGATATCCGGTCGGGAGCGTACGTCATCGGCCGAACCTGGCACCGTTTCCCGCCCGGCAGCATCCATCTGGCGGTGGTAGACCCTGGGGTTGGCTCCGGCCGGGCATCGCTCGCCTTCGCCGCCCACGCTCATTTCTTCGTGGGCCCGGACAACGGTCTGTTTACCGCGGTTTTACACGACGCCGAAGTGGAAGCCGTCGTGTTGCCGACGCCCGCCGCGGCCTCGCCGACCTTCCAGGGCCGTGATCTCTTCGCCCCCGCCGCGGCGGCGCTGGCGAATGGGGTGCCGCTCCACACCCTGGGACAGCCCTTTCCCGGCATTCCCGAACGCCTGGCCTATACCGCGCCACACTTCGAAGGGAAGACCGTGGTGGGCGAGGTGGTCTACATCGACCGGTTCGGCAGTCTGGTAACCAACCTGACGTCGGAGCTGGTCCCGGCCTACGCCAGGCTCGAGGTGGAGGATCTCGATCTGGGCCCGCTCCGCCACACCTACAGCGACGTGACCGCCGGTGGATTGCTGGCCTACGTCGGCTCGGGGGGCGCCATCGAGATCGCCGTCCGCAACGGCTCGGCCGCGCGTCGGCTAGGGGTAGGGGTAGGGGGAAGGGTTCGGGCTCGGCTAGGTTAGCCTGCCTCTTCCGTGCCGTTCGGCCCTTCGTGCTTCAGCTTTGCCCGCGCCCGACGGAGCTTCTCACCTAACCGCAGTCCGAATCGCCACAGCTTCCGGATCAGCAGAACGGAGATGACCAGCAGGACCAGCACGATACCCGCCGTGAGCAGCGGGTGCTGTGCCGCCATCCACGTCAAGAACACCGCCAGTCCGTCCTCGAATAGGCTGAGCGCCCAGTTGCTCACCGGCTCGGGGCTGGTGTTGGCCGCCGCGCGGGCGCTGGCCTTGGCGCCGTGGGAAGTCAGCGCGACGCTGCCGGCCAGGAGCGCCGCGCCTATCTTGTACTCCTCCGGCACGTTGCCGAAGGCGCTGTAAGAGAGCACCGCCGCCGCCGGAGGGCGGATGAAGGTATGGAGTGCGTCCCACGCGCTGTCCACGTAGGGGATCTTGTCGGCGATGAACTCGACCAGGAAGAGCGTAGCCGCCACGCCCAGGACGAGCGGATGTGAGAGGACTTGTAGTGAGTCGGGCAGTTGAACCAGGCCGAACCGCTGCATCAGGCCCGCAGCGGCAACGGTGGCGTACACGTTGAGCCCGGAGGCGAACGAGGTCCCGAGGGCAAAGCCGAGCGTCTCGAGCGGAGACATAGAATCAATCTATCACACTTGACCTCACCGTCCGCCAGAGATACCGTAGTTTTGCACCCCCCTACACCTGATCTCTGGACCAGCGCACTCAGCATATCGCGATGCTCGTGAACGCCCTAGCCCGGTGGACGCTGCTCGTACTTGGCCTGGTTCTCCTCGCCTGTGCCCCTACCCGTGTGCGCCGTACCATCACTCCGCCATCGCAGGCCTCGACCCTGGACCAGAAGTCACCCTACCTCAAGGCACACCTTCGATCCGGATACGTCTACGTGCTCGACTCCTGGCAGGTGGATACCTCGGGCACGCTCGTTGTCGGCCGAGGGACGCTGCTAACCCCCAATCGGTCCGTCGAGAGCCAGGGGGAGTTCAGGTTGCCGGTTGACTCAGTTGCGCTCTTCGAGACCAACCTGCTTTACCGCGGTGGCGCCGTCACCGCTCTCTCGGTGATGACCGGGATCACGGCGGGAGTGACCGCGGTCTGCATCACGAATTCGAAGACCTGTTTCGGCTCCTGCCCGACCTTTTACGTAGCGGACAGTGCCGGCTGGTTCCTGCAGGCCGAAGGCTTTTCCGCCAGCGTCGCTCCCGCGCTCGAGGCGGTCGACGTCGATGCCCTGTATCGCGCACGGGTGAACGGACGCGACTTCCAGCTGCACCTCAGGAACGAGGCCCTGGAGACCCATGTCATCCGGTACGTGGATATCCTTGCCCTGCCGCGGCCGCCTGCCGGGCGAGTCTTACTCACCCCGGAAGGCCAGTTCCGGCCGGCAACTAGGCTGCAGCGTCCGTCGGTTTGCACCGATGCCAGTGGCGACTGCATCGCGGCGGTCGCGAGCTTCGATGGCCGGGAGCGCACCAGCCTTGCTGACTCCGTCGACCTCGCCACTCAGGAGACTATCGAGTTGGAGTTCGACTCCGGCGTCCCGGGCGACCGGGGACTGATTATTACCTCCCGCCAGTCGTTGATGAGCACCTATCTGCTGTATCAGACGCTGGCGTATCTGGGCACCCAAGCCTCGGCGTCATTGGCTGCGCTCCCAACTGGAGGAACTGCCGCACGGGAGCAGGTCGATGGTGTGGGCCGGCTGCTGGGCAGGATCGAGGTGCTGGTTCCTGCCTCGGAAGGAGGCTGGGTGTCCGCTGGAAGCGCCGGCGAGACCGGACCTCTCGGCCCCGACACGAAGGTGGTGCCCTTGCCGCGCACGGGCGAGGGGCCGATTCGTGTTCGGCTGCGGCTCACCCGTGGCCTCTGGCGGATCGACTACCTCGCGCTCGCGCAGCTGGGTGGTCCGCTCCACCCGGTGCGGATACCACCTGCCCGCGTCCAGCGGGCTGGGCAGGAGGATTCCGCCGCCTGGCGCGCCCTGGTGGACACCGGCAAGTCGCTGGTTACTCTGCCGGGAGACGAGTACGACCTGATCTACCGGTTACCCGCTGACCCGGAAGGGTACGAGCTCTTCCTGGAGTCCCGGGGCTACTACCTCGAATGGATGCGGCGAGAGTGGCTGGCGGAGGAGAATCTGGCTTTGGCGGCCCAGATCATCTTCGATCCGGCCAGCGCGCTGCGGAGGCTGGCCCCAGCGTTCAAGCGACAGGAGCCTGAGATGGAACGGCTCTTCTGGAACAGCCGGTATGTTGTCCGGTAGTGTCGCGCGGCGGCTGAGCCTGGGCATCGCGGCGGCCTGCGCAGGCTGTGCGCACAATTCGGCGCCGGAGGGTTGGTTGCCGAGACCGGCTGAGGCACAAGCCATGGCCTACGGCGGCTGGATCGAGCTCAGTTACAAGGAGGAAACCGAGCAAAGTGCCGATGGTGAGCTGATTGCCGTGAGTGCCGACAGCGTATGGCTGTTGCGCCAGGACCAGATACTGGTGATCCCCACCGCCGCGGTAAAGCAGGGGAAGCTCACGGCCTATGCCGCGCAGACGGGTCCCCTGGGCCTGTGGACGGTGCTGGGAACACTGTCGACCATTTCCAATGGTTGGTTGCTCCTCATTACCGCCCCGATGTGGATCCTGGGCGGCTCAATATCAGTGGGGAATGAGTCACGCGCGGCCCAGGGAAGGAGCCCGGCGCTCAGCTGGGAGGAGCTTGCTCCGTACGCGAGATTTCCGCAGGGTATGCCGGAGGGAGTTGGGTTGAGCACGCTGAAGGCGAAGACGGTCAGAAGTCAGAAGTGAGAAGTGAGGAGTGAGAGGTAGGAAGTGAGAAGCGCTCACTTCTCATCAAGCCACTCCACTTTCACCCCGCCCATCGCCGTCGTGAGGTTAAGGTCCAGACGCCGATCGGCGCTGTCGTAGTTTGGCGAGACGAACGAATCTGCCCGCCGTATCAGCCCTGCGGGCTCGAAGCTGGACAGAAACTTGTCCATCGCCAACCGGATGCCCACCCGCCGCGGCAGACGCAGCGTGAGCTCGCCGACCGCCATCTTTACCTGTACCTGTGCGTTGGAGCTCCAGTCGCCGCTGAAGTCGAGCAGCACCTTTCCCATGCCACCCTCGAACACGATCTGGTCGCACCGGCTGTTCCCCAGGCCGTAGACCGAGACCTCGGCCGCACCGGCGCTCAAGGCGGCGTGTCGGCAGCGCATGCCATTGGGGCGGGAGAAGCGAACCGTCGCGCGGCTGGCCCCGGTCTTGAGGTCGAGGTCCGAAATCCGAAGGCCGCCCAGCTCGATATCGGCGTCCACGGCGCCGAGGCTGAGGTCGAGTGCCAGATCGGCTCGAGGCGAGATGGCGATGCTGGCCAGCTGCTTGAGCTGGTTGCTGGACACGACCCGCACGCCTCCCTGGCCTGCGGCCCGGAGCCCGAGGACGACGGTTCGGCTCGATGCGTCGAAGTCGCTCACCGGGACGAACCGGGCTTCGTCGTAGGAGAGATTCATGCGATAGAGGTCGCCTGGTTGGCCGGGCTCTATCCGGAGGCTCCCGGCGCCATACTCGACCCGGGCGTTCAGGCGGGTTTCTCCGTGCAGTTGCCGGAAGGTGCTGAATGGGCGCATGGTTTGCGCCTGCGCCGCACCAGCCCAGAGGCATAGCCCCAGTGTCACGGCTGCCCGCACGGTCACAGCCCCCGAGAGGGTGTCCGGGTACCCGGCCGCCGTCCTGCCGGCACCCCGAACTGCGGTGTGGCCCAGAGATATTCGTCAGTCATTGCTTCGGGCGGGAACAGGCGGCCGGAGAAGTTCTCCTTGATACCGGCCCGGCTCAGCAAGGCCGCTCCGAAGCCGGCCGTCCCCAGGAGCCAGGTGATAAAGAAGGCCGCGCCCCAGACGATGCTCCCGGCTACCGGCACCCAACCGAACAGGGCCCAGGCGGCCCACAGGCTGGCGAGGGCCATCAGCCCCACCAGCAGGTAGCGGTAGCTGTTGGGCGATCCGATTACCACACCCAGGGCCATGCGTCTCCGGATGTAGGTCTCACCCATGGCATGCGCGACCGCGAGGTACCCGCCGACGACACCCACCACGACCAGCAGGGCGAACACCGCGATGGCAAAGGGCAGCAACAGGATTCCCGCGACGCTGAGGATCAGGCCGACGACCAGCATGCCGAACGTGGGCAGCAGCAGAATCTGTCCCAGCAGGCCGGTCACGAATGCCCGTCCGAATGAGTGTGACACGGTGTCCGACACCACCTCGAGATTCTGCCGGCCGAACATCACCAGGCCGAAGCCCAGCACCGTGAGCGTGAGAAAGACACCGAGGACGCCGGCCACCCGGCGGAGCACGCTCTGAACCGGGGTCAACGTTTCGGATTCCGTCTGCGTGGCTGGTGATATGATCGATGCGGCACGCAGGGTCCGGACTTCGCCCCCGATCTCGCCTCCCCGGTCGTGCACCTCGCCCCCCAGGGTAAGAATGTCGCCCGCCACCACACCCCCCGGGTGAACCACCACATCCCCCTTCACCGTCACCAGGTTGCCTTGCACCTGGCCGTACACGTCCGCGTTGCCGTCCACCACCAGCAGGTGTCCCTTGAGGCTTTCCTCCGAGCCCACACTGTAATCGCCCCGCCGGGCGGTACCGCCGGGAACGGTGAGCCGGAGCTCCCCGCCGGACTGCAGCGCCGTCCGGAGCCGCTGTTCCACGGCGGTTGGCTGGCTGAGATCGCTGAGGTCTATGGAGGGACCACCTTGGGGAATGGCCTGAGGGCGGGGGCGGGGGCGTGGTTCGGAGGATCGGCTCTGGAGTCCGACTCGGGCCGAGACGTCGGAGACGAGGTCCCAGAAACCATCCATCAGTTCCACGGCGGTGGCCCGGGAGAGTGGCGCTTCCGCCTTGACCGGACGCCCTGCCACCACACCGAGGAGGGCGGCGATCGCTAGTATCCGCTTAGATCCCGGCATGGGCCACCTGCTGGGTCGGAAGAGCCAGAAGGCGACGCAGGGCAAAGACCCCGCCCAGATAGGCGAGGGAGGCCCCTGCCGACCCGAGGGCTACGCGCACCGGGTTGTCCACCAGCGAGCGGATGCCGCTGTACCAGGGCTGCTCGATCAGGTTGGACGCCAGGCCACGCAGGCCCAGCCAGGCGACCTGCCCGCCCTGCGCCAGCAGCCAGCTTCCGGTGGAGGCGAGGACCTCCTGGTGCGCGAGGCTCCAGACGATGCTGCCAGCCATGGAGCCCAGCAGGAGCAGCGCGAGACTCGCGGCCACGGCCATTGACTTCCGGGTGGCAAAGAGGCGGCGTTGGGTGGCCTGGAGGGAGCGGATGGCGAAGGGATCGGGGATCGCGACGGAGGCCATGACCCGCTCGGAAAAATCCGCGGCCGGGCTCATCAGCGGAAGGGCAGCGATCTGCTCCACGATCTCGCGCTCGGTGCGGGCCCGCTCGAGGCAGACCTGGCACTGGTCGAGATGCTGCTGCCACTCCTGAGCGAGTGTTCCGGCGAGCCAGGAATCGATCTCATCCGGCGACAGGTGGGCTCCCGAGGGTCGGGTCATAAGTGGACCCCTCTACGTTGAGGAAGAAGTGAAGGTTTCATTCTTTCAGATGGGCCAGGGACTGACGCAGCTCGTTGCGGGCCCGGTGGATGTAGGTCTTTACCGTGCCCAGCGGGAGGTTCAGGATCTCGGCGATTTCCTCATAGGGGCGTCCCTCGACATGGCGCAGCAGAATGCAGGAGCGATACTCCGGCCGCAGGGCGCCGATGGCTGCCTCGATGGCGCCCCCCAGCTCCTTTGCCTCGACCGTGTCCAGCGGAGACTCCTGGCGAGCGCCGATCTGCAGGGCGGTGGCCTGCATGGCTTCGGGCGTTTCAGCGTGAGGCGAGCCGTCGAGGGAAAGGGTGTCGAGCTCGCGGCGACGCAGGTGATCGATGGCTGCGTTGTTCCCGATCTTGAAGATCCAGGAGGAGAACTTGAATTCGGGCCGGTAGGAATCGATGGCGTTGAGCGCCTTGACGAAGGTCTCCTGGGCCAGATCCTCGGCCAGCTCCCGATCGCGCACCATGCGGAAAAGCAGGGCAAAGACGGGGCGCTCGTACCGCCGGATCAGCTCGCGATACGCCGCCTCCTGGCCGGCGCGGGCCAGCAGTACCACCTCCTGATCGCTGAGCCCGCCCCATTCCGGACGGCCGCTAGCCAAAGGAGGCTCTGCTTGCCAAGGGCCTTCCAGCGGGACTACATTCAGCGCCTATGTTAGCCTCGGATCGTCAGTTACCCGTTTCAGGCGGTCCGGAAAAGCGGGCCTACGTCCGCTCCATCTTCACTGCCATCGCGCCAACTTACGACCGGCTCAACCGCATCATCAGCTTTCGCTTCGACCAGGGTTGGAGGCGGATCGCTGTCGCACGGTTGGGCTGGGAACGTAAGCCGGAAGGAATCTACCTCGACCTCTGCGCCGGGACTCTCGATTTCGGCGCCACGCTCGCGGGTCGACCCGGCTTTCGGGGGCGCATCGTCGGTGCCGATTTCGTTCGGCCGATGCTGGAGCAGGGCCGCGGCAAGGCTGCTGCGCTGGACCCGGTCGCCGCCGACGCCCTCGAGCTGCCGTTTCCCGACCGGGCATTCGACGGCGCGATGATCGGCTGGGGGGTTCGGAACCTGGTGGATCTCGATGCCGGCCTGGCCGAGACGGCTCGCGTGCTCCAGCCGGGCGCACGGCTCGTCATTCTCGAGATGGCACTCCCGGAACAACGCCTGCTCCGCGGGGCGTTCCAGCTCTATTTCCGGCGGATCATGCCATGGATCGGTCGGGTAATCTCGAAACATACGACGGCCTACAGCTGGCTACCAGAGTCCACCCGCGTGTTTCCCAGGCCGGCGGAGCTCGCCCGCCGCATGACGGCCCAGGGCTTTAGCCAGGTAGAGTACCGGCTGCTCATGGGAGGGGTATGCGCGCTTCACGTGGGAACAAAGGCGTAAACTTTTTCTGGACTCATGGCCCTAAATAATCTTCGGGACTTCATCAAAGCTATTGACCGCATCGGCGAACTCGCCCGGGTCACTCACCCGGTGCGCGCTCATCTGGAGATCGCGGAGATAGCCGATCGGGCCATGAAGAGCCCGGAGGGCGGGCCGGCACTCCTGTTCGACCATGTGCTGCTGGAGAACGGTCAGCGGAGCTCTCAGCCGGTGGCCATCAATCTCTTCGGCTCGATGCGCCGGATGTGCCTGGCGCTCGGAACCGAGAAGCTGGACGACATCGGCGGACGGATCTCCGAGATGCTCAACCTCAAGGTTCCCGAGGGGCTCTTCGGGAAGCTCGCCATGCTGCCGAAGCTGGCCGAGATCGGCAAGTTTCCGCCCCGGGTGAAGGGAGGCCGCCCGCCGTGTCAGGAGCTGGTGAGGCGCGACGACGGAGTGAATCTCGACGAAATTCCCTTCCTGACCACGTGGCCCGGAGACGGCGGGCGCTACATCACCCTGCCGATGGTGATCACCACCGATCCCAGCCGGGGGATCCGCAATGTCGGCATGTACCGGGTCCAGGTGCTGGGGCGGAATACGCTCGCCATGCACTGGCAGCGCCATAAGGTGGGCGCGGCGCACTGGCGCGAGATGGCCGCCAAGGGCGAACGGATGCCGGTGGTGATCGCGCTCGGCGGCGACCCTGCGAGCATCTATTCCGGCTCCGCGCCGCTGCCACCCACCATCGATGAGTTTCTCTTCGCCGGCTTTCTTCGGGGCGAGCCGGTGGAGCTGGCCAGGGCGGTCACCTGTGAGCTCGACGTACCGGCCGAAGCGGAGCTGGTCCTGGAGGGATACATCGATCCGGCCGAGGAGTTGGTGCTCGAGGGACCGTTCGGGGATCACACCGGCTTCTACTCCCTGGCTGACTACTATCCCAAGGTACACGTCACCGCAGTCACCTCCCGCCGGGATCCGATCTACCCCGCCACGCTGGTAGGCCGCCCGCCGATGGAGGATTTCTATCTCGGACACGCCACCGAGCGGATCTTTCTCCCCCTCCTCAAGCTTACAGTCCCCGAGATCGTGGACTATCACATGCCTGCTCCCGGGATCTTTCACAACCTGGTGTTCGTTTCGATCGACAAGCAGTATCCCGGCCAGGCGTACAAGGTGATGAACGCCCTCTGGGGCCAGGGCCTGATGTCGTTGGCCAAGGTGCTCGTCGTGGTGGACAAGGACGTCAACGTGCGCGATCCTGACGAGGCGTGGTGGGTCGCGCTGAACAACATCGACCCCGAGCGCGACGTCCGCTTCACCATGGGCCCCATGGACGTGCTCGACCACTCCAGCCGGGCGTTTACCTACGGCAGCAAGATGGGAATCGATGCCACCCGGAAGTGGAAGGAAGAAGGCTTCGACCGGGAGTGGCCCGAGCTGATCACCATGGACGCGGAGACGAAGCGGCGGGTGGATGAGATGTGGGATAAGTTGGGGATCAACCTGGCCGAGGGGCGGTCAGGCGGACAGGCGGACAGGCGGTAAGGGGAAATGAGCAACCTTCCTCCCGTCCATCCGTCCGCCAGTCCGGCCGTCCGCCCGCCCCGTGAAGCGCAGACGTACGCCGGCCAATCCCTCCTCGTCCGCTACATCAACTTCGTCAAGCTGCCGCACACGCTGTTCGCGCTGCCGTTTGCCTTGCTCGGCGTGCTGGCAGCGTCCCGGATGGAGCAAGTGACTCCAGGCGACGTACTGCTCGTGATCCTGGCGTTCTCGGCGGCTCGCTGGGCGGCGATGGGGTTCAACCGGATTGCGGACCGGGCCTTCGATGCCCGCAACCCCAGGACGCTCAATCGGGAGCTGCCGCGAGGCAGCCTCTCACTCACCCAGGCCTGGATATCGGTGACGGTTGCCGCCGTCCTCTTCGTGCTGGCGGCTGCTCTGCTCAATCCGCTCTGTCTCCTGCTGAGTCCGGTAGCACTCGCCTGGATTCTGTTGTATAGCGTCTCGAAGCGCTTTACCTGGTGGCCTCACCTCTGGCTCGGGGTCAGTCTGGCCATCGCTCCCGTCGGTGGCTATCTGGCCGTGACGGGGAGGTGGAGCGAGCCGGCGTGGATGCTCCTGGCGATCACGCTGGGAGTCGCCAGCTGGGTCGCCGGGTTCGACATCTTCTACGCGCTGCCGGATGTGGGGTTCGACCGGCAGGAGGGGCTCCGCAGCGCCGTCGTGCGGCTGGGTGAGTCGCGGGCGATCCTGCTGGCCAAGCTGCTCCACGGCATCACCATTCCTGCCCTCGCCGCGTTCGGCTATGCCGCCGGGTTCGGATTATGGTACTATCTTGGCCTCATCGTCGCGGCCGGGATCCTCGCCTACGAACACCAGCTGGTGCGCCCTGGCGATCTCTCGAAGCTGGATGCCGCATTCTTCACCATGAACGGTGTGATGTCGGTGACGGTGTTCGGGTTTGCGCTCTTGGATAGGATTGTGATGAGGTACGGAGCGGATGGACGGGCGGTACGGGCGGTCGAGTTAAGCTTGGCGGCAAGCGGCTACAAAACGCCTCGAGAAAGCCCCGCAAGACCGTAATGCTGACAGGGACCGAAGCGGATGCGTTCTTATCCGACTCACCGCTCGTCCGCTCATCGCGTCCGCCCGTCCATCCGCTCCGCTCGCCTACTCCCAACCGCCGGGGCCGATGACCTCCTACCCCGTGGTCCTGGCCCTGACTGGGGCATCGGGCGCGCCCTACGGCGTCCGGCTGCTCGAGGTTCTGGCGAAGCAGCGGATTCCCGTCTGGCTGATTGCCTCCGAGCATGGAATGCGTCTGCTTCGGGAAGAGTGCAACATCAAATCGCTGGAGGGCCTCAAGGAAGCCACCGGGGGAGACTGGGCCTCCGTGGTCCTGTTTCCGGATGACGACCGTGGGGCCAAACCGGCCTCCGGCTCTCAACAGACTGCCGGGATGGTGATCTGTCCCTGTTCGATGGGCACCGTGGCGGCGATAGCCGGAGGCACCAGCCGCTCGTTGGTCGAGCGTGCCGCGGATGTGACATTGAAGGAGCGACGGAAGCTCATCCTGGTTCCCCGCGAAACGCCGCTTTCGCTGGTGCATCTCAGAAATCTCGTCACGGTGACCGAAGCGGGCGCCGTGGTCATTCCCGCTGCGCCGGGTTTCTACCATCGTCCTACCCGGGTCAGCGAGCTGGTAGACTTCATCGTGCAGCGGGTCCTGGATCAACTCGGGATCGAACTGGAAATCGCACGACGATGGGGAGGAGATCGAAAATGAGGCTGACCTCCGACTACGTTCGGCGCCGCGGCTCGGGCGCCGTTCTGGCCTCTATGTGCTGGGCCCTCACGGCCTGCGGTGGGGGGAACGACGATCTCCCGGGGCCGGATCCAGGGTCGCCACCGCCGACCGATGAAGGCATTACACCCGTCGCAGGCTGCAGCGATGGAGTGCTGGAACACGGCGCGCTCTACCGGATCTGCTTTCCTCCAACCTGGAATGGCGACCTGGTGCTGTACGCCCACGGCTACGTGCCGGCTGACAGGGAGATTTCCCTGCCCAGCGACGCGGTCGGAGGGCTATCCGTATCGAGTACCGTCACCGGCCTCGGCTATGCCTTTGCAACCACCAGTTACCGGGCCAATGGCCTCGTCGCGCCCGAGGCCGCCGAGGATCTGGTTGAGCTCGAAGCCACCGTACGCCGGCTGTACCGTCCCGATCCGGGCCGGGCGGTCATCATCGGCTTCTCGGAAGGCGGACTGGTGGCCACGCTGGCGGCCGAGCAACACCCCGACCTGTTCGACGGTGCCCTGGCCGGTTGCGGTCCCATCGGAGACTTTCAGGCACAGCTGAACTATATCGGCGACTTCCGGGTGGTCTTCGACTACCTCTTCCCCGGCGTAATCCCCGGAACTGCGGTGGACATTCCGGAAGCGGTTCGGTCCGGCTGGGAGGCAACCTTTGTCCCCGCCATCGTGAGCGCGCTCGCCGCTGCCCCCGACGCCGGATTGGAGCTGATACGCATCACCGGAGCCGCGGTCGCTGGGAACGATCCAGGGTCGGTCGCTGCAACCGCGGTCGCCATTCTTTGGTACGACATCTTCGGAATTGCCGACGCGCGGGCTCGACTCGGCGGGCAGCCCTTCGACAATTCGACCCGGGTGTATGCTGGATCCTTGAATGACGCGGCTCTGAACGCGGGGGTCCAGCGGTTTACCGCGGACCCGGCGGCGGTGGCAGCTCTGGCCCGATTCCAGACCTCCGGCAATCTCCAGGTTCCCCTTACCACCCTGCACACAATGGGTGACGAGATCGTGCCCTTCGACCAGTCACGACTTTACGGGGAGAAAGTAAGCCAGGCTGGGAAAAGCGAATTGCTGAGCCAGAACCCTATCGATCGCCACGGTCACTGCACGTTTCAAGCACTCGAGGTCCTGAGTGCGTTTACGACTCTCATTGAGAGAGTAAGAGCTCGGGCAGCCACAACGGTAATGGCCCTGGCCAGACCCTGATGCGTCTCGGCGTCATCTCCGACACCCACGGTCTCCTGCGGCCCGAGGTCCTCGATGCGTTTGCCGGCGTCGACCAGATCCTGCACGCGGGCGATGTGGGAGGGCTCGATCTGCTGAGCGAGCTCGGAGCGCTGGCGCCGGTGACCGCGGTCTACGGCAACACCGACGACTTCGAGCTGCGTAGCGCTCTTCCCCGGGTCGCTACCCTGCAGCTCGACGGATTCGACATCGTGGTCACCCACGGCGATCAGCTCGGCTCGCCCACCCCTGCTGCGCTGAATGCGGCCTTCCCGGATGCTCAGATCATCATATTCGGCCACACCCACCGGCCGCTGCTGACCCTGGTGGACGTAGTGGTAACGGTCATGAACCCCGGTGGTGCCGGTCCGCGCCGCTTCAATCTCCCGCCGTCGGTGGGAATACTGGAGCTGGAGCCAGGCATTCCACCCCGGGGACGACTGCTTCCACTTCAGGATTTCGACCCGGAGTAGAGGGTGCTCCTTTCGGTGCTTTGCCTGCTCCAGGCCTCCACCCCTGATGCGATGGCAATCCGCTCGATCGCCCGGCCGCCGGCGCCGGCCGACGTCATCGACAGCGCTCATTTCGGACCGCCACAGGTCGAGCTGCGCACCCGGCAGGGTCTTGCTCGCGTATGGCTGCTCAAGGCGGCAGATACCCTGTTCGTGGCCGCGACGATACCTGACTCCTCCCGCTACTGGGGCGACGACTTCGTGGTGAGCCTGGATAGCCGGGGCGACGGGGGTGACAGCCCGCAACACGATGATTTCCAACTGTACTTCCGCCGCGTCCTGGATAGCAGCGTAGTCTTCCGTGGGAGACTGGGCCGTTGGGAGCCACCGAAGGGGGACCCGGACTGGCGCCTGGGAGCCGAGCGGTCGGGCGGTGGCTGGGAGGTAAGCGCGCGGGACCACGCCAAGGGCTGGACTCTGCTGTTACGGCTCGACCCCGCCTGGCTCGAGGGCGCGGAAGGAAGATTGCCCCGCCTGGCCCTCAGGATTTACGACAACGACCCGCAAGGCTGGTTCGCCTGGCCTCTGCCTCGGGGCACTCCGCAGGCCACGTCCATCGAGCGAACGCCGGACTTGTGGGTGCCGATTAAATAGGCGGGTAAGCGGGGAGGCTGGTAAGGTGGGTGGTAACGCCAGCACTCGCACGTCATCCCGAGCTCACCGCCTCTTCTCAAGCACACGGCGTTCCTGTCGCTCGATCAATAACACGATAGCGCTTCCCATGCTGGCTCCCGCAGCGCCGGCGACGAAATCCAACCAATCACCATCTCGGTAGGGAAGAATCGACTGCACCAGCTCGACTCCTCCTGCGAATGCCACCGAAATCAGGAACGTCCACCACAGACTCCACTGGCGGTCGATGTGACAGAGCAGGGCAAACCCCAGGAAGATCCCGAAATGCACGAACTTGTCGACCTGGCTCGATTCCGCGATCGGAGGGGTGGGCATGGGCAGCAGAAACACCAATAACATTCCAGCCACGTAACAAACAAAGACTTTGTGGCGCCATTCGGCAGCCGGCTGCTTGGAGGGTCTCATCAGGGGTTGTCTCGCTACATCCACTGCTGCAGCGGAGTCGTCCTTCGGAGCGCATCTGGGTGGGCTCGGAACCACGCCATCATCAGCAGAATTTCGTCGATCGAGTCCAGGGGCAGCGGCTCTGCCGGCGCCGCTGGCTGCCGCATCTGCTCGGCCACTACCGCCCTGAACGCCTCATGCTCGATGGGGGTGGCGGGGTAGGGAAACGAAGCCCGGACGACGCCTCGTCGCAGGATGTACACCCGGTCGTCGCCGAAGTCACCCGCATCCCGATACACGAAGGTGAGCAGGTCGATGGCGGTGCGCGCGCGGCTGGTGGCCGCCAGCAGCCACTCGAGCTGCTCGAACTTCGACCGCCAGCGCGCCGCCAGCTCGAACTCCGCTTTACCCGCCGCCTCCTGCATCGCCATGACGACATGGTCGATCGGCTGCAGTGTGCGACCCTCGAGGAACGCCATCGCGGTGTCCACCTGGCGCCGGTAGTCCCGCTCGGCCACAAAGCCGGCGCAGGGCCCGCTACAGAACCCGAAGGCGTGCCGCATGCAACCCGCCTGGCGCGGTTCGGCGAAGAGGTCGCCCTGGCCCGCAAAGACCATGGGCGTCGAGGCGGCACAGTCGCGAAGACCCAGCAGATCGTTCAGGGTGCGTACGGCTTCCAGCGTTCGCGCCATGGATCTGAAGGGCCCGTAACAGCGCACATCTTCCCGGGCCACGGTGCCGCCGCCATACACCCGCGGGGCGGGGCCCCCGGCGACCTTGATGAGGACCGAGCGCCGAGTGCGGTTGGCCTTGTGGTTGAAGTAGGGGCGGAACTTCCGGATCTGACGCAGCTCGCCCAGATAGGCGGCGAACTCACTGGGCACATAGTCCCAGCGAATCTCGCTGGCCGCGTAGAGGATCCGGGCTGCCTTGTCGTCGGGGTAGGCGGCGCGGAAATAGGTCAGGAGCCGGGTTCGCAGCCGCTTGGCCTTGCCGACGTAGAGCACCCGGCCAGTGGCATCGAACATCTGGTAGACGGCCGGCCGGTTTTCCGCGAGCGCCCGCACCCGCCGGCGCAACTGATCGAGGTCGGTGGACGGAAGCGGCGCCACCCGCTGCGCCCGCCGCCTGGCACTCACGCCTGACAACGGTGGCAGAATACCGTAATCCGGGCGTCGATCGCGTGGGTGCCGGTCAGCCGGGTGCCACAGACGCGGCAGGGCTCACCCTCACGCCCATACACCAGGAGCTCGAGCTGAAAGTTTCCGGCCTCCCCGGTGCCCGTCCGGTAGTCCCTGAAGGTCGTGCCGTTCGATACGATAGCGGCTGTGAGGATGCGGCGGATCTCGCCATGGAGTCGGCGCTGGGCTTCAGGGGTGAGAAGTCGCGCCGGCTTCGAGGGATCGATTCCAGCGGCGAACAAGGCCTCGTTGGCGTAGATGTTCCCCACGCCGGCCAGGTGGCGCTGGTCCATGATCACTTTCTTGATGGCCTGCCGGCTTCCCCGCAAGGCGGCAGCAAAGCGCTCGACCGAGAAGTCGTCATCCAGCGGCTCGGGGCCGATGGCGGCCGTGTACCTTGCCCACTCCCGCTCATTCAGGAGCAGCAGGGTTCCCAGCCTGCGCACGTCGCGATACACCAGCTCCCGCCCCCCACCGAGCTCGGCCCGCAGCACCGCGTAGGTTGCCTCGCTCGGCTTGAGGGCCCTTCGATGGACCATCAGCGAGCCGGTCATGCCCGGCTGGATGATCAGACGGGCGTTGTCGAGCTCGAGCACGGCGTGCTTGGCCCGGCGAGTCACCCCTTTGATCGTCGCGCCCTTGAGGCGGTGGACCAGCCGGCGGCGAGTGACGCCACGAAGAACGTCATCGTGGCTGAGCGTGACCCGGCCAATGCGGCGGCCGACGAGCGATGAGCGGATATCGCGAACGATGGTTTCGACTTCGGGAAGTTCTGGCATCGGCGGCCGTCAGGGCGTGACCGTGATCGTTCCTCTCATGGTGGGGTGGATACTGCAATGATAGGGATAGGTCCCGGCTGTGGCGAACGGGTGCTCGAAGGTGCGGCCCGGGATGATGTTTCCTGAAATGAAGGAAAGGTCATCGGCGACGATGGAGTGGATCGTGCCGTTACTGCCACCGTACTGCCCTCCCGCCGCCACGTCGTCGTCGTTGTACCAGTGCACCGTGGCGTTGACCGGAACGCTGAGCGGATTGGGATTAAAGGCGGTGGAACCCTTGGTCTCGGCCAGGGCGACGATGCTGACGCTGTTCGGCGGCCGGGTGCCCGGCTGCATCAGACCGGTATCATCGCCGCCGCCGCAGGCAGCGACCAGGGCGGTTGCAAGCATGCTGAGCAAGACGTGAGCGCGAGACATGAGCCCTCCTGATGTGATTCCCTCAGCGCATCGTTGCCGGACTTCGCTCGGCGCACCTGGCCGCTTCCCGCCAGCCGATGTCGCGCCGAAAGACCTTGCCCTCGAACTGAATGGCCTCTGAGAATTCCCGGCTGAGTCGTTGCGCCTCCGTGAAGCTCGCTGCCACGGCAGTCACCGTCAACACTCTTCCGCCCTTGGCTCGTAGAACCCCGTCCTGGCCTCGAGTAGTTCCGGCCTGAAACACCGTTACCCCCTCCTGCCTCTCGGGAAGCACGATGGCGGCGCCCGTCTCGGGGGTATCCGGGTATCCCCGCGAGGCGAGTACCGTCGTAACACCAGCTTGGCGACTGAGCTTCAGCGCCGAGGGGGCCTTGCCCTCCGCTACTCTCAGGAGTGCGTCGGTGAGCCCGCTGGACACCAGCGGAAGCACCACCTGGGCTTCAGGGTCGCCCAGGCGGCAGTTGAACTCCACTACCGATGGGGTGCCACGCCGATCGATCATCAGTCCGGCGTAGAGCACCCCGGAGAACGGGGTTCCCTGGCGCTGCATCTGCTCCAGCGTAGGAGACAACACCTCGCGCTGGATCCGCTCCAGCAGGGCGGGAGTGGCCAGTGCCACGGGACTATAGGCACCCATGCCACCGGTATTGGGGCCCTGGTCTCCCTCGAGCAGCCGCTTGTGATCCTGCGCCACCGGCAGGAGCTCTACCTCGCGCCCGTTGGTGAGCGCCAGAACCGAGATCTCTTCGCCTTCCAGGAACGCCTCGATCACGACGGTCCGGCCGGCCGGCCCGAACTGGTCGGCCTCCAGCATGGCACGAACCACTTTCCGGGCCTCGGCTCGCGTGGTGCAGACCACAGCTCCCTTCCCGCCGGCAAGGCCGGACGCCTTGACCACTACCGGCTCCGGGTGGCGATCGACATAGGCCAGGGCCGCGGCCAGGTCGGTGAAGCTCTGGCTCGCCGCGGTGGGAACGCCGGCGGCGAACATGACTTCCTTGGCGAACGCCTTGGAGGCCTCCAGCTGGGCGGCCGCGGCGCTGGGGCCGAAGACGAGACGTCCCTCCGCCCGCAACCGATCTGCCAGACCCCGCGCCAGCGGCGCCTCGGGCCCGATGACGGTGAGGTCGATGCCCTGCATGTCGGCCGCGTCGGCCAACCGGTCCAGATCGTCGGCGGGAATCGAGAGGTTGCTGGCAAGATCGGCGGTGCCGGGGTTGCCTGGCGCGCAATAGATCTGGGCCTCTGGGTTCTCGCGGTGGAGCGTCCAGCAGAGGGCGTGCTCCCGCCCGCCGCCGCCGACCACGAGCAACCTCACGGCTTTTGTGCGTTCCGGAACGCCTCGCGGGCCCGATCCGCGGCGCGCCTGGCGGCATCGGCTACCTGGGTGGCCAGCTCCCGTGCCTCGCCGGCGTAGTAGGCCCCGGCCGCGGCCATATCCTCGCGGAGCGGGCGCTTCCCGGCCTCGGGCCCACGACGGGTGTACTCCCCGCGCAGGATGCGATCGTACTCCCCGCTGGTCAGCCAGCGCTGCAACTCCGCTGCCCGAACGGTGTGCATCGGATGGGTCAGGGCCAGGGTGCTGAGGAGCTTGTAGACGACATCGAGGCCCTCGCTGCTGGTCGCGTATTCGTGGGCCTGCTGCATGAAGGCATCGACGTCCAGCTGGCCGACAAACCCGGAGCCCCGACCGCCGCCCGCCATCTTCATATCCATCCGCTGCGCGGCCACGATATCCTGCCCGCCAAGCAGCCCGGCGCGGTCGGCCGAAAGCTCGGATTTCCGGGACCACTCCAGAAAAGCCAGCCGGATGGGAAGCACCGCGAGTCCGGCCAGCATCGGAAGCGCGCCCAGGCTCATCATGGCGAGGATTGCCGCGATCGTGTGATAGAGCGCGTGACCGCTGATCACATGCCCCAGCTCGTGCGCCAGGAGCACCCGGAGCTCGTCCTCGTCGAGCAGCTCGATGGCGGCGGAGTGTACGACGATGAACGGGGCATCGATCCCGTATGCCCCCGCGTTGAAGAACGGCGTCTGGGAGACGTACAGCTCGGGTATGGTCGGCCAGTCGAACGTGGTCACGACCTCGGTGTGCAGCTGCCAGAGCCGGGGGAACTGGGTGGGCCCGACTCGCACCGAGTTCCCCTGAAACAGGAGACGAATGCCCCGCTCGCCGCCGAGCATCGCCAGGACCTTGCGGATCACGTCGTCCACCCCGGGAACCGCCCGCAACGCCTGCAGAGCGGCGCGGTCGGCGGGGTGTTCCCAGCTGACTGCCCCGATCTCGGGGAAGGTCTTTCGCGGGCGGGGGGCTGGAAGCGTGGTCATCGCAGGCTCGGCAGTTGGAGGTGCGGGACCATACGGGTCAGCCGGATGACAGTTTCAAAGTGGGACATGGCTGCCACTCATCTCTCACTTCTCACTTTCCATGAATGCTCGATCCAGGTCTGCCATCAGATCGTCGGTGTCCTCCACGCCGCAGCTCAATCGAATCAGGCTCTCGGTCAGGCCCATGGCTTTCCGCATGGCCGGCGGAACCGAGGCGTGGGTCATCGAAGCCGGGTGTCCGATCAGGCTCTCGACGCCACCGAGCGATTCGGCGAGGGCGAAGATCCGGGTCTTTTCCACGAAGCGGCGGGCCCGCTCCGGGTCGCCGAGATCCAGCGAGATCATGCCACCGAACCCGCTCATCTGCCGGCAGGCCAGCTCATGCTGCGGGTGAGACGGCAAGCCGGGATAGTAGACCTTGGTGACGACCGGCTGATGGGTGAGCCACTCGGCAATCCGGCGACCGCTGGCATCATGCTGCCGCATGCGCAGCGGAAGGGTCTTGATCCCTCGGAGTGCCAGCCAGCAGTCCATCGGGCCCGGTACTGCGCCGGCCGCGTTCTGGATGAACCCCAGGCGCTCGGCCAGATCGTCGCGCGAGGTGACCAGGAGACCGCCCACCATGTCGCTGTGGCCATTCAGGTACTTGGTGGTCGAGTGGAGCACGATGTCGGCTCCGTGCTCGAGCGGCCGCTGGAAATAGGGGGTGGCAAAGGTGTTATCCACCACGTACAGGTACCCGTGTGCCTGGCTGAGATCGCCGAGCGCGGCCAGATCCGTCAGGTTCATCATCGGATTGGTCGGGGTCTCGCAATAGATCATGCGGGTGGCCGGGGTCAGCGCCTGCTCGATGTTGCCGATGTCCCGCATATCCACGAAGCTGACCCGGATTCCCAGGTTGCCGTAGATCCGCTCCATCAGCCGGTGGCTGCCGCCATAGACGTTCTCGCCGCAGACGATGTGATCTCCGGACTTGAACAGTTTGAGCACCGCGTCCAGGGCGGCCAGGCCCGAGCCGAACGCAAACCCATGGGCGGCGCCCTCCAGGCTGGCCACGTTCCGCTCCAGGGCCTCGCGGGTGGGGTTCTGAGTCCGTCCGTACTCGTATCCCCGGTGCTTCCCGAGACCACTCTGAACGTAGGTGGAGGTCTGGTAGATCGGCGTCATGACCGCGCCGGCCAGCGGCTCCACGATCTGCCCCGCGTGCACCGAGCGGGTGGCGAAGCTGTGATCGTGGTCCTGCGGTAGAATCCGTGTCATCGGTGTCTGCGGGGAGAGGGTGGCAGAAGCGTAATGGTCCGGAGCCGGACGCGGCAAGCCACCGGTTGAAGATTCGCTCGCTGTCCGGTTAGTTTCGCACCGTGACTTCGATCCAGGACGACGGCACCACCGCACGCTGCCTCATCGTTGACGATGACCCCCAGGTGCGGCAAGTGCTCATGCGCGTCACCGCGACGCACGGGTTGTCCCCCCTGGAGGCCTCCTCCGGAACGGACGCCCTGGCCCTGTTGAGGCGGGTGGGCGAGGTGCCGATCTGTATCTCGGACATCTACATGCCCGAAATGGATGGGGTCACCTTTCTCCGGGAGGCGCTGCTCCGCTACCCCGACATGGCCGTCATCATGCTCACCGGCATGGCGGAGGTGAACACGGCCGTCGAGTGTCTCAAGCTGGGAGCCATGGACTACATCTCGAAACCGGTGCTGCTCGACGAGGTCCGAGCCCGGCTGGATAAGGCGATGGACAAGCGTCGCCTGGTGCTCGAGAACCGGTTCTATCAGCAGAGTCTGGAGCTGCGCGTGCGGGACCTGGACCGAAAGAACCGGTCCTCGCTCATCAATGGCGTGCAGATGCTGGTGCACGCGCTGGAGGCCAAGGACTCGTACACCAGCGGTCACTCGAGCCGGGTGAGCCGGTACGCCCTGAGAACCGCCATTCCGCTTGGCTTTACCGATGACGCCCTGGAAGACATCCGCCTCGGCGGTGAGCTGCACGACATCGGCAAGATCGGGACCCGGGAAGAAATCTTGAACAAACCGGGGCCCCTGTCGCCGGACGAGTTCCAGCACGTCAAGGCACACTCCACCCTGGGCGAGAGGATTCTGGCTCCCTTCTTTGCCTCTTCGCCTATCGTGCTGCGGGTTGCCCGATCGCACCACGAGCGGATGGACGGCAGTGGGTTCCCCGATTCGCTCCGGGGCGACCAGATTCCTCTGGAAGCCCGCATCGTGGCGGTGGTGGACGCCTTCGATGCCATGACCACGAACCGCGCCTATCGCAAGCCCCGTACGACAGCCGACGCCATCCAGGAGCTGCGCCGCTGTGCCGGCGTCCACTTCGATCCTGCGGTGGTCGCAGCGTTCGTTGGCGCCTACGGCGATGGATCCGCGCTCCCCATCACCACCTGAGCCCGAAGCCGCCTCCCGTGTCTGATACCCTGATGATCAGCGTCTCGGGGATCCGCGGTCATGTGGGAACCGATCTTACCCCCGAGCTGGTGGCGCGCTACGCCGCTGCGTTGGGCGCATGGTCGCGCTCCGCGCCAGCCGTTCGCCCGCCGGCCCGTCCCGCCGTGGTCCTGGGCCGTGATGCTCGCACCAGCGGTCCGATGTTCGCGCGCGCGGCGGCGGCGGGCCTCATGTCGGTAGGGGTAGACGTCATCGATCTCGGGATCGTGCCCACACCCACGGTGCAGCTGGCGGTCGAGCACCACCGTGCCGGCGCGGGGCTCATTCTGACAGCGAGCCACAATCCCATCGAGTGGAATGCGCTCAAGTTCGTGGGACCGGACGGAATCTTTCTCGACGCGGAGGCCGGGCATCTGGTGCGGGAGCTGGCCGACCGGGGACCGCCACGAGCCGGGTGGGCGGATGTCGGTCAGGTGCGGGAGGACCCACTGGCCATCGAGCGGCACCTCGACGCGATCTTGGCACTTCGCGTCATCGATGTCCCGAGAATCCAGAAGCAGCGCTTCAAGGTGGCTCTGGACTGTGTTCGCGGGGCGGGGGCAACCGCCATCGTGCCGCTGCTCGATCGGCTCGGCTGCGAGATACACGGGATCAACCTGGAGACCGATGGCCTGTTTCCCCGGCCACCGGAGCCCGTGCCCGAAAACCTGGGCGACCTGAGCCGGCTGGTACAGGAGACCGGGTCGGCGGTGGGCCTTGCCATCGATCCTGACGTGGACCGGCTGGCCCTGGTGGACGAGACCGGGCAGCCGATCGGGGAGGACTACACCCTGGCCTTCGCGGTGGCGGCAGTGTTGGATGGACGCACCACTGCGGCAACAGTGCCGACCGTTGTGGTTAATCTTTCTACCAGCCTGGTGGTCGAGGACGCGGCCCGGTCGCGGGGGGCCCGCTTCATCCGGGCTCCGGTGGGGGAAGCGAACGTGGCCCGGGCCATACGGGATGAGGGCGCGCTGATCGGCGGAGAGGGAAACGGGGGAGTGATGCTGCCTGAGCTTCACATCGGAAGAGATGCCCCCCTGGGGGTGGCCTTGATCTTGCATCTCCTTGCGACGACTGGGGTAACGCTATCCCGACTCGTGGCAGCCGCTCCCCGGTACGCCATCGTAAAAGCCAAGGGACCCCGCGGACCAGAGCTGCGCCCGCTGTATGACAGACTTCGGCATCGTTTTCCAGACGCAACGGCAGATGAGCGGGACGGCCTCCGGCTTTCATGGCGGGACCGCTGGCTGCATGTCCGCCCTTCGGGAACCGAGCCGATCGTGCGGCTGATCGCTGAGGCACCCACGACGGTCGACGCCGAGGCGTTGGTGGCGACCGGCCGAGAACTCCTGTACTGAGGGAAGAAGATGTGCGGCATCGTCGGCTACATCGGACCGCGGCAGGCCGCGGGCCTGCTTCTCGAGGGGCTGCGTAGGCTGGAGTACCGGGGATACGACTCCGCGGGCATCGCCGTGGTCAATGGCCGCGGGTTGAAGATCATGAAGGCCGCCGGCAAGCTCTCGGTGCTCGAGAACGAGATGAAGGAGATGATGCCGCAGGGTACCATCGGCATCGGCCACACCCGCTGGGCCACTCACGGCGCGCCGACCACGACCAACGCCCACCCCCACACCGACCAGTCCGGTCGTATCGCCGTCATCCACAACGGGATCATCGAGAATTCGGGTGTGCTCCGGAAAGCCCTGCAGCAGCGGGGCCACACCTTCAAGTCGGAGACCGACACCGAGGTGCTCGCCCACCTCGTTGGCGAGCTGTATCAGGGCAACCTGGAGGAGGCCGTGGCCACCGCGCTCAAGGACGTGGACGGCGCCTACGGTCTCGTGTTCATCTCCTCGGAGGAGCCCGGTGTCCTGGTGGCGGCGCGCAAGGGCTCGCCACTCCTGGTGGGCATCGGAGAGAACGAGTGGTTCGTGGCCTCGGACGCCTCGCCGCTGCTTCAGTACACCCGCTCGGTGGTCTATCTCGACGATGGCGAGATGGCGGTGCTGACCCGTGACGGCTACCGGGTTCGCAATCTGGAGATCGCCCGGATCAGCAAAGAGGTCAACCAGATCGACTGGGACCTGGCCCAGGTCGAGCGGGGCGGGTACGCCCACTTCATGCTGAAGGAGATCTGCGAGCAGCCGGAGAGCCTGCGGAACACGCTCCGCGGACACCTGCTCGAGGACGAAGGCACGGCGCGGGTGACCGGCCTGAACCTCACCGATGAGGAGCTCAAACAGTTCGAGCGGGTCATCATCACGGCCTGCGGCACGTCCTGGCATTCAGGCATCATCGGCGAATACATGCTGGAGGAGATGGCGCGGCTGCCGGTCGAGGTCGAGTACGCTTCCGAATTCCGCTACCGGAACCCGGTCGTGGACCCGCGCACTCTGGTCATCGGGATCTCCCAGTCCGGCGAGACCGCCGATACCCTGGCCGCCATTCGCGAGGCCAAGCGCCGCGGCGCCCGCACCATCGGGCTGGTCAACGGGGTCGGGTCAACCATCGCGCGGGAGGTGGATGGCGGCATCTACCTGCACGCCGGCCCCGAAGTCGGCGTAGCCAGCACCAAGGCCTTCACCAGCCAGGTGGCCGCCCTCGCCCTCATCTCCCTCCGGATCGCCCGGCTCCGGAATCTGAGCATTCTTCAGGGCAGGCAGTTCATCCAGGCTCTCCAGAAGCTGCCGGACCAGGTAGCGCAGATCCTGGAGCGCTCCAGCGAGATCGAGCAGCTGGCCGACCGGTTTCTCCGAACCACGCGTAATGCCCTGTACTTGGGGCGTGGGGTGAACTTCCCGGTGGCGCTCGAGGGAGCCCTGAAGCTCAAGGAAATTTCCTATATCCACGCCGAGGGATACCCCGCGGCGGAAATGAAGCATGGGCCGATCGCCCTGATCGACGAGAACATGCCGGTGGTCTTCATTGCACCACGGGACGCGGTCCATTCCAAGATCGTGTCCAACATCGAAGAGGTGAAGGCGCGCGGCGGCAAGGTTATTGCACTCATCAATGAGGGTGACACCGAGATCGGGCGGCTGGCCGACGCCACCTTTACCATTCCGGAGACGCTGGATCTGCTGACGCCCATTCTCACCAGCATCCCGCTTCAGCTGCTGTCGTATTACGTCGCGGTGAGTCGAGGTTGCAATGTCGACCAACCGCGGAACCTGGCCAAGTCGGTGACGGTGGAGTAGCCGGCGAACTGATAACGCCGCCACATCCCATCGTACTTGGCTACCCGCACAAAGCCCCGGTCACTTCGATCGGGGCTTTGTGCCGTCCTGCGCGAATGACCTCAGGCCGTGGCGCTCTGCGGCACCCCGCGGCGCAACCCGAGATTGACCAGGCCACCCACGATGCCGACGGCCAGCGCTGCCCCCTTCACCTCCGGGATCCACAGAGACTCCAACCCCAGGAGGGCGTCGGCGGAAAAGAGGCCCGGACCGGTGAGAGCCAGGGCAACTGCGCCGGTCGCGTACAGCAGGGGGACCTCGATGCCGTTGGTGGAGGCGAAGAGGCCGTTTTTCCAATGGACGGTGACCGTGGCGACGATCATGACAGAGATGATCAGGGCCGGGCCCACCGGACCCAGGAAGCCGAGCGCCAGCAGCAGGCCACCGGTGATCTCGGTGAGCGAGGCCGCAGCGGCGAAGGCTCGGCCCGGGCGGAACCCGAGGGTCTCGAAGAAGCCGCCGGTGCCGGCCAGCCCATAGCCGCCAAGCCAGCCGAACAGCTTCTGGGTCCCATGGCCGACCATCAGGAGGCCGAAGACCAAGCGCGCGACCAGCAGGCCGCTACTCAATGTCGTGCCGTCAGTCAGGGATGACATGTGCCGAGCTCCTCAAGTGAACGTTTGAACAATCGCTGTTATAACTTACATAACACCGAAAAAACCTCAGGAGTTCCCCCGCACGGTGCTCAGCACGTCGATCAGCTGCTGAAGCTGGCGGTTCGGGATCTGTCCGGCGCGGGCGCGCTCGACGGCCTCGAGCTCCGGGGTAACCTGTTCCAGCATCGCGAGTCCCTTCCGGGTGATCCGTGCGGTAACGTGCCGCCGATCGCCGGAGTCCCGTTCGCGATGGATCAGGCCGGTTTCCTCCATCCGGTCGAGCAGGCGGGAAACATCCGGCACCCTGGAGACCATGCGCTCGCCGACCTCCCGCCCGCACAGCCCGTGAGCGCCGGCCCCACGCAAGATCCTCAATACGTTGTATTGCGTGTGGGTGATCCCGTACGGCTTCAGCGTCTCAGTCAGGTGATGCTCCAGGACTGCGGCGGTTCGAAGCACGCTGAGCAGCGCCTCCGCCGTGACGCGGGGGAAAGGCTTGCTCTGTTTGAGCTCGGCTTGAAGGGTCTTGGCCATGACAAGATAATACCTGTTATAACACGCAAGTCAAGGGGTACTCTCCCAAACGCCCGCCGCTTGAACCGCGGCCATGTGGGGGGAGGCGTCCTGGGTCTGCTCCTTGGGCGATGGGCAAGCAAGGTCAGCCGGCGGCCTGGGGGATCGTCGCGGTCGCTCCTATCTCGGAAGCCATGACCCGCCAGCGCTCGGGGCCCGCGGCGGCGAGAAAACGCCGGATCGGCTCGTCTACCGGCTCCCGGCTGAGGCGGAAGGTGGAGTGATGAACCGGAAGCACGTACTCCGCGCCGAGCGCCTTGAACATGGCCCACGCCTGCTCCGGAGAGGCATGGTTGGCAATCCAGGGGTCGTAGGCCCCGATGGGGAGAATGGCCAGGTCGATGGGCCCCCGATGGCGGTATTTGTCGAGTCGGTCGGTGTAGGCAGTGTCTCCCGCGAACAGCACCGTGCGGCCGCCCTTTTGTATGAGGTACCCGCCGTAGCCCCGATGGCGATCGGTGATGGTTCGGGCGCCCCAGTGCGCCGCCTCGGTGGATTCGATTCTTACCCCGCCGGCATCGAGATGCTCTCCCCAGGCAAGCTCGTCCACGCGCTCGAAGCGGCGGACCAGATCCCGGTTGCCGCTCTGCACCACCACCCTGGTGTTGGCAGGCAGTCTGCGAAGTGTCCCCAGATCGGTGTGGTCCATGTGGGCGTGCGAGAGCAGGACCAGATCGAGCGGGGGCAGGTCGTGCGGGCCCAGGGCAGGCTCGATGAGGCGTCGAGGCCCCAGCTTGGCGACCCCGCGCCCGATCCCGATTCGCCGCTCCAATGCCGGGTCGGTCAAGAGCAGGCTCCCCTGGATGTTGAGCAGCACCGTAGCGTGGCCCAGCCACGCGGCGGTGAGCTGGGTGTCCGACCACGAGCGGGGGTCGGGCCGCTGGGGAGAGGCTGCTATGTCAGCTGATGGCATCTAACTAGAGACTCCGAATTCACTTTATTTTTTCAGCACCAGGGACACGGAGTACGGTTCACCGCTAATAATAGGTCACTCATCTTATTCTTCGTGACCGTCGTGCGTTTGTGATGAGGTAAATGATGAGGGTTGTACTGCAGCGGGTTTCGAAGGCGTCGGTAAGCATCGACGCCCGGGTGGTGGGCGAAATCGGCCAGGGGCTCTGTCTCCTGGTCGGGTTCACCCACGGCGATACGCCGGCTCAGGTAGATTGGATGGCCGAGAAGGTGGCGGGGCTGCGGCTGTTCACCGATTCGGAAGGAAAGATGAACCTCGGCCTGGATGAGGTTGGGGGAGCACTTCTCGTCGTCTCCCAGTTCACGCTCTATGGCGACACGGCCAAGGGCCGGCGTCCGTCATTCATCGACGCCGCCCGGCCGGAGGTGGCCATCCCGCTCTATCAGCGATTTCTCGAGGCGTTGCGCGGGCGGGGGATCACTTTGGCCGCGGGAGAGTTCGGTGCCGACATGCAGGTCGAGATCCACAACGATGGCCCGGTGACGCTCATTCTGGACCGAACCCCATGACCGCGGCTACGCTCACCCTGGCATCCTCCTCCCCTCGCCGGCGTCAGCTGCTGGAGATGCTCGGGATCCCGCTGCGGGTGGTGCCCTCGAACATTCCTGAGGTCCGGCGCTCGCTCGAGACCCCGATGGACTACGTCGAGCGGCTGGCCCGGGAGAAAGCGCTCAGCGTGCCCGGAGATCTCGTGCTGGGCGCCGACACCACGGTAGTAGTGCGTGACGCCGTGCTGGAGAAACCCACCGATGCGGCGGACGCGCTCCGGATGCTGAAGCGACTCCAGGGGCGCACCCATCAGGTGGTCACCTCGGTCGCCCTGGTAGCCAAAGAGGTCGTGTACCAGGCCACCGATGTTACCAACGTGACCTTCCGCCGGCTGGACGACCCCTTCCTGGAGGCCTACGTCGCCACCGGCGAGCCGATGGACAAGGCCGGCGCCTACGGCATCCAGGGATACGGTGCAGCCCTGATCGAGCGGATCGAGGGAGACTTCTTCAGCGTGATGGGTCTGCCACTCCGCCTGGTCCTGCATCTCCTGGGGGAGGCGGGGAGGGAATACCGTTTCGGGAAGTAGATGTTGAAGCAAAGGTCTAAGGTCTAGCTAGACTCTCGACTCTAGACTCCCAGGCTCCAATTAGAGCCCTTTCACTCTATAGACCTGCACCGCCCGGGTCCTTCCCCGTAGCGCCATCTCCGGCAGATACTCGTACTCCACCTGTTCCTTCACCACCTGGCAGAGCGCCTCGCTCACCAGGATCTCCCCGGGCGCGGCCTCGGAACAGAGCCGGTTGGCCACGTTTACCGCGTCGCCGATGACGGTGTACTCCAGCCGCCGGTGGCTGCCGATGTTGCCCGCGAAGACCTCGCCGTAATTGATCCCGATCCCCACCCCGATCTCGGGCCGTCCCGCGCTGACCCACCGCTCGTTGAGACGGCGGATGGCATGCTGCATCGCTACCGCGGCCCGGAGCGCCCGGTCCGGATCGCCCGGATGTGCGATCGGGGCACCCCAGAGGGCCATGACCGAGTCGCCCACGAACTTGTCGAGAGTGCCGCCGTGCTCGAAGATGATTTCCACCATCTCGCTGAAGTACTCGGTCAGGATCTGGGCGATGGCATCGGGCCGCATCGACTCGGCCATGGAGGTGAACCCGCGGATGTCGCTGAAGAGAATGGTGATCGGGCGCCGGTCGCCGCCCAAAGGCACGACCGTGTCCTGCTGGGCGATCTCGGCGGCGATGTTGGGAGCGAAGTAGCGCTCGAAGTTGGACCGGACCAGCGCCTCCCGCTTCACCTGGTCGGCATAGGAGCTGTTCCGGATGCCGATGGCCACCAGACCGCTGAACGCGACCAGGAACTGGAGGTCCTCGTCGCTGAAGGAGTTCGCCGCGGTCACGCTGTCCACGTAGAGCAGTCCCAGCACCCGGTCGCCTGCGGCCATCAAAGGCGAGCACATTGCACTGCGCACGCTCTGCATGACGATCGACTGTCCCTTGAAACGGCTGTCGGCCGCGGTGTTATCCGACACTACGGCCACCCGCTCCTGGACCACCTTTTCGGCGATCGATCGGGGGACCTGCTGCACCTGGGTGTCGCCCAGCCGGCTCCTCGACATCGAGGGCAGCAGCTCCCCGCTGGCCTCGTTGCGAAGCACGATGGACACCCGGTCCACGTTCATCACCTCGAACATCATGTCCACCACATTTCGGAGCAGTTTGTCGAGGTCGAACTCGCCGGAGAGCTTCTGGGCTATATCCAGCAGGAGCGAGAGTTTCTTGGCCTGACGCTCCTCGGCGGTAGCGGCTGCGACCCGGAGCTGTCCAAATCCGGAGGGCCGGTCCCGGCTGGTGATGCCGGGTGGAGCGCCGCCGCTTACCATGAGCTGGCGAACGATGCTGTCGCCGGGCGTAAGGCTCTGCGGCAGGGGAAGCCCCCCACCGGAGCGGTTCGGCCCGGTGGTCAGATCCTTCAGCTGAAACAACACCTTGCCGAAGGTGATGGAGTCGTTGGTTTTGAGCCGTCCGCTGGCGACCCGGGCTCCGTTGATGCAGGTCCCATTGGAGCTCCCCAGATCCTTGACCTGGACCCCATCGGCTTCCACGATCAGCTCGGCGTGCCGGCGCGAGATGGTGGGGTCGTAGATGGCGATGTCGCTGGTAACCCCGCGGCCGACCACGAGGCTGCGCCCATGGGGCAGCTCGAAGGTCTGATCGCCGGAGAAACTCACGAGACGGTAGGGCATGCCGGGAATATCGGGAAGGACGGGAAGGACGGGAAGGTGCGGGAAGCGGGTAGGCGGGTAAGCGGGGAAGCGGGTAGGCAGTAGCTGAGCAGAAGGAACACCTCGCTTTTCCCTCTTACCCGCCTACCCGCCTACCCGCTTGCCCTCTTACCCGCCTCCCCCGCCAGCGCCAGCGCCAGCAACACCGCCCGAGCCTTGACCTCGGTCTCCTGCCACTCGGTGGCGGGATCAGAATCGGCGACGATCCCGGCGCCGGCCTGAATCCAGGCCCGGCCTCCCTTTATGACGCAGGTGCGGATGGCAATCGCGGTGTCCAGGGTCCGGGCACCCCAACCGACGTAGCCGACTGCGCCGGCGTAGGGGCCGCGACGTACCGGCTCCAACTCGTCGATGATCTCCATCGCTCGCACCTTGGGAGCGCCCGACACGGTCCCCGCCGGAAAGCAGGCCGCCAGTGCGGCCACAGCATCGAGTTCGGGTCGGAGTCGTCCACGCACCTCGCTCACCAGGTGCATGACGTGCGAGTAGCGCTCGATGGCCATGAAAGCCGTGAGCCGTACCGATCCGAACTCCGCCACCCGCCCCACGTCATTGCGGCCGAGGTCCACCAGCATGATGTGCTCGGCTCTCTCCTTGGGATCGGTCGCGAGCTCCGCCGCCAGCTCCCCATCCTCCTCCGGGGTCGCGCCGCGGGGACGGGTGCCGGCGATAGGGCGAAGCGTGACCTCGGCCTCCTCGACCCGCACCAGTATTTCGGGCGAGCTGCCAATGATGTGGATGTCGTCGCAATGGAGATAGTAGAGATACGGCGCGGGGTTGAGTGCTCGGAGGTAGCGATAGGTGAGAAACGGCTCGGGTGCGGGAAGGTCGAGCCGCCGGGAGAGCACGGTCTGGAAGGTGTCTCCGGCGCGGATGAACTCCTTGATCCGGCGCACGTCGGCCTGAAAGCGCTGGTCGGGATAGGGTCCGGAGGGTTTCGGCAGCGCTGGAAGCGGCTCGATCTCCAGTGGCGTGCTGGTCGATGGCGTCGCCAGTCGCTCCAGCCAGCACTCGATCCTGGCCTCAGCCTCCTCGAACAGTCGGCGCAGATCCGGGGTATCCGCCCCCGCCGGCACCTCCACGTTCGCAATGACCGTGGCGCGATTGAAGAGATTGTCCAGCACGAGCAACGTATCCGTGAGCATCAGGATCGCGTCCGGAAGGTCCCGGTCGTCCGGTGGACCGTCGGGGAGGGCCTCGATGGTTCGCACGATGTCGTAGCCCAGGTAGCCCACCGCGCCGCCGGTGAAGCGGGGAAGGCCGGCGACTTCCACCGGGGGATGCCGCCGCATGGTCCGTCCCAGATGGTCCAGGGGGGCCATGTCGGTCTCGACCACGACCCACCCGGTTTCCCCGGTCCAGCGGGAGCATTCACGGCCGCGATAGCGGTAGACCTCACGAGGGTCCGTCGCCAGGAACGTGTAGCGGGCCCAGCGCTCCCCGCCTTCGAGCGACTCCAGGAGGAAGCCGTAGGGTCCCCGATGCAGCTTGGCGAACGCGGTCACCGGCGTATCGCCGTCCAGGACGACCTGCCGGATCACCGGCACCATCCCTCCGGCGCGGGCTCGCTCGGCGAAGACGTCGAAGCGCGCGGTCACTGGGGGGCGGCCACGATATAGCTGCCTGGAACAGGGAGGGCTGCGGTGAGATTGTCGGCCGCGGGCCGGGTCGAGGGGAGTAGCTCCACCTGCTTATCGGGCAGCAGGCGTCCCACGGCGAGCACCCGCTCGAACGCGACATCGCTGCCGTGGACCTGCCGGGCGCGCGCCGGGGCGGAAAAGTAGCGGGTGTACTCGAAGGTCACGGTCGCCGCGCTGCCACGAAGCGGCAGGCTGGTGGTAAAGTCGAGCCCGTAAATACCTGGCCGTGGGTGCACCTCGACCTCCACGGTGCGCCCGCTGTCACCAAAGGCGCCGGCCTCGAAGCTCAGCCGCGCAAAGGTGATGCTCTCGCCGCCATGATGGAGGACGATCACGCGAGGGCGGCCGGTGGTGAAGGTCACTGCCGTGTCCGGCGGCGGTGGGCCTGAGGTCTCCAGGACAAAGACCCGCGCCAGCGGCAACACTCGGGGCGCCACCGGTCCTGCGGGGGTTTCCGGCGTCGGTGGAGGGCGGCGGCCGCCACAACCGAGGACCGCTCCCATGGCAAGGAGGAGAAGCCAGGTTGCCCCACCCAGCGGCCTCCGGGATATTGCGGCCATTAGTGGAGTGAGAAGTGAGAAGTGAGAAGGCCACTCACCAAAGTACGAGGTACGGAGTGAGACGTAAGAGTATCCATCATATTAGGAGTCCGTCACCTTCGGTCGTGTTGGCCGTGAGCGCTGCCCTTCTCACTTCTCACTTCTCACTTCTCACCGCCCAAACCTGGAACTCGCCCGAGACGCTGGCGCTGGTGGATCGAGCGGTGGATCGAAGGCTGGCTGTCCAGGCTGATTCGACGCTCACGAGTTACCGGGCAAGAGCCCACGGATTCGTGTTCTTCCTGGCCCAGGTTGGAGAGGGATTGACCGAGCCCCCCCGGCTGGTCAAGGCGGACGAGCTCGACGTGGAAGTGTATTGGCGGGCCCCCGATCGCAGCAAGCAGGTTATTCTGGGTTGGCGCGACGGCACCTTCCTGCCCACCGATATCAACTATCACCGCGATCACCTCGGCATCGTCACCAACAACTTCGGCAACCTCATCCGGATCGGCGAGGGCGACGAGGTGCGCGATGCGGTCCATCCGCTGTCGCCCGAGGGCCTGGCGGCGTATGACTATGCGCTGTCCGATTCGCTGGCCATTCGCACGGCTGCGGGCGAGGTGACCGTCTATCAGGTGCAGGTGCGGCCACGCTCCTTCCGCCGTCCGCTGGTGGTGGGGATTCTGTACATCGACGTCGCCACGGCCGAGCTGGTCCGGTTTCGTTTCAGCTTTACCCCGGCAGCGTATCTGGATCGCCAGCTGGAGGACATCAGCATCGTTCTGGAGAGCGCGCTCTACGAGAACCGGTACTGGCTGCCGCGCCGCCAGGAGGTCGAGATCCGCAGGCGGGTGTCGTGGCTCGACTTTCCCGCCCGCGGCATCATCCGCGGCCGCTGGGAGATCGGCGACTACGACCTGAACTTCGACATCCCGCCCGGCTTCTTTCAGGGCCCCGTCATCGGCGGACTGTTCCAGCCGCGGCCGAGCGATTCCACCTGGGCCGAACCGCTGGAGCAGGCCATAGCCGACGTGGCCCAACCGGTCAACCGGCACGACATGGAAGCGCTCCGGGCAGAAATCGAGCGATTGGCCGGCTCCCGCGCCCTCGGCGGGTTGTCATCCAAGCGGCTGGCCGCCGGTTCGATCAGCGATCTCGTTCGGGTCAACCGGGTCCAGGGGCTCACCCTTGGATTCGGGGGGATCGTCGGGCTGAAGCGGACACGGGTTCAGTTCCGCCCCACCATCGCATATGGAACGGGGGATCACCGCCTGACCGGGTCGCTCGGGGCCAGTTGGAGCATGGGCGCCACCGCCCTGAGCCTGGCCGCGTCTCGCCGGGTGGTGGACTTCAGCGACCTGCCGGTGATCGCACCGGTGCTGAATTCCGTGCTGTCCCAGGAGGCCGGCGAGGACTACGGAGATTACGTCCTGCTGCATGCCGTCGAGCTCGGCGTGCGTCGGCGGCTCGGTGGCCGAACGTGGCTGGGGCTGAGCCTGGGGATCGAAGAGAGCCGATCGGTGGCGGTGGATGCCTCCCCTGCGACGGGAACCTACCGGGCCAACCCTGCGCTCGGTTCCGGTACCCATCGGGTGGCCCGGCTCAGTCTCGAGCGCGCCAGCGGGGGCATCGCCGTTCGCCGGGACCTGCAGGGCCGGGTTGGGCTGGAGTTGGGAGAGGGGTCCGGCGACTACGTTCGTGCCACGGCCTCCGGACGATGGCTCGCGAGTCTGGGTGGGAGCACGCTTTTGTCGCGGGTGTATGTCGGCGCTGGCAGCGACCGGCTTCCGGCCCATCGCAGCTTCGCGATCGGAGGTCGGGGGACCCTGGTGGGAGAGCCGTTTCGCGCCTACGGCGGCAGGAGCGTTGCTTTGGCGCATCTGGAGTGGCGGTTCGAGGTGCCGGCGCCGGCCCTCAAGCTGGGCTCCTTCGCATCCACCGGCCGGCGGGTGACGCTGGCCCCGTTTGTCTCGGCTGGCTACGCCCCGCGGCCGCTGACCGGGTTGCCCTGGAGCGGGACCGGCGGGGTCCGCCCGGTGGCGGGCGTGGCGCTCGAATGGTTCATGCGCCTGCTTCGGGTAGAGGCCGGCGTCGGGCTCCGGGACGGTGGTGTGGGAGTGACGGTAGACATCAATCGGGACTGGTGGGGCTTGCTGTGACCTTCTTATCTTTCCCCTGGCTCCTCGGCCTGCCCGTCCTGTCAGCTCCTCACGATCACTGAGTCGTCATGCAGTTCACCGATGAATGGTTGGTACCCTCCCTCGAGAGCCTGCTGCCCCCGGTTGACGTAACCGAACTGCGGCAGGAAACCGGCCCGGACGTGTCTCTCTGGGAGCTGCTGGTGCAACGGAAGGTGGCGAGCGACGAGCAGATCCTCGCAGCCATTGCCACCCGATTCCGTTTCACCGTGGCCGACCTGACCAAGACCGATGTCAAGCTCATCTCTGCCGTGCCCGAGCAGCTGGCACGGCGGTTCAATGTCGTGCCGGTACGGCAGACCGATTCTTACCTCGAAGTCGCCACCGCCAATCCCTTCGACATCGACGCCGAGAAGATGCTGGCCTTCGCGACCGGCCGCGAGGTGCGCATGCTGCTGGGCTCGCCCTCCAAGATCCGGGAGAAGCTGGACGAGCTGTACCGGGAGACGGATACGGTGGTCTCCCGGCTGCTCGAAGGCATCGGCGGTGACTTCGAGGTGGAGCAGATCAAGGAGGAAGAGGAAAGCGTCGCGAGCGCGGAGCAGGCCAGCCAGCGCCCCATTCTGCGGCTGGTGGACATGATGATCGCCGATGGAGTCGCTAACCGCGCCAGCGACATCCACGTCGAGCCGATCGAGGGTGGAGTGGTGGTGCGCTACCGCATCGACGGGGTGCTGCGGCAGGCCATGAAGATCCCCCGCAGCGCCGGCATCCCCCTGGTCTCCCGGGTGAAGATCATGTCGGGGCTCGACATTGCCGACCGGCTCCGGCCGCAGGATGGCCGGGCTCGGGTGTCGATCAACGGCGAAGCCATCGACCTGCGGGTCTCGACCCTTCCGGCCTCGCTGGGCGAGAAGGTCGTTATCCGGATCCTGAACCAGAAAGCGACCTCCCTCAGCCTGGACTCGCTGGGAATGGCCGGGGACGAGCAGGCTTCGATCCGAGCGCTCCTGAGCCATAAGGAAGGCATCATCCTGGTCACCGGTCCCACCGGCTCCGGTAAGACGACTACCCTCTACTCTGCCCTCCGGGTGGTACAGGGTGAGGGCGTCAACATCGTCACGGTCGAGGACCCGGTTGAATACCGGCTGGGTGCCAACATCGTGCAGGTGCAGGTCAACGAAAAGGCGGGACTCACGTTCGCCTCGGCGCTGCGTTCGATCCTGCGTCAGGACCCCGATGTGGTGCTGATCGGAGAGATCCGGGACAAGGAGACGGCGCAGATAGCCCTCCAGGCTTCGCTCACCGGCCACCTCGTCCTCTCGACCCTGCACACCAACGATGCGCCCAACGCCGTCACCCGGCTGGTAGACATCGGCATGGAGGCGTACAAGATCGCGCCGGCGCTCCGTGGGGTCGTGGCGCAGCGGCTGATGCGCAGGGTCTGCCCTGCCTGCCGGGTGAGCATGACCGATGAGGTCAGCGAACGGCTCAAGCGCTTCATTCCACCAGGGGCGGCTATCTTCGCCGCTGTGGGGTGTACCGAGTGCTCGATGACCGGGTACCGCGGAAGGTTCAGTATCGTCGAGGTCCTGACGATGAACCCCGACCTCGAGCGCCGGATCAGTGAAGGTGCGGCGGCGGAGAAGATCGCCGAAGCCGCCCGGGCGGGGGGCATGCGATCGCTCTTTGCCAGCGGGCTTCGCCACGTCCTGTCGGGTGAATCCACCATCGAGGAGCTGCTGCGGGTCACCGAGCCCCCGCACGAGGATGCGGCCGCAGCACCAGAGACCACGCCGCGCGCCAAGCCCTCGCGGCCGGGCCGGGTCTCGGCTCCGCACGCCGCCCCCCGGGCCGAGTCCTTCGCCCCTCCGGTGTCGCTCGAGTTCTCCATGGACCTGCTGGACGAGCCGACCCGGACCGATGCGGTGGTCGGTGAGGGCAAGGGCCGTGGCGCCTGTGTCCTGTTGGTGGAGGACGAGGAGCAGCTGCGCCGGGTGATGAAAGATCTGCTCCAGCGAGAGGGCTACATCGTGGCCGAAGCGCGGGACGGAATCCAGGCGCTGGACGAGGTGGATCGCCACGCCCCCGACGTCATCATCCTCGACCTGAATCTGCCGGGGCTCGACGGCTATGGGGTGCTGGCACAGCTTCGCTCCCGCCCCGCCACCCGGGGGATTCCGGTCATGGTCCTGACCGCCAAGGGTGACGAGGACAATGAGGTCCGGGTCTTCGAGTTGGGTGCCAACGACTTCGTCACCAAGCCATTCCGGGCCCGCTCCCTTACGGCACGGCTCGAGGCAGTCCTCGGCCGCCATCGCACTTGAGCCGGCCGCCAACTCCGCCACCGGTCGTCCAAGCCCCGCACGCTTCCCTCGAAGGAGTCACCAGCCCAGCGGGTGTGCCCCCGGACGCGTCGGATGGGTTGGCGCTGATCAAGCCCGCGGTGCGCGCCCAGGCGGGCTACACCCTCGCCGCACTCCCGGTACGGCGCAAGCTAAACCAGAACGAGTCGCCCTTCGACTTCCCGGCCGAGCTCAAGCGACAGGTGCTCGAGCGGGTGGCGACTCAGGCCTGGCAACGCTATCCCGAGTTTGCACCGCCGGAGCTGCTGGCGCGCCTGGCGGAGCACTACGGGTGGGTTGCCGACGGCGTGCTGGTCGGCAACGGCTCCAATGAGCTGATCCAGTCAACGCTCTCGGTGGTCCTCGGCGCCGGGGACCGCGTGGTTGCCCCAGCGCCGACGTTCTCGCTGTACCGGTTGCTCACCACTGTTCTGGGTGGACGCTATGTGCCGGTGCCGCTCGATGAGAGTTTCGTCTTCGATGTCGACCGGTTGATCGATGCAGCGCAGCGTGAAGGTGCCCGGGTCATTGTGCTGAACTCACCCAACAACCCGACCGGCTCGGCACTGCCGGAGGGCGCCGTCGAGCGTATCCTGTCCCGAACCGAGGCACTCGTGGTCTGCGATGAGGCCTACCAGGATTTCGGCGGCCCCAGTGCCCTCCCCCTGCTGGCGCAGTCATCGAGGCTGGTAGTGCTGCGGACCTTTTCCAAGGCCCTCGGCTTGGCCGGCCTGCGGTTTGGGCTGGCGCTGGCTCACCCGGCGGTGGCGCGCGAGATTGCTAAGGGCAAGCTTCCCTACAACGTGAACCTGATGACTCTGGCCGCCGCGCGGACGGCGCTCGACCACGCACCAGTGCTGGCGGCACGGACCCGCGAGATCATCCAGGTCCGCGACCGATTCGTGGCCCGGCTGCGCGATGTTCCCGGCATCACCGTGTACCCGACGGCGGCAAACTTCGTGCTCCTGCGCTCCCGGAGATTTCCGGCCAAGGAGCTTTTCCGGCGACTTCGCGACGAGCACGGGATCCTGATCCGCGACGTCTCCGATGCCGCGCAGCTGGCCGAATGCCTCCGGATCTCCATCGGGACGTCCGAGGACATGGACGCAGTCCTGGTCGCGCTGGAGCAGATCTTCTCCGGTTCTCGAAAAGAAGCGTCCGCCGATGAACCCAGATGAACCCAGATCGCTCACAACGAGGCGGTGCGGAGCCCGGCATGCCCCGGGTCGCTGAGCTCTCCCGCACCACTCAGGAGACCGACCTTCACGTCCGGGTAAACCTGGATGGGAAGGGCGAAGCGCGGGTAAAAACCGGGATCGGTTTCTTCGACCACATGCTGGAGGCGCTGGCTCGCCACGGCCTTCTCGACCTGACCGTCGAGGCCCGGGGCGATCTGCACGTGGACGGCCATCACACGGTCGAGGATACCGGCATCGTGCTCGGTTTGGCGATTGCCGAAGCCCTGGGCTCCCGGGCCGGAATCCGCCGCTACGCCGACTCGATGGTTCCGCTCGACGAGGCCCTGGTCCGCTGCGTGGTGGACGTCTCGGGACGACCCTATCTGTCGTATCACATCGATATCCCCAAGTGGCAGATGCTGGGCGACTACGATGTCTTTCTCACCCCCGAGTTCTTCCGCGCCCTGGTGCTGAACGCTGGCCTGACGGTGCATCTCGATCTGATCCGGGGGGACAACCCGCACCACATCGTCGAGGCCGCCTTCAAGGCGTTTGCCCGGTCGCTGGATAACGCGACGGCGCTGGATCCCCGGGTGACGGGAGTCCCGTCCACCAAGGGCACGCTATGATCGCCGTGGTCGACTATGGGGTGAACAATCTCGCGAGCGTCGTGCGGGCGCTCCGGGCGGGCGGCCACCAGGCCGGTCTGACTACCGACCCGGACGAGGTGCGCCGCGCCGACCGCGTTCTCGTTCCGGGGGTGGGTAACTTCGGGCAGGCGTCGCGAACCCTGGCGACCACCGGACTGGGTGATGCCGTTCGGGAGGTGGCCGGTGCAGGTCGCCCGGTGATGGGTATCTGCCTGGGCCTTCAGCTGTTCTTCGAGATGAGCGAGGAGGCACCCGATGCGCGGGGTATGGCCCTGCTCCCGGGGAGGGTCCGCCGGTTCTCGACCGGACTCCCGGTTCCGCATGTCGGCTGGGCCCGCGTGGACCTCACCGAATCCGGCCGCGACCACGCCCTGCTTGGTCCGGCCTTCGGCGACTCGGCCCAGTTCTTCTACCACGTGCACAGCTACTACCCCACCGGGTTACCCGAGGACGCGGTGCTCGGGACCGGAGACTACGGCGGCGTCTTTCCAACGTTGGTGGGCCGGGGCACCGTCATCGGCGCGCAGTTCCATCCCGAGAAATCCCAGCAGGCGGGAATCGAGCTGCTGGCGGCCTTTGCCCGGTGGAACCCATGACCTCGGTTCGTGTCTCCCTGGTTGACGTGTACGTCCTCCGGGGTGCGGAGCCGGCGCTGGAATGCCTGGTGCTGCGTCGGGCCGTCGGGGGTCGCTGCCCTGGCTCGTGGGAGACGGTGCACGGGCACATTGAAGCCGAGGAGCGTCCCGCCGAGGCGGCGGCGCGCGAGCTCGCCGAGGAAACCGGGCTCGCTCCCCTCCGGCTCTACAACCTGAGCCGGGTGGAGTCGTTCTATCAGCACCGGATTGATGAAGTGGCCCTGGTACCCGTATTCGCGGCCTTTGTAGCCCCCGACGCCGTGGTGCGCCTCGGATCCGAGCACGACCGCTTCGAATGGCTCGCGCCGGCCGCCGCGGAGTCTCGCTTTGCGTGGCCCCGCGAGCGGCGCGCCCTGGAGGACATTATCGCCCTGTTCGGGGGCGGGCACGCGGGCGCGATCGACGACGTGCTCCGGGTATGTTAGCGCGGCGAATCATTCCCTGTCTTGACGTGGCCGGCGGACGGGTGGTAAAAGGGGTGCATTTCGCGTCCCTGCGGGACGCCGGTGACCCGGTCGAACAGGCCACCCGATACGATGCGGACGGCGCTGACGAGCTGGTCTTTCTCGACATCTCCGCCAGTCCTGAAGACCGGCAGACGACGCTGGACATGGTCAGCAGAGTCGCCGAGTCCATCTTTATTCCGTTCACCGTGGGCGGTGGAATCCGATCGGCGGCCGATGCCGGGGCGGCACTCCGCGCCGGCGCGGACAAGGTCACGGTCAACACCGCGGCCGTGCGCGACCCGTCCCTCGTGTCCCGCCTGGCAGAGAGCTTCGGCAGCCAGTGTATCGTGGCCGCGGTGGACGTGAAGCGGGTTCAGGGCCGGCTCACCGTGGTGGTCAACGGTGGCCGCGAGGCAACCGAGCTGGAAGCGGTCGAGTGGTGCCGCCGCCTCGAGACCCTGGGTGCGGGAGAGATCCTGCTCACGTCCATGGACCGCGACGGAACCGGGGCAGGGTATGATCTTCCGCTTATCCAGGCGGTCTCGCAGGCGGTGAGCATACCGGTGATCGCCTCGGGTGGGGCGGGGAGTCTGGCTCACCTGGCCGAGGCGCTGGAGGCCGGTGCACACGGTGTTCTGGCCGCCACCATCTTTCACTTTCAAGACTCGTCCTTGCCCCGCGCGCGTGCCTATTTGCGGGAGCGGGGCTATCCGGTCCGACCATGATTCTCGCAGCTTTCGCCTTAGCATCCGCCCTGGCGCTGTCCGCCGCGGTCCACGCGGCTCCCTGTATCCGGCCCACCCGTGCCGGCACTCAGGTGCAGGGAGACGTCCGGGTTTGTCCCGGCCGGTACCGGATTCCCGATCGTAACGAGCGCGGCGTCATCATCGCCGCTGCATCAGGAACCCGGATCGATCTCAGCGGTGTCGTGCTCGAGAGCGGCGATTCGGTGCCCAGCCGCTACGTGGGCACGGGGGTGGTGAGCCGGGGAGTGGATGGCGTCACCATCACCGGCGGGACCATCCGGGGATATCGCTATGGGGTGAGGCTCGAAGGTGGCCGAGCTCACCGGGTGACCGCCATGAATCTCTCTGGGAGCCGCAGCCGCGAGGTTCGCTCCACGCCGGCGCGGCCCGATTCTACCGACCGGCTGGACATCGTCCGCCGGGACGTCTTTTCCGACTATGGCGGTGGCATCCTGCTCCAGGGCACCGTCGCCGCGAGCGTCACCGGGGTCACCGCCCGCGGAGCCCAGAACGGCATCGCCCTGGTGGATGTGCGTGACAGCTATGTGGCCGACAACGATGTGACATCGAACAAGGGATGGGGCATCCATCTGTGGCGCTCGGCGGCCAACATCATCGCCCGCAATCGGGCCAATGCCACGCGCAGATGCGAGTCCCAGGTGCCCGCGGCCGACTGTGGGGCCGCCGCAATCCTCCTCCGCGAAGCCAGTGACTCGAACACCATTGTCGACAATGACCTCACGGCATCGAGCATGGGCTTCCTGCTGGCCGGCGCCCGGCCTTCGCTCCGGCCGTCGGTCGGCAACCTGGTGTACCGAAACGATGCCTCGTCGGCGCTTCGGGTGGGGTTTACCGCAGCCTACGGGTGGAGTAACAGCTTCCTGGAGAACCGCGCCGATAGCGCCGCCATTGGATTCCGGCTGGATCACTCGGGCGGGAGCACTCTGCGCGGCAACACCGTCATCGGCTCCCGCACGGCCGGGATCGTGAGCGACCACGGCAGCGATAATGCTATTCTGGCCAACGTGCTTATCGGTGGCGGCGTTGGCATCCGGGTGGCTGCACCGGACACCGCTGGCGACCCGAGCCGGCGCTACCGTATCGACGACAACGTGCTCGCTCGCCTGGAGCAGGGCATTGTTCTGGAGCGAACCACCCGAGCGCAACTGCGAGGCAACCTATTCGACGGGGTGGGCGACGGGCTGGTCCTGGATGGCATTGGGCACGCCACAGATGTCACCGGCAACATCTTTCTCCGGGCCACCCGCTGGTTCATCAGCGCGCCGGACCTGGCGGCGGGCGGGAACTACTGGGCCACGGCCGATGCGTCGAGCGCCACCTCCAAGGTGCACGGACGCATCAGTGTACTGCCCTGGAAGCCGGCGACCGCAGCGGGCTACTGAAGTATTTGGTTCGCTACGGTCCGGAGGTCCCGCAGGTTGAACGGCTTCCTGACCCGGTGCACCGTGTGCTCGGCCAGCGTGGCCGGCAGCTGCTCTTCCCCGGAGCAGACGACCACAAGCCGGCTGCCGGCGCCGGGGCAGGCGTGGAGCAACGCGTCGGCAAACAGCTCCGCCGGTCCGCTGGCCGCGTGGATATCGGCGATGATCAGGTCGTAGTCCCGCTCCCGCGCCAGCCTCAAGCCCTGCTCCCCGGTGCGGACCGCTTCTACCGCGTGGCCTTCCGAAGTAAACAGCGCGCTCAGTAACCGGTGCACGGTGGGATCTTCGTCCACGACCAGAATCCGCCGCCTGGCCGAGCGGCCATTTCCCACATGCGCTCCCGAGGTCACCGGCTCGTTGCTCTCCGACTCGAACAGCGGGAGGGTGACGCGGAACTCTGCTCCGCCCTGAGGTGCCGCTTCATACTCGAGCTCGCCGGCGTGGGCCTTCACCAATCCGTAGCTGAGTGACAGGCCGAGACCGGTGCCCTCACCCGGCGCCTTGGTGGTGAAGAAAGGCGTGAACAGATAAGGGACCAGGTGCGCCGGTACCCCGGGGCCGGTATCCTGAACCCGGAGTACGGCATTTCCGTCCTCGGTCCTGCTGGTTGTGAGTACGATCCGCCGCGGCTTTCCCTCCTCGAGACCGCTCACCGCCTGAACCGCATTGGTCACCAGATTGAGCAAGACCTGCTGCAGCTCATAGCGGTCGCCCAGCACCACCGTACCGTCCGGGCTCAGGTCCGACTCCAGCTCGATTCCGTGAAGCTGGAGCTCGTACATGATGAGCAGGGAGGTCCGGGCAACGACGTCGTTGAGGTCGACCGCGGTTTTTTCCGGCACGCCCTTTCGGGCGAAGGTCAGCAGGTTGCGCACGATACGCCCGGCTCGCTCTGCCTGGTCGTAGATGACCCGCAAGTGTTCCCGGGGAACTTCCGGGTGGGGCGGTCGCTCCAGCAGCAGCTCGGCCAGCCCTGCGATCGAGGTCAGCGGGTTGTTGAGCTCGTGCGCTACGCCGGAAACGAGCTGGCCGATGGAGGCCATCTTGTCGTTCTGAATGATCTGGGCTTCGAGGAGCTGCTGTTCGGTTACGTCTTCGATCAAGATGACGACCGAGCCCCATTCGGCATCGGCCAGGGGGGCGACCGTCAGGCGGACTACCCGGTGGGTCTCGTCCGAACGCACGAGCAGCGGCACCGGGCGCTCGCCGCGGTAGGCGGCCTGGATGAGGCCCGCCACCGCTTCGGGCTCGCCGAAGATCATCTCGCCGAAGTTGCGCCCCACTGTTTCGGATTCGGGCAGCCCGGCAAGGCGGGCAAGGGCCTGGTTGGCGCGGAGGACCGTCCCTGTTGGCCCCACCATGGCGATGCCTTCCGCCAGCGCGTTGAAGACCGTCTCCCATTCGGCCTCGCTCCGGCGAACCATCTCGTAGAGACGGCTGTTGGCCAGCACGACGGAAGCGTTGGTCGCCACGGTGGAAAACAGCCAGCGTTCCTCGGCACTCAGGAGCCCGCCTTGGCGGTCGGCTACCGCGAGGGCACCAATGGCGATGCCCTGGGCCCGCAGCGGGGCCACGGCGGCGGAGCGGACCAGCATGCCGCCGATCAGCCTGACCGCCGGAGTCTCCCCTCCTTCGGCAACCTCGATGCGGTCCCCGCCGATGGCCAGGCGCACCAGGTTGTCGGCGTCCTGGCTGACCTCGCCCAGGAGCGGCTCCAGCGTTCCCGTTGCCGCGACCACCCGCAGCTCCTGGCCTTCGGCCAGTACCACGATCGCGCCATCGGCATTGAGGAAGCGGGCAGCGTACTTGGCGACTTCTTCCACGATGCGGTCCAGCTGGATCGATTGCGACAGGACATAGCTGAGCTCCTGTAGCGAGAAGAGCTCACTGATCCGCCGATCGACCTGGGCCGCGAGCTGCTCCGACTTCCCCTGGGCGTCCTCCGTCCGCCTGCGCGAGCGGATCGCCGACATGGCGAATGTGCCTACCGCGCCGGCCACCGCCACCACCGCCAGCCACCAGATTCGGTCCTCGGCCCAGCCCGCGACGATGCCGAGCAGGACCGCGGCCGCGGCGTGCAGGGTCAGCTCCCACGGTTTTCGGGAGGTGGCAAGGACCATGATCAGCGCCCCCGCCGCCCCGAGGGCGAGCGTGGGCGCAACCGGCGGGTGGGCGATCGCGGCGGCGGCCAGCAGGCAGGCAAGCAGAATTCCCGCGGCCAGCGCGGCCATGGAGAGCGGCGGACGGACCGGCCGGCGAGACAGGCTCAGGACTCCCGGCTATCGCGCCGGGCCACCCGTTCGGTCACGTAGGCTTCGGGCGGCGCGTTCGGCTTTATCCGAATCGATTTGGCAGGAATGCCGACATTCACGTGATAGGGACGCACATCCTTGGTCGCGACGGCATTGGCTCCGACCATCGCATTTTTCCCCACCCGCACGCCGGCGAGCACCGTGGCGTGATAGGTGATGCGCACGTCGTCCTCGAGAACAGTGCGCGCGTTGGTGACGTCCTTCTGATCCACGATGCTGTGAGTGTGACTGTAGATATTCGCGTAGTCCGAGATGCTGACCCGGTCGCCCAGCGTGATGCCGCCCCGGTCGTCCAGGAGAACGTTGCGGTGGACGACGACGTCGTCGCCGACCTCCATGTTGTAACCAAAGGAAAATTCGACGTACTGGAACGCTTTAAAGTTGCGGCCCACCCGGGCGAAGATGTGCTGCGCCAGCAGGCGGCGGAAGCGGATGCCGAGATGCACGTTGTGCCCCAGTGGCGAACGATCGAACCCTTGCCAGAGCCAGAGCAGCGGTTTGACGCGGGCAAAGCGCTCGGCGTCCACCTCGGCGTAATACTCCGGCTCCAGGGTGACGTTCCAGGGGTCGAGAGAGAGGAGCGCTACCCGGGTGCCTTCGGCCGTCGTGGGGCTCTGCAGCAGGGTGTCGTAATCCCCACCCCCCGGGACTTGGATCTCGAACAGGAGGTCCCGGGTGATCCGGTACCAATCGGCACCCGGGGCGGTGAGCTTCGCCTGGAGGTCGGCCAGCCAGCCGTCGTAAAACTGTTCGGTGGCTTTGGGCAGTCGCACCGCCCGCAAGGGGAGAATGGCCATGAAAAACCTCGTCCGGCGCGAGCAATTCGGATGGGAAGTGCGGGATACATCGAATGATGCGCGCACGCGCTGGTTGACACCAGTGATGGGAATAGAGTGGACGGACCTAGATAAAAACCATTCTCAACTAGTCTTTCCCACTAATCCTCGATCTCGCCGCAGAGCTCCGTTGCCCCGGGGCAGGGCAAGGGAAGGCCCGCCCGGCGAGGGAGCCGCCGGACGGGCCACGAAGAGCCTCGAGCGTCAGAAACCGGTGACGACGGCCACCCGCACGGACCGCGGGGAGCCGGGTGTGATGTTGTTGTTGCTGTGGGCGGTGGTGAAGTACTCCCGATCGAACAGATTCTCGAGATTTACCTGAAGCCGCAGGTAGCGGCTGACCCCATAGTAAGCCGCCGCGTCAAACCGGGTAAAACTCGGCAGGGTCACGGCGTCGTCGATGGCGGCGTACATGTCGTCCTGATAGATCACGCCCAGGCCGAGCCCCAGCGCCGGCGTCGGCTGGTATCGGTTCCACAGCGAGACCGTATTCCGCGGGACCAGCGGAACCTTGGCTCCCGGTGACGCCGCGGCGGTCAGGCTGGTGATGGTGGCGTCCTGATTGGCGTAGCCGCCGATGATCTGCCACTCCGGAGTTATGGCGCCGGTGACGCTGAGCTCGAACCCTTTGGTGCGCTGGCTGCCGGTCTGCAGTGTCTTCGCGGGATCGCTGGGGTCGGGCGCCGTCGTGTTGGTTCGGTCCAGGCGGTAGGCGGCCGCGGCCACCGAAAGGCGGTTGAGGATGTCCCATTTGATGCCGAGCTCGTAGTTCGTGAACTTCTCGGGCTGGAGCGTCTCGGTGGTCACGTTGAGCGAGGAGAACTGATCGCCCGAGCTGGGCAGGGCCGACACACTGTAACTGGAGTAAAGGGTGACGGCCTCGGCCGGCTTGTACAGCAGGGCGGCCCTGGGCGAGACCAGGTGGTCCTTTCGGGTGAGCGCTTCACCCGTCCGAAGATTGTAGAAATCCACGTCAAACCGCTCATAACGGGCACCAACAATCGCTTGCCAGTGAGTGGAGAAGACGATCTGACTTTGTCCGTAGAGCGAGACGGACGTGGCGCTAGAGTGGTTATTGGCGTCGGTTGCGCTTTGGCGGAACGAGACCGGAACGGCAATGATGGGATCCGATACTGGGGCGGTAACGCTGGTGGCTGTGTCGTTGAAGTAGCCCGTATTGCGGAAGTTGTCCGTGATCTGGCGGCCCACGGCAATACCGCCGAGCAGGGTCTGACTGATGGCTCCGGTTCCCAGGCGATAGCTGATCTCGGTCTCATTGAGCAAGTTCCGCCGCTCGGTAGCGTTGTTGTAGGCCGAAATGCTCACCTCGTTCCCGGCATCGTTCACCGCGCCGGGGAACACGTTCTGGTACATCTTGTCATAATCGGCGAACATGCTCCGGTTGCGGATGGTCACCCGACCGCCGGTGGTGTGCTCGATGCTGGCGGTGCCGATATGGACCAGCGCATCGGCATGACTCAGCGAGGGATCGCCAAAGAACGTGCGCGGCGTCGCAACCGATAGGGGTACGCCGGCAAAGGACGGGATCCCCCGGTCGGCAGTCCGGGAGTCCTTGAAGTGCTCGTAACTCGCAAGCACTTGGGTCCGGGCCGTAAGCTGAATCGTGGCCGTGGGATTGACCCCATAACGTTCGACGTTGACGTCCTTGCGATAGAGATCGGAGTTCTCGTACACGGCATTGAGCCGGAGAGCGATGGCATCCGACACCCCCTGGCCCACATCCAGCGCGCCTCGCTTGTTGCCGTAGGAACCTCCCTGCAGCGACAGCTCGCGGGTCGGAGTCCACTCGGCGCTCTTCGTCACCCGGTTGAGCACGCCGCCTCCGACCCCCCGGCCAAAGATCAGCGCGTTGGCCCCCTTCAGTGCCTCGACCCGCTCCACGTTGTAGAGATCACGAAAATATTGGACATCGTCCCGCATTCCATTGACGAAGAAGCCGGCGGTGGTGTTGTTGCCGCGGATTGTCGGCTGGTCGCGGTTGCCTTCTCCTTGCCCCATGGTGACCCCCGGGGTGTACCGGGTCACGTCCGCCATGCTCTGCATCCGCTGGTCGGCGATCACGTTCTTAGTAATGACGGTGACGGACTGAGGAACGTCGCGGAGGGGGGTGTCGGTTTTGGTGGCGGTCGTGGTCTGATGCGTGAGGTAGCTTGACCCGGCCACTCCCGTTACTTCGATGGTTGGGAGGGACATCGGGACGGTATCCCGGGACGTCGGCTGCGATGGGTCGCCTTGAGCGAGCGCCACGGAGGGCAACCCGACCAGGGCCAGGAGTGGGGCGATACGCCAAAGCACAGTGGGTCCTCGATGAGAATGTTTCTCAAGTAGTTTTCCTTACACGCGATCATCGTACAACCGAAAGGGGACTAGGTCAATAGGAATTGGCGGGGCAAGCAGGCGAGAACAGTGGTGGCGAAGGGGATCGAGGCGGGGTGCGCAGTCTAAATTCGCGCCCTCACTTCCGGGTCGTGTCCGCTCGTTCCGAGCGCGCTCTAGCCGAGACCCTGGCCCGCTCCCGGTCGAGAATGGGCTGTTTGCTCTGCCAATCCTCCGAGGTCAGGCTGCCGTAGGACAGACTGAACGAATCGTTGACCGGAATGTCCTCCTCGAACAGGTAGATCGCGCTGGCCTGCTCTCGGGCATCCAGCTGCTGGGAGGTGAACTTCGGGCTGATGGGGATAACACCCAGCGGACGGAAGACCCGGTTCCGGATGAGCAGGGTGAGGGTCTGCGGATCAAATCGGGTGTCGGGGCGAAGGCCGAAGAAGCTGACCAGCGCCAACCCCGGGTCGGTGACGCCGGCTCTGGCCGCCACCGAATCGATCGCCCGGCGCTTGGTCACCACCAGCGATCGCAAGGATTGAAAGGCATCGTTTGCCAGCAGGCGGGTGACCAGGGGGTCGAGCGGAATGAACCGGATCTCGACGTCCTCGTTCCGCACCCGTAGCGCGAGGTCGTTCTGGTTGAGAGTGCCGTAGCTCACCGGGACGACCCGAACCTGCTCCCCCGCTTGCGCGGCGGCGGGGGCGACGAGGGCCAGGTGGATGAGCAATCCTGCGAGGGTGCGCATGCTACCACTCCTCTCCGGCCGCGGCGGCGACGATACTGGTGGCCAGCTCCGAGATCCCCAGCTTGGATTGGCTACTGGTGAGCTGAATCTGGTCCTGCTGCAAGCCCAGTGCCTCAGCCAGTTCGGTCGCCCGGACCGGCAGGCCGGAACGGGTGATCTTGTCGGCCTTGGTGAACACGGTGAGTACCGGCCGGCCGCTTTCAGCCAATAGGTCCTGCATGTCGAGGTCGTCGGCCGAGGGTTGATGCCGAATGTCCAACAGCCAGACGATTCCCGCCAGGCTCGGTCGGGCCCGCAGATACCCCGTCACCAGCTTCCGGTAGCCGGCTCGGGCGCCCTTGCTGGCGCGGGCAAAGCCGTATCCCGGCAGGTCTACCAGATAAAACCCGGGCAGCCGATAAAAATTGAGCAAGGTGGTCTTCCCGGGCGAGCCGCTGACCCGGGCCAGCCCGGGCCGGCCGACCAGGGCATTCAGCAGGGTTGATTTTCCCACGTTGGACCGCCCGATGAAGGCGATCTCGGGTAGCTCGGGTTCCACCCGGACCTGGGCGTCTGGGAAGGAGCCCACGAACTGAATGGGCTGGGTGTGCAAAGGGTTGGAGGGGTCCGGGCTCGGATGCACGAAGGGCGCACCCTGTGCGCCCCTGCCGTCCTTCTTTCCTGCGTCCCCGCGTCCCCGCTTACCCGCTGATCTCACGCCTCCCGCTTGGTCCGTGCCCGCTCGGTGACGATGAGCGGGGAGGTGCCCTCGCTGATCGCCTCCTTGGTGATCACGATCTCACGTACGTCCTCACGATTGGGCAGGTCGAACATGATGTCGGTCATCATGGTCTCGAGTATGGCGCGAAGCCCCCGGGCTCCGGTCCCCCGCTTGAGCGCGCGCTGGGCTACCGCCCGCAGAGCCTCGGGATCGAAGGTCAAGCCGACGTCCTCCAGCTCGAACAGCTTCTTGTACTGCTTGGTGAGAGCGTTCTTGGGCTCGACCAGAATGCGAACCAGCGCGTCCTCGTCGAGCGCCTCGAGCGAGACGACCACCGGGAGCCGGCCGACCAGCTCGGGGATGAGTCCGAAGCGCAGCAGGTCGTCCGGCTCGACCTCGGCGTAGGGGTTTCCCTGGTTGAGCTGGGGATTGGACTTGCGCTCGCTGGTGCTGAAGCCGATCTGCTGCCGCCCGGTGCGGGCCTCGATGATCTTTTCCAGCCCGTCGAACGCACCCCCGCAGACGAAGAGAATATCCTTGGTGTTGATCTGGATGTACTCCTGCTGCGGGTGCTTGCGCCCCCCCTGGGGCGGGACCGAGGCGATAGTCCCCTCCAGAATCTTGAGCAGCGCCTGCTGAACGCCTTCGCCGGACACGTCCCGGGTAATACTGGGGTTTTCGGACTTGCGGGCGATCTTGTCGATCTCGTCGATGTAGACGATGCCCCGCTCGCACTCGGCCACGTTGAACTCGCCGGCCTGGAGCAGCCGGACCAGGATGTTCTCCACGTCCTCGCCCACGTATCCGGCTTCGGTGAGGGTGGTGGCATCGGCTATGGTAAAGGGGACATCGAGAATGCGCGCGAGAGTCTGGGCCAGAAGCGTCTTCCCGACTCCGGTCGGACCCAGCAGCAGGATATTGGACTTATCCAGCTCGACATCTCCCTCCCGGCCGCTGGAGGCGTTGATCCGCTTGTAGTGGTTGTAGACGGCGACGGCGAGGGTCCGCTTGGCCCGCTCCTGCCCGATAACGTACTGGTCCAGCACGTCCTTGATCTCGGACGGCGTGGGGACCTGGGTAATGCTATCGGCAACCTCCCGCTCCTCGTCCTCCGCCAGGATCTCATTGCAGAGTGTAATGCACTCATTGCAGATGTAGACCGAGGGGCCGGAAATGAATTTCCGGACGGAATCCTTCGATTTTCCGCAGAAGGAGCAGCGGAGGTGCTTGTCGTTGGACATGGAGCCGGGTCGTGATGAGGTGGAAGGGTGCGGGGAAAGGTGCCCCCGGCCACCCTTGAGCGTCAAGTCTCCCTGCCGTCCTTGCCGTCCTTATGGGGAACCAGGTCCTTCCGCGGCGTGAACACGCTGTCGATAATCCCGTACGATTTGGCCTCTTCCGCGCTCATGAAGCGGTCGCGGTCCATATCCCGCTCGATCGTCTCGATGGGCTGGCCGGTATGCAGCGAGTAGAGGGAGTTCATCTTCGAGCGGAGGTACAGGATCTCGCGGGCCTGGATCTCGATGTCCGAGGCGGTACCCTGGGCGCCGCCCGACGGCTGATGGATCATGATCCGTGAGTGTGGCAGGGCGCTCCGCTTTCCCTTGGCGCCCGCGGCCAGCAGAAAGGAGCCCATCGAGGCGGCCATGCCCATGCAGATGGTGTTCACCGGCGCCCGCAAGTGCTGCATGGTGTCATAGATGGCCATACCCGCCGACACGACCCCACCCGGCGAGTTGATATACAGGTAGATGTCCTTGTCCGGGTTGTCGGCTTCGAGAAACAGCAGCTGGGCGATGATGATATTGGAGACATCGTCGTTGATCGGCGCGCCGAGGAACACGATGCGGTCCATCAGCAGCCGGGAGAAGATGTCGTAGGTGCGCTCACCCCGGCTGGAACGCTCGATGATATACGGCGGATACAAAGTGGCCATGATCAAGACTTAACCTCTTCAACGGTGGACTGCTTGAGGAGGAAGTCGAAGACCTTCTCCTCGGTAATGGCGCGTTCCAGCTCGCCCAGCCGCTTGGACTTCTCCAGCGAGGCGTAGATCTGGCCGGCCGGCACCCCGCGGGCCCCGGCCATGGTGTTGATCTTCTCATCGAGCTCGGCCTCGGTGGCCCGGAGCCCGTGGGCTTCGACCAGGGCATCGAGCGCGAGATCGCGCTTGACCTGGGTCTCCGCGATCTGGTGGAACTGCTGCTCGAACGTGGGCAGCTGATCCTCGGGGACCTTGTACATCTCGGCGTAGCCGTGCATCAGCCGGTGAACCAGCGAGTGGGGCGCCTCGATATTGTTGGCTTCCACCAGCTGGGCGATCAGGTCCCGGCGCACGCCGGCATCGGCCTCGCGGGAAGCTTCGCGCTCCAGGTCCTGCCTCACCGCCGCGCGGAGGGCGTCCAGACTCTCGAAATCGCCCACCTCGCGAGCCAGCGCGTCGTCCAGGGCCGGCAGCTCCTGGCGCTTCACCTCGTGCAGCGCCACCCGGAGCCGGCGGGTCTTGCCTCGCCGCGACTCATCCGGGTGATCCTCGGGGAACCGTACCTCGGTCTCGGTGGTCTCCCCGGGGAGCAGCGACATGATCCGCTCCTCCAGCTCGGGGATGGTCTGGTTGTCGCCCAGCACCAGGTCGTGCGGCTGGGAAGCTCCCGTCACCCCGTTCTCGATCGGGGCCACTTCCACCCGGACCATCTGTCCGGCGGAGGGCTTGGTGCCTTCGATGGGGATCCAGGCGGCCTTCTGCTCCTGGAGACGGGCCAGCTGCTCTTCCACGGCGCTGTCAGGCACGGCCGGCTCGCGCCGCTCGATCCTGAACCCGCCGACCCGCTCAAGCTTGAGCTCGGGCCGCACTTCGACGTGCAGCTCGAACTCGATCGGGCTTCCTTCCTCGAACTTCAGATTGCGAATGGCTGGATCGGTGATGGGCTTCAGTGATTCATTGGTCTTGGCGGTTTCCCAGCTCTCCCGGATGACTTCCTCGAGCACCGTCTGGCGGATGGCGTCACCGAAACGCTTGCGCACGACGGTGTCCGGAGCCTTGCCGGGCCGGAATCCCGGGAGTCTCGCGCGCTTTGCGTAATACTTGAGGGCGCGTGCCTCGGCCTCGCGGACCCGGTCCACGGGCACAGTCACCCGGAGGGACTTGGAGGCGGAATCCTCGCCGGTTTTCTCGACAGTGATCTGGCTCATCGTGCGGGGAATCTACCCTGTCGTCGTCCCCAGGGTCAATTTTGCCGGGTTGGTGACACGACTACCGCCGTTTCCCTGTTGCAGACCGATGGGATCCGCGCAAGATTCTGCGCCAAGAGATTGCTGCTACGACCCCCACGGGCGGTCAATCCATGACGACGGTACTTCTGGTCGACGATGAAAGCGCCGTTCGACGCGCCCTGCGCAAGATCTTCGAGAAGGGCGGGCTCACCGTCCGGGAGGCCGAAAGCGGGCGGGGCGCACTCGATGCGATCGCCACCCACACCGATATCGCGGCCGTCGTCAGCGATTTCCTGATGCCGGAGATCAATGGGCTCGACTTCTACGATGCCCTGGTGTCCTCCGCGCCCCATCTGAAGCATCGAGTCGTCTTCCTGACCGGGGCTGCCAAGGACCCCAGCGTGCACAATCCCCTGGAACAGCGGGGCCTACCGCTCATCAACAAGCTCGAGGACCTGCACATCGTCCTGGATGCAGTGAAGCTTGCGTTGCTGAGGAAGTAGCGGGCCGACTGGTGGACATGGCGGCCCGCGATGCCGCAAATGCGACAGTTTTCGGCCGTTACTGTCGCAATTTGGACCAAGAGAGGCTGTTTTGCCCCCAATACCGGATTCCCGCGCATGCTGGTCACCCTGGCCGCCTGGCCGGTGACCGCGAAGGGTCTCGCGCGCGACGAGATTGCACGTTATGCTGGGCACACATTACCTCTACCTACTCGACTCTGACCCGCTTAAACGGTCATGCCTGCCCGCATCCTTGTCGTCGACGACGAGCCGATGGTCCGAGCTCTCATCAACCGTGCCCTCACCGATGCAGGCTACGAAGTGGTCGCCGTGGCTGACGGACGGGCCGCCCTGGACGCGGCCCGAGGCGCGGAGGTCGGGTTCGATCTCCTCGTCACCAACAGCTACATGCCCGGCCTCAACGGGCCCGAGCTGATCGCACGGGTACGAGAGGATTTCCCGACCATTCCGATTCTTCACATCGACGACATCTCCCACCGAAGAGTGGATCCGGGTGTCCCCGACGACATCCCCACCGTCTACAAGCCTTTCAGCGTGGCCGCACTCCGTGATGCGGTGCACAAACTGCTGACCGGCTGACCTCGCCCGCAGGTCCCCATAGATTTACCAGCCGCCCTCGGCAAGCCCGAGAGACCGGGTCACGTTCCCTGTTGATGGTGGAGGTTCCCAGGTGAGTCGGACCGCCGCGAAGCTGGGCCTGATCGGTATCCCCCGGCCAATGAAGGAGCTCGCGGCCGAGCCATGGGACGTGATCGTGGTCGGTGCCGGGCACAACGGCCTCGCCTGCGCTGCCTACCTCGCGCGCGCCGGCCAGCGGGTGGTGGTCCTGGAGCGGCGCGACCGGGTCGGTGGTGCCTGTACCCTGGAGGAGCCCTGGCCGGGCTACCGGGTTTCGCCCTGCGCCTACGTCTGCGGGCTGCTTCATCCGCTGGTGATCGAGGAGCTGGGCCTGGTCCAGCGCGGCCTCGACTGGCACCCGGCCGCCCCGGGTCTGTTCGTTCCCTTCGACGACGGCAGCAGCGTGCAGTTATGGGGCGACGATGATCGGGCCGATGAGGAGATCCGCCGCTTCGCGCCGGGCGATCTCGCCGGGTGGCGGGCCATGATCGCCCTGAAGAAGCGGATCCGAGACGCCCTTCGCCCCGAGGGTCTGGACGACGTGTGGATCGGCCGGGCGCCCGCCCGAGATGAGATTGAGCGCCGCCTGTCCGGAGATCGGGACGCGATCGCGCTCCTCTTCGAGTGGTCGATGGTGGAGTTCGTCGAGCGCTACCTCGACGATGTACGCTTGCAGGAGTCGTTGCTGGGGCAGGGAGTCATCGGGACCAACGCCAGCCCGGACCGGGCGGGGACGGCGTCCATCCATTTTCATCACGCCTCGGGCCGGATGGGGGGCATGCCGGGCATGTGGGGCTACCTCAAAGGCGGCATGGGGCTGGTCTCGTTCATCCTGTGCGACATTGCTCAGGATTCCGGCGCCGTCGTGGCAGCAGGGGTTCCGGTCAGCCGGATCCTGCCGGGCGAGGGTGTCGAGCTGGAGAGCGGTGAGCGCCTGCGGGCTCCGATCGTGGCGTCCAATGCCGATCCCCAGAGGACCCTGGGCCTGCTTGGCGACGTTGCCGACCCCGCCTGGCGATCACAGGTGGAGGGAATCCCCATCACCGGCAGCACGGTAAAGATCACCGTCGCCCTGACCGAGCTCCCCAACTTCAAGGCCAGGCCCGGCTTGCGGGAGCCCCACCATCTGGGCCAGGTCAACACTCCTCTCACCAAGGGGGAGTGGAGGAAGCAGCAGCAGACCGCGCTCGAGGGTGAGCTGCCGGACCGCCTCTGGACCGAGCTCTACTTTCAGAGCGCGCACGATCCCAGCGTCGCGCCCGAGGGCCGGCACACGATGAGCATTTTCGCCCAGCCGGTGCCTTACGCCTTTCGGAGGGGAAACTGGGATACCCGCCGGCAGGAGGTGGCGCGGGTGGCACTGGCGTCGATTGGCCGCTTCAGCAGCAACATCCCTGAGGCTGTGCTCCACCTGGAGGTGATGGGCCCCCCGGACATCGAACGGAGGACCGGCCTTACCGGCGGCCACATCTTCCAGGGCGAATGCCTGCCGGAGTACATGTGGGACAAACGGCTTCGGCCGAGGACCCCGATGGATGGGGTGTACCTCTGCGGGGCGGGGACGTATCCCGGCGGCAGCGTGATCGGCATCAACGGCCGAAACGCGGCGATGGAAATATTGAGGAGTGCGAACGGCGGGAGTTGAGCCGTAGGCCAACGGATCTACTAGACGTTGCTGCGAGTGCGAACGGCGGGAGTTGAACCCGCACCCCTTACGGGACAGGATCCTAAGTCCTGCGCGTCTGCCAGTTCCGCCACGTTCGCGTGCGTTGCAAGATAATGAGTAGGCGGCAGGCGCGTAGACAGTTCTGCCCGATGTCGGACATGTTCAGGGGTGGGATTCCCAGAATGCTCACTTGCGTTTCGTGGACTTCTTTCCGCCAGAAGTATTGAGAGCGACGGCCGCGCGGATGAGCGCCTTGAACGCATTCGCGTCAATCTCCTCACCCTCGTGAATGTCGATGGCGCGCCTTACGTTCCCGTCAAGGCTCGAGTTGAAGAGCTTGGCAGGATCTTTCAAGGAAGCGCCCTTGAAGAAGGTCAGCTTCACTACCGACTTGTACGACTCTCCCGTACAGATGCCCCCGTCGTGGGACCATATCGGGGTCCCCATCCACTTCCACTCTTCCACAACATCAGGGTCGGCCTCCCTGATGAGGGCGCGCATCCTTGCTAGTGTATCGCCTCTCCAGTCACCCAACTCGGCAATCTTTTCGCTGATTAGTTTGGAGGCCGCCTTGCCTGCTGCCTTTGGTTGACTCTTCATCTTCCTACCCTTCGTTGGGGATAGGCCGCATTACCCACGTTCCAACGTCCGATAACACTACGTTGGGCTGTAGGAAAACGGTGCCCCCGCCTCGCTTGGCCTTTCTGCCCGATCCCGTCGTTGGTCGTCGGGTATAAGCCGCGGTGGCGGGGTGTCTTAGGCCATCAGGTGGAGGGAGAAGGGGTCGACCGGCAGCGTTCGCGCTACGGGTGCTGGAGGTCAGGCAAACGTGCGTCTGGCACTGGGTCCGTCGGCGAGCATGGCGCCGATGACATCGGTGAACTCGCTGGGGCTAAAGGGCTTCAGCAGGAGGCGAGCGCCGACTTCGCGCAGGGAGATGCCCTCGGAGAACGCCGGCAGCGCCCCAGTCATGAACAAAAGAGGGATGGAAGGGTAGAGTAGCCGGAAGGCCTGCGCGAACTCGAACCCGTTCATCACCGGCATACTGATGTCGGTGACGACCAAACCAACCTCGCCGCTACGCTTCCGTAACAGCTCCAGGGCTTCCAGACCGTTCTCGGCCAGGAGCACCGGATAGCCGGTCTCGTCCAGGGCGCGGCCGAGCATCCGGCGAAGCATCTCGTCGTCGTCGATCAACAATACCGGTGATTGCGCCACTGAGGGCGTCGACTGGTTCGGCATTGCAGGTGGCCTTGCTCCGGCCAGGATCGAGTTGGAAAGATGTCACCTGTAATGCGAGAAGCTAGCGCCACCATTGCCGGTCGCAAGTCCTCTGGCCAGCCAGCATCTCGGTTGTGCCCCCAGCGCAACCGCCATAGCTTGAGATCACACGCCCAGGACTGATTCCCCCGTGTCTGTTAGCCGCTCCCCCGGAAGTCACTCCCCTTCTCCCCTACGCGAGAAACTGCTGTCCTACGCAGTGGGTGCGCTCTCGGTGGCGCTAGCGGCGCTTCTGATGGAGGCCCTGGCGCGATTCACTCCGGAGGATACCCGGCCAGCGCTGTTGGTGGCGGTGACGGTCAGCGCGCTGTATGGCGGCCTGGGCCCTGGTGCCCTGGCGCTGCTTCTGGTCGGGCTGGTGTCCCGAGACCCCGGTGTCCTGCTCACGGGCGCGGTGCTGGTGGCGGTCTGCGCCGTGTTCCGGCGGTCCCGCCCCCGAGCGGAGCTCACGGCAGCACCCTCGGGTCAGGAATCTCCTTCAGAAGGGCCATTTCTTCGGCCCGGCCACGCCGCCGGCCCTGCGGCGTTCGGATCCGAAACCTCCCGCGCCGCTCCCCCTTTCATTGAAGTCACCACCGAGGCCACCTGGCGCTTCCACCACGAGCAGCCCCTTGATATCACACTACCCGAGGACGATCAGGTCGAGCATCTGTACTTGTATTCGGTTCTAGCCGAGTGCAACGATGCATTCGCCCGGATGTACGGTTTCCGGGCCGCGGTCGACGTGATCGGCACCCGGCTGGTGGTGTTTTGCCCGCCCTCGAATCCGGAGAACGTCGCCTACCTGCGTTCGTTCATTCAGAGCGGTTACCGGCTCGAGGACGCGGAATCCCACGAGATCGATCGCTATGGAAATGCGAAGTACTTCGTGAATAACCTGGTGGGGATCTTCGAGCGGGGTCAACTGGTTGGAGCCTGGGGTACCCAACGAGATGTCACGGAACAGAAGCAGGCGGAGGGCTCCCAGGATCATTCACGGATTCACTCCACCAGGAGCCCATCCCAGTAGCTGACCTGATTACGACGGAGGGTCGGTCCGACTCCGGACGTACCTCCACGGCACGCAGACTTCCTCCATTGGCTGGGCCCCGTGCTGCGCGGCCACGCAGGAAACGCCGCTCATGGCTTGTCCCACCGGCGGCACGGGCAGGTATACCGTATCAGCCAGCTGGTTGGCCGGCTGAATCAAGACCAGAGTGTCTGCCTGTTCGGGTATCACTCTGACCCGCACCGAATCCGGTGCACCCGCAGCAGCCGACAGAGTGAGATCCCAGCCCACCACCACCTGCAACGACTCGGCCGACTCCGCCACTGCGGACCTGACCTCGGTTGCCTGGGAGAGACTCGGGAGTGGAGGCTTGCTTGGACGATCGCTCAGGAAGCCATCGAACATCAGCCCCGCAATGCCCGTGACCAATGCGGCGTAGATCAGCCGGGCCCGCGCTGTCCCCGGTGGCGCGGGCTCCGGGTCTGGGGGTATCGCTCTGCGCCGCCGGACACTTTTGACCACCACCTCTGGTTCCACTACCGCAACACCTCGGCGCCCTGTTCAAAGACGAGGTCCACCGGAATGCCCTTCACGCCCAGGCGCGCGAGATCCTGCTGTAACACGGGCGAGAGCTTGCCCCGCTCAGCCATGAACCGGCTGACACCCTCGTAGTCACCATCACCCTGAAAGCGCAGGATCTGTCCCGCCAGGGCATCCACAGCCGTCCGCATCCTGGGAAAGTCAACCCGATAGCGGCCGGTCGCCGAATCACGGGCGAAGGCTCCCTTTTCCTCGAAGAAGGAGAGCTGCGCGGCATTGGCCCGACCGTGCGCGTTGGAGGCTCCAAACCGGATGGATCGAAAGATGCTGGCCAGGAAGGTCACGTAGTTGTCGTCGAGGTTCTGGCCCTTCAGCTCACCTCGCTGGTGGAGCTTGGTGATCATGTACAGGCCGAGGATATCGGCCTTCCCCTCCTCGAGAGCTCCGGCCTGCTCCTTTAGCGCCTCGCGCACGGTTCCTTTGCCGCCGATGGTGTTCTTGATCCCCAGGCCGTGCGCCACCTCGTGAAACATGACGTTGGAGAAGAAGGCGTCGAAGTTGATATGCCCGCGCTGGTCCTCCGCGATCAGCTCGCCCGCGATGGGCACGAGAATCTGGTCGAACTTTGCCCGCATCGCGTTCTTGAGCTGGAGCCGACGGGTTCCTTTCCGTAGCTGGACCTGCTCGTCGTTGGGGAGGTTGATGGCGATGGTCTTGGAGCCGGCGTTGGCGTCACCCGCGTAGTAGACGGCATCGTAGGCGTTGAGGTCGGAGTCGCTCCCCGGCCTTTCCCGCTTGTAGGCGGCGGGTACCGGCAGCTCGCTCTGCAGACTCGGGAGCATCGCGGCATACCGGGCCAATCGTCCGCTCCACTCCTTGTCCTTGACCAGAACGAACGCTTCTTGCGCGGCCTTGTTCCCGAAGAGCTGGTCTTCGTAGGTCTCGATCGGGCCGATGACGACATCGATGGTGTTGTCCTTCATGTCCAGCCATGCCAGGTCACTCGGCTGATAATCATCGGTTTCCAGCGCCCTAGCTCTGAGCTCCAGGTAGCGCCGGAGACCGGGGTCCTCGGCCAGGGACGCGGCTTCACGAAGCTTGGCCGCCGCGGGCCGGATCTGTTCGGCGAACGCCTGGTGGTAGGGCACGGCGATCAGGGCACCTGCGGAGTCGCGGCGGACCAGCGTGTACTGACTCTCCAGGGGCCTTCGCCCTCTCAATTCCTCCTTGGTCATGTCGCGGGGGTAGAACCCGGCACCCTTGGGCTTGGGCCCGACCCCCTCGACGAACGGAGCGTTGTCGTCGAGCCGGTCCCAGGGACCATAATTGATCTCGGCATAGCGTCGGGTGCCGGGGTCCTGGATCGATCGGAGAAGGGAATCACGGTTACCGTACGCCTGCCGCCAGTAGATGGCATCCATCTGGCGCGCGGCGTCGATCAGGAGTGGAATCATCTGCCGCTCGTTCCCGGTCAGCTTATCGAGATCGGTTGTCAGGCGGACGCGTGGTGTACTGGGCCAGTTTCCGTTCGATCGGTGAATTCACTGTCGGCGGCGGCGATGCTCCTGCCTTCGAGGGGTCTCCCTGGCACGCAGCCAAGCCGAGTCCGTAGCCTGCAACGATCGCCCAGTTAGTCCAGTTCTTCATCCAGTCTCCATGGCGGGAAGCCAGCGACTGAGGGCCGTTCGCCTGTACCGCCTACCGCCCCTCCAGCTCGCGCTCTCCTGGAGTGTGCCGCTCGGCCCGTCCCTCCCCGGGGTGGGACTTCGCTTCGAGGTACCGCTCGCCCTTGAGCCGAATGAAGGTGACGAACTGCTCGTACTCGTCCTCCGAGAGGGCGTTCGCTATCCCGGGAATCAGCCCTTTGACCAGCGTGATTCGCTCTTCCAGCACCAGGGTATTGGCCTGGTCCACCAGCGCCCGGATGGCAGGATGATTCATCCAATCGGTTTCTTCACTGGTGGTCATCGGTCCGGACTCCTCAATGCAGGGCGTTTGGGCTAATGGCTGGCGATGGCGGCGAGTGAGGCTAACTCCAGGGCAGGGTCCAGGTCGGCATAGAGGTGGCCGGTGTCTCGCCATACCCCACAGGCGCCGGCCTCTCGAAGGAGGTCGGCGGGGGTACCTCCGGACGACACCCCGAGAAACACGACTCCCGCTCTCCGGCACGCCTGCCCGTCGTAGATGGTGTCGCCCACCATGGCGCACTCGGCGGCGGACAGAGCCAGCTTCTCCCACGCGACGATGATCAGGTCGGGTGCCGGCTTGCTGGCTTCGGCTGCTTCCTTGGTGACCAGGATATCGGCCAGGCTGGGCAGGTCGATTCCGGCACTGTCGCACGTGGCCTGAAGGTGTTTCTTGTCACTCGAGGTGGCCAGAGCTGTCCGGATTCCCCGCTGGCGCAGGGCTTGAAACAGCTCCGGAACACATGGGAAGACCCGGAACCGCTCTCGCCGGGCGATGTTCAGAAACTCTTCTTTCTGGGCCTTCCGTAACGCCTCACCGTGGCGCCGCTCCACGTCCTCGCCCAGGATCGAAGGAACCAGTAGGTCCCCGCCTTTGCCGATCTCGATCTTGATCCGACCGGGCGGTACGTCATAGCGCAGATCCTTGAACGCCCGGCACCACGCCTCGACGTGCGCCGGATTGGTATCTACCAGGGTACCGTCGATGTCGAAGATCATTCCGTACAAGGCCATGGTGTCAAATTAGCGGGGAAGCGGGTAAGCGGGGAAGCGGGGCAGCGAAACCACGAAGGTCACCTGAAGCGACAGCGAAGGGGCTGAAGCTGCGAATCAGGTCCCAGGTCCCTTCGGATCCGCTTACCCGCCTACCCGCCTACCCGCTTACTCCCCCAGACGGATCCGATCGATTCGGCGGCTCTGGGTCCGTGGGTTGTAGACGCCGAGAGTAACGATGCTTCCCGCCTTCTCCGCCTTGAGCGCATTTCTGAGCTCGGCCTCGGTCTTTACCGGCTTGCCTTCGATGGAAAGAATGATGTCGGGACCATTGCGCTGGGGATCGTCCACCAGGGTCTCCCAGGCCGGACCGCCCGGCGTAACGTCGGTGACCACCAGACCGCGCATTCCCTGCGGCAGTTGCAGCTGCTGGGCCACATCCGGGGTTACCGGCTCGACGGTAATACCCAGGCGGTTCATGGTGGCTCCGCTGGGGGCGCCGGCCCGGTCCGTGTCGCCCTCGTCCGCCCCGGCCAGCTGAGGCTGGTCGTTGAGCGCCTGGAGCTTGACGTTGTAGGTCTTGCGCACGCCACCCTTCCGCGCGACTTCGACCTTCACCACGTCTCCCGGCTTACGGAAGCCGATCACCTGCTGGAGCTGCCCAACCCGGTCGACCGGCTTGCTGTCAACCGAGACGATTACGTCGCCTGGGAGGATGCCTGCCGCCTTGGCCGGCGAGTCATCGCTGGGAATGTCCTTCACCACCACCCCGCGAATCTCCGGCAGGCCGACGTAGGCAGCGTCCTCGAGGGTCACGTTGTCGATCGATACGCCGAGCGCGGCGCGATGCACCGAGCCGGTCTCGACCAGCTGGTTCATGACCGTGCGGGCGAGGTTGATGGGAATGGCGAAGCCGTAGCCGGAATAGAATCCGGTCTCGCTGGCAATGGCGGAATTGATGCCGATCACCTCTCCGCGCACGCTCACCAGTGGGCCACCGGAGTTGCCCGGATTGATGGCGGCATCGGTCTGGATGAAGTCCTGGATGCTCCCCTGACCCCGGCCGGGCAGCCCCTGAAGAGCGCGGCCTTTGGCGCTCACGATGCCGGAGGTGACGGTAAAGGTCAGCCCCTCGCCCAACGGGTTGCCGATGGCCAGCACCCACTCGCCTACCCGCGCATCCTCGCTGTTTCCCAGCGCCACCGGAGGCAGGCCCTTGGCGTCGATCTTAAGGACGGCCACATCCGTGTTCTGGTCGGTCCCGATGACCTTGGCCTTGAACTCCCGCCGGTCGAGCAGCCGAACCGTCACCTGCTCGGCGCCCTCGACCACGTGGTTGTTGGTGAGAATGAAGCCATCGGAGGAGACCACGAACCCGGAGCCGCTCCCCTGTTCGATTTCGTCCCGCTGCTTGAAACGGGGGAAAAACCGCTCCATCCCGGGCGGAACTCGTTGCCTGGCCGCACCTTCCGTCCGTTGAGACCGGATGTAGACCACGCTGGGTTTCACGTGCTCCGCCACCGCCGCGAAGGCCTCGCTGAGCTCCTGGAGGGGCAGCGCGGCAGGAATCGAGGGTGGGGGAACCTTGGCGATGGCCGTGGCCGGGCGCCCCTGTTCCTGGGCGGCGGTGCGGTTGGGCAGGTCGAGCAGCCCGGCGAAGAGCAAGCCGAGCGCAAACGCCAGGGCCACCAAACCCCCGAACTTGAGCCAATTTAGCGATCGTGAAGACATCGAGCGGTCCTTCGGGAAAGCGTGGGGATCATACTGCACCCGTCCAATTTAATAGTACCGGTACCGACTATGCTGAGTTTCGGCTGGTTGTCACCCGGAGCGCAGCGAAGGGGTCGAAGCTATGCTCCGACCCCTTCGGCGATCTCGCCTCGGGGTGACCGAGGTACCCTCAGGTCACTTCTTCTCGTCTACGATCTCATAGTCGGCATCGACCACGTCGTCCTTGGGGGCCTCTGGCTGGGGCTGGCCGCCGCCGGTATCGGCTGGTCCTGCCCCACTGGGCTGCCCGGCGCCGGCTGCCTGGTATAGCGAAGCCCCAGCAGCCGAATACGCCGTATTGAGCTCGTCCAGAGCCCGGCGGATGCCGTCGGTCTCGCCGCTACGAAGGGCCTGTCTGCCGGCCTCCATGGCTGCGTCCAGCCGGGCCTTGGCATCGGCGGGCAAGCGGTCGGCCCACTCCTTACTGTCCTTCTCCACCCGGTAGACCAGGCTATCGAGCTGGTTCCGAGCCTCGATCTCGTCCCGCCGGGTCTTGTCTTCGGCCGCGTGCTGCTCGGCCGCCTTGACCATCCGGTCTACCTCGGTATCGCTGAGCCCGCTCGAGGCCTCGATCCGGATCTTCTGCTCTTTCCCGGTGGTCTTATCCTTGGCCCCGACGTGGAGAATGCCGTTGGCGTCGATGTCGAATGTGACCTCGACCTGCGGCATGCCCCGCTGTGCCGGCGGGATGCCGGTCAGCTGGAACTTTCCGATGGTGCGGTTGTCCTGGGCCATCTGGCGCTCGCCCTGGAGCACGTGGATCTCCACCGTGGTCTGATTGTCCTCAGCCGTCGAGAACGTCTCCGACTTCTTGGTCGGAATGGTGGTGTTCCGCGGGATGAGCACAGTGGTGACGCCACCCAGTGTCTCGATGCCGAGCGACAGCGGGTTCACGTCGAGCAGCAGCACATCCTTGACCTCGCCCGCCAGCACGCCGCCCTGAATAGCCGCGCCGATAGCCACGACCTCGTCGGGATTCACGCCCTTGTGGGGCTCTTTCCCGAAGAAGTTCTTGACGATTTCCTGTACCTTGGGCATACGGGTCTGGCCGCCCACCAGGATGACCTCGTCGATCTGCTTGGGATCGAGCCCCGCATCCTTCAACGCCTGCTGCATTGGCGGGATGGTGCGTTGGATGAGGTCGTCCACCAGCTGCTCGAACTTGGCTCGCGTAAGGCTCAAGTTGAGATGCTTGGGCCCCGACTGGTCTGCGGTGATGAACGGCAGATTGATATCGGTCTGGGTGGTGCTCGACAGCTCCATCTTGGCCTTCTCCGCCGCCTCTTTCAGGCGCTGGATAGCCATCGGATCCTTGGAGAGGTCGATGCCCTGGTCCTTCTTGAATTCGGCCACCAGCCAGTTGATCAGGCGCTGGTCGAAGTCGTCGCCGCCAAGGTGGGTGTCTCCGTTGGTGCTCTTCACCTCAAAGACGCCCTCGGCCAACTCCAGGACCGAGATGTCGTAGGTGCCGCCGCCGAGGTCGAACACGGCGATCTTCTCTTCCTTCTTCTTATCCAGGCCGTAGGCGAGTGCGGCGGCAGTCGGTTCGTTGATGATCCGCTGCACGTCGAGCCCGGCGATCTTCCCGGCGTCCTTGGTGGCCTGGCGCTGGGCATCGTTGAAGTAGGCCGGAACGGTGATCACGGCCTTATCGACCGTATGGCCGAGGTAGTCCTCCGCCGTCTGCTTCATCTTTTGGAGGATCATGGCGGAGATCTCGGGCGGGGTGTACCGCTTGCCCTGGATCTCGACCACCGCCATTCCGTTGGGCCCATCGGCAACCTTATAGGGTACCTTTTTCGCCTCTTCGGCCACCTCGCTCAGGCGGCGTCCCATGAACCGCTTGATCGAGAAGATGGTCTGCTGGGGATTGGTTACCGCCTGGCGCTTGGCCACCTGGCCTACCAGCCGCTCACCGTCCTTGGTGAAGGCCACGACCGAGGGGGTGGTACGTCCACCTTCGGCGTTGGGGATGACGACGGGATCCCCACCTTCCATTACTGCCACGACCGAGTTGGTCGTGCCCAAATCGATTCCAATAGTTTTGGAAGCCATGTCGACTCCGGAATAAGATCGTCCTGCCATGCGGGCGCCCGCCTGCCGCCCGCCTTCGTTTGGCCCCTCGACGAGCAAGTGCCGTACCGCCCTAAGCTGCCGTTTTGGCGCACCCTGGGGCTAAACGGCTGAGTTTGATCAGTCGTGACTTGGCTCACGACGCTAATGTCGGAGATGCGATAAGCTAAATGGCGTTCAGCGCTGTACCGGTTGGTGGTTCTGGAGTAGCCCTGGGTGCCTGGGCCTTATCCCAACGTGAGGAGGTAGCCATGCTGTGGACGATCTTCGTGATACTCCTGGTGCTGTGGCTGCTGGGGGTCGTCACGTCGTACAGCCTCGGTGGATTCATCCACGTGCTGCTGGTCATCGCGGTCATCTTGGCTGTGATGCAGTTGATACAAGGGAGACGGGCACTCTAAGGGCTACGGCAGGAGCAGGCGCCCAACGTGTGCCGGAATCTCGGGGCTTTCCTGGCTGCTGCCGGTAAAGCCCCCCTGTTTTCTGACAGCTAGAGGACCTTATGCCCCGCGCGGCAAAGCAGGCCGGGAAAAAGAAGGTACGCTATGCGGTGGTGGGCCTGGGCCACATCGCTCAGGTCGCGGTGCTACCCGCCTTTGCCCACGCGGAAAACTCGGAGCTGGCGGCCCTGGTCTCCGATGACCCGGAAAAGCTGGCAAAGCTCGGCCGCCGGTATAAGGTCAAGGCCCGATTCTCCTACGACCAGTTCGAGGAGGGTCTCCAGAGCAGCGGGGTAGACGCGGTCTACATCACCCTACCCAACCATCTGCACCGGGAGTACACCGAGCGGGCGGCCCGGGCCGGCGTCCACGTTCTGTGTGAGAAGCCGCTGGCCGTGACGGAAGAGGATTGCCTGGCCATGATCCAGGCGTGCGAGGAGAACGGGGTGAAGCTCATGGTGGGCTACCGGCTTCACTTCGAGGAAGCGAACCTCAAGGCGATAGAACTGGTGCAGGGCGGGCGTCTGGGAGATCCCAGGCTGTTCGACTCGGTGTTTACCATGCAGGTCAAGCAGGGCGACATTCGGCTCAATTCCCGCGAGCTCGGCGGGGGACCCCTGTACGACATCGGCGTGTACTGCATCAACGCCGTGCGGAATCTCTTCGGTGCCGAGCCCATGGAGGTAGTCGCGTTCAGCGCCAACAACGGGGAGCCTTGCTTCCAGCAGTGCGAGGAGACGACCGCTGCCATCCTGCGGTTCCCGGGCCGCGAGCGCCTGGCCACCTTCACCTGCAGCTTCAACGGTACCGACGTCGGGACCTATCGGGTGGTGGGGACCAAGGGGGAGCTGGTGATGGATCCGGCGTATGAGTATGCCGAAGAGCTGACGCGACGCCTGACGGTCGACGGCCGGACTCGCGAACAGACCTTCCCCAAACGAGACCAGTTCGCGCCCGAGCTGATCAGCTTCTCGGAATGCATCCTCAGCGGTGCCGCGCCGGAGCCATCCGGATGGGAGGGTCTCGCGGATGTCCGGGTGATTCGCGCGCTCTACCGGTCGGCTGACACCGGCCTGCCTGTCACCCTGCCGCCGTTTACCAAGGAGGACCGGCCCTCGCTTGCGCAGGAGATCCGCCGGCCGGCGGTCAGGAAACCCGACCTGGTCAACACCGAAGCTCCGAGCGAGTAGCAATTTCAGGCTCAATTATATTGAGCCATGTTTCCATACCGGGACGACAACCCCACACTCAAAACCCCCATCGTCACGCTGATCCTTGTCGGGATCAATGTGGCAGTGTGGGTGCTGGTACAGGGCATGGGCGCGGAGCCAAGCCTCTCGCGCTCGGTTTGCGAGCTGGGACTCATTCCGGGCGAGTTCCTCGGCCTCCTGCCCGAGGGAGTCACGGTGCCGATGGGACCCCAGACGGCCTGCCAGCTGGGTGGCGAGCGGACCTGGTTTACCCCGCTCACCTCCATGTTTCTCCATGGAGGCTGGTTTCATCTCATCGGCAACATGTGGTTCCTCTGGATCTTCGGGAACAATGTGGAGGACTCGATGGGACACCTCCGCTTCCTGGCCTTCTACGTGCTGTGCGGACTCGCCGCGGCGGCGGCGCAGACGTTCATGAGTCCCTCGAGCGCCATTCCCATGGTTGGGGCGTCCGGCGCGATCAGCGGGGTGATGGGCGCCTACATCGTGCTCTATCCCCGGGTGCGAGTTCACATGCTGGTCATCCTGGCCATCTTTATCACCCGCATCGTCGTGCCGGCCTACGTCATGCTGGGCTATTGGTTCCTCATCCAGCTCATCGGGGGCGGCCTCACCAGCGGATCCGAGGGCGGGGTGGCGTTCTGGGCTCACGCCGGCGGATTCATCGCCGGAGCGCTTCTCATTTATGGCTTCCGAGACCCGGAGCTGGTCGCGCAGCACCGGGCGCTGGCTCGGACCACGGACCGGCTGGGGTACCGGGAGAGGTAGGACGGACCCTCGTTCCCTCGTTCCGCCTTCCCGCGTATGTTCCCAATCATGCCGGACATCCCTCAACACCGCCCTGTCTCTCCCTCACGCGCGGGCCCCCTCGACGTACCAGTAGCACCCCGGAACCCCGGGCTGCCTCTGGAGCTCGATTGGGTCGAGGAGGTCCGCATCAATCGCAGTGCCGTGGAGCGCCGCGCCGCAACCCTGCGGACTCGCCGGACGGTGAAGAAGGAATGGCAGGCGGCGTGGCTGCTGCGCGCCGTCACCCTGATGGATCTCACGACTCTAGCGGGAGACGATACGCCCGGGCGGGTCCGCCGGCTTTGCGCCAAGGCGCGCCGGCCGGTACGCGCGGAATTGCTGGAGGCCATGGGTGCCGGGCAGCTGCCCATCCAGGTGGCCGCGGTGTGCGTTTACCACGGTCTGGTGGCAACCGCGCTCGATGCCCTCGAGGGCTCCGGGATCCCCGTCGCGGCCGTCTCAACCGGATTTCCGGCGGGCCTCTCCCCTTTCGAGCAGCGGATCGCGGAGATCAGGGCCTCGGTTGCCGCCGGCGCCGAGGAGATCGACGTCGTGATCACCCGCGGCCACGTGCTCACCGAGAACTGGCCCGCACTCTACGACGAGGTGCGTGCCATGCGAGAGGCGTGCGGTGACGCCCATATCAAGACGATTCTGGCTGCCGGCGAGCTCGGTACCCTGCGCAACGTCGCGCGCGCCAGCCTGGTCTGCATGATGGCGGGGGCCGATTTCATCAAGACCTCCACCGGCAAGGAGAGCGTCAATGCCACCCTGCCGGTCGGGCTGGTCATGGCGCGCGCTATCCGCGACTATCAGGAGCGCACTGGCCAGCTCATCGGGCTGAAGGCGGCCGGAGGGATCCGCACCGCCAGGGAGGCACTCGACTGGCTGGCGCTGGTGAAGGACGAGTTGGGCGACCGCTGGCTGCGGGCCGACCTGTTTCGCTTCGGCGCCAGCGCCTTGCTTGCGGATATCGAACGCCAGCTGGAGCACTTTGTCACCGGACGGTATTCGGCGGTCCACCGGCATCCCACAGGGTAAGCAGCCCTCAACGAGACTTGAATGGCATCCGTACCCGAGATCTTCCAGACGATGGCGTACGGTCCCGCCCCCGAGGCGGTGGGGCCGGCTAACGCCTGGCTGGAGGAGCATGGCCGGCGCTTCGGGCTATTCATCGGGGGGACCTGGACCCCGGGCACGGGTGACGAATTCGAGACCCTGAACCCAGCGACCGGCAAGCCAATCGCCCGGCTGGCGCAGGCCACCGCCGGCGACGTGGATCGGGCGGTCCGTGCGGCCCGTAGGGCCCAGCCCGACTGGTGGGCCCTCGGCGGGCACGGACGGGCTCGCTATCTGTACGCGATCGCGCGCCAGATCCTGAAGCACAGCCGCCTCTTTGCCGTCCTCGAGTCGCTGGACAACGGTAAGCCGATCCGGGAGTCGAGGGACATCGATGTGCCGCTCGTCGCCCGCCATTTCTACTACCATGCGGGATGGGCCCAGCTCATGGAGCAGGAGCTGCCCGACCGTGTGCCGGTCGGCGTGATCGGTCAGATCATCCCCTGGAACTTTCCGCTGTTGATGCTCGCCTGGAAGATTGCGCCTGCGCTGGCCATGGGGAACACCGTGGTGCTCAAACCGGCCGAGTTCACCTCGCTGACGGCGCTTCGGTTCGCGGAGCTCTGCGAGGAGATCGGCCTGCCCCCCGGGGTGGTGAACGTCATCACCGGGGACGGCCGTGCCGGGGCCGCGCTGGTCGATCATCCCGACGTGGATAAGATCGCCTTCACCGGCTCGACTGAGGTGGGGCGGATCATCCGCGCGGCCACCGCGGGGAGCGGCAAGAAGCTCTCCCTCGAGCTCGGCGGGAAGTCGCCGTTCATCGTCTTCGCCGACGCGGATCTCGACAGTGTGGTCGAGGGGGTGGTGGACGCGATCTGGTTCAACCAGGGCCAGGTCTGTTGCGCGGGGTCCCGGATCCTGGTGCAGGAGGGCGTGGCGGAGCGGCTGGTGGCCAAGCTCAAGCAGCGGATGGAGACGCTCCGGGTCGGTGATCCGCTCGACAAGGCCGTGGACATGGGCGCGATCATCGCCCCGGTGCAGCTGGAGAAGATTCAGGAGCTGGTACGCCGGGGCGAGGCGGAGGGCGCCACGCTGTGGCAGCCTTCATGGAGCTGCCCGCGGGAGGGCTGGTTTTTCCCGCCCACCCTGTTCACCGAGGTCTCACCGGCCGCGACCATCGCGCAGGTGGAGATTTTCGGACCGGTCGTGGTGCTCATGAGCTTCCGCACCCCGGTGGAAGCCGTCGAGCTTGCCAACAACACCCGATACGGGCTCGCGGCGAGTGTCTGGACCGAGAACATCAACCTCGCCCTGGATGTCGCGCCACAGCTGAAGGCGGGGACGGTCTGGGTCAACTGCACCAATGTCTTCGACGCGGCCAGCGGCTTCGGCGGGTATCGCGAAAGCGGCTTCGGCCGCGAGGGCGGACGGGAGGGGCTGCGGGAGTACGTGGAGTGGGCGGGGAAGCGGGGAAGCGGGGAAGCAGGGAAGCGCGACGGCAGAGCAAGCTCCACGCGTGGTGCGCAGAAACGGCGTAGTCTAAAGGGTAAGCACACCGCTGCCTCTGAGAACCGCGACCTTCCCCGCCTCCCCGCTTCCCCGCTTCCCCCCATCGACCGCACCCCGAAACTCTACATCGGCGGCAAGCAGGTGCGGCCGGACTCAGGCTACAGCCTGCCGGTGTTCGATGCATCCGGCCAGCGGATCGGCGAGGTGGGCCAGGGGAACAGAAAGGACGTGCGGAACGCGGTTGAGGCGGCGCACAAAGCGGCCGGGTGGGCACGGGCCACGGCCCATAACCGGGCGCAGGTGCTGTACTACCTGGCCGAGAACCTGGCAGCGCGGGCCGACGAGTTCCGCCGCGGGCTTGCCACGGCGTCGGGCGACTCGGCCGCCGCCGAGCGTGAGTTTGCACTCACCATCGAGCGGATCTATACCTACGCGGCCTGGGCCGACAAGTATGACGGCCTGGTGCACCACACGCCCTACCGCAATGTGACGCTCGCCATGCCGGAACCCATGGGCGTATTGGCCGTCGTCTGCCCGGATGGCTGGCCGCTGCTGGGCTTCGTTTCCACGGTGCTGCCGGCGGTGGCGATGGGAAACACCGTCGTCGCAATACCGTCGACCCGCGCCCCGCTGCCGGTGACCGACCTCTACCAGGTCCTCGACACGTCCGACATGCCGGGCGGCGTGGTGAACATCGTCACCGGCCCAAGCGACGAGCTCGCTCGGGTACTCGCGGCGCATGACGACGTGGATGGGATCTGGTACTTCGGAAGTGCGGAGGTCTCGGCTGAGGTCGAGCGCCTCTCGACCGGAAACATGAAACGCACCTGGGCCGACCTGGGCAAGCCCCGCGACTGGGCCGACTCCCGAAAGGCCGCGGGGGAGGAGTTCCTGGAGCAGGCCACCCAGGTGAAAAACATCTGGATTCCGTACGGGGAGTAGAGACCAATCGCCTCTATTCCAAGCCCACCATCTCCAGCAGCAAGCCGTCCCTCAGTCCAAACCCGCTCACTGTAACTTCGCCCGCCTCCATGGCCTTCAACAGCTCTGCCACCACCGCGAGCCCCGCCACGATGATGTCGGCCCGCTCCGGCCTCAGGCCGGGTGTCCGGCGCCGTTGCTCGGGTGAGAGGCCCGCCAGTGTCCCCAGCAGCCGCTCCACCTCTTCGGCCGGCACGACGGTGCCGTGTACCGGGCTACCACTCGGCGCACCGCGCCGCATCAGCGCCATAGCGCCCAGGCTTGCGAAGGTGCCACCCGAGCCGATAACGGCGGAGCCGGACCACTCGGTCAGCGAAACCGGTCCCGAAAGTCCCGCCCGGATGTGATCGCGCAGCCGACCCAGCGGAAGGTCGAGCTCGGTCAGTCGCACGGCGCCGAGCGGCAGCGAATGAGAAAGCCTGACCCGTCCGCTGACCGCCCCGATTAGCTCCAGGCTCCCACCGCCGATATCACCCACGAGCTGACGCCCACCGCCGGGAAAGTGGTGGGCGGCGGAGCGGTAGGAGAGCGCCGCTTCCGTTTGAGGAGAGATGATTCGGAGCGGGATGTCCAGCGCCCCGGCCCGTTCCACGAACTCGGCACCGTTTCCGGCTTCCCTGACCGCCGCGGTGGCCACCGCGGCGATCCGCCGTACGCCGTGACGCCGGCAGATGTCACGCATGGCCGCCAGGGTACGGAGAGCACGAAGGATGGCCGCTTCGCTGAGCCGGCCGGTGGCCGCGAGTCCTGCGCCGAGCCGGGGTTGGTCCTCCCCTTCGTCGAGGACGACGAGCCCGGCCTCGGGATCGTACTCGGCTACGGTGAGGAGTATGGTGTTGGATCCGACATCGATGGCCGCGAGGCGCTCGCGCTGCCCGCTCACCGTCCGGAACGCGCCGGACTCTCCCGGGCTTCGCCCCGGTCCTCGGAGTGGTGCTTGATCGAGCGGCCCTCCACCAGGAACACCACATCTTCGGCGATGTTGGTGGCAAGGTCGGCCACTCGCTCCAGGTTGCGGCTTACCAGGAAGAGCTCCATCCCGGAGCCGATGGTGTGCGGGTCCTCCATCATGTGGGTAAGGAGGATCCGGAACACCGAGCCGTGCAGCGCGTCCACCTTGTCATCCCGGAGACAGACCTCGCGCCCCGCGGCCGCGTCGCCCCGAATGAACGCCTCGAGCGCATCGGAGAGCATCTCGCGGGCCAGCCGGGCCATGTCGATGATCTCGGGCTCCGGCGCGATCGGCCGGGTCTGATTCAAACGCTCAGCCGACTGCGCGATGTTCACCGCGTGATCGCCCACCCGCTCGAGGTCGTTGGCGATCTTGAGGGCGGAGGTCAGCATCCGGAGGTCGCGCGCCATCGGCTGCTGCAAGGCGAGGAGGTTGATGCTTTGCTCCTCGATCTCGACCTCCATTGCGTCGATCACCCGGTCGCCGGCGATGACCCGCTGCGCCTTGTCACTGTCACGCTCCAGCAGGGCTTCGACGGCCAGGCCCAGGGCCGCCTCCGCTTCCCCGGACATGGTGAGCAGGCGGACCTTCACGTGGCTCAGCTCATCGTGAAAGTGGCGGTGGACGTCGAGGCTCATCCGAATCTCCCGGTGATGTAGGCTTCGGTCCGCTCGTGGGCGGGCTTGGTGAAGAGCCGCTCGGTCTCGTCGAACTCGATCAGCTCGCCGTGGTCGAAGAAGCCGGTGTAGTCCGACACCCGCGCGGCCTGCTGCATGTTGTGCGTCACGATCACGATGGTGTAGTGCTGCTTCAAGTCGAAGATCAGCTCTTCCACTTTCTGGGTGGCAATGGGGTCGAGCGCGGAACAGGGCTCGTCCATGAGCAGCACTTCCGGCTGGTTACCCAGCGCGCGGGCGATGCAGAGCCGTTGCTGCTGCCCGCCCGACAGGCCGGTGCCCTGTTCCTCCAGCCGGTCCTTGACCTCGTCCCACAGGGCGGCCTGGCGGAGGCAGCGCTCGACCAGATCGGGCAGGTCCCGCTTGGTCACCAGTGCGTTGATTGCCGGCCCGTAGGCCACGTTGTCGAACACCGACTTGGGAAACGGGTTGGGACGCTGGAACACCATGCCGACCCGCTGCCTCAACGCCACCAGATCGGCCCCGGGCCCGAACACCGACGCGCCCTCGACCAGAATGTCGCCCTGGTGCCGGATTCCGGGGATCAGGTCGTTCAGCCGGTTGATGGACCGCAGAAACGTGGACTTGCCGCAGCCCGAGGGTCCGATGATCGCCGTAACCGCCCTGCGCTCGATGGCAAAGTTCAGGTTCTTCAGCGCCTGGCGGGGCCCATAAGAGAAGCTGAACCCGCGCACATCCACGGCGGGACTGCCGCGGGAGCCCAGCGGCTGGACCGGCGCGCGGGGCGCCAGGGTGACCTTCGGGGCCGTGACGTAGGGCTTGGGGCTGACCATTGTGCTCATCCGAACCTTCCGGTGATGTAGGCCTCGGTCTGCTCGTTCCGCGGCGCCGTAAAGATCTGCCGGGTCCGCCCGGTCTCGACCATGGTGCCCAGATAGAAAAACGTGGTGGTGTCCGACACCCGTGCCGCCTGCTGCATGTTGTGGGTCACGATGATGATGGTAAAGTCCCGCTTCAGATCGAACAGCAGCTCCTCGATGCGCTGAGTGCCCTGCGGATCGAGCGAGGCGGTCGGCTCATCCAGCAGGATCACGTTGGGCGAGGGTGCGATGGTGCGGGCAATACACAGCCGCTGCTGCTGCCCGCCCGACAGCGCCATCGCGCTGGCGCCGAGCCGGTCCTTCACCTCATCCCAGAGCGCCGCCTGGCGCAGCGCGCGCTCCACCACGCCATCGATCTCGGGTTTCGGCAGCCGCCGGTTGACCCGCAATCCGGCAGCGACGTTGTCGTACACCGACATCGTGGGGAACGGGGTCGGCCGCTGAAACACCATTCCCACCCGCCGGCGGAGCTGCATTGCATTCACCTTCGGGGCATAGATGTCCTCGCCATCCAGCAACACCCGACCGGTGATCCAGCCCTGGTCCGACAGCTCGTGCATCCGGTTCAGGGTACGAAGGAACGTGGACTTGCCGCAGCCCGACGGTCCGATCAGCGCGTGAACCTGGTTGGGGGCAAAGGCCAGCGACACGCCCTTCACCGCGGTGAACTTCCCGTACATGGCGGTGAGCTTATCCGTGACGATGCGCGGGGTGGTCTTGGCGCTCTCCTGAAGGGCGCCGTCTACCATGCCAAGAGTGGTATCGTCGGCGACGCTCACGGCAGGCTCAGCCATTGAGAGTGAATCTCCGCCGGACGGCGAGCCTGGCACCCAGGCTCAGCAGGAACACCACCATGATGAGCACCAGGGCGGCGGCCCAGGCGTAGCGGTGCCACTCCTCATAGGGCCCCGTGGCGTAGGTGAACACGGTCAGCGGCAGCGCGGCCATCGGCTGATCGAGATCGAAGCTCAGGTACTGGCTCCCCAGCGCGGTAAAGAGGAGCGGGGCCGTCTCGCCGGCGATGCGTGCGACCGCCAGGAGGCCACCGGTCATGATCCCCGGGAGCGTGGCCCGGACGACAACCGAAAGGCTGGTGCGCCACCGCGGGTAGCCCAGCGCCAGTGCCGCCTCCCGCAGCGAGTTGGGCACCAGCTTGATCATCTCCTCGGTGGTCCGGAGCACCATCGGGATCATGAGCAGTGCCAGCGCGACGCTTCCCGCCAGCGCCGAGAAGTGCTTCTGCTGCGCCACGATCCAGGCCCAGGCAAAGACGCCAACCACGATCGACGGCGTGCCGTTCATGACGTCGGCCACGAACCGGGTGAGCCAGGTGAGCCGGTTGTTGGGATACTCGGCGCAGTAGATGCCCGCCCCGATTCCAATCGGCAGCCCGATGAGGCTTGCCATTCCCACGATCAGGAGGGTTCCCACCAGCGCGTGGGCCACGCCGCCCCCGGTCTCACCCGCCGGGGCGGGCATCTTGGTGAAAAAGTCCAGTGAGAGGCTGCCGGCCCCCTTGAGGATCAGATTGAACAGGATGAAGAAGAGCGGCAGCAGCGCAACGATGACCGCCCCAACCATCAGGCCGACCATCAGGTTGCTGAACACCCTGCGGAGGATGCGCCGGTTCATGCCCTAGACCGGCGGCTCACAGGGCGCTGCTCCCGGCACCCGACCCGCGAGCCACCCGCCAGATCAGCAGCCGCGCGCCGGCGTTCACGATCACCGTTACCATGAACAGGAGGAAGGCTACGTAGGCCAGGGCGGAGAGGTGCAGGTCGCCGACCGCCTCGGAGAACTCGTTGGCAATGGCGGCGGCCATGGTGTATCCCGGCGCAAAGAGCGACGCGGCGATCTCATGCCGGTTCCCGATGAGCATGGTCACCGCCATCGTCTCGCCCAGCGCCCGTCCGAGCCCCAGGATGATCGCCCCGATGATGCCGGACCGCGCGTACGGGAGAACCGCCGTGGTTACCGCTTCCCACCGGGTTGCCCCGAGGGCCAGCGCGGCCTCCCGCTGGGTGTTGGGCACGGCGAGCAGCACCTCGCGCCCAACCGACATGATGTACGGCATCACCATGATGGCCAGGATGATCCCGGCCGCCAGCATGGATGGGCCGTAGATGGGCCCCTGAAAGAACGGCAGAAAGCCCAGGGAATCGCGGAGGAACGGGAAGACAGTGGTGCGAAGCAGGGGGACGAGGACGAAGATGCCCCACAGGCCGTACACCACGCTCGGTATTGCTGCGAGAAGGCCGATGAGAAAGGCGACCGGCTGCCGCACCGACTTGGGAGCAAATTCGGTGAGGTAGATGGCCACGCCCAGCGAGAGCGGCACCGCGATCAGGAGGGCCAGCAGCGACGACGCCAGAGTCCCGAAGATCAGCGGGAGCGCGCCGAACTGCTCGGCCACCGGATCCCATACGCTCGAGGTCACGAAGTCGAACCCGAAGCGGCCGATCGCCAGCCGGGCGCCGTCCCAGAGCTCGAACACCAGGAATGCGAGCAGGGTCGGTACGGCCAGCGCAGCCAGAGTCAGCAGCGCCTTGAAGACCCGGTCGCCGTGGTTGGCTCGCTCGAGGGACGTAGCCGGTACGGTAACGGCCGAGGGAGCCGTTTCAGTCGAAGCGGTCATGGCAGGATCTTAGAGCGCCTACCCCCGGTAACAGTCACGGATTTGTAACGGCTGCGTCACGGGACGCAAGCGTCCCCCGCGGCCCGGCCCACCCGCGTCGGAGCCCGGGTCCGCTGCGGATCGGCGGAGCTCTACTGGGTGCTTCGCTTTCGCACCAGCTCGATCAATGGAACCGGCAGCGGGGCGTAATGCAGGTCGGCGGCCATGCGCTGGGCCGGCGGCTCCAGCATCCACGCGACGAACTCATGAATTGTCCGGGCTCGTGCGGTGTCGGAATCTTCCTTCCGAATCAGCAGCCAGGTGAACGAGGCGATCGGATATGAATCCCGGCCCGGGGCGTTGGTGATCGATACCCGGAAGTCGGTATCAGGAGGGAGCTCGGCGCCGGCAGCGGCCGCCGCGACGCTTTTCAAGGTCGGCTGGACCAGCACGCCGGCCGCGTTACGCATCTTGGCCGATGGAAGCCCGTTGGACATGGCATAGATCAGCTCGACGTAGCCGATGCTGCCGGGGGATTGCTTGACCTGCTGGGTCACACCCTCGTTTCCCTTGCCGCCCAAGCCGATCGGCCAGTTGACCGAGGTGGCGCGGCCCACCTGGCGGCTCCAGGCGGGAGACTGTTTGGACAGGAAATCGGTAAAGATGAACGTGGTGCCGGAGCCGTCGGACCGGTGGACGACGATGATGTCTTCGCGCGGTAAGGCGACCCCCGGGTTGAGGGCGGCGATCCTGGTGTCGTTCCAGCGGGTGATCCGGCCGAGGAAGATGTCCGCCAGCAGGACGCCATCGAAGTTGAGCTCAGTCTGACCGACGGCGGGCAGGTTGTAAGTCACGCTCACCGCGCCCAGCACGGTTGGGATATGGAGTACGTTGCCCTTGGCGGCGGCAATCTGCTCATCGGTCATCGGCCCGTCGGTGGCACCGAAGTCCACGGTGCCCTCGGCGAACTGGCGGATCCCGCCACCGGACCCGATCGATTGGTAGTTGATGCGCACCCCGGTTTCCTTGGCGTACGCATCGAACCACTTGGTGTAAATCGGAGCGGGGAAGGTGGCCCCGGCACCGGTCAGCACCGGTCCACGGCTCCCGGTTGGGCCTGCACGACTCCCATCGGAGCTGGGCGGGCGCTCTCCACCGCATCCCAGGAGGAGCAGCGTCAAGGATGTGAGATATAGGGCGGTGCGTGGCATGGCTTCTCTCCAGTAGTCTAGGGTCTAGAGTCTAGAGTCTACGCGTAATTTTCAGACCCTGGACCCTAGACCCAAGACCGCCTACCGAGCTGCGATGACCTTCCCGCCGGCCTTCAGGGTCGGTAGCCGTGCCTCGACCAGCGTCACTACCGGCGCGGGGAGCGGTGCATAGTGAAGATCCGCTGCCATCTTCTGGGCTTCCGGGGTGATCATCCAGGCCAGGAAGTCCCTGATGAGCTTGCCCTTGGCCGGATCCTTGTTGTCCTTCTTCACCAGCAGCCAGGTAAATGAGGCGATGGGGTACGCATCCGCCCCGGGCGCATTGGTGATCGAGACCCGGAAATCGGTGTCCTTCGGCAGCTTGATTCCGGCGGCGGCGGCAGTGACCGTCTCCAATGACGGTGTAATGAAGCTACCCGAGGCATTCTTGATCTGGCCATAGGGAAGATTGTTCGAGAGCGCGTAGATCAGCTCGACATAGCCCAGAGCACCCTCGACCTGCTTGACCTGCTGGGTGACGCCCTCGTTTCCCTTGCCGCCGAGGCCGACCGGCCAGTTGACCGAGGTGGCGTAACCGACCTTGTCCTTCCACTCCCGGGAAAACTTGTTGAGATAGTCGGTGAACACGTACGTGGTGCCGGAGCCATCGGAGCGGTGCACCACGATGAGATCGATAGCGGGCAGCTTCACGCCCGGGTTGAGCGCGGCGATCTTCGGGTCGTTCCACTTGGTCACCCGGCCCATGAAGATGTCGACCAGGAGATTGCCGTCGAACTTGAGCTTGGCGTCTCCAAGGGAGGGGAGGTTGTAGGTCACCACCACCGCACCCAGTACCGCAGGGATGTGGAGGACGTTGCCGGCCACCGCCTGAATCTGTGACTCGTTCATGGGTCCATCAGTGGCGCCGAAGTCCACGGTGCCCTCGGTGAACTGGCGGATGCCTCCGCCGGATCCGATCGACTGGTAGTTGATCTGGATGCCGGTCTTCTTGTTATAGGCATCGAACCATTTGGTGTAGATCGGATTGGGGAAGGTGGCCCCGGCTCCGGTCAGGCCCTGGGCCATGGCCGGGGCGGCCGAGCCGAGAAGGGCGCTGACAATCAGAAGGCTGCGTTTCATTCTTATTTCTCCTGGTGATGTCCTCTGGCCAAGCCAGGGAGGACAGCCGGTCAGTTAGAAGTTCACGGTCAGCGCGCTGCGCACACCGCTGATGCTCGGGCTCACGTCCCCTTGAAAACTCTGCCGCTCATAGGCCACCCGAACCTGGGCCCGGCTGGACAGATACACTCCGAGCACCCCGGTAATCGTGGTAACCCGGTCGTTATCGGCGTCGGTGTTGGGGTCGGCGAGGTCGACCCGGATCGCCGGCTCCACCGCGTACAGCCAGGAGGTCGGGCTCTTCATGCGGACGTTGTACGCCGCCACTCCCTGGAGACCCTGGATGGTGAACTTCGACGCGGTTGCATCATTACCGTGCAGGTATTCGGCGAGAGCATACAGACCCTCGTCGCCGGGCTTGCCCCAGGAGGCATCCACATCGAAGGCGTAATTGGTAAAAGCTGAATCCGGAGCTCCACCCACGGTGACGATGCCGTCGTGGGCGAACCAGGAGCCTCCGACGTCGAGCTTCGGCGTGATCCCAACCGTGGCCCGGGCCCCGAAGCTCTTCTTGTTGTTGACGTCGTTGAGGCTCTCCCCCTGGCCGTTGTAGGCTCCGACTTTGAGAGTGACCAGACGCACGTCGTCGAGCTTGTACTCGTAGCGGAGGCTGGCTCCCACGTCGTGGGAGACGAACCCCGCGGCCGCGAAGAGGTCATTGGAGGCTCGGGCGAGGAGGCCCTGGCCGGCGCCGCGCTCGATCGAGGGCAGGTTGTTGGACGAGGTCAGCTCGTACCGGCTGTAGGGTCGCTTCTCCTGGCCCGCCCGCAGATACAAGGCGCCTTTTGCGGCTTCAGGGCTGAAGCGGACGTCGATGTAGGCATCCCGGAGCCGAAGACCGCTGCGACCGGTGGTCCGGCAGGTGAGAGTCGGCGTCCCGCCGCCGGCCGGCACCGCGGTGGAAGTGCACGTGGTTACCACGCCACTCAGATTCCGCCCTCCCTCGAAGGAGGGCTGGATGTAGACGCTCACGTTCTCCGAGATCTGCCCTCTGGCCTCGATCCGGGCCCGGCGGGTGAAGACGTTGCTCTTGGATCCGACGCTGGCTGCGTAGTCGTCGTTCGAGAAGTAGTAGAACTGCTCCTGGAGACGTCCGGAGAGCTTGACGTTGGGGTACGTCGTCTGGCCGCTGGCCGACCCTACCGCGATCGCCACCAACAGCACCGTCCCGCTCAAGATCCTGCCCGCCTGCACGGTCATAGGTCCGTCCGGCTGAAAGTGAGTCCTGCATGCCTCGGGTCGGTGTTAAGAAGCTCGAAGGCAGTCACGGTAGGCCAGCCTTTTTGTAACGAAAGCGTAAATGAGCTGGTGGAGGCGGCGGCCTTCTATAGTTGTGGCCGCTTAGAGCGCTGCGCTGAGGAGAGTGACTGTGACTGCGGCAATCAGTTGGCCGATAAGCACGTCACTGGGATAGTGCACGCCCAGGCGCACTCGGGAGAACCCTATCAGCAATGCCAGAAGCAGGAGGGGGACTGCCCAGGTCGGAAAGGCGAGGCCGTAAGCCAGGGCCACCGACATCGCGGCGGTTGCGTGGCCCGAGGGAAAGGAGAAGCAATCCGGTTCCCTCACGAGGCTAACGCAACGAATGATCTTCACCGGACGTCTGCGCGCCACGGTCCGCTTGACGAATTGGACCACCAGGTGCGAGACGATCACGGTCAGGAGTGCAAGCCTGGCCGCCTGGTGAAGCTCGCCGCCCGCCAGCAACGGCAAGCCCGCGGCCAGCACCGAGGCGCCGGCGCCACCCAGGTGGGTGATGGCGGTCCACGCGGTTTGCGTGCTCCGGGAAGAGGTAGGCGCAATCACGCACCGTTGCATCAGCATCCGGTCGTGGGCGCTCAGCCGAATCAGCAGTGGCGTTGTCATGCCTATCAAGATCCCCCTCGCCCGCAACCACCACACCGCATTCACGCTACGGCTCGGTAACGATTCTGGCCACCTGCCCGTGCCGATCCGCTACGCGAACTTCACCGAGCCGTTACCTGGCGCACTGAGTTTGAGGTGTCCCTCAGCGGAGCGCCCATGCGGGTTCTGTACTGTTCCGACACCTACCCGCCCCAATTGAACGGGGTCTCGGTGGTGACATCTCTGTCGGTCGAAGGCTTGACCCGCCGGGGCTGGGAGTGCGCGGTTGTGGCGCCACGATACCCAGAGTCAGCCGAGACCGTGTGGGGCGAGCAGCCTGCCGGTGGCAGACCCGTTGAGGTGGTCAGGGCCCCCAGCCTGCCCCTCCCACGCTACCGCGAAGTGAGGCTGGCATTGCCCCGCCCTGGTTCCATCCAGGATCTCATCAAGCGATTCCAGCCCGATCTGGTTCACTGTGCTACCGAGTTTGCTATCGGCCGCATGGGACAGATCGCCGCCGCGCGGGCCGGGCTCCCGCTGGTGTCGTCCTACCACACCGACTTTGCCCGTTACGCCGTGGCGTACGGGATGCCGTGGCTCCGTGGAGCAGTAGCGTCGTACCTGGGCCGGTTTCATCGTCGAAGCCGGCGAGTCTTTACGCCTTCGACCATCTCTCGCCGGGATCTCGTCCGGCTCGAGGTGGACAACGTCGAGGTCTGGGGCAGAGGGGTGGATGCGGAGTTGTTTCACCCGGGCCGCCGCAGCCAGGCCATGCGTGCGGCGCTCGGGATGGGCAGCCGGTTTACGTTCGTCCATGTCGGCCGCCTGGCTCCAGAGAAGCGGGCTGATCAGATCATCCACGCCTTTCGGCTCGCCAGCGAAAGCCTGCCCCGAGGAGTGATTCACCTCATCATGGCGGGAACCGGTCCCTGCGAGGCGGAGCTTCGAGCTGCTGCCCCACCAGGCGTCACATTTCTCGGCTTTCTCGACCGGCGCAGCCGACTGCCCGACCTCTACGCCAACTGCGATGCGTTCGTGTTCGCATCGGTGACGGAAACACTGGGTCTGGTCGTGCTCGAGGCCATGGCCAGTGGCCTGCCCGTCGTGGCGGCTCCTGGGGGCGGCGTCCGGGATCATCTCCGGGACGGCAGGAACGGCCTGGCTTATCCGGAGGGGGATGTGGGTGCCATGGCGCGTGCCATGGTACGGCTGGCGGAGGATTGGGGATTGACCCAGCGGCTGGCCCGTGGGGCACGGCGCACCGCCGAGGCTCTCACTTGGGAGCGGGAACTGGACCGGCTGGACTTGAGCTACCGGGAGGTCTGCGCCGGGGTTGAGGCTCGATCCTCCGCCCCGACCACGGACGCGGGGAACCAGCAGGTGACGGTGGTGCCGACTCCTCGCTCACTCTCGGCGTAAACTCTGCCTCCGTGCGCCTCCACTAGGTGCTTGACGATGGCCAGCCCCAGCCCCGTGCCGCCCTCCTCGCGGGAGCGGGAGTGGTCGGCGCGGTAGAAGCGCTCGAAGATGCGGGGCAGATGCTCATGGCCGATACCAGTGCCATTGTCCGCCACGCTGACCGCCATGCCCGAGCCCTCGATGCGGCTCCGACAGATGATGCGCCCCCCGCGCGGGGTGTAGCGAAGCGAATTGTCGAGCAGGTTGGTGAGGACCTGGCGAAGGGCATCGGCATCCACCATGACAGTTCCCGCGCCGGGGGTGACATCGACCTCGAATTGCACCGCGCCGGCCGCGGCTCGCTCCGCCAGCTCGTTCCACATCTCCCACGCAGCCTCCTGGACATCCACCGGCTCGGGCTCCGGCTGCCAACGGCCCGCCTCGATCCGCGCCAGGTCGAGCAGGTCATCCACCAGCCGCTGCATCCGCCTGGCATTGTCCAGGATCGTGCCCAGAAAACGGCGGGTGGTCTCCGGCTCCGGCGTGTCCGTCAGCAGGGTCTCGGCGTAGCCCGAGATCGAGGTCAGCGGCGTCTTGAGCTCGTGCGACACATTGGCCACGAAGTCCCGACGCACGACCTCGAGCCGTCGAAGCTCGGTGAGGTCGTGGATCACCAGCACCGCGCCCCCCGATGGGAGCGGACGAGCGTTGATCAGGATGGAGCGCCCGTCGATTTCGAGCTCACGGTCCTCCACCGGCTGACCGCGGAGTACGGCGTCCACCACCTCCCGCGCAGCCTTCACTCGGAACAGCTCGCGCAGGTCAGGCAGCGGGTCGGTCACGTCGTAGCCCAGGAGACCGCGGGCCGCGGCGTTGGCGGTAACGGTTCGACCCCGCTCATCGGCCGCGATCACTCCCTCCACCATGGACTCCACCAGGGCAGCGGTCTCGGCCTGCTCTCGCCGGAGATCGTCGAAGCGGTCGCCCAGCTGCTGGTGCATCTGGCGCAGCGCCTGGACCAGTCCGTCGATGTCGGGAATACCGGAGCGGGGAAATCGCGGGGGCGCGCCGGCGGCGATGGCCCGGGCGGCGGCGCCTATCGTGATCAGCGGCTGGGCGATGGAGCGTCCCGCCAGGAGCGCGAGCATGCTTCCCACCAGGACAGCAAGCAGCGCGGCGCCGGCCACGGCGCGCTGGGCCCGGCGGACCACCTCATCCACCTGGTCCAGCCCGGCTGCGACACGAATGACCCCCGGCCCGCCTGGAATTGCCACGTAGAGAAAGGGCCGGCCAACGGTCTCACTTTGGCGGCGAGCAATCCCGCGGCCTCGAGTCAACGCCGCGCGTACCTCGGGACGCTGCGCGTGGTTTTCGATGGTGGGAAGCGGACCAATCGGAAAGTCGCTGTCGGCTCTGACCCTGCCATCCAGATCGATCAGCGTGAGACGATGTCCGGTCTGGCTGCCCAGCTGGTGGACGGCACTCTGCCAGGCGGTCGAGTCGGGTGGGAGGGCCTCTCGAACCAGCCGGGCTTCCCGCTCCAGGTTCTGGCCGATGTCCCCTTCGAGATCCCGCCGAAGGGAGCGCTCGGCCACCCAAAGCAGGACCGCTACCGCAAGAACGAGGATGAGTACCGATCCGAGCACCAGCCGCTTGACAAAGGTCACCGGCTCTTGGGCCCTCGTTCGTTGCCCTTAAACCGATAGCCGAAGCCGCGCACCGTCTCGATCAGCTTGCCCGTCTCCCCCAGCTTGGTGCGGAGCCGCTGAACGTGCATGTCCACCGTGCGGGTCTGGATGTCCGGCTGCGCCTCCCAGACGATCTCCAGGAGCTGGGGACGGGACTGCACCCGGCCCCGCCGCTCGACCAGCGTGAGCAGCAGCTTGTACTCGGTGGCCGTGAGGCTGAGCTCCTGGCCGTGGATCGTGGCCCGGTGGGCCGAGCGGTCGATCGAGATCGGGCCAGCGGTGAGGGTAGAGCCGGCGGTCACCGCCGGCGACCCGAGGCGGCGCAGGAGGCCGCCGACCCGGAGGGAGAGCTCCTGGGGTGAGAACGGTTTGGTGAGATAGTCGTCGGCTCCGAGGGAAAGCCCCCGGATCCGATCGGTTTCCTCCCGGCGGGCCGTCAGCAGGATCACGCCGACCTCGCGGGTCTCATCACGCTTCCTGAGCTCGGCCAGGACGTCGTAGCCCGATACGCCCGGAAGCATCAGGTCCAGGATCACGATGTCCGGGCGCTCCTCCCGCGCCGCCTTCAGCGCGTCGGGACCGTTGGCGGCGGTGGACACCCGAAACCCGGCCTTGGCCAGGTGGTAGGCCACCAGCGCGGTGATGTCCGGCTCGTCGTCCACGACGAGGATGCGATGCGTCATGATGGCCTCTTCTGTCGAACCATATCCCGGCTGGCTGGTGGCTCCTGGACCCGGCTTCGGGTGTGGGTGCGACTCCGGTCTGCCGCGCGGTGCCGCTCGGCTCGCATCTCGCCATCGTCATGCACTACGGCGTCGAGAATCGCCGCCAGCATGCGGCCATGCTTGCCGCCCTCGTGGCGGAGCCGGTAGAGCACGAACTGGGCGATGGGGGTGTCCCGGACCAGATGGGCCCGGCGCAATACCTGAAGGTGCCGGGAGACGGTCGGCTGGGGCAGCTCGAGCACGGCCTGGAGGTCGGAGACAAAGAGCGGCGCGGCCGCCAGGCAGTTCAGGATCCGGAGCCGGGTGGGCTCCGCAACCGTCAGCAGCAGGTCCGCAGCGGAAGTGGTGGTCATATACGCGTAAACGAATATATCCGTAGGCGAATGGACGCAAGGGGGCCCGGGCCGGCTCGCGCTGACGGCCCAGGCAGCCGGCCCGGAGCGCAGCGAGGACTGAGGATGACGCGCCGTTCCATCGCCCCTTCCCGCGTCTCCTGCCCCTCCCGATATTCCTTCGATGCTCTCCCTGTTCACCGCGCTCACATTGGTTGCCGCTCCGCTTCAGGACACCGCCCATGTTGTCGTGGTGGCCACGACGGATCTACATGGTCACGTCACCGACTGGGATTACATCGCCAATCAGCCGGCCTTCGGAGGGCTGACCCGGGTGGCCACCATCGTCGACTCGCTGAAGGAGAGGTATCCGGGGCAGGTGGTACTGGTGGACGCCGGCGATCTGATTCAGGGCGACCCGTTCGCCACCTACTTTGCCCGGGTCGCACCCCGGGATCCCAATCCCGTCATCGAGGCCATGAGCCTCACCGGCTACGATGTGGCCACTCCCGGCAACCACGACTTCGATTGGGGTGTCGGCGTCTTGCGGCAGGCGGTCTCGGGAGCGGCGTTCCCCTACGTCAGCGGGAACATCTACACCCTGCCCGGCGACACCCTCCTGTTCAAGCCCTACGTGATTCTCCAGCGGGGGGGTGTGCGGATCGGGATCACCGGCTTCACCACTCCGGGGACCGCGGTGTGGAATCGCGACCAGGTCCGCGGAAGGGTTCGGGTGGATCGCATCCCTACCGTGGCGGCGCGGGTCCTGGAGCCGCTCCGGCGAGAGTCCGATCTGGTGGTGGCACTGGTCCACAGTGGACTGGCTGGCCCCGCCTCCTATGACACGGCGGGGGTGGGTGGGGAAAACGTAGCAGCCTCACTGGCCGCCCTGGCCGCCCGGCCCGACCTGGTGGTGGTGGGCCACTCGCACCGGGAGATGCGCGATTCAGTCCTGGAGGGGGTGCACTTCGTCCAGCCGCGCCCTTTTGGAGGAAGCGTCTCGATCACCCACGTGGATCTGGTGCGGGAAGGCGAACACTGGAAGCCGGTTCGGATCCGGGGCCAGCTGGTCTCGACCGTGCGGATGGCCACCTCGACCCGGCTGACCCAGCGTCTGGCACCGGTGCACGAAGCGGTACTCAAGTGGGCGGATCTCGCCCTCGGTGAGGCCACGGGGCCCATGCGCGCGGCCAGTGCCCGCCTGGAACCCACTCCGATTCTCAACTTCGTGAACGCCGTCCAGCTGAAGCGGACCGGCGCCGACCTGTCGGCGGCCTCGGCGTTCGACCTCCGGGCGGGGTTCGACAGCGGCACCATCCGCATGCGCCAGCTGGCGGCGTTGTACCCCTTCGACAACACGCTGCGCGCGGTGCGCATCAGCGGGGCTCAGCTCAAGGAGTACCTCGAGCATAGCGCCCGGTATTATCGAACCGACCCGGTCGGGCGAATCTCCATCAATGACAGCATGCCCGGCTACGACTACGACGTGATCGCCGGTGCTCGCTACGACATCGACCTGCGGCGCCCGCCGGGAGACCGGATCCGGAACCTGGTCTTCCGGCGCCGCGGGGTGACGCGGACCGACAGCTTCACCCTCGCCGTGAACAGCCACCGCCAAACCGGAGCGGGCGGATACTCCATGCTTCGCGGGGCTCCGGTGGTATACGACAAGGAAGAGAACATCCGTGAGCTCCTGATCGACGAGATCCGGAGCCGCAAGGTGATTGATCCTGCCGGGTATGCCGCCCGGGAATGGCGCATCGTGCCCGAGGGAGCGGCCTCGGCGGTGCGCACCCTGTTCCGGATTCCCGCCCGACCATTCCCGGTCGGGCCGCGGGACACCATTCTCCTCCGCGTGCTCGCCACTGCCGATCTCCATGGCGTGCTGCTGCCGCGAGCCGGGAGTCTGGCGGACGGGCGGACCGGCGGCGTTGCGGCTCTGGCGAGCCTGATGGACAGCCTGGCCGCCGACTGCGCCTGCCCCACGCTCCGACTCGACGCCGGTGATGCGATGCAGGGGACGGTCAGCGCCAACGTCACCAGGGGGCGGGCCATGGTGCAGGTGCTCAATCGTCTCGGCATTGCGGCCACCGCACTCGCCGAGCACGATTTTGCCTGGTCGCAGGACACACTCAGGCGGCGGATGTCCGAGGCGAGCTACGCCTGGCTGGCCGCGAATGTATTCGATTCTGCCACCGGCCGGCGGCCCGAGTGGATCGTCCCGTTTCGACTGGTGGATGCCGGCGGATTGAAGGTTGCGGTGGTGGGCTACATTTCGGCCGACGCCAAGACCAGTGTCAAGTCGGAGCATACCGCCGGACTTCGCTTCGGCGAAGGGGCTCTCGCCATCCACGATGTGCTGACCGAAGTCCGCGCCCTGCGGCCGGACCTTACGGTGCTGCTGGCCCACGCGGGCGCCGCCTGTACCGGACCGGTCTGCACCGGCGAGGTCATCCGGTTGGCCGATGCGGTCGAGTCGCGCACCCTGGATCTCCTCATCGCCGGCCACACGCACCGTCAGGTGAACACCCGGGTGGCAGGAGTCGCGATCGTCGAGCCCGGAGCCGAAGGAAGCTCGCTGGCGGTGGCCGACGTGGTGAGGACCCCGGCCGGTGGCCGGGAGGTGAGAACCCGAATCGAGCCGGTGAGCACCGACCGGGTACGGGCGGACCCGGAAATGGAGGCGCTGGTCGAGTCGTACCGGCGGCGCGCGGATTCCATCACCAGCCGGGTCGTCACCACGGTGAAATTCCCGTTCACCCGCGATGGCGATCAGTATCCGCTGGGCGGCATGATCGCGGAGGCCCGCCGCAACGTCCTGCGCACCGATATCGGATTCGTCGGCAACATGAGCATCCGGGCCGACCTTCCGGCCGGACCGGTCACCTACGGGCAGCTGTTCCGGGTGCAGCCGTCGCAGAACAGTCTGGTCAAGGTGACGGTGACCGGGGCGCAGCTTCGCCGGATGCTGGAGCACGCGCTCGACAGCGGCAGCCCCGCCGCACACGTGGCCGGGGTAACGGTGCGCTACGATCCGCGCCGGCCGGCTGGCCGGAGAATTCGGGGCGTCGAGGTGGGGCCCGGCCGGAAGCTTCGGCCGGATGCGGATTACACCCTCGCCATCGATGACTTCCTCGCCGCCGGCGGAGACGGGTACGTCATGCTGGCTGGCCTGCCGTTCGAGCCCGGCACCATGCTGGACGTCGAAGGAGTAATCACCTATCTCAGGCGCCTTCCTCAGCCGGTGCAGTTCGTTGGCCGGGCAGGTTTCGTATCGACCCGATGAAAGACACCATCCGGGTGTTCGTGAACGCGGGGCCGCTCGATCTGCCCTCGGGGGCCGACGTGGCCCAGGCGGTACGGCTGTTCGATCCCGCATTAGAGCGGCAGATCGCCAGCGGTGCCGCCTATGTAACCGATGGCCGCGGTATCGAGATCGATCCCGCCTCTCCGCTCTCAGGCGGGGCCATCCTCCGGGTGGTGGTACGGGCGCGGCGGGGCGAGAGTGGCGATGCTGACGCGTGAGCTGATCGGGCGGCTTCCCAAGGCGGAACTTCACGTTCATCTGGACGGATCGCTGCGTCCGGAAACCATGATCGAGCTGGCCCGCAAGGCGAAGGTGGTCCTGCCGTCCTATGAGCCCGAGCCGCTCCGGCGGTTCATGCTGGTAGATGACGCCGCCGACCTGCAGGATTTCCTCGACCGGTTCGACCTCACCATCCCGCTACTGCAGACCCCCGAAGCGGTCGAGCGGGTGGCCTACGAGATGGTGGAGGACGCGGCGCGCGACAATGTTCGGTATCTCGAAGTTCGCTACTGTCCTCACTTGAGCCAGAGGCAAGGCGCGACCCTGGACGAAGTCATGCAGGCCGAGCTTCGCGGGCTGAAGCGAGGTGAGCGCGACTTCGGAGTCATAGCCCGGGTCATCAACTGCTCGCTGCGGCACTACGATCCCGCGGTGTCGGTAGAGATCGCGCAGTGCTCGGTGGCGTTCCGCGACCAGGGCGTCGTGGCGTTCGACCTGGCGGGGGGAGAGGCGGGGCGGCCTGCGGGCAACCATCGTACTGCATTCGACGTCGCCGCCCAAGGGCTCCTGGGAGTGACGGTGCACGCCGGGGAGGCGGCCGGCGCGCAGTCGATCGCGGATGCGGTGCACCTGTGTCACGCCGACCGGATCGGCCATGGAACCCGGCTCTACGAGAGTCCGGAACTCCAGGCCTACATCCGCGACCGGCGGATCCTGATCGAGGCCAACATCACCAGCAACCTACAGACCCGCGCGGTGCGCCGAGCATCGGAACATCCGGTCCGAGGCTACTTTGATGCCGGCCTCAATGTGACCTTGTGTACCGATGGCTGGCTCATGGTAGGGGTGTCCCTCAGTGATGAGTACTGGCTGGCGCATACCGAGCTCGGCTTCAGCCGAGCTGAGATGGATCGAATGATCCTGAACGCATTCGAGGGAGCGTTTCTGCCTTGGCCCGAGCGGCTCGAGCTCCTGAGCCGGGCGCGGGACGAGCTGGCCGACATCCGCTGACGGAGACATGAGAATGGGAACACCGCGCTGGTCCCGCAGCAGAAGTGTGCGCCTCAGTGTCCTTGCCTTTCTGCTGCTCGCCGGCGCCATGTTCGCATCTTTGGTGGTCCCGGGACTCACCTGGCAGGGGGTGCACCGCGTGCTGGCCCAGCCGGCACCGGCAGTCCAGGCCGACTCCCAGACGGTCACGGCCCCTCAGCCGCCGACGTCCCCACCGGCCTCCGAGCCACCGGGAGTGTTGCTCCGCCTGAGAGGCCTCCTCGGTATCGTCGCGATCCTCGCCATTGCCATCGCCTTGTCCCACAACCGAAAGCAAATCCGCTGGCGGGTGGTGGCCTGGGGACTGGGACTTCAGCTGCTGTTTGCGATCTTTGTGCTCCGGATTCCCGCGGGCCAGCAACTCTTCCGCGCGCTCGGCAGCTTCGTGACCTCCATCCTCAATTACTCCTACGTCGGCTCGCAGTTTGTCTTCGGCGAGCTGGGCAAACCCAACTCGAGCCTGGGCGTCATCTTCGCGTTTCAGCTCCTGCCTGCCATCATCTTCGTGAGTGCGCTTTTCGCCATCATGTACTACCTCGGGGTCATGCAGCTCATCGTGCGGGCGTTTGCCATCCTGATGAGCCGGGTGATGGGAGCCAGCGGGGCCGAGAGCCTGAACGTGGCAGCCTCGATCTTCATGGGTCAGACCGAGGCGCCACTGACCATCCGCCCGTTCCTCCCGCGGATGACGCGCTCTGAGCTGATGACGGTCATGACATCGGGCATGGCCCACATCTCCGGTTCGATCATGGTGGCCTATATCGCGTTCGGGATCGAAGCCCGGCATCTGCTGACCGCCGTCATCATGACCGCGCCGGGCACGATCATGATGGCCAAGCTCTTCGAGCCCGAGACCGAGGTGCCGGAGACCTACGGGAAGGTCAAGCTGGACATGCCGAAACAGGACGTAAATCTGCTGGACGCGGCGGCGCGGGGTACCAGCGAAGGCCTGAACCTCATGCTCAACGTCATCGCGATGCTGGTGTCCTTTGTGGCGCTGGTAGCACTGCTCAATGGTGGGTTTGCCGCCATTCATCGCTATGCCGAATGGTTTCCTTCCAATCTCCAGACCGTGCTCGGCTGGGTCTTCCAGCCGATTGCCTGGCTGATGGGCGTGCCCTCACAAGACAGTGGCACAATCGGGAGCCTGTTGGGCACCCGCATGGTGTTAAATGAGTTCATCGCCTTCGCCGAGCTGGGACCCTTGAAGGGGCAGCTGGATCCGCGGTCATTCACCATCGCGTCGTTTGCCCTGGCGGGGTTTGCCAACTTCAGCTCGGTCGGTATCCAGCTCGGCGGGATCGGCGCATTGGTGCCCGAGCGCAAACGTGACCTCGCCCGGCTCGGCATTCGCGCGATGCTCGCCGGCACGTTGGCGAATTTTCTGTCGGCGACGATCGCGGGGATTCTGTTGTGACGGCGGGTCAGCAACCGATCCAGGAAGCCGCTGATGCCATCAGGCGGAGACTCGGCAAGCGCAGACCCACGGTAGCGGTGGTGTTGGGATCGGGCCTCGGGTTCTTCACCCAGCGGATCCAGGACCCCGTCACGATTCCCTACCGCGATATTCCTGGGTTTCCCGAGCCCACGGTGATAGGCCACGGCGGCGAGCTGGTGGCCGGCCGGCTCGGGGGGAAGGAGATCATAGCCCAGAGCGGGCGTTTCCATCTGTATGAAGGCCACGATGCCACCGTCGCCGCCCTTCCGGTGCGCACCTTTGCCGAGCTCGGCGTGCATACCCTCCTATTGACCAATGCCGCAGGCGGGATCCGCCGAACCTTCGCTCAGGGAACCGTGATGCTCATTGCCGATCACATCAATCTGACATTCCGGAGTCCGCTGATCGGACCGGTGCTGCCCGGGGAGGAGCGGTTTCCCGACATGTCGGATCCCTATGATCCACCGCTTCGGACATTGGCCCGGGAGGTGGCCCGAGAGAAGCGGGTAGGCCTGGACGCAGGGGTCTACGCCCAGCTCCTGGGGCCGAGCTTCGAGACCCCGGCCGAGATCCGGATGCTGGACCGGCTGGGGGCCGATGCGGTAGGCATGTCTACGGTGGTTGAGGTGATCGCCGCCCGGGCCCGGGGGCTTCGGTGTCTGGGCTTCTCGGTCGTCACCAACCTGGCCGCGGGCATCTCACCGGGAAAGCTCAATCACGCCGAGGTGATGGAGACGGCCGGGCGGGTGACAGGAGAGTTGGGTGCTCTGATCGAAGGAATTATCGAGCGGATGTAGCAGAGACGGTGTGATTCAGGGGTCCGTGGCCCGCGCCCAGGTTCGGCGCCGAGGCAATGGCGCGGTGCACGAAATCGAGTCCTGCCGCAACCGCGTCCTCCAGCGGACGGCCGAGTGCCAGGCCCGCGGTGATGGCGGCGGAGAGGGTGCAGCCGGTGCCGTGGGTGGACGTGGTTTCGATCCGCGGATGGCTGAAGCGGCGCACCCCGGCCGGCGTCGCCAGGACGTCGGTGATCTGGCTGGTCGAGAGGTGGCCCCCCTTGACCAGGACCGCCCCGGCTCCGAACCGCAGCAGCGTCGTGGCGGCGCGCTCCATCGTGGTCACGTCATGGACCACGCGGCCGGTGAGGATGGCTGCCTCATCCGCGTTGGGGGTCACCAGGGCGCACAGGGGAAGCAAGTCGTCGCGGATGACTTCTTCGGCCTCGGTGGCGAGCAGGCGGACACCGGAGGTCGACACCATGACCGGGTCCACCACCAGCGGAGCCCAGCCGTTCTCCCGAATGGCGCGCGCGACGCGACGGACGACGCCGGCCTCCGCCAGCATACCGGTCTTGAGCGCGGCCGGGGGCAAGTCTTCGGCCAGCGCCGTCAGCTGTGCGTTGATCATCGAATCGGGCACCGTCTCCACCGCACGGACGCCAAGCGTGTTCTGGGCCGTGAGGGCCACGATGACGGAGGTCCCGAACACGCCGAACTGCTGGAAGGTCTTGAGGTCGGCTTGAATGCCGGCGCCCCCGCCGGAGTCCGAGCCGGCAATCGTGAGCGCGATCTTCATCGGGTGAGCATCTGCATGAGCAGCTCCCTCCAGACGCTGATCCGGGATCTTCACCGCCGCCGTGGCCGGGAGCGGCGCGGGCTGGCCCTGGCCGAAGGGGTGCGACTCGTCGAGGAGGCGCTGGCCACGGCGACCACGCTCCGCGGTGCCGCCGTTTCGCCGGCGCTGGAAGCTACCATCCGGGGGAAGGCGCTCAAAGCCGCGCTGCTGGGAAAGGGAATAGGAATCGAGGAGGTGAGCGATCAGGAGCTGGACGACCTGACCGAGACCGAGCATCCCCAGGGTGTCGTGGCCGTGATCGAGCCGAAGCAATGGACCCTGGCGGACATCCGGCTCCTGCCGGGGGTCACTACCTTGGTGCTGGACGGAGTGCAGGATCCGGGCAACGTGGGCACGATGCTCCGCACCGCGCTGGCACTCGGAGCCGCGGGAGTGGTGGCACTCAAGGGCACCGCCGATCTCACGAACCCGAAGGTGATCCGGGGGGGAATGGGTGCGAGCTTCCGCCTGCCGGCCGTGCCCGCCGCCCCCGAAGAGCTGGTGGCCTGGGCTCGGCTGCAGCGCGGGCAGATCTGGGTTGCGGACATGGCCGGTGAGAGTCCCGGCCGGTTGCCCCAACGGAGCCCGAACCGTCCTCCCATACTGCTCGTCGTCGGGAACGAAGGGGCCGGAGTCGGCCCCATCGTGGCTGCGGCAGCCGACCGGCGGATCGGGATCAGCCTGGCTCCTGGAGTGGAATCCCTCAATGTGGCGGTCGCCGCCGGCATTCTCCTGCATGAGGTGATGCGTGTCGATTGATCTGCTCCATCTTGGTCCCTGGGGGGTTGCCTTCGCGGCTCTGCTGGGGGCCATGATCGGCAGCTTCCTGAACGTCTGTATTCTGCGCTGGGGGGCCGAGCCCAAGGAGTCGATCGTCAAGCCGGCGTCGCACTGCCCGCGCTGCGGGAAAGGGCTCGTCTGGTACGAGAACGTTCCGATTCTTTCATGGCTCCTGCTGCGAGCCCGTTGCCGCGGGTGCGGCCAGCCGATCTCGGTGATGTATCCCTTGATCGAGCTGGCCACCGCCGCCATCTGGGCGTACATGGCCTGGCGCCACGGACTCACGATCGAGGCCCTCCGGGGTGCCGTGTTCGGCACCATCCTGCTTGGCATCGCCATGACCGATGCGCGGCAATACATCATTCCCAACGAATTCACCTGGGGGGACTGGTCATCGGTCTGCTTTTCAGCCTGGCCGGTGGTCTGCCGGCCTTCGGGACGGCGCTCCTCGGCGCAGCCGTCGGGTTCGGACTTCTCTGGGTGGTAGGCACCGTCGGAACCTGGGTCTTCAAGGAGGACGCCATGGGAGGTGGGGACATCAAGATGATGGCAATGGTGGGCGCTTTCCTGGGATGGCAAGGCGTGCTGCTCACCATCTTCCTGGGCGCACTCGTGGGCAGTCTCGTCTTCGTGCCTTTGCTGCTCGCCGGCCGGAAGAAGCTGGTGCCCTTCGGCATCTTTCTGTCGATCGGGGCGGCCATCACCTACGAGGCCGGGCCGGCGATCTTTGCCTGGTACGGCCGGTACCTTACCGGCGCATGAGAGTCCGGAATTCGTCCACCTCGCTTCGCCCCCTCGCTCTGGTGGGGGTGACAGCTCTCGTCGTCCTGGCCGCGCCTCTCCTGTCCTGCCGGGGCTCGGCCCCGGCGACTTCGCGGACCGATCTGCTCCAGCACATGGTGGACAGTCTGCGCCCATCGGTCGAGCGCGCCACCGGGCTCACCTTCAAGAGCAGTCCCCGGGTGGCCATCCGGTCCCGGCAGCAGGTGCGGGCCTATCTGATTCGCAAGCTCGACGAGCAGCTGCCGCCGGCCAAGATGCGCGGCCTGGAGACGACGTACCGGCTGTTCGGGCTGCTGCCGGACACGCTTCAGCTTCGTGCCCTTCTCGTAGACCTCTACACCGAGCAGGTCGCCGGTTATTACGATCCCGATTCCGCCACCCTGTTCGCGGTCGCCGACGCCGACCCGGCGCAGCTCCGCCTGGTGCTGGCGCATGAGATGATCCACGCCCTCCAGGGACAATACATCCCGCTCGATTCCATCCTGCACGACATCTCAAACAACGACCGACTCACCGCCGCCCAGGCTGTGCTGGAGGGGCAGGCAACCCTGGCCTCGCTGGAGGTTCTGGCGCCGGGCCAGAACGTGGGGGCCAATCCCGAGTTCTGGGAGCTCTATCGCGAACAGGTCCGGCAGCAACAGACGTCCATGCCGGTGTTTGCCAAGGCGCCGCTGGTGGTCCGCGAATCACTCATCCTGCCCTACCTCGCCGGCGCGGAGTTCATGCATTGGTGGAAGACCTCGCCGTTGCAGGACACCGTTCCCTACGGCCCGCGGATGCCGGTATCCACCGAGCAGATCCTGTTTCCCGAGCGCTATCTGCGGGGGGACGTCCCGGTCCCGCTCGCCTTGCCCCCCAGCTCCGAGGTCATCCATGAGGACGTGCTCGGCGAGAGCGAGATCCGGGTGCTCATGGCGCGGCTGAGGGGGGCGCGGGAGGTCCGCCCCGGCGGCCCGGTCGGATGGGCAGGCGATCGCTACCGCGTATTCCCTACGCCCTCAGGTCCGGCACTGGCTTGGTATGTGGTGTGGGATGATACCAGATCGGCAGAACGCTTTACCTGGGGCTACGGCGGAAAGCTGCGCTCGACCACCCGCGAAGGCTATCGCACGGTGCTGGAGAGCTTCGAGCTGGAGGGCAAGCCGGGGACGTTGTTCGTGCTGGCGCCGTCGGCGTGGGACGGATGGGAGGGGTTACCGAAGGCGTTCGTGGTGCGATAGGCCACGGCCCATGGAACCCGATCTCCGCTCTCGTGGCGAGGGGTGTTGGGACCTCGGCTTCAGACCAGCTGAGCGACAGTGTAGATGAGGAGGCCAACCAGGCCGCCCACCAAGGTGCCGTTGATGCGGATGAACTGGAGGTCCCGGCCCACCAGCAGCTCGATGCGCCGGGAGGTTTCCTGGGGATCCCACGCGCTCACGGTCTGCGCGATCAGCTGGCCAACCTCATGGCGGTGCTGCTCGACCACCCGAAGGACCGCTCCGATCACCCACCCGTCAATTTTCTCCAACAGGGAATCGTCCTCCAGTGCCGAGCGAGCCAGGGCGGAAAGACCGCGAGCGATAGCGTCGCTGGCGCCCCCCTCACCCGATGGATTCTGGCGGCTCAGCGCCTCTTTCGCTTCGACCCACAGCGAGGCCGCCAGGCGGCCGCTGGTCTCGGGATCCAGGACCTGCTGCTTGATGGCTTCGGCCCGGGCGATGACCTCGGGAGACTGTTGCAGCTGCACGATCCATTCGGACAGCAGCTCGTCGAACTGACGGCGGAGCGGATGATTGGGGTCGGCTTCGACCTCGAATAGCGTGCGCTCGATCCCCCCCAGAACCTTCCGGTGGATCCGGTCGTCCACCATTTCCGGCACCCACCAGGGACTCTCTTCCCGAATACGGTCGCGGATCAGGAGCTCGTTCTCCGACACCAGGCGGGTGAGTCCGTGGATGACGCGGTCGAGCAGCTGCTGGTGCCTGTCGTCCACCGTGAGCAGCTCCAATCCCTTGGACAGGACCGGTGCGATCGCCATATGCCGAAGCGGCTCCACCACGCTGCGGTCGAGCAGAGCGAGGACGTCCTCGTCCCGGGCCACGGCGCCGGCGCCCTTGAGCACCGAGGCGACGTTCTGGGCGGCCTTGCGGGCGTTCTCCGGCTCGGAAAGCCACTCGGCCGCCCGGCGGCTGATCTGGGCGGCTCGAAGCTTGGCGGCCAGGACCTCGGGGGAGAGGAAGTTGTTCTGCACGAAGTTGCCCAGACTGCGCCCGATGCGATCCTTGCGGCTGGGAATGATGGCAGTGTGGGGAATCGGCAGGTTGAGCGGGTGGCGGAACAGGGCGGTGATGGCGAACCAGTCGGCGATGCCCCCAACCAGCGAAGCCTCCGCGGTGGCCCGGATGTACCCCACCCAGCTGTGCTGGTGCTCCAACACGCTCGCGACCACGAAGATGGCACCCATGAGCACGAGCAGCCCGGTGGCCCGGCGCTTCATCCGGTCCAGATTGCGCTGGCGTTCCTCGGGATTAGTCAGGTCCTGCATCGCGGTCATGCTGGAAGAGTATGCGTTACTCTCATGTTCACAATGCCTTGACGCTCTGCTTGACGGCGGGTTGCAGGCGCGAAGTAGCTTGGATCAACCCCGCTCACTTCAGGAGTAATCCGATGCCCGTCCACCCCCCGCTCCGGCTTGGTAGCCTGTTGAGCGTCGCCCTCATCCTCCTCTCCGGCACAGCGCGAGCGCAGAAGCTGTCAGGAGTTACTCTCCAAATTGTCCCGGTCGAGGGTTCCATCCCCACCGGCGGAGTTCTCCAACTGGAGCCTGGCCAACGGGCTCAGCTGGAGCTGCGGGCCGTGGATGGCCGCGGCCGTGCCGTAGATCTCAGCGCCACGCCGGTGGAGTGGCAGTCGACCGAGCCGCTGCAAGTGAAGGGGGACGGGCCCCGTGCCCTGGTGGCCGCGATCGCAGCCGGGGAGGGTACCCTCACCGCCGTGGCGCTGAAGCAAACGGTCACGCTGCGGGCCACGGTCGGCTCACCCAAGCTCGTGCCCTCGCAACCGGTTACTTCTCCGGTCACGGCCACGCTTCAGGCTCCTGTCCTGGGTGAAATAGTCATGAGAGCCCCCCCGCCCAGCGCCGGGACGTCCAGCCCCCCGCCCCCGACGAATAACGCGATAATCACGAGCTTCTCACCCAAAGAAGGGCGACAAGGGGATCGCGTCATCATCAGCGGCTCAGGGTTCTCCGTTCCCAATCCAGGAGTGGACTTCGCCAACGGCACCAATGTCGGCTACAGCCAGGTGGTGGACGGCACCGGCACCCTGATAAACGTCTACGTTCCGCCCGGCGACGTGACCGGGAAAATCATGGTTTCCGGCGTTCTCACGGCGGAGGACTTCGTGGAGCTGGCGACCTTCGATCCGGCAGGTCCCATGAACGTGCCCCCTGACGGAGAGGTGATCGTTACCGGCAAGGCGATGCAGAACGTGACGATGGTGACGCTCGGCTCACAGCCGATGCCGATCGTTTCCAAGAGCTATAACAGGCTCACATTCAAGCTGTCCCCCGTGCTTCAGCAGGCGCAGTCCTCAATACACCTGGGCCAGGCGAGCTTCACCTATCGAGTCGGTGGTGGAGGCGATCGACCCATAAACGCAGGACCCGATCTCACGGTGCAGGTCACCCCCAAAATCCTCGCACTGGAGCCCGATTCTGGTGCTGCGTGCGATCAGGCCGTGGTGCGGGGAAGGGCCCTGATCAACGATCCTAGCGTCGGAGGCGGAACGACCACTGCGACGGTCACGATGGCGTCGGCAACTGGGGCCCCAGCAACGTCGCCCTTTGCCTCCGGCAGCAACTCACAGATCAGCTTCTATATACCGAAGTGGGCCATCACCGGTCCGGTCACCGTCAAGGGGCACAATCAACAGATTACCAGCCCGATGCCGTTTCGGATTATCGCGCCCAGGCCAACCGCGTACCTGCAGAGCACCTGGCCAGTTCGGGTTGGGGAGGAGGCCCGGTTCACCGGCCGGTTGCAGGAGGTAACCAAGGTGAGCTTTGCCGGCGGCGTGGAGGTGACTCAAGGATGGGAAGTGATGCCGATCGGAAACAGCGGCAGCTGCCAGGATCTCCTGAAGGTCGTCGTTCCCCCCGGCGCGCAAAGCGGTCCGGTGACATTCACGAACCCGGCAGGAACAGTCACGTCGACCATCAGCGTCAGCGCCGCGCCCTAGCGGCTGCCTGCATTGTACGTAGCGCTGCTGTCATTCTGAGTCTGGCGAAGAATCCCTGCGACGACCGCAGGGGTTCTCGCCGCCCGCCGTCCTACCTTGAACAAACTCCGTTCCGCAGTTACTCTTACGGGCTTATGTTCGACGAGCTTTCTGGCAAACTCAACGCCACGCTCCAGCGACTCACGGGGCGGGGCGTTCTGACGGAAGAGGCAGTCACCGAGGGGCTCCGGGAGATCCGCCGGATCCTGCTCGAGGCCGACGTGAGCTTCGACCTGACCCGGGATTTTTTGACCCGGGTGCAGGAGAAGGCGATCGGCCTCGCCTCGCTGAAGGAAGTTCGGCCAGGACATCAGCTGGTGAAGATCGTCTACGACGAACTGGTCGTGCTGCTGGGCGAGAAGCAGGCGCCGATCGCCCATGCAACGGTTCCGCCGACGGTCATCCTGCTGGTCGGCCTCCAGGGTTCGGGCAAGACCACCACCGCGGGCAAGCTCGCCCGTCGGCTGAAGCTGGAGCAGAAGGCGCCGTTCCTGGTAGCGGCCGACGTATACCGTCCGGCCGCCATCGATCAGCTGCACACGCTTGGGCGTCAGGTCGAGGTCGGAGTCCACAGCGACCAGGGCACCCAGGACGTGGTGAAGATCGTGCGCGACGGAGTGGTGGCGGCGGGGAAGGCTCGGGCGCGGACCGTCATCGTCGATACCGCCGGCCGGCTCCAGATCGACGACGAGATGATGGACGAGCTGAAGCGGCTCAAGGCCGCTGTCTCGCCCCACGAGATCCTTCTCGTCGCCGACGGCATGACCGGGCAGGACGCGGTCCGGATCGCGCAGGGCTTTCACGATGCGCTCGGCATCACCGGCGTGGTGCTGACCAAGATGGACGGCGATGCCCGGGGTGGCGCTGCGCTCTCGATCTATGGAGTGACCCACGCGCCGATCAAGTACATCGGCGTGGGCGAGAAACTGGAGGCGCTGGAGCCGTTCCACCCCGACCGGCTCGCGGGGCGCATCCTCCAGCAGGGCGACATCCTCTCGCTGGTGGAGAAGGCGCAAACCGCGGTCGACGAGAAGGAAGCCGAGCGGCTGGCGAAGAAGGTCCAGTCCAAGAAGGGGCTCGACCTCGGCGACTTCCTGAATGCCATGCGGCAGATGCAGAAGATGGGGCCGCTCAAGAACGTGCTCGGCATGCTGCCGGGAATGAACCCGGCCATGCTCCAGGCGGCCAAGCTCGACGACAAGAAGCTCAAGCATGTCGAGGCGATCGTGCTGTCCATGACGCCCAAGGAGCGCACCAACCCGGACGTGATCAACGGCCAGCGCCGGCTGCGGATCGCCAAGGGGTCGGGCCGCACGGTGCAGGAAGTGAACACCCTGCTGTCCCAGTTCAAGCAGATGCAGAAGTTCATGAAGATCGCGGGGAAGACCGGAGGCGCCGGTCTGAAGCTGCCTTTCGGACGCGGCGGATTCCCCGGTTAACCCGTACCATCAGGAACCCACATGGCAACTCGCATTCGTCTCCGCCGAATCGGCCGGAAAAAGCTTCCGCTGTATCGCATCGTGATCGCCGATCAGGAGGCCCCGCGTGACGGCCGCTTCATCGAGATCATCGGGACCTACAACCCCAAGGGCGAAACGACGGCCGCCAAGGTCCAGGTGGACGCGGAGAAGGCACGGCAGTGGATCGCCAAGGGAGCGACACCGTCGGACACCGTCCAGTCCCTGCTCAAGCAGGCCGGGGTGTTTGGTAGTCCTCAGTCGCCGGTCGCCAGTCGCCAGTAGCATCAGAACTGGAGACTCGGAGCTTGCGACTGGTGACTGGTGATTGGTGACTGCCCATGTAGTTGTGGGCCGGCTGAGAAAGCCGCATGGGTTGAAGGGTGACTGCAACCTCTTCCCCCTGACCGACGATCCGGCCACCATCTTCGCCCCGGGACGGCAGATCTGGGTAGTGGATCTGGCCGGCGACACGGTAGCTGGTCCGCTGACGGTGGAGCGGAGCCGAGAGTACCACCGGGAGTGGCTGGTGAAGTTCGCCGGAGTCGAGAGCCGGGACGCACTGGAGCCGTTTCGGGCTCATTTTTTGGCGGTGCCGCCCGATCAGCTGAATCCGCCGGCCGCAGGCGAGGTCTATCTCCACGAGCTGGACGGTTTCGCGGTGCGACTGCCCGACGAGACCCCGCTGGGCCTGGTGTCGGCGGTGTACGAGCTGCCGGCCGGGATCATGATCGAGGTCCAGGGCCCCAAGCGCGAGTTTCTCCTGCCGTACAAGAAGGAGTTCGTGCGGGAAGTGGACCGGGCGGGACGTCGGCTGACAGTGACGCCGCCGGAAGGATTGTTGGACTAGCGAGTCAGTTCAGCGAGCGACGAGTTCCCTGGCGCTACGAAGGGCTCGGGATGACGCGCGAGGCCGTCCATGCTGACAATCGATGTAGTGACGTTGTTCCCCGAGGTCATCGCCCCCTACGTGGCGACGAGCATCCCGGGACGGGCCGCGGCGGCGGGTCTGGTGCAGTTCCGGCTGGTGCAGCTGCGCGACTTCACTCACGACCGGCACTCCACCGTGGATGATTACGCCTACGGCGGTGGGGCGGGGATGGTGCTGAAGCCGGAGCCGTTCTTCGAGGCGGTGGAGACGCTTCGACCGACCGGGCCGGTGGTGCTGCTGTCGGCGCGGGGCCGGCGCTTCACCCACGACGATGCGGTCCGGTTCTCCTTGGGTGAGCGTCTCACCCTACTCTGCGGGCACTACAAGGACGTCGACCAGAGGGTGGCGGATGGGCTTGCCACCGAAGAGCTGTCGATCGGTGACTTCGTCCTATCCGGCGGGGAGCCCGCCGCGCTCTGCGTCCTGGATGCGGTGGTGCGGCTGCTGCCCGGGGCCATGGGTGACCACGAGTCGGCCAGCGCCGACTCGCACTATGATGGGATACTGAGCCCGCCGAGCTATACCAGGCCGCCGGAATATCGGGGGCTCGACGTGCCCGAGGTGCTTCGCTCCGGCAACCACGCCGAGATAGAGGCCTGGCGGCAGGCGGAGGCGGAGCGGCTCACCCGGGAGCGGCGGCCGGACCTGTGGGAGAAGCACGACCGGGACTAGCAGGTCATCCCAAGCGCAGCGAGGGAGCGGCCGGGTTAGCGTCGGCATCCCAATCCAATCGGCAGGCCGTCCGATTCCTCGCTCCGCTCGGAATGACGCAGGTGACCCCGGTGATGACAAATCGGGGCCGCCGTACTAAGATCGTTGCAGTTTTCATGTTCACCGGGCGCCGGACGGCGCGGAGGATGGGATAATGGAGCGATTGGCAGAGGTGGCCCGTGAGGGCTTGCGCACGGACATTCCTGCATTCGATCCGGGGGATACCATCCGGGTCATGGTCCGAGTTCGCGAAGGTGACAAGGAACGGCTGCAGGCCTTCGAGGGAATGGTCATCGCCAAGCGAGGCGGCGGGATCAGCGAGACCTTCACGGTCCGGAAGATCTCCGCGGGAGTGGGGGTGGAGCGCCTCTTTCCGCTGCACAGCCCCACGATCGCCTCGGTCGATCTGGTCCGCCGGGGACGGGTGCGCCGCGCCAAGCTGTACTACCTGCGCGCGCTGAGCGGCAAGGCCGCCCGGATCCGGGAGAAGCGCGAGACCTGAGCCAATGGCCCCTCGCCCTACACTGGCCCGCGAACGGGCCGTCTGGGCTGAGGAGCATCTCCTCGTCGGGGTTGACGAGGCCGGCCGCGGCCCCCTGGCAGGACCAGTGGTGGCCGCGGCCGTCGTCTTTCCCACCGGCTGTGCCTGCGTGCGTGGGCTGCGCGACAGCAAGATCCTCCCCCCCAGCAAGCGGGCTCGTCTGGCCGTCCGGATTCGAGGCCGCGTCGTGGCTTTCGGAATCGGCGCCGCCTCGGCCCACGAGATCGACCGATTCAATATCAGGGTGGCCACTGCGATGGCCATGCGGCGAGCCATTGCCCAACTCCTCTACCGCTACAAGCTGGGACAGCCGTACCGCATCCTGATCGACGGGCTGCCGCTCCCGGAGATCGGCTACCCTCACGAGGCCCTGGTGGATGGTGACGCCCGTTGCCAGTCGATCTCGGCCGCTGCCATCCTCGCCAAGACCGTGCGCGACGCCCTCATGCACCGCCTGGCCACCCGGCACCCTGGCTACGGATGGCACACCAACGTCGGCTACGGAACCGAGGAGCACCAGGAGGGCCTCCGGGTGCAGGGTCCCACCCGGCACCACCGCCTCACCTTTGCCCCGCTCGCGCAATTGACCCTGTCCCTCTAATGCTCCGCATCTGTCATCCTGAGCACAGCGAAGGATCTCTCAGGGTGGCTGCGAAGAGATTCTTCGCTTTGCTCAGAATGACAACCATCGTCGGGTTGATGGGCACACTAGCGGTCCCGCTACACGCCCAGCAATCCAACGCCGAGCGGATCCTCAGCGGCCGCGACACGCCCTCACACGACTACGACCTCATTCATCAGCGCATCGAGGTCGCCAACTTCGACTGGAACGTGACTGCCTTCGACGGCAATGTGGCCACCACCGTCGTGGCGCTCCGGCCGGGGCTGGACTCGATCGTGCTGGCCATGGGAAGCCGGCTTGCGGTGCGGTCGGTGACCGGCGCGCGTGGGGTGCCGCTCAAGTTTTCGCGGCCGGGTGACACCATCGTTGTGCGGCTGGCCCGTCCCGCCGGATTCCGGGATACGGTGCGCTTCACCATCGACTACCGGGGGCGGATCAATCAGGGTCGCGGGCTCTACTTCTTCAAGGCCGAGCCGGGCAGGCCGCGCCACCCGCAGCAGGTGTACAGCGGGGGCGGCACCGACGGAAATCCGAACTGGCTTCCGACCTATGCGGCTCCCAACGACAAGGCCACGTGGGAGCTGGTCGCCCGGATGCCGGCCGATCTTACCGTGGTGTCCAACGGGCGGCTGGTGAGCGACCGGCCCGACCCGCCCGCCCGCGGCGTACGCGCTGCCAAGTCCCCACGCGCCCGGACCCACACGGTGCATTGGCGCCAGGAGCGGCCCGCATCCACCTACCTGATCTCCCTGGTCGCGGCCCCGTTCAAGAAGGTGAGCGAACGGTGGCGCGATGTCCCGCTGGATTACTACGTCTACCCTGAGGACGTGGCCCAGGCGCGCCGTCTCTTCGGGGTCACGCCGGACATGATGGAGACCTTTACCAGGTTGACCGGCGTGAAGTACCCCTGGGCCAAGTACTCCCAGGCCACCGTGACCGACTTCGTCGGTGGCATGGAGAACGTCGGCGCCACGACGCTGGTGGATTGGCTGCCCGACGCGCGGGCCTTCCGCGACCGGCCCTGGTACCGGCAGTCGTTGATTCCTCACGAGCTGGCCCACCAGTGGTTCGGCAACCTGGTCACCACGGAGAACTGGTCCAACTACTGGCTCAACGAGGGAATAGCCGAGTTCATGGCGGGCCAGTATTGGGGCAGCAAGCAGGGGCGCCGCGCCGAAGATGATTTCTATCTCGACGAATACCAGCGCTTTCTGGCTGCTGAGTCACGACGAAGTGTACCGCTCGCCTCGTTCAACTCGAACAATGTCTACACCAAAGGCGCTCTGGTGATGCAGATGCTGAAGAAGCATCTGGGACCGGAGCGGTTCTGGGCGTCGATCAACCGATATCTTGACCCGTCATGCCGGCGGCAACGCCACCAGTGACGACCTCCGCCGTGCCGTCCTGCACGCCACCGGCCAGAATCTGGACTGGTTCTGGGATCAGTGGATCTATCAGGCGGGCTATCCTCAGTTCACTGTCGCCCACACCTACGATTCCACCGCGGGAACACTTGCCCTCACGGTCCGTCAGACCCAGGTGGACACCGCCAGCGCCGACAGCGCGGGCGTCCGCTTCGTCACTCCGCTGGTATTTCAGGGACCGGTAATTATCCGGGTGGGCACCGCGGCGGGTGACCTGCGAAAGCGGGTGCGGTTGGACCGGCGGGAACAGGTGATCGTGATCGAGGGGCTGAAGTCACGGCCGAACATGGTGGTCTTCGACGAGAACAACGCCATGCTCAAGGCGTTGACCTTCGAGCAGCCGACCCCGTGGCTGGCGACCCAGCTTGCCCGAGATCCGGATCTGTGGAATCGTCATTGGGTAATTGGCCAGCTCGCGCGCCGGACCAGCGACTCGCTGGCCGGGGCGGCGTTAGCCCGGGCCGCCAGGAACGCCGATTACTACCTCACCCGGGCTCAGGCGCTCGGCGCGCTCGCACAGTTTCCTCCAGCGCGTGCCATGCCGGTACTTGAAGCCGCCATGCGCGACACCTCCGCCGCGGTCCGGGCGGTGGCGGTGTCGGGACTCGGCGTCCGGGGTGGATCCCGGGCCCAGGAGCTGGCGTTGGCGGCGTGGAAGAGAGACTCGAGCTACGAGGTCCGGGCCAATGCGCTGATCGCCCTCTCCCGAATCGATTCGGTGGGAGCCCGCCCTCAGGTGCTCTCCGGGCTCAGTACTCCGTCGTATCGCGACGTCATCCAGGACGCAGCAATCGCCGCGGCAGCGCGAGCCCCCGACTCCACGCTTATCGACGGGTTGGAGAAGATCCTGGGCGACCAGGAGCAGCCCGCCCTCGTGCTGGCGACGCTTGCCTCCCAGGGTGACACCCGGGCGCTCACCGCGCTGGTACGCCACCGCGACGACCCTCGGCCCTGGGTGCGCCGCTGGGTGTTGGATGCGATCGAGGAGCAGATCGAAAAAACGCCGTAGCGGACGGCGGACGGATGGACAGGCGGACGGATGGACAGGCGGACGGATGGACAGGTGGGCGGGCGGACGGATTGACCGACGGTCAGGTCGGCTTGGTGATCTTGAGGGAAGCGTAAAGGCCCCAGGTCAGCCGCCCAACACGATCCCTAAGTTCATGTACCATCTGGAACGAGTTATCCTCAAGAATTCCACGATCCTTACTAAAGCGAAGAAGGTAGGACACCTCAGACAGAGAACCTCTGGCAATATCTAGATATCTCCGAAACTCGCGAGGACCACGCTTCGCCGCGCCTTCAGCGATATTCGTCGGAACAGAAAGGGCGGCCCGGCGGATCTGCGCTGTCAGTTGGTACCGCTCACATGCGGGCCATGGATCGGTGATCCTATAAACTTCTAGGGCGAGCTCGTGGGCCACTTTCCAAGCTTCGTACTTCTCATAGGGCATCATCCCCAGGATCTAGCCTAGCATCGATCAGGGTACGGCATCCGAATACTGCACAGTTAATTCATTTTCCGCCTGTCCGCCTGTCCGCCTGTCCGCCTGTCCGCCTCCGTCCGCCCCGTCCATCCGTCCATCCGTCACGCAGTCGCCCCGACCCGTCCGAGCCAGCTCACCACCGTTCTCATTCCTTCGCTCCGATCGGGGTAGGCTGTTTTTGGTGCCGCCACCACCCGATCGAGACCGGAGAGGCGGGCAATCGCGGCGGCGTTGGTACCGGTGGACTGGTCCGGTGCGTCGGGCGTCGTCAGGACCACCCCGGTGCAGGGAACTCCGGCGAGCTCCAGCGCGCTCAGCGTCAGCAGGGTGTGATTGATGGTTCCCAGCCGGTCCACCGCCACCACCAGGGCGGGGGCGCCGAGCGCCCGAGCCACGTCTACCATGTTCCACTCCCACGTCACCGGCGCGAGCAACCCCCCCGTTCCCTCGATGAGCAGAAACTCGGCCCCCTCGGCGTAGCGTTCGATCTTGAGCACCAGCCCGTCGAAGTCGATGGTGATGCCGGAGCGGTCGCTCGAGAGCGTGGGCGGCACCTCATCCGGCAACCGAAAGATCGCGTGGGCCGGCTGGCTCTGGCCGGTGGCCCGAGCCAGAAGCACGCCATCCTCGCGATCGCCCGGTGACCCGGCGCAGCCGGTCTCCACCGGCTTGATGGCAACCACTTCCTTGCCGGCGCTCCGGAGCGCCTGGGCCAGCGCCTGGCCAACCCATGTCTTACCCACCCCTGATCCGGTGCCGGTGATGAGGATCCGCATGAGCGGACACTACGGCTTACCCGGTGGTCCGTCAACTTCCTCCCTCATCCCCGGATGTTAGCTCGATAACAGACCCCTGTTCCTGCCTCTCTACGGCGCCGACCCTTCGATTGCCTCGCTGAATCACTTGGTTGCGATGCGCTTGCCGAGGTTCTCCGCCATATCCAGGTGAGCCTGGAAGGCGGGCGCTACCTTCACCACCAGGGCTTTCAGCTCTGCGTTCTTGATGGCCGGGAGCAAGGTGGACTTGATGGCGGCAATCACGTCGCGGTGGAACGCAGCCTCATGCTGGAGAAACGCGCGGTCGAACTCGGCTCCACGAAGGGCGCTCAGCCGGTGCACCGTGGCCGCCTGGTCCTGAGCGCTCTGATCGCCGGCCGGTGGGGTAGGAGTTACCCCGAGCTTCTGGGCGAGATCGCGACCTTGCTGGCGAACCATCGCATGGTCGCGCGCGAGCATGGCGCCGAACTGACGCACTTCGTTGGAGTGGCCCTGTTTGGCTGCCAGCTTGCCGGTCTCGATGTCGAAGGAGTTGGCGTTGTCGAAGATTGCTACGATAGTGGCGTCATCCAGCGCGGGTGGCGCCTCTTGCTGCGCCGCGAGGAAGCGGCCGCTTCCGGTGAAGGCTGCCAGGGCGATGGCCAGCGGAATGGCTCTCAAGCTGAGATTGGGCTTGGACATTTCTTTGGCTCCAGATTGGGGTAGAGGGTGCGGGGATCGATCGGCGTGGCGCTGTCCCCTTCATCCACGCTAGCGGCGGAGTGATAATTTGTCAAGTATTTCTTTGACTTATTTGACAAAGGCTTATCCCTATGTCACTGTTAGGGTATTGAGGAGGTACGGTGGCTAGAGCGAACAAGCCGGAGCGAATTCTGGAGACCACCCGTGGCCGGGTGCTGGCCTTGTTACGGCGCGGCGGCATGACGGCCGACGAGCTGGCCGAAGCCCTCGGGCTGACGGACAACGCCGTTCGGGCCCACCTGGCGACGTTGGAACGCGATGGTTTCGTCCAGTCCCTGGGAGAGCGGCGGCTGGGGCGGGTCGGAAAGCCGGCAACGCTGTACCAGGTCTCACCCGATGCCGAGCCACTCTTCTCCAAGGCCTATCTGCCGCTTCTCACTTCGCTCCTTGCTGCGCTCGGCGAGCGGTTTACTCCGGAGGAGCTGCATGGCTTCCTGGCCGATGCGGGCCGCCGGCTCGCGGTGGGCGCGGGGCCGGCGTCGGGCGATCTGTCCCAGCGGGTCATGGCGGCTTCGGATTTGTTGAACCGGCTTGGAGGCGTCAGCTCGGTTGAGGAGATCGAGGGTGGGAGGCGCTACCTCATTCAGAGCCGGGGCTGCCCGGTCGGCGTGGCGGTGAAGGAGCGGCCTGAGGTGTGTGAGGCGATCGTCACGCTGCTCGCGGAGCTCACCGGAGCGAGGGTGCGCTCCTGCTGTGAGCGGAGTGGCCGGCCGAGCTGTTGCTTCGAGGTGGAGCCCGCGTCCTGAGGAGCAGGTTGCCGCTGGCGGGACTGGGTAGGATATTTCGCCCTGCATGCTTCGGGGGCGTAGCTCAGTTGGTAGAGCAAGGGACTTTTAATCCCTAGGTCGTGGGTTCGAGTCCCACCGCCCTCACTTGTAAGAAGATCGTCAGTAGCATTTGATGCCGAGAACGGCCACCCCGACCAGGTGGCCGTTTTGCCGTCTTCTCCCCGACCCGGTCCTCGGAGGTAAGTTGTTTCTGTGGGGCGCGAATGGTTCAGAACGTTCAGACGTACCGCCAAATACGCCTGGAGCTCGACATGCACGAGCACGTCACGCTCTTGCGCACCGACGCCGCCGACCCGACGGCTCGAGCGATCTCATCCTCCCTTCCCTCCGATCTGCTGGGGCAGGCGGCCGCGCGGCTCCGCGTCCTCGCCCTGCTCTACGCATTCGTCTTCTTCATGGCTGCCGTGTTCCCGGTGCTATTGAGCCGGGAGGACCGAGTTCACTTTCTGGGGAGCTTCATTCATTGGGGCGCCAGCGTAATCTCGATTGCCGTGGCGCTGGTGGTCGCCGCGGTAGTCCGGAGCGACCGGGTTCCGCTGAGTACGGTGATGAATATCGCGCTGGTATTCGAGATCGCGAGCAGCTACGGCATCGTCGCCGCCGAGTTCGGCGACCCGGCTGGGCTCAGCGAACGAGGGCGGGCGTTGGGGCTCTCCTGGGTCGCCGTCTGGACGGTGCTGTTCACCGTAGTCGTGCCCACTCCGCCGCGCCGGGCGGTGCTTGCCGCCCTGGCCTCGGTCAGCTCGGTGCCGGTCGTTGTCGGGTTCACGCTCGCATCGGGGGCTACTCCCATCAAGCTGAGCCCATACGAGTTCTTCTTTGGCCTCGTATTCCCCTACCTGCTCGTTGTGGCGATGGCCTATGTGGGTTCCCGGGTGGTCTACAATCTCGGCACCGAGGTCAAGCGGGCACGCGAGCTGGGGAGCTACCGGCTCGAAGAACGACTGGGTCAAGGCGGCATGGGCGAGGTCTGGCGCGCCCGGCATCGCATGCTGGCACGGCCGGCCGCGATCAAGCTGATCCGGCCCGCACTCACGACCGATGCCCGCGCCGAGGTCTCGGCGGACGCGGTTCGCCGGTTCGAGCACGAGGCCCAGGCGATCGCGCGGCTCCGATCACCTCATACCGTGAATCTGTTCGACTTTGGCGTGGCGGAGAACGGATCCTTCTACTACGCCATGGAGCTGCTCGACGGACTCGACGCCGACACCCTGGTGCGCCGCTTCGGTCCGCTCCCGGCCGACCGGGCGATGTACCTGCTCACCCAGATCTGTCATTCCCTGTCCGAGGCGGATGCCTGTGGTCTGGTGCATCGTGACATCAAGCCGGCCAACATCTTCGTCTGCCGCTACGGGGAAGACTACGATTTCGTGAAGGTCCTCGATTTCGGGTTGGTGAAGACCTTCGACCAGGCAATCGAGGCCGCCCCGGCGCTCACCCGGGAAAATTCGGTCCACGGCACACCTGCATTCATCGCACCGGAGCAGGCGCTCGGACACGCCCAGCTCGATGGCCGGGTCGATATCTATGCCACCGGCTGCGTCGCCTACTGGCTCCTGACGGGACAGCTCGTCTTCACCGCCGACACGTCCATGGGGCTCCTCATGCACCACATTCACACGATGCCGACGCCACCGTCCGCCCGGTCTGAGCTGCCGATCCCAGCCGCGCTCGATCAGCTGGTGCTGTGGTGTCTGGCCAAGGATCCCGCGCGTCGGCCGCAGTCCGCCCGGGAGCTGTTGCTTAAGCTGAATGAGCTCGATGGCGCGGTGGCCTGGACCCAGCAGCGGGCCAGGGACTGGTGGGCGACGCACCAACCGGCAGGCGCATGAACCCATCGACATCCTAGGCTGCGGTCACAGCCACAGGTGCAGGTCGGGACAGTTGCTCATTGCAGGCACTCCTTGTTGTTTTGACATCCAGCCACGTGAACGTTGCCTTCATAAATGCTGACGCGCCTGACGCCAAACCATTACACCGCCGGCGCTCAGGTAGCCCGGTAGGTGGACAGTCCAACAGGGAGAGGACTCGATGGGACGAGCTCTTCGGAAGACTGCGGGAGTGATGGGCGCCGGTGCCGGCGCGGTGGCGCTCCTCGGGCTGGGCTATGCCGGCATTACCTGGTATCGGTACGGCAAGGTGGGACGCGGCGGCCGTCGCAACCACCTGGTGGATCGTTTCATCCCCAAGTACGAAGTCCGGGAAGTACACCAGACCAGAGTCGAGGCTCCGGTGGACGTGACCTTTGCGGCGGCTCACGATCTGGACTTGCAGCGATCCACCATCGTGCGCGCCATCTTCACTGGTCGCGAGCTGCTCATGGGGGGAGAACACACGAAGCGCGAGCACCCACCCGGGTTCCTGGCCGAGGTCCTTGCCCTGGGTTGGCGCATCCTGGCCGAGGAGCCGGGACGCGAGTTGGTGCTCGGCGCGGTCACCCAGCCCTGGCATGCCGACGTTGAATTCCGCGGCCTGGAACCGGAGGAGTTCATCGCCTTCAGCGACCCGGGCTATGCCAAGATCGTCTGGAACTTCGCGGCCGACCCGCTGAGCCCGCGGACGTCCCTCTTTCGCACCGAGACCAGGGTAGTCACCACCGATCCCGAGTCCCGCGCCCGCTTCCGCCGCTACTGGTCGGTCTTCTCACCCGGCATCCTGCTGATCCGGTATGAGACCCTTCGATTGGTGAAGCGAGAGGCCGAGCGGCTGGCAAACGCGCAATCGGTTGCCGGAGCAGAAGTCAGCCTGGCCGGGCAGCCAGCGCCCGGACCAGTAGTCGTCGGACAGCAGAACGGCGGCTAGCGAAACGTGCACTCGGCGCCCTGGCTGGCGATCACCCGGCCTGCGGAGTCGAGAATCTCGCCGATCACGTCGGGGCCCGGACGCGCAGCAATGAAGTTGGCCGGAATCGGCACCGCGCCCGCCGCGATGTCGTTCGGGTTGCTGTCGAAATCGAATTCTGCTTCGTCACCAACCGCGCGCTCCGTCCCCGAGGCGAAGGTGCCGCCGGCGGCTTGCACCCGGGCGCTGAAGCTCCCATTGCGTGGGGTGAGATTGTTGCCGTCAACCGAGATCTTCGAGCGGTTCGACTGCCCCTCGCACCGTACCCGCAGCGACCCCGCGACCAGACTGTCACTCCCGCCGGCCCCGGCCCCGGTCCCCGACAATTCGGTTGGCCCGGACACCTCGCTGCTGCACGCCAGCACAACCGAGCACCCTGCCAGAATAAATCCCTTCTGAAGCTTGTTCATGATTCTGTACCCCTGATAATGAAGAATGAAAGGCAACGACCCAAGCGATCGGCGCATCCGACGCGCTCGAAGGGCGTAAGGGCAACGGCCATGCCTCCCAGGCGCACATCTGTGAATCACGCTTGTGGCAACGGCTTAAGAGATTCTGGGCGGTTCTGAGAGGACCGGTACCTGTATCGTGGTAGACCGCTCCGCAACGAAACGTTACATTCCCGGTCTACGCGGCCCTATTGGGCAATCGTGAAGTCATTCAGAGGCAACGACTTGGGTTTACCTGCTGGAAGGCACGCCGATTGCCTTAGAAGAGGCGTTCGCGGCGACCTTCCTCCATCAAGGGATCCTTTGTGCAGTCTCAAAGTCTAGACTCGGGGTGCCGTGACTGAGCGAAGGTGGTCCATCGCGGTGGTGCATCTCTCCGAGAGTTTCCGCCTCACGCTCGGCGACTTGGCCCGGGATCTCCGGGCGAGTGTCGTCGAGTGGGTTCCAGAAGGGGAGCCGGGAATTCCTGCGGGGGCCGCCGTGCTGGTGTTGCTGGCGGGCGGCTCGGAGAGTGCTGCTCTCGATCTTCTGTCGGAGCTACCCCTGGACTCGGTCCCCTGCTACGTCATCGGCGCTACGACCGATCATCGCATCGCCGCCGCGGCGGTGCAGCGAGGAGCGCGGGATTATTTCGCGTTACCCGATGATCTGGATCTTCTCCGCCGAAGCCTGGAGCGTGAGGGCCGCCAGCTCGAGGGCCGGATTCAGGCGGGCCGCTTTGCACAGGAGGAGCGCCGGGCGCATGGATTCGAGACCATCCTGGGAAAGAGTGCCGCGCTGCGACAGAGTCTCGATCAGGCGGCCCGGGTCGCCGTGCATCGCGACGTCACCGTGCTGATCGGGGGGGAGACGGGGACGGGCAAGGAACTGCTTGCGCGCGCCATTCATTACGAGAGCCCCCGCGCAGCGGAGCCCTTTGTGGAGGTGAACTGTGCCGCCATCCCGGTCAACCTGCTCGAGAGCGAGCTCTTCGGCCACGAAAAAGGCGCCTTCACCGGCGCCGTTTCATCCAAGCCGGGCCTCTTTGAGCTGGCCCACGGCGGCACGCTGTTTCTGGACGAGATCGCCGCCCTACCGCTGGAGCTGCAGCCCAAGCTGCTCCGCGCACTCGAGAGCAGGGCAACCCGGCGGGTGGGTGGGCAGCAGGAGCGCCATGTAGATATCCGCCTGATTGCCGCCACCCATGTGGACCTGCGGGCGGCCGTTCGGTCGGGAGCTTTCCGGGAGGATCTCTACTACCGGCTCAATGTTGTGGCGCTCACCTTGCCGCCGCTGCGCAACCGGGATGGCGATGTAGAGCTTCTGACCGAGACGTTCGTGACTCGCCTGGCGACCGGCTACGGGCTGCCGGTGCCTCCACTGACACCGGAGCTCCGAACTGTATTGCGCCAGCATCCCTGGCCCGGAAACGTCCGTGAGCTCCGAAATGCGATCGAGCGCGCCCTCGTGCTCTCTCCCGAGGGTACCCTCCGAGCCGAAGAGCTTGGCGTGCGGCAGGAAGGTGCCAGAACCGAGGGGGGTCTCCCGTTCCCCGGCACGCTTGCCGCGTTGAACCGAGCGGCCGCGGGAGCAATGCTCGAGCTGACCAACGGAAACAAGAGCGAGGCCGCCCGGCGGCTGGGAATCTCCCGGCCCCGGCTGCAGCGACTGCTGGATGGAACCGACGATCCGACTGAGTGACACGGGCTCACCAAGGAGAAGCTTCATGTCCCGAAACCGTACCTTTGCACTGGCCGTCGCCGTCGTCATGGCAGGCGCAACGGGGTGCTCCGACTCAACCACGCCGGGCGACAACAGCAGGCCGCCCGACGATCTGAACTTCGCACGGCTGGCGTCCACCAGCCCGCCGCTCTTCAACCCCGACACAAGTTTCTACGCCAAGAAGGGCGAGGATAGGGAAGTAAGGATCTCCTTTCAGAACTCGCTTGGGGGGGAGGGGGAGGAATTCCTGCGACTCCGGGTTCGTGACGAATCCTTGCTCTCCCGCCCGGACGGCAGCCCTTTCGCCACTGGTGATTCAGTTCTAATCACCGTTCGAGTCGTTGACGCGACGAACATTCTGTTCGAAGCGGAGCCTTCCGGCCTGACCTTCAATCCGTCCCGCCCGGCCGAGCTGAAGATCCACTACAGCCATGCCGACCACGATTTCAACGAGGACGGGGCGGTCGACGCCTCGGATAACCAGATCAAGAGCCAGCTTGCGATCTGGCGGCAGGAAGCGTCCACGGACCCGTTCATCCGGCTGGGCTCGGTGAACGTTGAGGGCCTCGAGGAGATCAACGCGGACATTCTCGGGTTCAGCCGCTTCGCTATCGCCTACTGAGCCCAGAGGCACACTGTGTCTACCCCTTCGGCTTTCCCCCACGATTCCGCCCAGGCGCTTCGCGCGCTGCTGGCCGCGGGTCGGTTCCAGGATGCGCTGGAGCTGCACCGGGGGCTCGCCGGCGGACCGGATGGCCGTCGGGAGGATGTTCAGCTTCTGGCCGCAACGGCCGCCACCCGCCTGGGGGAGCTGGACCTGGGCGGGTCTCTCGCGGAGCAGGCATTGCAACATTACCGCAGGCGGGGGGATCGGGATGGCAGGATGCGCGCGCTCAATTTACTGGGGGCAATCGACTTCGAGAGGGGGAAAATGGCGGAGGCCGAGCAGCGCTTCGCCGAGGCGCTGCGGCTTGGCCGTCAGCTCGGCGACAGCCTGATGCTCGCGCGGGCGTGCAACAATCTTGCCTCAGTGGCCCAGCTGCAAGGTCGTACCGACGAGGCGACCGAGCTCTACCGCGGAGCGCTGCTGGCATACCAGCGTCTGGGCGACCGGCGCGGCATGGCAGAGACCTATCACAACCTGGGACTTGTCTACCGACAGGCGGGCGAGTGGCGCGAAGCGGAGGATGCCGTGAATGATGCCCTTCGGCACGCGGATGTGGTGGGCGAACGGAACCTGCTTGCCCTGGTGCTGACCGGACGGGCGGAGCTCAGCGTCGAGCGCGACGATGCAGCCCTGGCCCAGCGCGAGTTGGCGCGCGCCGGCCGCCTGGCCCGGGAAGCGTCCGATGCTATCGGGGGAGCCGACGTGGTCCGGGTCGAGGCTCTGGCCGCCCTTCAACAGCAGAACTGGGAGCGTGCGCTAGCACAGGCCGACGCCGCCCGATCGGTAGCGCTGTCCCATGGCAGCGCCCAGCTCGCCGCCGAATGTGCCGGAATAGCTGCCCGTGCTTTGCGCCAGCTGGGAAGGGTCGAAGAGGCCAACGACCGGCGCAGCGAGGCGGAGCGCGGGTTCCGCGATCTGGGGGCCACCATTCTGCTCGAGCGGCTGGAGCTCGAATGGGGATCCTAGCTTGTGGGGCTAGGCCGTCGGCTTGCCCAGTTTCTTCTGAATCGCCTCCGCCTGGTTCAGATGCTTCTCGATCACCGGCTTGGCCTGCTCGATGAGCGCCTTTAGCTCCTCGTTCTTGGTCTGGTCGTGTGCCTTCGCGGCCAGATCGAGCACCGCCTTGTGAATGGTGACCTCCTGGTCGATGTAGGCCCGATCGAACTGCGCGCCCTTGGGCGCCGCCTGGAGCGCGGCCATCTCGCTGGCACCCGCGGCCTGAACCGGATCGTCGGCCGGTGGCTGAGGGGTAACGTTCAGCTTCTTGGCGAGCTGCTGGCCGGCTACACGGAGGCTATGATGCTCGCCCATCATGAGCTTGGCAAAGGCCTTGACCTCAGGGCTCGCGGCCTTGGTCAGTGCGTACGCGCCGGCCGCGCTGTCCGCCTTGTTCGCCTCGTCCAGCAGGGCGACGATATTGGCGTCGGTAAGCTGACCGCTCATCGCCTCTCCCTCACCGGCCGGTAATGCACCTCCGGTATCGGTTACAGCGGGTGCTCCCGCCGCTCCTGTGCGCGTGTCGGCGTCTCGCGTCCCGCTACAGGCGGTGATCGTCCCGACCCCAAGTCCTGCAGCGGCTGTGAGCAGCCACAATCGTCCCAACATAAAGCCTCCCTTACTCGGGTGTGCCAACGAGCTTGTGCATCAGGCACAAGATCGTCGGCCGGGCATTGTTCCTGAGGTGATTTACGTCACCGGGTAGGGGGGCGGTTCTACTCCTGGGCTTCTGATCTGCGGCGGGACCGGTCTCGCCTCCGGAACAGGTCTCCTCTTTCTTCACCCTGGCTGTAGCCGGGATTCTTGACCTTGAACCACGTCGTTGCCGGGGCATACGGGTCGCTCTTCCGTTTCGCCACGATCCCTTCGAGATCCATCTTCCTGATGGCACTGAAGAGGGCGCGCCCGTCCTCCTCCAGGGTCAGAATCTTGTACAGCGGTCCGGTGTCCTCCGGGAGGAGCTGGACGAGTGCCCGCTTGCGATCCGCCAGCGGCAGGGGTCGCAGATCGGTGCCGTCGAGCCACAGGAGGTCGAAGGCCGCAAAGGTCAGGTATCCCTTGCCCCCCAGCAGGTCGCGAAAGACCGGCTTTCCTTGCCGATTGAGGGCCACGACCTCCCCGTCCAGGATGGCCTCTCGGCTCCCGAGTACTCCGGCGATCCGGTCGCAGAGGTCGTCGAAACGCTCGAAGCGGAAGTCCCGGCGCGAGCGAATCTCGCAGCCGGCCTGCGAGTGGTAGACGAAGCCGCGAAATCCATCGTACTTGGGCTCGAACATCCACGCGGGGTCGTCGAATGCCTCCGCTCGAGCGGTGAGGATTATTGGTTCGACCTGAGGGAGCCCGCTGAGAAGGCGGACGTCGGGGCGGCGGAGGGTGGTCCTCGTGGGCATGACGGCTCCGGGGCCGAGTTCACGGCCGGGAGCCCTTCCCACGAGAAGGGCGGTGCACTGTGGGGTCGAAGCCACGACGTCGGCTCGACCTGGCCTGACCTGGACCACCATCTTACGCACAGAAGATGCCATCCGTAAGATGGGACAGGCGCGCAGTTCGCCTCTTCCGCCTCTTTGCCTATCGCCGCTTTATTTACCGCTTGTCCACCCGTCCGCCTGTCCGCCCGTCCATCCGCCGGCGAGCCGGAGCCGTTCTCGCCCCCGCGGTTTTTCTCCTCCTCCTCGCGCTTCCCCTGGGAGCGCTTTCGCTGCCGGCGCATCGTCTCGCGGCCGTATTGGGGGCAGTGGTGGTGCTCTGGGTGACGGAGGCGTTGCCGCTCCCGGTCACCGCGCTGCTCGGTGCCGCGGCCTGCGTGGCGCTGCAGGTCGCCCCGGCGAAGGAGGTCTTCGCTCCCTTCGCCGATCCCCTGATGTTCCTGTTCATCGGGGCGTTCATCCTGTCGCGCGCCATCTTCCTGCACGGTCTCGACCGCCGCGTGGCGTACGCGGTGCTCTCCCTCCCCTGGGTCGGGGCCCGGCCCAGCCGGATCCTGCTCGCCTTCGGTGCGGTCACGGCGTTCATTTCCTGGTGGATCTCCAACACCGCCACCACCGCGATGATGTTCGGTATCGGGCTTTCCATCCTTGCCGCCCTGCGGGCGCCCGAAGCCGGGGCAACGATCGATCCCCGCTACGCTACGGCCCTGATGCTGATGACGTCGTTCGCCGCGTCCATCGGGGGCCTGGCGACTCCGGTCGGCACGCCTCCGAACGTGATCGGTCTGGGGTTTATCCGCTCCCAGGTCGGGGTGGAGATTCCGTTCTTCCGCTGGATGCTGATCGGTGTTCCGATCTTCCTCGTGCTCTTCGTCTTCCTGTACGCCTACCTCAACGCTGTCGCGCCGGCCGGCGTTCGCGAGCTGCCCGCCGGGGCCGAGCTCATCCGGCGGGAGCGCGCCCGGCTCGGCTCCTGGACCCGGGGCCAGCGCTCGGTGGCGATTGCCTTCGTGTTCACCGTGGCGCTCTGGATTCTCCCAGGTGTCGTGGCGGTCGTGGCGGGGGAGGGGAGTGCCGCCTACCTGAGCCTCACCCGACGGCTGCCGGAAGGGGTCGCGGCGCTGCTCGGTTCCCTGCTGTTGTTCATTTTGCCGGGTGAGGACGGCGCCGCCATCACCTGGCAGGATGCGGTGCAGATCGACTGGGGGGTGGTCCTGCTCTACGGCGGCGGCTTTGCGCTGGGAGTGCTGTCGTTCCAGACCGGGCTGGCCGAGGCCATGGGACGCGGGCTTACCGGGCTACTCCCCATCGAGGGAAGCCTGGGCATGCTGGTGGCCTCGGTGGTGGTTGCGGTCGTACTGTCGGAGACGACCTCCAACACGGCCTCCGCGAACATGGTGGTACCGGTGGTGATCTCGATCGCCCATGCCGCCGGATTCGATCCGCTGGAGCCGGCGCTCGGCGCCACCATGGCCGCGAGTCTCGGCTTCATGCTGCCGGTCTCCACTCCCTGCAATGCCATCGTCTATGGCTCGGGTTACATCCCGCTGAGCCGGATGATCCGGCACGGGTTGGCGCTGGATCTGGCAGGAATAATAGTGATTGTAACCCTGGTGAGACTGCTATCGCCTCTGCTCCAGTAGGATGCGCATTTTGCGCTCAGGCACCCTATTGTCTTACCGCGAACACCGCCTCCATCATCCCTCGAACCGCCGCAATCTCATCCTCGTTGATCTGATGCCCCATGCCCGGATAGAGCCGCATGATGACGTCCCCACCCAGCCTCCGCATCACTTCAGCCGACAGCCGCACCCGCTCGGCCGGTATGTGCGGGTCCACATCGCTGCAACCGAGAAAGACCGGGGTGCTATCCAGGGACCCAGCATACTCTCTCGGGGTGCCATCGGGGCCAATGAGACCCCCGCTCAGGCCGGCCACGCCGCCGTACCGGCGCGCATGACGTGCCGCAAACTCCGTTGCCAGGCAGGCGCCCTGAGAAAAACCAAGCAGCAGGGTTCGCTCCGGCGGAATCCCGGCAGACGCTGTCTGCCGGAGGACGTCCTCCACCGCGGCCATGGCCGACGAGATTCCCGGTTCGTTGCTCGCGATCGGAGCGAGAAAGCTTTGGGGCCACCAGCTGTTGCCTCCCGCCTGCGGCGCCAGGTACGCGAAGTCCGGGGCATTCAGCTCGGACGCCAGTGAGAGGATGCTTTCCGCCGTGGCGCCACGCCCGTGTAGCATCACCATGGCCCCGCGCGCTCGGCTGAGAGGAATTCCCGCCGTGCGCACCGGCTGACCCTGATGCGGTCCCTTCATTCTTCCATCTCCTTCCGCTTCTGCAGAGAGAACCCGGGTCCTCGGGTTGCAATCTCTACCGTTTGGCCATCGGGATCCTGGGTGAGGAAGCTCCTGAAATACTCCCGATCCTGGACCGGTGAGACCGTCAGTCCGGCGGCCAGGAGTCGTCGATGCCAGTCGGCCAGGGACGCGTCGTCGGCGACGGCCAAGGCGTAGTGATGGGTCTGCCCCGGCCCGTGGGTGACACCCGCCTGCCCGGGACGCTCGAAGTAGGTCACTACAGTGCCGGGTTCGCCCTGCCCGGCGCTCCAATACCAGTGAAAGGAATCGGGCATGTCGAAGTTCGAGGTGCGCTTCACCCGCCGAAGCCCCAGCACGCCGTGCAGGAACTCGTGGACCCGGTCGATGCTGGATCCAATCGCGGTGATGTGGTGTAAGGTGTGAAAACGCATGTCCGACTCGACCTCCGGCACCGGGTGCGGCCAGGTTTCGGCCCGGATCCGCTCATGATCCCGGTTCCCCTTCAACATCTCCGGTGGTGGCGGCCGGTGCTCGGTTCCGATCCGGTCCGGGGGCTCGTCACGCGCCCAGCCCGCGCCGCGGGTGGCGATCTCGATGACGGTGCCGTCGGGGTCCCGGTGATAAATGGACTCGAAGTAGTGCCGATCCAGCGGACCGTTGACCGGGATGCCCCGGTCGGTGAGACGCCGCTTCCACTTCAACAAGGCGTCGCGGGTTTCCACCAGCAGGGCGAAGTGGTGGGTGCCGCCCACACCCTCTCGTCCCGGTGCCGCGCCCGGTCGCTCGATGAACGAGATGATGCTGCCCGGCCTCCCATCCCCGGCGGCGAAGTAGAGGTGAGGATCTCCCGAAGCCGCCTCCACCGACCGGGCCGCCAATCGCAGTCCCAATGTCCCGGTGTAGTACTCCTCGGTGCGCCCGGCATCGGAACAGATCACCGTGATGTGATGCAGGCCGATGATGCTCACCGGGCTAGCTGCTGGATTCCTGGGAGACGGGTTCAGGCTCGCGCAGTGGCGGGAGGCTGGCTTCGATAGCTGACCTCTTGGGCTCGAGCCACGGCGGCAGCACGAGCTTTGCTCCCAACTGGTCCAGCGCCTCGTCCACCTCGAAGCCCGGCCCATCAGTGGCAATCTCGAAGAGGGCGCCACCAGGCTCCTTGAAGTAGACCGACTTGAACCAGAAACGGTCGATCACCTGAGTGGGATGCCGGCCGGCGGAAAGAAGCCGATGCTGTACTTGAAGCTCGGTTGCATCATTCGGAACTCGCCATGCGATGTGGTGCACGCTGCCGGTGCCCCAGGTCCCTTGCCGCCCGGTCGGATCCTCCTTGAGGTCCAGGACCCGGCCCGACCGGCCCCCCGCCAACGCAAAGCGGCGCCAGCCGTCCTCCTGGCCGATCTCTTCAAAGCCGAGTGTGCCGGTCAGCAGATCAATGGTGGGCGTCGCGCTTCGCTCCAGCAACCGGACCCCATGGAGGCCTCGGATCTGGTGAGCCTCGGGCACCACGCTTTTCGGCCACGCGGTGAAATCGCGGGTGTCGGCGGTCTCCACCAGCGCTACCCGTAGTCCGTGTGGGTCGGCAAAGGTCAGCAGCCGCTCGCCAAAGCGAGTGGCCTCCCTCGCCTCTACCCCGTGACGCCCCAGCCGCTCGGCCCAATAGCCGAGGCTCCCGGCCGGCACAGCCAACCCTACTTCGACCGTCAGCCCCACCCCATTTCGGCCGGGCTCCATGTCAGGCCAGGGGAAGAACGTCAGATCGGTTCCCGGATGCGCCGCCCCGTCGGCGTAGAAGAGATGGTAGGTCCCCGGCACGTCCTGGTTGACGGTCCTCTTTACCAGCCGCATCCCGAGGACCCCAACGTAGAAGTCCAGGTTCTCCTGCGGGTCTCCGGCGATGACCGTGATGTGATGCAGTCCAGTGATGGAGTCACGCATGGCGGCGGGCCTCGGCTTTCCGTGCGCTGAGCACCCGGTCGAGAGAGTATTCGCCGGGGCCCGCGAGAGCCAGGGTAAGCGCGGCGCTCATCAGTAGGAGCTCCAACTCGTAACCACCGACCAACCCTTTGCTGAGCTGTACCAGCAGGATTGCGCCCAGCATGTCAATGGCAAAGAGCAGAGCGAGAGGTTGAGTGAACAGCCCGAGAACCAAGGCGATTCCGCCGAAGAACTCGAGGAAGGCGATAGCTGGGCCGGTGACCCCCGGCAGCGGTACCCCCATTTGGCCGAATGCGCCTGCGACGCCCCCGAGGCCGAAGACGAAGAGCTTCTGGGCTCCGTGAGCGATAAAAATGCCTCCTGTCACGACGCGCAGCAGGGCGAGGCCGGCGCTCAGGCGCTGGGCTGGGATCGGGATGGTGGATGGGTACGTCATGACATCGGTCTCCTGGGGGCTACAGGTCCTTGAGCTGGGGTCTCTCTGGACAACGTATCCAGGGTGACAACACCTGGTCGGCTAATTTGGTTCTGCCCGAAGTGCCGCGCAGCATGGTGCCGCTTACGGCCACTGCGATGGAGGCCGCTCCAGGGCGGCACGGTCCCAATGACCTCGGTCAGCCGCCGCGGCGTAGGTGGTCTGGGCGAACTCGAGCAATGCCTCGTCGGGGGAAGCGGCGGTGCGCACCGCCTCATACGGCAGCACGAACTCACGCATGTCCTCGTTATAACGCGCGGCGGCCGGCTTGACCGGATCAGCTGCGAAAACCCTCGGGCTCGGGGTAGGCGTAGGCGTAGAACACCGGCTCGGGAATCGGTCCACCCCCCGGCCAGAATCCCAGGCTGCTGCACTCGTGGGAATAGGCTTCCTGCATGACCCAGTTGCCCAGGTTCGGGGCCCCACCGGGGTGGGGTGGTGCCCGCCGCCCGGAGAACCGGGTTGCCGCGAGATCGAAGCTCCCCCAGAAGAAGTGCACCGGGCTGGACTTGCCGAGGAAGCGGCCGCGGAACCGTTTGAGTACCCGATCGGCCTGAATCAGCAGCCGCCACACGCGGGTGGCCGACTCACGGTCGTAGGAAGTGTGGGTGCGGTCTTCGGGGAAGCGGATCGACTCCTCGACCTCGACCGGAACCGGCCAGATTTTCACCTGGAGCCCGAGGGAGCGCAACAACGCCAGATAGTCGGCGTAAAAGTCCGCCACCGCGCGCGGGGCAAGCGGGAGCGTTCGAACCACGCCATCGCTGGTTCTCACCGACAGCTGGTGGTCGAGGAAGTCGAAATCGACCGCGAACGTGCGGTCCTGCGAAGGGCATGGGGGACGTGGTCAGTCCCCGTTCGGTGACGTACATGGCCACCTGCCACCAATGGTTTTCCCGGGGAGCCAGGGCCAGGCGCGTCTTGCCTACGATCTGGGTCCACATGTGAAGCGTCGCATACGTATCGCGCCACGAGGCAAGGGGGAGCGCAGGCCAGGTCTCGGTCATTGTCTCTCGATGCGCCACAGGTAGCCGGCTCCAGGTCCAAAAGTGCTCGGAGGCGTGCAGGCGCAAGTGAACCCAGGCGCTGCCGGTTCGCAAGCATTCCTCGCACCGGGAGGTGGATGGAGAACCCGGCTTGACATATCAATTATTCTTGATATAATAGCTTCATGGCCACACGCCCCAGTCTCGACACCGATCGCGCCGTCCGGCTGTTCCACGCCCTGTCGGATGGCACCCGGCTCTCCATCCTCCAGCGCCTCCGCCTGGGCGAGCGCTGTGTCTGCGACCTGACGGATGTGCTCGATGCCGCCCAGTCGCGGCTTTCATTTCACCTGAAGGTGCTCAAGGACGCGGACCTGGTCACCGATCGGCGGGAAGGCCGCTGGATGTACTACACCCTGAATCCCGAGACGCTGAATGAGATGGCGGAGCTGATCGACGGTCTCGCCGCGGCCCCGACAGCCGCAGAGCGGAAGACCGGTTGTTGCTGACTTTTTTTCGGTGATATATCAACCAAACTTGATGAGAGGAGACTCCAATGAGTACGGAAGATGTGAAAGCCACGGTGCGCGAGCGATACGGCCAGGCCGCCCTGCGGGTCACCACGGGGGAAAAGACCTCCTGCTGCTCGACCAGCTGCTGCGGCGGCTCAGCCGACCCCATCAGCGCCAATCTTTACACCGAGGCCGAGACCGCGAGCCTGCCGGAGGAAGCGGTGCTTGCCTCGCTGGGCTGCGGCAACCCCACCGCGCTCACCGAGCTGCACGAGGGCGAGGTGGTGCTCGACCTGGGCTCCGGCGGCGGGATCGATGTGCTGCTCTCGGCCCGGCGGGTTGGCCCTTCCGGCAAGGCCTACGGCCTGGACATGACCGACGAGATGCTCGCGCTCGCCCGCGAGAACCAGCGGAAGGCGGGGGTCGGGAATGTCGAGTTTCTGAAGGGGGAGATCGAAGCCATTCCGCTTCCCGACAGCTCGGTGGACGTGATTATCTCCAACTGCGTCATCAATCTCTCGACAGACAAGAGCCGGGTTATCGCCGAGGCATTCCGAGTGCTCAAGCCGGGGGGCCGCTTGGCCGTCTCCGACGTCGTGGTCCGGGGCGAGGTGCCCTCCGATGTTCGCCGCAGCATGGAGCTGTGGGTGGGTTGTGTAGCGGGGGCGCTGACGGAGCAGCAATATCACGAGAGTCTCTGGCAGGCGGGTTTCGAGGAGATCGGGATCGAGCCGACCCGGATCTACGAGTTCGAGGATGCCAAGGCGTTTCTCGCGGGGACCGGGCTCGCCACCGAGGTTCTGGCCCGCGAGGTGAGCGGCCGGGTCATGGGGGCCTTCGTCCGCGCCCGCAAGCCAGTGTAAGGACGTGAGCAGCGATGAAGTACGCCCTGATCTCCGACGTGCACGCGAATCTGCCGGCCCTGGAGGCGGTGCTGGATAGTGTGAGTCGGCAGAGCGGCATCGCCGCCACCTACCATCTGGGCGATCTGGTAGGCTATGCCCCCTGGCCCAACGAGACCGTCGCCCTGCTTCGCGAACGCGGCATCCCCGGGGTGGCCGGTAATTACGACTCAACCGTCGGCACTGATTACAAACACTGCGGCTGCCGCTACGAGGACCCGCGCCAGGAGGAGCTGAGCCATATCAGCTATAACTGGACTCGGCAACATGCCTCGGCCGCCACGAAGGAGTTTCTGGCCAGCCTCCCCTTCCGCATCGACCTGCTACCGAACGGGGGCCATCTCTCCGGGCCTCGAGTCGTCCTGGTCCACGGCAGCCCCACCCTCAACACCCTGTACTGGACCGAGGACCGCTCTGACGATTTCTGCCTCAAGATGGCGAGCCACGCCGGTGCCAAGGCCGGTGACGTGATCGCTTTCGGGCACACCCACGTACCCTGGCACCGTGAGGTAGCGGGCATCCACTTCGTGAACACCGGAAGCGTGGGGCGGCCCAAGGACGGGGACTGGCGGGCCGGCTATGTGGTGCTCGAGATCGGCTCCGGGACTCCACGGGTGGAGAATGTCAGGGTCGAGTACGATATCGACGCGCCGATGCGCGGCTATCCGGGACAGCGAGCTGCCCGACGACTTTGCGGACTACCTGCGCACCGGCGGACAGCCAGCCGTCACGCGATGAGCACCTGATCAACCTGCGGCGGGCCTGCGCTGAAGCCCTCGGCACTTTCTTCCTCGTGCTGATCGGCCCCGGAGCGGTAATGGTGAATGCCTATAGCGATGGGCAACTGGGAACAGTGGGCATAGGCCTCGCCTTCGCCTTCGTGGTCACCGCCATGATCTACGCTCTGGGTCATCTCTCCGGCGCGCATATCAATCCCGCTGTGACGCTGGGATTCTGGTCAGTGCGGAAGTTCCCTGCTGCCGAGGTGGTTCCGTACATCGCTGCTCAGTGCGGTGGAGGAGCGGCTGCCTCCCTCATTCTCCGAAGTACGCTTGGGCCAGTCGGCGAGCTAGGTGCCACGCTGCCCCGGATCCCTGTCCCCGCGGCGTTCGCAATCGAGTGGTTACTCTCGTTCGCTCTCATGTTCGTGATCATGGCGGTCGCGACCGACGAGCGAGTCGTCGATGGCTTTGCCCCACTTGCGGTGGGGATGACCGTCGGCTTCTGCGCCCTCATGGGTGGTCCGCTCACCGGCGGCAGTATGAATCCCGCCCGGTCTTTCGGCCCGGCCCTCGCGGGCTCACTGTGGCAGACGCATTGGGTCTACTGGCTCGCTCCCATCACCGGGATGATGACTGCGGCACGGGTCTATGAATTTCTGCGCCCAGCGCACGCACCACGCTTTCCTCGGCCTGGAGCCACACTCGGCGTGCAGGGGCCGATAACGCCGCAGGCCCCTAGCCCATAGCCCACGGCCTCTTTACATTCGACAACATGACAGCCAGCGCCAAAGCCAAGGTCACCCCGCCGGCACAGGGCTCCGGGACCCCGACTATCTGGCTCGACGGTGAGTGGTGCGATCGGGGCACCGCGATGATCTCGGTCTACGATCATGGCCTGCTCTACGGCGATGGCGTCTTCGAGGGGATCCGGGTGTACGGCGGCAAGATCTTTCGCCTGGAAGACCATCTGGACCGGCTGTACGATTCCGCCAAGGCGATCTGGCTCACCATTCCGATGGAAAAGAAAGAGCTGATCAGTATCACCCGTGAGGCAGTTCGCCGGTCGGGGATAGCCGAGGCATACATTCGCCACGTGGTCACCCGCGGTGCCGGCGACCTGGGCCTCGATCCCCGCAAGTGCCCCAAGGCATCGGTCATCATCATCGTGGACACCATCAAGCTCTGGCCGGAGCAGGTCTACGAGGCGGGGCTGAACGTGATCACAGCGGGAACCCCGATCCCTCAGCGGGAAGCGCTTTCGCCGCGGGTGAAGTCGCTCAACTATCTGGCCCACATCCTGGCCAAGATCGAGGGGATCCACGCCGGAGCCGACGAAGTCCTCATGCTCGATAGTGCCGGTGCGGTGGCCGAAGGGTCGGGGCAGAACGTCTTCGTGGTGAAGAACGGCCGGCTGCGTACGCCTCCGCCCTACGCCGGTATTCTGAAGGGCGTCACCCGCGACACGGTGATCGACCTCGCCAGGAAGGCTGGATACGAAGTCGAAGAGACCATACTCAATCGCTACGATCTGTACACCGCGGACGAGGCGTTCTTTACCGGCACGGCGAGCGAAATCGTGGCCATCCGGCAGCTCGACGGCCGGGTGATCGGAACCGGCAAGGCGGGTCAGATCACCCGAGACCTCCGTGCCCGCTTCCAGGCGCACGTACGTAGCTGATTGACCTTACCGGTGGTCGCCAGACCCTCGGTAGTGCGCCGCGTTTTCTGCGGGCTTGCGGACCTCGACTCCCTCTCACATCGCCCCAGTTCGACGACCCATCAAGCTTCCCCGGCCTCCACGGAGAATCCGCTGGTGCCGACACCGTGACGCCACCGCTCGCAGTTCTGCTCAAGGCTCCACGCCTGGGCATGGTCAAGACGCGGCTCGCTGTCGAGGTGGGCGACCGTCACGCGCTCAGGCTGTATCGGGTGATGGCCGGGCGGGTCCTGGCGGCGGTGCGCGCCGCCGGGTTGGACGCAATCATCTGGTTCACTCCGCCCGATGCCCTGGCTGAGATGGAGTTCTGGCTGGGCGATTCATGGGAGTTTCGGCCTCAGGCCGCGGGTGATCTGGGCGCGCGCCTGGCCGCGGCCGCGCGGGTGGTGCCACATGGGCATCCGTGGATGGCGGTCTGTGCCGATTGCCCCTCCATCACCGCCACGGTGCTAAGTCAGGCCCACGCCGATCTCGAGCGCGCTGGCGTGGTCATCGGCCCGACTCACGATGGCGGCTACTATCTGATCGGAGGCCGAACGCCGCTGCCCGACATCTTCACGGCCATGCCGTGGGGTACTAACCGGGTTCTCGCCGAGACCCGCGTCCGACTCGCTCGCATCAGCGCGGTGTGGCACGAGCTTCCGGTGCTGCGGGACGTGCACAGCGTCGAGGATGCCCGGGCTGAAAGACTCTTGACCTGATTCCCTGCCGCTGGCCATAATTGGCCACCTTTTTTCCCATACGCTGGAGCCAGGATGGCCTGGAGAGTCCTCGAGCACGCCGACCGGCGCTGGAACGTTTCGATGGCGGCCGAGCGGCGGCCAAACTCGCCCCATTGGAACCTGGTATTCTCGTTCCGCGCCGCAGATCCGGGCCAGCGGTCGGTGTGGGCCACCTACCCCATCTCTTCATCCTCCAAGGCCGCCCTGTTCGCTCAGGCGGACCGCGTTTCCAACGACGATCTGGTGGCGCTCCTCGCGCAGCTTCTCACCTGACTGGCATGGGCTTTGCCCGTCTGGACCCGCGCGGATCTCAGTGAATTCAAGCCCGCTCAAGGACCGAAATGTCAGCGCTAGACCCTCTTCCCGAGCGGCTCCGTTTCGCCGAGTTCACCCTCGACCGACTCCCCAACGGCCGCTGCCGTGCGCGGGTCGGATTGACATGGAGAGACTCGGAGCAATTCACCGGTGAGGGCGAGGGCCTGGCATCACAGGCCGGCGAGCTGCGCTGCTCAGCCCAGGCATGTGTCGTTGCCCTCGGGCAGGCGGTCCAGGGGGGACTGAGCTTCGAGCTCCTCGGCGTGAAGGCGGTTCGCGCCTTTGACGCCACCGTGGTGATCGTCTCGCTCGCGGTACACGGGGAGGGCAGTGGGCATCGGGTGGTCGGCTCCTATCTCACCGAAGCCGACACACCGCGCGGGGCAGCGCTCGCCGTGCTGAACGCGACGAACCGGATTCTCGGCAACCGTCTCTTCATGCGCTGAAGCAGAAGTCTGCCCGGTCCGATCCCCGGGGCCACGCAGGCAAAGTGCGTACGGCGGAACCCCGGCTTGCCTCAGTCTGCCTCTGGTGCGGCGGTTTGCACGTCAGCCATGGGTGGGTCCTACCCACCCGAAATTTTTCCGAAGGTGGGTGCCAGCGGCCTTGGTGGCACCGCACCGGGGAGTCTTCTATGCCCGCGTCCAAGCTGTGCCGCCTGGCTCTGACCCTGGGTCTCGTCTTGGGGTGCGGTGGGCCGCGTTCCGCGCCTCCAGTCACACCCATCTCGCCACCGTCACCTTTGACGGCAAATTCGGCCTCAACTCCTCGCTCTTCCTATAACGCTGATCTTACCCAGCCAGCCGCTGTCGACTCTGCACTTCTCGCTGCCGACACCGCCACCGAGCTGAGGGTTGCCGCGGATTCGGCGGCGGATGAGGCCGTGCTGGAGGAGTTGGCCGAGGCTCATCCCGAGGGCGACGACGCGGAGGAGAAGGCCGGTGACGCGCGCCCCGAGGCGGTTCTTCCCGGGGGAGCAGAGGAGCTTGCCGGCGCCGTCACCTGGGACATCGACGTAGAAACCTTCAACAGCCACGCCCGGGTGCGGTACTACCTGGATTTCTTCCAGGGACGAGGGCGGGAGCGGATGGCGATCTGGCTTACGCGCCTTCCCAGGTACGAGGCGATGATCCGGGAGCGGCTCCAGCGGGAGAGCCTCCCCGGCGATCTGGTGTACCTCGCCCTGATCGAGAGCGGGTTCTCCAACACCGCTACCAGCCGGGCGAAGGCGGTGGGGATGTGGCAGTTCATGAAGGCGACCGGCAAGGGATACGGTCTACGAGTGGACTCCTGGGTGGACGAGCGTCGCGATCCGTTTCGCGCGACCGACGCCGCGGTACGCCATCTCCGCGATCTCAACCGCCGCTTCAACTCACTGTATCTGGCCGCTGCCGCGTACAACGCCGGCTCTGGCAAGGTATCGCGCGGCCTGGGCCGGTTGCCCGATGATGAGAGCGACTCCACCAACTCCGATGCCACGTTCTTCCGGCTCTACGACACGAAGCTGCTCCGGCGGGAAACCAAGGACTACGTACCGAAGCTCATCGCCGCGGCCTTGATCGCCAAGCAGCCCGGGCGCTATGGCTTTCGGCTGGGAACGGCCCAGCCGGCGGCCTATGATTCGATCATCGTGCCCGACATGACCGGGCTCGACGTGCTCGCCCGCCTTGCCGACACCACGGTAGCCGCGATCCGCGAACTGAACCCGCAGTATCTCCGGCTCGCCACGCCTCCGGGAACGCGCTCCATCGTGCGTCTTCCTACTGGACACGGCCCCATGACGGTGGCGGCCTACGCCCAGCTGCCGGCTCGGCAGCGGGTGACGTTCGTCGAGCACTTCGTCGCCAGTGGTGAAACGCTGAGCGGCATCGCGCTCCGGTATCGGGTGAGTCAGGCGATGCTCGCCGCCTCGAATCCCAAGGTGCAAAGCCGGAGGCTGAGGATCGGACAGCGGATCGTGGTGCCTACTGGTGGGGCGCCCTCCACCAAGGTAGCGCGGCGCATGGCCGAGCCGGTGGTTGCGGCGGGTACGAGCACCACGGCGTTTCACCGGGTCAAACGGGGCGAGACCATCTCGGAGATCGCCGACGAGTACGGCGTCACTCAGCGGGAGCTGATGGCCTGGAACGGGCTGGACCGGCTGGGGCGTATCAGGATCGGGCAACGCATCCGGGTGGCCTCGCCCGAGGGGCGCGCCGCGCCGAGGCCGATGCCGGCGCCGGATGGGCTCGCCGCGAAGACCCACATCGTGCGCCGGGGAGAAACGCTGATGGGCCTGGCGAGACGTTACGGCGTCTCGATCCAGGCCCTCAGGGAAGCGAATGGATTGTCGGAGCGGGAAACCCTGAAGACGGGTATCGCGCTCAGGATTCCGGGCTAGCGCACCGACGGCACGCTCGCAGTGATGGGCCGGAAGCCCTTCAGCACTGCGTCGGAGTAACCGTTGGCGGGGTTGCCGCCCCGGGCAATAATCTTGTTTACATTGGCCGGACCGCGGTTATACGCCAGCAAGGCCAGGTGCACGTCGTAATTGAACTTGGCCAGCAAGTCGTTAAGGAACCGGAACCCCAGCCGCAGGTTGGTGTCCCGATCGTAGAGATCGCGCTGGGTGATCCCCGGCTGATAGAAGCGGGCCGTGGGCACCTGGAGCTGGGTGTAGCCGTAGGCCGCCATATTGCTCTTGGCTTTGGCCTTGAATCCGCTCTCGATCTTCACCAGCTGATAGCCCAGCGACGGATCGATCCCTTCGCTCAAGGCTATGTCGTAAATCGCAGCCGAGAGATCGGCCGGGATCTGATAGCGGGTCGAGTTCTCCATGATGGCGTTGGCGCGCTCGAGCTGGAGCTTCACCACCACGGCTTCACCCCGGGAGGCCTCGAGCTGCTCGCTCAAGCTTCCCATCTGCCGCGCCACCACACCTACATCAGGAATGGAGACGGTGACGTGGTCAGTGGCGCGAACGAGCTTGTTCCAGCCGCCGAGCGCACCGATGCCCACAGCAGTGGCCAGGAGCACGCCTCCCCTCAGCAGGAGTCGCTCCGCAGTCATCGGCTTCGGGTCGTCGTAATACTTGGGTCTCGACACGCAGGCCCCTTTCTTATTTGTGAGAAAGCCGTTCCGTACTTACGACTCGGATCGGTGCCAATCTCCCCGGGTTCCCCCGGTCTTGCTCACCAGCTGCACTTCTTCGATAGTCATTCCTCGGTCGACTGCCTTTACCATGTCGTACACCGTGAGACACGCTACCGCTACCGCGGTGAGCGCCTCCATCTCGACTCCGGTCCGGCCGGTTACCTTGGCCAGGGCGGTGATTCTCACCCCGGGCAGCTCCGGCTCCAGCCGGGCCTCGACCTCGATCAGGTCCAGCCCGATCGGGTGACAGAGCGGGATCAGGTCGCCAGTTCGCTTGGCGGCCATCGTTCCCGCCACTTCCGCCACGGCGAGTACGTCGCCCTTGGCTACCGCTTGAGCGGCGACGAGGTCGAAGGCCTCGCGGGTCATTCGTACCGCCCCTTCTGCGATGGCGGTCCGCTCCGACTCAGGCTTGGCGCCGACATCCACCATCCGCGCCCGGCCCCGCTCGTCCAGGTGGCTCAGCTTCACAGGACCTCGGCCAGCTCTTCGCCCAGCACGGCCAGCAGGACCTGCGGGTTCACGTTTCCCCATGCCGCCTCTCGCGCGTCGGCCACGTGCTCGATCGCCTTGAGCAGCGGATCGGGGTCTCGATATTTCAGCAGCGCCTGGGGAACGGTTCGGCGCACCGGCTGCCCCAACGTTCCCCGGGCGGCTTCGCCCAATGTCTCGGCCAGGGCATCGAGCATGGCGGTGAACTCACCCCGTGCCGCCCAGGGGGTCTGCCTCAGGGCCCGCTCGAATGAGGGACCCGGACCCGCCAGCACTGCCTCGAGCCACTGCTGCGCCGCCTGCTGTGCCTTCCCGGCCTCGTCCCCTACTGCGAGAGCGGTGCCAATGGATCCCTCGGCCAGCAACACCCGCTGCTCCAGGTCACGGGTAGAAGGCGCGGGCTTCAGGTGCGCCTTCAGAAAGCCGCTCACCTCAGTGTCTTTCAGACGGCCGAGTCGCAGGGGCACTGCCCTGGATCTCATCGTCGGCAGGAGCCGGCGAGCCTCGACCGTCGTCAGCACAAACACGCTACCAGCTGGCGGCTCCTCCAACAGCTTGAGCAGGGCGTTGGCTGCCTCCTGGCTCGCCTCCTGGGCGATGAGCCGGTCGGCTTCTCCCAGGATGAACACCCGGGGCCCGCCTTCGACCGGCGTCAGCGCCGCCCGTCGCTGAAGCAGCCGTACGCTCGCCAAGCTGTGCGTGGCCATCCCATCGGCCACCGCGTACAACGGCTCGGCCCGCCTCTCCTCCATGACCTGGGCGATCGCCTGCGCCGCTTCCTCTACTTGCTTATCAGGATCAGAGGCCTTGGGCCTCGGGATCGGCACTATCCAATGGACATCGGGGTGCGAGAGCCCGGCTACCAAGTGACAAGCCCTGCACGCCCCACACGGTTCCTGGCCCCGATTTTGGCACTGGAGCAGCTGGGCCAGCCACAGGGCCAGTCGCTGTTTTCCCACACCCGGAGACCCAGTAAGCAGCAGAACCTGTGGCAGCTTGCCATCACGGGCCGCCCGGGCCAACCTAACCCGGGCCTCTTGATGCCCGATTAGGGGGTGCAGAGACATAGGTAGCAAGCTACGTACCCACTGACAAAAGGGTAGACTTTCTATTGTAACATTTTTCTCAACAACGACTTAGGCCCGCTGCGCCGATGCAAAACTCGAAGCCTCATGTCAAGAAAACAAGCGTTTTATTTGACAACAATCTGAGGTGCAGGCTCACGTCTCTAACAGGCTCGAGCGCGCCTCCAGTTGCATCCTTTGATGGTCGTTTGGCTTAGCTTTGCAGGTCAGGGGGAACCAAGGTAGGGCCGTGGCGCAAAGGCTGGCTGTGCTACGGCTCACCCATGGTGCAAGGTATGGCAGCGGGAAGCTGGGAGCCAGAGTTTGGAGCTGGGACCCAGGAGCTGGGAGGTAGTAGTTAGGATCAGCCAGCGGATGAGGCCTCAAGACCACCTACCTACACCTGGAGGCACCTGGTGTCCTGGATCCTCGTCGTTCTCGTTATGGCAGTAGCCTGTAGTCCCGACCACGAGCCTCGACCGGGACTCAGCGGGAGCGGGACAGTGTACTCGGTGCTTCGAAGTTGCCGGGGGCGCAGGGCGTGCGGGGTGCTCTCAGGGCGTCGGATTCCGCCGCGGCGCGGAACGCTCGGCTGGACTCGGTCGGTCCCTGAGGCTCGTTGCCTAACGGTGGATGGGCCACTAGTTTTTGCCCTGCCGACCGCCGTGCGCTGATGAGAAGCCTGCGCCACCTTGTCGACGATCCCGAGTAGCTCAGTTGGTAGAGCAGGTGACTGTTAATCACCGGGTCGGGGGTTCGAGTCCCTCCTCGGGAGCTGCTGAGAGCCTGACACGCGGCGGGCCTTCCATCACGGAAGGCCCGCTCTCTTATGGCATATCGGTTCGCTTGGACGCGGTGCAGCTAGCTGGTACCTTGTGGCGGCTGAGCTACCGTGGCTTTTCCGAGGCAGACCCCCGCTTCCGGCGTGGGGGGCCGCCGCGGAACTCGAAGTGGGTCTCGTTCACGACACTTGCCATCGAAGATGCCCGGCCGTCACAGCGCACCCGGGCGAACTGGCGGGCTGAGAGCCAGGCAGCCTTGTACCAGACCCCCGGCTTGAGCCCGGGGTAGAGATTGGCAAACTCCCGTTTGAGGCGAGCCTCGCGGTCGTTGGGCATCGGAATAGCGCTGATGGGGACACTCTAAGAATAAGGGCCAGCGGCGGGGGCACAACTCGACGGGAGTGCCATCTATTGCGTATACTTGGCGGGAGCGAACAGGCATCCGCTGGTACATAAGGACTTATGAGCAACCGCCCCCCACCAAACACCCGAGGACGGAATGGCTACAAAACTCGACAAGACGATCAAGCGAGAGCTGGAGCTCGAGGGCAAGCTGTATACGGTGGCCATCTCGCCCGAGGGGATTAAGGTCACCCCCAAGGGGGCACGTAAGGGCCACGAGGTGTCCTGGAGTACCCTCGTAGGTGGCGATGCCGAGCCGCGGCGCGATCTCAATCCCTCGGGCGACACCTATCGGGAATAAGCTGGACTGCAGCACCACAACGCGTACTCACCGGTCAAGTCATTTCGGTCGGCACTGCCTCGGTGCTGGAGGCAGGCCCGACCGTGTATTTCTGGGTCACTCTCACCCGTGGGAGGATCTCATGGCGGAGCCCAGCTTCGCGGAGCAGATGGCGACGCTGAATTCGACCCTGAGGGCGATCGAGGTGCGCATGGCTCTCGGGCGGGGGCCAGTCGAGGGCTTGGAGGATTTCAAGAGCGCGCTGGATGACATGCGGCTCCGGCTCTGGGGCCTGCTGAGTGCGGCCGGCGGCTCCGAGGCCAGGGGATTCCAGGAGCAGTTCCGGATCCGGCGCGCGACGGAGATGTGTCGCGGGCTGGGCCACGACCTGGTAACGGGCTCGGTCAGCGGCCGACATGAGGAGCTTGCGAAACTGCGGCAGGCCGCTGCCGAGCTGGGACAGAAAATCGAGCAGGCACAGCAGGACGCCTACTAGGCCCCTGTGAGCGCCACGCCCACTCTTCGTACGGCGCGCCTCATTCTTGGGACCTTCGAGCCGGAAGACGCCCCTGATCTGCAACGCATGGCCGGGGCTCGCGAGATCGCGGATACCACCGTATCGATCCCCCACCCCTACGGCCTGGACCACGCGCTGGCCTGGATTGGCAATCAACGCCGGGAATCGGTGAGGGGACGCGCCACCAACTTTGCCATCCGCCTGCTTCCCGGAAGCCCGCTGATCGGTTCCGTGGGTCTCCGGGACATCGATCCCGAGCACCTGCAGGCCGAGCTGGGATTCTGGATCGGCCGCGACTGGTGGGGTCAGGGGTATGCGCGCGAGGCAGCCGCGGCGGTCATCCGGTTCGGCTTCGAGATGCTTGGGCTCAATCGCATCTACGCCCACCACATGGCTCGAAACCCAGCGGCCGGCCGGGTGCTGTTACACGTCGGCATGCAGCGGGAGGGGCTGCTGCGGGAGCGGGTGAAGAAATGGGGCGTATACGAGGATGTGGTTCTCTACGCCATTCTCCGGGAAGATCGGGACTGAGCGGTGCCAGCGGGAGGCCAACGCCGATGGACAAGCCGGTACAGTTTTCAACCGAGAGCTCGGCACCCGCAGTCCAGGCTGCCGCCGACCCGCTCACCTCGGAGCGGTCGGGCAGGGTTCATTGGGTCGTCGTTGTGACTCGAGGGGTAGCGCCGGCCGACAAGGTACCGCCGGGCAGTACCCTGGTCACCCGCTTCTGGCATCCGCGAGACCGTCGCTGGACAGAGAACGTATTCGATTCGCTGGACCATGCCCTCCGTCTGTTCGTGGATGAGAGCGGGTGGGTGCTTCGTCAGCAACAGGTGCTCGATGCCCGAGAGGCGCACGAGCTGATCTTCGAGGCCCGGCGAGAGGACTTCAGCCGGCCGAGCACCGAGCAGATCCTGCAGGATGTCGGACTCTCCCCAGAGGAGGTAGCACACCTCCTCGATCGGGTGGACCGGAACGGCGAAGGATCCTGAGCGCCGAGCCTCAGCGGCGGGGGCGCTTGAATACCGGGCGGGGCTCGTCATCCTCCACCTCGTCGGGCAGCTCCGGTTGACGCCTGGGTGCAACTGGACGGCGATCGTTGATCGCCGCGGGGACGGTGGGGGCCGGCGGTAACGACCGCTCCTTCTGTAAGGAGGTCAGGGCGGATTCAGCCGTGTCACGAATAATCTCCAGCGAATTCTCCAGGCTGCCCTGCGCGTGCGCGTAGAGCCGAGGCCCCTCGACCGCCAGCACCGCCTCGGCCAGACTGCGGGCCGCGGCTTCGGTAACCGGCAAGCCCATCCGCTGCAGCCTCTCCCGTAACATCGCGATCCCCTGAGGGCTGGGGGCAAAGCGTGCCCCCGGTTCCCATCGTGTCATGTCGTTGTCTCGCTCCTGGCTAAAGCTCGAGGGCCCGCCACAGGTACCAGCTCGCCACGCTTCGGTATGGCCGCCAGCGCTCGGCCCGGCGGCTCATTGCCGCGAGGTCCGGGGGTTTCCGCTTGCCAAACGTCCGAGCAAAGCCCTTCCGTACGCCGAGGTCGCCCAGGGGTAGTACGTCGGGGCGGCCCAGCTTGAAAATGAGCAGCATCTCGACCGTCCAGCGCCCGATCCCGCGCACTGCGGTCAGCCGGGCAACGATCTCTTCGTCCTCCATCCGTCGTACCCGCGCCAAGGACGGCACCGTTCCGTCGAGGGCCCGTGCGGCCAGGTCCCGCAGCGCCGCGGTCTTCGCGGTAGAAAGGCCGGCCCCGCGAAGGAGTTCGGGTGAGATCTGGAGGAGGTCGCGCGGAGTGGGGAAGCGTTTCGGGGCGAAAAGCCGGGTCGCCCGACCCAGGATGGTGGCGGCGGCCTTACCGGTGAGCTGCTGATAGACGATAGACCGAACCAGGGCCTGGAACAGGCTGTGCGCCGGCTCCGGGCGCATGGTGAAATGCCCCACCCGCAAGATCAACTCACCCAGGACAGGATCGGCCTGGGCCAGGTGCCGGCAGGCGACATCCGGGTCGTATCCCAAGCCATCGATGCGCGGTCCGACTGCCAGGAGATCAGGCGCTGCCATGACGGAAAACTACCATGGTCACCCCGCCGAGCGGACCGGGGAGGGGGGTGATGCCTTTCCCGTCTTTCCCGTCCTTCAGACTCCGCGCATCTTCCGCCAATGCAACCAGACGAGTTCCGACGCCAGGGCCATCGCTTGGTGGACTGGATGGCCGACTACATGGCGGATGTGGGTACCCTCCCGGTGACCCCGGCCGTTCAGCCCGGTGACGTTCTGCGGCAGCTGCCGCCTTCACCGCCAGAAAATGGTGAACCGTTCGACAGGCTGTTTCAGGACTTCACCCGCATCATCGTTCCAGGCATGACTCACTGGAACCATCCCGGCTGGTTTGCCTATTTCCCGGGCAATAACAGCCCGCCCTCAATTCTGGCGGAGATGCTCACCGCTACGCTCGGGGCTCAATGCATGTCGTGGGCGACCTCGCCGGCGGCTACCGAACTGGAGCAGGTAACGATGGGGTGGCTCCGGCAAATGGTCGGGCTGCCGGAGGATTTCACCGGCGTTATCCAGGATACCGCCTCCACGGCCACCCTGGTGGCGCTGCTTTCAGCCCGGGAGCGGGCGACGCAGAACGCCGCGGGCAGCGCCGGCCTGGCCGGCACCGGGGCCCGCCTGACGGTCTACGCCTCGCACGAAGCGCATTCCTCCATCGACAAGGGCGTCAAGCTTGCGGGGTACGGCCTGGAGCAGCTCCGCCGGGTACCGGTCGATCGGGACTACGCCATTCTCCCCGAGGCACTGGACCGTATGATCGCGACCGACAAGAGGGCGGGACTCATGCCGGCCTGCGTGGTGGCCACCGTCGGAACGACTTCCTCCACCGCCATCGATCCCCTTCCTCGAATAGCGGAGGTCTGCCGGCGGCATGCCGTCTGGCTCCATATAGACGCGGCGTACGCCGGGACGGCTGCGATAGTCCCGGAGCTCCGCTACCTCTTCGACGGCGTGGAGCAGGCGGACAGCTTCGTGTTCAACCCGCACAAGTGGATGCTGGTGAACTTCGACTGCAGCGCCTATTTCGTCCGCGACCGGGAGGCGCTGCTCCGGACCTTCCAGCTCACCCCGGAGTACCTCCGGACGCCCGAGGATGAGGAGGTCGTCAACTTCCGTGACTGGGGTATCCAGCTGGGCCGCCGTTTCCGCGCCTTGAAGCTCTGGTTCGTGATCCGGAGCTACGGGCTCGATGGGCTTCGGGAAATGATTCGAACCCACGTCGCACTGGCGCGCGAGCTCGCCGGGTGGATCGAAGCTGCTCCAGGATTCGAGTTGATGGCGCCGGTGCCCTTCGGGCTGGTCTGTTTTCGCCACCGCCCGCCGGAGATGGGGGTGGATGACCCCCGGCTCGACGACATGAATGCCGCGCTGCTCGCCCGGGTGAACTCCACCCACCGGGTACACCTCACCCATACGCGGCTGGGCGGGCGATACGTGATACGCGTGGTGATCGGACAGAGGCAGACCGAACGCGCTCACGTGGAAGAGGTCTGGAGGCTGATTCAGGCAGCAGCAGGCTCTTCATAGCGCTCCAGACTCCCACGGGCCCCAGATCGCGAACGTCATCGCCTCGATACCGTTTGGAGCCTGGATCGGCTGGGTGTCGCCCTGCATGTTGACGAAGAGGGTCCTGCCCTGAGGGCTGAAACACGCGCCCGCCCACTCGGTGCGGTTGATGTTGTTCCTGACCAGGTCGAAGATCGCGCCATGCCGGGTGAGGCCTCGGACGTAGTTCGTGCTCACGCCATCCTCACAGATCACCACACCCCCTCGTGGGCTCACACAGATATTGTCGGGGCCGTTGAGGACCGCCGCGGAAGGCGATTCGAAGATGAGCTGCAGCTCGTGCCTGCCGGTGTGATACTGCCAGACCTGTCCTGCTCCCGCATTGCCGCCGCTGGTGGCATTGAAGAAGATGCTGTGGTCGCCGTACCAGCAGCCCTCCAGTCGGGCGAACTGTGCCGCGCCTTTGGCGAGGCCCTGGTTGAAGACGAAGCCGCTGTCGAGCGTGGGGGAGTCCGAATCGGGTTGGTCGATCGGAACCCACTGTACTTTCCGGGGGGTAAAGAGGGCCTGATTGGTTGCCGTCTCATGCCCCGCCTGGCCCTGAATCGCCAGTGCCTCGAGTATTCCGCCGCGCGCAAGCTGGCCGGGCACAGCGGGCTTGAATCGATAAAACCCAGCAGGCATTCGGTCCTCGGTCTGATAGACCCAGCCGGTGGCTGGATCGACCGCCACTGCCTCATGCTGGAAACGACCCATTGCGTTGAGGCTCACGGGATCGAAGACGTGGTTGGCTGACGAGGGGATCTCGAAGGTGTAGCCATGATTCCTGGTCCACCCATCGCCGGTACCTGCCACAGTCTCCTCACATGTGATCCAGCTGCCCCAGGGAGTGGGGCCACCAGCGCAGTTGACAATGGTGCCGGTCAGGCTGGCGAACTGTCTCAGCAGGCTCGCCCGCCCGTCTGGGCCCAGGCGAACCTCCAAGGTAGTAGTGCCGCCGGGACCGATCCGGTCGTATGGCCGGTCTCCGAAGGGGCGGCTCACCTTCGGAGGGTCGCGCAGTTCGTGGTTCCGGACCAGCCGCACGGTGTGGGGATCAACGGCGAAGGCGGCCATCCCGTCGAACGCGTTCGGGACGACGCCTCCGGTCATTTCCTGGCCTGATGTGCTGAGTAGCGCCGCGTGGAAGCCAGCCGGTATCGAGATGCTCTCACTTACCTCTTTGCTCGGTACCAGAGGCCCGTATCCACCTTCCCCTTTCCTTGCCCGGGCCCCCGCATGCGACCTGGCTGACGGAGAGGAAGCGCACGAGATGAGGCCGCTGAGTGAGGGGGCGAGAAGAGCTCCGCCAGCCAAGGCAGACGCCTGGAGAAATTTTCGGCGATCGAGGCTCGTCATGTAGCCTGGCGAAGGGTCATCCGGCAAGGGCGGCGGGAGCCGGTGAGAGGAGCGGCAATAAATAGCGGCCGGTGTGCGACGCCGGCACTTCGGCGATCTCTTCCGGGGTTCCCTGAGCCACGACATGACCCCCGGCATCTCCGGCTTCGGGCCCCATGTCAATGACCCAGTCAGCCCGCTTGATCACATCGAGGTGATGCTCGATCACAACGACCGTGTGGCCCGCATCGACCAGCCGGTCGAGCACGTGGATGAGCACCCGGACATCGTCCAGGTGCAGTCCGGTGGTGGGTTCGTCGAGGATGTAGAGCTTCCGGCCCTCGCGCTTGCCCGCTTGCGTCAACTCTCGCGCGATCTTGAGTCGTTGAGCCTCGCCCCCTGACAGGGTGGTGGCGGGCTGACCCAGCCGCAGGTATCCCAGTCCCACCTGCTGCAGCTGCCACAGCGCGGCCCCCAGCCGGGGCTGATGGCGGAACCGGGTCATTGCCTCATCGACAGTCCACTGGAGCACGTCATGGATCGACTTGCCTGAAATCCTGACGTCGAGCACCTCGCGCCGGTAGCGGGTGGCGCCGCACGCCTCGCACGGCACGAATACGTCCGCCAGAAAGATCATCTCCACCTGAACGTGACCCGCCCCCTCACAGGTTTCGCAGCGGCCTCCGGGCAGGTTGAAGGAGAAGGTGGCGGAAGAGTATTTCCGCTGCCGGGCAAGGGGCTGGCTGGCAAACAGCTCGCGGATCTCACTGAAGGCCTTGATGTAGGTCACCGGGTTCGAGCGGGGAGAGCGACCGATAGGAGACTGATCCACCAGCAGAACGTCTTTCAGGAGCTCCCATCCGGTGAGCGAGGCGACCTGTCCCACCGGCTCGCCCAGATGAGACTTGGCGGAGTGTCCCCCGCGAAGCTTCGCCTCGAGGTTGCGGTACACGACGTCATGCAGCAGCGTGCTCTTTCCCGATCCGGAAACACCGGTCACCGCGGTCAGGGTGCCCAGTGGGATGTCAACGTCTACGTCCTTCAGGTTATGCAGATCGGCACCCCGCACTCGCAGCCACTGCGGACCGGCGGGGCGGCGCACACTGGGCACCGCGATGCGCTTCTTCCCGGTGAGATATTGGCCGGTAAGTGAGGAGTGCGCATCGGCGACCGGGCCGGCGTGCACCACCTTGCCGCCATGTTCTCCGGAGCCGGGGCCGAGCTCGAGCATGAAATCGGCCTGCTGAATGGCCGCCAGGTCGTGCTCGACCACAATCACCGTGTTACCGGCATCGCGAAGACGGCGGAGCAGACCCAGCAGCCGGTCGGTGTCCCTGGCATGCAGGCCCACCGAAGGCTCATCCAGCACATACAGCGTATCCACCAAGTGCGAGCCGAGCGCATTGGACAGGGAGATCCGCTGGGCCTCACCGCCGGAGAGGGTGCGAGTCTGGCGATCGAGCGTGAGATAGCCCAGCCCAACATCTCGCAGGAAGCTCACCCTGGCGTCGAGTTGGTCGACGATAAGCTGCGCCACGGAGCGCTCCCAGGGTGTGAGCGAGAGGCCCTGCAGCCAGTCGTGGAGGCCATCCACCGAGCGGCACGCCACCGACGCGATGGCGTCATTGCCGATCCGCACCGACAAGGCGTCCGGGTTGAGCCGGCTGCCGCCGCACTCGATGCAGGTCTTGGCCAGCTGATATTGGCGAAGGAACACCCGGATGTACTGCTTGTAGCGCTTCTCTTCCAGGCCCTTGAGGAAATGATGGATGCCGAGGAAACGGCCCTTGCGTCCGTAGAGCAGCTCGCGACGCTGGGTGGCCTTCAGCCTGAACCAGGGCTTGTGGGGGTCCGCCCCGATCGCCTTGGCAAAGTCCATGAGGATCTTGCGACGGGACTCGTAGCGTGGCTTGGTCCAGGGGTCGATAGCTCCCTCCGCCAGGCTCTTTCCGGGATCGCAGATGATCAGCGAGTCGTCGTACTCGAGGACGGCCCCGAACCCATTGCAGTGGGAGCAGGCTCCCCGGGGGTTGTTGAACGAGAACAGCCCCGGGGTGACAGTGGCGGCAGGCGTATCGCAGTTGCTGCAGGCGGGAAACTCGGTGAACCTCGTCCGACCGGCATCGGGATGCCCTCCATGCAGCACGATGGCGACGCCCTCCCCCTCCTGAAATGCGGTCGCCACGGCTTCCGCCAGGCGCGTAGCCGATGCCGGCCCCCCCTCCAGGCGATCCACTGTCACCAGCAACTCCTCGGCCGCGGTGAGATCGAGGTGAGCGGGGAGCTGGTCGAGGTGCAGCGGCGCTCCATCCACCACCACCCGGACAAAGCCAAGCGCGCGAAGATTTTCCACCACGGTCGCGTGGGTCAGGCGGGCCAACGGGGGGAGCGGGAAGCAGACCTGGAGCCGTCCGCTCACCTGCGCCAGGACGGCATCGGCGGCAGCCTGCGGCGTGTCCCGCTGCACCGGCCCGCCGCATACCCGGCAGTGACTCTTCCCGATACGGGCCCAGAGCAACCGCAGATAATCGTAGACCTCGGTGGCGGTGCCGACAGTCGAGCGGCTGGAGATGACCGGGTTACGCTGCTCGATGGCGACGGCCGGCGCCAATCCCTCGAGCCGGTCCACCAGCGGCTTGGGCATTCGATCGAGAAACTGCTTGGCGTAGGTCGAGAGCGACTCGATATAGCGGCGCTGGCCCTCGGCGTAGAGGGTATCGAACGCCAGAGTGCTCTTGCCCGAGCCCGAAGGGCCGGTGATGACGATGAGCGCGCGGTGGGGCAGGTCGACGCTGATGCCCTGCAGATTGTTCTGTCGGGCGTTGACGATGCGGAGGACGGACATCGCTGAAAAATAGGCGGTAGGGCGGTAAGGCGGTAAGGCTAAATTTTATTAAACGGCCCGATTCCAGCGTCATCACCTACCGCCTTACCGCCCTACCGCCTTCCCCACTACTTTTCCCCCTTCATGCCTCTGCTCCTGACCCCCAAGTTGCTGCTGCGCGGCTTCGAGATTTTCGTGGTCGCCTCGTTGGTCGGTTGGGGAATCACCCTCCTATACGGTAACAACCTTCCAGCCTTCCTGGCCGGCATCGGCCGGGTCCAGTGGATGTGGGTAGTCGCTGGCCTGGCTCTGGCCTCGATGGACTGGATCGGTGGCGGCCTCCGGCTCTGGGTTGTTGCCCGCCACATTTTTCCCAATCCACCGCTGCTGGGGTCGATCCTGGCGGGAGGCATGGGCGCGTGGGCCGGTTACATCACCCCGCTCAACTCCGGAGCCGGGCCCACCACGATGTACACCTTGAGGCGGTACGGCGTGCCGCTTCCGGTCGCGGTCACCTCGACCTTCATGAGCTTCGTGGCGACGATCCTCTTCTTTGCCATCGCGGGGCCACTCGCCGTGTTCTTCGGGGCCGGCCGGTCGCTGGGTCAGCGGGGCAACGTGCTGGGGCTGTCGCTGTTCGATCTCTTCCTGGGCAGCCTCGTGATTATCGCCGGCATCGGCGTGCTCATGGCCTTCGTGATGTTCTTCCCCAAGCTGGTGCGCGACCTGCTCCAGCGTGCGGCCGAGGCAATCGGACGGCGGAACCGCGGGGTGGCGGATCGGCTGGACAAGCTTCGGGTGGGCATCGATCACGCGCATGAAAGCGTGGTGGCGTTCAACAGCCCGAGAGGATGGTTGGCGTTGCTGTGGGCGACGATCCTTTCCGGACCTTCCCATGCCAACAAGCTTCTCGCTGGGTACGTGGCACTCCGGGCGGTTGGCCTCCACGCCAATTTCGTCGATATCCTGCTGGTTCAGACCCTGGTCATGTTCCTGCTGTACTTCGCTCCTACTCCTGGCGCCTCAGGCGTCGGAGAGGTGATTTCCGCCGCAGTGATGTCCTCGTACGTCCCCCGCGAGCTCACGCCGATCTACATCCTGATTTGGCGCCTCACGCTGAGTTACTTCACCATTGCGGTCGGCTTCCTGGTCTTTTCGGGCTGGGTGCGGCGAGGCCTCAAGGGGGTGGATGATTCGGCGCTGGCGGAGCCGGCCGGCTAGAAACCCCTCATGGATCAGGACGAGGCTCTCGACCAGAGGTACGACGCGAGGCTGCTGCGGCGCCTGCTGGTCTATCTGCGCCCGTATCGCGGACTGACGGCTCTGGCCGTGTTGCTTCTCCTGGCCGGGGCCGGGCTGGCGCTGGTAGGGCCGGCACTGACCCAGCGGGCACTGGATGTGGCCATTCCCGCCCGCGACACCGGCCTGCTTGGCACCCTGGCTGCCGTGTTTCTGGCCGCGCTGGTCCTCGAATTCGTCGTGGAGTACGGCCAGACCCTCCTGACGACCTACCTGGGCCAGCGAGTGATGTATGACCTACGAATGCAGATCTTCGCCCATCTGCAGCGCCTGAGCATCAGCTACTTCGACCGTAATCCGGTCGGCCGGCTCATGACCCGGGTCACCTCCGACGTCGAGACCCTCAACGAGCTGTTTTCGTCCGGCGTGGTCACTGTGTTCGGGGACGTGTTCACCCTGCTGGCCATCATGACCATGATGCTGTGGATCGACTGGCGTCTGGCCCTGGTCACCTTTGCCGTCATCCCCCTGGTATGGCTCACTGCTCGAATCTTTCGCCGGCGGGTGCGGCAGGCGTTCGGGGACATCCGGGTGCGACTGGCCCGGCTCAACGCCTACCTCCAGGAGCGGTTGTCGGGAATGCGGGTGGTCCAGCTCTTCGGACGCGAGGCCGATTCGGCGGCCCGATTTGCCCAGCTCAATCAGGAGCACCTGGAGGCCCACCGGCGCTCGATCACGATCTACGCGGTGTTCTTTCCGGTGGTGGAGGTCCTGACGGCCGTGGCCATGGCGCTATTGCTGTACTATGGCGGGCTCCGGGCCATCGGCGGCACCATCACCGTGGGCGTGCTGGCGGCCTTTATCCAGCTCACTCGCCGCTTCTTCCAACCGCTACAGGACCTATCGGAAAAGTTCAATCTCCTGCAAAGCGCCATGGCCTCGTCCGAGCGGGTGTTCGCCCTGTTAGACCAGCCGGTAAGCGTGCTGGAGCCGGCCAATCCGGTGAGGCTGCCCCAGCCGGTCCGGGGCGAGGTTCGATTCGAGGGGGTCTGGTTCCGCTACAGCCCGGAGGGCCCCTGGGTCCTGCGCGACGTGTCGTTCACCGCCTCACCGGGCCAGACCATAGCGCTGGTCGGCCACACCGGGGCGGGAAAGACCACCATCGTCAATCTGCTGCTTCGCTTCTACGACCCGGACCGGGGCCGGATCCTGATCGATGGAGTGGACATCAGGCAGCTGTCCACCTCGGATCTCCGGTCGCTGATCGGCTTTGTCCAGCAGGACTTGTTTCTCTTTGCCGGGAACATTCAGCACAACTTGACCCTCGATGCCCCGATCCCGCCGGAGGCAGCCCGGCAGGCGGCTCGCAGGGTAGGGGCCGACCGGTTCATCGAGCGCCTCCCGGCGGGATACGATCACCGGCTAGGGGAGCGAGGCCGCAGCCTGAGCGTGGGCGAGCGACAGCTGCTGAGCTTTGCCCGGGCGCTCGCGCTCGACCCCACGATCCTGGTCCTCGACGAGGCCACCAGCTCGGTGGACGCCCAGGCCGAGGGCCAGATTCAGGCCGCCATCGCCGAGCTGATGACCGGTCGTACCAGCCTGGTGGTCGCCCACCGACTGAGCACCATCCTCCACGCCGACGAGATCCTGGTGCTCCAGCACGGGGAGATCCGTGAGCGCGGAAGCCACCGCGGTCTCCTGGCGCAACGCGGGCTGTATGAGCGGCTCTACCAGCTTCAGCTCCGGGGTCAGCAGGAGAGCAAGATTGCGTAGGGGTTTGCTTGCATGGCCCTAAGCCGCGGGATACGTTACACGGCACTCGACTTTCTCCTCAGGATCAATCGATGATCCATCTCGAAATCGACGGCGAGCGGTACCCCATCGCCGCCGGCGAGACAGTCATAGGCTCGGCAACAGACAGCACGGTTGTGCTCGAAGGGGAGGGCATATGCCCCCGCCACGCGGTGGTGCAGGGAATGCCGGCCGGGGCGGCCGCTATCCGCGCCGCGGCTAACGAGGCCGAGGTGCGAGTCAACGGCGTCCGGCTGGGCTCCGATCCCACGCCGCTGCTGCATGGCGACAAGATCGGCATCGGAAGCCGCGAGCTGCTGGTGGTCGATCCTGCTCGTGCCGGCAGCACCCAGCTGTTCGACTCCGGTGCTTTCGCGGACCTGGCCCCGCCCCCGGGTTACAAGGCTACCGGGACCCGCACTGGTGGCCGCCTGGTCTGTCTCACGGATGGCCGGGAGTACAGTGTGGGATCGCGGCCGCTTTCGCTGGGCCGGGATGCCGGATCCGATGTCGTGGTGGCGGGGAACGATGTCTCTCGGCAGCATGCCGAGATTCGCAATGAGCCGGATGGGTACGTTCTGGTCGATCTCAGCGTGAACGGCACCTACGTCAATGGTGATCGCATCGGGAAGACGCATGTGTTGGCGCGAGCGGACGTGATCCGGATCGGCAACGATGAGTTCCGCTTCTACGCCGATGCCGCGCCCGCCAGCTTGCCCCAGGCCGCACCGGAGGCCCCTCCCCCTCCCACTCCTTCCTCCGACCGCCCGGCGGCACCGCCCGTGGGGGCGGCCCAGCGGCTCTCCGACACTATGCATGGAATACCGGAGAAAGAGCCGGCTCGCCGAGATACGCCGCCTTCGCCGGAAGCGGCGCCGCTCGCCTCGTTGCTGTTCCGCAGCGGGGAATTCAAGGGCCGGAGACTCCCCATCAAAGTGCCGGTGGTCAATATCGGGCGGGGGGACTACAACGACATCGTCATCGGCGACCCCAGCGTCAGTACCATGCACGCCAAGCTCCAGCGCCGGGAAGCCATCTGGATTCTGACCGATCTCGGCTCCACCAACGGCACCTTTGTGGAGGGGGAGCCGCTCGCCGGTGAGACGCCGCTCAGCCCGGGCACGATCCTTCGCTTCGGGGACGTGATTGCCTTGTTCGAGCCGCTCGACGACAAGGTTCCTGCCGGTCGTACCGGCAGCACCAGACTCATGAGCCGGCTGGTGACTGACGAGCCGGCAGTGGATCCGGGGCAGCCGGCCGTGAAGCCGCGGCCGCTGCCACCCAGGCGGCCGATTCGGATGGCTACTCCGCGGCCCAAGGGCCCCTCTGCATTTCTGGTGACGTCCCTGCTGGTCCTGATGGCAGTCCTCGCATACCTGCTGTTGAGCTGACGAACCCGTGAACTTTACCTGCGCCGCCCGCACCGACGTTGGCATCGTCCGTTCTGGTAATGAAGACAACTATTTGATGCTGTCCGAGCACGGGATTTTCATCGTGGCCGACGGCATGGGCGGGCACGCGGCCGGGGAGGTGGCCAGTGAGATGGCCGTGAGGATCACGTCTCAGACCATAGGCTCGCTGCGGGGCTTGAGTGACGAGGAGGCCGGGGAGCGGGTCCGGACAGCCATACGCACGGCCAACGATGCCATCTTCGAGCGCACTTTATCGGAGCAGGACAAACGGGGGATGGGCACCACCGCCACCGTCCTGGTGCTGCTGCCCCAGCGCTACCTCATCGGGCAGGTGGGGGACAGCCGAGCCTACCTCCTGCGGGAGTCCCGCCTGCACCAACTCACCAAGGACCACTCCTACGTTCAGGAGCAGGTCGATGCCGGACTGCTCACGCCTGACCAGGCCCGGGTCCACCCCTACAGCAACGTGATTACCCGTTGTGTCGGCGCGGGCGTGGATGTCGCGCCCGATATCTACTTCGGCTCGCTGGAAAAGGGAGACGTCCTCCTGCTCGCCTCGGACGGCTTGACCGGCATGCTGGAGGACGAACAGTTGATCCACATCCTGGAATCTCAGGGCGGGCCGCAGACCTGGGTGGATCGGATGGTGGCGGAAGCCAATCGGAGGGGTGGGTTGGACAACATCACGGCGATCGTAATTCGGATCGACTCGGTGGACAGCGATACCGGCGAGCATCCCACGGTGCCGGCAGCCGCGAGTCAGCGGTCCTAACCGCCTCAGCCACTCCCATCGCCACAAGCGGCCGATGGCTGGCCGCTTTTCCTTCCCACCCGGACACCCGCGTGATGCCCCGCACATCCTCCGCTGCCCCTCCAGGCTAGTCTCGCTGGGTAGCGATAGAATCTTGGCGCCCTACCCGCAGCAGGAGGAGGAAGTGTGGACGTTCTGACCTGGATCATAGTTGGGCTGGTGGCTGGACTACTGGCCTCGCTGGCCATGGGTGGGATTGGTTACGGAATCGTGGGCGACATCATTGTGGGCATCCTCGGTGCCCTGCTTGGCGGTTGGCTCTTCGGCCAGATGGGGTGGGGGACGCCGTTCCCGGGGATCGCCGGAGCGATCTTCGTCGCCTTTATCGGCGCGGTGGTGCTGCTGCTCATCATCCGGCTCCTCAGGGGAGCGAGACGGACTCCGTAGGGCTGAGCTCCAGCTCCAGCCGGATGTTGGCCCGCCGGTAACGCCCGTCGCTGGCGAGCGGCACCTGCACGAATCCGTGCTTCCGGTAGAGCCGGATCGCGGGCCCCAGCACCGTATTCGAAACGATGATGACCCGGCGGGACCCAATCTCCCTGGCGAATGCCAGGGAGGCCTCCATCAGGAGGTCGCCGTACCCCTGGCCCCGGGCGGCTGGCACGACTGCCATCTTGGCGATCTCACACTCCTCGGCACTGTGCCGAAGAACCGCGCAGGTTCCCTGGACTTCGCCCCGCTCGAGCACAAAGAAGACCTGGCCGCCCTGATCGAGAATGTTTCGCTGGGGATCGCCCAGGATCTCGCGGTCGGCGGCTTCAAGGACAAAGTAGGTCTCGATCCACTCGCGGTTCAGCCGCTCGAAGGCATCCCGAAACTCCTCGCGGTACCGCACCACGACGGGCCGCCGATCGACACCTTTACTGGTGAGTCCCATGCCTTCCTTCATTCGCGCTTCTCATGTCTTCATGCTCGCGATCCTGACCGCCTGCGCCCCTCGGACACAGGATTCGGATCCCGAGCCGTCGAGCACGGCGATGGTTCAGGTCGAGAATCAGGGTTTCACCGATATGGTGATCTATGCTGTCAGCGGCGGGCAGCGGGTCCGCCTGGGACTGGCGACGGGTAACTCCACCAAGTCATTCACCATCCCGCGCTATCTGCTCGCTGGTGCCGGCCCCATCCGATTCCTGGCCGACCCGATCGGGGGCAGCCGCAACCCGGTGAGTGAAGAGATGAGCGTTCAGCCCGGCGACGTGGTGACCCTGACCATCCCTCCGCGATAGCCGGGATTACGGTACCCCGGCTCCTAATGGCGCGCAAAGAGCCTGGTTGACCCGTCAGGCTGGAAGGAGACGACCTCGAAGTCTCGCGGCTTCTCTCCTGGCGGTGCCATTCCTGGGGTGAGCGGCGGCATGCCGGGTACGGCCAGCCCCGCCGTCTTGGGACGCTCAGCCAGGAGCCGGCGAATGTCAGTCGCGGGCACGTGGCCTTCGATCAGATACCCATCGATCTGCGCAGTGTGACACGACCGCAGGTCCCCAGGCACCTTCAGCCTATCCTTGAGCGCGTCCATCTCCTCTTCGTCGTGAACCTCCGGAGCGAAGCCGTTGGCCCGGATGTGATCGACCCACTTGGTGCAGCAGCCGCAGGTGCTGCTCTTGTACACCGTGATAGGGGTCGGACTCATGCCACCGGGAAGCTCGGCCCAGAGCCGCCCACCGGTGACACCGACCGCAGCCAATCCCGCCATCCGGGCGAGGAACCCGCGCCGCTGCATCATTCCACTCTCGCTCAAAAAAGGTTTGTCCCTTCTGCAATGCGTCGCCGGACCTCGTCGGCCGGGAGGGTCAGGAGGTCCAGGACGGGCTCCAGCGACCGGCTCGGCGCGCTTGCCACAAAGATACGAAGGCGGCGAGCGCTCCGGTACAACTCATCTGCCACGCGGGGGAGGCCCAGATGTCCGGCGCGACCCTCGTCGGTGAGTCTCTCCACCGTGCCGGCCCGGGTTCGCAGAGGCAGGTCCACTCCCAGCATCGAGGAGCGGGCAGGGAAATCCAGCAGCACCCCGCCGGGCGCCAGCCCGACATGAACGGCCATGGCGTCCTCCACCACCTCTACCAGATCCGGATCCTGCGCCACCCAAGGCTGAAGATCGGCGGGCACGTCGCTCGCAGGCAGATCAACCGCCCGCTTGTGCAGATGCCGTGACCGGATTGCGGTAGCCAGCTGGTTTCCGTCTCGGCCGATCAGGGTCTCCATCAGGCCGTCGTCGGTTGCCTCCGCGATACCCTGAGCGGTGACGATCCCTCGCCGGACGGCTCCCCTCACAGCCCGCTTGAACATGCAGGTGGCGGAACGGACGGCGTGATGCCAGTAGACGTTGCGGTACATCTGGTACTTGGCGAACAGAAGCGACTCCAGCGCACTGATGCCTTTCTCCTGCACGCCCACTTCGTAGCGTCCCGTCCCTACCTCCACCAGAGTGAGCGAGGAAAGCAGCCGGTCCACGTCCACGGTGCCATAGGGAACGCCACACATCCTGGCATCCCGGCTCAAGTAATCGACTTTGTCCAGGTCTATGGAGCCCGAGATGAGACCCTGGAGCGGGCTCATGCTGGTCCCGCTGATGAGCCGGCCCACCGCCGCCGGGAAGTCCCTCCCCCCGATCTGAACCAGTCGCTCACCCAATTCCCCCTGGCTGAGCTTGGCCACTCCGAGCTTCTCATGCGATGGGAAGCCGGCCTCCTCCAGCGCATGAGAGAAGGGATAGTGGCCGATGTCGTGCAGCAGCGCCGCCATCCGGACGGCAAGACACTCCTCGACGCTGGCCGGCCCGAGCTCGCCCAGCTCTTCCAGGGCCGCCAGGGCACGCCGGGTCAGATGGAAGGCGCCGAGTGCGTGCTCGAATCGGGTGTGAGTGGCGCCGGGATAGACCAGGAAGGTGTGACCGACCTGACGGATGTAGCGGAGGCGCTGAACGGCGGGGGTGTCAAGTGCTAAGAGCGCGGAGCGGTCGACCCGGATATTGTCCCAGAGCGGATCTCGAATGATTTCGGGGGCGGAAGAGGCGGGAGAGTCGGGAAAGGCGGGAAGGTCTCGAGAATTCACACTGCCGCCCTTCCCGTTCACACGACTGGTCCCGCCCCCGCCACGGACTCCGGCACTTCGGCCCGGAAATGCTCGAAGTTCTCTCGGAACATGGTGGCCAGCTTCCTGGCTTGCGCGTCGTAGGCTTTCGGATCCGGCCAGGTGCCCCGAGGCGAAAGCACCGCGTCGGGCACGTCGGGAACCGACGACGGAACCTCGAACCCGAAGACCGGATCCCTGGTGAACTTCCCCCGGTCGAGCGCGCCGGACAGCGCGGCGCGCAGCATGGCCCGGGTGTGGGCCAGCTTCATCCGCGAGCCGGTGCCGTACGCGCCGCCGGTCCAGCCGGTATTCACCAGCCACACTTTGGCACCGTGCTTGGCGATCCGCTCACCCAGCATCCGGGCATAGACCCCCGCGTGAAGCGGCAGAAAGGGTGCTCCGAAACAGGCGGAAAACGTAGCTGAGGGTTCGGTCACACCGCGCTCGGTGCCCGCGACCTTGGCCGTGTACCCGGAAAGGAAGTGATACATTGCCTGCTCCGCCGTGAGCCGCGCGATCGGAGGCATCACGCCAAACGCGTCCGCCGCGAGAAATACCACGTTCTTCGGATGTCCGCCGGCACCGCTGGGGAGATGATTGGGGATGGCATCGATCTGATAGCAGGCCCGGGTGTTCTCCGTGATGTTGTCGGCGTCGAAGTTCACCGCCCTGGTGGCGGGATCGAGCACCACATTTTCCAGCACCGTGCCGAACATCTGGGTGGCCCGGTAAATCTCGGGCTCGGTGTCGGGGCGAAGGCGGATCACCTTGGCGTAGCAACCGCCCTCGAAGTTGAACACGCCGCGGTCGCTCCAACCATGCTCGTCGTCGCCGATGAGCTGCCGGGTCGGATCGGCTGAGAGTGTGGTCTTCCCCGTTCCCGAAAGCCCGAAGAAGATGGCGGTGTCGCCCCCGGCGCCGACGTTGGCCGAGCAGTGCATCGGCATCACGCCCTGGCCCGGCAGGATGTAGTTGAGCGCGGTGAAGATCGACTTCTTCATTTCGCCCGCATAGCGGGTACCGCCGATCAGCACCACCTTCTTGCCGAAGTTGATGACGATAAACGTGCTGCTGCGGGTGCCATGGCGCTCAGGGTCGGCCTGGAAGTCGGGTGCGTGCAGCACGGTAAACCCTGGACGGAACTGGGCCAGCTCGGCCGGCACTGCCCGGATGAACATGTTGCGCACGAAGAGGGCGTGCCACGCGTTCGGGGTGATGAACCTGACCGCCAGTCGGTAGGCCGGATCGGCCCCGGCAAAGAGATCCTGAACGAACACCTCGCGCGAATCCAGATGCGCACGCACGTCTTCCTGGAGCCGGTCAAACGCTTCGGGATCCAGCCGGGCATTCTTCTCCCACCAGATCTGATCGCTCGTCCCCGGCTCCTCGACCAGAAACTTGTCCTTTGCCGAGCGCCCGGTGTGGGGAGCGGTTACGGCGGTAAAGGCGCCGTGGTCGGTCAGAATCCCTTCGCCTCGCCGCACCGCATGCTCGATGAGCGTTGGCGGAGTCAGGTTGGCGTGGATCCTGATGGGGAAAAGGCCGTGTTCTACGAGGGTGAGAGTCTCACGCGGGGCTGCTGCGGTTTCGGCAGTCATGCGCTAAAGTATCGGCAGCTTCAGCGCCCGATGCAACCTCACCGCGGAGCGACGGTAAGTGTCGGTTCCGTATGGTAAGCCAGCTCGGCTGTAGCCCGGTCGCGGGAGCTGAGCGTGGCCACTGCGGGATCGGCGAACATCATATCCTCGGCGTTGGGCGAGTGGGCAAAGATGCCCAGCGAATGCCCCAGCTCGTGTGTCGTAGTGAGCGCCATGCAGGCATCGACGCCGGGGGAGGACGGATCGAACCTGGGGTCCACGTATACCCGGATGGGAGGCAGAATCTCCTGGCCACTGGCGGCCAGCTCGATGTCGGTGGCGCCCTGACATTCCGGTGCCATGACGCTCTCCAGCCGGGTAATCGAAAAGCCGCCCTTAGGTGCTATTCCGCTGGTGACGATTACGTCGGCCGCGTTCGAATCGGCCACCACCACCGCCCTGAGCTCACCGTAGAGGAACGCGTTCTCCCACTGGTGAATGCCCTGCTGGACATGGGTCGGAAGATTCAGGGTGTCCTCCGCCCAGATCCGCACTGGAAGTCTGGATTGAGGCCAGTGGAAGCTCAGGGTATCCGGTCCAGATGGGGTGGACACAATACGCCGCCACTCATAGGCGCTGCTGCGGCTCGGCGCCGCGATGTCGGCGCAGGACAGCAGTGCCGGCCCCGAAGCCAGGCACAGCAGGGTCAGTAGCCGACGCGGGCTCACCGGCGGCCCCGCGCTAGTCCGACGGTGGCCGCTATGCGCTGAACGCCCTGGCTTTGACTGAAGCCCCGGGCCTCGATCTCTTCGGTGGTGAATCGGTGGAAGTCGTAACGCAGGGACGCGATCAAGTCCCATTGCGCCATGATAGGCCGCTGATAGTCGACTCCTACTCCGGCCAGAAACCGGGTGGTCCCGCCACGGAGAAATATTCCCCGGTCCTCGGTGGGCCAGTATCGCAGGAGACCGGCCCCCGCCCGCCAGCGGACGCCCCGTACGATCGGGCCGTCCAGGCCCAGCGTGACCGAAGTGGTCCGCACCGTACCGAGATCCACCGTTGGCCCACCGGCCTCCTCGCTTCGATAACCGGAGGTGGCCAGGGCGAGCTCGAGCCCGGCCCGATAAAGCGGTGCGATCGGAAGCGCGGCACCCAACACCAGGGTTGGGGCCAGCTTCTGACGGACCTCGATCTCGTTGATCACGTCATCGCGGAGCAGGATCGTGGCCCAGGTTACGCCAACGCGGGCGTTGTAGTCCACCTGCGCCTGAAGCCTGGGCACACCTCCGGCCAGGCTCAGAACCAGCAACGGAAGGGCGGCTCGCATGCCCGCAAGTATGAACGAGGAAGGTGTATCGGTCAACGCGGCACTCGCGTGGCCCGGGCGTAACGGCGCAGGCGGCGCAGCATCTTCCGATCGGCCGAGACACCGTCATCCCCCTTTGGGGTCTCCAGAATCTTGATCACGTGCGCCAGAAGGGGGTCGGTCATGATCCGGCGAAACGGCTGAGGACCCAGGGTCCCCTCTCCGATCAGCTCGTGCCGGTCGCGCCGGGATGCAAATCTTGTCTTGGAGTCGTTCAGGTGCAGACAGAGGAGTTGATCCAGGCCGAGGATGTCGTCCCAGGCCCGCCACACGCCGTCGTAGTCGCCAACCAGATCGTAGCCCGCAGAATACAGGTGACAGGTATCGGCACAGAAGGCGATCCGGGGTCGCACGTCGTCGGCGACCGAAGCGCGCAGAGTCGCGAGCTCCTCGAAGGTGCTGCCCAACCCGGTCCCGCACCCGGCGGTCGTCTCGAGCAGCACCATAGGCGAGCCGGGGACCGCCCGAAGGCAGCGGGTATAGGCCGCGGCATTGCGGGCAAGGCCCGAAACCCGGTCATCCATATAGTTGCCCGGGTGCGACACCAGATACGGTATCCCAAAGGCTGCACATCTCCGAAGCTCAGCCACGAAAGCGGCCTCGGACCGGGCACTTAAGGCAGGATCCGGAGAGGCGAGGTTGATAAGGTACGAATCATGCGCCACTATACTGGATACATTGCAGCGTTCGCACTCCTGCCGGAAGGCGGTGTACGACTGCGAGGAGATGCCCGGCTCGCGCCACTGGCTGGGTGTTTTAGTGAATACCTGGATCGCGGTCGCCCCGATTACCTTGCCCCTGACCGGCGCCATCTCGACGCCACCCTGGATGGATACATGTGCGCCCAAACGCTCTGGCCGATCAAGTCGATGCATTTGCTCCTCTGCCAAACGTGAGAGAGCAGGCCGTGGAGCCTCTCGCTCGTCCGAGGGTGCTTCTCCTGGGTGACCCATCCGCCCGCCCGGCAGGTCTGGAACGCGCGCTCACCCGCGGGGGCTTCCAGCTGGTCGAGCGTGAGGATCCAGCCGTGGTTCCGGACGCCGATGCCATTCTCATCACTGTGAACGATATCGACCAGGGCACCCTGGCCGAGCTGCTCCCGGCCCCGATCCCGGGCTCGCCCGATGCCCCGCCCCGGATCGTGGTCATCGCCGCTACGAATGATGATGCCCCTGCGGCCGCCCTGTCTCTTGGCGCCGCGGATGCACTGGCGGCCCCCATTCACTTGGCCGAGCTCTGCGCCCGGCTCCACGCGCGGATCAAGGACCGGCCTGGCTCGGCCCGGGCATCGCACCGGGATCGTCGGGAGGGCGCCCAGCCAAACGGCCGAGAGCCGGATGTGCACCGGGAGGAGCTTCCTGATTCGGACGCCGCCCTTGGGGCACTCGACTGTCGAATGCGGGAGGAGTTCGAGCGGGCCCGGCGCTACTCCCTCAGCTTCAGCCTCATCCTGCTGGGTATCGATGAGCTGGGCGGCGTCCGCGAGCGCCTCGGGCCCGAGGCAGCCGACCGGCTCAAGGCTGAGGTGGCGTCAGTCCTTCGCCGGGAGCTCCGGGTTCCGGACTTCGTGGTCACCTACGGGAGCAACGAGTTCGCCATTGTGCTCCCGGAAACCGGGCAGGCGGGGGCGCGGCAGTCGGTGATCCGGGTTCGAGACCGCCTGGCCGTCGTTCCCCAGGAGGAAGATCCCCGCCTCGATCATCCCCGTTTCAGTGCCGGGATCGTTACCTACCCGCATCCGGCAGTCTCGCAGACCGAGGAGCTTTACGCGATGGCCGAGGCGGCGCTGATGCGAGGGAAGGCCCAGTCGGGCGAGCGGATCGGGGTAGCGGTCTAGTCGCTTACCGCCGCCGAAGCCACGTGGTTGGATCCAGCGCGATCTGATTCTCTCCCCTAATCTCGAAGTGCAGGTGTGGACCATAGTCCGAATTCTGCCCCCCCACCGTCCCGATGGTTCCGCCCTTGCTGACCGATGCTCCCAGCTTGACCCTCGCGGACTCGAGGTGTGAGTAAACCGAATAGTAGCCGTTGCCGTGCTCGACCACGACGGTCAGCCCATAGGTCCCGAACTGTCCCACCAGCCGCACCTTCCCCGCCTCCACCGCCTTTACCGGGGTCCCGACTCCGGCGGCGATGCCGACGCCATTCCACCGGATGATCCCCCCACTCGGCAGGGTGTCCCGGCCGAACTTGTAGACGATGGCCCCCTCCACCGGCCAGTCCAGCTTCCCCAGGTCGGCGGTGGTGATCGAGCCTGGCGCGCTCACCGCGCCCCGGAGTGCCCCCCGCGCCAGCTCGTCCCGCCGGGCGCGTTCCAGGGACGCCAGCAGTCCATTGAGTCGTGACTCGTCCTTCTGCAGCTCCGTCAGCCGGCGTTCGGTGCTCCGCGCCGAACGCTGCAAGGTCTGCAGCCTCTTCGCCCGCTGCGTGGCCAACTCGCTGTACCTGCTGAACTCAGCCTCACGCTCATCTCGGCGTCGGTCGAGCTCGCTCCGCACGTTCAGAATATTGTTCCGCTGGGTCACCACTCGATTCCGCAGCTTCTCGACATCGGCCACCAGGGAGCGGTCCTGCTGACTGGTCAGGTACAGGTATTTGTAGCGGCTCAGCAGATCGCCAAACCCCTCCGCGGCCAGCAGCACCTGAAAGGTGTGCAGAGCACCGCGCTTGTAGATGTCCACCAGCCGCCGCTCCAGCACTGCACGGCGCTCCGCCAGATTGTCCTGGGCCAGGATCAGCTCGGCGCTCGACCGGTCGAGCTGCGACGCCAGTCCGCCGATCTGCCGTTCGATCTCGTTGACGATCCGGTGGGTCGATTCCCGTTGCCGCTCCAGGTTGCTGAGCTCGTCATTGACATCGTGGACTTGCCCTTGCAGCCGCCGTTGCTGCTGCTCCAGGCGATCCCGCTCAGCCCGGATCTCCTCGAGCCGGCGCTTGCTGTCCTCCAGGTCCGTCTGCGCGCTCGCGACGTTCGGAAGGATCGCAGCGATGGTGGCGAGCGCGCAGAGCGGATAAGTGGGTAAGGGGGTAAGGGGGAAAGAACCAGCACACCGTAGGCTCAGTTGCAGGAGGAGCTGACTTACCCGCCTCCCCGCTTTCCCGCCCCCCGCCTTAGACATGCCTGAGATGCCGGCCTACGCTCACCAGGCTGCCGCCGAGTCCCAGGAGAACGCCGAACACGATGATCAGCACCATCTGCTCGGGCCGGAAGAAGATGAGCCCCGAGAGGGTCCCTCCGCTGTTGTCGCGGAAGAGCAGATAGCCGGCGTAGCAGAGAACCAGGGAGAGGAGGCCACCGAGCAGACCCTTCAAGGCGCCTTCCAGCAGAAAGGGGCCTCGGATGAACCAGTTGGTGGCGCCCACCAGGCGCATAATCGAGATCTCACGGGCCCGCTGGAGGATGGTGAGTCGGATGGTGACCCCGATGATGACCACGGCCACGGCGGCAAAGGCCAGCCCGATCACCAGGCCTACGAGCCCGGTGAGGTTCCGCAGGTGATCCAGCTTCTGAACCCATTCCCGGCCGAAGCGCACATCGTCGATGAACCCGAAGCTCCGCAGGCGCTGGGCCACCCGGCCAACGGTCGCGGCGTCGCGATAACCTTCCTTCATCCGCACCTCGATCGAGGCGGGCAGAGGATTCACCTGGAGGTCCTGGTAGGCATCCCGGAACTCGATCAGCTCGGATCGCGCACGGCGGAGGGCCTCTTCCTCGCTTACAAAGCTCACGTCGCTGACCTCGGGAAAGGCCGCGATGTCCTGGGTGGCAATGGCGATGGTTTCAGCCGGCGTGCCGCGAAAGATGTAGGCGACGATCTCGACTCTTTCCTCGATCCCTCGGAGTGCCTCACGCAGGTTGACCGCAACCAGACCAAAGAGTCCCACGGTGAAGAGCGAGAATGCGATGGTGGTCACCGAGAGGACTGAGAGGAGGGGAGCCCGGCGGAACGATAGTAACGCCTCGCGGCTCAGCAGCTTCACCGGGCCTCCGCCGCGGCTTCGTCCACGTCGCTGTCGTAGACCAGGCTGCCATCCCGCATCTCGATGGTCCGATAGACGGTCTGGCGCACCAGATCGAGGTCGTGCGTGGCCATGACCACCACCGTGCCGCCGTTGTTGATGTCGCGCAGCAGCTGAAACACACCCCGGGTGGCCCGCTCGTCGAGATTGCCGGTCGGCTCATCGGCCAGCAGGATGGCCGGATCGTTCACCAATGCCCGCGCGATGGCCACACGCTGTTGCTCGCCGCCCGACATCTCGCGGGGATATGCCCGGCTCTTAGCCGAGAGTCCCACCTGGGTGAGCACCCGCATCACCCGGGCCGCGATGGTGTCGGTGCGGGCACCGGTGACCTCGAGCGCAAACGCGACATTCTCTTCCGCGGTGCGGTCTTCCAGCAGCCGGAAATCCTGGAACACCACACCCAGGCGGCGCCGGAGCCGGGGCACGTCATCCACCTTGAGGGTGGTGACGTTGTAACCGGAGACGCGCACTTCGCCCCCGCTGGGCCGTTGCTCGGCGAAGAGGAGCTTCATGATGGTGGACTTGCCGGCGCCGGAGTGGCCGGTCAGGAAGACAAACTCACCCTTGGAGACGTGAAAGGTCACGTCCTTCAGGGCCATGGCACCGTTGGGATAGGCTTTATACACGTTGGAGAAACGGATCACGTGAGGAAAAGTAAGGTGAGAGGTGAGGGGTGAGAAGTGAGAGGGGATGGTGCGGAGCGGTCATCCTGAGCGGAGCGAAGGATCTACCTGGCCGGCCAAACCTTCTTACTTCTTATTTCTCACTTCCCTTCAGCCCCTGCTCCAAATCCGCGATGATATCCGCCGCGTCCTCGATTCCGCAGCTGAGCCTGAGGAAGCCGTCCGGAATACCGATCTTGGCTCGGCCCTCGGACCCGATGCTCTTGTGGGAGGTAAGCCGCGGCTCGGATACCAGGGTCTCCACTCCCGCCAGGCTGGGCGCGTGGGTGATCAACTTGAGTCGCTTGAGCAGCCGTTCGGCCGCCTTGGCCCCACCCTTGAGCTCGAGTCCCACCATTCCACCGAAGCCGGCGAGCACCGACTTGGCGTGTGCGTGATCCGGATGCGAGGGGAGTCCGGGGTAGTGGACCTTGGTGATGCCGGGCTGGCCCTCGGCCCACTGTGCCACGGCCATGCCGTTGCTGTTGTGGCGCTCCATGCGCACGGCCAGGGTGCGCATGCCGCGATCCACCAGCCAGGCAGCGTGCGGGTCGATCGCCTGACCCCACAGGCGCATGAGCCGGTTCACTTCCTCGACAAACGACGCGCTACCCGCCACCGCCCCCGCGATCACGTCGCTATGGCCGTTGAGATACTTGGTGGCGCTGGTGATGACCACGTCGGCGCCGTGCTCCAGCGGACGGAAGTTGATCGGGCTCGCGAACGTGGCATCCACCAGTAGCGCCAGCCCGTGCTCTTCAGCCAGGTAGGCGATGGGGGCCAGGTCGATCACCCGCATCAGCGGGTTGGTCGGCGTCTCCACAAAAATCGCACGGGTGGCCTTCTTCACCGACTTCCGCCAGAGCCGCACCTGGTCCGGCCCCACGTAGGTCACCTCGATCCCGTAGCGGCCCAGCTCCTCGTCGAAGAGGCGCTGGGTGCCGCCGTAGATCCAGGTACTCGAGATCAGATGGTCGCCGGGACGCAATACCGCCAGATGAGCGAGAGCGGTGGCACCCATTCCGCTGGAGACGAAGATGGCCGAGTCGGCCCCCTCCAGGAGGGCGTACTTCTTGGCGAGCTCCACCTGATTGGGGTTGTTGCCATACCGGCTGTAGAGCACCTCCTCCTCGGACCCGATGGGGTTGACGAAGGTGGCGCTCTGCTGGAGGGCGGGGGCCACCGGGCTCCAGTCGGGCCGGCGGTGCGGGGTGCCGTGTATGGCGATCGTTGAGAGGCCCAGCCCGGGCCGGCTCATGCGATCTGAAGTGGGTAATAGTACTCCCCGACCGGCCGGACCAGCCGGTGCAAGGTCAGCTCATCCAGCGCTTCGCGGCTGCGTGTCTCGGGCCAGCTCAGGGCTCGAGCCAGACCCCCGGCGTCGAGCGGTCCGATCTCCGAGATGCGGGTGAAGGCCTCCCGGGCATCGGCCTGCACCCACCCCAGAAGCCGGGGAGCCCGGCAGCCGGGAGGAACCGACGCGACGGCGAGCCGGTGATGGGTGAGCACATAGTCGATCGTCTCGTGGTGGTCCTCCCGCAAGCCTTGCAGTACCACGAAATATGCGGTCCGCACGGTCAGCAGCAGCTTGGCGACGACCTCATCGGCGCAGCTCAGGTCGACCAACTCGATCTCGGAGAAGTCCAGCAGAGCGGTGAGGCAGTTGGAGTGTGCCATGGTTGCTTCGATCCGGGTGCGTACCGCGGCCCCAGTGGGGCGGGTGACGAGGTTCCGATAGGGGGCAGCGACGGCCTCCCGCAGAACGTGTCCCATCCGGATCGTCTGGATCACCGTGACTTCGCGTCCTGTGCCGGGATGATGATCTGCACCTGAGCTCCGGGGAAAGCGGGAAGATGGTCACTCAGCGGGATGTCCTCGTCCCAGGGGGGTACGATCGACAACCGGGCGGTACCGCTGCGAATGGAGATCTTCCCCTCCCACTGATCGAGAAATCGTTTGATGAAGGCGAGACCCTGCCCACGGCCCGGGTCGCGGAAACGGCTGACGCCCTGGATCAGCGCCGCCTCGAGCGCCGCTCCGTCCCCCCAACGCTCGCCAAAGCGCTTGGCATGGGTGTTCTCGAGGGAGCGGCGAAAGCCGACTCCAGCATCGCTGACCGCGATGACGACGACCCGGCGGCCCAGCCGGCGACGGAAAGTATACGCCTGAACCGCAACCCAGCCACTGGTGCCGGCGTGTTCCACAATATTCTGGCAGGCCTCCGAAAGCGCCATACTGAATCGGAGCGTGGCCTTCATTTCGAGGCCCAGCTCTCCGTGGAGTATGCGGGACGCCCCCTCGGAGATCTTGTGTACCACTCCGTGCACGTCCTCCGAGGCCCGCACCGGCGTCACGTCGAGCAGCACGTCGGAGGGGCCGGTGGCTCCGCTCCGGGGCACCTTGCCGTGCAGCTCGAAAAGATCGGCTGCCTGGCGAAAGAAGCCCGCGCGGGCCCAGTAGCGCTTCACCTCGTCGTTGGTGGGCACGGTGAGGAGCGGCTTTTCCCGCTTCGCCTCGGCCAGCGCCTGGCCGGCGGTGAGTATTCCGATCAGGCCGTAGGGGGAGGCCCACTGGGTGCCCCGGGCATCGATCAACACCTTCTCGGCCGGGGGCCATTCGCCGAAGCCGGCGGCAAAGGTGTCGAAGCTGCGATCGTCGAAATGGGCAGGCACCTCGATGACCCTGGTCACGGGGTCACCAGCTCACCGCGCAGGTGACTGGCCAGGCCGCTCGCCCCCCGGAATCCGGCGTTGCGAGCGGCCAGCGCGTTCCCATGCCGCAGTGCCACCTCGACCGAATCGCCCGCCAGGAGCCGGGCAAAGGCGGCCGCGCCGAACACGTCGCCGCAGCCGGTGGGGTCGAGGACCTCGACGAGAGGTGCCGGGATGAGGGCGGAACGGACCGGAACGGGCGAACGAGGGGACGAGGGAACTTCCTTCCCTCGTTCCGCCAACCGATCGAATCCCGGCGCCGCCACGTAGGCCACGCCCCGCGGACCCAGGGTGACGGTCAGCAGCGAGACCCCGGCCCCTAAAGCCTGCGCCGACAAGGTGAGCGGGTCGGGCGACAGCTGCCTCATCTCGTCCTCGTTCAGCTGAATCAGGTCGAAGCAGCCAAACCAATCGGCCGCATCCGGTAGCGGCTGGAGCACTCGCATTCCGTCCTGCTGCATGCCGAGGAAGAGGCTGTGGAAGTCGGCATAGATGGGCCCATGGAAACCCTGCCGCAGCGCCTGCGCGGTGCCGAGACACAGCTCGAAGCCCGAAATGAAGTTCAGGTAGATGGCGTCGAGGTCGCGCACCATGGGACCGAGCTCCTCCCAGGTCCAACCGGGGACACCACCCGCCATTCGCTCGCAGCGGCGTTCGGTGGATTGATAGTGGAGCACTACCCGGTTATTGGGCGCTGTCACTTCCACACACCGGCCACCTGGCGCCACTCGGGACAAGCCATTCAACAGCTGCTGTGCCTCGCGGCTCAGATCCCGACCGACCTTGATCAGCGGCACGATCTGCCAGTCCGGCTTCAGGCTCGCCTCCATGCCGGCAAGAGCGTAGGCAATGCCGCCCCACTCTTCCACTGGCGGGACGAGCTGGTCCCGGCCGTAGATGAGATCCCACACCAGCGACCCGATGATGCCGACTTTAGGCACGTTGATCCAGGAACGTCTTGGCCGCCCCGTAAACCCCCGCGGTGCCGGTGAGCTCGCAGGGCACGATCCGGCAAACGCTCACAGCCGGCTTGAAGGCGCGGCGAGCCACCTCGCGCCGGAGGGGCACGAACAGGTGGTCACCCGCCAGGGTGACGCCCCCGCAGACGACCACCGCCTCCGGATTGAAGACGTTGACCAGGTTGGCAATGCCGATGCCGAGGAACTTGGCGGTGTCGTTGACCACCTGCATGGCGATCTCGTCGCCGTCGTTGGCCGCCTGATAGACGGTCTGCGCGGTGATCTTCTTGAGATCGCCGTCGACATACTTGGTCAGCAGGCTCTCGGCACCAGCCTTGATCTCCTCGCAGGCTCGCAATGCGATGTTCGGGCCCGACGCGTAGGCCTCGAGGCAGCCATAATTGCCGCATTTGCAGCGGCGGCCTTCGGCGTCGATGGTGGTATGGCCAATCTCGCCGGCACAATCGGAGGCACCGTGGTACAGCTTGCCGTCGAGGATGATTCCCCCGCCGATCCCGGTCCCGATCGTGATCCCGATGGCGTTTCGAGTGCCGCGAGCCGCGCCCATCCACCATTCGCCCAGAACGGCGCAATTGGCATCGTTGTCGAGCGCGGCGGGCAGCTGCAGCCGGTCATGAATGATCTGGCGGAGCGGCAGATTGACCCAACCGAGATTCGGCGTAAGCAGGACCACTCCGCTCTTGGTGTCCAGCGGTCCCGGCGCGCCCACACCTACGCCGATGATCTCAGCGCCCGGGTGTTCCACTTTGGTCCGCTCGATCGTTCGCTTGGCGAGGGCGATCAGCCGGTCGAGTACGTCGCGTTCCCCCGCCTCCGCACCGGTCGGCTGGGTGTCCAGCGCGAGCAGGTCGGAACCATTCTCCGCAACGCTGCCGACCACCAGGTTAGTGCCACCGATATCAATTCCGAGGACAAATCGCACTCGACTCCTCCGCACTGGTAATGGCGGCCAGCGCCGCGGCCACAGTTTCTACGGGCAGGTCCCGCATGCATCGGTGATGGCCCAGCGGACAGATCATCGGCCCGTGTTTGGAGCAGGGCCGGCACGCGAGCCCATTCCTTCCCAGGGTGACGTCGCCCGGCCGCCGGGGACCGAACCCAAACTCCGGAACCGTGGGGCCGAAGAGGGCCACGATGGGTGTTCCGACCGCGGTGGCCAGATGCAAGGGAGCCGAGTCGTTGGTCACCAGCACGGCCGCACGTTGGAGCAGCGCGGCCGAGACTCGGAGCCCAAGCTCACCCGCCGAGCTCACCGTCCGGCCCGGCGCCGCCGCAACGATCGCATCAGCCAGAGGCCGGTCCTCCGCGCCACCCACCACCACGCAACGCCGGTCGAGCCCAGCCGCCAGCTCGGAATAATACGGCCAACGCTTGGTGCCCCAGATCGATCCGGGGGCGAGGGCAATGAATCCGGGGCTCACCCCGTGCGCCGCCAGCCAGTCGTCGGCTTTGGCATAATCGGGAGCCGTCAGGCCCAGGCTGACCGCCGGCGCCGGTACCGGTGACTCCGCGAGCGTCAGGAGCCGCTCGACTTCATGCCCCTTCTTCGGGCGCGGCATCCGCCGGGTATAGCTGATGGCCGCGGCGCTGTCGGCAAAGCCCACCCGCTCCGGCGCGCCCGCCAGGAGCGCCAAGAGCGCCGAGCGGACCGAGCGGTGGGGCAGGTACACGGTCGCGTAGCGCCGGGCGCGAAGCTCCCGGGCCAGCCTTCTCACCCCGCGCCAACCACGATCCACACCGTGCTTGTCGTAGCGTAGGATGGATCGCACCGCGGGGTGCGTTTCCAACATGGTCGCCGCCGCCGGCGTGGTCACCACATCCACCGGCCCGCTGCGCTCGGCCAGCAGCGAAAGCAAAGGCGTAGTCAGGACGACGTCGCCCAGGAAGGCGGTCTGGATAACGAGGACGGACGGATGGACGGGTGGACGGTCGAACGGTTCTGTCCCGTTGGGCTCCCTGTCCGCCTGTCCATCTGTCCGTCTGTCCGCCATCAGTCCACCTGCAATACAGCTAAGAACGCCTCCTGGGGGATCTCGACGGCCCCGATCTGTTTCATCCGTTTCTTCCCCTCTTTCTGCTTCTCCAGGAGCTTACGTTTGCGGGTGACGTCTCCCCCGTAGCATTTGGCCAGCACGTCCTTCCGGAAGGCGGAGATTGTCTCCCGGGCAATCACCTTGTTGCCGATGGCGGCCTGGATCGCCACCTGGTACAACTGGCGGGGAATCAGCTCCTTGAGCTTCTCCGCGACCTTGCGGCCCCACTCCTGGGCCTTGTCGCGATGGATGATGACGCTGAACGCGTCGATCGGGTCGCCATTGATCAGCATGTCGAGCTTGACCAGGTCCGATTCGCGGTAATCAGCTGCCTCGTAGTCGAGCGAGGCGTAACCCCGGCTCAGCGACTTGAGCTTGTCGTAGAAGTCCAGAACAATCTCGCCCAGGGGAAACTCGAAGTCGAATTCCACCCGGGTGGTGTCGATGTAATGCATGCCGTTGTACACACCCCGCCGTTCCTGGCCCAGCTTCATGATGCCCCCGATATACTCGGCCGGTGCCATGATGCGGGCCTTGACGTAGGGCTCGTCGATGCGGGAGATGTTCGCCGGATCGGGAAGGTGGCTCGGGTTTTCCAGCAGCAGCTTCTCGCCGTCGGTCTGGTACACATGGTACTCCACCGTCGGCACCGTGGTGATCAGGTCGAGATTGAACTCGCGCTCGAGCCGCTCCTGCACGATCTCCATGTGCAGCAGTCCCAGAAAGCCGCAGCGGAAGCCGAAGCCGAGCGCCGTCGATGATTCCGGCTCGTAGTGGAGGCTGGCGTCGTTGAGCCGCAGCTTCTCCAGGGCGTCGCGCAACCCCTCGTACTGCTCCGAGTCGGTGGGGTAGACGCCGGCAAAGACCATCGACTTCACGTCGCGGTAGCCCGGCAGGAGCTCGGTCGCCCGATTGGCGGCGTCCAGAATCGTGTCGCCCACCCGCGCGTCGCGCACATCGCGCAGGCTGGCCACGAGGTAACCCACCTCGCCGGCGGCGAGCTGATCGGTGGGATGCTGCCCCAGCTGGAGGTATCCCACCTCGTCTACATGGTGAACCTCGGTCGGGTTGGCCCCGAACACGATCTCGGTCCCCTCCCGCACCACCCCGTCCACCACCCGAATACTGGGGACCGCGCCGCGGTAGCGATCATAGTAGGAGTCGAAGATCAGCGCGCGAAGCGGGGCATCCAGCTTTCCCCGAGGCGGAGGAACCCGGGCCACCAGCGCCTCGAGCAGCTCGGGCACGCCGGTTCCCTCCTTGGCGGAGACGGCGAGAATCTCTTCCCGTTTGGCCCCGATGAGGTCCATGATCTCCTGGGCGCGGCGCTCGGGCTCGGCGCCGGGAAGGTCGATCTTGTTGAGTACCGGAATGATCTCGAGACCGGCGTCGAGCGCCAGAAACATGTTGCTCAGCGTCTGGGCCTGAATTCCCTGCGAGGCGTCGACAACCAGGATCGCCCCTTCGCACGCGGCGAGGGACCGGGAAACCTCGTAGGTAAAGTCCACGTGTCCCGGAGTGTCGATCAGGTTGAGCTCGTACTCGTTCCCGTCCTTCGCCTGGTAGCTCATGCGGACCGCGTTCAGCTTGATCGTGATCCCGCGTTCGCGTTCCAGGTCCATGGTGTCGAGCAGCTGATCACGCATCTGGCGCTTCTCGACCGCCCCGGTGGCTTCGATCAGCCGGTCGGCCAGGGTGGACTTGCCATGGTCGATGTGGGCGACGATACAGAAGTTGCGAATTCTGGACTGAGACATGGGGGGAAGATAGGCGGGGAAGCGGGGAAGCGGGGAGGCGGGTAAGCCGGTAAGTGGTAACTGTTAAGTGGTAAGTGGGTAACCGGAAGGTGTGCGATTACTCTTTACCGCGATGCCTCCGACCACCGCGCCAGCTTACCCGCCTGCCCGCCTACCCGCTGTCCGTCGCCGCATCTCGGCGGACGACCTCGGGATGCTGCTGGTCTGTCTGATCTGGGGCTTCAACTTCAGCGTCACCAAGTCGGCGTTCGATCAGATCCCACCGCTTCCCTTTACGGCCATCCGGTTCGTCGTCTCGAGCCTGCTCCTGTGGCTGGTGCTGCGGGTAGTGGAGGGACCGGCACGGCTTCCTCCCGGCGCATTGAAGCGCCTCGTCCTCCTCGGGCTGGTGGGCAATTCCTGCTATCAGCTGGCCTTCATGCTCGGACTGGAGCGAACCACCGCAACAAACAGTGCCCTGCTCCTGTCCACCGTGCCTACAGTGGTGGCGGTGTTCGCTGGCCTGCTTGGACTCGAGCGGATTACGAGCCGGATGCGCTGGGGGATCGCCCTTGGCACCCTCGGTGTGGTGCTGGTGATTGCCACGCGAGGGGTCGGCTTCGATCGCGGAACCTTTACCGGGGACCTGCTGACCGTGCTGGCAGTGCTCTGCTGGGCCGGATATACCGTGGGCCTGCGCCGCGTGCCCCAGGGCGTAAGCCCTCTCCGGGTCACCACCGTCACCACGATCGCCGGGACGCCCGGACTGGTGCTGGTGGGTCTGCCCGGTGTCCTCCGGCTCGACTGGGTCGCGGTCAGCCCGAGGGCCTGGCTCGCGGTAGCCTACGCTTCGGTCTTGTCGCTGGTGGTGGCGTATCTGCTGTGGAACAGGAGTGTAAAAGCCATCGGCGGCACCCGCACCGCCATCTACATGTGTCTGACGCCCCTGGTTGCCGTGCTCGGCGCCTGGCTGCTTCTGGGCGAACGACCCCACCCACTCCAAGGGGTGGGCGCGATCTTCATTATCGCGGGAGTGTTGCTGACGAGAACGGGCAGCGCAAAACCGTAGCCTGCTGGTTTGGGCAACAGCTCTATCGCGCGGCCCTTGCCCTCGACGGAAAGCGGCGGGATCACACGCTGCGCACGCTGGTCTGGCTCGAACGGCAGCCGAGCTGATCGTATTTATTCCACAATCTCCTTGTAGCTCGCCGCATTCCACTGCGGCCGCTTCGGCGCGTTCCCTATCTCCAGACCGAGATAGTAGAGCAGCTTCAGGATCCGGGCTTCCTTCTCGCCGTTGATCTTGTCCGGGGAGTCGGTGACCTCATGATAGTCCTCGTGTACGCCGTTGAAGAAAAACAGGATGGGCACGCCCTTCCGGGCGAAGTTGTAGTGGTCCGAGCGGAAGTAGAAGCGCTCTTCCGGCCAGCGGTCGTCGATGGCGTTCATGCCCAGCTCCGGGTGAGCTGCGTTGACCCGCTCGAGTGTGGCGCCCAGGTCAGAGTGCTCTTTCCCGATCGCGACGATCGTGTCAGCCCAATTTCGTCCGATCATGTCGATGTTGATGTCCGCCACGATCTGCTTTATCGGCACCGGAGGGTTGCTGGCAAAGTAGTCGCTGCCCCACAGTCCCTTTTCCTCCCCACTCACGGTCAGAAAGATCAACGACCGCTTGGGCCGGGCGCCGGGCCGGCTGTATGCCTCGGCGAGCTCGACAACGCCAGCGGTACCCGAGGCATCGTCATCGGCTCCGTTGTTGATGCTGTCGGGCCGCCCGGGGGTAATGCCGATATGATCCATGTGGGCCGAGTAGACGATGTACTCGTCCTTGAGCCGAGGATCACTCCCCTCCAGAATGCCGATCGTGTTGGGGGCGGTAAGCGAGGAGGTAACGGTATCTCTCATCTCGATACGAACCTTGAGCCCGGGGAGGTCGCGGAAGACCGGTGAGACGGCCTGTCGGACTGCGTCAAGATCCAGCCCCGCCGCCGACAATGCGTTCTTCACCGCTCCCGTTTGCACCTGGAGGGTGACCGGGCGCGACACCGGCAGGCCGATCACGGTGCGCTCTGGATAGCGCTTCGGAACCGAACCCGCAAACGTGGCGGAATCCGCATCCCCCAGGATTACCAGGGCGCTGGAGCCTCCCAGGAAGAGAATCCGCAGGACCTGCTGCAATCCGGCGGGGTTGGCCTGGGCTGGCGGGACGAAGAGCACGACCTTGTCCCGGACATTGAGCTGGCCCGCGGATTCGGCTGTGTGCGGGCCGGCCACCAGGACGGCGCCGGTCCGCAGCGGCCGGTCCGGAACCAGCCCGGTGTTGTAGCGAGCCGCCGTCAGAAAACTGGCGGTGTCCTTTTGTCCCCCGGCCGCAAAGATCACTCTGGAGTGGGCAGGCTCCAGTCGTCGCCGGGTAATGGGATACCGTTGGAATGATGTCTTGAGCCCGAACCGCCGGAACTGATCGGCCACATACTGGGCGGTGAGGTCGAGTCCCCGGCTGGGCGTGTCGCGGCCCATCATCGAATCGTCTGCGATGATACCGATCCGGCGGATCACATCCCCCGCCGTGATCGTGGCCGCAGCCTGGGATGCGGAAGGGGCGGTTTGAGCCGCCACTGGCCTGGCAGCGAGGATCAGGACGAGCAGGGTCAAGCGTCGCATGCGTATTCCTGGTGGATAGTGCGGTCGAGCGTCTACCGACGCTCGACGATCTGGCGGTAACTCTCCGACGCCCACTGGGGACGAGCCGCTCCATCTGCGACGGCGGCGCCGAGATAGAAGAGAAGCCGCACCAGCCGCGCCTCCTTTTCTCCGTCGATCGTCTGCGGCTCATCACTGGGCCGATGATAGTCGGCGTGGGTACCGCTGGTGAAGAATAGAATGGGCACGCCCTTCCGGGCGAAGTTGTAGTGATCCGAGCGGTAAAAAATCCGCTCCTCGGGCCACCGGTCCGCGATGGGCGTCATCCCGAGCTCGGGGTGCGCCTGGACCACCCGACCCAGAGTTGCGCCGAGGTCGGATTGTTCCAATCCCACGGCAATCACCGAGTCCCGCCAGTTGCGGCCCACCAGATCCATATTGATGTTGGCCACGACCTGCTCCAGCGGCACTGTGGGGTGTTCGGTGAAGTGGGCGCTCCCCAGGAGTCCATCTTCCTCACCACTGGGCGCCAGAAAGAGCAGCGAGCGTTTTGGCTGCACTCCCGGTTGCCCGAACGCCTCTACCAACTCGAGCAGTCCCGCAACCCCCGAGGCGTTGTCGTCGGCGCCGTTGTTGATACTGTCCGGCTGACCCGGGCTGACCCCGATGTGGTCCATATGCGCGGAGTAGAGCAGGTACTGATTCCGGAGCAGCGGATCTGAGCCTTCGAGGATTCCCGCCACATTGGGCACTCTGGCTTGCTCCATCGAGTGGCGGACGAGCTTCAAGGTGATGGTAAGGGCGGGGAGCAGTCGCTGGTGTTCTTGCCGGAGCAGGCGCAGCCGGCTGGGGTCGATGCCCGCGGCCGCCAGGACCCGAGCCAGCCCGCGCTCGTGCACCTCGATTACGGGTGCACCTTGATCTGAGAGGGAATCCTGGTCGCGCGTGAGTCTCGGTCGGGCTGCCGCCGCCAGCCTCTCGGCAAAGGTGACCGAGTCTCGGTTAGAGAGTACCAAGACAGCCTGGGGGCCGGCCCGAGCCAGATCCACGATCTTCTGGTTTAGCGCCGGCGAGAGTGGCTTGGAGAAGTCCAGGGCCAGCAGCACGATTCGATTCTTGACGTCCGCGGCGATGCTCGCGGTTGCCGCATCCAGGGCCGTCAGCAAGAAAACGCTTCCCTGGACCGGGCGGCTGGGGATCGTTCCCAGCACATAGCGCGCGTCGCGTCCCAGCCGGGCAGCGCCACGCCGACCTCCTGCCGCGAGCTCGACCACCGAGCGGCTGGTGTCGATCGTCCAGCGGGTGACCGCGAACCGCTGCAGGTAACTACCCTTGTCCCCAGCCGGCCTTAGTCCCGCCCGTTGAAACTCCGATGCCACGTATTCCGCCGCCCGCTCGAGGCCGGGGCTCGGGGTGGCCCGCCCCAGCATTGAGTCCGCCGCGATGGCGCTCACCCGATGCATCACGTCGGTCTCCGTGATCGTTGCTGCGGCACGTGCCAGAGGCGCAGCGGTCTGGGCCGCGAGCGGGATCCCGAGGAGGGTGAGGGGCAGCCACAGCCAGCGCATGCAGGGTCTCGAATGGAGGAAGACACAGCGGGCTTTGGGTCAAGCTACGGACAGGAGGGTCTCGCGGTTTCAGCAGATGGTCAAGGCTTCCGGCGGCGCAGCTCCGGCTCTCCGGTGCTCTGCGGGTTCCGCGCTCCACGCTGTACCGGCGGGACCTTGCGGGGCTCGCGGTCTCCCGGCTGACCCGCTCTCGGCGTCTCGGCCGCGGGCGGGCGGCTGCGGCGTCCCTCGACTCGGGGGGTATCCGCGGGAGGGGGGACGGGCGTGGCCTCCCGGATCTCACGCCGGAGGACCGGCCCGCTCTCGGCCCTTCCTGGGGCCGCGCGCGATTCGGGTCGGGTTATTCCTGGAGCGGGTATGGCCCCGGGGCCGCCCACGTCGGCACTGGTGCGGCCTCGTTCATTCAGGAGCTCGCGCGGATCGCGATCACGCTGGGGCAGCCGGGTCACGTAGCTGGAGCCCGACTCTGCGTCCTTGAAAACGTACTTTGGAGCCAGCCGCTTGGGCCGGACCATCACGACGTTACGACCTGAATGGTAGCGGTAGGGGTAGTAAGCGGGATCGTCGTGAATCACGACTCTGAAGCGAACGCAGGAAGTGGTGTAAGGGTCCCATTCATCGTAGCTGGCGTACGAGTGACAGTCGTAGCAGACGAAGCGGGGGTACTCGTACCGGCGCTCGACGTAGTAAGGGGCTATATCGTACTGGTAGTCACCCCGCGGCGCGATCCTGGCTGCCAGATCGGTAAGCGCAACGTAGGGGTCGCCCCGAATCCTCCCATCGGCGATAACTCGAAAATCCCAGTAGTCACCCCGGGTAATCTCGTCGTACTGGAAAGGAGCGGGAGAGGCGATGGCAAAGAGGTATCCAACCCCGGGGTCGTCATCGATGATGAAGGAGCCGCTGTTCCGCGTCTCGGACACCTCGTGGGTCCGCCCAGCGCGCACCTTCGCCGCACCCCAGGGCTGGAGCGGGAAGAGCGTCCGGATCCGCCCGTCGGTGTCGACCCGGAGCACGGTTACGTAGCCAGGCTCATCGGTCCGGAAATAGATCCTGGCCCCCTGGCCGCGCCGGTAGGGTGCCTCGCGGTCCGTCCACACGCTGATGCGACCGGCGGCATCGGAGTGCCGTCGGGTCTGCTGCTGAACCAGGTCGTGTGTGGGAGCGGGGTGCGCCAGGCTCACAACCAACAGCCACCCCAGGGTGACAAACATGGACCCTCCAGGCGTATCAGTTGCATGGGAGCAGACACCGTGCCAGCCGCGCGTGGCCGCCTAAGCCGCAATGGGCGAAAGTGTTGAACGGGACTCGGTGGGCAGCTCGCGCTCCATGCTGTAGCCCATGGATGACAGCGTGAGGTATTCGAAAAATCCCTGCGCGAGTTTGACTTAGCCTGTGGCCCACGGATACGTTGCGCCGGGCATGGACCGTTCTGACGTGCCGTCCGATCGCTCGCGGCTCGACCTGCTCGACCCTTTGGAGGTCTCGAAGCTGGGAGGCCTGGAGCTCGTCACCGAAGGTGTGGTCGAGGGGTTTCTCAGCGGGCTGCATCGGTCGCCCAGGCGCGGGTTCTCCGTTGAGTTCGCCGAGCACCGGATGTATCAGCCCGGCGACGAGCTGCGCTATGTAGACTGGAAGATTCTGGGCCGCAACGACCGGCTGTACGTGAAGCAGTTCGAGGAGGAGACCAACCTCCGCGCGATGATCGTGTTCGATATCAGCCGCTCGATGGCCTGGTCCGGCTCACCCACCACGGTGCTTCCCAAAATCGCCTACGCGCAGCGGTTGATCGCCGCCCTGGCTCTGGTGCTGATCCGCCAGCGAGATGCCACTGGACTCATCACCTTCGACGACGACGTTCGCACGGTTACGCCGCCCCGCGCGCGCCTCAGTCATTGGCACCAGCTTCTGGGAACGCTGGCCAGCCTGAACGCGGGGCAGGGAACCGCGGCGGAGCCCGCGCTCAGACGGGTGGTCGGGCAGCTGCGGCGAAGAGGCCTGGTAGTGTTCGTATCCGACCTCCTGTTGGATCGGGCCCTGGCGCTCAAGGCGCTCCGTTTCCTCAGGCACCGGGGACATCAGGTGCTGGTGTTGCACATCATGGATCCGGCGGAGGTGACCCTCGGCGGCCCGAACGAGGCGCGGTTCGAGGACCCGGAGTCCAGGAGCGCCGTGGTCCTCCGGCCCCGAGACTGGGCCGGGGCCTACCGGGACACCGTCCGCGGCGTGATCAGTGAGTGGCGCTTGGCCTGCCGTCGGCATGGAATCGCCTATCATCGGGTTACCACCGATGCTCCGTTCGGAATTGTACTTCGCGAGGCTCTGACGCCACCTTCACGCTCGGCATGATCGGTTTTCTCCACCCCTGGGTGCTGGTCGGGCTCGCCGCGGCCGCCATCCCCATTCTCCTGCACCTGCTGGCACGGCGTGAGCCACCCACCGTCGTCTTTCCTGCTGTGCGTTACCTGGTTACTACCACCCAGGAACATCAACGGCGGCTGAAGCTCCAGAACTGGCTGCTGTTATTGTTGCGGACGCTGCTGGTGGCCACGCTGGTGATGGCGGCCGCCGGTCCAACGGTCCCGCTGACCGGGGTGGCCGGTCACTCCCCCAGCGCGCTGGTGCTCATCATCGACAACTCGCCGAGCAGCGGTTCCGTGGCGGGAGGGTCGCCGCAACTGGGACAACTGGTAGCGGCCGGTCGCCAGGTGCTGGCCCGCTCCACCCCCGAAGATGCGCTCTGGCTGATCGCAGCGGATGGAATCCCCCGGCGGGGTGACCGGGTTGTCCTCAGCGAGCTGCTGGGTAATCTCGGGGTGTCTCCGCGGCGGATGGAGCTGGGAGGGGCCATCACGCTCGCCGGCGAGGTCCTCGGATCCGAGCCCCGGCCGGGTGAGATCGTTCTCCTCACCGATCTTCAGGCCAGCGCCCTCTCGCCTGCCGCCCCCACCGCCCCGCTTCTCGTCGGCCGTCCCGAAACTCCGCCCCCGCCCAACACCGGCATCGGTCAGATCGAGACGGGAACCCAGCCCTGGTCCTCCGACGGAGGCCGGGTCTCGGTTGTCCTGGTGGGCGACTCGGGTGGATCGGTACCGGTTGCGGCGAGACTCGGGGAACGCCCGCCGCGGCAGGCGCTCGCGCGGGTCGGCGGCACCGCAGCCCTCACTCTGCCCGGCGTTCCAGCCGGCTGGTGGACCCTGACCGTGGGGCTCGACCCGGATGAGTTCAGGCTGGACGACCAGCGGGTCGCGGCGGTCAGAGTGGCGCCGGTGGCCAGAGTGAGCTGGGACTCCACCAGCCGCTTTGTCGCCGCCGCGTGCGAGGTGCTGGCGGCGAATGGCCGGATCCTTCGTGGCCAGGAGGTCACGATAGGTCGGCTGGGGCCCCGGGCTTCCGTGGTGCAGCCCCCTGATGATCCTGCCGAGCTCGGTGCGCTCAATCGTGCGCTGGCGGCCCGAGGAGCCGGCTGGAGCTACGGAAACGTTTCAACCGATGTGGCGTTCAGTGACAGCGGCGCGGTGGTCGGGCGCCAGCGCGTGACCCGGCGATACGCGCTGCAATCGACCACCAGTGGACGCACCGGGGTGCTCGCCAGCGTGAACGGCGCTCCCTGGATGGTTCGGGGCGGGAACGTAATCCTGCTTGGCAGCCGGCTCGATCCTGCCTGGACCGATCTGCCGGTATCGGCCGGGTTCATGCCGTTTGTGGACGTACTCCTCAACCGGCTGGCTCGAGGTGAGGCAGCACTGGAGCACGGGCGCGCCGGGCGATCCGGTGCCGTTGCCGGATCTCGTCACCGACATTCGCCGAGGCGACCGCGATTGGCGGGTAGAGGGTGGCGGACTGTTTCAACCGCCGGAGGCGGGGGTCTACTACCTGCGCTCCGGCCGGGACACGATCGGCGCGATCAGTGTGAATCCCGACCCGCGCGAGTCGCGACTTGCCCGGGCCGGCGACGCGCAGGCGCGCCAACTCTGGAAGGGAGCGCGGCTGGTGACGCTGGCTGATGCGGCCGACGCCGCGTTCTCCTCCGCGTCGCGCGGAGACATCCGGGGGCCCCTACTCTGGCTGGCCCTGATTGCCGGCATAGCGGAAGTCGGGCTGGCGAGCGCCTGGAGGCGCCGGGCGTGACCTTGAAGCCGGTGCTGGATGCCTTTGCGAGTGCACCCGCAGTGCGAGATTTGCCCGAACGGCTCCCTGGCCGGGGCGAGACGCTTCGTCTGGGAGGCCTGCCCGGCTCCAGCGGGGCGGTGCTGGCCGCCTGGTTGGTACAGACCTTCCCCCAGCGACTCCTCACCATCGTAGCGCCGTCACCGGCGGACGCGGAACGCTGGCTGACCGATCTGGCTCACCTCACCGACGCTCCCACCGCCCTCTATCCGCAGCGCGAAGCGCTGGGCGAGGACGAGCCTCACTACGAGATCGCGGGTGAGCGCGCCGAGGCGATTCAGGCGCTGCTCGAGGGACGCCTGCGGGTCCTGGTGACCACGGCGCGCGCCACCTCCGAACGAACCCTGCTGCCCGCGGCGCTCGATCGTCTTCGCCTCACCCTGGCGGTGGGACAGCGGCAACCTCCCACAGACGTGGCCCGTACGCTGGAGACCATGGGCTACCGGCGGGTCCCGACCGTCACCGAGGTCGCCGAGTTCAGTGTTCGCGGCGGCATTCTCGACGTGTATGGCTTCGGCATGGCCGGCCCGGCCCGACTGGAGTGGTGGGGAGACGACATCTCATCCCTGCGCGGATTCGACCTGACCACGCAGCGCTCGCTCCAGGAGCTGAGCGAGATCACGGTGCTCCCAATCAGTACGCAGGCGGTAAGAGAGGAGGCGGATGGATGGACGGGTGGACAGATGGACGGGCGGACACTCGGACTGGCGGACAATTCGACGGCAGCTTCCGACCGACCGACCGTCCGCCCGTCCGCCCGTCCGCCCGTCCGCCGCACCCTCCTTGAGCTCCTTCCCTCCGACACCATCGTGATCGAGGAGGCATTCGGACCGGACCTCGACGAGGTGACCCGGGCGTGGAACGAAGCGGAGCACCACCTCGACGTCGCCCGCCGGCTGGGTGAGCTGGTACCCACCCGCGATGCCATCTTCGAGGGACCCGAGAGCTGGCGCTCGCACATCGAAGCGTTTCCCCGCTTGATGGTTCGGCCCGACCAGACCGACCTTCAATTCGGGTTCTTCCCTCCGGAGCGGATCGACCGAGACCTCAACCGGCTCCGGGCGTTGCTGGGGTCGGACCCACCCAGCCTGATCTTGTGCGACAACGAGGGTCAGCTGGAGCGCATGGAGGAGCTCCTGGATGAAGGGGCGCGCTTCCGCACCGGAGCGACGCTGGCGATCGGGGCCCTGGACGGCGGGTTCGTCATGCCGTCCCTTCGAGTGCTCACCGACCACGAGATCTTCCGCCGTGCTCGCCGCCTCCGCCGTCCCCGTCGCTACCGCCAGGCCGCTCCCTCCGCCGCGACCGGCGCGCTGACTTACGGAGACTACGTCGTCCATCTCGAGCACGGCATCGGGGTATACCGCGGAATCCAGACCATCACGGTGGGCGAGTCTACCCTCGAGGTGGCGATCGTCGAGTACGAGGGCGGGGACCGGCTCAACGTGCCGCTCTACCGCCTCGACCAGCTGGAGCGCTACCGGGCCGCGGGTGAGGATGGCGACCGTCCCCCGCCGCGGATTCACCGGCTCGGCGGCACAAGCTGGCAGCGGGTGCGGGAGAAGACCCGCCAGGCTATCAAGCAGATGGCCGCCGAGCTGCTGGACCTCTATGCCCGCCGCAGAGTCACCGGGGGCTACGCCTTCCCGCCGGACACCAAGTGGCAGCGCGAGCTCGAATCCAGCTTTCTCTACGAGGACACTCCCGATCAGCGCAAGGCGACGGAGGAGCTCAAGCGGGACATGGAGCAGCCCCGACCGATGGACCGCCTGCTGGTCGGAGACGTCGGCTACGGTAAGACCGAGATCGCCGTGCGGGCGGCGTTCAAGGCGGTGCAAGGCGGCAAACAGGTGGCCGTGCTGGTACCCACCACCATTCTGGCCGAGCAGCATGGCCGCACCTTCATCGAGCGGCTGGCCGACTTTCCGGTGAAGATCGAGGTGCTTTCCCGCTTCCGCACGGGGAAAGAGCAGAGGGCAGCCCTCGCCCGCCTGGCGTCGGGAGAGATCGACATCGTGATCGGCACCCACCGGCTGCTGTCCCAGGACGTCATCTTCAAGGATCTCGGGCTCCTGGTGGTGGACGAGGAGCACCGCTTCGGGGTGAAGCACAAGGAGCGGCTCAAGGCGCTCCGACTCTCGGTGGATGTGCTGACACTCACGGCCACCCCGATCCCGCGGACGCTGCATCTCTCGCTGGCCGGGCTGCGGGACTTGACCCTGATCGAGACGCCGCCTCGCGACCGATCCCCCATCCTGACCTTCGTCGAGCCCTGGGATGATCCGCTGCTGGAGGAGGTCTTTGCCCGGGAGATCGATCGCGGCGGCCAGGTGTTCGCCGTGCATAACCGGATCGAGACCATCGACACCATTGCCGCCAAGGTGCGGTCCCTCGCCCCGAGGGCCCGGGTGGGCGTGGCCCATGGGCAGATGGCGGCCGACGACCTCGAGGAGGTCATGCGCCGGTTCGTGGCGGGCGAGGTGGATATCCTGGTCTCCACCATGATCGTGGAGTCGGGGCTGGACGTGCCCAATGCCAATACGATGGTGGTGCACGATGCCCACCGCTTCGGCCTGGCTCAGCTCTACCAGTTGAGGGGCCGGGTCGGCCGCAGCCACCGGCGAGCGTATTGCTACCTGCTGGTCCCCGACACCATCGATGCCGATGCCGAGGAGCGGTTGAAGGTGCTGGAGCATCATACTGATCTGGGGGCCGGGTATCGCATCGCGCTCAAGGATCTCGAGCTTCGCGGCGCCGGGAATCTGCTCGGTGCCGAGCAGTCGGGGCACGCGCAGGCGGTCGGCTTCGACCTCTACATGCGGTGGCTGGAGGAGACGGTGCGCGCGCTCCGGGGGCAGGGCACCGTGGAGCAGCCGGCGCCTCCGGACGTGGTTCTCGACCGGTCGGCTCACCTGCCGGACGGATACATCCCCGATGACGACGTCAAGCTGGATCTCTACCGCCGACTGGCGCGAGCCGTCGAGTCCGGCGAAATTGATGGGCTACGAGACGAACTGCGTGAGCGCTTCGGCCCCTTGCCGGACGCAGCCGAGATGCTGCTCGACATGACGCGGCTGCGGGTGATGGGGGCGGCCCTGGGGCTTCAGAACGTGCTGGTTCGGGGAGACGAGGCGCGCCTGACCTTCCGATCTGGAACGCAACCCAGGCTCGCTGGGCTCACCTCGGCACTCGATGACGTGCAGTTGGCCGCGGAGGTCCGCCGCACCGTGCCGCTCTCGCTCCGACTGATGCGGCTCGGTGGTGAGCCGATTGTGCCCGCGCTCGTTCGAGCATTACGTAAGGCTTTGTGAAGGTCTAGGGTCCAGGGTCGAGGGTCTAGCCGGAATCCAACTCGACTCGAGACTCTCGACTCTCGACTCTCGACATCTTCAACCGGGGTACCAATGGGTCGTTCCGTGCCGTTCTCGCTGCTTCTGCTGGCCGCCGCCCTGTCGGGCTGTGGCAGCTTCCGCGATCTCTTCTCCGCCCACGCCGATGTCGCGGCCGAGGCGGGCAGCCAGCATCTGACGTCGGAACGATTGGCTCAGGTCATGGGTGGTGCAAAGGGGATCAAGCCCTCTCACGAAGCGGGGAGCTTCGTGTCCAACGTCTGGATCGACTACGCGTTGTTCGCCCAGGCGGCCGCCGAGAACAAGCTGCCGTTCGACTCGGCCGGCATCGCCCAGGTGGTCTGGCCGGAAGTGGCCGAGCTCCGGGGCAGCCACTGGCATGACACGTTGATGGCCCGGCGATCGAGCTTCCCCGCCGGTGCGGCGGACAGCGTATACAAGGCCGATCAGGTTCGCGTCCTGCAGCACATTCTCTTCCGGGTCCAGCCCAACGCGGTGCCCGAAGTGCGGAATGTCGCCCGGAAGAAGGCGGAAGGCACTCTGAGCCGGCTCAAGCGCGGGGCCGATTTCAGCGCCCTGGCAGCGCAGCTGTCGGAGGACCCCGGCAGCCGTATGGAGCGTGGGTTTCTGCCGGCGAGTCCCAAGGGCAAGTTCGTGACCGCTTTCGACAGCGCCGGCTGGGCGTTGGCGCCGGGCGCCATGAGCGGGGTTGTGGAGACGCCGTTCGGCTACCACATCATCAAGCGGCCCGACCAGAATGCCGTCCGCGAGCGGCTGACCGCGTATCTGGCCGAGGGAGCCGGTACCCGGCTGGATTCGATCTACATGGACAGCCTGGCGATGACCAAGAAGATCGAGGTCACCCGCGGCGCGGCGAGCGCCATGCGCGCGGCGGGCGAGGACCCCGATGCCGCGCGCCGCTCCACCAAGACGCTGGTGAAGTACAAGGGCGGCGAGCTCACCCTGGGCGAATTCATGCGTTGGGTTCAGGCTTTGCCGCCGCAGTACATCGCCCAGCTGAAGCAGGCCAACGACACCATGCTCACCCAGTTTGCGAAGATCCTGACTCAGAACGTGCTGCTGCTGGAGCAGGCCGACTCCGCCAAGATCAACATCACCCCGGAGGAGTGGCAGAGCCTCCAGACGCGGTATCGGAGCCAGATCGATACCCTCCGCGCGGAGATGGGGCTCGACGATTCGACTCTGGGCGACTCCAGCGTAGCGGTGGCGGAGCGCAGCAAGGTCGCTGCGGTGAAGCTGGAGGAGTACTTCGACCGACTGGTTGGGGGCAAGGCACGACTTCGGCCCCTGCCCTCTGCGCTTGCCACCCTGCTGCGCGACCGCTCCACCTACCGGATTCACGATGCCGGGATCAACCGCGCCATAGAGCTGGCCCAGGCCGAGAGCAAGAAGGCGGATTCGGCCAAGGCGGCTACCGGTCCGATCCAGCCGGCCCCCGGGCCGGCCCCGATTCCGGGGATGGGGTCCGACACCGGCCGGGCGAAGGGTACTCCGCCGCCCAGGAGCACTCCGGCCCCGAAGACCACCCCGGCACCCAAAGCCCCGGCCCCGCCGCGTGACCCGGTCACGGCGAAACCAGGGAGATAACGATGCAGAGTGGCGGGACCCGGCTGGCTGTCGCCCTCGCCCTGTTGATCGGGGGCCCTTTTCCTGGGGGCCTTGCGGCACAGGACACCACGTCAGTCGCGGTTGATTCGGTCGCGGCCGATACCACCCTGCCGTCGCGCCGCGAAACGATGGCTGCGCCGGCGCACGACACCAGCTTCACTGTGGACCGGGTGCTGGCCATCGTGGGAAACCGCCCGGTTCTCGCCTCCCAGGTCGAGGAGGAGATCTTCTCGCGCGAGTCCCAGGGCGCCAAGCTGCCGACCGACCCTGAAGGCCTGGAGGCCGTCCGGCAGCAGATCGTGGGCTCCATCATCGACGAGGAGCTGTTGGTCCAGCAGGCCCAGCGGGACACGGCCATCAAGGTGACCGACGAGGAGATCGCAAGCGGGGTGGAGGAGCAGGTGCGTAAGGTGCGCGCCAATTTCACCTCCGAGGTGGACTACCGGGCCGAGCTCCAGAAGGCCGGGTTTCAGACTCCGGAGGAGTACCGCCGATGGCTGAGCGACCAGCAGCGCCGGGCCGCCTTCCAGAATCGCCTGGTCGAGAAGCTGCGGGGCGAGGGCAAGCTCAAGTCGGTCTCGCCGACTGAGAAGGAGATGAAACAGTTCTTCGACGAGCAGCGGGCCAGTCTCGGGACCCGGCCGGCAACTCTCTCGTTCCGGCAGATCGTCATCTCTCCCAAGCCGTCGCCCGAGGCCAAGGCACGCACCAAGGCCCAGGCCGACTCGATCGTACTCGAGCTCCGCCGGGGGGCCGACTTTGCCACCGCCGCCCGCCGCTTCTCCCAGGATCCGGGGTCGAAGGAGCAGGGCGGGTCACTGAACTGGTTCCGCCGGGGAGTGATGGTGCCGGAGTTCGAGCGGGTGGCGTTCGGGCTCAAGCCCGGGGTGGTGTCCGATCCGGTCGAGTCACCGTTCGGGTACCACATCATCCAGGTCGAGCGGGCCCAGCCGGCCGAGGTCCAGGCGCGGCACATTCTGCTGGTGCCGGAGATCGATTCGGCTCACGTGGACAGCGCCCGGGCTACGGCCGCGGCCGTGTACCAGGCGCTGGAAGCGGGCGCCGCGTTCGACTCACTCCAGCGACGCTATCATGATCCGTCGGCCGAGCGGGAGGCCGAAGCCGTGCCGATCACCAAGCTGCCGGAGAACTACGCCAAGGTGATTGGTGCGGCAGACTCCGGGACGGTCGTGCCGGTGTTTACGCTTCCCTCGGGCGGCCGGGAACAGTTTGTGGTGCTCCAGGTGACCGGCCGCCGCCCCGAGGGCGACGTCAAATACGAGGACGTACGCGACCGAATACGCGAGCAGCTGGGGCAGCAGCTCGCCATCCGGCGCTACCTCGACCGGCTGCGAAAGGCGACCTACGTCGAGATCAGGTCCTAGGCTCGCCATCACGCTGGGGGACCCGCGCGGGATTGGGCCCGAGATCGCGGCCCGCGCGCTGGCCCAGCCACTCGATGCCGAGATCACGATCGTCGGCGCGGAAGACCAGATCGCCGGAATACCCGCGGCGCGGAGAATCTCTGTCGGGGCGTGGGGGTTGGGCAGCGGCGACTCGGACTCGGATCGTAAGCGACTGCTGCGTGCCGGCCGCATCGCCGGCCACTCCGTCGAAGCGGCGGTCAAGCTCGCCCTCAGCTGGTGAAGTCGACGCCATCGTCACCGCCCCTGCTCACAAGTACGCTCTCCATCTCGCAGGTTTTCCGTATCCTGGTCACACCGAGTGGTTGGCCCACCTGGCCGGCGACGTCGACGTGGCGATGATGCTCGCCGCGGAGCCGACGGCCGACGATCCCGAGAACCTTCCGCTCCGGGTTGTGCTGGTCACGACCCACGTTCCGTTCCGGGACGTCCCAGCCCTGCTCACGGTAGACCGGGTGGTTCGAACCGGACGGACGGTGGACCAGGCGCTGCGCGATTGGTGGGGCATCGAGCGGCCCCGGCTGGCCGTCTGCGCGGTAAACCCGCACGCCGGCGAGTCGGGTCTATTCGGCGACGAGGAAGAGCGGGTCTTGCGGCCCGCGGCCGAGGCGTTGGGCGCTGCCGGCCCGTTGCCGGCGGATACGGTGTTCGTGCGAGCCATGCGGGGGGAGTTCGACGCGGTGCTGGCGCCGTATCACGACGTGGGGATGACGGCGATCAAGGTGGCGGCGTTCGGGCGGGCCGTAAACGTGACGCTGGGTCTGCCGTTCCCGCGCACGTCACCCGATCACGGAACCGCGCTGGACATCGCGGGAAAGGGGAAGGCGGACGCATCGAGCATGCGGGCGGCGATCGAGCTGGCGGTGCGCTTGGCGCGTAAGGCGGCACCAACTAGAGGCTAGCTGAGTGACGGTGTTCCAGCAGGGCTCGGGGAGCTCGCTCCGGCACTGCAGTTCGCTCAGACACGGAGATCCCAAGAGGCACCACCGCTCACCGGGTACCCGCGTACGGGTGGGTTGCCTGCGCGACCCACCCCGAGCCCTGCAGCCAAGTGTTGTTCACTCCATCACTGCTTACAGGGGCAAGTTGCGGCAGAGAGTGGAGAGACCCACTCTGCCGCGGTGGGGTCGGGCTTGCACGCTACTCCGCCGAGCGCTCCAACCTCTCCATCAAATCCAGATACGCATCGAGCTTCAGCTTCTGGCTCGCGCGATTGGCCACCAGCACCGCCCCGCAATGCATGATCGTTCCCCGCTCGACCAGGCCGTTTGCCCGCAGGGTATTCCCGGTGTCCACCAGGTCCACGATCCAGTGCGACAGGTTGAGCAGCGGCGCTACTTCGACTGACCCGCCCACCTCGATGATATCCACCGGCCTGCCTGCGGCGGCGAAATAAGCTTGCGACAGCCGGGGGTACTTGGTGGCCACCCGTGCGGTCACCCCGCCGGGCAGTGCCGGATAGGGTACGTCGGCAGGAGCCGCGACCACCAACCGGCAGAACCCGAATTGCAGCTCCAGCGGCTCCAGGACATCGGCGTTGGTCTCCCGTAACACATCGGTGCCGGTTACTCCGAGGTCTGCGGCCCCCGACTCCACGTAGACCGGAACGTCCCCCGGCTTCACTACCAGGAATTCGATGGACGGGTCGCTGGAAGGAATGAGGAGTTTGCGTCCCGGCTCGGCCGCCAGCTCCGCCCCCGCCTGGCGGAACCGCGCCACCGCCGGCTCGAACAGCCGGCCCTTGGCAAGAGCAATGCGCATCCGGCTCACGGAATCACCTCGACGATGGTGTCGAGGTCGAGCGCCACGCCGACGGCCGGCATCGGCCGGCCGAAGCGGCCCATGAGATCGTCGTAGCGCCCGCCGGCCCCCGCAGCCCGCCCGGCTCCGGCGATGTAGAGCTCGAAATGGATCCCGGTGTAGTACTCCAAGCCCCGCACTTCGCCGAGATCGTACACGATGTGGGCTCGCTCCCTGGCGGTGAGGGCGGTATCGAGCGCCAGAAGATGCTCCAGCCCAGACAGCGAGGCCTGCGGCGCGCTCCGGGCCGCTTCCTCCAGGGCGTCGCGCCGGCCGATGACGAACGGGAGCGTCATCAGGGTGCCGGCGTCGCCTGACAAGCCGGAGAGCGCTGCTCGAAGGCTGCCGCGGTCCTTGCGATCGATCCACCTCCGGACGTCGGTGCGCAGCGGCTCCTCGATGGCGTGGAGGCCGGCGGCGAGCACTCCGACGTGCCCCAGATTGACCTGGAAGTCCTTCAGCCCCGCAGCCGTCAGCAGGGTCAGCGTGAGCCGGACGACCTCGATGTCCGCCGCCAGGTCGCCCTGACCCAGCAGCTCGGCGCCGACCTGCAGCATCTCACGCGGGCGCCCGCCTCGCTCCGGCTCCTGCCGGAAGACCTTCCCGGAGTAGCACAACCGCAGCGTCCGGCTCGCGCTCGAAAACGTGGTGGCGGCTACCCGGGCCAGGCTGGCGGTAAAGTCGTAGCGCAGCGCCAGAATTCGGCCATCCCGATCGGGGAAGCGGACCAACCGTTCGGCCACACCCGGGCCCGCCCGCCCGGATAAAGGTGTCCTCGTACTCGAATGTGGGGGGAATCAGCTCCTCGTAGCCGGCCTGCTCCAGCGCGCCCATGGTCGCCCGCTGCAAGACGCGGCGACGCCGAACCGCCTCGCCGGTGAGATCGAGGGCGCCCGGAGGAGTTGCGGCAATGGTCGTGGGGAACATGAGGCGTGAAGGTAACTCTCCCCGGCTCTATCCGTCGAGGAGCCGGGGGCCGGCTATCAGCCCGGTTTCGACACCGGTGCCTCTTCCGGCTTGGGCCCGTGGAGGCGGAGGGTGTTCACCCGTCGTCCTTCCATGTCGACGACTTCGAAGGTGAATGGACCGACGCTCACCCGGTCTCCCGGCCGGGGCAGGCGCCCCAGCTGGCCGAAGATGTAGCCGCCGACGGTGGTATAGTCGGTGTCGTCGAGAGCAGCTCCGAACTGGGCGTTGAACTCGGAGATGGTCATGGAGCCGTCGAGGCGGGGAGCGCCATCGGTGGGCCCGGTCCGGTCCTGCGGGTCGTACTCGTCGTAGATGGGCCCGACGATCTCCTCCAGCAGGTCTTCCATGGTGACCAATCCCGCGGTTCCGCCGTATTCGTCCAGCACGATGGCCAGGTGGGTCTTGAGCCGCTTCATATCCGCCAGCACGTCCTCCACCTCCCGGGTGCCGGGCACAAAAAGCGGCGGACGCATGATGATGCGGACGGTCTGGCCCGGGCGGGCCCGGAGCGCGGCCAGGATGTCCTTGGCATGCACCACGCCGATAATCTCGTCGAGCGAGTCGGTATACACCGGATAGCGGGATCGCCCGTAGACGGCCACCTGATCGGCGGCTTCCTCCACGGTGAGATCGGCGCCGAGTGCCGCAATCTGGGTGCGCGGCGTCATGACATCCTGCGCCGTTTTCTCACTGAACTCGAACACCCCCTCCAGTAGTCGAGCGTCCTGCCCACCCAGGCTTCCGCCCTCGGTGCTCTGCTCCACCAGCATCCGGATCTCTTCCGGGGAATGGAGGCGCTCGGTCTCCCCCGGGGGATCGATCCCCAGGAGCCGAAGCAGCCGGTTTGCCGTACCGTTGAGAACTGCGATCGGGCCGGCCATCACCCAGGCGAAGCCCATCAGTGGGGCGGCCAGCCAGGAGCTAACCACCTCGGGATAGAGCAGCGAAATGGCCTTCGGAACCAGCTCGCCCAGGATGATGTGCAGAACGGTGATAATGATGAAGGCGATTGCGGAGGCCACCCCATGGGTCGCGATCGTGGCCAGGGTTTGGGGCAGCCAGCTGAAGCCATTCTGGATCAGACCGGCCAGCGCCGGCTCGCCGATCCAGCCGAGACCGAGCGAGGCCAGGGTGATACCGAGCTGGGTTGCCGAGATGTAGCGGTCGAGAGATTGTACCGCACGGCGCGCGAGCCTAGCTTTGCGGTCTCCGCTCCGTGCCATCTCGTCGAGCCGGGTGCGCCTGGCACCGACCAGGGCAAATTCGGCCGCGACGAAGAACGCGTTGGCCAGGACCAGCACCACGACAGCCAGCAGGCCAAGCGCAATCGGAGGGGATTCTGCCGGTTCCATACGTTCCAAGTCTAGTCGCGCAGTGCCTGCCCAGCGAGGGTGCCGCCTGATCCGCCGCCTCACTGTTCCGCCTCTCGACGCGCTCGAGCCATTCCTGCCCCGGCCCGCCGGCGCCGACCCTGACACCCGGCACGCGGTGGCCGGCATCCTCGAGGACGTGCTCGCCCGCGGCGACGAGGCGGTTCGGGAATACACCCGCCGGTTCGATGGCGTAGATCTGGAGCCTACCTCCTGGGAGCTCGAGTCGGCCACCTGGCAGAGCGCCCTGGGCCGGATAAGTCCGGAGCTCCGGGATGCGCTGACCCGGTCGGTGCGGCGGGTCCGCGAGTACCACCAGCATCAGCGGGAGACAGGATTCCACCTGGCCGAGGCCGACGGCAGCGTGATTGGGATGAAGGTGTCACCCCTGGATCGGGTGGGCCTCTACATTCCGGGCGGCAAGGCCTCCTATCCCTCCACGGTGGTCATGAATGCGGTCCCGGCTCTGGTCGCGGGGGTACAGGAGATCATTGCGGTGGTGCCGCCCCAGGGTGTCACCGACGTCGTGCTGGCGGCTTGTGCTCTCTCCGGGGTGACCCGGGTCTTCCGGATCGGAGGAGCCCAGGCCATCGCGGCTCTGGCCTACGGGACCAAGACCATTCCCCGGGTAGACAAGATCGTCGGCCCCGGCAGCCGCTGGGTGGCAGAGGCCAAGCGGCAGGTCGTCGGCCGGGTGGGCATCGACATGATTGCGGGTCCGACCGAGGTGCTCATCATCGCCGACGCCAGTGGCCGGCCCGAGCGGATCGCGGTGGACATGATCGCCCAGGCCGAGCACGACGAGGATGCCACCAGTTGGTGCGTCACCACCGATCCGGACCTGGCGGAGGCCCTGCCCGCGGCACTGGAGCAGGCGCTGGATCGGGCGCCCCGGGCCGGGATTGCCCGCGTGGCTTTGGAGCGGAATGGCCTCATCGTCACCGCGGGATCGATGCGGGATGCGATCGAGGTGGCCAACCGGCGGGCGCCCGAGCATCTCCAGATCGTGGCCGACGGGGCCGAACGGATCGCCAGTGCTATTCGCAACGCCGGCGCCATCTTCCTGGGCGACGACACCCCTGAGTCGGTGGGCGACTACATCGCGGGGCCCAACCACGTGCTGCCCACCTCCGGGACCGCGCGGTACTCCTCTCCGCTCGGCGTGTACGACTTCGTCAAGCGCAGCAGCATCATCAGATACGCGCCGGAGCGGTTGGCCGCCGACGGGGATGCCATCATTGCCCTGGCCGAGGCCGAGGGCCTCTTTGGGCATGCGGAGGCGGTGAGGATGAGGGTGGCGGGGAAGCGGGTAGGCGGGTAAGCGGGAGCAGCGGGGAAGCGAGCGGAAGCTGGCAGCCGACGACCAGTGAGAAAGGCACCGCGTTAGATTCAGGTCATGAGTGGTCACCCGATGTCCAGTACGCACGGCCCTGTCGCAGCTCCCAGGCTGGCGGACTGCACCTCACCGCCTACCCGCTTACCCGCCTACCCGCTTACCCGCTTAGGGTGGTGCTTGTCCTGACTGTCGCCTTCATGTTCGTAGAAGCGGTGGGGGGGTGGATCAGCGGATCCCTGGCGCTGCTGGCCGACGCCGGCCATATGCTCACCGACGCGGGGGCGCTGGGGCTGACGCTGCTGAGCGCCTGGATCGCCATGCGTCCCGCCAGCCAGCGCAAGACATACGGCTATCAGCGGTGGGAAATCCTGGCAGCCCTGATCAACGGGGCGGCGCTGTTCGGGATCGCCGGCTGGGTAGTAATCGAGGCAGTCCAGCGAATCCAGCATCCCGAGCCGATCCGGGCCGGACTCTTTCTCGTGGTCGCGGCCGGCGGCCTGCTGGTGAACCTGGTCAGTCTCGGAATCCTGCACGGCATCCGGAAGGGGAGCCTCAATACCCGGGGTGCCTACCTCCATGTGCTGGGCGATGTCCTGGGGTCGGTCGGCGCCCTGGCCGCGGCTGCCATCATCGCGACTACCGGCTGGACGCTGGCGGACCCGATCATCTCCATTGCGCTCGCGCTCCTCATCCTCGTCGGGGCGTGGCGGTTGATGCGGGAGAGCACCGACATCCTGCTGGAGAGCGTTCCGGGCCACGTGTCCATGGCGGAGGTGCACCGCCGGATGCTTGCTGTGCCAGGTGTGACCGGTGTTCACGACCTCCACGTCTGGGGGGTGACCAGCGACCTGGTCGCGATGAGCGGCCACGCCATCGTTCCCGACCTGGTCAGCCACCCGGAAGTCCTCGAGCGCATACGATCCGAGATGTGTCAGCTCGGCATTGGGCACCTCACCATCCAGCTCGAGGTCCAGCACGAATGTGAGGAGCCTCGGGTGGCGATCCGGTCGGCCAGCCCTGCACACCACCATCATCCAGGCCACCGGCACTAGAACCCCGCCCCGCGGCAGAGTGGCTCTCCTCCGCCCGGTGCAGTTCGCTCAGACACAAATATCCCAAGAGGTACGGCCGCTCACTGACGCGGTCTCTGGAGAGTCCACTTTCTGCCGCGACCCCACCCCGTCCGTCTCTCCGTCCTCTCCGTTCCTCTCCGCCTTCTCCGTCCCCTTCGCTCTCTCTTGCGGCATCTGGCGGCCTAGTCTATATATGCGCCGCGGAGGCCCGGGTGTCCGGGCCTCGACTGTTCGGGCCCTTGGGAGGGAAGTGTTGTTGATTCGTAATTTGGCGATCATCGCTCACGTCGATCATGGCAAGACCACTCTGGTCGATCAGATGCTCCGCCAGGCGGGGGCGTTCCGCGCCAACCAGCAGGTGGAGGAGCGGGTGATGGACTCCAATCCGCTCGAGCGGGAGCGGGGCATCACCATCCTGGCCAAGAACACGGCCGTGCGGTGGCATGGCGTCAAGATCAACATCGTGGATACTCCGGGCCACTCGGACTTCGGCGGGGAGGTTGAGCGGATCCTGCGGATGGTGGACGGGGTGCTGATCCTGGTGGACGCGGCGGAGGGGCCGATGCCGCAGACCCGATTCGTCACCCGCAAGGCTCTCGCTTTAGGTCTCCGCCCGATCGTGGCGATCAACAAGATCGACCGCTCCGATGCCGAGCCGCTCAGGGTACATGACGAGGTGCTGGGTCTGTTCATCGACCTGGAGGCCACCCACGACCAGCTGGATGCGCCCTTCCTTTATACCTCCAGCCGGGCCGGCACCGCCACCACCGATCTGGCGCGACCGGGCACCGACCTGACCCCCCTGTTCCAGACCATCGTGGATTATGTGCCCCAGCCCAAGGGCGATCCCGAGGGACCATTCCAGATGCTGGTCTCCACCCTGGACTTTTCCAGCTTCATCGGCCGCATCGCCATCGGCCGGATCGAGCGCGGCAGGGTACAGGTCGGGGACCAGGTGGCATTGCTGCCCCTGGGGGAGCCGGGCGTCGTGGGGGAAGAGGAGCAGATCGAACGGAACCGCGTGACCCGGCTCTACACCTTCGACGGCCTCAACCGGGTCGAGGTGGACCAGGTGGATGCCGGCGACATCGTAGCCCTTTCCGGGTTCGAGACCATCGAGATCGGCAAGACGTTCACCTCGACGGAGCGGTTGGAGCGGATGGAGGGCATCGCGGTGGAGGAGCCCACGATCTCGGTGGACTTCATCGTGAACAACGGCCCTTTTGCCGGTCGGGATGGGAAGTTCGTGACCAGCCGGCAGCTCCGGGATCGCCTCTTCAAGGAGCTGGAACGGAATGTGGCGCTGCGGGTGGAGGAGACCGATAGCCCCGATACCCACACTGTGTCGGGGCGAGGCGAGCTGCATCTCGGGATCCTGATGGAGACGATGCGACGCGAGGGCTTCGAGTTCCAGGTGTCCCGGCCCCGGGTCATTACCAAGCTGGGCCCGGACGGAGAGCGGCAGGAGCCGTACGAGGAGCTCATGATCGATGTGCCAGAGGGCTACATGGGCGTCGTCATGGAGAAGCTGGGGCCCCGCCGGACCGAGATGATCGAGATGAAGAATCCGGGGCAGGGCATGGTCCGGATGAGCTTTCGGATCCCGGCTCGCGGTCTCTTCGGCTACCGCTCCGAGTTCCTGACCGACACCCGGGGCACGGGCATCATCCATCACCGGTTCCTGGACTACGGGCCGTGGGCCGGGCCGCTGGCGGGACGTAAGCGCGGGGTTCTGATCGCCGACCGGGAAGGCTCGGTCGTAGCGTTTGCGTTGGGCAACCTCCAGGAGCGCGCCCAGATGTTCGTGGCACCGGGCGATCTGGTGTACGAGGGCATGATCGCCGGCGAAAACTCCCGCCCGGGCGACCTGGACGTGAACGTGACCAAGGAAAAGAAGCTCACCAACATGCGGACAACGGCGACGGACGACAACGTCATCCTGGAGCCGCCCCGCCAGATCACCCTCGAGTACGCCCTGGAGTACATCGAGGAAGACGAGCTGATCGAGGTCACGCCCAAGACCATCCGGCTGCGGAAGCGGGTGCTGCCGGTGAACGATCGCAAGAAGGCCGCCCGGGCCGCCCGGGTGGCGGACGCATCCTGACGCGGGCGTTATACTCTCTCTGAGGGCGGAGGACATCATGCAGGCCTGGGAGACGTCGGTGGAAGCCATGGACTTGCGTCGCAAATTCGATGACGACGAAGACGAGTTTGAGGACGACGGGTTCACCTTCGACGACGATGACGAGGAGGACGAGGACCTGGACGACGCCGACGATCTCGATGAGGACGATCTCGACGACGAGGAACTCGAGGAGCTGGATGATTTCGACGAAGACGAGGAGCTCCGCTGAACCAGGCGGGCCCCTGCATTATCTTGTTTCAGAGCTGGCCGGGCCGTGTCCCGTCCCGCCGGAAGGGCCTGTAGCTCAGGTGGTTAGAGCGCACGCCTGATAAGCGTGAGGTCGGTAGTTCAACTCTACCCAGGCCCACTTCTCAAATAGATAGCCCGCAGCCGCTTACGAGCCTGCGGGTTTTTCATTGACCTTCTTCAGGAGCTCCGCCGGCCAGTCATTCCTGTCTTGGCCATTCCCCCGACCGCCTCGACACCACTAAAACCCGGTATTCGTCGCCCCGCTCCCGGATGCTGACTTTGAAGCTGATTCGGATCTCCTCTGTCATATCCTCACTGTTCAGCACCTTGACGAGCTGCTCGGCTGAGAGATGCTTGACCATCGATTCGGAGATCCACAGCGCATGGGATCCTCCCGCTGTTGGTTTGTGCTCCTGCCAGACATGAAATCCAACGTCCACTTCCATCTCCCGGCGAGCGGAGGCCACCTTCCAGCCTCGGGCCGCCATCCAGGCGATGATCGCCGTGTCAGTCTCTGCTGGAACCTGCGAATTCAACCCCTGGGATAATGTCATCGGTAGGTGGCTTCCAAGTCATCCTCAGCGTTGAGGGAGGGGTGATCGGAATTCCATCTAGTCTTTGGGAGACTGGGTCGTGACCCGGGATTCTAACCGGGGATTCTTTTTTGCGACAGGATTGGAGGCGGATGTGTCGCACGAGCATAGGTCAGACCCAGTGAATTCCACCCAGCCATGTTCCGCTAGAGAGAAGCCCCGCCGACTTGAACATCCGGCGGGGCTTCTGGTCTTCCAGTACTGCAACTGCGGACTTCATGCTGCCGGCCTGACTTCGCCACCAGTGGGCGGTGTGCCCCCGGACGACGTGCCAGTCTCCGGCTTCTCCTCCGGCTTGGGCGCGGCGACCACGTTGCTCGCGCTCGCCCACTCCACCAGGAGCTGCGGTGGGCTCCAGGGCTATTCATCAGCTGGGTCCAGCCTTGCAGATTATGGTTCCCAACGGGAGACGTCGCTCGAGCTGCTGAGGCGACTGCACACACCTCATAGTGACATCAGGCTGACATTTCAGACATATCTGTGAGGAGTCAGGATGCAACTGATCCGAGAACTGGAAACGACCAGAGACGAGACGCTAAAGTACTTCTCACTCGGCCAGGAGGATTTGAGCCGCACCTACGGGCCAGGCAAATGGTCGATCAGATTTGTCCTTCTCCACCTGGCTGACAGCGAGACGGTGCTCTTCGACCGGATCCGCCGAGTACTCAGCGAACCGCGTCAGGTGCTATGGGTGTACGACCAGGATGCTTGGGCCAGGGGGCTCGAATATTCAGAGGTACCGCTCGACATCGCGCGGCGGGTATACGAATCGGTTCGCAGCGCCATCATCTACTACGCCGGCAGGTATTACGACGAGAAGGGTCACCTGGAGTTCGTGCACAGTGTCACCGGGGTGCGGACACTGAAGGACGAGTTCGACAAGGTCGCCTCTCATAACGAGCACCATTTGGATCAAATCCGCTTGGCGCTTCAAGCGATTCCGCTTCGGTGAGCGAGTCGGCGACGTTGGGGCTGTTGCCGCCGCAGTCGGCGGCTCGGCCGGGTTGTCTCCGGTACAGGCCAGCACCAGGGTGACGCTCACCGCTCCAACCCACTTCGTTGCTCCCATCGATACCTCCGACTTGGCGTCCACGAACGCGACGAGGTATAGCCATGACTCGCGCGTTCAAGCTGAGACACCTATCGCTCGGACTTGCAGCGTTGGGGTAACGAATCGGAGATGAGCAAAGCCCGCTACAGGCGTGTGATCGGTCCGTGACTCACGGCGGCCGTCACACCCTCCAGGGCTACAGATAAAACCCCGCTGCTTCGGAGCAGCGGGGTTTTTTCTTAAGGCTCCCCGGGCGGGCGAATGTGGAGGCGACCCGAGGACTACGGCTCTTTGGCAAACACCATATCACCAGTCGCGGGATCGAGGTAGAAAGTCTCACCCAGGGAATTCCGCTGCACCGTATGCCCCGCCTCGTCCATTCCGATGATCGTCACCGCTCCGCCATGCTCGACATCGATGGTCTTGAAGGTCTTCTGCCGAACTGGGGACGGGGCCCGCACCGCGCCGTCGCGGAGCTTGACCTGGGTATCCGGCGCCAGGAACTGCATGTCGCCGGTGGCGGGGTCGAGGTAGAAGTACTCGTTCCGGGCGTTCTGGTAGATGGTGTGCTCGTTGTCGGTGCCGATGATGGTGTAGGTGGCGCGGTCCTTGGAGTAGAGCTCGGCATACTTGAGGCAGCAGAGATCCAGAGAGCGAGTCGGGCTGATGTCTCGGGGCGACTCGATCGGCACCGGGACGGTGGCGTCCTTGATCTGGGCCTGGAGACCCGGCCCTACTGTGAGGGGCAGGCCTGCGATGGCGGTGGTGAGCGCGGCCTTCGAGGTAGACTGTGTGCCCGACCGGGAAGGCTTGGAGATCTTTTTCATCGTGGGTTTCCAGGGATCGTGGGAGAGTCGCTGAGGCGGAGCAGGGTGCCACGACAGTTTACCGCCCCGCAGTGGCACCGGTAGCCTGCCGTGTCGTTGGTAGGTGGCGTCGATCGATCGGCCGGCCGCAAGCGATAGTCGAAGGTCAGTTCTTCCCCGCGGAAGACCTCCCGCATGGCGTAGATGTAGACCCGGCCGTCGAAGATGTAGGGCTCGCAATTGGGATCGCAGCTGTGGTTGAAGTACCGGGCATCGTTGCCGTCCCGGGCTCCGTCAATGGCGGTGGTATCGTCCAGGGCCATCACGTAGGTCCGAGGCGGGTTGCCCTCCTCCAGCAGGTGGTACAGCTCCTGGATCGGGACGTGGGCCCCGAGGTATTCGATGACCCGGGTGCCGCGCGGAATCCTCCGTTTGGCAAACACCCCCACTCCCTCGATCCGCGACCTGCCGGTGCGAATGAAGTCTCTATTCCGGGCCTGGGACGGTGACAGCGACAAGCGATGGGTCCTGGGGGGCGAGTCGCAGGTAACATGCAGTCGGTTACCGAGGCCCGCTAGTTTCCGGCGTCCGGTGAGGTTTCTTTCTAGCACTCGACATCAGCCGGCTCGCCCAAGCCGGCGCACACTTTCACCCGGCGCGCGCATATGAACCGCTTGGCTTGTCGCTGCCTGTTCGTGATGACACTGGCTGGGGCCGGCCCCGTGGCGGGCCAGACCACTCCGCGTGCCCCGGATCTCAGGACCCTGAGCCAGTCGCTCGAAACCGTGGCCGCAAGGGTGGGTCCCACCGTGGTGCAGATCCGGGTGAAGGCGTACGGCCCGGTGTCCGCCGGCACCACCGGAGCCGGCGCGCTGCTGGGCAGTCAGCAAAGCACCGGGTCGGGGGTCATCCTCAGCGCCGACGGATTCATCGTGACCAACGCCCACGTGGTCGAGGGCGGCCGGCGATTCACCGTGGTGCTGCCCCGTCCCGCGGTAGCCGGGGTGCCGGGTCGTTCGGCGCTCGCTCCGGTCTCCCAGGAGGTGCCGGCCACGCTGGTGGGGATCGACCGGGAAACCGACCTCGCCGTGCTCAAGGTGGCACTGACCGGCCTGCCGTTCGCGAAACTGGGCAATTCCGATTCGCTGGCGCCCGGCCAGGTGGTGCTGGCCTTCGGGAGTCCCTTCGGACTGGCCAGCAGCGTGACCATGGGCGTCATCAGCGCCGTGGGCCGCCAGCTCCAGGACGAAGACCGGATGATCTACATCCAGACCGACACGCCGATCAATCCGGGTAACAGCGGCGGGCCGCTGGTGACCGCCGACGGAGTGGTGGTGGGCATCAACACGATGATCTTCAGCCAGTCCGGAGGCAGCGAGGGGATCGGCTTTGCGGCGCCCGGCAATATCGTGCGCTTCGTCTACGAACAGATCCGGGCCAACCGGCGGGTGCGGCGGGGGGAGATCGGGGTGTTCGCTCAGACCATCACCCCGGCGCTGGCGGCTGGGCTACACCTCTCACGCGAATGGGGCGTCGTGCTGGGCGACGTCTACCCCAACAGCCCCGCGGCCAAGGCCGGGCTCCGGATTGACGACGTGATCCTGTCGGTCGAGGGCAAGCCGATGGAGAACGGGCGGCAGTTCGATGTCACGGTCTATCAGCGCCCCCTGAGCAAACCAGTGACCATGGAGGTGGGCCGGGGACTCCAGCGGCTGACGCTGCGGGTGATGGTTACGGAACGCCAGGACGAGGCCAACCGCTTCCGGGATATGGTCACCCCGGAGCAGAACCTCATCCCCCGTCTAGGGATCCTCGCGCTGGAGGTGACCCCGGAGCTGGCCTCCGTCATTCCGGGACTCCGGGCGCCCCACGGCGTGGTAGTAGCGGGGGTGGCGGTGGCGTCGGAAGGCACGGCGGGACCACTGCCGGGGGACGTAATTCACGGTGTGAACGGCACCTCGGTCCGGACCATCGCGGACCTTCGCGCCGCCATCGGGCAGGTTGCGCCTGACTCCGTGGCGGTGGTCCAGGTGGGCAGGGAGGGGCGGCTCCGCTTCATTACGGTGACGCTGGAGTGACGCCCATCGTGCCGTTGGTCTAGCTGCCAGGGGCCCCAAGGGCGCCGTCGACCGGTAATCCGCTCGGCACCCGTTGAGGAACGACGTGCTGAAGGTTGCGCGCAGAGGGATCGGTCAGCGCTTTCATGAACTCGGTCACTTCGTCCACCACCTGCGGCGGGAAGACGACCCCAGTCAGTAATGGATCCCGCGTAGCGAGCACGTCGTTCAGTGTCTGCAGCAGCGTGTTGCGGAGCAGCGGCTCCAGCAAGTTCACGTTAGGATCCTCCCCTGCCAGGAACGCCTTGAGCTTCAGATCCGACTCGCTGTAGTGATCGACGAAGGCCCGCAGGTCGAAGTAGGCCCCATCGTGCCCATACGGAGCGGTGAGCTCGACATTCCGGAGCGCTGGGGTGCGGAACGCGTACCGCTCGGCTGAGTTCCCCGTCACCCGCTCCCTGCCGAAGTCATCCCGGCCCTCTAGCCCCTCGCCCTTCCCCGGTCCGAACTGCGCCAGGGCCACGTTGTGGAATTTGTTATCGGTGAGTGCGGGTCCGTTGTGGCAGATCGAGCAGCGAGCGCTCATGAAGTTTTTGGCGCCCTGAAGCTGGACTGGGGTCATGGCCTTGTCGTTGCCGGCCAGGAACTGATCCCAGGGCGAGTTGTTGAACGAAAGCTGGTCTATGAAGAAGCCCCCGATCGCGTTGCTGGCATGGGCAAAGGTCATCTGCTCGAAACGCTGGCCCGGGTATGCCAGCTCGAACATCTGGCGGTACTCCCGAATCCCACCCAGGCGCTCCATCAACGCTCCCCAGACCTGCTCCGGATGATCGTCACTGATAAGGGCCAGCTCGTTGCCGCCCGCGGCCCGCATCTCCTCCCGGTTCACCACCGGAAAGAGCGGGAGGATCGATGCTGTACCGAACTCAAACACCTGGTGCATGGCCGGAGTAATTGCCGAGCCGGCCGGGGTGTGGAAGATGCCTGCCTCGTCCTGGAAGATCCGTCCGTCCCAGAAGAGCGGCTGCAGGGCGAACAGATTGAACAGGGGCGGAGCATTGCGGGGGATGAAGGCACCATCGGGGTGCACCCGGCTCGCTCCCAGCCCGGTGGCGCCCTGCCCGATCGCGAGACTGCGGAAATCGCCGGTGGCTAGGGTGGGCAGGTGACAGGTCATACAGGAGATGTCGCGGTTGCCGCTCAGGATCTTGTCGAAGGCCAGAGCTCGGCCGAGCCGGACGAGAGTGGGCCGGACATGCGGAGGCTGCCCCAGCGCGGTGATCCCGCGGTTGGCGGTCAGCTGCCGGACCTCGGCCGCAAGGGCGTTCTTCTCCGACTTCGAAATTTCCGGGGCCGCTCCTGTCCCCGGAGCGGTCACGTTCTCATCGCCGCACCCGAAGACCCCGATCAGCGTGGCGGATGCGGCCAGCGCGCCAATCATGGCCTTGGCTTTCATGCAGACCTACCCTTCCTGTCGGCTGGTAAAGATCGAAGGGGGAACACGCCTACGAAGTGTCCCGTATACAGTAGATCGCAATCGGTCACCCATTCCCGACATCCCTCCGCTCCCGGCGCACCCGACTGATCCCGGCAACGGAAAGAACCTCTTTCCGAGAGGGGCCCCGGGCGCTACTGTCTCTCATACCATTCCCCCACGCCGATGACCGTCTTCGACCCCAACCGCTGGCAGGCGCTGGAGCCACTCCTCGATGAGGTGCTGGATCTTGCACCCGAGGAGCGGACCCGCTGGATCGAGCGGCTAGCGGCCCACTCGCCCACCCTGGCCGCCGACCTGTCCGCGCTCCTCGGCGAAGAAGACGCGGCCGACCAGCGCGGCTTTCTGGCCGCGCCGCTGGATGTGAGCCTCTCGGGACTCGAGTTGGGCGCGTACCGGCTGGAGCGGCCAGTGGGGCAGGGTGGAATGGGGTCGGTGTGGCTCGCGGCCCGGGCGGACGGCCGGTTCGAAGGCAAAGCCGCAGTGAAGATTCTGAACCTCGCACTCCTGAGCCCAACCGGACAGGAGCGGTTCCGCCGCGAGGGCTCGGTGCTCGCCCGCCTGTCCCATCCCGGGATCGCCAAGCTGCTGGACGCGGGCCTCAGCGGTGCCGGCCAGCCCTACCTGGTACTGGAGTACGTCGAAGGTCAGCCAATCGACGCCTTCGCCCGGGAGCACCACCTTACCCAGGTCGAGCGCATCCGCCTGGTGCTCCAGGTCTTTGCCGCCGTGGGACACGCTCATGCCCACCTGATCGTGCACCGGGACCTCAAGCCCTCGAACATCCTGGTCACGCCTGAGGGAGTGGTAAAGCTGCTGGACTTCGGCATTGCCAAGCTGCTGGACGGCGAGAGCGGCGGCGATCGCTCGGCCCTCACGATCGATGGCGGCCGAGTGCTCACCCCTCATTACGCCGCGCCGGAGCAGGTCCGGGGTGAGCCTCTCACCACCGCCACGGACGTGTACTCGCTCGGGGTGCTGCTCTACCTCCTGCTCTCGGATCGCCATCCCACCGCCGAGGGCTGCCGGACCCCGGCGGAGAGTATCCATGCCCTGCTCGAGACCGAGCCCGCCAGGCTGGGTCTCGGCGATCTCGACAACATCCTCGCCAAGGCACTACAGAAGACCCCTGCCGAGCGCTATCCCACCGTCGCGGCGTTCGGGGACGACCTGGAACGCTATCTCCGCCACGAGCCGGTCAGCGCCCGTCCTCACTCTCTGCTATACCGGGTGAGAAAGTTCACCCGTCGAAACCGGACTGCGGTCATCGCCGGGATGGTTACGGCGGCCGGCCTCATTGGTGCCACGGCGTTCTCGTTCGAGCAGATGCGGCAGGCTCGCTTCCAGCGGGATGAAGCGATTCGGGAGAGCCGGCGGGCCGATGCGCAGATAGAGTTTCAGAACCTGTTGATGTCCGAAGTTGGCGACGAGCCGATCACGATGCGGCAGGTGCTCGACACGGGTCGTGTGCTGCTCGAGCGGCATTCGGCTGGCGACCCGCGTTTCCAGACTACGATGTTGCTTCAGCTCTCCAACAGTTACGCCGAGCTGGCCGAGACGAGAGTCCGCGGGGCCCTGCTCGCCCGGGCGGAGTCGTTGGCCCTGGCCGGTAGGGATGCCGAGCAGCTGCCCGAGATCCGGTGCTACATGGCGGACAACTTCAGGATGGAGGGTCGCTACGAGGAGGCTTGGCAAATGCTCGACGGAACCGACTCGCTGCTGCGGCATGCAAGGGGTCCGGCGAGTCACGTGGAGTGTCTCAACGTTCGCTCTCTCTTAGCGAATGAAACGGGCCGCCCCGATGAGAGCATCACCGCGGCCCGCCACGCCGTCGCCATTCGCGACAGCCTCGGCCGAACCCGGGACATGGCCTATCTCGGCCTGCTTAGCAACCTCGCCACGGCCCTCGACGGTGCCGGTCGGTGGCGCGAGGCCGTCGCGCAGTACCAGCACACAATTGCCGCGATGGATTCGAGTGCCCGCGGCGGTACGCTCACGCGCTCGATCATGCGACACAACCTCGCAGTTACGCTGGTTGAGCTGGGCGAGACAGCTGAGGCCGAGCCGGTTTTCCGCGAGGTGCTGGAGCGGTCCGCCCGAAGCGACCAGACCGGCCGCATCAACTGGCAGCCGGTGATCCACTACGCGGAAACCGCGCTTGACGCAGGGCCATGCCGATTCGTCGCGTAAGTACTTCGGCATGGTGGTAGCACAGGGCGTGCGGGACACGAGTCTGTACTGGGAAGGGCGAGGGCTGTTTGGTCTCGCGCGAGCCGATGTGCGGCTCGGTCGTCTTGCGGAGGCCCGCCGGGCGAAGGCGCGGCTCGAGCAGATCATCGCGATCTATCCCAAGGTTCAGAACACCGACGACCAGGTGCCGGACGGGCAGGTGCTCGCCGGCTGGCTCGCCCTGGCTGAGGGGGACGCCGCCGCGGCGAAGGCAGCCTTTCTTGGCGCGCTCAAGGCAAACGGCTACTTCGAGGGGAAAAGGAAGAAGCGGCTCCGCCCGGTCGTGCTCCTCGCGGCGGAATCCGCCCTGTCACTCGGGCAAATCGAGGAGGCCCTTCGGTTGGCTCGGGAGGCGCGCGCGATTGCCGCGGTGGACTCGCTCACCGTATCCCGGAGCGGCGCGGTCGGTGAGGCGCGACTGATCGAAGCCGAGGCCCTGCTCGCCAGCGGCGACTCGGCGGCCGGGCGTGCCGCGGCGGCGGAGGCGTTGGCCGCGCTCCGGTTCGGGGCGGGCGCCGGGCATCCGCGCACCCGGCAGGCGGAAGGGCTTGCCGCGGCGATCGAACGCTGAGTGAGCAGGTGGCTCCCGGCCGATTACGGCGGGGGCTGCGAATCGTTCTCGTCCCGCAATGCCCGGTGCAGCAGCAGTCGGGCCTTCCGCCAGTCTCGCTGCACCGTTCGCTCCGAGACGCCTCGGAGCTCCGCGACCTCCACAAACGAGAAGCCTCCGAAGAAGTGCAGGTCCACCAGCTCGGCGAGCGCGGGATCCAGCTGGGCCAGGTGCCCGAGTGCCTCCGCCAGCGCGTCGAGGTCCTGGCCGGCCTCGAGCACAGCCGGGGCGGAGACCTCTTCCTCCACCAGGGTAATCTCGTAATCGCGGCCTCGCTTCTTGGCTCGCCGCCGGCGGGCATAATCGATCACCAGGCCTCGCATGGCCCGGGATGCGTATGCAAAGAACCGTGCCCGGTCGGGAAACTGGGCGTCTCGCCGACCGATCATGCTCAGGTAGGCGTCGTGCACCAGCGTGGTCGTACCCAGGGTGAGGCTGCCGCCTCGTTCCAGGTGATGCTCCGCGAGCCGGTGAAGCTCGCTGTAAAGTGCGGCGAAGAGCTGGTCGGCAGCTTGAGGGTCTGCCTGATCGGCGCGGCGAAGCAGCTCAGGAAGATCGGCTTGCACGTGATCTCCGGTGGGAAGGTCCACCGGGGCGAAAGATGCAACCTGCAACCGTGGGGCGCCAGCAAGCGGGTTCTCGTCCGCGCGTGCGAGGGCGACCCTCGGCGCAACGCCTACCGGGACCAGTCGGGGCGGTAGCCCTGACGCGTGCTCACGTTCAGTTGTGGGCCGGTTCCGTCGGCGTTCACCACCCGAACCTCCGCATTCACTCCCGTGCCGAAGCCAAACACGAAGGCAATCTGCCTGCCGTCGGGCGACCATACTGGTGAGGTATTGTCCTCCCGGCTGTTGGTGACATTGAGTTTGCCGCTGCCATCCGCGTTCATGGTCCAGATGTCTGAGCCGAGCTGGGTACCCGACGGGGTATATGCGAAGGTATAGGCAATCCTGCTGCCGTCGGGCGACCAACGCACGTCGGCCTTGTGGTCACCCGGCTCATCGGTCAGTTGGGTGGCATTGGACCCGTCCGGGTTGATGGTCCAGACCTGGGGTGAGGCCGCCAACTGGGTGAGGAAGGCGATTCTGCTGCCGTCGGGCGACCAGTGGGGTCCGAACGAAGATCCCGTGATGGTGATGCCGGTTTGGCCCGCGCCGTCCGAGCCCATGACGAAGATCTGGGAGCTGGTCCCCCGCTCACTGGTAAAGGCGATGCGGGTGCCATCCGGCGACCAGCTGAGGCCGCCCCCCGGCGCCTCCTGCCCGGTAGCGGTGAGTTGGGTCAACTGGGTGCCATCGCTCCTGATCGTGTAGACATCGGTATCTGCCTCGTCGCCGTCGGGTTCGAGCGAGGTGGTCTTCATGAACGCGATTGTGCTGCCATCGGGAGACCACGTCGGACCGGTTTCGCTCTCCCTGCCGGGCCCTACACCGGTCGGAGTATTGGTGAGGTTCCTCAATCCTGTGCCATCGGCGTTGATCACGTAGATCTCGCCGCCCGTCGGCCCCCCCTCGAACACGATCTGGCTCCGGTCGGGCGACCACTGTGGGGTCTCGGAAAGTCCCGCAAGACCATCGGTCAGCCGGCGCCGTCCGGTCCCGTCCGGGTTTACGGTGAATACATCGCGGACTCCGGGATTGTCGGAGATGAACGCGATCCTCGCCACGGTGGACGCGGTGCAGGTAATCGCGAAATCCGCGCTCGCCGTCTGACCGGCCGTGATGGCGATCGTGATCGGGTTGGCACCCCCAACCCCGCAGTTGGCGGCGAGGCCCGCGAGGATCACCGAATGAGGCCCGGCCGCAATACCGCTGACGGTCACGGTTGCATTGGTCGCGATGGGCTGGGCGATTCCGCCGTCCACCGCGACGGTGTACCCGTCGGGGTCGGGATCACTGCCACTCGTAGCCGTGCTGATCTGGAGGGCGCCCGTATTGGGCGGCAAGACAGTGCAGGTGATGGCAAAGGCGGCGCTGGCGGTGGCACCAACCGTTATGCTGGATGTGCGCGGGTTATCTCCCTGGACCTGACAGTTGCCCGCCACCCCGCTGAGTCCCACCGAATGACCTCCGGGGGCCAGCTGCTCGATCGTCAGGGTCCCGCTCACCCCCACGGTTCCGCGGTCGGTACCATCGATTGTGACGGTGTATCCATCCGGATCGAGGTCGGTTCCGCTGGTGGCGCTGGTCACCTGTAGCGAGCCGGTGGTAGGCACGTCCAGGCTTTCGCCGCCGCAAGCCACTGCGGCCGCGGCAATGATGGGGGGAAGCAGCCCGAGTAGATGGGAACGGAAGCAGCGCACGAATAAACCTTTACAGCGGGAGACTTGAGAATCAAGTCTCGCCCCAGCCCCGGTAGCTGAAGGCCCCACTCATTTAGACGAGAGCGGGGCCTTCAGTCAGAGGTCGACTAAGCCAGATAGAGATAGCAAGCTCTACCAGTCGGGACTCGTTCCGCTGCGGGTACTGACGTTCGGTCTGAGGCCGGTCCCATCGGCGTTTATGACCTGAATCACAGGGCCACTCCCTCCAGCGCCGAAGACCAAAGTGATCTGGCTTCCATCGGGTGACCAGACGGCAGAGCTGTTGTCCAGTGCGTTATTGGTGACGTTGACCTTGCCGCTTCCATCCGGGTTGGCCGTCCATATGTCCGACGAGCGGCCCGTGGTGGACACGCCGTACTGATACATGTAAGCGATCTTCTTGCTATCCGGTGACCAGACTGGTGCATCCTTAAGGTCCCCGGGCTGGTCAGCCTCGGTAGCGACCGGCGTCTGGTTGCTCCCATTGACATTCATGACCCAGACCTCCCAGTCCGCCAGGAAGACAATCTTTTCTCCGTCGGGGGACCAGTCTGGGCCCCATGATGGTGTCGTCGCCCCGGTGAGCCTCGTAGGGTTGCTGCCGTTGGCGTTCATGACATAGACCCCCTCGGGCAGACCAGCAGGCTCGCTCGCGAATGTGATGCTGGAGCCATTGGGCGACCAGTCGTAGCCACTACCCAGCCTCCCCGTACCTGTGTGGGTGAGCTGCGCCTGACCGAGCCCATCGCCGCTCATGGTCCAGAGGTCGGTTTCCTGCTGGTCGCCCTCCGGAGGCAGAGAGATCGTCCTGCGGAAGAGGATGCGGCTACCATCCGGCGACCACCTCGGTCCGGACTCCTGGGCGCCTTCGAGCCCCAGGCCAGATGGAGTGTTGGTCAAATTCCTCAGCCCACTGCCGTTGGCGTTGACGACATAGATCTCTCCCCCGTCAGGCCCTCCTTCGAAGACGATCTTACTGCGGTCAGGAGACCATTGGGGACCGGCTGAAAGCCCCGCCAGGCCGTCGGTGAGATTGCTGCGGTCCGTCCCATCCGGATTGACGGTGAACAAATCTCGCACCCCAGGATTGGGAGAAACGAACGCGATTCTTCCCTGACTGGCCGCGGCACAGGTGATAGCAAAGTCCGCGTTTACCGTCTGCCCCGCTGTCACCGTTACCTGCCGCGGGTTCGTTCCCCCGACGGTGCAGTTGGCAGCAACCCCGGAGAGGGTGACTGATCTAGGTCCGGCGGCGACACCGTTGAAGGTGAACTCGGCGCTGGCTCCGATTGACTGAGCGGTCCCACCGTCCAGACTCACCGAGTACCCGTTGTCGAGATTCGACCCGGTGGTCACGGTGGTGACCTTGATGCTCCCGGTTGTAGCGGCGCAGGTGACCGCGAAACTCACGTCGGCCGTGGCCCCAACCGCTACCGTGACGTTCTTCGACGCACCGCCGGCGACGCTGCAGTTAGCGACCAGCCCGCTGAGTGCGACCGAATGGCTCCCGGGCGCGACGCCGGGGATGGTGGCCGACTCGTTGGTGGCGATCGGCCTGCCCGGGGCGGCACCGTCCAGCGTCAGGGTGTAGCCGTTGGGATCGGTCGGCGAACCCGACGTCGTGACGGTCACCCTGATCGACCCCGTCGTGCCGCTACAGCTGATCGCAAAGCTCACGTCAGCGGTCGCACCGGAGGCGACGGTCACCGCACGCGGGTTGGTTCCCTGCACCGTACAATTCGCCGCAACTCCCGACAGACTCACCGAGTGGGGGCCCGCCCCGATCTGCGAAAGGATGGTCGCAGTATTGATCGCGATCGGCTGCGTCGGACCTCCGTCCAGCGCGAAAGCGTAGCCGTTGGCGTCCTGGTCGCTTCCTGTTGTGACCGTCGCAATGCGGAGACTGCCGACGTTAGCTGGTGGCGTCGTGCAGGTGATGGCAAATGCCACCGTAGCACTCGCCCCGTTCGTCACGGCTACCGTCCGAGGGTTGTCTCCCTGGACCTGGCAGTTCCCGGCCACGCCACTCAATCCCACCAGGTGGTCACCCGGCGACAAGCCGTCGACCGCGAGGCTGCCGGTCGCGGGCACAACCCCACGATCGGTGCCATCCAGGGTGACGCTGTAACCATCCGCATCGGGAGAGGAACCACTGGTGGACGAGGAGACCTGAAGGCCGCCAGTGGTGGCGCCGCAAGTTACCTCGAAGGCGACGGTCTCGGTCTCTCCCGCCGTGATGCTGACAATGCGGGGATTGTCGCCGCCGACGGTGCAGTTGGGGGCCAGACCGGCGAGCTGCACCTCATGGGTGCCGGCCTCAACGTCCTCATTCTGAATGCTGGCAGACGCTCCGATTGATTGTTCCGTGCCGCCATCCACCTGGACGACATAGCCGTCCGGGTCGGGCTCCGCGCCGCTGGTCGCGGTCGTGACCTGGAGAGTACCCGTGGTGGGGGGGATGCTCAGCGATTCCCCTCCGCAGGCGAGAGCTGTCGCAGCAACGAGCGGAAGGGAGCCGAACAGATGGCGGCGGAAACAGAACATGAGCGGATCTCCTCGACTGCGGAGAGCGATAAGCCTTGGGTTCACGGCTGGGACCCGAGTAATTACGCCGGAATCGCCCGTGGCCGCTGTGACTCTCCACACCGGATGTTCAGGAATGGCGTTCGATGTGACAAAACCATACCAAGAAATCAGTTACCAAGCCAGCGGAGGAGAGCTTGGCGCATCTCGGCCCAGTGGGAGGGGGTCCCGGGGGCCATGTGGACGGCAGTCTTAGCGGCTGGAGCGCTTCCGCAGTAGCTGTTCGACGCTCTTTATGAGCCCGTCCCGGGGGAACGGCTTCTGAAGAAAGGGGGCTGAGCTCGTGGGAGACCCCCGCCGGAAGATGTCGTTCACCTCGTAGGCCGACATGTACAGGATGGGGAGGGTCGGCCGAGTCAGGGCCAACCGGCGTCCCAGCTCGCGGCCGTCCATTCCAGGCATGACTACATCGGTGACGACGAGGTCGACCGTATCCGGCCCCGTTTCCACCAATTCCAGGGCCTCACCGCCATGTGAGGCCTCCAATGTGTGATACCCCTCAGCCCGAAGGGTCCGGCAGACGAGGTCGCGTAGACCCTGCTCATCGTCAACCACCAAAACAACACCCCCCGGCCCGCCCCCCTGGCTTTCGGGGCGAGCCGTGCTGACTGCTTTTCCGGACATAACACCCCAGTATCGTTGCGAGCGATAGGGCAACATACCCCCGCGCAAGGGGGTTCGCCAAGGGTGTTTGGGGCTGGCTTAGACCCGCCGCCGTCCGGTGATCAGGTTGTACAGGAACACAACGACGGCGATGACCAGAAGAAGGTGGATGAGCCCGCCGGCCACTTTGAACACCGCAAACCCCAGGACCCAAGCCACAAGCAGGACGATAGCGAGCCACATCATGGACGTGCCCTCCAGATAGTTGATCGAAAGGGTGCAGGCTGGGGTCTATCCTACCGATTGCCATCGCTACCGTCTGTGACCGCACTTACATACTCGTGTTCCGGCCGACTTTTTCGCCGTTCTGGTACCCCACGTCACAGCCTAGATGATTCTGGCGGCCCAGTTTATCACCTCGCCGAACGGATGCGGGATTACCTCGCGCCCGAGAGCCGCGAAAGTCTCGAGCCCCCGAGCGTGTTGAAAATGGATGACGAACGTTACCGGCTGATCGTCGAAGCCTCCGTAGACTACGGGATCTTTCACCTGGGGCTCGATGGCATCATCGAGAGCTGGAATCCTGGCGCGGAACGGATCTTCGGCTTCACCGCCGAGGAGATCGTGGGCCGGCACGGCTCCATCCTGTTTGTCCCGGAGGACGTATTTCGGGGCGAGCCCGAGCGCGAGATAAAATTCGCCTCCGATACCGGCCGAGCGCAGGACTCCCGCTGGCACCTGCGCAAGGACGGCTCCCGGTTCTGGGCCAACGGGGTCATGGTCGGGCTCCGGGATCGGGCGGGGTCGCTCCTCGGACTGGCCAAGATCGTGCGCGACGATTCGGGGCGGAAACAGTCCGAGGAGCTGCTCCAGTATCAGCTCAACCTGGCTGATGCCATCGCCAGCAATGCCGCCGAGGCCCTGTTCCTGGTCGACAGCGAGGGGCGCACCACCTTTGCCAATCCCAGCGCAGTGCAGATGTTCGGCTGGACCCATGAGGAGCTGATCGGGAACTTCTTTCATGCAATGCTGCACAGCCGCCGGCCCGATGGCTCGCCCTATCCCATCTCGGAGTGCCCGCACATGCAGGTGCTGGCCTCCGGGCAGACGTTGCGAGGCCAGGACGACTTCTTCCTTCACAAGGACGGCCGGATGCTCCCGGTCACCTGCTCCACGGCAGCGATCAAGGGCGACGGGGCCATCGCCGGAGCGGTGCTCGTGGTCCGGGACGTGAGCGAGCAGAGGCGTGCCGAGCAGGTCCACCGGGAACAGGAGGAGGCGTTCCGTGAGGCGCAGAAGCTGGAGAGCATCGGAGTGCTGGCGGGGGGAATCGCCCACGATTTCAACAACCTGCTGACCGGTATCATGGGCAATGCGGGTCTGGCGCGCCGGGCCGTTCTGGGCGGACATACGGAGCGCGCGGCCAACCTGATCGAGGACGTGTTGAATGCCAGCGAGCGTGCGGCCGATCTCACCCGCCAACTCCTGGCCTATGCGGGCAAGGGTCAGTTCGTCATCCAGGCGGTGGACATCGGTACGCTGGTCACCGAGGTCAGTACGCTGATCCGGGCCTCCATTTCGAGGAAGATCACGCTGGTCATGGATATTCCGGAGGAGTGCCCTCCGATCGAGGGCGACCGGACCCAGCTCCAGCAGCTGGTGATGAACCTGGTGATCAACGGAGGGGAGGCGATCGGAGACTCCGCCGGGACCCTGACGCTGCGGATCCGGACCGAGCACTTCACCGAGCGGCGAGAGCGCATGCGCACCGCAGGCTTCCCCATCCATGCCGGCGACTACGTCCGGATCGACGTCATCGATACCGGAGCCGGCATGGACCAGGAGACCCGTGACCGCATCTTCGAGCCGTTCTTTACCACCAAGTTCCTCGGTCGTGGGCTGGGACTTTCGGCCGCGCTGGGAATCGTGCGGAGTCACCGCGGCGCAATTGGCGTGTCGAGCGAGCCGGAGCAGGGAACCACCTTCACCATACTCCTCCCGGTGCTATCCATGCCGCAGCGGGTTCGGCGGGGCTCTCCCGACGTATACCCCGACCGTGATCTCCAGGGGGTGGGAACGGTGCTGGTCGCGGACGATGATCCCGCGGTGCGCGCCCTTGCGGCCAGCGTTCTGCGGGAGGCGGGGTACACGGTAGAGCTGGCGGACGACGGCGTTCATGCGGTCGAGCGGTTGCAGGAGCTGGGCGGGAAGGTCAGCCTCGTGCTGCTCGATCTCACCATGCCCAGGCTCGCCGGGGCAGAGGCGGCCCTGGAGCTGCGCCGGATTCAGCCGGACATTCCGATTGTAGCGATGAGCGGATATGGCGACATCGAAGCCATGCAGCGCTTCAGCGGCTCCCGGATCGACGACTTTCTGGCCAAACCCTTCCGTCCCGATGAGCTCGCGGCCAAGGTGCGGGATGTTCTGGCGGCGATTGCGGAGTGAGGTGTCGGGCGGGGGAAGGAGTACCAGCTCAACGCAAAGCCCCGGCCAGCTTGACCGGGGCTTCAAGTAGAAAAAAAACACGGCCGCTAGGATCAGTCGATCAGAATATGTAGCGCACCCCCGCCTGGAACTGGCGCGGCTCACCCAGCCCGCTCCGGATCGTTCCGTCGAAATTGAGGAAGGTGCCGCCCGACGACGGATCCTTGAAGTTGTCGTTGTTGGTAACGTTGAAAGCCTCGAAGATCGCCTCGAGAACACCCTGCTGCCCGAGGTTGAACGGCCTGGACAGGCGGATGTCCCAGGAGAAATAGGCGTTGTCCCGCCGGATCGTGTTGCGCTGAAGCACGTGGCCATCGGGGCAGATGCGCTGGGCCGGTGTGCTGGCACGCTGGCCGGTGCCCACGTTGCCCGGGCCGCACACTTCCGAGGCCGGCTGGGCGGAGTATGCGCTGACCCGGTTGTTGAAGTAAAAGTCGCCTGGGAGGATGGCCAGCACCCAGGCGTTGACCCGGTGCCGCTGGTCCCGATCGCTCCAGTTGTACTCCTTCTCCAGCGAGTCCGCGCGGGCGTAGCGGAAGGTGAAGGGATCCCGCTCGTTGTCGTCGTCCGCCTTGTCGAACGACAGGGTGTAGTTGACCTGGAACTGAAGCTTGGTGCCGGTTCCCCGCCGGAACTCGGCGGTAATCCCGTTATAGCGTGACTTGGCGGTGCTCTGCACCACGGTCAGCGCGCCGATGCCGTTCCCACCGGCCAGCCCGGTGGACCACGGTCCCTGATTGGGGACGTCGCCGAAAACCGGGTCGTTGGCATTGAAGAAGCGGGTAAGATGATCGGCACGGGCGTGGGTGTAGCTCAATTCTGCTACCAGGCCCTGGGTGATCTCCTGCTCGTACCCCACGGTCGCCGAAAACGTTCGCGGGTTCTGGAAGTCCTTGTCGAACACGAACACGCCGGGCTGGAACGGGCCCGTTGCTGGGCTGGGCAGCAGGTCGCCATACGCGGGCGGCGCCCCGAGAAACGGGGTGTCTGAGCTGCGGAAGATCGTCTGCCCTCGCGAGCCGTCGGTGCTGCGGGAGCTCGCCAGGTTGAGGCCGGGAATCCGGGCGTAGAAGAGTCCCGCATTGGCCCTGAGTACCGATCGACCGTCGCCCTTCACGTCATACGCCAGGCCCAGCCGGGGCTGGAACATCGAGTAATCGCTGGGAATCGTTCCGTTGCCGGGGAACTCGAACGTGCCGACCGAGTTCGTGACCGTTTGACCGATGAAAGGAAAGTAGAACAGCTGCGGGGTGGGGGTGATGAGATCGGGCTGGATCTGCGCTTCCCAGCGGAGTCCGTAGTTCACCGTGAGGTTCGACACCGGCTTCCAGCTGTCCTGGAGAAACAGCGCCAGCTCGTGCTGAATGATGGTCTGGGTGCCGGCCTCATCGACCGTGAGACCACCGATTCCCGCCTGCTGCAGATAGAGCGCGACGGGCCCCGTGATGTGCTGGCCCGCGGGGCACGAGCCCGTGGTCTGGCTGGGCGTCGGCGTGTTGACGATGTCCAGGGCGCACTCCACGTAACCGTTGCCGTTGGCCACGTAATTGAGGAACCCGTTCACCGAGGTAAACCCCATCCGCCCGTTGCCGAAGCCGCGGAAGGTCTGGTTTACACCGGTGCGGTTCCACTCCCCGCCGAACTTGAAGAGGTGGTTGCCGCTGACCAGAGACACATTGTCCAGCACCTGGAACCGGTAGTCGTAGGCGTCTACCGGGATGAAGTACGGCATGCCGATCCGATAGCCGCTGAAGCCCTCGGGCCCGAGGAACCCCATATCGGTATCGGGGAAGGGACGGCCGGTCGCCGGATTGATGGGACCCTCGTAAGGGCGCGGCCGCTCCTCCCGGGCCCACTGAAACCGGAACTCGTTGGAGAGCGACGATGAGATGAGCGAAGTCAGTCCTCCGTTCACCGCATGCGAGAAGTCGCGCTCTAGTGCATTGGCGCTGCGACCCCAGAAATCCACATCGAACGTCCCGTTCTCCTGCCGCGAATTGGTGTAGTTGTACTTGAGCGTCGCGTTGTGCTTGGCACCGAGACGGAAGTCCAGCTTGGCCATGAAGGCGTTGGCGTCGTTGGTGCGGCTGATGGGTCCGAAGTCGCCCTGGAGTGCGCCACCGAACGCGGTATCGGTAAACGCGAGAAGCGCTGGATCGATCGACCCGAGCCGCGTGGTCTGCTTGGTCTCGTTGTACTCCTGCTGGTCGTACGCCAGGAAGAAAAATGCCCGGTCCCGCACAATGGGCCCCCCGAAGGTGGCGCCGAACTGGTGCTGCGCAAAATCCGGCTGGAATCCGCTGACGGCTCCCCCGGGGAACGTGTGGCTGGGGTCGGCCGACAGAGCGTCGTACTTGCCGAAATAGTGAGCCGAACCGTGGAACTCGTTGGTTCCCGACTTGGTGATGATGTTGAGGAAGCCACCCCCCGATCGGCCGAACTCCGCGTTAGCGCCGTCTGAGACGACTACGAAGTCCTGTACCGCGTCCAGGTTGAAGGTGAACGCGGGCCTCTGCCCACCCCGCTGCTCACCGAAGAAGGGGTTGTTGAAGTCGGCTCCATCCACCGAGACATTGTTGTGGATCCCTCGCTGGCCACCAATGCTGATCTCGTCGCCGTCGGGGCCTTGCACCGTCGCCACGTTGGGAGTGAGCGTCGTGAAGTTGAAGATATTCCGGCCGTTGTTGGGCAGGCCCTCGACAGCCTCGACACCTAGCCGGGTGGCCGATGCCGACTGGGACACATCCGGTTCCGGCTCGGCGGACACGGTGAGCTCCTGAAGCTGCACCACCTGCGGGGCCAGAGCGAAGTTGATCTCTACCGTCTCGCCCAGTGTGACCGGGACCTTGTCGCGCTTGTCCGCGCGGAATCCAACGGCCCGGGAGTTCACATCGTAGGTGCCCACCCGAAGCAGCGTGGCGGCATACACGCCTTGCTGGTTGGTCGTGAGGGTCCGCAGGGCGTTGGTCTCCAGATTTCGGAGGGTCACTGTGGCGCCGGCGAGCGGTTGCCCGGACGAATCCGACACGGTACCGCGGACCACGCCGGTCGTGGCTTGGGCTTGCGCCTGGAGGAGTACCGGGATGGCGGTAAGAACGAGGCCGAACAGGAACGAGCGGGTGGAACGAGACAGCGCACGAGGCAAGGCCATGGGGCGGATATCCTTTCGGACGGAAGGCCTGCGAAGACCAAGCGTATGCTGAGGGACGGGGCATAGCATATCGTCGGACCGGCCGGGTCGCAAGGAGGATCTATCCGATCACGTTGGCGGTGGTGCTCTTGAGTTTCTCCCACGTTTTCTTCCCTGCCTTAACCACACTGCCGAGCCCGCCTCGTGCGGCCTTCAATCCCTTTTTCGCCCGACGCTTCAAGCTGGTTGTCTTCGATGCGGTGGACTTCTTGCCCCGGCGCTTCGAGCTGGACTTCCGGGCGGGTTGCTTCTTGGGACCCTTGGCGGCCGCGGACTTTTTCGCGGCGCCCCGCTTGGCGGATTTCCTGGTGGCGGCCATGAATGGTCTCTCGATTGGAGTGAATCCGGCCGGCCGCGGTGGCCGCCCGGCGGGCGAGAATGCAGGTAAAGTGCGTCACCAGGGGACGTTCCGCCATACCGCCCACCCCGGTGTGGGGCCTGTCACAGACGCCGCGCCGTCTTACCTTGAACTTGATATCCTCATTCTCTCCACAGCCGTGGCTCGCGGCGGCGAGGGCTAGAAACTCAGCCGCCCGGCTCAACGCGGCCGCGGAGGGGCATCCGGGAGCATTCATGGGTGAAAGCGGAGCAGCTCAGCGGGTGACCGGCACCGCGTTGGTGGCGCGGGCCATCGCCCGGGTGACCTCCCGTACCGAATGGGCCCGGGTTGGGTCCAGCGTCCGCGGACCACTGCTCACGCTGGCTACGACTATTCTGTTCGACGTACTCGCACGGCATAACCTGCCCATCGCCCATCCGTTTGCGTTTCTCCTCTTCACCTCGGTCTACTCCACCTACAGCGGCGGGCTCAGATCCGGAGTCATCAGTGCCCTGGTGACGCTGGTGTATGCGGTCCACTTCCTTTCCGAGACCGGCTCCTACCTGCGTTATACGCCCACCAATGCGTACAGCCTCCTGGCGCTTGGTGTGGCGGTACCGGTGACCGTCCTCGTCGTGGCCCGACTCAAGGAGAAGGCGGAGCGGGCCCGGGCGGTCCAGCTCTCCCGGGAGGAGGTCGAGCGGGTCGAACGGCGGCTCGGCTTTTTTGCGGAAGCCAATGCCATGTTGGCGTCCTCGCTGGATTACATGGTCACCTTGCGGGATCTGTCCCGGATCATGGTGCCGACGCTGGCCGACTGGTGCGCGATTCACGTGGCCACCGAGCAGGGGACGCTGCAGTTCGTCTCCGGGGCGCACCGAGACCCGGCCAGGGATCTTCTGGTCCGCGCGCTTTGCGAGTACGGCTCGGCCCGGCCGCCGTTCGGTGCCACCCACAGCGCCGATATGGGTGAGGTCACGGAAGACCTCCTGCACGCCCATGCGGAAGATGGGGAACAGCTGAAGCTCTTTCGCGCCCTGGCGCCGACTTCGTTCATCCGGGTGCCCATGCTGGCTCGAGGGCACGGTGTGGGGACTATTACCCTGGCGGTCGGGTCCGAGTCCGGCCGCAAATACGAAGCGGACGACCTGGCCTTCGCCGAAGAGCTGGGGAGTCGAGCCGCGCTGGCGGTGGATAATGGACGGCTATACCGGGTCGCCCAGGAGGCGAATGAGCGCTACGGCATGCTGTTCGAGAGCAACCCGCAGCCCATGTGGGTGTTCGACGCCGACACCCTCGCCTTCCTCGAAGTGAACGACGCGGCAGTCCGCCACTATGGTTACGGCCGGGAAGAATTTCTCGCCATGACGATCATGGACATCCTTCCGCCGGAGGACGCCCCCGGGCTGCACCATGGATTGGAGCGCACCAGTGCACAGCGGAGCGACGTGGCCCTGGCCCAGCACCAGCGCAAGGATGGAACCATCGTGGACATGGAGTTGATCTCGCATGAGATGGAGCTGGGCGGCCGGCCGGCGCGCCTGGTGCTTGCCACTGATATCAGCGACCGCACCCGGACTCGCGCGGCGCTGCATCAGAGCGAGGAACAGCTCCGCCAGGCCCAGCGGATGGATGCAGCCGGCCGGCTGGCCGGTGGGGTGGCGCATGATTTCAACAACCTGCTCACTACAATCCGCGGTTTCAGCGACCTGCTCCTCCGTGACCTCCCCGAGGAGCATGTTCGCCGAGAAGGATGTGGAGCAGATACGCAAGGCAGCCGAACGAGGGGTGCAGCTCACCCGTCAGCTCCTGATGTTCGGGCGCCAACCGGCGCTGGAGCCGAGACCCCTCGACCTGAGCGGGGTGGTAACCAACATGGAGGGCCTGCTTCGTCGCCTGGTCGGAGCCGATATCCAGCTGGTCACCCGCCTCCGGTCGGGGTTGGGTGAAGTCAAGATGGACCCGGGCCAGCTCGAACAGGTGCTGGTCAATCTCGTGCTCAACGCGCGCGACGCGATGCCGGCCGGAGGCACCCTTACCATCGAGACCGGCGAGCGCCAGATCACCGGGTCCACCCGGGTGCGGTCGGTCAAGCCCGGCCGCTACCTCGTGCTCGCGGTCAGCGACACCGGCAGCGGCATGGACGGGGAGACGCTGTCCCACGTCTTCGAGCCCTTCTCCCCGGCCCCGGGCAGCCGCTCCGGCCTGGGCCTCTCCATCGTGTACGGCATCGTGAAGCAGAACGGGGGCGGCGTCCGGGTCTCGAGCGAGCCGGAGCAGGGCACCACGGTCAAGATCTTCATTCCCCGGCTGGAAGGTGACGAGCCGGCCGATACGGATGGAGTCTCTGCTTCACTGCGAGGCGACGAGACGGTGCTGGTAGTCGAGGACGAGGATGGCGTGCGCGAGCTGCTGTGGAAGATCCTGACGGACCACGGACACACAGTGCTCGAGGCCCGGCACGGACGAGATGCGCTGACGGTGGCCGCGGGGTACGAGCATCCGATCCAGCTCCTGCTGACCGACGTGGTCATGCCGGAGATGGGGGCCGGGCAGCTGGTGGACCAGTTGCTCACCCGCCGTCCCCAGCTCAAAGTGCTCTATATCTCGGGATACACCAACGACGAGGTGGTGCGGCGAGGCGTCAGCCGAAGCGAAACCGCGTTCATCCAGAAGCCCTTCACCTCGGCGGAGCTGATGCGGAGAGTGCGAGAGGTGCTGGACAGCTAGTCAGGAGCTGAGAGTCATGAGGCGTCTACCGCACCCGCCGCTGCAGGTTTCGAAGCACGTCTGGCCCGGGCTCTCCGTGCAGGTAGAGCATCACGTCTCCCTGGGTCCAGCGGAGATTGCCGGCCGCCGCCCCTGGTGCTTGTCCCGTCCGCAGCCGCTGTTGATCCAGTAGAATCATCCGCCCACGATCCAGATACACCACTCTCACCACCGGCCGGGTCTGGTCGGCGCCGGGAACAAGCCGCCCAGGGGTGAGCCCGATGAATTCCGGCGTCATCGCTTCGATCACATGGACCGGCCGCCCCAGCTGAGTCGCGGCCTCGTCCAGTCCAATGCGGAGATAGACCTGGGCGCGCTGCTCCGGGGTGCGTGGGACCGGCGGGGGCTCAGCCGCGGGCTGAGCCTCCGCGCGTGGGGGCGGTAGCGAGGCGGTGGCAGCATTGGCCCGGGACCGCAGCCGCTCGCGGTCGAGCTCCTCCAGTGCCGCGGCCGCAGCCTGACGGGTGGCGAGGTCCTGGTCCTGACTGGGCCGCGCGGCGCGCTCGGCAGCCTCGGGCCGGCTTTGGACCGCAAGTGTCTGGGTATCCGAGAGGGCGGCACCCGAGTCCTTGGTGGCGGCACCTGCGGTATCGGGCTCGTCTGCGGCGACGTTGGGATCCGGCGCGGACTTGTTTGCCAGAACCTTGGGCTCGGCTGCGGCCTTCCCGAGGCGGGCCCGGTTCACCGGCGCCGGACGAGACTCCTGAGGCGCTGCCGGCTCGGGCCTTATGGTTTCCTCCTGGCTTACGACCGCTGGTGCAGCCGCCGGCGGGACCACATCGCGGGTCGTCAACTCCAGCCTCGGCTTACCCGGGCGCAATTCGTCCTTGAGCAGGCTGCCGACGCCGAACACCACCAGGATCATCGCCGCCCATCGGAAGGTACGCCCCCAGCTGCGCCCCTCGAACTTTTCGGTAGAGTCCGGGAGAAGTAGCTCCGGTGCCGGCTCCCATGGCGGCAGCTCGCGTGGCGGTGGGGCAGGCCGGGACGGTGAAGGAGCGGGCTCATTCCGAGCCCTGCCGGAGCCTGAGGGGATCTCCAGGGCTCCGACCAGCCGGTCCGATTCAGCCAGAAACTGCTTGACGTCCTGAAGGCGTGCGTCACACGCAGCACAGGTGCCGAGGTGGAGCTGGATCTCCCTCACCTCGGCGAGCTCCAGCTCTCCATCGAGCAGTGCGTGCAGGGTACCTTCGTCAAGATGCGACATGCTTCCCTCGTGCTTCCGAGCGATACGCCTCTACCAGGCGCCGGCGGGCGCGGGCCAGCGTGGTGCCGACCGCGCCTTTCGACAGCCCCAGCGTCGCGGCGATCTCCTCGTAGTTGAATCCTTCCGCCTTGAGCAGGAGGGCCTCGCGGTCGCGCTCACCCAGCGTTGCCAGTGCGGCCCGAACCGATGCACTTCGCTCGTTTCGCTCCAGGTCTGCTTCCGGACCCTGGGCCGGCCGGTCGTCGCTCCGGAGCAGCTCCAGGCGGCGCCCCTGGCGCAACGCCCGGCGTCCATCTTCCCGGACCAGATTGAGCGCGACGGCGAACAGCCAGGGCCGCGGGTTGTTGGGTGGAGCGGCAACCGCCCGCGCGAACGTCTCCTGGGCCAGGTCCTCCGCCCGGTCCCGGTCGCCGGTCCGGCGATAGAGCATCCGGACCAGGGACTCGTAGTACTCTTCGAAGAGCTGGGTGAGATCAGCCGTCATGTCCCTCTGGAGTAACCAGGCTTTCCCGGCGCCCGCGGTTGCGACTGCTTTCGTCCCCATTATGCCCAAATGTAGCTGCCATCTCCGTGATGGAGATCCTATCCGCAGTTCCAACCTCAGTCCAGCCCCGGTCCGGCGGGGCCAACGGTTGCCACGGCTATCAACTTAAAGTGTTAGCCAGGTAGAGGTTGCGCTAGAGTAATGAACGATGGTGCACCTTGTGGCACTTCAATCGGGGGCGAGAAACCGCGGCTCCCGAGGTGGAGGGCCGGGGAGGAGATGCGCGGCACCGGAGGAATTGCACGTTATTGAGGTTCGGACTCCGCGAAGCGCCGGAGAACGGCGATCAGATCCTCGGCCAGAAACGGCTTCTGCAGGAATCCGGTGAGCCCGGGGCCGGACCCGCTGAATTGTGGTGCCACTACCTGTTCGGTGTAGCCGCTCATCATGAGGATTGGGAGCAGGGGCCAACGGGCACGCACGCGGCGCAATGTCTCCGCTCCCCCCATCCGCGGCATGGAAAGGTCGAGCAGGATTGCCGTCACGCTGTCACCCACCTCTTCCATAATCTCCAGCGCCCGGCGGCCATCCTCGGCGCTGATGGTCAGAAACCCGATCTCCTGCAGTATCCGCTCGGCGACCTCGCGCACCCCCTCCTCATCCTCCACGATCAGGATCGTGCCGCTTCCCCGCCAGTCGCTTCGCTCCGCCGTGGGCCTGCCGATCTTGATTGCGGGTCCAGCGACCGCAGGAAAGAGCACTCGAAATGCGGTACCCTCGCCGGGCGCGGTGCGGACCCGGATCAGCCCCTTATGGCTGCGGACGATTCCCATAACGGCGGCCAGACCCAGGCCACGCCCGGTGAACTTGGTGGAAAAGAACGGATCGAAGATGCGGCTCAGGGTATCCGGGGTCATACCGGCGCCGGTATCCCCGATCTCGAGAAACACCAGGGGACCGGTGCCCGGCGGAACCGAACTCTCTCCTTCCAGAGGAACGCCGAAGCGAGGGTCTCGCAGTTCTTCCGGTTGAGCAACTCCGGTTCGGAGGGTGATGGTCCCCCCGGTGTCCCCCAGGGAATCGGAGGCATTGGTGATGAGGTTCATCACGATCTGGCGGATCTGGGTGGGGTCGGCGCTGACCGCCGGGAGGGTGGAAGAGAGCTCCCACACCAGGGTCGCTTGCTTCGAGATCGATGTGCGCAGCAGGGTGGCCATCTCCCTCACCTCGGTGGAGAGATCTAGCTGCCGGACGACAAAGGCGCCTTTGCCGGAGTAGGCCAGCAGTTGCCGGGTGAGGTCGGCCGCCCGGAGGGTGGCTCTGACCACCTCCTCGACCGGGCCCCGGGCCGGCGAGCCAGGCGCAAGATTGCTCAGCGCGATATCGGCATTCCCCAGAACGACGTGGAGGAGGTTATTGAAGTCGTGGGCGATTCCGCCGGCCAGGACGCCGATGCTCTCGAGCTTCTGCACGTGGCGGGACTGCGCCTCGCTGAATTCCGCGGCCCGACGCGCGCTCTGCTCCTTCTCCGCCAGCTCATCCGCCAGATGGTGGGCCTCGCTCAGGTCGGCGGTGCGGGCCGCAACCCTCTCCTCCAGCTCGAGGTTGAGGGAGCGAATTCGCCGGGCCATCTGCTCCCGCTCGCTCACGTTGCGGATGAGCCAGCGTATCCCGCTGGGCTCGCCATCCCTCCGCGGACTGGCCGAGTAGGTGAGCTCGGCGTCGACTTGAGGCCCCTCCCTCGGCTGGAGCTTGAACGCGGCGGTGTGCGGGCCGGTTCCGCTGCCCAGGTCGGTCAGCAGGGCACGAAAGCTCGAGCGGTCTTCGGCGGCGATGTATGCCGCCAGTGCTTTTCCGGCCAGAAACTTGGGAGGTACGCGAAGCAACCGCGCGGCGGACTGGTTCGCCTCTCGCACGATGCCGCTCGGGTCGGTAACCAGGTAGGCGTCGGGGGCAAACTCGAACAGCTCCTGATAGCGCCGGCGCTCGAGATCCAGCTCGAGATAGGTGAGCGAAAGGTCCTCGTTCTGCTGTCGCAGCTGCTCCTCCGCCACCCGGAGCTCCTCCAGGGCAACCTTCAGATCTTCCACCGTCTCGCTGAACTCCGACCCGTCAGCGGAGGTGAGATCCCTGATGCGCTCCTGCATGGCCTGGACCCGGCCGGCATACTCTTCCCGGTTCACCGAGTGTCCTCCCCCGGGCCTGAAGCGCGGTTATTGATTGCCATCGGCTGCTTCCATCATGAGGATCACGCCCTGCGGGGCTTTCCCGCCGGGATTGGCCAGCGGGGTACAGGTCACCTTCACCCGCACCGGCTTGCCGCGGCGGTTGGTTGCGTCCAGGATAACCTCCAGAAATTCCTTCTCGCCGGCGAGACAGCTCCGGATGGTTCCCTTGAGTTGATCGACCGGGAGCCCGATGTCGAGGTTCAGGAAGTTCCGGCCCTGCACTTCCTCGGGGCGGAGCCCCCACATGTCCTCCGCCCTGTGGTTCCACTTCTGGATGTGAAGATCACCGTCCAGCATAACAACGCCACCGCGCAGGCTGGTGAGGATCGACTCGAGGAACGTATTCAGCTGGCCCAGCTGGCGACCCCGTTCCCGGGTCTCCTCGTTGATGGTCTGGAGCTCCGCATTGGTAGCCTGGAGCTCCTCGTTCATGGTTTCCAGCTCTTCGTTGGTGGACTGGAGCTCCTCGTTGGTGGTTTCCAGCTCCTCGACCGTGGACTGCAGCTCCTCGTTGGTGGTCTCCAATTCCTCGTTGGTAGACTGCAGCTCCTCCAGGGCCGTCTCCAGCTCCTGGTGGGTACGCTGCACCTCTTCCTGGAGGCGATGCGCTCTGGTCACATCGGTGAAGATGCAGTTGCAACCCAGAAAAGTGCCGTCTATGTCCGGAACCGGCACCACCAGCAGATCGAAGTACATCGGCTGTCCCGCCGGACCGCGCCAGGCACCGTCCGAATGGGAGATGGGCCTGCGTTCGGCATAGGCCCGCTCGATGGAGGACCGAAGCTCGAAGGGCCGGTACGACAGCTCCAGGTCCTGAACCGGCCGGCCCACGTCGTGAGCTCCCAGTCCGAAGATGGATCGCAGCTGCCCGTTGATCTGAACCACCTTCCCGCTCTTGTCGACCAGGAGCTCCGCCACCGGCGAGATATCGGCCGAGGCGTCGCGCAGCCGCTGGATTGTGGTCCCGGGGTCGATTATGCGGGTGCGGCCGACCTCGCCCACCCGCTCGCGCGGGTTGCTTTCGGCTTTGATGAAGACCCGGCGCTTCACGTCGACAGCGCCGAACGTCCCCGACTGCGTCAGCAAGGTCTCGGACTTCCCCAGGAAGAGAACACCGCCGTCCACCAGGGCAAACTGGAATCGCGCCAGAATCCTGGCTTGGGCCTCCGCGTTGAAGTACATCAGGCAGTTGCGGCAGATCAGCAGGTTGATCCGGGAGATGGGGGCATCCTGATTCAGATCGTGGCGCCCGAAGATGACGCTGCGGCGAAGCTCCTTGTTGAGGACGAAGCGCTCCTCTTGCCGGTCAAAGTACCTGCGCAGGAGATCGGGCGGCACGCCCTCCACCTTGCGGCTGTCGTAGGCTGCCTGGCGTGCCTCGCCGAGCGCCTCCTCATCCACGTCCGTGCCATAGACCTTCACCCGCTCCCGAAATTGTTCCCGGCCCAGTGCCTCAGATAACAGCATGGCAATGGTATAAACCTCCTCCCCGGAGGCGCACCCCGCGCTCCACACCCGGATTGGATCCCTCGAGCTGGTGGCTGCAAGCAGCCCGGGAATAATGTCGCTGGCGATAAACTCCCACGCTGGGGCATCACGAAAAAAGCTGGTGACGTTGATGAGAATGGTGTTGAAGAGCCGGGTGAACTCGTTGGAGTCGACCTGGAGATAGTCGAGATAGTCGGCAAACGAGGCGATTCCGACCGTGTGCATGCGGACCAGCACCCGGCGCATGAGGGTGGAGCGCTTGTAGGCGGTGAAATCGAAGCCTCGGCTCTGCTTCAGGTACAGCAGCAAGGCCTCGAACTCCTCGGACACCTCCGGAGACTCGTTCGCCTCTTCAGCCTCGGGCACGACCTGCTTCGATTTGGTCATGCCGCCTCGCCGCAGAGCGCTACCAGCGCGGGCGCGATCTCATCCAATGGCAGAATCAGGTCTACCTGTCCGGCATCGATCGCCGACTTGGGCATGCCGAAGAACTCCGACGTGGATTCGTCCTGCACGATGACCTTGCCGCCGGCCCGTTTCACGGCCTGGGCGCCAGTGGCGCCGTCATGCCCGGTGCCGGTCAGCACCACCGCCACTGCTCGAGGCCCGAAGCTTCCCGCAATGGATTCGAAGAGGTGATCCGCGGCCGGACGAACGAAGTGGACTGGCGGCCGATGGGAGAGGGAGATGGTGCCTGCCGGGTCGACCAGAATGTGCGCGCCGGGGGGCGCGATGAACACCGCGCCAGCGTGGAGGTGATCCTCGCCGGCGGCCTGCTTGACCAGGAGTGCGGTGCGCCGCCCCAGGATGTCGGCCAGATGACTGGGTCGGGCCGGATCCAGATGCTGGACGATGAGAATCGCAGCGTCGAGCGTGGCCGGTAGCGCGCTCAAGAGCAGGCTCAGGGCACTCAGCCCCCCGGCCGAGGTCGCAATGCCGATGACGGGCTTGGTGAAGGGACTGCCGTCTGCCTTCCGGTTCACGACGCCGGTCACGAAAGCTCCGCGCCTCCGAGATCCGAGCGAGCTTGCTTCGGGTGAAGGGCCTGGGGGCCGACCGAGCGGCAAAGGATGTTGTTATCGCGACCGGGCATTGGATCTTTCCCGGGGACAGAAAGCCGAGTAGATGACTCCGGGGTCGAGTTGCGGCCGCCGGACAAGCCAGAACCGAGATCGCGATGATTTGGGCCTGGCTTGGAGAAGTTACCACAAATAGCAGGGTTCGCGCAAAAACGATGTGACTCATGCCCGTCGACCACACCGGCCGGGGTAAGACCCCGCGTGACGGGGCATGTAGCGTGCGTCTAAGCCCATAGGTATCTTCCCGTTAGAGCGACAGCTTGCCCCGACGGGTCCGGTGAGGCCGGTCGTGTCGAATAGCCCAGGAGGACTCATGCACACCAAGGCCGTGGCCGCGCCCGCCGCGACTACCGATACCTTTCCCATCAACGGCACCGACTTCGTCGAGTTCTACGTCGGCAACGCCAAGCAGGCCAGCCACTACTACCGGACGGCCTTCGGTTTTCAGCTGGCCGGCTACCGCGGGCCGGAGACCGGAACCCGCGATCGGGCCAGCTATCTCCTGCAGCAGAACAAGGTCCGGTTGCTGCTCACTACGCCGCTCACGCCCGATCATCCCGCCGCGGCCCACATTGCCCAGCACGGCGACGGCGTACGAGACATTGCCCTCTGGGTGGATGACGCGCGGCGGGCATTCGAGGTTGCGGTAGAGCGCGGGGCCCGGCCCGCCCAGTCGCCCACCGTGCTGCGGGACGACGGAGGCGAGGTGGTGATCGCCGGCATCCATACCTATGGCGACACCATCCACAGCCTGGTGGAGAGGCGGAACTACAAGGGACTGTTTCTTCCGGGGTTCCAGCCGCTCAGTCCCCGCTACAGCCCATCAGCGGTGGGTCTCCAGTACGTGGACCACTGCGTCGGCAACGTCGAGCTGGGCGCCATGAACACCTGGGTCAAATTCTATCAGGACGTCATGGGATTCCGTAACCTGATCTCCTTCGACGACAAGGACATTTCTACCGAGTATTCGTCGCTCATGTCGAAGGTGGTGGCCAGTGGGAATGACCGGATCAAGTTCCCGATCAATGAGCCGGCGCAGGGCCGCAAGAAGTCGCAGATCGATGAATACCTGGACTTCTACCGCGGGCCCGGTGTACAGCACCTGGCCATTGCCACGGATAACATCATCCAGACGGTCACGGCCCTGCGGGACCGGGGCGTGGATTTCCTCCAGGTGCCCAAGGCGTACTACGACAGCGTGCTCGACCGGGTGGGCCACATCGATGAGGACCTGGCACCCCTCAAGGAGCTGGGGATCCTGGTGGACCGGGACGACGAGGGCTACCTGCTCCAGATCTTCAGCAAGCCGGTCCAGGACCGCCCGACCCTCTTCTACGAGATCATCCAGCGGAAGGGCGCAAAGAGCTTTGGCAAGGGAAACTTCAAGGCGTTGTTCGAGGCAATTGAGCGGGAGCAGGCGGCACGCGGGAATCTCTAGATGTCGGACATCGGGAAAAGAGCTTGAACGTTCTTGTTGGAGCTACCAATGCCTATTTACCACACCATGGGCCAGATCCCGCGCAAGCGGCATATCGCGTTCCGGAAGCCGGACGGCGGGATCTACGCCGAGGAGCTGATGGGGCACGAGGGCTTCACCGGCACATCGTCGCTGCTCTATCACACCTACCCGCCTACCACCGTGAAGTCGGCCCGGCGCCTCCGCGAGCTGAAGTACGAGGCCGATACCGATCAGACCCTTCGGCACCGGCACTTCCGCACCTCGAAGGTTAAGACGGGTGGCAGTCCGACGCTCGACCGCACGCCACTCCTGTTCAACCAGGAGGTGGCCATGCTGTACGTGGAGCCGGACGAGAACGACGCCCACTTCTACAAGAACGCCCAGGCCGATGAGCTGGTGTATGTGAGTAAGGGTACCGGCACCCTGGAGACCGTCTTCGGCGATCTTCCCTACCGGGAAGGGGACTACCTCGTGGTGCATCGAGGTATCCTGCACCGCTACCGTCTGGACCCGAGCAGCGAGCCGACCAAGTTCCTGGTCATGGAGAGCCGGGGCCACGTGCGCTGGCCCAAGCGGTATCGGAACGAGTTCGGGCAGCTGATCGAGGGTGCGCCCTACAGCGAGCGCGACATGCGCCAGCCCGCGCAGCTGCGCACGCACGACGAGCGCGGCGACTTTCCCATTCTGGTGAAGCAGTATGATGGCCTGAACGAGATCATCCTCGACCATCACCCCTTCGATGTGGTGGGCTGGGACGGGTACTTTTATCCCTGGGCGTTCAATATCCATGACTTCGAGCCCATCGTCGGACGAGTGCACCAGCCACCGCCGGTGCACCAGACCTTCCAGGGTGACGGCTTCGTGGTCTGCAGCTTCTGTCCCCGGCCCTACGACTTTCACCCCGAGGCGGTCCCGGCCCCGTACAACCACAGCAACGTGGACTCCGACGAAGTTCTCTACTACGCATCCAGCGAGTTCATGAGCCGGAAAGGGATCGAGTTCGGCAGCATCACCCATCATCCGGACGGCATTCCCCATGGACCGCACCCCGGCCGCGCCGAAGCCAGCATCGGCGCCAAGTACACCGAGGAGTTGGCGGTGATGATGGATACCTTCCGTCCGCTCAAGGTGGCCAAGCCCGCGCTGAAGATCGAGGATCCGGACTACCACAAGTCCTGGCTCGATGCCCAGCACGCGCAGTTCAATCCGCCGACTTCGTGAAGGCGGCTAAGCGGGGACGCAGGTAGCGGGTAAGCAGTCGAGATGAAGCCATCTCAGGATGAAGCCCTGTGGACCCCCGACGCCGAGCGCGTAGGGCGCGCGAATCTCACCGCGTTCATCAACCACATCCAAAAGCAAAGACCGGCCGGGTCAAGTGGCGTGTGCGATTTCGCCACGCTCTACCGGTGGTCGGTGGACCGCCCGGACTCCTTCTGGCCCGAGGTCTGGCGCTTCTGCGGGGTCATAGCGGAGGAACGACCGGGGAAACCGCCGTGGGATGATGCGGTCCTGGGCCTCGAGCGGATGGCGCCGCCCGATCCGCGGCTCGGGCCCCGCTGGTTTTCCGGCGCCCGGCTCAACTTTGCGGAAAACCTGCTCCGCTACGCCGACGCCCAACCCGCGATTGTCTTCTGGAACGAGCAGGGCCACCAACGCACCCTGAGCTATGAGGATCTGAGGCAGGAGGTTGCCCGGGTTGCGGCCGCCCTGCGGGAGCACGGCATCGTCCCCGGCGACCGGGTTGCCGGGTTCCTGCCCAACCTTCCTGAGACCGTAATCGCCATGCTGGCGGCCACCAGCCTCGGCGCCATCTGGTCCTCCTGTTCGCCCGACTTCGGGGCCAACGGGGTCGTGGACCGCTTCGGTCAGATCCGCCCGCGTGTGCTCTTCTGCGCCGACGGCTACCGCTATGCCGGCAAGACAATCGATTCGCTGGCCCGGGTCCGCGAAGTGCGCGAGAGGATTCCCGAGATCGAGCGCGTCGTGGTGGTGCCGTACGTCGCCGCCAATCGGCCGAACATCTCGGACATCCAGGGGGCTGTACTATGGGCCGACTGGGCGGAACGGCGGAACGGCGGAACGGCGGTAAACTCCGGCGCGGCTGCCTACCGCCCTACCGCCGTACCGCCCTACCGCCGCTTTGAATTCGACCACCCCGTCTACATCCTCTACTCCTCCGGGACCACCGGGCTCCCCAAGTGCATGGTGCATGGGGCGGGAGGGACGCTGCTGCAGCACCTGAAGGAGCTGGTGCTGCACACCGATCTCCGCCGCGAGGACCGGATCTTCTACTTCACCACCTGTGGCTGGATGATGTGGAACTGGCTGGTGTCGAGCCTGGCTGTTGGAGCCACCGTGGTGCTCTACGACGGCGCGCCGCTGTTTCCGCCGCGCGTCCTGTGGGATTTGGTGGAACAAGAACGGGTGACCGTCTTCGGGACCAGCGCGAAGTACCTGGCCATGGCCGAGAAGGAAGGGCTCGAGCCCGGACGGACTCATGATCTCGGCTCACTCCGCGCCATCCTGTCAACCGGCAGCCCGCTGGCGGGACCCAGCTACGACTACGTCTACCGGCGGATCAAGCCCGACCTTCACCTGGCGAGCATCAGCGGCGGCACCGACATCGTCTCCTGCTTCGCACTGGGCAATCCCATCGGGCCGGTCTGGCGGGGCGAGCTCCAGACGCCGGGGCTGGGCATGAGCGTCGAGGTGTTCGATCCCGAGGGCCGCCCGGTTTACGACATCGATGGTGAGCTGGTGTGCACCCGTCCCTTTCCCAGCATGCCGGTTCGGTTCTGGGACGACCCGGACGGCTCCCGGTACCGGGCTGCCTATTTCGAGAGCTATCCCGGGGTCTGGCGCCACGGCGACTGGGCTCGGATGACCCGGCACGGCGGCCTGGTGATCCTGGGCCGCAGCGACGCCACCCTGAATCCGGGAGGTGTGCGTATCGGCACAGCCGAGATCTATCGCCAGGTGGAGCAGCTGCCGGAAGTGCTCGAGAGCCTGGTGGTAGGCCAGGACTGGGAAGGGGACGTGCGGGTGGTGCTGTTTGTCCGGCTGCGCCAGGGGCACACCCTCGATCAGGCGCTGGCGGGCCGGATCCGGCAACGGATCCGGGAGCACGCCAGCCCCCACCACGTCCCCCGAAAGATCCTCCAGGTGGCCGACCTCCCCAGGACGATAAGCGGGAAGATCACCGAGCTTGCCGTTCGGGAGGTCATCCATGGCCGCCCGGTGGTCAACCTGGACGCCATGGCTAACCCTCAGGCCCTGGACCTCTTCCGGGGGCTGGAGGAGCTCAAGACCTGAGGCCGGCCTCCCCGGCCGGTAAACTCCTGTGATCCAGGACCTATCGGGATTGCAGAAGTCGAGGTACCTTATCGCCACGCGACTGGTAACCCAGCGCAGCCGAACACCACTAGTGATGGCCCGCGGCACATGGACAATGGCGAAAGAGACCCTCAGGCGGGCAGGGTCCCTTCGCTCTAGGAGCGCACCAATGAGACACCTATTGATTCTGGCCGCCGCGGCCTTTCTCGCGGTAGGCTGCCACAACCGGAACGAGGACGAGACCGGCGCGGCCCCCGAGCGGCCCGACGCCACGGTAACCGCCACTGACACTACGGCGGTACAGACCGACAGCACCATGGGTGCGGTGCCGGAGCCGACGGTTACCGACAGCACCGCGGTCACTACGGACACCGCGACGGTGTCCGGCGAGGCCACCGTGGGCGCAGACAGCGTTGGCGCCCAGGGCGAAGTTCAGACCACCGATAGCACTGCCTGGACCGCCGACAGCACCTCGGCCGCTCCGGCAGACAGCGCCGCCAAGCAGTAAGCTGTTGAACAGGTAGTTCAAGGCGACCCCGGTTCACCCCGGGGTCGCCTTGCGTTTACACCTCCCGGGGGATTGGGTCGCCCGAAATGTGATCCGTGACCTAGTGAAAACGAGGGGCCGGTCCAAAGTTGGAGCCACATTACGAACCGGCCTCGGCGGACACCCCGACGGCCTCGGCTGCCAACGTAAACAGGAGTAACGTGGCTATGAGGAAACTGCTAATTCTTGCAGCTGTGGCTGCCGTGTCCGCGGCCTGCCACAACCGATCCGAAGACGAGGTCGGCGCCGCGCCCGATCAGGGCGACAGCACCGCGGTGACTCAGGTGGACACGACCGCGGTGACGCACGTGATCGATAGCACCCGCACCGGTCCTCCGGGCGCCGCGGGGCGGCCGGGCAATGCAACGGTTACGGGCGACAGTGTGGGGGTGGATAGCACGTTGACCAACCAGGAGAACCCCAGCACACCGGCGGTCTCCGATACATCCCTCACTGCTACACCTCAGGACACCCTGGGACCGCGTGATACCGGCATCCAGGACAGCACCGCCGTTCATGACAGCACTGCGGTTCACGCCGACAGCGCCATGACCAACGGCACCGTGCCGGACACGACGGCTCGGCAGTAAACGGCTCGGTTTCCGGTAGCAAAGCAGACGGGCCCCGGATACAATCCGGGGCCCGCCTGCTTGTGGAGAGAAATGGATGGCCGGTACCACGGAGGTAACGCGGACATACTTGGAGATGAAAGCCCCGGGCGACCTGCGGCCGGCGCCTACTCCCGCCCCGACGCCATCGATCGAGCGGCTGGAACACTGCTCCCCTGCGCTCTTTCGCTATCTCTACGCTGAGGTGGGGCGCGCGTTCCACTGGACCGACCGGCTGGAGTGGAGCGACGCGACGATTCAACGCCACCTGGACCACGCGGGCGTCTCGATCTGGGTCATGTCGGAAGGTGAAGCTGCGGCGGGCTACTTCGAGCTTCGGCGGCACGACGACGGATCGGTCGAGATCGCCTACTTCGGCCTCCTGCCGGCGTTCATCGGGCGCGGCTGGGGCAAGTATCTGCTGACCCGGGCCACGATGGCCGCCTGGGAGCTGGGACCGAATCGCGTGTGGCTGCACACCTGCACCCTCGACCACCCATCGGCGTTGCCCAACTATCTGAAGCGAGGTTTTCGGCCGGTGCGAACCGAGGTGTACACGGTCAGTGGCCCAACTCCTCAAACTTCGCCGTAAAATGCCGCAGGATGGGGGCCTGCTCGACGAACCGATACCCCTTGACCTCGGACCGCCGCTTCCAGATTTCGAGGATTGCCTCCACCACGTAGTCGATGTGACTCTGGGTGTAGACCCGCCGCGGTATCGCGAGGCGAACCAGTTCCATGGCGGCCGTGCTCTCCTGACCGGTCTCACTATCCCGCCGGCCGAACATCACCGTTCCTATCTCCACCGCCCGTATGCCTGCCTCCAGGTAGAGCTCAGCGACCAGCGCCTGGCCCGGAAGCTGGAGTGCCGGGATATGGGGAAGAAACGCCGCCGCATCGATGTAAATGGCGTGGCCGCCCGGCGGCTGGACGATCGGGACTCCCGCCCGGGAGATGTGCTCTCCGAGATAAGTGGTCGAGGTAATGCGGTAGAGCAGGTAATCGTGGTCCAGCGCTTCCCGTAGACCAACCGCGATCGCATCGAGATCGCGCCCCGCCATCCCGCCGTAGGTGGGGAAGCCCTCGGTCAGGATCAGAAGATTGCGCTCCTTGGAGGCCAGGCTCTCATCGTTGGTGGCCAGGAGTCCACCGATGTTCGCCATGCCGTCCTTCTTGGCCGACATGGTGCAGCCGTCGGCGTAGGAGAAGAGCTCCCGGGCGATCTCGATCGGCGTCCGGCCGGCGTACCCCTCCTCCCGGAGCTTGATGAAGTAGGCGTTCTCGGCGAACCGGCAAGCGTCGATATAGAGCGGAATGCCGTGCTGGCGGCAGAGGGCCGAGACCGCGCGCGCGTTGGCCATGGAGACCGGCTGGCCCCCGCCGGAGTTGTTGGTCACCGTGAGCATGCAGAGGGGGATGCGCTCCCGCCCTACCTCGGCGATGAGGGCCTTCAGCCGCTCGACATCCATGTTGCCCTTGAAGGGGTGTCGCGCCGACGGAACCAGCCCCTCCGGAATCACCAGGTCGCGAGCCTCGGCCCCGGTGAACTCGATGTTTGCCCGGGTGGTGTCGAAATGGGTGTTGTTGGGCACGATGTGCCCGGGGCGGCAGAGCGTGGCGAAGAGAATCCGCTCTGCCGCGCGACCCTGATGTGTCGGCAGGACGTGACGGAAGCCGAAGATATCGTGTACCGCTTCCTCGAAACGGAACCACGACCGGCTTCCGGCGTAGGACTCGTCGCCCCGCATCACCGCGGCCCACTGCTCCGAGCTCATGGCCGCGGTCCCGCTGTCGGTGAGAAGGTCGATGAGGACGTCCTCCGCCCGGAGCAGGAACACGTTGAAGCCGGCAGCACGGAGCTTGACCTCGCGCTCCTGGCGCGTGGTCATCCGGATCGGCTCGACCGACTTGATCTTGAAGGGCTCGATGATGGTGCGCATGACTCGTCGGATGCAGGGCCGAGGGCGTCGACTCGCCGGAAAGGTGCAACCAGCCGGTCGATCCAACAACCGCCAGCGGTGAGGTCGCCGGCCTGGGTGACTGTAGCGTGGATCACAGCCTGGCGCCCAGGGCCAACCCAAGATCGGTTACCGAGGGCCGATCGCGGCAGGTCACGGGAGAATTCTCCCTCGGATCAGCAAGGAAGGATTCATCATGCCCAGTGAGCGGCGCGCCTGGCCCACACGGGACATCCTCCGCACGCTCGCCGTCATCACCGGCTTCTACATCACGCTCCAGCTGCTCTGGGTCGGGCGCTCGGTCGTACTGCTCACCTTTCTCGGCGTGCTGTTCGGCGTGGCGCTCACGGCGGGAGTGGATCGGCTGGAGCGCCGCCGGATCCCGAGAGCCATTGGGGCCACCCTCATCGTCCTCGCATTCGTCGGCACACTCGCCGGGCTCACGGCAGTCACGGCGCCGAGCATAACCGGCCAGCTTCAAGAGCTGAAGAGTCAGCTACCCGAGGCGATCGGCAAGATCCAGCGCTGGGTTCAGCAGCGGCAAGCGGGGGTAAGTCAGGTCCTAAAGCAGGTGGCCCAGGAAACCCAGGCTCCGGCCGACAGTGGCAATCAGAAAGCCGGCGGAAGACCAGCGCAAGGTGGACAGGCGCAGCCGGAAGACGGCGGCAGGACGAATCAGGGCGATGAGAAGCCCCCCGCTTCACTGGAACAGAGCCTTGCCGAGCAGGTGGGCGGAATGGGGAAGCACCTGTTCGGCTTCTTCTCCTCCACGCTGGCCGTGCTCGGAGGACTGCTCCTCATCCTGTTCGTCGCGATCTTCGTCGCCGTCGATGCCCGAACCTATCAGGATGGCCTGATGCACCTCTTCCCCCACGCGGCACGGGCGCGGGCGGCAGAAGTGCTGAGCGCTACGGCCATCATGCTTCGCCGGTGGCTGCTTACCCAGTTCGTCGGCATGCTGGTCATCGGCGCTCTGACCACCGTGGTTCTTCTGGCGCTGGGAATCAAGGCCGCCGTGGCGCTCGGCATCATTGCGGGTATCCTCGAGTTCATTCCCATCGCCGGCCCGATCCTATCGGCTGTTCCCGCCATCGCTATGGCCTTTCTGGACGGACCCGAGAAAGCGGTCTACGTGGGCCTGGCGTACGTGGTCATCCAGCAGGCCGAGGCCAACCTGGTGTATCCCCTCCTGATGAAGAAGGGACTCGAGCTGCCGCCGGTGCTCACCATCGTAGGCCAGGCCGTCATGGCAATCGTCTTTGGTTTCCTCGGCCTGCTGGTGGCCGTCCCGATGCTGGCCGCGGCCCTGGTACCCATCAAGATGCTCTACGTTCGGGACGTGGTGGGAGACGAGGTGGCGGTTCTGGGGGAGGGTGGAGAGGACGGAGAAGGTCGAGGGTCCGGCGGGGGGAAGGCGAAAGAGCGGTAGCGGTAGTCTTGGACTACCGCCTTCCCGCTCTTCCCGTTTCCGCTCTACTCCTCCGGAATAATCAGATTCTGTCCCGGCTCGATCAGATCGGGGTTGTCGATCACGTCCCGGTTGGCCTCAAAGATCTTGCGCCACTTGTGCATGTCGCCGTACTCCCGCTTGGCGATCTTCGAGAGACTGTCGCCTTTCACCACCGTGTATGTCTTGCCTGCGGGCGTGATGTTGGTGGGTTCGTTCGCCATATCGTCCTCCTGTTAACGTTTGCCGCCGAAGGTCTTGCCCAGCATTCCACTGACATCGTCGATAACAGATCCGTCGCCGTCCCGATCGAGGAAACGGCCCAGCATGCCCATGATTCCGGGCGCCGACTGGTTCAGATTGTCCCGTTCGCCCGCGAGCAAGGTCGAGAGCCCGCCGGCATCGAGCCCGCGCTCCTGTTTGGCGCGACCGAGTGCGCCCATGACCAGGGGCGCGAGCACCATGAGCAGCTGGCCGGCCTTGCCGGCATCCAGTCCGGTGGTCTGACTCAGACCCCGCTCCACGGTTGGCTGGTTTCCGCCGAGTACGTGGCGCAGGATCCCGGCGCCAGGTCCCGTCTCGGCCCGATTCAGGTAACCAGAAACGTCATCCAGGACGCTGCCGTCGTGGTCCTGGGCTACCGCGGTATCCAGTGACTGGGCCTGGGCACCGTTGGAGGCGTTTCGTGCCACGGCGGCGAGCAAGAGTGGCAGCGCGGCGTCGATCGCGTTCCCGGTGGTACCCGGATCGGACCCGATCTTCCGGCTGATCTGCTCGACTGCCTGCCCGCCGAGCCGTTGCTGGAGAACCTCGAGCAGTGACATGGTGTCCTCGTAGAATAAGGAAGTCGGAATTTAGTGGGTCAAAATGGGTCGGCGAGCAAAAGCGGAATGTGCGCTGGATCACGGAAGCATTACTTTCTCCACCATGTCACCCCGATCCACAGCCCGCCTCCAGTTGCTGGGCGCGGCGCTGCTCTTTTCGACTGGTGGCGCGGCGATCAAGGCTGCCGCCTTTACCGGCTGGCAGATCGCGAGCTTGCGCTCCGGGTTTGCGGCCCTCGCGCTCCTGCTCATGGCTCCCGGTGCCCGACGAGGCTGGACCTGGCAGTCGATGTTGGTCGGTGTTGCCTATGCCGCCTGTCTCACGCTCTTTGTGCTGGCCAATCGGCTCACCACGGCCGCCAGCACCATCTACCTTCAGTCCACCGCGCCGCTCTATCTCCTGATTCTGGCTCCCTGGTTGCTCAAGGAGCCGGTCCGCCGGCAGGACGTGGGGTTCATGCTCGCCGTGGCATTCGGGTTGATGCTGTTCTTCATCGGGGTGGAGCAGCCGGCGGTGACGGCGCCGGATCCGGTGCGCGGCAACATCCTGGCCCTCGTCAGCGGCTTCTGCTGGGCGCTGAGCGTGCTCGGCCTCCGCTGGCTCACTGCCAGGGAAGGGCGGGGGTCGCCCATTGCAGCCGTCACCTCGGGTAATCTCACCGCCTTCCTGGTGACACTGCCGCTCGCCCTGCCGTTTGGCGCCCACACCATCATCGACTGGTCGGTGCTCATCTATCTCGGCGTGTTCCAGATCGCCCTCGCGTACGTGCTCGTCACCAGCGCGATCAGCCACATCCCCGCGCTGGAGGCGTCGGTGATTCTCCTCATCGAGCCGGCGCTCAACCCGGTGTGGGCCTGGCTGGTGCAGGGGGAGGTGCCCGGTCTCTGGGCCATGGTGGGTGGCGCAATCATCCTGGCCGCCACCACGGCGAAGAGCTGGACCGAGCGCCGAGTGGAAGCACCGGTGACCTGAGCGATGCGCCACGCGCCGCCGGGACTGATCGAGACGATGCGGATCCGAAACGGGGAAGCTCCGCTGTGGTACCTCCACCTGCGGCGCCTGGCGGTGAGCTGCAAGGCATTGGGTATTCCACTACCCGGGGAGCTGGAGGTGCCGAAAGGCGGCAATGACCGGGTCTACCGGCTCGAGGTAGGGATGCGCGGCGTGCAGGTGAGCGAGAGGCTGGCGGGACCGACCACGCCGGTCAAGCTGATCATCTCGAAGGTGGCCCACCACTCCTATCCCTACAAGACCACCGACCGGGCCCAGTTCGACCGGGCGCTCGACGCCGCCCGCGCCGCCGGGGCGGACGACGCGCTACTGCTCACGCCCGGAGGCTTTGTCGCGGAAACCGCGATCTGGAGTGTGCTCTGGTGGGATTACCACGAGCTGTGTGGCCCGGCGGCCGAGCTCGGCATCCTTCCGGGCGTTGGCCGGGCCCGGGTGACCGAGCTGGCGGGCAAGGTGGAGGAGCGGCGCTCCACCCTCAAGGACCTCGAGGGCCTGCCGCTCTTCCTGGTGAACGCGGTCCGGGGCGTGGTGCCGGTGGCCACGCTCGACGGTGTGCCGGTGCCGGCAGCGCCTGAGACCGACGCGCTTGCACGCCGTTTTTGGCCTTGACCCGGCCCCGCTCCGAGCGATATTTTCCCGGGCTGGCGAACGGCGGCGCAGGCTCCCGTGGTGGTTGTAGCTCAATTGGTTAGAGCGCCGGACTGTGGCTCCGGAGGTTGCGGGTTCAATCCCCGTCAGCCACCCTGGTAGGTGCCGGTCCGCCTGCGAAGGGCCACTGGTGGGGCTGGTGCAGAGGTCCGTAGCTCAAGTGGTAGAGCACCGGTCTCCAAAACCGGGGGTTGCAGGTTCGAGTCCTGCCGGGCCTGTTGGAGGGGCTATTGGCTGTTGGCTATTGGCAAGGCTCGGCCCGAATAGCCCAGCAGGATAACCTCCAGGGTGAGTGGTTGTAGAATTGGCGCTGTGGGAGATGGCCGCGGGCGGCTTTTGGCTATGCACTGTGTCTGCTCCGGTGTGCTTTAGCCAATAGCCAAAAGCCCATAGCCCATAGCCTCCCCGGCGCTATCGTCTAGGGGACTAGGACGGGGCCCTCTCAAGGCCCAAACACGGGTTCGAATCCCGTTAGCGCTATGTTCGGAAGGGTTGTCGGCCCCATCGTCTATCGGTTAGGACGGGACCCTTTCAAGGTCCAGAGAGGGGTTCGACTCCCCTTGGGGCTATGTTGTGGGCGCAGGGATGCGCTCGATTTACTGCGCCGCTAGCTCAATTGGCAGAGCAAGTGACTCTTAATCACTAGGTTGTAGGTTCGATTCCTACGCGGCGCACTGGTGTAATACAAGAGCTTAGACCGCAATCACGAGCTTCCATTCCGCTGAGTTGTCGGTCCACTTGTCGGACCACGGCAGGTGCGCCTGGAACGGCAGGCAGTATCCCAGTGCGATGGAAACCCTATGGCGGCTATGTCGTCTGGCTGACGCACTGCCCTTGGTTCTTGAATCCCAAGGCCTTCCAGCCGCCCTTGGAGCACTGGGCTTTCGTCAGCACGATCGGGCCCCACGAAGGCTCGCCGTCGATTGCCAGGTTGTTCGTGAGATTGGTCTGACCGGAGCCGTTGGCATTCATCACGTAGACCTCGGCGTTGCCGTCGCGATCGCTCGTGAATGCGATCTTCGTCCCGTCCGGCAACCAGGCGGGCTCGCCGTCACCTGCCGTGTTGTCGCGAGATTGTTCTGACCGGAGCCTCGGCAGCATTCATCACGTAGACCTCAACGTTGCCGTCGCGGGTGTTCGTGAACGCGATCTTCGTCCCGTCGGGCGACCAGGCGGGGGTCCCGACGATGAATGCCGCGTTGTTCGTGAGATTGGTCTGACCGGAGCCGTCGGCAGCATTCATCACGTAGATCTGGCTGTTGCCGTCGCGATCGCTCGTGAATGCGATCTTCGTCCCGTCGGGCGACCAGGCGGGCTCGCCGTCACCTGCCGGGTTGGTCGTGAGCCGAGTCTGCCCCAAGCCGTCGGCATTCATCACCTGACCTCGGCGTTGCCGTCGCGATCACTGTGAATCGATCTTCGTCCCGTCCGGCGACCGGCGGGCTCGCCGTCACCTGCCGTGTTGTTCGCGAGATTGGTCTGACCGGAGCCTCGGCACATTCATCACGTAGACCTCAACGTTGCCTTCGCGGGTGTTCGTGAACGCGATCTTCGTCCCGTCGGGCGACCAGGCGGGGGTCCCGACGACGAATGCCGCGTTGTTCGTGAGATTGGTCTGACCGGAGCCGTCGGCAGCATTCATCACGTAGATCTGGCTGTTGCCGTCGCGGGTGCTCCTGAAGTGATCGGGCCGTTGGCGACTGCTGCGAGTAGCAAGTCCCCATCCGTGGTAGACGTGGGGCCGATCAGGCTATCCGACGGCAGCCGAGAATGAGGACCGCAGCGAGCAGACGGAGCACGATTACGCGGGCGCGCATGGGACTCGGCAGGGGGGGGTCGAGAGCGGCTCCAGGTAACCCAATTTGATGCCCCTCGCGCTTCGTTAGTACTGGGTCGCGGAGTACTGGGTCAGTTTGAATTGAAACTGACACCACTACGTGTTTGACGGTCCGCCTGTCGGACCACCATGAGTTCTAGAAGAACACCAGTCTTGTGCAGGCGGATTTTGTAAACCCGCATAGCAGCGCACCATAACGCACAGAGCCGCAGCGGCAGCATGACTCTTAATCACTAGGTTGTAGGTTCGATTCCTACGCGGCGCATTGGATGACACAACTGCATGGCGAGAAGACGGGTCGCCCTCCGGGTGGCCCGTTTTTGCTGGTCCCCATGTCGTTGCCGTCATTCTTCCACCAACTTAGTGCGCTCCCTTGAAATAAGATTGGATCCGTCCTTCGCATGTACCCCTAGGCCGGCGCCCCCGTGGCGCCATGCTCGAACTGAGCAGGAAGGATGAACTATGAATCGTGTCCTGTCTGTGATTCTGGTTGCAGTTCTGCTGGTGCCACCGCGGATGGGGGCACAGAGCCCACCCGACTCCTCTGCAACTCCTCTGACTCTACTCAGCGCCGAACAGCAGATCGCCGCGGCCGTGTTGGCCGCGCCCGAAACGATGCGTGCCGGTGCGACGGTCTGGGGCTACGCGTCTGACGGAGGCTTTTCGAAGCTGCGGAAAGGCAGTGGTGAGCTCGTCTGCCTTGCGAGCGATCCCAAGGCGGAACGCTTTCACGTAGCGTGTTACCACCGATCACTCGAGGCGTTCATGGCCCGGGGCCGGGCCCTCCGGGCACACGGCGTAACGGGTGATCAGGTGGACAGCGTGCGTTTCGCGGAGGTGCGCGCCGGCAAGCTCCGGCTACCCCGCCACCCCGCGATGCTGTACTCTCTCACCGGGCCGCGGGACAGCTTTGACCCGGCAACCGGTACAGCACCGAAGGGCAAGCCGCTCTTCGTCGTATACGTCCCCTACGCGACGGCGGCATCGACTGGTCTTTCAGCCGCGCCAGTCGAAGGGGGGCCCTGGATCATGCATCCAGGAACGCCCAAGGCGCACATCATGTTTGCGCCGCGGATGTAGCCTGCTACGCGGTCTGGAACTTGGAGAGGAACGCCTCCTCACCTTTCTGCATCTCCTCGGGGGTCGGGTCGCTCACGTGCTGGGCCAGGTTCCAGAGGTGGCCGAAGGGATCCTCCAGGCAACCGGTGCGGTCGCCCCAGAACATGTCCTGGAGCGGCATGACCGACTTCGCGCCGGCGTTGACGGCGCGCTTCCAGGCCGCGTCCACGTTTTCCACATAGACGTAAAACCTGAACGGGGTCCCGCCATAGGCCTTGGGGCTTTTGGCATGCATTTCCGGCATCTCGTCCCCCAGCATGATGACCGAGTCACCGATCCGGATCTCGGCGTGCATGATGCTCCCGCCCGGTCCAGGCATCCGCACCGTCTCCTCGGCGTCAAACGCCTGCTTGTAGAACTCCAGCGCCTTTACGGTATTGTCCACGACGATATTCGGCGTGACGGTGTGGTAGCCCTGGGGTGTTGATTTTGCTTTGGGTGCCATTGAGCCCTCCTTTTGGCAGTTCAAGGGATAATATAGGACTCGTGGAGCGGCCTGCAATCGCATTGCTGGCCATAGGCTGCGCGCTTGGAATCGCGCTCTGGATCTATGGCGTCTACTGCTACGTGCAAATGGTTCGGCATCGGATATCGGGAACGAGCCCCTTCCAGGTGTCCTGGCCTGCCGAGCACCTCACGGAGCGGGGACGCGAGTTTCGACGCCGGGCGCTCCGCACCTATGCCTGGTTTGGGTTGGTGGCCCTAGTGCTCTTCATCTTGACGACGATCTTTGGCACCCGGTAGCACCAAGACGCTCGCGGTCCGGACATTCGTAGGTAATCACGAGAGGAGGCGCCATGGGAACGATGCGACTCGTGGTTGAGACCTGTGACCAAGGCATGCCCGCCGAGGTCAGCGTGGATCGCCTGGGTGAACTGCTCACCGACCAGAGGAATCAGTTGTGGCTCGATATCAGCGACCCGGGACCGACCGAGGTCGCCCTGCTGGGTCGGGTATTCGGGTTCCACGAGCTGGCGCTCGAGGACGTGACCAGGGCACACGAGCGCCCCCGCTGCGACGCGTACGGCGGCTACTACTTCATCGTAGTCTACGCCGCGGAGCACGTCGGCAACGCGTTCCTCCCCCGGGAACTGAACTTGTTCTGGGGCGAGAACTACCTGGTGACCATCCATCGCAGGCCCGCCGCCGTGCTGGCGGTGCTGGAGGAGGCGCGCCGGCGCTGGGAGCGAAACGAGAAGCGTCAGACCTATGGCGTGGCCTGCCTGGTGTACACCCTGCTCGAGAGCCTGGTCGATGGCTATTTCGTGGTGCAGGATCGAGTTCGTGAGCGGATCGAAGGGATCGAGGACGCGATCTTCAAAGGGGCCGAAGGCGCGGCGGCCGACCTGTTCCGCCTCCGGAAGGAGTTGCTCCGGGTTCCACCGCTGCTGGCACCAACCAGCCATGTTCTGGCCGAGGTACTGCGCCGCGATCGGGCGATCCCTGAAGGCTTGCGACCCTATTTCGCCGATGTGCAGGACCATGCGGTGCACGTACTGGCCGAATTGGACACCTATCGCGACCTGCTCAGTGCCGCGCTCGACGTGCACGTCTTCCATGCCTTCAACCGGCTCGGCAAGATCATGCAACGCCTGACCGCGGTCACCGTCATCATTCTGGTTCCAAACTTTGTGGCCAGCATCTATGGGATGAACTTTACCCATCTGTTTCCACCCAGCGACTGGCGCTATGGCTTCCTGGTGGTCGTGGCGTTTCTGGCCTGTATGGTTGCGTGGGGCTTCATCCACTCCCGTCTACTTCGTTGGCTTTGAGCCACGCTGCCGGGATTGACAGGTCGGCATCGCCGCCTTGAATATCCCTGCTGGCCCGCGCTCCGGCGGCCAGACCATCCGCCGTTTCTCAGACCTGAAACACTTCCCGGCTCAGCTGAGCGAGAGGATCTGCAATGGCGCACGCGCAACTCCCCGTGGTTCGCCGCCGTTTCGGCGAAACGATGCGCAGGGACTGGTGGTGGGTGCAGCCGGCGATCGTCTTTCTCCTCCTGTCCACATTCATCGGCTATGCGACCTGGGCGGCCTTCCAGGGCCAGCATTACACCTATGGCCCGTATCTCTCTCCTTTCTACTCCCCTGAGCTGTTCGGCAGCTCGCACCATGCGTGGTTCGGGCCAAAGCCGGGGTGGTGGCCGGGATGGCTGGTGTTCTCGCCGGCGCTCTTGATCCTGCCGTTCCCCGGTTTGTTCCGGCTGACCTGTTACTACTATCGTGGTGCCTACTACAAGGCATTCTGGGCCGATCCCCCTGCCTGTGCGGTGGGCGAGCCACGGAAAGAGTACTGTGGCGAAGCCGCCTTCCCACTGATCGTGCAGAACGTTCACCGCTACTTCCTGTACGTCGCCCTGATCTTCCTGGTGGTGCTCGCCTACGATGTCTATCAGGCCTTGTGGTTCACCGACCCGGCTACCGGCCAGAGATCGTTCGGCATCGGACTAGGAACGGTGGTGCTTGCGGCGAATGTCATCCTGCTCGGCGGGTACACCCTGGGCTGTCACTCGCTGCGCCACGTCATCGGCGGGTATCTCGACCAGCTCTCCCGCGCCCCGGTACGCCGGCGGCTCTACGATTGCTCCAGCTGCTTCAACCGCGCTCACATGCGGTGGGCCTGGACCAGCCTGTTCTCGGTGGCGTTTGCGGACCTGTATATCCGGCTCTGCTCGATGGGGGTGTGGGTGGATTGGCGGATGTTGTGAGAGAGTTTCCGGTCGGAAACTTGGAGTTCGGGATACAGCGCACCTCATCCCGAGCGGAGCGAGGGACCTACCCCACGAGTTGCCGGACCACGTCGAATAGGTCCTTCGCTGCGCTCAGGATGAGGAGACTATTGACCCTAGACTCTCGCCGCGCGACTCATGACTGAATACCAGACCTTCGACCACGACGTACTCGTGATCGGCGCCGGGGGGGCCGGGCTCCGGGCGGCGATCGCGGCCTCCGCGGCGGGGGCCTCGGTTGGGCTGGTGTGCAAGTCTCTCCTCGGCAAGGCCCACACCGTCATGGCCGAGGGAGGAGTGGCTGCTGCCTTGGCCAACGTCGATGACCGCGACAACTGGCGGGTGCACTTCGCCGACACCATGCGGGGCGGACAATACGTCAACAACTACCGCATGGCTGAGCTGCACGCGAGGGAGGCGCCGGAGCGGGTCAGGGAGCTGGAGGCATGGGGCGCCCTTTTCGATCGCACCGCGGACGGCCGCATCCTCCAGCGGAACTTCGGGGGACACAAGTATCCCCGTCTGGCCCACGTCGGCGATCGGACCGGGCTGGAGATGATCCGCACGCTTCAGGACCAGAGCATCCATCAGGGGATCGACGTACACATGGAGTGCACCGTCCTCCGGCTCTTCACCGACAGCGGGCGGGTCGTGGGCGCGCTCGGCTACGATCGCGAGCGGGGGCGGTTTCGCCTGTTCCGGGCCAAGGCCGTGGTGCTCGCGACTGGCGGGATCGGTCGGGCGTACTCGATCACCAGCAACAGCTGGGAGTACACCGGCGATGGCCACGCGCTCGCCTACCAGGCCGGGGCCGCGCTCCAGGACATGGAGTTCGTCCAGTTCCATCCCACCGGCATGATCTGGCCGCCCAGCGTACGGGGCATCCTGGTGACGGAAGGCGTGCGGGGCGAAGGCGGGGTCCTGGTCAACCGGCAGGGCAAGCGCTTCATGTTCGATGACATCCCCGAGAACTACCGGAGCCAGACGGCAGACAGCGAGGAGGAGGGCTGGCGCTATACCCAGGGCGACAAGAACGCCCGGCGGCCTCCGGAGCTGTTGACCCGTGACCACGTGGCCCGCTGCATCCTGCGCGAGGTCCGCGAGGGACGGGGCAGCCCGCACGGGGGTGTCTTCCTCGACATCTCCTGGATCAGGAAAAGAATGCCCGATGCCCGGAAGCACATCATCAAGAAGCTTCCCAGCATGTACCACCAGTTCAAGCAGCTCGCCGACATCGACATCACGACGACGCCGATGGAAGTCGGACCGACGACCCATTACATCATGGGCGGAATCCGGGTGGACGGCGACAGCCAGAGCTCCACACTCCCCGGCCTCTTCGCCGCCGGGGAGTGTGCCGCCGGACTGCACGGCGCCAACCGGCTGGGAGGGAACTCCCTCTCGGACCTCCTGGTCTTCGGCAAGCGGGCGGGGGAGTTCGCTGCAGCATTCGCCCGCCAGCACCAGCCCGGGTCGATCGATAATGCGCAGGTGGACGATGCCGTCCGGAGTGCGCTGGCCCCCTTCGAGCGGGGCGCAAATGGCAATGGCGGGGGCCCCTACCAGGTGCAGCAGGAGCTCCAGACCATGATGCAGGGGTTGGTGGGCATCGTGCGGACGGAAGCGGAGATGAAGCGCGCGCTCGCGGGTATCGCAGAGTTGAAGGAACGGGCTGAACAGGTGGGAGTAGCGGGGAACCGCGAATACAATCCTGGATGGCACACCGGGCTCGACCTCGCCAACCTGCTCATCGTATCCGAGGCCGTCACCCGCGCGGCCATCGAGCGACGGGAGAGCCGGGGCGGGCACTTCCGTGATGACTACCCGGAGAAGGACCCGGCGGCGGCCAGGTTCAACGTGGTCATCCGGAAGGGGGCGGGAGGGGAGATGCAGCTCTCCCGGGAGCCGGTGCCGGAAGTGCCGGCCGAGCTCAAGCAGATCATCGAGGAGCAAAAATGACAGGTGCCGTCGAAGAGGGGCATGCCCCACACGCCGAGGCCGAGCCCACTGGACGGGCAACGTTTCGGGTCTGGCGCGGCGACCGCGAGGGCGGAAAGCTGGTGGACTACACCACCAGTGTCTCCGCCGGAATGGTCGTGCTCGATGCCATCCACCAGATTCAGGCCGAGCAGGCGAACGACCTCGCGGTCCGGTGGAACTGCAAGGCTGGGAAGTGCGGCTCGTGCTCCGCCGAGGTGAACGGATCGCCCAAGCTCATGTGCATGACTCGGTTGAACGAGCTGCCGCTCGACAAGCCGGTCACCGTCGAGCCGATGCGGGCGTTCCCGCCGATCAAGGACCTGGTGACCGACGTCTCCTGGAATTTCCGGGTGAAGCAGGGGATCAAGCCGTTCAAGCCTCGGGCGCCGGACGCCCCGGATGGCACCTGGCGGATGGCGCAATCGGACGTGGACCGGGTGCAGGAGTTTCGCAAGTGCATCGAATGCTTCCTGTGTCAGGACGTTTGCCACGTGTTGCGCGATCATCACCTCCACGAGGAGTTCATCGGCCCGCGCTTCCTGGTCCATGTGGCAGCGCTCGAGATGCATCCTCTCGACGTGGAAGACCGGGTGGATGAGCTGCGCCAAGCTCACGGCATCGGGTACTGCAACATCACCAAGTGCTGTACCAAGGTGTGCCCCGAGCATATCACCATTACCGACAACGCGATCATCCCGCTCAAGGAGCGGGTGGTGGATGAGTATTTCGATCCAATGGGGAAGCTGGTGAAGATTTTCAGTAGGACCCTGGACTCTCGACCCTAGACTCTCGACTTCAGACTCGCGACTCTCGACTTATGGACCTCCAGCCCAAACCGATCTCCAAAGACGGCATCCCCACAGCACTGCAGAAGGCGGAGCGATACCGGGTCATCAACGATCCCACCTCCGCCGAGAGCATCTGCCTCGATGTGCTGGCGGTAAGTCCCGAAAACCAGCAGGCCCTGGTCACCCTGCTGCTGGCCATTACCGATCAGTTCGGGGAAGCGCCCACCGAGGGTGTCCGTCGAGCCCGGCAGGTCCTGCCGCGGTTGCAGGACGAATACAAGCGGACCTACTACGCGGGCATTATCTCCGAGCGGTGCGCCAAGGCGCAGCTGAGGTCCGGTTCCCCCAGCGCGGGGGAGATGGCGTATCACTGGCTCCGGGAGGCGATGAGCTGGTACGAGAAAGCCGAATCCCGACGGCCGGCCGGCAACGACGAAGCAATTTTGCGCTGGAATACCTGTGCCCGCCTGCTGGCGCGGAACCCCCACCTGAGGCCGGGGGCGGAGGAACCGGTTACCCTGACCTCGGAGTGAGGCCCTCTCTTGACAAAGTAAGACAGTTCGATAACCATTGAACTGTGAAAAAGCCCAGCGCCGGACGGTCGACCCTGACCGAGAAGCAATTCGAGCTCATCGCCAAGGCGCTGGCCGATCCGCGGCGCATGCAGTTATTGGAGGTCATCGCGGGCGAGGAGGAATGCGCCTGCCAGAAGCTGCGGGAGGAGTTTCCGGTCTCCAAGGCCACCATCTCGCACCACCTCAAGGAGCTGGTTCATGCCGGCCTGATCGAGGCGCGTCGAGACGGGCAATTCCTCACTTGCGAGGTCAGGCGCGACGTACTGGAGGCTTACACCATTGAGCTGTTGCGGCGGGCGGGCGGAACCCTAAAAACCCCTGCTGCGTAAGACTTTAACCCGGGCCCGTTGGGTCGCGGGATCTTTTTTTATTGGCTAGGAGTTTGACAGTTGTCGAACTGTCGTACCAACTCTGTAACGGGAAAGGGCTCGAGCCCGATAAGCGTCGAATCCGGCTAAGCTCAAACGACGAGTAAGTGGACCAGGAAGTAAGGTAAGCGAACGACGGTGGATTCCTTTGGAGGCAACATGCAGACCCGGCGACTTGCAATAACTGGCGTGCTCTCCCTGGCTGGTCTCTCCCTCGCGGCCCTCACGGTGGGTCACGAGAAGGAGCCGGCCGCTGCGCCTCCGCCACAGGCGGTCACGGTAGCCCAGGTGCCCGAGCGTGAGATCACCGAATGGGACGAGTTCACCGGCCGGCTCGAGGCGGTGGACCAGGTAGAGATCCAGCCCCGGGTCTCCGGCTACATCAAGCGGGTCACCTTCGCCGAAGGGAAAGAGGTGAGGAAGGGCGAGGTCCTCTTCGAGATCGATCCTCGACCCTACCAGGCCGAGCTGGCTCGGGCGGAGGCGGAGCTGGAGCGGGCCCGCTCGGCTGCGTCACTGGCCAAGAGCGAAGTGCAGCGAGCCGGCAAGCTGGTGGATATGCAGGCGATCTCGCGGGAGGAGTTCGATAGCCGGACCAGCGCCGAGGCCCAGGGCGGCGCGCACGGTCCGCGCCGCAGAGGCCGCGGTGCAGACCGCCCGGCTCAACCTGGAGTGGACCAAGGTCCGCTCTCCGATTGCCGGCCGGGTGAGTAATGCGCTGGTGACGGAGGGCAATCTGGTGCAGGCCGGGCCCCCGGCCGGCGCGGTGCTCACCACCGTCGTCTCGGTCGACTCCATGTACCTCTATTTCGACAGCGACGAGCAGACCTATCTGCGCTATGCCGGCCGCGCGAGGAGCGCGGGGGGCACCAACTGGCGGACTGCGCGGCTGCCCGTCTATCTCGGGCTGGCGAATGAGTCCGGCTTTCCGCACGAGGGGCGTCTCGACTTCGTGGACAACCAGGTTGATCCCGGAACCGGGACGATCCGGACCCGTGCGGTCTTCTCCAACCGTTCCCGGGCCCTGACACCGGGCCTCTTCGCCCGGGTCAAGCTGGTGGGCAGCGAGAAGACGAAGGCGACGCTGGTCCGCGACGCTGCCATCGGCACCGACCAGGATCGCAAGTTCGTCCTGGTGGTCGGACCGGGCGACACGCTCGCCTATCGGCCGATCGAGCCGGGGCGGCTGACCGACGGCCTTCGCATCGTTACCTCCGGCCTCAAGCCGGGGGAGCGTATCGTGGTGAACGGCCTGATGCGGGTCCGGCCCGGCATGAAGGTGACTCCGACGCTGACGGCGATGGTGCCTGATTCCGTTACCCCGGCCGCGGAGCGCTAGCCAATGCAATTTTCCCGCTTTTTCATCGACCGGCCGATTTTTGCGGCCGTGCTCTCGATCGTGATGTTTCTCGCCGGCGGCATCGCGATGTTCGCCCTGCCCGTCAGCGAGTACCCGGAGGTGGTCCCGCCCTCTGTCGTGGTGCGGGCTGTCTATCCCGGAGCAAACCCGCGGGTGCTCTCCGAAGCTGTCGCCACCCCATTGGAGGAGCAGATCAACGGGGTCGAGAACATGCTCTACATGTCGTCCCAGGCCACATCGGATGGCGTGCTCACGCTTACCGTGACCTTCCGGGTCGGCACCGACGTCGACCTGGCGCAGGTACAGGTGCAGAACCGGGTGAGCCAGGCCCTGCCGCGCCTGCCGGATGAGGTGCGCCAGCTCGGCGTCACGACGGTCAAGAGCTCGCCCAACTTCATCATGGTGGTGCACCTCCTCTCGCCGGACAACCGGTACGATATCACCTACCTCCGGAATTACGGCCTGCTCCAGGTCAAGGACGTCCTGGCGCGGATCCCGGGCATCGGCCAGGTCCAGGTCTTCGGCGGCGGTGACTATTCGATGCGGGTATGGCTCGACCCGGGTAAGGTCGCCGCCCGCGGCCTGGCCGCGACCGACGTGGTGAACGCCATACGAGAGCAGAATGTCCAGGTCGCGGCCGGCGTGGTCGGTGCGCCGCCGATGCCGGTGCCGGTGGACTACCAACTCACGATCAATGCGCGCGGCCGCCTGACCAATGAGGAGGAGTTCGGCGACATCATCCTCAAGACCGGCGCGGACGGGGAGATCACCCGCCTCCGCGACGTGGCCCGGCTCGAACTGGCCGCGGGCGACTACGCGCTCCGTTCGATGTTGGACGGGAAGGAAGCCGTCGGCATCGGCATCTTCCAGGCGCCGGGCTCGAATGCGCTGCAGCTCTCGAGCACCGTTCGCGCCACGATGGACGAGCTGAAAGCAGAATTTCCCGCAGGGGGTGGAGTACCGGATCGTCTACGACCCCACGGTCAACGTGCGGGACGGGATCCGCGAGGTCGTCAAGACGCTCTTCGAGGCGATCCTGCTCGTGGTGCTGGTGGTGGTGCTGTTCCTCCAGACCTGGCGCGCCTCGATCATTCCCCTCGTGGCGGTGCCGGTGTCGATCGTGGGTACGTTCGCGATTCTGCTGGCATTCGGATTCTCGATCAACACCCTCTCGCTATTCGGGCTGGTGCTGGCCATCGGCATCGTGGTGGACGACGCGATCGTGGTGGTGGAGAACGTGGAGCGAAACATCGAGGCCGGGCTCTCGCCGCGCGATGCCGCCCACAAGGCGATGGACGAGGTCAGCCGGCCGATCGTCGCGATCGGGCTGGTGCTGTGCGCCGTGTTCGTGCCGGTGGCGTTCCTGAGCGGCCTGACCGGCGAGTTCTACCGGCAGTTCGCGCTGACGATCGCGTTCTCGACCGTCATCTCGGCGATCAACTCGCTCACCCTGTCGCCGGCGCTCAGCGCGATCCTGCTCAAGCCGCGCGGTGCGGCGCCGGACCGCCTCACCCGCCTGGCTGGATCGAGGGCTCGGCTGGCTCTTCCGGCCGTTCAACCGGGCGTTCGCGCGCGGCTCCGCCAGGTACGGCTACGGCGGTGCGCCGGGTGCTGCGGAAGAGCGGCATCGCCCTCGCGGTCTACGCCGGGCTCCTTGCACTCACGCTGGTTCGGCTTCAACAAGGTGCCGCAGCGGCTTCGTGCCGACGCAGGACAAGCAGTACCTCGTCGCCTTTGCCCAGCTCCCTGACGCGGCGACGCTCGATCGCACCGAGAAGGTCATCCGCCAGATGGCGGAGATCGGGAGTAAGCAGCCGGGCGTCGAGAACGCGGTCCAGTTTCCCGGCCTCTCGATCAACGGCTTCGTGAATGCCCCGAACGCGGGCATCGTCTTCTTTACCCTCAAGCCGTTCGAGGAGCGGCACGGGAAGGACGAGTACGGCCTTAACATCGCCGGGGCGCTCAACGCCAAGTTCGGAGGCATCCAGGACGCCTTCGTGGCCGTCTTCCCGCCGCCACCGGTGAACGGCCTCGGCCAGGTCGGCGGATTCAAGCTGCAGCTGGAGGACCGCGCCGGCCTGGGTGAGGCGGCGCTCAACGACGCGACCCAGGCGCTCCTCGGTAAGGCCTATCAGACGCCGCAGCTGGCGGGGGTCTTCAGCGGCTACCGCATCAACGTGCCCCAGCTCGACGTCGAGGTGGATCGGGAGAAGGTGAAGCAGGAAGGAATCGTCCTGACTGACCTGTTTCAGACCATGCAGGCCTATCTCGGGTCGGTGTACGTGAACGACTTCAACAAGTTCGGCCGGACCTATCAGGTGAAGGTGCAGGCGGACGCGCAGTTCCGCGCCACGGCCGACAACATCGCGCAGCTCAAGGTGCGAAACGCCGAGGGCGCGATGATCCCGCTCGGCTCGGTGGTCACGGTGAAACAGTCGCACGGTCCCGATCAGGCCACCCGGTACAACGGGTATCCGTCGGCCGACATCAACGGCGGACCGGCGCCCGGCTACAGCTCCGGCCAGGCGGAGGCAGCGATCGAAGGCATCATGCGCGATGTGCTGCCGAACGGGATCGGCTATGAGTGGACCGACCTGACCTATCAGCAGAAGCTGTCCGGCAATACGGCCGTGTTCATCTTCCCGCTGTGCGTCCTGCTCGTCTTCCTGGTCCTCGCGGCGCAATACGAGAGCTGGTCGCTGCCCCTCGCGGTCATCCTCATCGTGCCGATGTCGCTCCTGTGCGCCATCGGCGGCGTATGGCTCACCAAGGGCGACAACAACATCTTCACCCAGATCGGCTTTCTGGTGCTCATCGGGCTGGCGTGTAAGAACGCGATCCTGATCGTTGAGTTTGCTCGTGAACTGCACCTCCAGGGCAAATCGCGGGTGGAAGCGGCGCTGGAGGCCTGCCGGATCCGGCTCCGGCCCATCCTGATGACGTCCTTGGCCTTCATCATGGGCGTACTGCCCCTGGTGTTCTCCAGCGGCGCGGGGGCCGAAATGCGGCATGCCATGGGCGTCGCAGTGTTCTCCGGAATGCTGGGCGTCACCTTCTTCGGTCTGGTGCTCACACCCGTGTTCTATGTGGTAATTCAGGGGTTGGTCGAACGGAGGACGAGTCGTGCGCGGCAGTTCGCGGTCAGCCCGGCTCATGACGAGGACTCGGACCATGTATAAGGCGGGGATCATGCTGTCGCTCGCGTTGGCCGGATGCGTCTCGGCCCCGGGATACCGCGCGCCCGAGGTTCCGGTTCCGGCCGCCTTCCGGGAGACCCGGGATACCATCATCCCAGCGCCGGCCACTCAGACGGCCGTCGCCGACACGCTACAGTGGCCGGACGTGCGTGACACTACACTCACCCGGCTCCTCAACGAAGCGGTTCGGGCCAACCTCGACGTCCGGGCCGCCGAGGCCCGGGTCCGCGGCGCCCGCTCGGCTCGGAGTGAAGCGGCCTTCGATCTGGCGCCGACGGTAACGTTCGGAGCCGGCTACACCCGGCAGCGGCTCTCGAGCGCGGTCTTTCCCATCGGGTCCGGGGCATTTCCCGACCAGGATATCTGGGACGGCGGCTTTGACGCGTCCTGGGAGCTGGACCTGTTCGGACGAGTACGCCGGAACGTGCAGGCGCAGGGAGCGTTTGTGGCGGTATCAAGGGAAGATCTCCGCGATGTGCAGGTTTCCCTCACCGCGGAGCTGGCCCGAGCGTATTTCGAGCTGCGCGGCGCTCAGGAGCAGCTTTCGGTGGCCCAGAGGAATGCGGAGAACCAGCGCCGTACTCTGCTGGTGACCCGCCAGCGGCTGGACGCAGGGCGGGGTACCGCGTTCGACACCGAGCGCGCGCAGGCTCAGCTCAGCTTTACCTTGGCGTCGGTTCCGGGACTGGAGTCGCGGGTACGCCAGGCCCAGTATCAGATCGGCGTTCTGGTAGGCCGGCCCCCGGCCTCGGTTGCCGCCGAGCTGGACAAGGTCGTTCCGTTGCCGGCCTTCCCCGCATCGGTGTCGGTAGCGAGTCCCGATTCCGTGGTCCGGCGGAGACCAGACGTGGCGGCGGCAGAGCGGCAGGTGGCAGTCGAGCGGGCACTGGTCGGGGCAGCCAAGGCAGACTACCTCCCCCGTTTGAGCCTGGGCGGCAGTGCCGGGTACACCGCATCCGCGTTGGACGCCCTGGGCGATCGAGGCACCTTCCGGTACGCGGTTGGACCCGTCATCTCCTGGCCGGCGCTCAATCTCGGCAGGGTGAAGGCGCGGGTGGACGTTTCCCGGGCGAGGGAGTCGGAGGCGCAAGCGCAGTACAACCAGACGGTGCTGCTCGCGTTGCAGGAGGTGGAGGTGTCGCTGGTGCGCTACCGTACCTCCCGGGCGCGGGTCGAACGGATCCAGGATGCCGCGTCGGCGAGTGAGCGTGCGGCGGAGCTGGCCCGGCTTCGGTTCTCCGGCGGTGTGGCCGATTTCCTTCAGGTGCTGGACGCCGAGCGCACCCAGCTCGAGGCACAGGATCAGCTAGCCCAGAGCCGGACGGAGGCGGCGACCGCGTACGCCGCCCTATACAAGGCGCTGGGCGGCACCTGGCCGTCGGCCGACTAGGTCATTCGTCGTCATCGTCCTCGTGCCGGTCCTTTAACGCCTCGGCTGCCGTGTGGCGGATGGCCTGGTCCTTGTCTGTGGCCGCCAGGGCGAGCACCGCGTCCCCCCGGCGGTCGTCGGTCTCCGCCAGCGCCTTGACGATGGCATAGCGGAACCGCGGCTCGGCGCCGACGTAAGCCTTCGTCAGCGCCGGGACCGCAGTGGAGTCTCCGATCTCGCCCAGCGACATCGCCGCGATGACCCTCAGCTCGGGGTCGGGATCAGTTAACGCCGCTACCAGGCGGGCGGGGGCCCGCTCGAGGTTGTCCAGCTCGCCCAGCGCTTGAGCCGCCAGCCGCCTCACCACCAGGTCGCCGTCTTCCATCGCCTGGGCCAGTGGGCCTGCGGCACCCGGATTCTCCACTTCCCCCAGCGCCTCCGCCGCCGCCCGGCGAACTCTCACATCCTTGTCCCGCAGAGCATCGACCAGGGCTCCAGTAGCCCTATGGTCCTCGATCTCGCCCAGCGCGTTGACCGCGGCCAGGCGCACCCGGGTCTCCCGATCTCGTACCAGCGGGCTGAGGCGATCGGTCGCCCTGATGTCCTCGATCTCTCCCAGCGCAACCGCGGCAGTGGCCCGGGTATCGGGATCATCGGCGCGGAGCAGGCCCCCCAGCGGCTTGACCGCCCTGGCGTCCTCCAACTCGCCCAGGGCATACGCTGCCATCCTGACAACGGCCACATCCTTATCGTTTAGCGCGCGGGCCAGATCGTGGAATGCGCCGGGGTCCTCGGCCTCCCCGAGCCCCAGCGCAGCAGCCTCGCGTACCCGTGAGTCGCCGGTCCGAAGCGCAAACCTCAGTTGGCGCACCGGCTCCGGCACCCTGCCGCGGCCCAGCATGCGGGCGGCGGCGCGGCGCACGCAAGGCTGGGTGCTTCCCAGCGATTGAATCAGGAGGGCAATCGCCGCCGGATCCGACACCGGCCGGCTCAGGGTCTGGCGCCGTGTCTCCTGGGTTTCCTCATCCTTCAGGTTGCCGGTGGGAAACTCGTCGTCGCCGTGATTCCAGTAGTTTCCGATGGACATCACCGCGAATTGGCAGACGACGGGGTCGCTGGTCGCCAGGGCACCAATGAAGCCGGCCACGGCGGCCGAGTCGGGCCCGCGGGTCTCCGGTCTCACCCCGATCCAGGGATCGGTATCATCGTAGTCCTCCCGATGAGCCTGGCCGTAGGCGGGTATCCAGCTGGTAAGCGAAAGCAGGAGGACGAACGCCGCCGGAAAGGCCGGGGAGGGTCGTGCTGAGTTCATTTGGATTCTCCGAAATCCGGGCATGGTCGAGGATGCCTGGGTGAGGGCATCCGGACATTGGATGGCGGAGGGGGGACGAGGGTTGTAACCCGGACCGCTCTAGCGGAACGTCCCGGGGCTCACCTGGTAGACCACGTGATGGGTGCCCACATCGTCCTCCGGGGCCCAGAACCCCAACTGTTCGGTCCACCGGCTGGTCTGGAGCCGGCGCCCGTGCAGGGTGAGGAACCCGCCGGCCCGTGTGGTCACCACCCCTAATTTCCTGAGATCGGAAAGACCTCTGAGCGAGACGGTGGCGCGCTGCTCTACGATCCGCCGACTCGTCAGGGGTCCGATGCCTGGCACACGCACCAGCTCTTCGCGGGACGCTCGCTGGACCTCGATGGGAAACAGTTCCGGGTGGGCCAACGCCCAGGCGCATTTCGGGTCGAGGGCCAGGGGAAGATTGCCATCGGGAGCGTACACCACTTCCTCCGGGGCAAACCCGTAGCTCTGCAGGAGGTGAGCCGCCTGGTACAGGCGGTGTTCGCGCAGGGCCGGTGTGGCCTGCACGTTTTCCATCGGGGTATTGCTGATGGGGCGAAACGCGCTGAAATGCGGATGATGGACACCGCCTGCGGCCTTGAGTCCGCTCACAGTACCCAGCAAGCTGCGGTCCGTGTCGGGCGTGGCGCCGACGACAAACTGCATGGTCATTCCGGAGGCTCCGCCGGGGTGCAGCGGATCGCGGGGGCGGCCGTGAGCACGGGCCTCCCGCTCCAGCACCACCAGAGAGCGCACCCGCTCGAAGTCATGTAGGGTGGTCGAGAAATTCTTGTCGGGCGCGATCTGCGCCAGACTCTTGCCGCAGGGGGCCTCGAAGTTGAGGGATATTCGGCTGGCGAGCGCGGTGAGCCGGTCGATCTGCGCCGTTTCGGAGCCGGCCACCAGCTTCACGTGGATGTATCCGCCGAAGCGGTGCCGCTCCCGCAGCAGCTCGAGCACTTGGATGAGATCGTCCATCACCTTGACCGGGCGGCCGGGAATGCCGGTGGTGATGAATAGCCCCTGACACCAGCCTCGCTGATGCGCCCCCAGAAAGATGCGGACCAGCTCCTCGGGTTTGAGCAGGGTGCGCGGCATGGGCCGGTCCCTCCGCATTGGGCAGTAGTGGCAGTTGTAGCTGCACGCGTTGGTCATGAGGATACGAAGCAGCGACATCCGCATGCCGGGGGCGGGGCGGAGATTCCTGATGTTTATGGGGCGGAGCGCCCCCACGTCCTGGGTATGCTGCAGCCGGGGGGGAAGTCCCTCCCGGTCGTCGGTGGCGAGCGACATCAGGATGTCGATCTTCTGATCTAGGTCAGCGCTGGGCACGATGTCGGTCCGGCCGGGGTCTCGACCACGATACCCGAATAAAGACCGAAAGTCAAATGCTGCTATCAGGGGCGACCTGACCCTCGCCTGGGCGCACTGTCGCTGCCACCGGTCCAGCGACGTCTCTGCGCTCTCACCGACCTCGCGGCACTTTGGTGCTGGGGTGAGCAGGAGACCGATGGTGGCGGTCTCGGCCCACGACTTGAAGGGTTCTACACCACACCCGTGTCCGTTGCCCCGGGATACCGGTTCAGGGACTTGAGCATGGGACGGAACTGGACCTGTGGACTCACGCTGGAGGATCAGGCCTTCTGTTGGGGCGCCAAGTGGTTTGGCTCCCTGGGGTTCCTGAAGAAAGTTCACCCGACCCGGTCCCGGTCATGGGAGATTTGGAATTTCTCTCGCTCTCGGCCGGGAGCATGGAAGAAAATATCGGGCTCACGTCCGACCGAGTCCTGTACCGCTGGGGCAGCTTGGGCAATGACAACGTCCAGATCGAGCCCGTTCCAGTGATTCAAGGCCTACGCTTCATTTCGGCGGATCCGGGAGAGTTTCCCTTCGAGCGCGGCGCCGGGGGCACCTGCGGAATTGCCAGCGTTGGGAAAGGGGTGTACTGCGTCGACGATCAGGGACTCACTCCCCGCGGAGTGCCGCTTCCCGACCTTCCTGACGCTGAAGGCGGGATCTGATGGTTGCATAACTGGAAACGGCTATATACTAGAGGGCATGACTTCCAGCTTGACCCCCGCGCCTGCACTCGGATCTCCCAAGTATTCCACGGTCCAGAACTTCATCGGTGGCCGGCTCACGCCCGGCGGCGCTCGGCTGCTCGATGTCGTCAACCCGGGCGACGGGAGCCTCTTGTCCCGTGTGCCGCTCTCCTCGGCGGAGGACCTCGACGCCGCCGTGCGCGCTGCGGCCGCCGCCTTTCCCGCCTGGTCCACCACCCCGATCAAGGAGCGGGTGCAGGTGTTCTATCGTTATCGGGCGCTGCTGGAGCAGCACCGCGATGAGCTCGCTAGGCTGATCAGCGAAGAGCACGGGAAGATCCGGAGCGAGGCGGAGGCCGAGGTGCTCAAGGCGATCGAGCTGACCGAGTTCGCCTGCTCGCTGCCCCAGATCGTAACCGGCGAGGTGCTCGAGGTGAGCCGGGGGGTCGAGTGTCGCACCGATCGGCACCCGATCGGCGTGGTGGCCTCGATTGTCCCCTTCAACTTCCCCAGCATGGTCCCACATTGGACCATCCCCAACGCGATCGCGCTGGGCAACTGCATGATCCTGAAGCCATCCGAGCTGGTGCCGCTCAGCGCGGGCCGCATCGCGGAGCTGCTGGCCGAGGCTGGGCTCCCAGCGGGGGTGTTCAGCGTGGTACACGGCGGGCAGGACGTCGTCGAAGCCATCTGCGACCATTCCGGCTATCGCGGCGATCACCTTTGTTGGCTCTACCCGAGTCGCAAAGCTGGTCTACCGCCGCGGCACCGGAAACCTGAAGCGGGTCCTCGCCCTGGGCGGTGCCAAGAATCACCTGTTCGTGCTCCCCGATGCCAACCCCGACATGACCTCGACTAACATCATCGCATCCATGTCGGGCTGTACCGGGCAGCGCTGCATGGCCGCGTCGGTGATGCTTGCCATTTCGGACACCGATCACATCGTGGGTCGGCTGGTGGAGCACGCGCGAGGCGTTGTTCCCGGGAAAAATCTGGGCCCCGTCATCTCGCTCGAGGCCAAGCAGCGGATCGAGCGGTATATCGGAGAGGCGGAAGCCGCCGGCGCCACGGTCCTGCTCGACGGCCGAGGTGCCAGCGTACGGGGGCGTGAGGGCGGCTTCTGGGTGGGACCCACGATCCTCGACCACGTGCGGCCCGAGATGAAGGTCGCGCAGGAGGAGGTCTTCGGTCCGGTCCTGTCGATCGTCCGGGCCGGGGACGTGGACCGGGCTCTCGCGATCGAGAACGCCTCCCCCTACGGCAACGCCGCTTCGGTCTTTACCGAGAGTGGGGGCCTAGCGCGGTACGTGACCGACCGCGCCAGCGCCGGCATGGTGGGCGTGAACGTGGGGGTACCGGTGCCGCGGGAGCCATTCTCGTTCGGCGGGTGGAACGAGTCGAAGTTCGGCGTGGGCGACATCACCGGAAGGGGCTCGATCGAGTTTTGGACCAAGGCCAAGAAGACCACCACCAAGTGGAATCGCGAAGCGGGGACCAACTGGATGTCCTAGGAGTATAAAAAGCAACAGCAATCGTGTTATTCAGTCTCGATCTGCAATGCATGCCTGCAGCCACGCTAAGTCGCAGGTAATAGCAATTGAGGATAGGCCTACCAATGACAGATGTGATGCCGCAGTCGCTGACGATGCCGCCGTTTGAGTACACGCCGCGCCCGTACCATGGCCCCTCACGGGACGAGGTGCTCGCGCTCCGCCGCCAGCACGTCAATCCCGCCGTTTTTACGTTGTACCGCGACCCGCTGATGATCGTCGAGGGGAAGATGCAGTATGTCTTCGACGAGACCGGCCGGCGCTACCTCGACCTGTTTGCCGGCATCGCGACGGTGTCGTGCGGGCATTGCCATCCCGAGGTCGTGCGCCGGGTCCAGGAGCAGACGGCCACGCTGCAACACAGCAGCACGATCTATCTGCACCCCAACCTGTCACTGATGGCGCGGAAGCTCGCCGCGAAGATGCCCCCCGGCCTGGAGGTGACCTACTTCGTCAACAGCGGCAGCGAGGCCAACGACCTGGCGGTCACGATGGCCCGGCTCTTCACCGGGAATCAGGACGTGATCGCCTTGAGGAACGCGTATCACGGTGGCTCACCCAGCTCGGTCGCACTGACGTCACATCACACCTGGAAGTATCCCGTTCAGGCGCAGCCGGGAGTGCATCACGCGCACTGCCCCGATCCGGCGCTGAGTCCGTTCACCGGCACGGCGGAGGAGATCGGGTCGAGAAGCGCCGCCGATATCCGCGAGCTGATTCGCTATTCGACGCCCGGGAAGATCGCCGGCTTCATCGCCGAGCCGATCCAGGGCGTGGGTGGGGTGACCCGCGGAGCGCTGAACTATTTCCGTGAGGCTTACGCCATTGTCCGGGAACACGGCGGGCTCTGCATTGCCGATGAGGTGCAGACCGGCTTCGGCCGAACCGGCGAGAATTACTGGGGCTTCCAGAACTACGGCGTGACTCCGGACATCGTGACCATGGCCAAGGGCATCGGTAACGGGGCTCCGCTGGCCGCGGTCACGCACCCGAAGAGAGGTGGCTGAGGCGCTTACCAGCCGGATCCACTTCAACACCTTTGGTGGCAACCCGGTGTCCATGGCGGCGGGGTTGGCGGTGTTGGACGTGATCGACCGGGACGGATTGCAGGAGAACGCGAAGCGGGTTGGGGGCCGGCTTCTCCGGGGATTGCGGCGGCTCGAGGAGCGCCACCCGCTGGTGGGCGGGGTGCGGGGGTTGGGCCTGATGCTGGGCCTGGAGCTGGTGACTGATCGCGCGACCCGCGCACCCGCAACCGCGCAAACGCTGGAGGTGCTCGAGGCGGCCCGCGAGATGGGAGTGCTGATCGGGAAGGGAGGGCTCGACGGCAACGTGCTTCGGATCAAGCCGCCACTCTGCATCACGGCGGAAGACGCCGACTTCGCCCTGGACGTGCTGGACCGCGCGCTGGCAAGAGTACATGGAATATGACGAGGGGTGTGCACCAGAGGGTATTACCAACCGTCAATCTGCACCGTTACTTGCCTTCGCGTCGCCGGAGGTCTGCCAGCGCCATGACGATCGACTCCTGTGACGCCAGCAGCTCCCGCATCGCCTGGCCGGAGCTCCGTCCCGGACGCGCCGGCCGAACCTCTCCTTCGTTGAGGAACGGCCGGAGCTTCTGCCAGACCGGCTCTGGCAGTACGGTCTCCAGATACTCGAGCGCGGTGCCGCGGAGGTACCGATCGTCGGTGTGCAAGGCTGTGGAAGGCGAGCCGAACGGTATCAGGCGGCAGCACCAGGGAGAGCAGCGTGAACAGGTGCTCCAGGCTGCGGCTGGCTCGTCCTCGCAGCACCTCTGCTTCCATCGGCGAGGAGTCGTCATCCGGCAGATCGATGAGCTGGCGGGTCTCCCAGATGCCGCGCTCCACCGCCATCTCCCGCATCACCACATCGAACACCCGATCTCGATCGATCTGGAGCCCGGGGATCTCCCCTGCCAGATAGCTCAGCGCCCGGGCCGCCCGGAAGCGAACCTCGAACCGCCGGTCGCCCATCGCCTCGAACAACCCCTCGAAGGCCTGGCCGGGCTGCGTGAAGCGGCCAGTACCGTCACCAGCCGCCGCCGGATGGCAAAATCCTCCGGCTGGATCCAGCAGGTGACGCACGAAGATGGCGGTCTCGGTCCGTGCCACCGTCCGGAGCGCCCGGATGGCCTGCGGCGCTACCTCGTCCCAGGCCAGCAGCTCGATCGCAGGCTCGATCAGGTCCGGGAGTAATCGGTTGGGTCGCCAGGGCGCGCTGAATGTCTTCCGCATTCCCGCCGGTGAACGCTCGCCGGAGTGAGGATGCCGAGGTCGGCTGGGTGACGGCGCTGGGGCAGGCTTCGCCGCGGGGAAGCCCGCAGAGACAGGACGCGAACACGCGGCCGCTGCCGGATTCCGCTGAGATCGAACCCGCCGACCGTCTGGAGCAGTGCCGATCCTTCGTCCTGGAGTGGGTCGGGGACCTCCCCGGCCCGGCGCTGCAGACTCCCCTCCAGTGCCGCCACGTAACCCAGGTGGAGTCGGCGGGCCACCGCCAGGGCACCCAGGGAGAGCGCCACGGTGACGCCGAGGAGAACCTTCCCGGCCGCCGCGCCGGCGAGCGACCATCGTCGCCGCGATGATGGCGCCCCCGGTGACGTCGCCCATACGGGCGGCCCCGACATCGATGAGCAGCTTGGTGGCCCGCTTCTCCCGAGGAGCTACCGGGGTGAACAGGAGCTCGTACGCGGCCCGGAAGAGCGAGCTCCGGAGCACCACCTCGGCCCCTCGCGCCAGCAGTATCGGGATGAGGCCGGGAATGAGGAAGGCACCCACGGCCCCGACCGAGACACCGGCCGGCAGCAGCGCCGCGCTGCGCGCGATGCCCAGCCGGTCGAGCAGCTCTCCGGAGGGTGGTGACCTGAATGGAAATGCCCAGCAGCGCGGTGACCGTGTAGAAGACCGCGAAGAGGCGGAGCAGCTCCTCGCCCGATGCGGTGGCCGCTGCCGCCCGCGCCTTGAACACGTAGTCCAGCACACCCTCGGCTGCGGAGGTCAGCGTCACCAGCAGGGCAAGTCCGAGGAGATAGGGCGACGCTCGCAGGATTCGCGCGGCCCCGGGCTCCGGCTCGTCGCCGAGATACGGCTCCTGTCCGCGAGCGTCGCGTGCGTGGCGCCGTGCTCCACGCCGAGGACCAGCGCGGCGGCAAAGCAGGTGCAGCGCCGCGAGGATCGGAAGCATGGCGGTGAGGGACAGCAGTCGCACCGACGCGCTCGGGCAAGAGCCCGCCGAGCAGCCCGCCGAGCGAGCCTCCCGCGGTGATGTGGCCGATGGTGCGGCGGGCCGTGCGCGGATCGAAGCGCTCGTTGACGATGGCCCAGAAGCCGCGAGACCAGCAGGGCGCCAAGCGCCGGTGAAGTGGAGATACAGAGAATGCGGCGGCCGGGCGGCGGGCCTGAAGGGCGAGCGCCCATTCGGCCAGGAGGAGCAGCGCACTCAGCGCGAACAGGCGGGGGACCAGCCGGCCGGGACGGCTCCGCGCCATGACCCGCGCCAGCAGCAACCGATACCACTGCCGAGACTACCGCTGCCGCGATCACCATCGGCGGCAATGCGGCCACGCCGAAGCTGGAGAGGAAGAGCGCGTCCCGGGTCGCCTTGCCGGCGATCTGGAACGCGATCATGACCGTGCCGGCCGCTGCCGCGGCCACCACAGCGGGCCCGTCGGCGGTGGAAAGGAACTTCTTGATCGTCACCGCTCAGCTTAGCCTGAGCGCATCAGAACCCAAATCCGGCCTGCGCGTAGATCCCGGTCCGCTCGTCGCTCTTGGCGATCGCGAGAGACAGGGTGTATGCCCGTTCGAGATACGAGAGCCACACTCCGCCGCCCGCAGCGGCGTGCCAGGTGTCGGAAGACTCGCCCTCGAGGAAGACCCGACCCACGTCGGCCAAACCAAATACCCCGAAAGTGGCCGGCAAGATCAGCGTCACCTTGGCAGACGACAGCCGCAGCTCGGTGGATCCGTAGGCCGAAGCGTCGCCGGCGTAGCGGTTCACCCGCCCAAGCCGAACGGTCGAGGCGCCGCCGATGAATGCCGCCTCGAAGTAAGGGATAGCGGCCCCAGAGCTTCCGCCCGCCCACCCGAAGAGCGAGCGTGGGGTCCAGCGGCGCGCGAGCCGAGAGATACGTGGCCACCTCACCGTGAACTTCGCCGAAGGTGCTGTCCACGTCCCAGATGGCCGGATAGACGCTGCCACCCAGCTCGAGCAAGAGTCCCTTTCGTGCCACAGCTGGCACGGTCCCGGCTGTCGTAGCGCAAGGTGAGCCCACCGCCGACCTCGCCGAAGTTTCCGGTGCCGTACAGGTTGCCGAGCGATGGCCAGAAACCGGTCCGGGCCGTTCGTCGGTCGAGACGTACTTGAGGACGGGACCGATTCGAAGGCCGGCTCTCGGCTGCCCAGTGCAAAGACCAGCGAGGGCTGGAGCCCGAACGCGTCCTGGGTCACCCGGTAGAACTCGTTGTCGCCCGGGGCCGCGATCTCGTTGCCAAATCCACTGGAAGCTGATCACGTCGATGCCGGAGGCTCGAGACGAACAGGTCCGCGTAGCTGCCTGAGTTTTCTCGCCGGAACTCGCCCCGATAGTCGAGCCGGTAGCTCTTGGGCCCGGTCGCAAACGCGGCGCGGAACTGGTGCCGGCTGGCATAGGGATTCTTGCGGAAGCCATATGTCGTCAGTGTTCGGCCTCCGCCGAGCAGCACCCCGATGTCGGGGCCGAAGCTCAGCGCAGGTGCTCGCGGTCCAGCGCTTGCCCCAGTCCCGCTGCCGGCACCGCCGTCGGGATTCTTTCGGGGCGCGGTATAGGGGCGGCGGTCGACCTTGGTCTCTGAGCCCTGCGTCCGGCCGGCGCCTGCGGGTCATCGTAGAACCGCTCGCGACCGCCGCGCGTGGAGTCCACCAGCTGGTCCTGCCCGTCTCCGCCGATGATTCGGACCAGAGGGTCCCTTGCCGTCGCCCCGCACGACGGCGCGGTCATCGCCGCCATCGAGGAAGAGTCGCACCTCGTCGCGTGGTTCTGGGATCGAATCGGCGCTGGAAGTAGGGCTCGTTGCCCGCGCCGGCCCCAGCCGCGAGAGCGTCAGCTCCACGGCGCCGTCCGGCTCGCGGGTCACGCTGGCCTCGTCGGCCCCATCAGTGCCGTGGACGTCCACCTGCTTTGCCAGGAGGTTGTAGTAGTCGCGAGCGGCTTCGAGGAGATGATCGCGCCGCGAGCGCGAAGCGCCGCTGCAAGGCTGGCCCCCTTCAGCGCGTAGTGCTCGGGCGGCAGTGCTCGCACCGCATCGTCGATCACCGCATCGGTGAGCGCCGACTGGAGCTTGAGTCGCGGTCGATTCCCACACCGGCCAGTCGAGCTCGACCAGCAGCCGGCGGTCGAGATCGCGTCCGTTCCAGGTCGCGCCAGGCATGTAGGGATAACCCGGTGCCGAAATTCGTCAGCTGGGGTGCGGTCTGGCGCGCGATGCTCAGGAGCACGCCGTCATACTTGGCGAATGCCTGATCCCGGTCCTGCGGAATGGGAACCCAGCGGCGGGGAGACCGCATCGCCAAACCTGGCCCAGCTCCACTGCCCGGCGTGCCGGTCCCAGTCGCCGATCAGCAGATCGAACAGCCGCGCGGTGAGAAAGGCCGACGCCTCTACCCGATCCTTCGGGCTTCGAGCTGATCCGCGCGATCAGCGAGTCGGAATTGATGATCTCCTTGCTCCCTCCCAATGAGCCGGGACCGGCCGGGAGCCGCCAACCCGCTCCTCCAGAAAGCCCATCAGCCCCGCAAACTCGGTCCGAAACTCTCCCAGAAGCGGATCATCCGGGAGCACGTACAGGCGAGAGCTGCCGTGGGGAATACCTGCCGCCTCGAGCAGCGGGCCCACGACGAGCGGTGCGGTAGGCAGTGCCGAGCTGGTCTGGTCGCGGACCACGTCTCCCGCTACCGTGGGGCGCAGCTCGGCGGGCAAGGTGGCGGACGGATCCTTGTCCACCGAGCGGAAGAAGAACTCACGGCCATCCCGCGCCTGCAGCAGCAGCGACTTCGTCTGCTGTCCTCCTCCCTTCGACACCGGCTTCAGGCCGCCGGCAAAGGCTCCGAAGGTCGAGCACCGGCACCGAAATGGGCGTGGACCAGAGCGAGCGGTACTCCTTTCCGAAGAGAAAGCGGTGCAGTCCGCTGGCCTTGTAGCGCGGCCCGGCAGCACTGGGCAACCCGTGTCTGCGGACGCGGTCTCCGGCTGTCTGCGCCTGCGAGCAGCGTCACCCCGGAGGCGCACAGCCCAATTCCGAGCAACAGCTCTCTCGTGGTACTTCATGACGCCTCACTCTACCCATGTCGAAAAGACCTCCCGACTGCCGCCCGTCGGCATCCACCTCCAGCACCGCCAGCCGGGCTCGCCCCACGCCGGGGTATGTCCAGCCGGGCAAAGCCGCTCGCCTTCCTGGCGAACAAGGTGCCCCGAATACGGACCGTGCTCGCCGCTGTGACCGTAGATGCCCGTGCCGCTCACCAGCTGCAGCCGGGCGGACCGCCTTGATGCACCTGCAGGTTGTGCTCGTGCCCGGCCGCGTTCAGCGCAGGCGGAGCCGCACGAACGCCCGGCGGAACGCGGCGATCAGGTGCCGGTATGCCCGGGAGCGCATGTCCTGGCTGGAAATACCCTGCTGCCGCGCCGCCGGATAGAGGGAACCGAGCAGGGCAACGGTATCCAGAGCCATGGCTTGATGTCCGCAGCGGGAAAGATGTGATCCTTCCAGGCCGAAGTGCCCGCCGTGAACTCCGCCCGACAGCAGCGGATGGTGCTCGGCGACGACCACCAGCCGGTCCGGGGCCCCGGTCAGCGCAGCCCGCAGGGAATCGACGATCTCCGGTTCGGAGTCGGCTGCGCAGCTGGAGTCCGGATGCTCTGGGCTTGGACCCGGGATGCAGCCACCACTGGGTATCGAGCAGAACGAGCCGCAGACGCGGCCCGATGTCCACCACGCCGGGCCCGGGCAACCCCCGCGCGGCCGAAGCAGCATGCTGCCCCGCCGCCGACCGAATCGATGAACGCCTCCTGCCGCCTGATCGCGTCCCAGCCATCCTCGCCGTGCTTGGCCCAGTCGTGGTTTCCCGGGAACGAAGAAGCCGCGTGGCGCCGGTGCTGTGATGACCTCGACCTGCGCCGCGAGGTTCCGCTCGGCCTCGCGCCGTCCGGGCCGGCCGGGCGCCGGAAGCCCCCGGGGATAGGCGTTGTCGCCCAGAAAGACGACCACGCGTTGCAGATCTGCGGTGAGCCGATATCCTGCGCGCAAGGCCTCCAGCACCGGCTCGCCGGTCGAATCGGGCTTCCCGGCATCGCCGATGAGATAGACGCTCGTGACGACTTCCTCGGGCCGGCAGCTGCCGGCACCGGGGCTGAGGCGGCGTGGGCGGTGCCCGGCACAGGCGAGCGCGCCGGCAGCGCTCGCGGCGCGCCCATACGCTCGATCTGCGGGTCACCGGACGGCTGCGGTCGCTCTCGTAGCGCCTTCGATCTGCGGGTGTACTCACGTCCGACGGCGAACGCGAGCAGCAGCCAGATCCCGGCGAGCACCAGATTCACCCGGGCAAACCCCGTCGTCCCCAACCCGAGCATGGTGACGCCCACGAAGACGAGCGCCGCGGACAGCACGTCTCCGGCGCGCCAGAAGAAGGAGTCGATGGCCTGCTTGGCCTTGTACTTCTCGTCCCGGCTGGTGGGCAGAAACAGAACGTTGCGCACGGTGTTCTGAATCGAGTAGTCGGTGGCGTTCTCGGCGATCTTGACCGCCGGACCAGGGCGAGAAGCGGTGCGAAGGCCAGCACCGCGTAACCGGTAAACGCGATGCACCGGCAGCACCAGCACGCCGACCCTCACACCGACGATACTTGATGAGCCGGGAGACCACGAAGAGCTGCAGCAGCAGCGCCGACCACGCTGACGACGAGAAAGAACTCGGAGTAGAACCGGCCGATGTACTCGCGACTCCGAAAGCCCGCCGGCGGTCCCGGCGGCCACCGCCGCCTCTGCTGCATCCGCCACCGTGCGGCCCAGGATGTACTCACCGGTGGTGTTCACCCAATTGACGATCAGCATCAGCAAGCGCGATGAGCAGCAGATAGCGGTTGCCGAACACCAGGCGGAAGGTGCCCCGGCGGCTCGCGGGGCCGACGCCGGGAAGCGAGACCGTGAGCTTCTTCGCGTCCTCGATGGTCTGGATCTGGTATTCGCCGGTGGCGGCGGGGAGCTCGGCCGTGGTCAGCTGGAGCGGAAGGTGGGTCTCGTGCCGGGCCCGCTCGCGGGCATCCACCACGTTGCTGATCGACGACGGCCAGCGCCGAGCAGCCCGGCGGCAACCAGCAGCGTTGCGGCACGCCGAACAGCGGAATGAGCTAGCCGGCGAGGATGCTCCCGAGCACGGCGCCGAGCGACGCGCCGACGGCCACGATGGCAAACAGCCGCTCGCCCTGCTCCTTGGTGTACAGATCGTTGGCGAACGACCAGAACTGCGCCACGATCATCAGGTTGAAGATGCCGACCCAGAGGAAGAAGATGACGCCGACCGGCACACTCGGCCCGGGTGAGCCCATAGAAGGCCACCAGGCAGACGCACGAAGAACGCGGTCACGGCGTTGAGCAGCCCGCGGCGCGGCAGCCGGTCGGCCAGAAGCGCCGTAGGCGGGCACCAGGCCGAGGAGCAGCATCGCCTGGCCCGGCGCGAGCGTACGACTTCAGCTTCGGCACCCTCGCCTGGACAGGATCAGCGCTTCTCGAACCGGCCTGATGCAGTAGTAGGCGGCGAGCAGCAGAAAAACGTTGAGGGCCAGGAGCAGCGCGGTGGCCCGCTTCTCCCGGTCGGACGTCGGCGAACAGGCTCGGAGCGCGCGATCCAGCGGCCGGTCGCCGGTCAGACCGCGCGGCGGCAGCTCCGGTCTTACCGTCATCGTGATCCGCCACGATCACCCTGGCGCTCACGGCGTTCCCGCGCCAACCGGCGGACGCGGGTGTCTCCACCGGCTCCCACGCCGCTTCCATGGTCTTGGTCAGCATCCGCTTGCTCCGACTCGGTTGGCTCGCAGCCGGGCGGACTCGGGATGGTGCCGGTCCCACCAGCGATGCGCCTGCTCCTCGCGTCCAGGCAGCCGGAACCGAGGTCGAGCAGCCGGCGCGACAGCTCGGCAGCGGTCTGGGGCCGATCCTCGGGATGCTTGGCCAGGCAGGCGAGGATGACGCGGTCCAGCTCGGGCGGGATCTCCATCTCGCTCCGCTGTGACGGCGGGACCGGTGGCGTGTTGGCGTGCTGGTACATGAGCTGGATGGCGTTGGGTGCCTGGAACACCAGGCGCCCGGTCAGCAGCCAGTAACCCACGCAGCCCAGGGTGTAGATGTCCACCCGGTGATCGGCGCACCCGGTCGCCCCGCACCACCTCCGGCGCGATGTAGGCCGGCGTGCCGGTGGTGCTGTCCGGTGCCGTCAGCAGGGTCGCCTCGCGGCCGCCCTCGCCCACTGCCTTCACCAGGCCGAAGTCCAGCACCTTCACGAAGTCCACCGTCGAGGCCCAGCCGGCAGGTGAAAATATTGGATGGCTTGATGTCGCGGTGGACCAGCCCCCGCGCGTGCGCCTCCTCCAGCGACGCGCACGCCTGGCGCAGGAGGTGGACCACCCGCTCGGGTGGAAGCGGGCCGAACCGCTCTACCAGCGTTTCCAGGTCGAGACCGTCCAGCAGCTCCATGACCAGGAAGAAGGTTCCGTCGTTGGCAACCCCGAAATCGTAGAGGCTGATGGTGTGCGGCGACCGGAGCGACGCGGCCGCCTCCGCCTCACGGCGGAAGCGCTCCACGATCACCCGGGCGGCGGCCGGAGAGCTGGAGCCGAGGATCTCCGGAGCGGATCAACTTGACGGCCGCCGGGCGGGCCAGCATCTGGTGGGTGGCCCGGAACACCTCTCCCATACCGCCCTTGCCGAGCGGCTCTTCGAGCCGGTAGCTCCCCAGCTCACGAGCCCGCCTCACCTGTTGGCCCAGCCCGTGGATGATCTTCACCGGGATGACGACCAGGAAGGCACAGATGTAGTTGGGCAGAAAGTCCCAGAGCAAATAGAAGCGTGCTGAGATGGACCTGGACCTCCGCGCAGCTGACTGAGGAGGAAAAGCGCGAAGGGCTCGGTGGACGCCGCCAGGAGCGACGTCACCAGCGTCTTCTTCGGAGTGTTGGGTACGATTGCCGGATAGAACAGGATTGGGATGCAGACCCAGGAGACCCGGGGGCTGATCGGCACCGGCGCCCACTGGCTGAGGATGGACACCAGCAGACACTGGAGCACCAGATAACCGGACCCCACGTCCACCAGTATGGGCTTGCCGCTCAGGCGCCGGGCCAGCACGGTCATGGCGAGGGAGCTGACGATCCCTATCGCCGCAACCAGGTGTCCGGGGAAAGGCCAGAGCTCCCGCATGAACGCCATCTCACCGAACCACCGTGCCACCACGGTGTTCATGAAGATGGTGAAGGCCCACAGCGAGGCGAAGACGATGCCGACGATCGCCGACCCGGCTGCAGGTCTGGCACAGGACATCGTTGGGCAGGCTCTGGCCCGGTCTCGGAACTGCCGGCGGACCGGACTGGGGTCGACTGACGGCGATGGAGGTGTCGCGAGGTCATGAGCATGCCCGGTCTAGGGGTTCGCCCTAAGCCTACTACCGTTGAGGACGCTGCGGAACACCGGGTGATCCGAATGGGTGACACACGGTTGCCACATTCAGAAATCGAACGTACGTTCGTGCCGAGAGGTTCCGTTCCACCCCCAGACAAACCGCGACGATCGAACTCAACTCGCCACCCGGCGTGACTTTGCGGCTCGTAAGCTTCTCAGTCATCCTTCTGATCCTGACTGCCTGTCAGCGCGCCGCCACCCCTGCGCCCGGGCCGGCCCGATGTGGACCCGCTGTGCCTCCAACGGCGATGCACCCGATCGCCCTGCATCCGGCGCTTCTCGCTGGCGACTACGAGCTGATTCAGGTCCAGAGCCAGCCGCGGAGCGGCGCCATCACCTCGGGGCGGCTTCACCTTGAAGCCATGGACTCCGCCACCAAGGCCGGGGCGGTGGGGGGCGCCGTGCGGGACCTGATCGGCTGGCTCGATCTCCCCAGCGGCGATCCGGAGTGGCGTACCGCGGTTGGGTCTCACGACCCGGGGCGCCCTGGCGCAGTGCTCACTGGACAGCATCTCAGCCTGGGCCAGGCGGGTCGTCCCGATGGGCTGGTCCACATCCTTACGATTACGGCAGTGGCCCCCGAGGGATTCTGGGGTTGGTGGCGGGCCGACCCTGGGTTAGCCATACGAACGGAGCCCGGAACTGATCGGGTCCTGCCTGATCCGGCCGGTTACTTCTGCGCCCTTCGGGCCGACCGATAGACCTCCCCACCGATGGTGAAGTCCTCCAGGCCAAGTGCGGGATTGCTCCTGTATCGCCGCGCTCCGGGTAAGCTCGAGGTCTTCCTGGCTCACCCCGGCGGTCCTTTCTGGCACCATCGGGACGCCGGTGCGTGGACGATCCCGAAAGGCGTCGCCGAGCCAGGCGAAGACATCTTGGCGGCTGCCTGCCGGGAGTTCGAGGAGGAGACCGGTATCCATCCAGTTGGGCCATTCCTTTCGCTGGGCAGTATCCGGCAGAAAGCAGGGAAAATGGTGCACGCCTGGGCCTGGGAGGGTGAGGCGGATCCGGCGCGGGTCACCAGCAACACCACCCAGACCGAGTGGCCCCGAGGCTCTGGTCACTTGCTCAGCTTCCCCGAAGTGGACCGTTGCGCGTGGTTCGCTGCGCAGGCTGCCCGGGAGAAGATCAATCCCGCCCAGGCCGAATTGATCGACCGGCTGGAGCTGGCACTGGCAGGGCCCGAGCCTGCGGCATAGGAGACCGATGCTTCCGGGGCGCGCGATCATGGCCGCGATCCTCACTGCCGTGTTGGCTGCGCCGGCCGGTGCCCAACAGCGGCTCCGGGCCCGGGAGCTGGGCATCGCCCCCGGCGTCCTGCGACCCGGCCCGCTGAACGCGATCACCGATGTGGCCGGTGTCCTCGTGGGACAGACGACCGTGGTACAGGGCGACTCAGTCCGGACCGGCGTGACCGCCATTCTTCCCCACCCGGGCAACACCTTCTTCGACCGGGTACCCGCAGCCATCCACGTGGGCAACGGATTCGGCAAGCTGCTGGGCATCACCCAGGTCGCCGAGCTCGGCGAGCTGGAGACGCCGGTCCTGTTGACCTGCACCTTGTGCGTGTGGAAGGCCGCGGATGCCATGGCAGCCTACCTGCTCGAGCTCCCCGGCATGGAAGCGGTCCGCTCCATCAATCCAGTCGTGGGGGAGACCAACGACGGCTACGTGCTGAACGCCATTCGCAGCCGTCCCCTCGCCCCGGGTGACGTGCGTGCCGCGCTCATCCAGGCCAGGTCGGGTCCGGTGGCTGAGGGCAGCGTGGGCGCCGGAACCGGCACCATCGCATTCGGGTGGAAGGGTGGGATCGGAACCTCGTCCCGCTTGACCGCCTCGCCCGACAGTGGGTGGAGGGTGGGGGTCCTGGTGCAATCGAATTTCGGCGGTGACCTCCAGATTCTCGGGGTGCCGGTGGGCCGCAGGCTGGGACGCGGAGGGGTGAAGGCATCGGCCGATACCCAGGGCGCGCGCGGGTCCATCATGATTGTCGTCGCTACCGATGCCCCCCTTTCGGACCGAAACCTTCGCCGCCTTGCCAGCCGTGCGATCATCGGGTTGGGGCGAACCGGATCGGTCGCGGCCAATGGCTCGGGGGATTACGTCATCGCCTTCTCGACCAACCCGGAGGTCCGCCGCCGGGTGCCCGAGACCCGGCATCATCTCCTGGAGCTGGCGAACGATGAGATGTCAGCCCTGTTTCAGGCGGTGGTGGAGGCCACCGAGGAAGCGATCTACAATTCTCTTTTCGCGGCCACGACGGTGCGCTCCCGTGGGGGGACCGTAGCGGCGCTTCCGGTGGATGAGGTTCTCGGCATCCTGCGCGCGCATCGCGTTCCGCTGACCAGGTGAAACCATACGCCGACCATTTCTCCCCGCTGGCGCCGGCCTACGCCTCGTGCCGGCCCGGTTACCCGGACGGACTGTTCGATTATCTGGCCGGCATTGTAAGCCGGCACCAGCTCGCGTGGGACTGCGCGGCGGGAAGCGGCCAGGCCACGATCCCGCTGGCTCGCCGGTTCAACCGCGTCATCGCCACCGATATCAGCCCGGCCATGCTCCGGCAGGCTTCACCCAACCCGGCGGTGGAGTACCGGGTTGCCCCAGCAGAGGCCAGCGGCCTGGGAGACGCCAGCGCCGATCTGGTGACCGTGGCTCAGGCGCTGCACTGGATCGATCCCGGGCGGTTCTACGCTGAAGCGGCTCGGGTCCTCGTGCCGGGAGGAGTGCTGGCCGTGTGGACCTATGGGGCACAATCTCTGGATGACCCGGCGCTCGACCGCGTGCTCCGGCGCTTCTACGCCGACATCGTCGGGCCTTACTGGCCTCCAGAGCGCCGCCACGTGGAATCGGGTTACCGGACGCTCCCTTTCCCTTTCCCGGAGCTCGAGCCCCCGCCTCTGATCATGGAGGAGCTCTGGATCCTGTCCCAGCTGCTCGGCTATGTCGGGACCTGGTCGGCGACCCAGCGGTTCCGTGAGGCCGTGGGTCATGACCCTGTGGCCCAGCTGGGACAGGACCTGGCGCAGCATTGGGGCGATCCTTCGGCCACCCGGAGGATCCGGTGGCCGCTCAGCCTCCGCGTGGGCCACCGACCGGCCTGACCCGGCCGCCCCTGACTGGCGGGCCTTGGCGTGTTACTTTGGGACCAGGCTGTGGTAGGCTTGCTCGGGTCCCCCCAAACAGATCAGGAATGAAAACAGTAGACGAGCTCTCGTCCGCTACACCTGCGCCTGTCGCCGCTGCAGCCTCGATTCTCGTGGTCGATGACGAAGGTGCGGTCCGGCGTTTCGCCGTCCGGGTCCTCGAGCGGGAAGGCTACGTCGTGGCTGAGGCCAGAGACGGCGCCGAGGCCCTGGAAATGGTCAAGTCGCAACGGGCTTCGTTCGGGGTGGTGGTCTCCGATATCGTCATGCCGAAATTGAATGGCGTCGAGCTGATGCAGGCGCTTTCCCTCTTGTATCCTGATCTGCCGGTGATCCTGATGTCGGGATACGCCACCAACGCGCTGGCCGACCTCGGTATTGCCGCACCCTGCTCCATCCTGACCAAGCCGTTTCCGTCTGAACGGCTGATCGAGGAAGTGCGGCGCTGTACCCGGCAGATTCCCGGATAACGCTATTCGCCCGCACCTGGTATTTCCGGCTCACCAGTAGCTCCCCTCTGCAGTCGTCAGCAGGTCCACTTCTCCCCGGTCCGGTCGAGCCAATGGCCCGCGTATTGCCGGGCAGGGAGGGAAAAAGGATCCGCGCGCTTTTCCTTGGTCCGCACAGCCGGTACTGGGGTGCCTTGGCATAACGGGCGCACTAGCTTGCATTTAGAATATGTCCTGAACCGGAACCCTCGCCTTTGTCCCTGATCTCCAAGAAGCGTCTGGCCTCCGTCCTTCTCGCCGCCGCCATGGTGGCGTGCGACGGGGACCCGAGTGGCCCCAGTGTCATCAGTCTGGGGACGGGCTTGGGACTGCTGGTGAACATCAACGGCCTTTCCTCAAGCATCCCGGCGGCGCTCACGGTGACCGGGCCCAGGGGATACAGGCAGACCATCACCACCACCCGCACCCTGGCTGGCCTTGCCTCAGGCACCTACACGATCACGGCCCAGGACGTAAACGTCGGGGGGACGCCATATACCGCGTCTCCATCCAGCCAGGCGGTGACGGTCAGCCCGACCGCAGCGGTGACGGCGACGGTGACATACGCTGCTCCTCCCAGCGGGACCTTCAACCTTCGGATCGAGAAGGTGTACCTCACCCAGAGCACCCAGACGCTGGACGGCACGGTTCCGCTGGTCCGCGATCGGGCAGGTCTCCTGAGGGTGTTCGTCACCGCCAGCGGGCTGAATGCCGCGCGACCAGCGGTTCGGGTCCGACTCTACCAGGACCTCGTGCTACAGTCGGAGCACACCCTGACATCCGCGAGCCTGGCCGTTCCCACGGCGGTGGATGAAAGCTCGTTGACCTACTCCTGGAACCTGCCGGTCGCCGGCGGGCTGATACGTCCAGGGCTCGGCATCAATGCCGAAGTGGATGTAGCCAACAGCGTGGTGGAGAGCAACGAGATGGACAATGCGTTTTCTGCCGCCGGGCCGCTGACAATGAGCGTGCGGACGGTGCCGACGCTCAACCTCACCTTTGTGCCAGTCACCCAACGGGGCAACGGAAGTACCGGTGCCGTGACCAACGCCAACAAGGACGGGTTCCTGGAGCAGATCAGGAGGATGCACCCGATCGCGAGCTATAACGCGATCGTGCATGCCGCCTATACCACCACCACATCCGACACGCTTCAGGACGAAAACGGCAATCTCGCCTGGGGAACGATCCTGAACGAGATCGATCTGCTGCGGACCGCGGAACACAGCTCCCGATACTATTACGGCGTCGCCAAGGTTTCCTACGGCAGCGGCATCGCGGGCGTGGCCTACGTCAGCACCTCGACCATCCGCGCGCGTGCCGCCATGGGCTGGGATTACCTGCCCACCGGCGCCACGGTCGCCGCGCACGAGCTGGGACACAACTGGGGGCGGAACCATGCTCCGTGTGGTGGGCCGCAGGGCGTGGACGGCTCGTACCCGCAAGCTGACGGCAGCACCGGCATATACGGCCTCGATGTCGCGACCGAAACCCTGAAGCCGCCGACGTTGAGCGATATCATGGGCTACTGTGACCCGAAGTGGATCGGTGACTATACCTACCGGGCCGTCCTGAACTATCTCAGCCCGCCGAGCCTGCCGGCGGCGACAGCTGCTGACCTGGCCGTCCAACCGTGCCTCCTCATCTGGGGGCAGATTCGGAACGGCGAGATGGTGCTCGAGCCGGCCTTTCAGGTGACCACTCAGCCTACCCTTCCCGAGCGAGCCGGACCCTATTCGGTTTCGGGCGAAGTGGCGGACGGAACCACGCTCTTCAGCCTCAGCTTTGCGCCGAAGGAGATCGCCGACCTGCCCGGTGACCAGAAGAACTTCGTCTTCGCGGTGCCGATCTCGGATGCTCGAGCCAGCCAGCTCACCACTCTTCGCCTCAGTGGCCGAGGTCGAGGGACCGTTCGCCGGGCTCAACCGCCCGCCATCTCACCGGCGCAGCCCCGCACCGGCGTCAAGCCGGTGTCAGCCGATGTTCGCCGGCTGTCGAGCGGCGGAATGGGGATACAATGGAATGCACGCGCCCACCCGATGGTCATGGTGCGCGACGCCGGAACCGGCGAGGTGCTCTCGTTGGCCCGGGGAGGGCAGGTGCAGCTTCCAGTCTTCAGGCGGGAGATTGTTCTGGTTTTGTCGGACGGCGTGAAGAGCACCATCCAGCGGGTCCAGGTGGCTCCATGATCCGGAAGCTGATCCTGGGTACGATGCTGGGGCTTGCCGCCTGCGCGCCGCGAACCGCTGCATCATCGGCGACCCAGGAGCCGGGCGAGGGAGCCGCAGCCGCTTCCGCCGTCAGCCTGGAACGCGGACCCTGTTTCGGCAGCTGCCCGGTCTACACCATCTCGGTTTCCCCGTCGGGCCGAGTGACGTTCGAGGGCAGGGCTCACCTGCGCCGGCTGGGCACATTCACCGGAGAAATCCCGAGGCAACGGGTCGACGCGCTACTGCTCGAGCTCGAGCGAGCGGGATACTTCGGCTTTGCCAACCGCTACGCCGTCTCCGAGGTCGCCTGTGGACGCTACGTCACCGACCTGCCATCGGCGATCAGCAGCGTCACCGTCGGCGGCCGCACCAAGCGAATCGAGCACGATCACGGATGCGGAGGGGCGCCCGGGGCCCTCGCAGTGTTGGAGAAGAGAATCGATGAGGTGTTAGGCTCAGATCGATGGCTCAGCGCCTCTGAGTAGGATCCAGCTGGTCCCGCACCGCATCTCCCAGCAAAGTCGCCGCCACCACCACCAGCACCAAAGCGACGCCCGGCGCGGTAGCCACCCACGGCGCATTGACCAGCGTATCCCGGCCCGAGGCGATCAGGTTTCCCCACGACGGGGTGGGCGGCTGCACACCCAGTCCCAGAAATGAGAGCCCGGCCTCCAGCATGATGGCATTTCCCACCCCGAGCGCGGCCGCCACGATCACCGGCGTGAGCGCATTAGGCAGGATGTGTCGGACCAGCACGCGGGGGCCGCGCACACCCAGCGCCACCGCGCTCTCGACGAACGGCCGTACCGCCAGGGCACGGACCTCACCGTGAACCAGACGCGCGATTGTCATCCAGCCGGTAAGCCCCAGCACTATGATCACCAGCGCCGCGCTGGGCTGCCACAGTGAGGCGAGCAATAACAGCAGGACTACCCGGGGGAGCGCCAGGGCGAAGTCGGTCAGACCCAGCAGCACCAGCCCGGTGCGGCCCTGCCAGAATCCGGCCGCGGCTCCTACCGCCATGCCGATGATGACTGAGAGCAGCACTGCCAGCAGGCCCACCCCGAGAGACACCCGAGCCCCGAACACCAACCTGGCCCACACATCCCGGCCGAAGCGATCGGTGCCGAGCAGGTGGAAGCTGCCATGCAGGTCGGTGCTCAGAGGCGAGAGGAACCGGGTGGCCACGATATCCCGCTGAAGCGACGGGTCTACCGCCAGCAGCGGAGCCATCACCGCCACCAGAACCGCGAGCACGAGAACCGCCAGGCCAAAGCGCGCTCGAGGGTCGTGCAACAGGGCGCTGCCCCTTCTCATCTAGGCCGCCTCGCCCGAAGGTGGCGCTCGGAGGCGGGGATCGGCCCAGGCGGCCAGTCCCTCCGCCAGCAGGTTGCCTACCACCACGAGGGTCGCACTGACCGCCGTCGCGGCCATGATCACCGGGTAGTCCCGCGCCCCCACCGCCTCGACCATGATCCGGCCGACACCCGGCCAGGCGAAGATTGCCTCGATGAAAACGGCGCCCGAGAAGAGCGCCGGCAGAGAGAGGCCGAGCAGGGTAAGCACCGGGATCAAGGCGTTCCGCAGCACGTGCCGCACAGTCACCTGCACCGGCGACAATCCCTTTGCCCGGGCTATGGCCACGTGAGGGGCACTGGCGACGTCGAGCATTGCGCCTCGTACGAAGCGGGCGGTCCCCCCGATGCCGATCAGGGTCAAAGTCGCGAGGGGAAGCGCCAGATGCCGCAGCCGATCCGCGAATCTGTCCCATCCGGTGAGGAAGTCGGCATCGAACCCGGCCGCGCCAAAGGATGGCAATGCCCGCGCCCAATAGGTGAAGACCATGACCAGCATCAGCCCGAGCCAGTAGCCGGGGAGCGCGAACAAGGTTACGGTGACGACCGACAGCGTGGTGTCGAGTCGTCCGCGCCGGGTGGCCTGAATCGCCCCCACGACGATGCCGATGACGTAGCTCAGAACCAGCGACAGCCCCACCAGGCTGACCGTTGCCGGCCAGGCGGCGGAGATCATGCCGCGCACCGGCCGGCCGGTGGCGATGCTGCTGCCCCAGTCTCCCCGCACGAACCGGCCCAGCCAGGCGGCGTACTGCTCCGGTAGCGGGCGATCCAGGCCGAGTGCCTTTCGCTGGGCGGCGAGCTGCTCCTGGGTCGCGGTGGGCCCAACCAGCAGGAGTGCCGGATCGCCGGGCGCCATTCGAATGAGGAAAAACATCAGGGTCACCACGCCGACGATCACGGCAAGGCCGGCCAGAGCGCGACGGACAAATGCTCGGAGCATGGATGGAATGTATGTCCGCTCCACCGCCCATCGCAGCGGGTGGAGCAGCCAACCCTTCGGGCGCCGGAGTGCGCTCTATCGGTTGGGATCACAACAACGTTTGAGTGCGCACAACGCGCCCTCCAGGGCGGCTGCTCCACCCGCTGCTTCCTTCAGCCGACCGGGTGGGGCGGCCGGAGGTGATCCACCTGCAGGTTAGAGCCACATCGGGATAAAATTCGCCGTGACTTCTGCCCGACGCTCGCCTTTTCTCCTCGCGGTGCTGGCCACCGCGTGCGGCTCGAACGCGGCCCGCCGCGGCGACACCGTGTTGTTTGCCTCCGGTGCCGATCTCCAAAGCATCAATCCGCTGCTCACCGTCCACCCGCTCGCGCGACAAGTCCAGCGCCACGTGCTCCTGACCACGCTGGCCCGCTACGACAGCACCCTGACTCCGAGGCCGTATCTCGCTCGATCGTGGGGGTGGTCGCCCGACCGCCGGGCCCTGACCTTTCATCTGGAGACTGCCGTCCGATGGCACGACAACCGGCCGACTACCGCACGCGATGTGGTCTGGACTCTGGATGCGGCCCGGGATCCCGCCACCGGCTATCCCCGGGCGACTGAGCTGGCAGGACTCGAGTCGGTAGCAGCACGCGACGATTCGACGGTGGTGTTGCGTTTTCGTCAGCCGCAGCCGCGCTTTCCCGATCTTCTGACCGACCTCGCTATCCTGCCCGCGCACCTGCTCGACACCGTGCCCCACGCCCGTTTACGGCAGGCCGAGTGGAACAACGCGCCGATCGGAAACGGGCCCTTTCGCTTTGTGTCGCATGAGCCGAACCGCCGCTGGGTGTTTGCCGCGAACGCGGCGTTTCCCGTGGCACTCGGCGGCCCTCCCCGCCTCGGGCGGCTTATCATCGTGGTGGTGGATGAGCCGACTACCAAGCTGGCGGCGCTCACCTCCGGTGAGCTCGATTTCGCCGGCATTCAGCCGGCGCATGCCGAATTCGTGCGCCGCGATTCCAACCTCACGGTGCTGAGTTTTCCCTTGCTGCAGACCGACGGTATCGTCTTCAACACCAGGCGGCCACCGTTCGACCGGCTCGAGACCCGGCGTGCGGTGAGCGATGCCATTGACCGCCAGGAACTGGTCGACGGCTACATCTACGGCTTCGGCACGCCGGCCCTTGGCCCGGTACCCCCGACTGCACCGGGCTATTTCCCGGCCGCCTCCTCTCACCTTGCAAGATCTCGGCTCTCACCCGGCCGGGTCCGCTTCGAGCTGCTCACGGTGGGCAGTGGGGAGGCACCCCTGGAGCAGATGCTTCAGGCCCGCCTCAAGCGCGCCGGCTTCGATGTGACCATCCGCCAGCTGGAGCTCTCCGCGTTTCTGGGGCGTGTGTATGGCTCGCAGCCCGACTTCGATGCGGCGGTGCTCGGCATCCCCGGCGACCCCGGCCTGGGATATCTCGCGCCTCTTGCGCGGTTGGCCGGCCTCAATGCCCCGTCCGGCCCCGCTGCCGCGCAGCAGATGTTCGCCGATTCAATGCCGGTGGCGTTTCTCTATCACTCACGCGGTCTTCAAGGCATGAATCGACGAGTGCACGGAGTCACCATGGATCTGCGGGGGGAGCTGCCTACCGTCCATGATTGGTGGGTGGCGCAGTGACCGCGAGACCTCCCAGCCGCACCGGTCCCGCCTACAGTGCGGCCGCGCCGGTGCGCCTGGATCTCGCGGGGGGGTGGACCGACGTTCCGCCGTTCTCCTCCCGGGAAGGTGGTGTCGTGGTCACCGGCGCCATTCAGCTCTTCGCCCGCGCCGAGGTACGCATCGGCGGGAGTGGCTTCCGGCTGGTGTCGGAGGATCTCCACGACGAGCTCGAGGTCACCGACTCGGCGGGACTGGTCCGCGACGGGCGTCTGGAGCTGCTCAAGGCCGGATTGCGGATGCTGCCGGTGGGCGGGTGTACTCTCAGCACTCGATCTGACGCCCCTCCCGGCTCTGGTCTCGGCAGTTCCGGCGCGCTCGACGTGGCACTGGTTGCCGCGCTGTCGGCGGCGCGAGGAGAGAGCCCCGATCCCGTGGATGTGGCCGAGAGGGCCTGCCACCTCGAGGCGGTGGAAGCCGGCATCCCTGGGGGGCGCCAGGATCAGTTCGCCTCGTCGCATGGTGGATTCCTTCGTCTGGATTTCCGGGACCCCGAGGCCGAGGTGCAGCGATTGAAGCTGGATTCGGCATTCGCGGCCGATCTCGCCCGCCGCACGGTCCTGTGTTACACCAGCGCCTCCCGTTTCTCCGGAGCCACCATCGACCGGGTAATGCAGGCCTACGAGCGGGGAGAAGCACAGGTCGCCCGCGCCCTCCACGGGCTCCGGGATGTCGCCGAAGCGATGGCAGCCGCGCTGGTGGCCGCGGATTCGGCGCGGGTGGGCGAGCTCCTCAGTAAAAACTGGGCTCACCAGCAGGCTCTGGATCCTCGCATGTGCACCGAAGATATGGCTCGGCTCGAGCGGGCGGTCACCGACGCCGGTGCGCTCGGCGGCAAGGCCGCCGGGTCCGGGGCAGGGGGCTGCATGTTTTTTCTTGGACCCGACGACCCGGAGCCGGTAATCGCTGCGGCCCGCGGTTGTGGCGTCCGACTGCTGCCGGTGCGTTGGGCCATGTTCGGCGTACGTCCGTGCTGACCGCCGACCAGCTGGCGCAACGCCGATCCGAGATCGAGGCCGCGCCGGAGCTGTCCGCCTTGCTCGAGCGGTTGGTCGAGCGTGCGGGGCCGTTGATCGAGCGCATGCCTCCGGTTCCGTCGTCGAAGGCACTGTTGAGCGCCGACGGCGGGATCTGTCCCGACGACGGCGTCCGGCTGGAGTTCGATCCCTGGAGCCCGGCTGCCCACGGCTGCCCTCACTGCGGAAAACGGTTCACCGGTGAGCGACAGGATCGTGCCTGGGCCCACTATCAACACCTTTGGCTGGCCGAACGCGCGGCGCATCTGGCCACCATTGCGGTGTTCGCCAGCCATGAGGCTGCGGCCAGGCGGGCCAATCAGCTGCTACAGGCGTATCGCGGATACCTGGACTACCCCAACCGGGACAACGTCCTCGGTCCCAGCAGGCTGTTCTTCTCGACCTACCTCGAATCCATCTGGATCGGCAACTATCTCGCGGCCGCCATGCTGCTCCGTGAAGGCGGCCTGCTGGACGATGCCACCGCCGAGGTGGTGGCGCTGGTGGCCGACGAGGCCGCCAACCTGATCGGTGAGTTCGACGAGGGTCTTTCCAACCGGCAGACCTGGCACAACGCGGCGCTCGCGAGCATCGCCGTGTGGTTCGAGGATGAGGAGCTGGCCGCGCGGGCCATCGAGGGGGCGAGCGGAATTGTCGCTCACCTGCTCCACGGGTTCGGGGAAGACGGCATGTGGTACGAGGGGGATAACTACCACTTGTTCGCACTGAGGGGCCAGCTGCTCGCCATGTGGTGGGCTCGGCAAGCGGGTGTCGATCTTCTGGCCGATCCTCGCCTCGCCGGGAGGCTGTCCCGCGCCATTCGCGCCCCCGCGGTCACCGCGCTACCCGACTCTACCTTTCCGGCCCGTAAGGATTCGCGTTTCGGAGTGTCGCTGGCGCAGCCGATGTACCTCGAGCTGTGGGAAATCGGACTGGCCAGAGTGGGTGGCTCGGAGCAGGGGGAGCTCTGGAGTTGGCTGCGACAGCTCTACCAGGCCCCCGCACCGAGGGCGCAAACCTTCGATTCGTACCTGCACGAGGCTGGAGAGCCGATCCCCGGCCCGACCCGCAACCGGTCGGATCTCTCGTGGTGGGCGCTGCTGGAAATGGTTCCATCTTTGCCTGCGGGAACGCCGCCGTGGTCTCCCGGGAGCGTCTTGGTTGAAGGCCAGGGTCTTGCCGTGCTTCGACGCGGAGACCGATATGCCAGCCTCGAAGCGGGCGGATACGGTGGGGGACACGGACATCCTGACCGTCTCAACCTGGTGGTCCACTCCGACGGTGAGTACTGGCTACCCGATTTCGGCACTGGATCGTACGTCGCACGGGATCTGTTCTGGTACCGTTCAAGCCTGGCGCACAACGCCCCGCGACTGGATGGCGCGTCTCAATCCCCCGGCGACGCGTTCTGCGACAACTTCGACCAGCGGGGCGAGTGGGTTTGGGTGCGGGCTCACTACGGCGACCTGGTGCGCAGTCTGGTATCCGGACCGGCATACCTGCTCGACGTGGTCGAGCTTGCCACAGGTGACGACCACGTGCTGGAGCTCCCCTGGCATCTGAGCGGGCTGGTAGAGGTAGAGCCGGCCGGCAACTGGGTTCCAGCTGAGCTCCGCGATGAGTTTGTGAGTGGGGTGGAGCGCTTTGTGCCGGCATCCGGCTCGCCCGTGGTTCTGCGGTCGCACGCCGGGAAGGCCTCGATGAACGTGCACCTGGCCTCGGAGGCGGAGCTGCTCCGCGCCCTGGCTCCGGGTGCTCCGGGAACCACGGAGCCGGTTCCCTTCTACCTGCTGCGCGCCCGGGGCCGGAGCCTGCGGCTGGTTTCCGCGCTGGAGTCCACCCGCGGCCAGCCCTCCCTTCGCAGCGTTCGCGCGGACACGGCGGCCATTGAGGTCGAGACCACCGCTGGAGTAGACCGCCATGTAGCGACCGTCGAGGGCTGGGAGGTGCAGACCCCCAATGGCTCACTGCGGCTTGCGGGGAGCCGTCGAGCCCCGGCCCCGTTCGTGCCCTTGGTGCTCAAGGATCGCCCACTCATCAGCCGCGGTGTCGCGTTCCAGATCCTGGACGCTCCCGCGCTCGATGGAACGCTGGACGGCTTCGAGCCCGGCGAACCGCTCGAGCTTGACCACGAGGACCAGTATCGCCGGAGTGAAGAGCCCTACGCGGGGCCCGAGGAATTTTCAGCGAGTGCCACGGTCAACTGGAACGATGAGGCTCTCTTCCTCGCGGTGGATGTGGTGAAGCCGGAGGTCCTGCCCCGCGACCCCCAGGCTCCGCCGCTTCGTCTGGACAACGAGGCGGACGAGATCCACGGGGACGGTATCCAGGTGTACGTCAGCCTTCCCGAAGACGATCTGGTCATCGGCCTGCTTGTCGTGCCGTCCACCGCAGACGGAGCCCTCATTGTCCGCGGCATCTCCGGGACTGCGGGATCAGCCGAGCTGGTTCGCGGCAGCTGGCAGCCCACCGCGTCGGGGTACCGGATCACGGCCGCGATCAGTCCTCCAGCCTGGAGCGGCAGGCGTCCTGGGGACACGGTCGGTTTCGATCTCCTGGTAAACGAGATGCAACCTGATCGGCTCAGACGCGCGGGGCAGCTGGTCTGGAGCGGCGGCGGAGGGTGGGTCTGGCTTCGCGGCGACCGGCAGGATCCAGCGAGATTCGGGATTCTGGAATTGCGCTGAGTCACCAATTCCTCAATGTTGCGAGCCGGCCGGGACCCCGGGTCGCGGCGGGTTGGTTGAGGTGTCAGCTTCTCTTGGAGCGAGGGCGATTGATCGAGCGCGTCGCAGGCTTTACCTCCACCGGCAGCAAGAGGCCCGAGATTCTCTTCGGAGCGCTCGATCCCGATCTGCCCTCCCGGATGGTACGCTCGTCGGGCTACCGGGTCTGGGACGAAAACGACCGGGAGTACGTCGATTACATCATGGGTCTCGGCGCTGTCGCACTTGGGTACGGCGATTCCGAGGTCACCCGGGCCGCCGTCAAGGCGGTGGAAGATGGCGTGGTGGGCCCGCTGGCTCCGGTCCTGGAAGAAGATCTGGCTGCTCAAATTTCCGACCTGATCCCCTGGGTCGAGCAGGTCCGCTTCTTGAAAACCGGTGCCGAGGCAATGGCCGCCGCGGTACGGCTGGCCCGGGTGGCGACCGGCCGCGATCGGATCCTGGGCTGCGGGTATCACGGGTGGCTCGACTGGTGCCAGACTGCTGAGGGGGTCCCGGGTTCCACCCGCGGCGTATATGGCGCGCTTCCCTTTAATGACTCTGAGGGCAGCCGGGCGCTCATTCGAGCCGCGGGCGATGGCCTTGCGGCCGTGGCCTTCGAGCCCGTCGTCCATGGCGAGCCGGACCGCGAATGGCTTGCGGTCCTCCGAGAGGAGACGGAACGCGTCGGCGCGCTGCTCATCGTAGATGAGATCAAGACCGTCTGCCGCCTCGCCGTGGGCGGGGCCTGCGAGCGATATGGCCTCCGGCCCGACCTGATCGTGATGGGCAAGGCGCTGGCCAATGGCTTTCCGCTCGCCGCGGTCGGCGGGCGCGCCGCGGTCATGGCCGGAGTAGCCCGAACCTGGATCTCCTCCACGCTGGCGACCGAGTTCGTCTCCCTCGCCGCGGCCCGCGCCACGCTCGATGTGATGGTCGCCCGCCAGGTGCCGCGGCACCTGGCACGGGTCGGGACCCGATTGATGGATGGACTGGTTCAGCTTCAGGAGGCGCATCCCGAGCTGGTCACCGGCGTCGGCGGCATGCCGGAGATGTGTTTCCTGCAGTACGCCGATGAGGCCGCGTCACGGGCGGTTACGGCCGGCTGCGTCAGAGCAGGGCTTCTCTTCAAGCGCTCGGCCTACAATTTCGTTTCTCTGGCTCACGACGAGCCGGTGATCGATGCGACGCTCGCATTGCTTGCTGAAGCCCTCTCGACCGTGGCAAAACCTGCCTAAATTGGGAGAACGGGCCGGTCGGCTCCGAATCGGCGCGGGTGAGCGAGCGAACAACGGCTCAGAGCAGGTTGCGAGGAGGATGACATGTCAAGCCGCAAGCAGACGGTGGACGACCTCGACGACACTGATGACGAAGATGGCGCTGTCGAGGAAGAGATTTCCCAGGAGAACGACCTGACCCTCATAGTCGAGACGGCGGAAGAGGTCACCATGGGGAGCGATCCCCAATTGGAAGGGCCCATCAACCCGGACGAGCTCGACGAAGAGGGCATCGCAAGAGGAGGAGGTATAGCGCCGCTCATAGACGTTCACGCGCACTTCCTCCACGACCGTTCCCCGCGCAGCGATTGGCAGGAGCGTAACGCCAGCCGCCTGCGTGCGGGTGAGCGGGTGGGTATCACAGTTCACGTTGCGTCCATCCTGGGCAGCTGGGGACTGACGTCGCCGATCTACTTTCCCTCCCCCGCCGACATCGAGTACGGCAACGACTGCCTGCTCTCGCTGCAGCGGGCTCACCCTGCCCGCATCCGCGGCTACTGCGTCGTCAATCCCAACTTTCGGGCCCACGCCCAGGTCGAGCTCAAGCGGTGTCTCGATGCCGGCATGATCGGCATCAAGCTGGCCGCAAGCCGCCGGGCCACCGATCCGCTGCTGGATCCCATCTGCCAGGTGGCGGCCCAGCGGGGGGTCCCGGTGCTGCACCACATCTGGCAACACCGGCGGCGGGAATACCCGGGGCAGGAGGCCTCGGATGCCGTCGAGCTTGCCGAGCTCGCGGCCCGCCACCCCAAGGTCAACTTCCTGCTGGCCCACATCAGTGGTGGCGGCGACTGGATTCACTCGCTCGCGGCGCTGCGCGATCAGCCCAATGTGTTGGTGGATCTCTCGGGCAGCGGAGTCGATGGCGGTATGCTCGAGTCGTGCCTCGACGCCGTTGGTGTCGAGCGGCTGCTCTGGGGGTGTGACATCACCATCGACACCGGCTGGGCCAAGCTTCGTTACCTGGAGCACCTCCTCTCCGGCTCCGATCTGGAGCTGGTCCGCTGGCGCAACGCCGCCCGCATATTCCCCTCCACTGCGTTTTCATCGGACTGATGCGACTCGACGTCAATGGTTTCCTGGGGTCCTACCCGTTCCGGCGCGTCCCCGGCACGTCACCCGATGCGCTGCTGCGCGCGATGGACCGCGTCGCCATCGATCAGGCCTGGGTCACTCACCTGCCGGGCATCTTCTGGCGCGACCCGGCCGCGGGCAATCCATGGCTGTACGAGACCGCCGGGCGGCACGACCGGCTCCAGCCGGTCCCGGCGGTCCATCCCGGCCTGAGTGGGTGGGAAGCGCTGCTCACCGAGGCCCGAGCCACCGGGGTGCCCGCCGTTCGGTGCGATCCGACCTACTATGGGCTCGATCCGGCCGGGACCGAGATGCACGCACTCACCCAGGCCTGCTCGGCTGAAGGGCTGCCGCTGATGCTCGCGGTACGGCTGGAGGACGCCCGGCAGCGACACCCGAACGATCGCGCGGGCGAGCTGCCGCCCTGGGCAGTGAGGAGCCTGATCCGGAGTGATCCCCGCGTCCGTCTCGTCATTACGCACGCCGATCGGCCCTTCATCGAGGAGGTCCATTTCGGCTCCACGCCGGAAGAGTCCAGCCGGATCTGGTGGGATATCTCCTGGATCTGGGGTCCGCCCGAGGACCATCTGGAGACGTTGCTTCGCACGGTGGGCGTGGATCGCTTTCTGTTTGGCACCGGCCAGCCACTGCGATTGCCGGAGACCAGCGTGGCCAAGCTCGATCTGCTCGATCTCGCGCCGGACCAGCGGAGCGCGATCGAGAGCGGGAACGCTCTTGGTGTCACCTCGAGCCCTGCGGCGGCGCCCAGGGCAGGTCCGCGAGGAGGTCGAGACACTAGAGGCGCAGGTTGATCCGGCTGACGGGCATGCATTGCGCACGGAGCCTGCATAGCATTGGGGTTGCTTTGTTCTGTCGCCTGGGACTTATCGTGTGACCATTCTTTCCGAACGCCTCGATGGCGGCCTGATCCCGGCTGTGCCGGTTCCGTTCCGCGGCGCCGTAATGGATGCCGAGGCCCAGCGGGGCTACGCCCGGTGGATGGCCGCGCAGCCAATCGCCGGGGTCGCGGTCTGGGCTCATACCGGCCGCGGTCGCCATCTGAGCGCCGAAGCCCGGCGGGAGGTGCTGGACACCTGGCGGGAGGCACTGCCCAATGGGGTGCTGATAGCCGGGGCGCGCGACATCGGCATGGCTATCGAGGCCCGCCGGGGCAAGGCCGACGCGCTGCTCGCATTTCCAGAGCAGAACGACCCGGTGGGATATCACCAGCGGCTCAGCCGCGAGCTGCCGGTGATCGCCTTTTATCTCTATCAGGCGGCCGGCGGCGTGGCCTACGATGACCCCACCCTCCACCGGATACTCGAGCTGCCGAACGTGATCGGGATCAAGGTGGCGACCCTGGACTCCGTCATGACCTTTCAGCGGATTGCCGGGGTGCTCCGCCAGCATCCATCGAAGCTCCTCATTACCGGCGAGGACCGCTTTCTGGGCTACTCTCTCCTTCTCGGGGCGCGGGCGGCGCTGATCGGCATGGGCGCGGCACTTCCCGATCTCCAGGCCGACCTGCTCCGAGCCCGGGCTGCGGAGGATTGGGTCCGATTCGTCTTTCTTTCCGATCTCTGCGACCGATTCGCCCAGACCACTTTCATCGATCCCATGGAGGGTTACATCCGCCGGATGCTGTGGGCCGCGGCCGCCGACGGTGCCCTGCCATCGGAGGCCTGCGACGATCCATGGGGTCCCCCCCTGCCAGACGGCGAGCGCGAGGCTGTCGAGCGTATGGTCCGGGATGCGCGCGCGACTCGAGCGTGACTTCGAGCGCTTCAAGCGCGAGCTCCCCAGCGACATCGCCGGTTACATCCGGGGCGCCTACCGCATCGACCTGACCGCCCGCTACCTCGGCCGCACCCTGCCGCACCCGATCGGCAAGGGATCGGGCCAGCTCTCCTTGAGCCTGGAGCAGCTGGAGACCGACCATGCCGCGGGACTCGCCTTCGTCGTACTCAAAACCGTCATAGCGGAAGACCCCGCCGGCGAGCGGTCCATGGGGGCCTGGGCGGTGCACGAGACCCGGATGAAGGTGGAACGACGCCGGTCGGCCGGCGGTCGGGAGGGATGGACCGTGACCTGGAAGGGGCGGGGCTGGGATCGCTCGTTCGACGAATATCTGGCCCTGGTTCGCGCGGCCGCCGATTATACCAGATCGGGAGAGATCGTCGCGGTGCCGTCGGTGAAATACCATCTGCCGCGCCTGGGTGAGCCCTTTCGTCTCGAGGAGTACCGCTACACCACCCAGCAGATCGCCCAGGCATGGGGCGCCGACGAGCTTCTTCTGGAAAAGGATTTCTCACCCACGCTGGCCGGGAACGAGCTGGCCGAAGAGCGAAACCAGATTCTCCGCTGGCTGCGTGAAGTACCCGGGCACGTTCGCGGCGCCGCAGGCCCGGCACCGCTGCGGCTCGCGCTCAAGCTGATGAACGCCCGGTTCGACGACGCCTTTCAGCTCGAGATGCTCCACGCCGCCGGCTCAGCCGACGCCCTGGTCGTGTTCAACCGGCTGTGGGATCCTGACCAGGGCGTTGCCTTCGGTGGGTTCGACCTGAGCGAGCGGAATCTCCGGGTGCTCCAGGCGGCGCGGGTCGGTGAGGGGGCCACACCACCTCTCATCGGCACAGGCAATGTGTCCAGCGGCCGGCTCATCGTCGAATATGCCCGGCTCGGCTGCCAGAGCGTACAACTGCACACGTTCTTTCAGCTCCCCCTCTCGGAGTACCCCGCCACCGACGGCTCCCGTCCGCAGCGGGCGCTCCATACACTGTTCTTCGACCCGCGCGATGGTCTTATCGCCTGTATGCTGGACTTGGAGGGGGATGGACTCCTGGAGCGGAGGGCTGGGGAGTTGAGGTTCCTCGATCTGCAAACCCGGTCAAGAAGCCAGAGCAATCACGGAAGCAGGAAAGAAAACGAAGAACCGGAAACAACCTGAAACACGATTAGTGAGGGGCATTACATCACTCTTCACGGAACTGTGTTTCCTTCTTGCTGGTTGTTTTGCGCTTTCGCCTTCTTTCGTGCTTCCTGATTCTTTTCCGGCTTACGCTCGAACCAAATATCTGATGCCGATCCAACTCATTGAGCTCTATGAGCTGACCCTCCCGCTGGTCGAGCCGTTCATCATATCCGGTGGCACCATGACCGAGCGACGTTCGCTGGTCGTAGTGATCCACGACGACCAGGGCCGCCAGGGCTACGGCGAGTCGCCACCCTTCGAGCTGCCATTCTACTCCGAGGAAACCTTGGTCAGCGCCCGCGACCTCCTGGAGCGCGTCCTCATCCCCCGCCTGCTCGAGGCCCGGGCTGGAGTCGCCCGAGGACGTGGACCGCGTGCTCCGGGTCGGAGTGAGGGGCAACCCGTTCGCCCGGTCAGCGCTGGAGACAGCGGCGTGGGATCTCGAGGCCGCCCGCCGGAACACGAGCCTGGCGGCGCTGCTGGGTGAACGGGTCGAGGCCAAGCCGGCCGCCGGCATTTCTTGCGGCGTCGCGCTGGGCATTCCCCATGATCGCTCGACTGAGACCCTGCGCCGCTGGATCGACGAGTCGCTGGCCCGGGGCTATCAGCGGGTCAAGATCAAGGTCGCACCGGGATGGGACACGGCGCCCGTCGAGGCCGCCCGGCACGCGATGGCGGGATCGGGGCTTCCCCTGACCGTGGATGCCAATGGCGGCTACGAGTGGCCCGAGCACGAATCCAATTTGCGGGGGCTCGACGAGGCCGGCCTGCTCTACATCGAGCAGCCGTTGGCGCCGGACGATCTGGTGGGACACGCGACGCTGGGGAACGACCTGGAAACCCCGATCTGTCTGGACGAGACTCTGAAGAATGCGACCGCTGCCCGCCAGATCATCGAGCTCGGTGGCCCCAAGGTCTGGAACATCAAGGTGCACCGGATGGGCGGGCTCTCCGAGGTAACCCGGGTCTACGCCATGGCCCAGGACTACGAGGCGGAGCTGTGGGCCGGCACCATGCCAGAGTCGGGAATTGGCTCCCAGGTCGCCATTGCGGCCGCCTCATTGCCCGGTTTCGTCTATCCCTCCGATCTCGAGCCCAGCACCCGCTGGTTTGGCCGAAATGCCGACGTCATCAAGCTCACCATGAGCAATGAGGGGCGCATGGAGGTACCAGCCGTCTCCATCGGGGCCATGCTGGACCACGACATCTTTCGAGCCGCGAGCCGGCTCCTCCTGTCGACCGCGGAGTGAGCGTTGACGGCCCCGGTACCGGCGGATAGACTCTCAAGGAACCCCGCCAGCCTTGTTCCGGCTCTCTCCGACTCGGCCACTCCATGGTGGAATACGCGGCCCTGCTCGCCCACAATGCCTCCAATGTCCTGAGCCTTGCCGGGAATGATGTCCTGTCCTGGGCCTCGGGCTTGAACTGGGCGCGGATCACCCTCGCGCTGGTGGCCCTGGTCACCCTCAGAATGGGGGTCTGGGCCTTCTGGGGCCGCTAAAACCGGCCGCCCGAGCCCCTTCCTGCCGCCTCACTCCCAGCCGGTGACCTGCGGTACAGCCCGCCGCGGTGCCGCGCAGCAAGATTCATGTGCCATCTGCATCGAACCTCAGCAGGAGACGCGCATGGATCTCGAAAGTGTCCGTCGCTGGTCGGGCTGGATCTTTCTTGCCCTGGTGGCGGCCCTGGTGACAATGGGCTATCACTTCGGGAACATCCGCTTCGCTCCACTCGCCGCGGGATTCGCTATCCTGGCGGCCGTGTGCTGGATGGACGGCGGACGCGCACCCATGAGGAGCGATGGCATTCACGCGAGACGAGATTCGGGAGTCCGTCCAGCGAGCGGGTGACGCCCACTGGCAGGGCCTGATCCGGCATCACGAGGACGCCTACCCCGCCAGCCGCCCCACCCCTGGCGACGTGGCCAAGGCCGAGGCCGAGCGGCTCAACGCGATGGGCCTCGGCGACAGACCCGACCTCAAGCTGGTCGAATCCCGGGTCGAACGGCTGCCCTCCGCTCTCCGCCTCACCCACGTTTTCGAATACACTCCGCTCAAGATCCGACTGCTCACCGAGCCGTACACTGATTACGAGTGACCTGGCTCGCTCGCCAGGTCTCCCCGGCCGGAGCTAAGTTCCTCCGATGCCCGGGTTCACCTTCCATTTGATCCCTCACACCCACTGGGACCGGGAATGGTACCTCCCGGAGAGCATCCTTCTTACCCGGCTTGTCCCCGCGCTCGATGACCTTCTCGCCCGACTGCATTCCGATCCCAGCGCAACGTTTCTTCTCGATGGTCAGACGGTCCTGCTGGAGGATTACCTCCGAGTCCGTCCCGATCGCGAACCGGATCTCGCTGAGTTGGTGCGTGCCGGGCGACTACAGATCGGACCGTGGTACGTGCTGGCGGACGAGATGATCCCTTCAGGTGAGTCGTTGATCCGAAATCTTCTGGCCGGCCAGGCCGACGCCGAACGACTCGGCGGCCGGGCGGACGTGCTGTATTCGCCGGACGCGTTCGGCCATCCCGCGGCGTGGCCCACCCTCGCCGCCGAGTTCGGGATGCGGTACGGGGTGATCTGGCGCGGGCTCGGTGGTGAGCCGGGTCAGGAGCGGGATCTGTACCGCTGGCGCGGCCCCGACGGCCGCGAAATCCTGGTGTACCACTTGCCCCCCGACGGCTATGAGATCGGCGCGGGGCTGCCGGCGGATACCGAGCGGCTTCCGCTGGCCTGGAACCGGGTGCGCGCCATGCTGGTGCCGCGGGCTTCCACCCGGCACATCCCCGTCTTCATCGGCGCCGACCACCACTCCGCCCATCCCGCCCTGGGCCGGCTTCGCTCCCTGCTGCAACAGATCGAGGCCGACAGCGAATTCCGGATCTCGAGGCTGCAGGATTTCTTTACTGCGGCCGCCGCCGAGGCGGTGGGTCTGCCGGTCATCTGCGGCGAGCTTCGCTGGTCTTACGGTTATACCTGGACCCTTCAGGGGGTTCACGCCACCCGGGCGCCGCTCAAGCGCCGCCACGCCATCTCCGAGCTGGCGCTATCGAGGGTGGCGGAGCCGCTCGCCGCACTGGCGCTCGCCCTGAGAGGCGGCGATCGGCGGCCACTGCTCGGCCACGCCTGGCGCACCCTCCTCCAGAGTCAGTTTCACGATTCGATTGCGGGTACCACCAGCGATCCGGTGGCTCGCCGGGTGGAGCTGCGGCTCGATGACGTCCGCAATCTGGCCTCCGAGATTTCACGTACCAGCCTGGACGAGCTGGCTGGAAACATTCCCGATCGCGCCCGCGCCAAGCCCGAGGGCACGGCCCCCAGACTGGTGCTGTGGAATCCGGTGCCACGGCGGCGGCGCACGGTAGTTGTTGCCGATCTGAGCTGGTTCCGGCGGGATGTACTGATCGGGCCCCCGGGTGACCGCCTGTCCCGGGTGGGACCGGGATATCACCCGTTTCATCTGCTGGCTCCCTCGGGAGAGGTGGCCGTGCAGACACTCGGGCGGCGTGGCGGCCAGGAGCGGTTCGACGCGCCGCACCACTACCCCGACCAGGATGAGGTGGACTGGACCCGGGTGGCGTTTCGTGCTCCCGAGGTGGCGGGGCTGGGCCTGGCCACTCTCGAAGCCGGCGAGCATCTCTCCGCCCATCTCACCGGCACCGCCTGGCTCAAGGGTCGTGCACTCGGCAACGAATTTCTCGAAGTCAAAATCGCCCCGAACGGGTCTCTCCAGCTGCTCGACCGCCGCAATCAGCAGCGGTTTCGCGAGCTGTTCGTGCTGGAGTCCAGCGGCGACGTGGGGGACGCCTATAGCTACTGTCCGCCGGCACGCGACCGTGTTCGTCGGGCTCAGGGGTCGGTCCGCGTGCGACCGCTCGCCGCCGGTCCGCTGGTCGCCGCAGTAGAAGCCCGCTGGCGCCTGGCCGCAGGACGCGACGAGTCGGGGGGAACGCTCCGGTACCGTCGGTGTTCGGCTCGTCATCACGCTGTACGCCGGATGCCCCACGGTCCGGTGTACGTTCGAGCTCGACAATCGGGCATCCAATCATCGTCTCCGGTTGCGCGCTGCCACCGGGCTGGCCGGTGGCAGCGCAGCCGCAGGAGCTCACTTCGGAATCACCGAGCGCCCTCCCGTGGCGGCCAATCCTCGCGAGCTACCCCCGGGAGACGCCGGCATCCACCGCGCCGGCCCACCGCTTCGTGGCGCGGGCATCCGGGCCCAGAGGGCTCGCCATCTTTGCCCCGGGGTTCTTCGAGTACGAGCTCGACCGCAAGGGAGACCTGCTGGTCACCCTGCTTCGCTCGGTCGGGGAGCTGTCCCGCGGCGATCTGCCGACTCGCCCTGGTCACGCCGGGTGGCCGGTGGCCACCCCGCTTGCGCAGTGCCACGGAATCGAGCGGCTCCAGCTCGGCTCTGGCGCCGGTGACCGAGACCGAGCTCGAGGGAGGCACCGCCGCTGCCGGAGCTATGGGAGGACATGTTCCTTCCGGTCCGTGGGGTCTGGCTGCGGCAGGCGTCGCCGCTGTCGCCCGAGACGATCGATGTGCGGCTGGAGGGCTACGGACTGGTCTTCTCAGGAATGAAGCCGGCCCAGCAGGGGGATGCCATCGTCTCCGCTGTTACAACGCGACTGCGCGGCCCACCGCGGGTCTCTGGCATTTTGGCGAACCGGTAAGCAGCGCGCAGCGAGCCCGCGCCGATGAGCGTCCGCTGCACGACATCCGGCTCGGAGAGGGCGGGCGCATCGTGCCCTTCCACGCGGCTGCGCATGAGATCGTCACGATAATGGTGGCGCTCGCTCGACCCGGCTAACTTTGCGCATGCGCGATTTACCGTCGCTGCCGTGCTATCCCTGTCCCCATAGCTCCTCCTGTTGCGCCTACGGCGTCACCCTGAGTGACGATGAGGCTGCGGCCATCGCCCGGACCCACGGTGGGGCGACGGTGTACCGTACCCGCTGGGGTGAGTGGCGGACCCGGGTGCGGGGAGGGCGCTGCGTGTTTCTGGAGGACAACGTGTGCACCATTCACGCGCAGCCCTACTACCCGGCGGTGTGCCGCGGCTTTCCCTGGACCGACGCCGAAACCGGTGGCCCCTACGAGTACGACCGGACGATCTGCCCGGAGTTCGTGATCAGGCCGGAGCTGGTGCAGATCTTTAGAGGGTGAGAAGTGAGAAGTAAGAAGTGAGCAGTGAGCAGCGATGTCATCCTGAGCGCAGCGAAGGTTCGATCGCAACGGAGAGATCCTTCGCTTCGCTCAGGATGACAACACTATCGAACGATCCCTTGCATCAGGATATAAAATGAACCCCTGTCACCTTCTCACTTCTTACCTCTCACTTCTCACTCTGTCTCTCATGGCCTCTGCTGGCACCGCCGCCGCCCAGTCCAAGGACCGCGCGCTCGAGCACGCCAGAAAGCTGCTGCGCTCGACGCCGCTGATCGACGGACACAACGACCTGCCCTGGACCATTCGTGAGTCGGAGAAGGCGCCGCGCGACGTGGCCGCCTACGACCTCCGGACCCACACCGCGGGACACACCGATCTGGACCGGCTGGCGCAGGGTCAGGTGGGGGCGCAGTTCTGGTCGATCTACATCCCGGGCGAGATCAAGGACAGCGGATACGCCAAGGTGCAGCTGGAGGAATTCGACATCGCCCGGCGGGTGATCGCACGGTATCCCGACCGGCTGGCGCTGGCGCTGACCGCGGACGACATCCAGCGAAACTTCAAGCGGGGCAGGATCGCGTCACTCCTCGGTATGGAGGGCGGTCACGCCATCGAGAACTCTCTCGGCGCGCTCCGCTCCTACTACGATCTCGGCGCCCGATACATGACCCTTACCCACAACGTGACGCTCGACTGGGCCGACGCGGCACTCGACTCCACCCGGCACAACGGTCTGACCGAGTTCGGCCGCGAGGTGGTGCGGGAGATGAACCGCCTGGGCATGCTGGTGGATCTCTCCCACGTCTCCCCCGCCACCATGAGTGACGCCCTCGACGTGACCGAGGCGCCGGTCATCTTTTCCCACTCCGCGGCCAGGGCCCTCACCGATCATCCCCGGAACGTTCCCGACTCGATCCTTGCCCGGCTGGCCAGGAACGGCGGCGTGGTGATGGTCACCTTCGTGCCCGCTTTCGTGTCGTCTGAGGTCGCGGCTTGGGAGGCGCAGGCCAAGGAGCAGGGAACCGCGATTCGGGAGGCGGTGAGCGACACGGTCGAGCAGCGGCGGCGGTTCGACGAGTGGAAGGCGACCCACGCGCGTCCCCAGGCCACCCTCACGCAGGTAGCCGATCATATCGAGCACGTGCGGAAGATTGCCGGCAGCGATCACGTCGGCATCGGCAGCGACTTCGATGGGATCGACACGGTCCCGGAGGGGTTGGAGGACATCTCCGAAGTTTCCCGAGTTGTTTGCCGAGCTGATCCGCCGAGGCTGGAGCGACAGTGACCTCAAGAAGCTGGCCGGGCAGAACCTGCTCCGGGCGTTGCGGGAGACCGAGGCCACCGCCGCGCGGCTGCAGAAGAGCCGGCAGCCCTCCACCAAGACGATCCAGGAGCTGGATGGAGTAAAACCAACAACGTAAGCGGTGAGCGGGCGCTTACTGCTTCCGTCTCCTTGGTTCTCTGAGAATCACGCCCCCGAACACCACCGCCATCCCGGCAAACGCGAACCACTGAATCGCGTAACTCAGGTGCGGGCCATCATCGATCGGGAGCGGCTCCAGCCGGCGGGGAAAAGGGGGCAGGCCGGTATCGGCTGACTGCCGGATGTATACCGGTGCGATCTGGTACGGCACCAGCGCTCCCAACGCCTCACGGTCCAGTCGAGCCCAGGTGGTGTGGCCCCCCCGCTCCAGTGGCGCCCCGCCCCCGGATGGAACGGCGAGCGCAGCCCCATTCACCTGCACCCGGCCGCATTCGCGCACCGAATCGGTTTCCGCCGTCACGGCGTCGGGCGCGGGAAGGAAGCCGCGGTTCACCAGGACCGCCGTCCGGCCTCCGTCCAGCACCAGCGGCGTCACCACCTCCACGCCGGGCGATCCCCCATACGCCCGACCTCGCAGCACGACCTCGTGCTCGTGATCGTAATGGCCGCTCGCCGAAACCTCCCTCCCGCTGAGCGCCAGCGTGATCGGTTTAGTCTCGTCGAGCCGGACTCGTGGCGCCGCCCTGGCCTCGAGCGCGATCCTGTTGGCCTCGCGCCGTTCCCGCAGCCGGTCCACCTGCCAAAAGCCCAGCCGCGCGAACACCAGCGCCACCAGGCTGAAGCAGGCGATCAATACCACTCGGGCGCGGGAAGACATGGGTTGGTCCGACCTTTGCGATGACGACCGGCAGATTGTTGCACGCAGGCGTGAAACTCAAAGTTAACGTCAGCGGGAGACCCTATGCCTACCCTCCAATACGCTGCATCGACGCCGCTCTATCATCCCGAGCGGCTGCGCTGCTCCCTCGGGGTGACAGCGCTTCTCATCCTGATGGCACTCCCAGCCAGTGCTATGGCGCAGGCCACCCCACCCGGATTGGTCGAGGTCCGGGAAGGCGGCCGTCATGGATTCTGGCTCGGTCTTGGAGTGGGCGCGGGTGGAGAGTCCTACGATATCCGGCCCAGCAACGGATACAGCGACGTGCTCTATCGGCCCACCATTTCTCTTCGGCTCGGTGGTACGGTGAGCCAGCACCTCCGCCTGGGCGGCGAGGTGCTGTCCTGGGTCAACGAGAACGGCCCCGCGGTTGAAACGCTCAGCAGCGCTCTGCTCATCGCCCAATTCTACCCTGCGGCATCCACCGGGCTCTACCTGAAGGGGGGTCTGGGGATCGGTCGCAACGCGGTCGATTTCGAGGACGGGTACGGCACCGGAGATACCGGGTTCGCCGGGCTGGTGGGCGCCGGGTACGAGCTCCGTTTGGGCCGCCGGATCTATCTCAATCCCGTGGTCGATCTCGTGGGTCACACGTACAGCAACCGGCTGGGTGGAAGCTACCGGGAACGGTTGGTCAACTTTGGGTTGGGCATACTGTTACAGACGGGCAGGTAAGGTTTCGTCTCAGGCCACTTCCGATCCCGCTTACCCGGGGGTATTCTAGGTGGCCCCGCCCTTCAAATCCGGCCGCCCGAGCCGGCGAAACTCATAGTCCGCGTGATCTCATGGCGACACGGTTCCGTCTCAGCATGCGAGCCCTCGGGCTCATCCTCTCCGGCGTGCTCGGCTGTGGCAGCGACCTGCTGCTGCCGGATCCCCCCGGAGGTGGCGAGAACGTCCAGCTCTCAAAGGTGGATGGCGACAACCAGACCGGCGTGGTGGGCGAACAGCTTCAGCTGCCCTTGGTGGTAAAGGTGATGACGCCGCGCGAGCTGCCTGCCACCGGGCGGGAAGTGGAGTTCGTATTCACCTCGGTATCGGGCGAAGTCACCCCTTCCAGGGCCTTCACCAACAGCGAGGGGCAGGCGATCGCGCATTGGGTGCTCGGCCCCGCGCCGGGACCGCAGTCGGTAGCAGCCCGGTTGGTTGCGAGCGAGGGCGACCCGCAATCGGAGGAGTTCAGGGCGGAAGCCAGGCCGGCAGCGCCGGATACGCTCAGCGCGAAGAGCCCCACCAGCCAGCCCGGGCGCCGCGGGCATAAGGTAGACAGCCCACCGGTGGTCCAGGTGGTGGACCGATTCGGCAATGCGGTGCCCGGGGTGTCAGTCGCGTGGCAGATCACCGTCGGCGAGGGCAACGTGAGCCAGGCGATCACTCAGACCAAGGACGATGGCACGACGACGGTCGAATGGACCCTGGGGAATCGAGTGGGAATCCAGCGGCTGATCGCCACCGTCGGCCCGATCACCGGATCTCCCGTGAGCTTTACCGCCACGGTTCTGTTTTAATTCTGGGTTGCGGGGCCCGATTGCCGTGGCGGCGCTACAACAGACGGTTTCGGGCCCCTGACTAACTATCACAGCTGGTTGTAGTTACAGCGCGAGAACCGGTTCCCCGCACGGCATACTATCTGCTTTCACCCGGTGCATAGGATGGCCGGGCGGTGTTTCCTTCCCGTTGGACTCTTGGCCTGCCTCTCACAAAGCCCTGTGAATGAAGTAGTTAGGCAGCCCTGTGACCCAGGTCCTTTTTTTCGGGCGACCAAGGAAATAGACTCTGCCCTGTCGAAGCAGCATGCGCGACGCTCGCGCTTACGAAATATTCTCGTTCACAGGATTCCTAGTGACGCTCACCCTGCGCCGCACTCTCGTCCTTGGCCTTACCCTCGCGCTCGCTGCCTGCGGCGGCGAGGGTCTGACGCTTCCACCCGATGGCGAGCCTGCCAATATCGAGGTCATGTCGGGGAACGGACAAAGCGGCCGGGTAGGAGCGACCCTGGCCGAGTCGCTGGTGGTCAAGGTGACCGACACCCGAGACCGGCCGGTGGCAGGGGCGAACGTGGTCATCGACTTCACTGCCGGCGGGGCCGGTGCCAGTCCGGCGACGGTGAGCACAGATGCCGATGGGCGCGCCGCGTCGCGCCTGGTCCTCGGGACCATCCCAGGCCCGGTAAACGGAACCGTGGGAGTGCCGGTCGATGCCGGCATCACCCCGGTGCAGGCTGCGATCACGGCCACCGCCCTGGCCGACAATGCCAACGGTATCACCCTGATCTCCGGTGACGATCAGTCCGGTGCCGTCGGTACCACGCTGGCGGCGCCGCTCGTGGTTGCAGTCACCGATGCGTTCGGGAATCCCATCGCGGGCAGCACGATCACCTGGAGCGTGGGAGATGGCGGTGGCAACGTGAGCAGCGCCACGACGGTCACCGGCGCCAACGGTCAGGCGTCGGTTACCCGCACCCTGGGCTCCGTCGCCGGCGAATGGACCACCCTGGCGACGGCCACCGGACTGGCGGGCTCACCGGTGACATTCAGCCATACGGCAACGGCCGGCACTGCGACCGGAGTCGTGAAAGTCTCCGGTGACAATCAAAGCGGCAGCCCCGGGTCGGAGCTGGGCCTTCCGCTCGTGGTCCAGGTTCTCGATGCCGGAGGCAACCCGATCCCCGATCGCGTGGTGACCTGGGTGATCGGCGGCGGCGGCGGCGGCGTTGCGCCCGAGAACACCCCGACCGACGCTCAGGGTCACGCGAGCACCCGCTGGACTCTGGGCCCGGCCACCGGTACCAACACGGTCAATGCGGTGGTGTCGGGGGTGGGCACGGCGACGTTCAGCGCGGAGGCGACGGCGGGTGCCCCGAGCGCGGCGAATTCTCAGGTATCGGCCGGCCCGGGAACGATCACGGCTGGAACCGGCACGAGCACCATCACCGTGACGGTCCGCGATGCGAGCAATAATCCGGTGGCCGGCGCTTCCGTCACCGTGGCGGCCTCCGGCACCGGAAACACCATCAATCCGGCGACGGCATCGAGCGGCGGGAACGGCGTGGCCACCTTCAGCTTCAGCTCGACCGTGGCCGAGGTGAAGACCATCACGGCGACCGCGGGCGGCGTGACCATCACCGACCAGGCCACGATCACCGTTCAGAAGGCCGCCTCGACGGTTGAAATCACCGCCGACGATGACGACCCTTCGACAGCGGGCCAGCCGGTAACCGTGGAGTTTACCGTCTCCGGGAACGGCGGCACCCCAGTGGTGATGTGGTAATCACCATCAGCAATGGACTCCCGACCGAGACCTGCACCGGGACGCTCTCCAACGGATCGGGGTCCTGCGTGCTTCCCGTGACCCTGCCTGGAACGGGGAGCGGCAATCGGCGGGTGATCACGGCCACGTATGCGGGCGACGCCCGGTTCTCCGGCGACACCGATACGGAGAACCATCGGGTGGATCCAACCGCGAATCTGTCGCCAATAGCGGGAGACGATTCGTATCAGGCGACGGAGGACGTTGCGTTGGTGGTCAATGCAGCTGATGGGGTACTAAAGAACGATAGTGACCCCGAGGGCGGCCCACTCACCGCCGTGAACGCCAGCAATCCGGCTCGTGGCTCGGTCACGCTCAACGAGGACGGCTCATTCACCTACACGCCCGACGAGAACCTCGCTGGGGACGACACGTTTACCTACAGTGCCAGGGATGCAGCGGGAAACACGACTACCGCGACCGTGACGATTCACGTGGCCCCGGTGAACGATCCTCCGCAAGGTGCCACATTCGTGCCCCCCAATTGCTCGGCCGGAGTGCCGTGCCAGTTCCACGCCGAGGTATTTGACCCTGACCAGGGGGACGTACTGACATATCACTGGGACTTTGGAGACACTACGACTGGGGACGGGTGCCGACCCGTCCCACACTTATCAGGCAGCGGGCCCAGTTACGGTCACTCTCACTGTCACCGATAATGCTGGCGCCAGCGATAGCCACTCGGATAGCTTCACGGTGAATCCTTGATGCTGTGATCCAGAACATATCGAAGCCGATTCGCCGCGCGTAACTTAGCGCGGCGATTTGTTTTAACCTCAACGATCGGGATGACCTGTTGCCTGCTCGAGTGATCCGGAAAGTTCTCCTGGCCCTGGTCCCCCTGGCTCTCGCCTGCGGCGGAAGCGACTTGGTGCTGCCCAGCAGCGGGGTTCCGGCCGCGATCACCATGGTGAGGGGCAACGAGCAGTCGGCAGCACCCGGATCGCCGCTCCCGGATTCCATCGTGGTCAAGGTGGTCGATCCCGACGGAAGCCCCTTAGCCGGTCAGAAGGTCGCCTTCACCCCTGCCTCGGATGCAGCGGGCGCCCGTGTCACGCCCGACACCGCCACCACCGGTGCCGATGGCATGGCCGGAGCTCGCTGGGTGCTGGGCGGGTCCGAAGGCACCCAGCATGTGGTGGCGAAAGTGGCAGACGACACAGCCGGCAACCTCGAGGTCCAATTCACCGCCTCGGCGGATCGAGGGGCGTCGGCCAATCAGCCCCCCACCGCAATGAGCGATCGGTACGACACCATCGAAGGCTTCAATCACACCCTGACGGTCGGCGCGTCCAGCGGGGTACTGCAGAACGACCTTGATCCCGAGGGCGACCCGCTCACGGCATCCATGACCAGTGAGCCGTCGCACGGAAACGCGACGCTCGACCCCGATGGGTCGTTCAGCTACACGCCGGAAGCAAGTTTCTTCGGAGACGATCGCTTCACCTACCGCGCCCGGGACGCGTCGGGGAATTCCAATACCGCCACCGTGATCATCAGCGTTGCGCCGGTGAACGATCCACCCCGCTTCCGGGATCGTGGCGATGAGTCGGTGAAACAGAACTCGGGTCGGCAGGAGATATCGCGTTGGGCCACCGGCATCAGCCCGGGGGCCGACAACGAGGCCAATCAGGTTCTCACGTTCGAGGTGACCAACGACAATCCGCAGCTCTTTACATCGGATGGTCAACCAGCCGTCACCCGGGAAGAGAATACTCGAGGAACGCTCGCATTCGAGCCCGCTCCAGGGCAAACCGGATTCGCCACCGTCACGGTGGTGCTGAAGGACGACGGCGGCACGGCCAACGGCGGAAGCGATACCAGCGTCCCGCACACCTTTACGATCACGGTCCGCCAGTAGCCCTCACGGCCTCCGCCAGACGCCGGGGGCTCATGTGATCCATCTCATATCGGTTGAGCCTGCCGCACGCTAAGCTGGGTTATCCTGCGATTTTAACCCAAAGGCTCCCGCTCTCGTGCATCGGCTGCTGCGTCGCCTCGGAAGCTTGGGCGCCTGGTCTGGCGCCATCGCCTCGCTGTCTCAGTGCGGTGGCAGCGATCTGATGCTGCCCGGCTCCCCCAACCCAACTGCAAATCCCGCCGCCATAGCGATCGTCAAGGGCAATGATCAGTCGGGAACTCCCGGCACCGTGCTCCGCGATTCGATTGTCGTGAAGGTGACCGACAGCGCTGACGCCCCCCTCGAAGCACAGCAGGTAGAGTTCGCTTCCGATGCACCCGGCGCCGCCATCACGCCCCAAACTGTGACGACTGGAGTTGATGGCATGGCAGGCGCCCGCTGGGTGCTGGGCGAGACTGCGGGACAACAGGAGGTGGTAGCGTGGGTGGTCCGCCCCGGAGCCGCCGAGGAGCTCCAGGTCAGCTTCACTGCTTCGGCGGAGGCGGTGTTACCCGCGCCGTCCCGCCTGGAGGTTCGTCGTGAGCCGAGTTCCTCGGCTACGATCGGCCTGGAATTCGAGCGCCAGCCGGAGGTGCAGATCCAGGACGAGAAAGGCACGGACATCAAGACCAGTGGTGTGTCGGTGACCGCGGCCGTCGCGTCCGGAACCGGCTCGCTGCGGGGAGCCACCACCCGGCAGACCGATTCAAGGGGCAGAGCCGAGTTCAAAGATCTGAGAATCGATGCCGGGACCGGGTCGCACGTCCTGATCTTTGCGGCCAACGGGTACACCTCGACAAGCTCGAGGACCATTGACGTGAAACCGCCGGTCAATCAACCCCCGGCTATGGTGAACGATGAGTACAACACCACCGAGGGCCACGATCGCACCCTGCTGGTGAGCGCCGTGCAGGGCGTGCTCCTGAACGACCGGGACCCGGAAGGCGGGCCGCTGACGGCCTCGATCGCCGGCGATCCTGCCAATGGAACCGTCACCCTCAACGGAGACGGCTCCTTCAGCTACAACCCGGTGGTGAATTTCTTCGGTGACGATCGGTTCACCTATCGCGCCAGGGACCCCGAGGGGAACTCCAGCACGGCGACGGTAACCATTCACGTGGCTCCAGTGAATGATCCGCCGGGGTTTACGATCAACGTAAATCCCGTCATCAGTCCCCGTGACATCCCTCAGACGGTCAGCAATTTCGCCACGGGGGTCACCCCGGGTGGCGAAAACGAGACGGAACAGACCCTGACGTTCGAGGTAATCGGCAACTCGGCTCCATGGCTGTTCGCCGCGGGTCCTGCCATCACCCGCGACGGTCAGGCGGGCACCGCAACCCTGACCTTCAGTCCGGCCCCGGGCCAGGCCGGGGCGGCGGCTATCACCATCCAGCTCAAGGACAACGGGGGGGTCGAGTTCGGGGGCTTCGATACCAGCGCGCCGCAGACATTTACCATCGCCATCCCATAGCGGACGCTCCTGTGATCTACCTCCTATCGGGGGGCCCGTTTGGACCGTAACCTTCACCATCGTGCGGCCCTAACTCAAAGGCATTGGCTCTTGTGAACCGCCTGTCGGGTCTCCTCGGTAGCTTCGGCGTCGTGCTGGCAGCGCTGGCGGGCTGCGGGGGCAGCGATCTGGTGCTGCCGGGCAACGGTACCCCCGCCGATCTGCGGCTGATGAACGGTAACAACCAGACTGGGCTGGCCGGCTCGCCACTGGCCCAGCCGATCGAGGTCAAGGTAATCGACGACCGAGGGGCCCCCTTGAGCGGCCATACCGTCGTCTTCGCCCTGGATACCGACGCGCCGGGGGCCCGATTGGATCCCGAGAGCGCGAGATCGGATGGCAATGGGGTGGCCCAGTCTCACTGGACACTGGGCGCCACCAGCGGCATCCAGAGAGTCGTCGCCCGGGTCGCTCGGGACGGGACCGCCGAACCGCTCGAGGTCCAGTTCAGTGCATCGGTGGAGGCGGGAGCGGCCGCCCGGATGCTGCGGGCCGCCGGGGATGACCAGTCCGCCGAGGTGGGCGCTCGGCTCGCCGCCCCACTCGTGGTCAGCGTCACCGATGGATTCGGCAACCCGGTCGAGGGCGTGACCGTGCAATGGACGGCCGATGAGGGTGACGTCGATCCGGCCTCCTCCGTCAGCGGATCGGACGGGCAGGCACAGACCTCCTGGACGCTGGGTTCCGCCACGGGTTCCCAGTCGGCCACCGCTTCCGCCGGAGAGCTTACCGGCTCGCCGGTCGGCTTCACGGCCACGGCTCGGGCGGGCAGTGCTAATCGTCTCCTGCGGGTTTCCGGCGACGATCAAAGCGCCCGGGTCGGCACCGAGCTCGACAATCGCCTGGTCGTTCGCCTGGTCGATAGGGCCGGAAACGGGGTTCCCAATCGGGCGGTAAGCTGGGTGATAGCCACCGGCGGGGGGAGCGTCGACCCCGGCACGAGCACCACCGATGGGGACGGGCAGGCTTTCGCCAGGTGGACCCTGGGGAGTGACGCCGGAGGCAACAGCCTCAACGCCGTCGTCTCCGGCGTCGGCTTCGTCGCATTCAGCGCTACCGCCACGCAGTCCGGAGGTGGTGGGGGCGGTGGCGGCTCGGAGCCCAGTCGGCTGGCATTCCGGGTTCAGCCCTCGGACGCCGAGAGAGACCAGCGGATCTCCCCGCCGGTTGAGGTGGTCGTGCTGGATCAGGCGGGCAACCGGGTGACCCAGGGTCAGGTCAAGATTAAACTTGAACTGACCGGCAGCGACAACGGCAAGCTCAAGGGGCGCCATGAGGAAGACACCGATGCTGGGATCGCCACCTTTGACGATCTCAAGGTAGACCGGGAAGGTGAATATCGACTGCGTGCCACTGCCGACGGGCTTCCGTCGGTCGAGAGCGACAGTTTCGAGGTCGGGGACGACTGAGATCCTGCGGCCGCGGCTGCGGCCTGCTCTGGCACGAACCGTCGCGCTGCTGGCCCTGGTGGGCTGCGGCGGCGACGACCTCCTCCTCCCCAGCTCCGGCCAGCCCGCTCGCATCGAGGTGGTCAGCGGAAACGGACAGACCGGAACAGTTGGCCAACCGCTCGGCGATCCTCTCGTCGTCTTGGTAACCGATCGCGAAGATCGCCCGGTGTCAGGGAACGAGGTGGTGTTCGTAGCGCCGGCAGGGGCCGAGTTGACCCCCAACGACACCGTCCTCACCGACCCCGAGGGCAAAGCGAGGGTGCGTTACACTCTCGCCCCGGTGTCGGGCGAGCAGGTCATCGAGGTCCGCGCCAAGCCGGTCGTGCCCACCGATGCACTCGCCACCACCTTCAGCCAGATCGCGGAATCCGAGGTCGCCACCCAGCTGCTCATGGCGGGCGGCGATGGCCAGACTGCGGAAGTGCGAACCGCGTTGAGAGATTCCCTCGCTGTAAAGGCGGTGGATCGCTTCGGCAACGGGGTCGCCGGCGTCGAGGTGACCTGGGAGGCGGCCGACGGGGCGGTGAGTCCCGAAACGGCGGTTACCGGTGCCGACGGTCGAGCGGCAGCCCAGCGGCTACTGGGGCAACGACCGGGAGCTTATCCGACGACCGCCACTGCCGAGCTGCAGGGCTCGCCGGTGACCTTCGCTGCCACCGGGATCGCGCCTCCCAGTCCCCAACTGGTACTGGTCACCCAACCCTCCTCCACTGCGTCGGCCGGGGTTGCCTTCGACCGCCAGCCTGTCCTCCAGCTCCAGGACGCTGTCGGGGCTCCGCTGCTCCGAGCTGACGTGGCGGTGACCGCCCAGATCGCGAGCGGAGGCGGGTCGCTCGGCGGGAACACCACGGCTCGGAGCAATGCCGCGGGGCGGGTGAGCTTCACCGATCTGTCGATACGCGGACGGCCGGGAAACAGAACGCTCCTGTTTGCGGCTGTCGACTTCACACCGACCACGTCGGACGAGATCGATGTCAGCGCGGGTGAGCCGTCTGCGAGCCAAAGCTCCGCCTCGGTGCCCAACGGCACGGCCGGTGTAACCCTGCGGATCTCGGTGCGGTTGGAGGACGAGTTCGGCGCCGCGGTCGAAGGAGAGGCTGACTTTATCGCCATCTCGGTTGAGGGTGCCAACACCGTCGCCAGCTTGACGGTCACCGACCAGGGCGATGGTGACTACTCCGCTTCTTATGTACCGACACGCAGCGGGACAGATCAGGTGGACGTCCGGGTGGGCGGAACGCGGCTGAGCGGCAGTCCCTTCTCGAGCACCATTGCTCCCGGACCGGCCGACGCTTCGAAGACGACGGCGGCGTTGAACAAGTCCGGCGCGTTCTTCACCCGGATCGACGCCCGTATTAGCGTGCGCGACGGCCAAGGCAATCTGCTGGGCCGAGGAGGAGATCTGGTGGAGGCATTTGTGGACGGTGCACCGCAGAACGTCACCGACAATGGAGATGGCACCTATACCATGCCTACTGTGGTCACCCTCAACTTCACCCCCACGGTGGTCATAACACTCAATGGCGCCCCGATCTCGGGCAGCCCATTTCACCCTTGAGGAAGGGTCATCCTTACTTGCGCCGCCCTAATCACTTACGTGCACGCGGCAGGGTTGATTCCCCTCTTCGCGGAGGCTATCTTGCTCCGCCGCCGGCCCTGGTGGTGAAACTGGTAGACACGCTATCTTGAGGGGGTAGTGCCGAAAGGCGTCGCGGTTCGAATCCGCGCCAGGGCACTTGGACAGTGAGAAGTGAGAGGTGAGAAGTAAGAGCGGCTGGGATACCTCCTCCGCCTACCTCCCAACCTTTACTTCTCACTTCTCACTTCTTACTTCTTACTTCTTACCTTCCAGAACGCCACTGTAGCTCAGGGGTAGAGCTCTCGATTCGTAATCGAGCGGTCGTCGGTTCGAATCCGACCAGTGGCTCTCCAGGCACGCAGCACCCCGCCCTTTCTCCTCAGCCCGCCATTTCCTTTCTCCCTCGCTCGGATTCAGCTGGCCTGTGAAGACCACCGGCTGCTGCGGCAGTGGCCGCATGCAACCGGGGTTGCGTCTACGTCTTCTGGAGCCGAGGCGGGATAGGTGACGATGAAGCTGAACCCGCAGTTCTGGCATCGAAGCGTGACTGTCACCCTGTTCTCCTGGTCGAGGACCGGATCAAGGATGCCTTAGACGCCGTTGGGGCGCCGTGCTCCCGGCCACACCAGTGGGGAAGCCCCTCTCACAGTCATTACCCTTCCGGTACGGTCGGCTATCTTTTCGTACCCCACGGAGTCAACCTCGTCTGCGAGGCCGCGCGATCCCATGCCTTCGGTATTGGAACGTCTGCGGGAAGCGCTGGCGCCCGACTTTACCGTCGAGCGCGAGATCGCCACGGGTGGAATGGGCACGGTCTACCTGGGACGCGACCAGCGCCTGGCGCGGGCGGTTGCCATCAAGATTCTGCGCCCGGAGCTCTCCACCGCCGTGGCAGTCGAGCGCTTTTTGCGGGAAGCACAGTACCTCGCCAATCTGAACCATCCCAACATCCTGCCGGTCCACTTCGCGGGCGAAGGAAGCGGGCTCGTTTACTACGTCATGGATTACGTGGACGGCGATACCCTGGACCGCCGGATCGCGCGAGGCCCGCTCGGACTGAAGGACACGATCTCGCTCGGCCGCGGGCTCCTCGGGGCGCTGGTTGCAGCCCACACAAAGGGCGTGATTCACCGGGACATCAAGCCGGCCAACATCTTCCTGTCCGACCGAAGGCCAATGCTCGGCGATTTCGGCATTGCCCATGCCGTAAACTCGGACGATCCCGCCCTCACTTCCCCAGGGGCATCCGTAGGTACACCCCTCTATATGGCGCCCGAACAGTGGACTGGTGGCCCCGTCACTACTCGCACCGACATCTATGCGGTGGGGCTGGTTCTCTTCGAGGCTTGCACCGGCCGGCGCTGGGCCCAGATGGCAAGGCCGGAGCAGGGCGATTGGTCCGGTGTGCCCCACCAGCTGGTGGACGCGCTCTGGACCGCGCTCCAATGGCTGCCTCAGGATCGGTGGGCGGACGCACAGACCTTTGCCGAAGCGCTGGCGGATGCTCGACCACCGGCGCGATGGTCGCGACTGCCGGCTCCGCTCATGGCCGTTGCGGGCATCCTCGGATGGTGGCTCTGGCCCCGTCCGGTGCCGCATCCGAGCAGTCTGGCGGTGTTTCCCTTCGAGGTCGTTGGCTTGACCGATACCGCGCTCGGCGATCAGCTCGCTCGCGTGACCGCGAGTTATCTCGAGGCGCTCCCCGGTATTACGCTTGCCCCACTCCGAACCACGTTCCGACAATGGCGAGGCTCTCCCCTTCCGCCCGAGGAACGCCTGGGCCAGCTCACTGCCGGGGCCGGGGCAGAGTATGGTGTATCCGGATTGGTCCGGCCCTCACGCCAGGGCTGGGAGGTGCAGCTGCAAGCAGTGGACTCCAGCGGCCATCGGGTGCTCGATGCCGTGGTGCGCGGAGATTCGGGTGACCGCTATGGGCTGGGCGACTCCATCAGCCTTCAGCTGGTGCACAAGGTCTTCCCCCGTTCGAAGCAGCTGTATCGGAGTGCCGGCGCCCTGGCCGGGGTGAACCCACGGGCCATACGTGAGTTTCTCTTTGGAGAGGATGCCTCCGAGCGTGACGCCTGGCTCACCGCCGAGCGATACTACCTGAAGGCCTTGGAGCTCGACTCGACATTCGTGCTCGCCGCCTGGCGGTTGGCCAATGCGAGGCGGTGGATGCCGCTGCGGCCCGAGGCTCCGCTGCCGGTCGGATTTCCCTCACTGTACCGATCGCACGGAAGAAAGTTGCCCCGGCTCGACCGGCTCCTTGTCGAGGCGCAGTTTGCCGCCAGCGCCGAGGAGAGATTCAGGCTGTATGACACCGCTCTCGTGGTTGCCCCCCGTGATGCCTATCCCGCGCTCTTTTACGGGGACGAGCTGTTTCACCGTGGTCCGCTCTCCGGTCGCTCGATCGACCGGGCCATCGCCACCCTGCAGAGGGCGGTTGCCCTCGACTCCTCTCTCGCGCCGGCACACGAGCACCTGGCCTGGGCGCTCATCCGGGTGGGGCAGAAGGCGGCCGCCCGCCGCAGTCTGGATGCGCTCCACCGCTCGGCCGGCAAGGCAGAGGAATCGGAGATCTATCTCCCCGCGCTGCTGGAGCTGGCCTACAACCTCCGCTTCGCGCCCGACTCCGCACCGCCGAAATCGCCGGCGCTCCAATCGCCATCCATCCTTGCACTCGCGGCGCGCGGCGCGCTCACCTTCGACATGCCCGAGCTCGAGTATGCGCTGGGCGCGCGTCTGGCAGGATTGCCTGCCGCCGGACCCGCGCTCCACGGCAGCGGCCAGATAGCCCAAGGGGTGGCCTCGATGTCGCTCGGTCGTCCGGTGGCCGCGCTCACCCATTTCGACTCGGCTGCTGTCCTGTTGGCGGACCGCGCAGAGGCCCGAATACAGGCTGCCGAGTGGCGGGTCATTGCGCCGGCCCTGGGGCTGCCCGGGGTTCCACCGTCCGAAATCGAGAAGGGCCGCCGCGAGCTCGATCGTTTGACCGCTGACAGTCTCCTCGGCGCGCGGGCAGCCTGGGCGCTCGCGCTCGATGCGCTGACCCGGGACGACACGACCACCGCGGCGCCATGGATGAATCGGGTGGCGTCCGGCACGGGCGCCGGGAGTCCCCTCGATCTCTTGCTTCGTGCAATGAAGGAAGCCGCTGCCGGTCGATTGGAAGGTGCGCTCGAGCTGTCCCGACCGGCTTTGGCCTATGACTCGGCTGGCGGAGCGGGCGATCCGTTCTTTCGGGCAGCACTTCACCTGGAGCGGGGGGAGTGGTACCTGGCATCGAACCAGCCTGCTTCGGCGGACGCCAGTTGGCTCTGGTACGAGAACCTCGATGTGGTCGGGTGGCCCATGACCGTGGCTCAAGCGGCTGAGGTAGACTGGGCCCTGGGCAGCTACGCCCGGTGGCGCCGCGGCAAGCTGGCTTTCTCGGACCACAAACCGGCCGTTGGCTGCGGCATGCTGGCTCAGGTGGTGGGCACCTGGAGCCACGCTGAGCCCTCGATCGAATCGCTGCGGACCGAAGCAGGCCGGGTCCTGCGCCAGTGCCCGAGTTGAGTGCGTTGGACTTGCTCGAGCGGCTCCGCCAGGTACTTCCGCCGCGCTACCAGCTGGAGCGAGAGCTCGGACGCGGCACCGGCACCGTGCTGGCCCAGGCACGCGATGTCTCGCTCAAGCGCGTCGTTGCCATCAAGGTTCTGGACCCGGGGCTGGCCGGCCATGCGGACTCGCGCCGCTTCCTTCGGGAGACCCGTATCCTCGCGAGCCTCACCCATCCCAACATCGTGGCGATCCACGAGAGCGGACAGCTGGATGGTCTGCTCTATTACGTAAGAGACTTTCTCGAGGGGGAGTCGCTCTCGGCCAGGCTGGCTCGAGGACCAATGCCGAAGAGCGAAGCCCTCAACCTCGCTCGCGACCTGCTGGCAGCGCTCGGGATCGCGCATCGCACTGGAGTAATTCACCGCGATCTCCATCCCAATCACGTCTTCTGCCTCGAGGAACGAGCCGTCCTGGCAGACTTCGGAATCGCACAATCCGTGGCCGACGGACTACAGTCGAAAGACGATGGCCAGACCGTGTCGTCGGAGTATGCGGCGCCGGAACAATTCTCCGGCGGCGAGCTCAGCTCCCGGACCGACCTGTACGTCGTCGGCATGGTGCTCTACCGGGCACTGACCGGCGGGCAATGGCTTTCAGGAACTCCTGTGGCCACAGCAAGGTGGTCCAAAGTACCCCGTGAGCTGCGGCCGGCACTCCGCCGTGCCCTTGCGCCGGTACCGGCGGAGCGGTGGGCAAATGCCGCCGATTTCGAGCAGTCGCTGGATGTCGTCGAACAGCGGACGGGCCTAAGGCCCAAAGCGTTCCTTGCGCTGCTTGCCGCCGGTCTGGTCTGGGTACTTGGTCGAGATCTGTACCCCGAGCGCCCCTTGCCTGGCCTGGTGCCGGCTAAGCTGGCGATTTTTCCCTTTGCGGCTGGGGACGGCTCCCTCGACGACTCGCTGGGGGTGGGCCTATCCTATCTGATCTCTCGGAACCTCAACAACCTGCCCGGCCTTCCCGTCACCTCATTTCGTCAGGTGCTGCTGTGGCGGGAGCGCCGCGGTCCCGAGATCATCGGCGACGCAAAGTCCAAGGCTGCGCGAGAGCTCCGGGTTGAATGGGTGGCGGACGGAACGATCAATCTTCGGCGGGATAGCCTGCTGGTGGATCTCACCCTGTACGATTCCGGCGGCCGGAAGATCCCCATCCCCGAAGTCAGGGTGCCTCGGGGAGATCTTGGACCGCTGAGCGACAGCCTCGCCGTATTGTTGGTGCGAACCATCGCTCCCCAGCTCGCGGGGTCGTACCGCGTGGTTGGAGATCTCGACCGGGTGCGGCTTTCCAGCCTGCGCGAGTTTCTGCTTGGTGAGGCCGCGTTCCAGCAGGACGCCTGGGCCGGGGCGGAGCATCACTACGAGGCCGCGGTCGATCTCGATTCCAGCTTCGCTCTCGCCGCTTGGCGGCTCGCCAATCTGAAGCGGTGGCGACGCCTCCGCTCCAGCACCGATCTCCTGAGCCTGTACGATCGTCCCGATGCCCGATTGCGACCACTCGACCGCGCGCTCATCGAGGCTCTGCGCGAGCCGGAGCTCGGGCCGAGATTGGCAAGGCTGGACAGTGTGATCGCCCGGAATCCCGAAGACGTCTACGCCCGGTTTCTCTACGGTGAGGAGCTATTCCACCGGGGCCCGCTGGTGGGACGCGGCTTCGACGAAGGCACCCGGACGATGGCTGACGCGATTGCCCGGGACTCCTCACTGGCGTTGGCTTACGATCATCTCATCCTTACCGGCATCCGTATGGGACGTCAGGATTACGCGAAGGAGATGCTGAATCGCCGGCGACGGGTGACGCGGCAGCCCTCGCCTGGAGATCCTGACGTGCTCGCATTATCGCAGCTGGCCTACGACGAGCGGTTCGTGCCCTGGCGTGCCTGGGTCAAGCGGTGGTACCTGACCACGACGGCGGACTCCGCCCAACTCGCGGGAGTGAGCCGGGTTTTCCGGACCGGTGTACCCTGGTTCGACATTCCCGGTACCCAGGTAGCCCTGAGCAATGTTCTGCTTCGCGCCGGGACCCCGGATGCGACCGTCCGCGGCAACGCGCACCAAGGCAAGGCGATCGGCTTCCTGGCCCTTGGCCGGACGGCCGAGGCTCTCGCGGAGCTCGATACGGCTGCGGCACTGCTCGACACCGACGAGGCCCGGTTGCAGCAGGCCGAGCTCCGGGCAGTGCTCCCGGCCTTGGGCTTCCCGCTCGGTGCCGAAGACAGGGACTGGCGCCCGCAGTTGGTGGCCCTCTCAAGCCATCCCATCCTCGGCGCGCGGGCCATGTGGGCGCTTGCCCTCGGTGCCCTTGCCTCGGGCGACACGGCGGATGCTGCGCGGTGGCGCAACCGGCTTGCGACTGGTGGGCGAGCTCGCGACCTCGAGCGTTTCCTGGGCGCGATGCTCGCTGCGGCCGGCAGCGGCTGGCAAGCTGCACTGGCCACCTCGGATTCCTTGAGTGCCGCGATGAACGCGACCACCCCACCCGATCCGTTCGCCCGGTCGGCCTTTCATCTGGAGCGAGGCCGCTGGCTGTCACAGTCCGGGCAGCCGGGCGGGGCCGACCGGGAGTGGCTCTGGTACGAGAGCTCGGATGTGGAAGGATGGCCTCAGGGTGAAATGCAGGCCGGCGAGGTGGACGGTATGCTCGGCGTTTACGCCCGGCTGCTGCGTGCGCGGGGGCTACTCCGGTCCGGCTCCGGCCCGCCCGAGCGGGTCGCCGGCTGCGCCTACGCCAGGCGGGTGTCGCAGCTCTGGTCCCAGGCGGATTGGCAGCTACGCTCCCTGGTGAATGAGGCCGACTCCCTGGCCCGGAGCTGCGGACAATGATCTTCTGCCAGACCCTGGGCCCGGTGGGATTGAGTGTGGACGGCGGACCGGCACCGCCCGAGCTGCTGTGGCGGAAACATCTCGCCCTGTTGGTCTACCTCGCGCGCTCTCCCCGAGGTCGTACCCGCGAGCATCTGGTCGGACTGCTGTGGGGGGAGAAACCGGAAGCTGCGGCCCGTCACTCCCTCAATGAAGCGATCCGAGTACTTCGGCGGTACGTGGGCGAGACCCATGTAGACACCGGGGCCGGGCAGGTGCGGCTGTCGCCCGAGGCGGTGCAGCTCGACGCTGGCCAGTTGGAATCGCTGGCCGCGGCAGGCGAGTGGAAGGCAGCGGCCCGCCTGGTGGCCGGGGAGTTTCTGGAAGGCTTTACTATCGCCGGGGCATCAGCGTTCGAGGATTGGCTGGCGAGCGAGCGCTCCCTTCTGCGCCAACGCTCGGTCGAGGTGCTCGTGGCTCATGCCGACGAGCTGCTCCGGGCGGGCCAGGCTTCGGAGTCCGTGGCAGTCACGCTGCGCGCTCTTGCTCTGGAGTCGGGATCGGAGCGTGCCCTCCGGGCTGCCATGCGGAGTCTCACCCTTTCGGGAGACCGTGCCGGTGCGCTCGAGCGCTACGAGGGGTATTGTGTCCGCCTGAGAATGGAGACCGGCGGTGCTCCCGATGCCGAGACTCGGTCGCTGGCGGAGCGGGTTCGGCACGAACGATCCATTCGCGCCGTGTTCCCGGCCGGCGCCGCCCGGCAGGACGATGACAATCTGAAGCTCCCGCTCGTAGGGCGTGAGATCGAGCTCGCGCGGCTGGTGGACGCGGCCGCCAGAGCCGCCGAAGAGCGGCGGGCGGCGGTGCTCATCCTCGAGGGTGATAGCGGAGTAGGCAAAACCAGACTTGCCGACGAGTTGCTCGCACGGTTGCGGCTGGATGGAGTCGTCGTCGCCGCGGTGCGCGCGGTCGAGGCCGACCGGGATGAAGAATGGAGCGGGGTGCTGGCTCTGGCCCGGAGCGGGCTCCTATCGGCGCAGGGACTGCCAGCCGCCCCGGCCCCGGCCCTCGCCGCGTTCGCCGGCGCGCTGGGCGAATGGGCCGACCGTTTTCCCAGCTTGCCCGGTGCCCCGGCACCCGCCACGCTGGGCCGGGCACTGAGCGAGGTGCTCCGCGCCGCGACCGACGAGCAGCCGGTTGCCCTCGCTGCGGACGATGCCGGCTGGCTGGATCGCTCATCCCTCCTCGCCCTGCTCGCCGCATTGCGGGACCTTGCCTCGGCTCCGCTGATCATCGTGTTTGCTACCGATCTCCAGCCGCCAAGGCCCGAGCTCGACGATGTCCGGGCCCGGATCGGACGCGACTTACGGGGCGTCACGGTGCGCCTGGCTCCCCTGGGTTCGGCCGACCTCCGGGCCCTGGCGCGCCGGATGCTCCCCGGCTTCAACGACGTCGAGATCGAACGCGTGGTGCGGCGTGTCGCTACCGACTCGGCCGGCCTCCCGCTGTTGGCGGTCGAACTGCTCCGCGCCGTGGCCCTCGGGTTGGATCTCAGGCGGACCCCGGGAGCCTGGCCCGAGCCCCTGAAGACGCTCGACCAGACCCTTCCTGGCGATCTTCCGGAGACGGTCGTCGCCGCCATCCGAATCGGGTTTCGGCGGCTCACGCCTTCCGCGCAGCGGGTGCTGTCCACCGCCGCAGTGCTCGGCGAGAGAGTACCAGGCGAGCTCCTGGCCCGGGTTACCGGCTTGCCCGCTGCTGAGCTCGCGGCGGCACTCGATGAATTGGAATGGCACCGCTGGCTGGCCTTCGAAGCCCGCGGATACAGCTTTCTCGCGCGAGTCACCCGTCAGGTCGTAGCCCGGGACATGCTCACTCCAGGACAGCGGCAGCGGGTAGTGGAAGCCGCCGGCTCCACGACTTCCGACGTGATCCTGCCCCACTAAATCAGCACAACCACCATCAGGAGGACCCAGGTGCAGCGGCAGCGGAGCGTGACCCTACGATTTCTGGCCGAGCCAGCAGACGTCAACTTCGGGGGCAAAGTACACGGCGGGTCGGTCATGAAGTGGATCGATCAGGCCGGGTACACCTGCGCCGCCGGCTGGACTGGCAGCTACTGCGTGACCGTGTACCTGGGTGGTCTCCACTTCCTCGGCCCCATATACGTGGGTGAGCTGGTGGAGCTTCGGGCCCTGGTCATCCGCACCGGACGAAGGAGCCTCGATATCTCGGTGGACGTTTACGCTGGCGATCCCAAGACTGGCGAGCGGCGCCGCACCGGCCATTGCGTGATCGTTTTCGTCGGTCTGAATGCCGAGGGCAAGGCGTCACCAGTGCCGGCCTGGGAGCCTTCGACTCCGATCGACCGGGCGTTGGAGGGCTATGCCTTGCGACTGGGGGAGCTGCGGAAGCAGATGGATTCGGAGATGGAGCAGCGCCTGGGCGACATGGCGGCGGCCGAGGGAAACCCCTAGTTCTTGACTCCCGCTTGATGGCCTGATGGCACACTACGGCTCCACTCTCCCCGGAGCCATCGGTGTCCAGCAGGCGAACCAATTCAGGGCCGCTCCTGTTTGCGGTGCTGCTCGCGGCCGCGCCGCCGGCCCCGGCATCCGGGAGCGTCTCCGCCCAGGAGCCCGCCACGCTATTGGCGGGCGAGCGGGTCCGGCTGGCGCTTCGCGAGCAGCCGGATCGGTGGCTGATCGGCACGGTGATCGGGCAGACCGGCGACTCGCTCCGCCTCGACGAGCGTGGCTCCCCCACAATGTTGGCGGTACCCACGGCACACCTGGCGGCTCTGCAGGTGAGCCGCGGCCGCCGTTCGCATACCGCACTTGGCGCCCTGATCGGCTTCGGCGCCGGGGCCGCCTTCGGCATCATCGCGACCGCAGCGACTCCCGCCATCAACACAGATGTAAGAGGCTACGCTCTCGTCGCCGGCATTTTCGGTGGCATGGGTGCGGGCGCAGGTGCGCTCGTCGGCTGGGCCGTCCAGTCCGAGCGGTGGGAACCATCCATACCACTCCGTGCCAGCTCGCGAACGGTCCCAACCGGCGCCGTCCGGCGCCCGGTGCTGGGTCTGTCACTGCAGTTCTGAGGAGGCAGCCATGCTTCGATTCCGTTCTGCTCCAGCCCAGCTCGCCGCGTTGACGATGCTCGCACCCCTGGCCGGTGGCTGCACCACTTGGAAGACCCAATCGGCCGCACCCCAGCAGGTGCTCGCCGAGAAAACGACCAATCGAGTCCGGGTTACCCGTCCCGACGGAAGCACAATCGAGCTGGTCAACCCGCTGATCGCTGGGGACACTCTCAGCGGCAGCCTGTCCGGCTCAAGTACAGCGGATTCCACTCGCCGCATCGCCATGCCGCTCTCCGACGTGCAGTCCGTCGCGGTGCAACGGGTGAGCGCCGGAAGAACCGCCCTCCTGATCGGTGGGTTGGGGTTGACCGCGATCGCGATTGTGGCCGCGACCACGGAAGAACCGAAGCCGGCGCCGCCTCCCGAGCACGTTTCCTGCCCGCTGGTGTACAGCTGGGACGGCACCACCTGGCGGCTTGACTCGGGCACGTTCGGCGGCGCCATCGCGCCGGCACTGGCGCGCACTGACGTGGACAACCTGGTGTACGCGATGGCTTCGGACGGCATCCTGCGCCTCCGGGTGGCCAACGAGCTTAACGAGACCGACTATCTCGACGCCCTTTCCGTGCTTGCCGTGGATCACGCTCCCGGCCTTACAGTCGCCCCCGATGGCACCGGCCGGATTCACACTCTAGGACGGTTGATGCCGCCGGCCACCGCCCACGACTTCCGCGGCGCCGAGGCGCTCGCGCGAGTCGGCGCGGCCGACGGGTGGAGCTGGGAATCCAACCCCACTGGGCGGGACACCGCCATCGGCGCCGATATCCGGGATGGCGTCGAGCTGGTCTTCCCCAATCCACGAGTGCGGGGCGCGCGCCTGGTGGTGGACGGCAACAACACGCCCTGGGCCTCGCATCTGATGCAGGAGTTCGTCGGCGCCCACGGCCGGGAGACCCAGGCATGGTATGACTCGCTGGAGACGTATCCCCAGCTTGCTCGTGGCCTGGGCGCGATGATGGCCCAGGAGGCCTTTCTCGGAGTCTCGGTCTGGGCCGACGGGCGGTGGCACCAGCAGGGCTATATCTGGGAAGCGGGGCCAGAGATCGTGAAGCGACAGGTGTTCTCCCTGGACCTGTCTCGAGTCCAGGGCGACAGCCTTCGGATCCGACTCGAATCGGCCCCTTCGTTTTGGCTCATCGACTACGTCGCCATCGATTCTGCGGCACCGGCCACCGTGGAAGTGCACGAGCTTTTCGCCCAGCGCGCCAGGGATGTGGCCGGTGGTGATGTCAGCGATCGCCTCAGGCTCCGAGATAACCAGTACTTCGTCATGCAGCATGGCGATGGGGCCGAGTTGCGCTTTCAGGTTCCTGCCGTGCCGGCCGGACGCTCGCGATCCTATCTGGTCCGCTCCAGTGGCTGGTACCGCATCAATGGCCCGGAAGCGATGGTGCCTGATACCGAAATTCTTGCCCGGGTGGTCAGCGAGCGACACGGTGCCTCGCGCGTGGCAGTCGCGAAGTTCAACGACGCGCTGGGGGCGCTCGAAGGGGCCCAGCCATGACCGGCGAGAGCATATGGGTCACCGGGATCGGTGCCGTGAGCGCGGCAGGCCTCGGTGCGCCTGCGCTCGGTGACCTGCTGGTTGAGGGACGCACCGGCGTGCGACCCATCCCCCAGCTTGGGTGTGTGCCGGCGGGACTGGCCGAGACACCCCCGAGGCTCCCGGCCGGGCGCCACCTCGATCGATCGGCGCGCTTCTTCCTGCACGCCGCGGAGGAAGCATGGCGGGATGCTGGCCTCGAGGACGCCCGCCTCGATTCCGCCCGGTGCGCGGTCTTGGAGGGCTCATCGCTGGGGCCGCTCGCCGACCTTCTCATCGAGCACACCGCGCACCTCGCTCCTACCAGACATCATCCTGCGCTTCCGAGCCGCTTGGTCCGGTACATGAGTGGGGCAGGAGGCGCCGCATTCGCCCAGCTGCACGGGGTGCGTGGGCCGGTCTTCCACCTGTCGGCGGGGAGTGTCTCGGCCGCCTGCGCCATCGCCGAAGGGGTAGGCAAGATCGTTTCGGGGCAGATGGATATCGTCGTGGCGGGAGGGGCAGAATGCCCGCTCCATCCCGACGTGCTGGCCAGCTTCGAAGCAGCGGGGATACTGGGGAGCTCCGATCCAGCTGACCGGCCGTGCCGGCCCTTCGATCGGCGCCGTACCGGCACGGTGCTCGGCGAGGGAGGCGGGGTGCTCATCCTCGAGCGTGCAGCGCACGCCCGCCACCGCAGCGCGGTTCCCCGGGCTGTGGTGGAGGGATTCGGCATGAGCTGCGAGAGCTACAGCATGACCTCGCCCGATCCCTCCGGTGCCGGAGTGGCCGCGGCAGCGGGATCCGCACTCGCCGGCCTCGACCTCCATCACGTCGGATGGATCAAGTCCCATGGAACCGGCACCCGCTTGAATGACGCGGCTGAGTGTCGGGGACTCGCGCGTCTGTTCGGCGATCTCCTGCCTGAAGTGGTGATCACCTCGCTCAAGCCGGCAGTGGGCCACTGCCTCGGTGCCAGCGCCGCGGTCGAGGCTGTGGGCGCCGTCATCGCACTCGAGCGTGGCGTAGTACCACCGACCCTGGGGAGTGAGGAGGCCGACCCGGAGCTCCCACCCCACCAAGTAGCCCGCTCCATCCTTCCAGCCCGAACCGGTATGGCCCTCCTCCTGGCTGAAAGCTTCGGAGGTCGCTGTGCCGCTCTCGTGCTGCGCGGAGCTCCGGGGCTCGCATGACCCGGCGCTCGCCCGAGACTTTCACAGTCACTCTGAGGTAGAGACCCATGCTGCATACCCCGCGTTTTTACATCGGTGCATTAGCGGTCGCGTTATTGACCCTCGGCTGCGCCGACGACTCGCCTAACCCTCTCGGGCCCGGGTCGCCCAGCCTGCGGAGCGGTGCCGCCCCACCAGCCGACCTGGTATCGGTGACGGCTGGGGGGAGCTCGATTTCGCTTTGGCCCTACACCGGGACGGACTTCTCCGGGAACCCCCAGGATCCGATCAACCTGGTCTTTGCCGGAAAGTCCGATCCACGCCTGATCCGCGCGGCGCTCTTCGGGCTCAGGGGGGACCGCACGGCGTTTGGGATGCCGAATGTCTACCCGTTCAACTGCACCTGGTCCGACGCCATCGGTGATCTCCAGACCGGCTACAACGAGAACTCCGACTGGACCGGGAGCGCGATTCAGCTAGCCTGCGGTAACTATGGTCCCGTCCGATTCCACGTTCGGCTGTTCGAGGCCGGCGCGGCGACGCTGGGCAACGCTCATTTCGAGGTGCTCATTCCCGGCACCACTGACCACCAGGTTCTGAGTTGGGAGATTGCCGAACAGCTGGTGCAGGTCGATTTCCTGCGGTCCGGGCTGCTCGATGCCGCCAACCCGGTCGGCCAAACCCAGCCTGATCAACGCCGCCCCGTCATTTCGCGAGATTCCTGTACCGATCTACAATGGAATTCCGGCGTGACTTGAAGCTGCTCATCGGCGGGCCGCCGGGAACGGTGAGCGCGCCCGTGCCCATCGGGACCGATGGACGCGCTACCGTGTTCAATCTGACTGGTGAAACGACTTTGACACCTGGGTCTGAGCGAGCAGAGCTTTGTGATCCAGTTCGGCCAGGTGATTCCGCGGCCGTTCTGCGTCACCGGGCCGCCCGAGTATCTCTACGTCGAAGGCCCGGTGCGCCTTCGGAAGACGGTACGGCTCACGAGCGCGGGGGACCTGACGAGCGAGTTCCGGGCATCCGGCACCCTCCGCCTCACCCCCGTGGATCCTTCCACCGGTTTACCCCTCGGTTCCACTTACGGCGCAGACGTCGCGGATGACCAGCTCAGCCGTTTCGATGAGTCGGGCGGTTTCGTGAAGGGACTTCAGCGGCAGATCGAGTTGCCTCAGAACGTGGCAGGGCGGGGGCGTAAGCTGGTTCATCTGGAGGTGGGGCCGGCGGGGACTGACTCGGTTCGATCAGGACATCGATTGCAAGCGGTAGGGGAATTCCGGCGCGCTATTGCACCCCCGTCGTCAGCAGTCTCGCCAGCGGGTGGCGGCGATAGATCGGCTGCAAGGCCAGGTAGCGAACCATGGTTCGGGTTCCCGGCACCAGCAGCTCATAGTGGTCCAGCAGCGTGAGCGAGGTGGCCGCCGGGTCGCGTCCCCTGGCCGTGGTCTGCAGGAAGTTGATGGCGAACGCGATTGCCTCCGCCTGGTGCTCCGGGACGCTGCGGTACCCGTAGCGCTTCGGATCTCGAATCGGTGCTATTCCCGACCACAGTGCCGCAACCTGCCCTGGAGCGCGCGACTGCCACCGGTGAGCCAGCTCGTGCGCCAGGGTATGCCGGAGCTGGGACGCGCCCGTCATGCGCGACGGATCGAGCGCCAGAGAATCGCGGGAGCCGACGTACTCCCCCAGGCGCCCGGCAGCGCGCCCCCGCGGGCCGATCAGCCCGACCCGTGCTCGTGGGTTCCCAAACAGCTGGTAGAGTGAATCGGCGTAGGTGCTCGTCATGATGCTCCGGGCGGCAGCCCAGAGTGCGGTCGTGTCGCCCGGGCGGACCAGCGGGCGGTCCACCACCCACTCGGTGGGGGACAGGCTGTCAAGCCACAGCGGGTGGGCAGCCACCTCCAGCAGGTGTCCCGGCATGTCGGTCTCGAATACGCCGGCGTCCACCCGAAAGACGTAAACCGGACGGGTGTGGGCCTCATCGATGTACGCCAGAGAAACCACGCTCGCCCGCGACTGCTTGCCGGTGGGTCCCCGCAACGGACCGATCAGAGGAAACCGGCTTCTGGCTCCGTCGGCGGATTGGAAGACCAGGCCGCTGTCCGTGACGGTGAAGCTGCCCTTGATTGGCGGGAGTCCGCGGGGAGAGAGGTAGCCGGGAACAACGGCGCCGAGCGCGAGTGCCTGCCGTGAGCGAACCGAGTGGGCGGATCGGCGGGACCGGGAGGCCCGCTCCACCAATCGCACCCGGAGGGTGTCGCGCGTGGCCGACTCTGCCGCCGGCGAGTAGCCGGATGACCGGAAACCAGCCGGCGTAGCCGACCCGGCCACCACCGCCACGGCCACCCCCAGCAGCAGGCGACCTCCCAAAGCCCTCAGCCGGCTCAACGCCGCGCGAAGCTCCCCGGATCCTGCGGCATCAGTTCGACACGATCTGCTTCATGGCCCCAGGTGGTCTCGACCAGAACTCCGGTGAGCGCCACCATGAGGATTACCATGGCGACGAGGATCGCCATCGCAGTCCGCTCGAACTCGGGCGAGTGGCTCGAGCTGGCGGAGCTGGCAGGTACGACGCTGGACTCGGCAGACACGGTCATCGGTTCCACGCGACTGGAGTTTGAGGGCTTGGGTTAGCTGGGGATCCGAAGCGTCTTCCCGGCTTTCAGCGTGTACTCGACCGGAAGCGCGTTGGCCCGGCGCAGGGCACGGAGGCTGATTCGATAGCGCCGGGCGATGCCGATCAGGGTCTCACCGGAGCGCACCCGGTGGGTTGCGAGCCGGCCATGCTGTCCGCCCCGCACGGCCTTGCCGGTGGCGCGGATGGCCAGCGCGGACGGAATGGCGACGGCCGGGATGACCAGCCGGGAGCCGGCCTTGAGCCGGGACGGGTTGACCCTCGGGTTCGCGGCCCGGATGTCACCGATGGGGAGGTGGTAACGAGCCGCAATGCGGGTGAACCTCTCTCCCCGCCGAACGACGTGAGTCATGAAATGAACCCGCGCCTTGGGCGACAACGCGGCGTAGCGGGAGGCCACCTGCTCGCCGGTCCCGGCCGGGAGCCGAATGACCGATTCCGAGCGCGGTGGCGTAGCCAGCCGCAGGTACTGCGGGTTCAGCTCCCGGATCTCGGCCACGCTGACCTCCGCCAGCCGGGCGATGACGTCGAGCCCGGTGCTGCTGTTGACCACGAGCGAGTCGTAGGTGAACGGCGCCGAGATCGGTGCGGGGATGCCAAAACGAGCAGGCTGCTTTGCGATGAGGGCCGCGGCGATCAGCTTGGGGACGTAGTCCTGGGTTTCCACCGCGAGCAGGCGGGTGCTGGCCAGGCGAAAGAATGCATGGTCGCTGGTGATCTCCCGGGCATCGATGGCCGATTCCAGGTCGTCCGACGCCTGGTCGGCCTCGATCAGCGCCTCCTCGTCAGCCGACGCAGAGTCGGTGACTTCGACCTGGATCAGGGTGTCGGACTCCGCGGCGGAGTCGGCCTCGTCCCACTGGAGCTTGCCCAGACTGCGCGAGACCTTACCCGCGCCCGCGTTGTAGGCCGCGGCGGCGAGGTACAGCGAGCCGAAGCGGTCGCGGAGGCGGTGCAGGTGGCGAGCCGCCGCATCGGTGGCCTTCACCGGATCGCGCCGCTCATCAACCCAGGTGTCGATCCGCAGTCCGTACCCGATACCGGTGCCCTTCATGAACTGCCACATGCCCACGGCATGGGAGCGGCTGACGGCATCATTGGAGTAACCGCTCTCGATCAGCGCCAGATACCCCAGGTCCCCCGGCAGCCCCTCGGCCTCGAAGCGGGTACGGATCATTCGCTCGTACCGCGCCCCCCGAGTCAGAAACACCTTCATCCCGGTCCGGGAAACTCCCTGGAAGTGGTTCAGGTAGTACTGCACCCGAGGATGCGATGCGAACGTCCGGACGTCGATGTCCCAGTTGATCTCGTCGGCGGCGAACTCCGGCACCACTCTCGAATCGGGCTCGGCATCGGACAGGTCGTTGAGCGCGGCATCGGCGGCAGCATCATGGCCGGTCGAGGGAACCTCGACGATCATGAGAAGCGAGTCCGGGATCGTGGATGCTGGGGTGAAATTCGGAGCCGGCAAAATTGCAGGCGCGCACCCGGCGAGGGCCAGGAGATTGGTCCAGAGGATTAGGCGACGCATGCCTGCCAGGGATTAGAGTGCGGAAAAGAAAATGATGTGTCGATGGAATTTTCGCTCGCACAAAACGGGCCGCCCGGTGCAAAACGCGACGATGATTGGGAGATAAGGACTTACCTCAAGGGTGCCCGGCCGGGAATCGCCCGGGCTCCGGCAAAAAACATTTCCGTTCCGCAGATCGCAGTGTTAGCGATCTGCGCCGGTCGCCGTTACTTTCCGCGGCGAAATGATCCAGCCCCTCCGTCACGACCCCTACGCCGCGCTCCGCATCCCCAATTTCCGCCGGTTCGTCGCGAGCCTGATGGCGATGACGGTGGCGACCCAGATCCAGGCGGTGGTCGTGGCCTGGCAGATTTACGACCTCACCCACGATCCGCTCTCCCTGGGACTCATCGGTCTGGCGGAGGCGGTCCCCTTCATCGGTGTGGCGCTCTTCGCAGGACATGTCGCCGACCGGGCCAACCGGCTCCGGGTGTCGCTCGTCGCCTTGATCGCTCTATTCCTGTGCTCCCTGACCTTACTTGGCTTCACGCTCAGCCCCGGCATCATCAGCGTGGGACGAGTCTGGCCCATCTACCTGGTCATCTTTCTCAGCGGCATCGCCAGAAGCTTCCTTCAGCCCGCGCGATCCGCGCTCGGTGCCGAGCTGGTGCCGCGCGCCCTCTATCCCAACGCGGTCACCTGGCGCAGCTCCACCTGGCAGCTCGCGGAAGTCATTGGCCCCGCCGTCGGGGGGATGGTCTACGGCTTCGGGAGCGCCACGGCGGCCTACGGCACCGATGCGGCCATCATGGCCATTGCCGTGCTGTCGCTGGCTCGGATGCGCCATTCACCCGTGGCGAGCATCCCGGCGGAGGAGTCGTTCCTGGAGAGCCTGGCTACCGGCATACGATTCGTGCGTCGCCAGCCGGTGGTCCTGGGCGCGCTGTCGCTCGATCTGTTCTCGGTGCTCTTTGGTGGTGCGGTGGCGCTGTTGCCGGTCTTTGCCGCCGAGATTCTGCACGTCGGCCCCGAGGGGCTCGGGGTGCTGCGCGCCGCCCCGGCGGTGGGTGCGGTGCTGATGTCCCTGGTCCTGGCGCATCTTCCTCCGCTCCGGAAGGCCGGACAGGCGCTGCTCATCAGTGTCGCGGTCTTCGGGCTCAGCATTATCGGCTTCGGCTTGTCGCGGGATTTTCTGCTCTCGATCGCGCTGCTCGCCGTCAGCGGCATGTCGGACACGGTGAGTGTGGTGATCCGGTCCACGCTGCTCCAGGTGCTGACCCCCGATCACCTGTTGGGCCGGGTATCCTCGGTCAACGCGATTTTCATCGGAAGCTCGAACGAGATCGGGGCCTTCGAATCAGGGACCGCGGCGCGGCTGCTAGGCACGGTGCCGTCGGTGGTGCTCGGTGGAGTGGCCACCCTCGTGGTTGTGGCGGTCACGGCGCTGAAGGTGCCCGAGCTGCGGCGATTGAAGGAGATTGGCAGAGGCCAGTAGCCCCTGGTCACTAATACACAGTCAAGCTGGGCTCGGGTCCCTGCGCCAGCAAACTGGCCAGCCGGTGGAGGCCCTCTTCCAGGCGGTCCCGGCTCAATGTGGCCCCGAGGCACAGCCGCACCGCGTGGGGCGCGCTGTCACGGCCCACCATGAACTCTTCCGACGGGGTCACCATTACTCCCCGTGCTCGGGCATGGGCCACGAAGGTGTCCGTGCGCCAGGGCTCCGGGAGCAGCAGCCAGCGGTGAAAGCTCACCGGCCCCGGCGTCAGCCATGGAGTAAGAATCTCCATCGCCAGCTCGTGCCGGGCCGCGGTCTCGCTGCGTTTCCACGTTACCATCTCGTCGGCTTCCCCACTCTCGATCCATTCCGTCACCAGTTCCGCCAGGATGGGGGATGTCAGCCAGGTGCTGGCGCGAATGGTGGCCGCGATGCGATCGACCCGGTCTGCCGGGGCAACCACGTAGCCGATTCTGAGTCCTGGGGCCAGGCTCTTCGATGTCCCGGTGACGTAGTAAGTGTGGGCGGGTGCCAGCTGTGCCAGTGGGGGCAGGGGGTCGGCCGCCATGAAACCATTGACGTCGTCCTCGATCAAGGCGACATCGTGGGCCGCAGCAATGGCGGCGATGGCCTCCCGCCGTGCAAGCGGCATCGTGCGGCCGGTGGGGTTCTGAAGGGTCGTCATGCAGAAGAGCGCTCGCGGAGTGCTGGAGCGGCAGGCGGCCTCGAAGGCCTCCGGCCTGAGTCCGTGCTCGTCCAGCGGCAGCCCTCGAAGCTGAAGGTGAAGCAGGCTCGCCAGGGCCTTGATCCCCGCATAGGTCACGGCTTCGGTCAGGATCAGGTCTCCGGGCCGCGCAATGGCCGCGAGCACGACCGCCGCCGCGTGCTGGGCACCGCTGGTGATCACCACCCGGTCGGGATCGGTCTGGAGCCCACTCCGCGCCACCCACCTGGCGCCTGCAGCCCGGTGGCGCGCCATCCCGGCGGCGGGTTGATAGAAATCCACCAGCCGGTCGAGATCCGCACGGCGGGACAGAGCCTCGAGTGAGCGCCGGAGGGTGGGATCGCGCGGGTCGCGCACCAGGCGCCCCTTACTGAGATCGAGAAGGGCCGGATCGTCTCCCTCGTCATTAGCCCCCTCCTGCAACCCGGACTCCCGCCGCCGCACGAACGTCCCGCGCCCAACTTCCCCACTCAAGAGCCCCCGTTGCTCGGCCAAGGCGTAGGCTCTGCTTACGGTGCCGATCGCGAGACCGAGGCGAGTGGCCAGCTGGCGCTGGGTTGGGAGCCGGGTTCCGGGGGGAAGGATGCCGGCATCGATGTCCCGGTCGAGCGCGTCGACCAGGGCCTGATACTTGGGTTCGTCGTCCGGATTGAGGGCAGGAGTCCAGATTGTCATAGTGTCAATCTGCCATTTGACATCTATTGTGTCAACATTGATATTGGCTCAATCGCTCAGCCTTACCCGTTCGACAGGAGCCGTCGTGACCACCGCCCCTTGCCCCCGTACGCTCTCCGATCCCCAGCTGCCCCCCGGCGCCTCGGCTCCCGCAGGGACCGCGAAGTCAGGGGTCGAGGTGCGAAAAAAGGCCAGCGCGCGGCGGGCCCTGCTAGTCTGGCTTGGGCTGTGTGGTATCTGGGGCTCGACTTGGCTGGCCATCAAACTCGGGCTCCGCGACCTGCCGCCACTCACCTTCGCGGGGATTCGGTTCGCCGCCGCGGCCCTCGTGCTCTTCGGCATCGCCAGGCTTCGGGGGTTTCGCCTGCCCACCGCGGCGCGCGACTGGGGCCTGCTGGCCTACACCGGGCTCCTGACGATCACGGTGAACTATGCTCTGGTCTTCTGGGGCGAGCAGTACATCTCCTCCGGCCTGGCCGCGGTTCTGAGTGCCACGGTGCCGCTGTTCGGCCTCCCGCTCGCCCATCGCTACCTCGCCAGCGAGCCTCTCAGCCGATGGAAGGTGGCAGGCGTGCTGCTCGGCGTCATCGGCGTCGCCATCGTGTGCTCCGGGCAGCTGGGCATCGGAGGCCCCCTGGCCTTCCGGGCCAGCCTGGGCATCATCGTCGCCGCGCTGGCCACGGCGCATGCCGGCGTGCTGATCAAAGCCGGCGGTACCCACATCGAGCCGTCAGTGCTGGCGGGCGTCCAGATGGCCGGAGGCTGTATTCCACTGTTGCTGGGAGGGGCACTCCTCGAGGGGAACCCCTTCCACTTCCACTGGACATCCATCGCCTGGGCTACCCTCGGCTATCTGACGATCCTGGGGTCGGTAGTCGCGTTCTTGATGTATTACTGGCTCATCCGCCACACCGAGGTCACCTGGGTCCTGATGATTCCACTGGTGACCCCGCTGGTGGCAGTTGCGTTCGGGGTGGTCTTCGTCGGGGAGACGGTGGGATGGCACACTGCCCTGGGAGGCACGGCGATCATTGGTGGGGTGGCGCTGGCCCTTCTGCCGCGCCGCGGGTGACCGACCCTCGGCTCCTACTGAGAACTCAAGGGCGACTAATCGGAATAGTGCAGAAAAATGCCCAAAAACACCCAAAACGGATGGTTTTCCAGGGTTTTCTACCAATTTTCGGCTCTTTTGAGTTGATTTTGGTTGGGGAACCCCAACCGGCAGGATGTCCAGCCCTCTCCTGAACCAGAGTTGTCGCGAAAACACCAAAAAAGCCCTGTTTTGGTAGGTTTTTGTGCTGTTTTCTCCAATTTTTGAAGTTTTCTCTTCGTTTTTCTGGTCCGCTGACATAAGAAAACGGGAGCCGTTAGCGATCGGCTCCCGTCAGGGGATTGAAGCATCGCGCTCATTCATCGCGCTGCTTCTTGTATAGCCAATACTCGGGGCCCGCCAGATTCTCAGGCCAGTCGTCCTGGTGGAGCTCTCCTCGCCAGGTCTCGGCATCGGCCTCGCTTTCCAGCTCCGGCGTGCCCCAGGGGAGATCTCCCCCTAACTCCCATGGCCGTTCGTCCTGATCGCCCATACGAGCTCCCTCGGTTGCGGCTCGGCGTCGCACCATGCGGCACCATACCCCGAATTGCCGTGGCTGAGCCCGTGGATTTGGGCCCAGGCCACCAAGTCGCAAGTCGCGGGCCCCAGCGCCCGGCAAGGCCTCGGACCACACCATTATCGGCCGGTTTGGGTGACCGTGAGGTGGGCGTTATCACGCTGTTTCAGGGCTTCCGTCCCTTACGCTCCCGGGGTACAATTACCGCTCCTTGGTACTTCCGGGACGTAGCGCAGTCCGGTAGCGCACTGCAATGGGGTTGCAGGGGTCGCGGGTTCAAATCCCGCCGTCCCGATTGGGCGAGCCGCCGCTCGGTTGCTCACTTCGTCGGTCCAGATTCCACCAGACACCTCGGAGATATTCTGCGGGTTTTCCTCCTCCTCGTCTCGGCCGGTCTATTCGCATGCAGCGGATCGGCCGATCGGGAAGCCAGCCGCCCGCCGATGGGCTTCAGCGCCTCACTCGGAGTGGATACCACGGCGATGACCAAGACGCCGTCGGGGCTCCGCTACCAGGACATCACCGAAGGGCAAGGCGCCCAAGCCACAGCTGATCGTATGGTTTCGGTCCATTACACCGGCTGGCTTCCCAATGGGGAGAAATTCGATAGCAGCCGAGATCGGAATCAGCCATTCAGTTTTACCTTGGGAGCCGGTCAGGTGATCGCCGGGTGGGACGAGGGCGTGGCCGGAATGAAGGTCGGCGGGCGGCGCAAGCTCGTCATTCCCGCAGACCTGGGATATGGAACTGCAGGCGCTCCACCGGACATACCGCCTGGGGCCACCCTGGTTTTTGACGTGGAGTTGCTGGAGGTTCGCTGATTCAGTCCCCATACTACGGTTGAATCAGGCGGGTCTGCACGCACGGCTCCAGCTACACGATGAGACATCTGGACCGGGTGTATGCCGGGGAACGCTGTCAATCGAAAGGGGGAGCTCATGTTTACCGGTTTAGGCGGAAGCAGGGTACTGGCGATTGTCGGCGCGATCGGCGTAGCGGCAGGCTTGAGCGGCTGCGCCGCCAAGGTGACCCGGGAGGACTTCAGCGCCGAGGTGGCGCGTCTTCGGGAGGAGGTCAAGGCCGGTGACGCCCAGTTGAGTGAGCGGATTGATTCCACCAACCAACTGGTGGCCGATCATACCCGCCGGCTCGACGCCTTGGATCAGGAGCTTCAGGCATTCCGCAGCGAGTACAACGTGAGCATCGAGAGGACCAAGGACATGATGAAGTTCAACGTCCCGGTCCATTTCGAGTTCGCCAAGAGCGAGCTGCGTGAGCCGGATCGCCCGGTGCTCGATCGCTTTGCCACGGTGGTGAAGGAGTACTATCCCGGCGCACTGGTGACGGTCGAGGGGTTCACCGATCCGGCGGGTACCGCGGCGTATAACCGCCGGCTGGGGCAGCACCGGGCGGATGCGGTGAAGGAATATCTCGCCTCGGCGGGAGGCTTCGAGACCGCGCAGCTCAAGTCGGTCAGCTATGGGGAGTCGCACAACCGGCAGGTAGTTCCGGGTGCCAAGGGCCCCGGCGACGCGGGTCTCGAGAACCGGCGGGTGGCGCTGGTGATCGACCACGCCGCGATCGCTACCGACCAGCTGGCTACCGTTCCCTGAGCAGGTAGGCTGATAGAGCATTGAGGGCGCCCGGTCATCCGGGCGCCTTTCTTATTCCACCGGTGCCGGCGCGGGCGCAGGTCGACGCAGAACGATCTCCATGCCAGGGCGCGACTCAGGGCCAGCCTCGACCTCGGCCGGCGCGCTCACCACCTCCCACTGTCCTGGCAGCAGGAACTCACCGATCAGCACCTTTACCGCCGAGCGGGTCGGCCGGCCCACCCGGAGAAAGAATTCTCCGGTGGAGTTGGTAAAGACCACTTCTCCGCCGATATCTACTGCGGCACCCTCGACGCCCTGCCCCTCCTCATCGCGAACGGTGCCCCGGACGACATAACGCGCCATCCGGCCGCCGACCTGCTGTGGCTGGGCTCCGCCGAACGACCCCATGTAAAGGAAGGTGCTTCCGGACGCGGAGTAGTCCACCGACCCGTCGGGCTGCACGTACGTCCCCACGCTGGTGGAATATTTCCCGAGCTGCAGCCTGGCAGTCAGGTTCAGCGCGCTCCGGAACGGACTGGTTGGCTTGAGCGGCTGATGGACCACCTGGTAGTCCGCCACGAACTCGCCGATCGGGGTCATGAGGCTGGCACCGAAGAGCACGGTCGGCTGCCCCCCGTGAAATGAGACCTGCTGGCTGAGGCCGACCCGGGACGACAGGCGCCATCGAAGATTGGCGAGAGGGGTCGTAACCATCGGGAGTCCTTTGGGTCGGCTCTGGAGCAGGAACACTTCGGCATCGAGCCAGTGGGCCAACTCCCGTCCTACCGCGATGTAGGAACTGAGATTGCTGGTGCCTTCAGACCGGGAGTCGTAGAGTCCCCCGGTGAGCCGGGTGCGGGACCACACCCCGCCGGCGAACAGCGTGTTGCCGGTGGCTCGGATGGCCGGTTTACTGTCGGCGGAATCCTGCACGTAGTTCTGGCGGCCCACCCCGACCGAGAATTCCGGACTCACCTCGTAGGTGAGCGTGATGTTCTCCCGGTCGACCTCGGTCTGGTTGGGCGTGGCCACCGGGGCGCGACGAAACCGGTCGGGATTCCAGGCATAGGAGGCTTTCACCCCCAGGGAGCCCTGGCGCAGGACCACACTGGTAGCGGCATACGGTCGCCCCGAGCCCACGCCCGCCACGAAGCCCGTGGTCAGGTCCGGCGTGGGTTGCCACTGCACACCGGGCAATACCGTCTGCTGATCGGCGAGCAGGGTGGTTGCGGTGAGCCGCACCGTAGGGGCCACCCGATGCTGGATGAAGAGGGCGCCCATCGGCTCCTCGATGCTGCTTGCCTGAAACGAAGGGGCCCCCAACCCCGACGAGCTGGCCCCGCCAAAAGCGAGGTAGGAGGAACGGTCGTTCCCGCCGCTAAAGCTGATCCCTTGCACCAGCAGGTTGAATCCGGGCGTGAACACGTCGGTAGGCAGCCGCATGACCAGGGCGTCGTTGCCGACCCGCAGGGTGTCCTTGTTGACCGCCTTCCGCAGAAAGGCACCGATTCGAAAACCGTCCAGATACCCGACCCCAATCCATCCGTCCACGCTGGAGCGCCAGAAATTGGCCGTGGCCCCGTAACCGCCATTCAAGGATGAGCCTCCACCCTGCATCTCCACGACCGTCTGGCCGTGGGCCCGCACGGGAAGCCAGAGGAGTGTGCACCCAAGCACGCCCAACGCGGCCAGCCGGCGGTGGAGGAGCACGGACACTATGGTCGCGAAACGCTCGCGCTGGTATCGGCGGCGAGCGATCTCCGAGCGGCAGTGAGCGCGGTATCGATGCTGAAGCGGGCAAAGCGCACCGTCAGGCGAGTGGGCGGTGTCGCCCCATCCCATGGAACCTCGGTCCAGCGGCGGCTCCAGGGGAACAGGGGGAAGCCTCCGCTGGGCTCGCTCGTGCTGTGACCGTCGCTGACAGTGGCCTGCAGCACCCGTCCCAGGTGCGGTCCCAGGTTCTCGAGCTGGATCCTCGCCTTTTTCGAAGCGGCGTCGAATTCCAGGGCGCGAACGGCCACCTCAGTCTTCGTGAGTGGCCGCTTCTGGTTCAAATAAACCACATGAGGCAGCAGGAGCCGGACATTGAGACCGCTCTCGGTTCGGGTGCCGCTCATGGCGCTCAGGATGTTGAACCAGGCCGGAAGGCTGTCACCGGTGGCTTCATAGAACACCCGGTACGATCCCCGAGGTGGAATCCGGAAGCTCATGGCGGACAGCTTGACGTGAATTCGGCTGGTGTCGAGCGGCAGGTCGATGACCTCGCCCGCCTCAGTCACCCTGAAGCCGCGCACCTCCAGCACCACGGTCAGCGGGAACAGGGAGCCGTTGTGAAGCTGAAAGCTGGAGCGGGCCCGCTCCTGATACTCGGCGATCGGTGGGCTGACTGACTGGCCGGCGAGTGGGAAGGCGATAGCAAGCCAGCACACGCCCAGGGTGAGCACACGCTGAGACGGGCGGGCGACCGCCGTGAGAATCGGGTTCCGGTGCATAGGGCCTTTAGCTGATCGCCGGCAGCTCGGGGTGAAGGTTTCCGCCGGCGCACTCCTCAGAATCGACTGCTATTGCGTGACTGCTCGAATGTTCAGGACTCCGGTGTAGTTGGCCGCCGGGAGGGTGGGAAATCCTACCAGATTCAGCTGCAAGTCGAGGTTGTCGGTGCGACTCGCGTTCTTGTTTGCGCCGCCGATGTTCTCCGAAAAGAGCCGCAGGCTTCCCCCTGCCGACCCAACCCCGCCGATGCCGTTCTGGTTAATCGCGGTGAACGTCGTAGGAAGACCAGTTGTCATCCGTCCCTCTACCCGGCTGGAAGGAATCAGGGTCGCCCCGCCGATCATGGCCTGGGCTGGAAGCGAGAAATAGGCCACCAGCTCTACGGTGTTGGTCTGACCCGGGTTCAGGTTCCAGGACGTCTGGATGACGACTGGAGAAGGGAAATTAGTAATCGCGTTGTCGGCGATCCCGACGATGGTCTGGATACTGCCGGACTGGATCGTTACCGCCAGGTCGCTGGCGGCCGCGGCGGCGAGCGAAATGATCTGGGTCTGGCCAAAAAGCTCCGACGCCCTGAGTGCGAACAGCACACTCAGGGCGAGGAGTTTGGGTCCCAAGCTTCGCACGGACATGGCTCTCAGCCGGGAGGTCCGAGGACCTACTGGACGATCGCCTGAAGATTGAGCGTGCCGGTGTAGTCACCCGCCATCGTGGTGGTACCAGTCAGATCCAGTCGCAGGTCCAGCTGGTCGGTGCGGGTCCCGAAGAACGTTCCCGATCCGACAGCCTGGCTGAACAGCTGCAGGCTTCCCCCGGCTACGCCTACGGCACCCACCGGAGCGCCGGTGAACGGCGCGTAGGCGGTAGCGCCAACCCGGCCTTCCACTTTGGACGACGGGATGAAGTCCGACCCGTTCGCCAACGCCTGGGCCGGGGTGCCGAACCATCCAACCAGCCGCACCGAGGAGCCCGCGGTCAGGTTCCAGGCGGTGGTGAGGCTCACCGGGGTAAAGTTGTTGACGTTCGAGCCATCGGTGATGTTTGCCAAGGTGGCAACCGATGCGTTCGGGGTAATAGAAAGCGTCGCGGCCTTGGTGGCGGTCAGGGCCACCGTGGCCAAGTTGGACGTGAGGCCCACCTGGGCGCGGGCATTGCCAGCCCCGATCAGAAGTAATGCAGTAGCGCCTAACAGGGCGTTCTTCAACCGGGAATGCATGTGCTCGACTCCGAGGCTAAGGTTTGAGCCAGCTTGGGTCTACCAACGATCGTGTTTCCAGGCTCTGGTGGAATACAAGACGCGTGCCCGCTGCTTTGGGTGCTCCTCCGTATGAAAAACATACAGTTCGATGTCCGCGCCCGTCGCGGACACCAAGGGCTGCACTCGCGACGAGGGAGCGAGGTAAGGAGCGGCGGCTGGCCGCCTGATGGTTGAGTCGTATCTCGTGTTCCTCTTTGCTGCTACGACGCAATTTGTCGCTTGGGCGAGAGTGAGCGGTCGAGAGGTTAGCAGGGTGTGGAAAGGCGGAAGAAGGCCAGGAAGCGACAGGTGAGATGGTTCGTTACAAAAGCGACTAATTTGTATGCACTAAGTACGGCAAACGGCCCCCGTGGATCGCTGCCTCAAATTGCGAACCCCGGGGCCCTAGACTGCGTCAGTCGTCATCATGGGAATCGTGTCTTTCCCGCCGTTCCCGATCCTTCGCGCCTCCGGGCCGCACCAGCTGGATGGTGCCCTGAAACGATTCCAGGGTCACCTGGGCGCTCCCGGCTCCCAGGGTAAAGTTGAAACCCTTTCCCTTCCGCGCTTGGCTCAGGGGGACTGGGAACTCGGACTCGAACTCTCCATTAAAGGTCGACACGGCCACGTTCGCACTTGAGCCCTCGGCAACTGTCAGAGTGATGTCACCATTGTGGGTGGAGAGCGAATAGCGACCCCCGTTGCGGATGGGCCCGTCGTAGGAGATGTCGCCGTTCACGGTATTGGCATCCACGGAGACGGCATCGATCCGATCCAACGCGATCTCGCCGTTCACAGTCTCCGCCATGATCTCACCGGTCGAGTTAGTGACCTGGACATCCTCGTTGACCGAGTTGACGCTGATCCGGCCGCGTGCACCTCGGAGCGACACCGAGCCCTGTACCGAGCGCAGTGAGATGAGGCCGTCGCCGCCGCTGACCTTCACATCCCCCTCGACCGTTTCCACCGCGATCGGTGCCCGGGTGCCCTCGATGACAGCATCGGTATGCACGCCCGAGAGGCTCAGGGCCATCCAGACCGGAATGCTGATCCGGAGATTGATATCCGTGGGCGGCCCATGCCGCCCCTGGGTGCGGACACTCACGGCGGTGGGTGAGCTGGAGATCTCGACCCGGTTGCTGGCCGACGTCGTCGCTTCGACCCGAACCGCGCTGCGGTTCCAGGACCGGACGGTGACGTCTCCACCGTAGGCGTTTACCTGGAGGCGCTGGCCACGCTCGGCGACCACCGTCGTGTCGATTTGCTGTGCGGCGGCCAGGGTGAGGGCGGCGGTCAAAGTGAAGAGCACGATCGGCGTCCTTTCAGCTGACGGGGACGAGGGTGGCGGCGTGACGCAGGAGATCCAGCTTGCGCCGCATCGTCTCGGCCAGGTGGGTGTTGAGGTACAGGTTTGCTGGGTCCGCGAGGAGCGCTCGCTGCGCCTGGGCTATTGCCTGATCGATCGCGGCCAGATTCTGCTCGATCACCCGGACCGTGGTAGTGTCGAGCTGTCCCCGCCCACCCGCCAGTACCCGCTCCAGATCGGCGACTGCAGCGGCGTAGCTCTGTGAGGCGCTGTTGCCTGCGTTGATCGTGGCCGGCGTGCCGGCCGGAGCCGCTATCGTAGCCACCGGCGACGTGCCTGGGGACATCACGGTCGACCGCATCAGCCACACGGCGCCGCCGGACAGCGTCATGAGAAGAATGGCGGCGGCCGCCAGCTGCGGCAGGGAGAAGCTCCACCGGCGCCCTATCCGGGGAGAAGCAGCGGGGGTTGCGCCGATGCGGCTGGCGATGCCGGGCCACAGGTCGCGCCGCGGGAGGTATTCCTCGGCCACGCGGGCTCGATTCACGACCCGGCGGAGGTCGGCCAGGACGGCCGAGCAGTCGGGGCAGGTCTGGAGGTGCGCCTCGAGCGCCACTCGGTCAGACGCCGGGAGCTCTTCATCCAGGTACTCCGACAGTCGTTCCATCCACCGATCGCTCATAGTCTCCCTCCTCCTATCGCTCGAGGTGCCGGCGCAAAGCCAGGCGGGCCCGATGCAGTTGGGACTTGGAAGTCCCGGTAGCCAGTCCCAGCATTTCGGCTATCTCCTCGTGCCGGTACCCCTCGACGTCGTGCAGCACGAATACCTCTCTGGCCCCGTCGGGCAGGCGCTCCATGGCCGACTCGAAGTCCATCGCCAGCTCGGGCCCGGGTCGGCGGGTGGGAATGACCTCCAGCGCCGCATCGCCATCCAGGTAGCGTTTTCGCCTGGTACCCAGGGTCTCCCGCCGAGCGAGAATCACGTTCACCGCCAGCCGGTGCAGCCAGGTCCCGAAAGCCGCCTCGCCCCGAAATGTTCCCAGCTTCTGCCAGGCTCTGACGAATACGTCCTGGGTCACCTCGTCGGCGTCGTCATCGCTCAGCATACGCCGCACCAGGCTGTAGACCCGGGGAAGATGGTGGCGATAGAGCCGCTCGAATGCGCTGGCATCGCCGCTGGCGGCCAGCGTCGCGTCCACAGCGTCCGAATCGGGCCTGCCGGTCTGTTCGTGCTCCAGGGTCGCCACTCCGAGGCCGAGTTCAGTCATTTCGCGGGATTGGATCGTCCGGTGGCCCAAAAGGTTGCAGTGGTTTGGAGGGAAGGCTAGCCTTGGGGCTTCATGTCACTGCTTGGGGAACAACTTGGCTACCCTGACCCACCCTAGAGCTATTACCGCCCCGACCGGCACCGCCATCTCCTGTAAAGGGTGGCACCAGGAGGCCGCGCTTCGGATGCTGATGAACAACCTGGATCCCGCCGTCGCGGAGCGACCCGAGGAGCTGATCGTCTACGGCGGAGGGGGGAAGGCGGCTCGGAACTGGGAGTGCTACCAACGGATCGTGGCCACGCTGCGCCGGTTGGAAAACGACGAGACACTGCTGGTGCAGAGCGGTAAGCCGGTTGGGGTCTTCCGGACCCACGAGCAGGCCCCCCGGGTGCTCATCGCCAATGCGAACCTGGTACCCCGCTGGGCCACCTGGGAAGAATTCCGCCGGCTCGATGCTCTCGGGCTGACCATGTACGGTCAGATGACCGCGGGCTCCTGGATCTACATCGGAACCCAGGGAATTCTCCAGGGAACCTATGAGACCTTCGCGGAGTGTGCCCGGCAGCACTTCGGAGGCACGCTCGAGGGGCGACTGGTAGTGACCGGAGGGCTGGGTGGAATGGGAGGTGCCCAGCCGCTGGCGGCCACGATGAGTGGCGCCGCCTTTCTGGGCGTGGACGTGGACGAGGAGCGAATCCGGCGCAGGGTGGACACCGGCTACTGTGACCGGCTCGAAACCAATCTCGACGCCGCACTGGCTCTGGTGGAAGACGCGCGGGCGGGGAAGCGCGCGCTGTCGGTGGGCCTGGTGGGAAACATCGCGGAGGTGTTGCCGGAGCTGGTCCGGCGGCGCGTGGTGCCGGATGTGGTGACCGACCAGACCTCGGCGCATGATCTCCGGCTGGGCTACATCCCCTCCGGAATGACCCTCGATGCCGCCGCGAGGGCGCGCACCGTGGATCCGGTGGCCTACGAGGACCGGGTGCTGGACTCGATGAGCGCGCATGTCCGCGCGATGCTCGAGCTCAAAGCCAGTGGGTCGGTGGTCTTCGATTACGGGAATAACCTCAGGGGGCAGGTGGCCGACCGGCGGGGGATGCGCGAAGCGTTCGACATCCCGGGGTTTGTGCCGGCCTTCATTCGTCCGCTCTTCTGTCGTGGTGCCGGTCCCTTTCGCTGGGTGGCGCTCTCGGGCGATCCGGCCGACATCGCCGAGACCGACCGGGCGGTCTTGGAGACCTTTCCGGACAATGACGGCCTTGCTCGCTGGATCCGGCAGGCGCAGCAGCGGGTCAGCTTCCAGGGCCTGCCAGCCCGCATCTGCTGGCTCGAGTACGGCGAGCGCGCCGAAATGGGGGCACGATTTAACTGGCTGGTAAGGAAGGGCAGGGTGGCGGCTCCGATCGTGATTGGCAGGGACCATCTGGATACCGGTTCGGTTGCCTCGCCCAATCGGGAGACCGAGGGGATGCGAGACGGATCCGACGCCATCGCCGACTGGCCGCTGCTCAATGCCTTGCTCAACACCGCCTGCGGGGCGAGCTGGGTCTCCATCCACCACGGGGGTGGCGTGGGCATCGGCTATTCCATCCACGCCGGCATGGTGGCGGTGGCAGACGGCACTGACCTGGCCGACGAAAGACTTCAGCGAGTTCTCACTGCCGATCCTGGCACGGGCGTCATGCGCCATGCGGATGCGGGGTACGAGCTCGCGATCGAGACCGCCAGGGAGCGCGGAGTCGACCTGCCGATGGTGGACCGTGAGCGGTAAGCAAATTCGTCTTCCCCCCCGCTCACCCCTCACAGCTCACCGCTCACGCGTTTCATGAAGCTGCTTGCCAACATCGGACAACTCGCCCTCTGCCGGGCCGAGGGGGGGCAGGGCGATATCCACGCCATACCCGACGCTGCGATGGTGTGGGACGACGGTGTCATCGACTGGGTCGGTCCTGAGAAGGAGCTGCCCGCGGCGTACCGCGGGAGCGAAGCGATTGATGCTGGTGGAAGGCTGGTCATACCGGGTCTGGTGGACTGCCACACGCACCTGGCCTTCGGCGGCTGGAGAGCCGAGGAGTTCGAGCAGCGCATTCGGGGCCGGACCTATCTCGATATCGCACGGGACGGTGGCGGGATCGCCTCTACGGTGCGGCACACCCGGGCGGCGACGGAACAGGAGCTGCGCGACCGGGCGGCAGGGTTCCTCGAACAGATGCTCGCCCTCGGGATCACTACGGTCGAGTGCAAGAGCGGCTACGGTCTCGACCTCGTCACCGAGCTCAGGCTGCTCCGGGTGTACCGCCGGCTAGCGGAGGAACAGCCGGTGCGGCTGGTGCCAACCTTCCTCGGCGCGCACATGATCGCCCCGGAGTTTCGGGACAACCGTGCGGGGTACGTGGACCTGCTGGTCGACCGGATGATCCCCGCGGTCGCGGAAGAGAAGCTGGCGGTGTGTTGTGACGTCTTTGTGGAGGATTCCGCGTTCACGGTTGACGAGGCTCGGCGAATCCTTCGAGCCGCCCAGGATTCGGGGCTGGCCGCCAAGTTACACGCCGATCAGCTGACCAGCGGCGGCGGTGCGGAGCTGGCTGCCGAGATCGGGGCGCTCTCCGCCGATCATCTCGAGTGTGTCTCCGACCGTGGTATCGGCGCGCTGGCCGCCGCCCGGGTCGTGGCGGTGAGCCTTCCTCTCGCGTCGCTCTACCTGGCGCAGCGCCCCATGCCGGCGCGTCGGCTAATCGAGGGCGGAGTCGCGGTCGCCGTTGCCACCGACTTCAATCCCGGGTCAGCCCCCAGCTATCACCTCCCTCTCGCGCTCACGCTCGCCTGCACGCTCCAGCGCATGACACCAGCGGAGTCGCTAAAGGGCGCCACTCTATACGCCGCCCGCGCCGTCGGTCTGGAGGCCAGCGTGGGCTCACTCGAACCGGGGAAAAGGGCCGATTTCGTCCTGCTGGATGCTCCCGACGTGAATCACTGGCTGTATCATTTCCGGCCCAACGCCGCTGTGATGACTTTTGTCGGCGGCACTCTCCGGTGGTCGCAATGACTCGCATCAACCCGCCTGTCGTTACCCAGCTGGAGACTGGCCCGGACGATCCGCGCATCGGAAAGCTCCTGGGTACCCGGCTGGCCTCCAATGAAGTACCCAAGGCGCTGATCCTCGGCTTCCCTTCCGACGAAGGGGTTCGGCGCAACGGGGGCCGGGTGGGAGCGGCCGGCGGCCCTCGGGCGATTCGCGGGGCTCTCTACCGCCTTGCCGCCGACCCCAGGCTCGAGGAGTTCGAGGACTTCCTGGGCCGCACCCGCGATGTGGGCGATCTGGAGATCTCGCGCAACCTCGAGGCCGACCAGGAACATTTGGGCGAGGCGCTCGCACCGCACCTGGAAGCGGGTGTATTCGTGATTGTGCTCGGCGGCGGACACGAAACGTCATACGGTCATTTCCTGGGATATGCTCGGGCGGGCAAGAAGGTGGAGATCATCAACTGGGATGCCCACCCGGATGTGCGGGAGCTGAAGCAGGGGCAGGGCCATTCCGGGTCTCCGTTCCGCCAGGCCATCGAGCACTCGTCCGGAGCCTGCCGCCGTTATTCCGTGGCGGGACTCCAGCCGCACTCGGTGGCCCGGCCGCACTACCAGTTCGTCCAGCAGCACGGACAGGCCCTGTGGCGCGACGAGGTGAGCCGGGCCTCGATCGATGGGCTGTATCAGGCTGTGACTGCTCCTGCCCTGGCCTCGTTCGACCTCGACGCGGTTATCGAATCCGAGGCCCCGGGGGTGAGCGCCCCCAATGTCGCCGGATTGTCGACCGATCTCTGGCTCGCTGCCGCACACGCCGCCGGGCGATCAGCCTCGATCACCTCGGCGGATGTGGTGGAGGAGAACCCGGCCTTCGATCAGGACGGCCGGACGGCCCGGTTGGCCGCCCTGACGGTGTGGTGGCTGCTGCGGGGGCGGGCCGAACGGGGAAGGTAAGGCTCCTTGCGCGGCGTTCAGGCGTGATGCACTGTTGGTGACAATTCCCAAAATGAAACCCCCAAGAGATGTCGGAGGCGCCATGGCACTGCGCGTGTGCGGCACTTTCCTCTCGCTCCTCCTCCTGAGCGCTCAGGTGGTTGCGGCCCAGATCCGTCAGATCAGCGGCCGGGTGACCAACTCCCAGACCGAGCAGGGCCTGGGAGGAGCCACGGTAGCGGTCATCGGCACCAGCATCGTGGCCGAGACCAGTAACGACGGCAACTACGTGCTCAACGCACCGGACGGCGATCGGACACTGGTCGTCCGGGCCATCGGATTCAAGCGGCGCCAGGTCGAGGTGCCGGCCGGCCAGACGACGGCCGATGCCGCGCTGGATCCCGACGTCTTCAAGCTGGAAGAGATCGTCATCACCGGGCAGGCCACCGGGGTCGAACGCAGGAATCTGCCCAATGCCGTGGCGACGGTTTCTTCCAGCGAGCTCAACCGCGCGCCGGCCCAGACGGTCGAGAGCGCGCTTCAAGGTAAAGTCCCCGGCGCGTATATCCAGGCCAACTCCGGCGCCCCCGGTGGTGGATATCAGCTGAATCTGCGCGGGGTGTCGACGATCAACGCCAGCGTCGATCCGCTCTACGTGGTCGACGGCATCGTAGTCAGCAACGCCTCCATTCCCAACGGGCAGAACGCGGTGAGCTGCGCCCAGTGCGGCGGCAACCCTCGCAACCAGGACAATCCGGTCAACCGCATTGCCGACCTCAACCCGGAAGACATCGAACGCATCGAAGTACTGAAGGGCGGCTCGGCGGCGGCGATCTATGGTTCCAAAGCCACCAACGGCGTGGTGATCATCACCACCAAGCGGGGCCAGGTAGGCCGACCGCAGTTCAGCATCTCACAAAAGTTCGGATTCTCTGCCCGGACCAAGGAGCTGGGCTCGCGCACTTATGCAACACTCGCCGAGGCACTATCAGTCTTCACCGACACCGCGGCCGTGACCGCTGCATTCCAGCCGGGCAGGGTGTTCAATTTCGAAGACCAGTTGTACGGACGCAAAGCATTATCCTATCGAACCGACGCCAGTGTGAGCGGCGGCACCGAGAACACCAAGTATTACATCTCGGGATTGGTTCAGAGCGACGAAGGCATTGCCCTGAATACTGGGTACAAGAAACAGTCCCTGCGGTCCAACATCGACCAGGAGCTTGGCAGCGGCCTCCAGATCCAGGTGAACCTGGACGGGACCCACAGTCTGTCGAAACGTGGTTTATCTAACAACGACAATTCGGGCACCAGCCCCTTCGTGGTGTTTTCCGCCACCCCGAACTTCCTGGACCTCCTCCCCGCCGGCGGTATAAGTGAAGCGCTCCTCGCTGCAGACTTTCCTTCCAACCGATTTGGCGCGAGCAACCCGCTCCAGACGTTCAACTTCCTCAAGAACGAGGAGGACGTATGGCGGATCATGGGCACGAGCACGCTCCGGTGGTCGGCATTACGCTCGGCGCGAAGTAGCCTGCAGTTCATCGGCGTCGGCGGGGTGGACTACTTCCAGCAGGATAACAATCTGGTCTCACCACCCGAGCTTCAGTTCGAAAACGCGGACGGTCAGCCGGGAACGGTGGTGTTAAGCAAATCGTCGAACCGTAATCTCAACGCGGCACTGAACCTGAATCACACGTTCAATCCCACGGCCTCCGATGAGGGTACGCAGTTCACGACCTCAGGCGGTATCCAGTACGAGGAGCGGCGACTGTTTGCGACTCAGATTCTGGCGCGCACGTTGCTGCCGGGGCAGGAGAGTCCCCAGCAGACCACCAGCCAGACGGTGGCTTCGCGGCTGGAGCCAGTGCGGGACCTGGGAATCTTCGGCCAGGAAGAGCTGCTCCTGGCCAACCGGCGGCTGCTGCTGACGGCCGGAATGCGCGCCGACCGAAGCAGCTCCAACGGCAACACCAAGAAGTTCTTCTTTTACCCCAAGCTCGCGACGTCGTATCGGTTCCAGCGTCCCTTCGGCGGGATCGATGAGTTCAAGCTGCGAGCCGCCTACGGTCAGACCGGTAACCGGGCGCTCTTCGGGGCCAAGTTCGTCACCGACACCACCGGTACGATCGGGGGTGGCTTCGGCACCTACATCGGTAACCGGGCCGGTGATCCTGCCATCAAGCCGGAGCGGCAGGAGGAGTTCGAAGGCGGCATCGACGCCACTCTGGCAAACGGGCGTGCCGAGGTTAACCTGACCGTCTACCAGCGGAATATCCGTGATCTCATCCTGGAGCAGACCATTGCGCCATCGGTGGGTCAGGAGTTCCGCGTCTTCAGCAACGGCGGACGCCTCCGGAATCGCGGCGTGGAAGCGTCACTCACTCTCCAGCCCGTCCAAGGTCGGGATCTGAGCTGGGTCTTCCGGACTACGTTCTTCGCGAACCGCAGCAAGATCACCCAGCTCAACGTGCCTGCATTCGAGACCGGTGGATTTGGCACTGCGCTCGGTGCCTGGAGGATTGAGGAGGGTGCGTCAGCAACCCAGATCATCGGCCAGGAGGGGAAGGTCGGCGACGTCAACCCGGACTTCCAGATGTCGTTCTCCAATGACATCGATTTTCACCGTTTCACTCTTGGCTTTCTCCTTGACTGGAAGCACGGAGGTGACATCCTCAACCTGACCGAGTTTCTCTACGACATCGCTTCGAACAGCAAGGACTTCGTCAGTGCCGACAGTGCGGGCTTCAAGCGGATTAACGCGTTTGGGGCCGGGAATACCAAGCCTTATATCCAGGACGGAAGCTACCTGAAGCTCCGAGAGGTGAATCTGGCGTTCAACCTGCCCGACAGGTTGACCACTTCACTCTTTGGTAGCGGTATCCGGTACGCCAGATTGTCGCTCACTGGACGGAACCTGTTCTGTGTCACATCGTATCGCGGGTTGGATCCCGAGGTCAGCAACTTCTCGAACCAGGCGATCGTCCGGAACGTCGACGTGGCTCCGTTCCCGCCGAGTCGCAGTTTCTTCTTCTCGATCGACTTGGGGTTCTGACCATGACAACCATCAGGCTGACTCGGCTCGCGCTGGCTTGGGTGATTGTCGGTACCGCCGCCTGCAACTATGATATCGCGAACCCCAACAGTCCCAGCGTGATCGGGGAAAACCCCTCGGCCGGCCAGGTGGGAGCTGCCGCCAGAGGCATTCTAATCGCGACTCGGCAGGATGTGGCCGACTGGGCTCTCGACGGCGCAATATATGGGCGAGAGGCCTACCGCATCGATGCCGCGGATCCTCGATTCGTCCAGGAAATGCTGCAGGGTCCGCTCGATCCAGGGAGCCGCGCGTTCGGTGGCGACCACTGGCTCGAGCCCTATTCGGCGATCCGGAGCGCCAACGATCTGCTCGCGGTCATTGGCACCGCAAGCTCGCTCACTCCGGAGCAGCAGAGTGCCGTAAGCGGCTTCGCCCGTACTCTGCAGGCGTACAACTTCACTATCATCCTAGCTGCCCACAATCAGGATCAGATCCCGATCGATGTGGGCACCGACGCCGGCGCCCCGCCCGCTGCGTTTGCTACCAACGCAGAGGCGTGGAATCACGTCATTGCATTGCTCGACCAGGCGGCGACCGAGTTGCAAGGAGCCGCGTTTCCGTTCACCCTTCCCCCCGGGTTCACCGGCTTCACTACGCCGGCAACATTCCTCCAGTTCAATCGAGCGTTGCGCGCCCGGGTAGCGGTATATCGCGGAGACTATACCGGCGCGCTCACATATCTAAGTGGATCATTCCTCAATACGGCGGCACCGCTCGATCTGGGGGTATACATCGATTTTGGCACCGGTCCGGGGGACTTGGCCAACCCCTTGGCGATCAATCCACAGACCGGCGAGAACTTCGGGTACCCGTCGCTCGAGACCCAGGCGCAGCTACAAACCGATGGCGTGTCGCGCGACCGCCGCTATCTAACGAAGTTGGTGAAGCGGCCATCACGGTCGGCCGGAGTGCCAACACCCGTGAGCTCGGATCTTGGCTGGGTTCGTTACCCCAGTCCCAGCTCACCGATCCCATTGATCAAGAACGAGGAGCTTATCCTGCTCCGAGCCGAAGCCAACATCGGACTCTTGAACTTCGCTGCCGCTGTGCCCGACATCGACCTGGTGCGGGCCACCTCGGGAGGTCTACCAGCGTACTCGGGCGCCGTGGACCAGCCCTCCCTGCTGAATGAGCTGCTGTACAACAAGCGCTACTCGTTGATGTACGAGGGCGGACACAGCTGGATCGACTATCGGCGCTATGGTCTGACCAGCGCGTTGCAGGTGGCGCCCTTTGAACGGGCCGGACCACCGCCCGACCAGATTTTCGCGACTCTGCCTATTCCCACGGCCGAGGTGCAGCCGCGCTGACGTAAGCCTCGGCTGGGTAGTCAGAGGCAGCTGGATCTGTCTCACAGGTCCGGCTGTCTCGCGTCCGTGCTTGGGCACTAGCAGATTTCGTAATGGGTACACGGGTGGGTGGCAGCCCTTAGAGGAGACCAGGATGAGACCTTTCATAGCACTTCTCCCGCTGTTGTTCGCCTGCGCGGGAGAGGGAGGCAAGTATGCCGGCACCTGGAAGCGCGATCTCTACGGGGAGGGTGAAGTACAAATGAACCTGGCGTCCAACGGCGGGCTAGAGCTGATGCTGCCTTCGCCGCGCTGGCCCGATTCGGTGGACGTGAAATCGCGGGCGGACTTCCAGGGAGACACGCTGGTCTTTAAGGCCGATACCGCGAGCAATGCCTGTCAGACTGCCGATGCGCGCTACGTCATCAGCCGGACTGAGGATCAGCTCCACATCGTCGGGCTGGGAGGGGATAGTTGCGGGGGCCGCCGTGCCGCGCTGGTGGGAACGTGGCAGAAGAGCGGGTAGGCCGGTAAGCGGGTAAGCGGGTAAGCGGGTAAGGGTAGGCAGGCAAGCAAGCAAGTGAGTGAGGCGGTCGGAGTTCAGCTGAGCTACCCGCTTACCCGCTTACCCGCTTACCCGCCTACCCGATGCAGCCGGCCACTGCTGGGTCACACAGTGGAAGGCCCCCAGACCCCAGACCAGGTCGGTACCATCGATACCGATGACCTCCCGGGTGGGAAACAACGCCTGGAGCGTGGCCCGAGCCTGCTCGTCGCGTTCGGGGTCGTAGGTCGGTAGCAACACGACGCCGTTGCCGATGTAGAAGTTGGCGTAGCTCGCCGGAAGCCGCTGTCCATCGTGGTACAGCGGGCGGGGCATGGGGAGGGTGACGACTCGGAGTGGCCGTCCATCCTGGTCCGCCATGCGGTTGAGCCGTTCCAGGTTGTTCTGGAGCGGCTCATAGTTTTGGTCGGCCGGATCGTCCTCTACCACGGTGACTACGGTGCTCGGATCCACGAACCGGGTGAGGTCATCCACGTGGCCGTCGGTATCGTCACCGGCGATACCATCGCCGAGCCAGAGGATGTGGGTCGCGCCGAAGTAGGCTCGGAGGTAGTCCTCGATGGCCGGCCGGTCGAGCTCCGGATTGCGGTTCGGGTTGAGCAGGCAAGCCTCGGTGGTGAGCAGAGTCCCCCTGCCGTTGACATCGATCGATCCCCCCTCCATCACGACTCCCGGGTGAAACACCGGAAGCCCGAGCTCTTGGGCGATTCGGGTGGGGATCACGTCATCGAGGTCGTAGGGCGGGTACTTGCCACCCCAGGCGTTGTAATTCCAGTCGACGATGGCTTCGCCGTTGTCGCCACCCTGTCGCCTCAGGAAGATGGGGCCGTGGTCCCGGCACCAGGCATCGTTGGTGGGATTGTGATGAAAGAAGACGTTGCCGCCGTTTGCGCCGGCGTCCGACAGCAATCGCCGGACGTCCCGTTCCATCTCCGGCCCGGCCACGTTGATGTGCACCTCCTCCTGATCGGCCAGGTGGCGCACCATACGGGCGAAGATGCCGGGGACGGGCCCGAAGTTCCCCGGCCAGGAGGCCTCCTTGTGCGGCCAGCTGAGCCAGGTGCCCCGGTGTGGTTCCCACTCGGCGGGCATGCGGTAACCCAATTGGGCAGGAGTGGTCACTGAGACACCAAAAGCGTGGGCGGTGAACAGTGAACAGTAAGCGGGCTTCGCACCCGACTTTTCCCGTTCACCGTTTACCGTTCACCGTTTACGCAGTCTAGTCTAAGTATCGCTTGGTGATATCGGCGTACGCGTCGATGCGCCGGTCGCGCAGGAACGGCCAGTGGGTGCGGCTTGCGTCCACCTTGCCGAGGTCCAGCGTGGCGGTCAGCACTTCTTCTCCGGTAGCGCCCTTGGCGATGAGACGCCCCCCCGGGTCGGAGACGAAGCTGCCACCCCAGAACTCGAGGCCGCCGCCCGGGCCCTCCTCGTAACCGACCCGGTTGACGGCGCACACGAAGACCCCGTTGGCAATGGCGTGGCTTCGCTGAATGGTTTCCCAGGCGGCCTGCTGCTGGGCGCCGTGCTCCTCCTTCTCCGGCGGGAGCCACCCGATCGCGGTGGGGTAGAAGAGGATTTGGGCCCCGCTCATGGCGGTCAGGCGGGCCGCCTCGGGGTACCACTGATCCCAGCAGACCAGGACACCGATACGGCCGAACCTGGTATCCCAGCTCCGAAAACCCAGGTCTCCGGGGGTGAAGTAGAACTTCTCGTAGTACTGCGGGTCGTCGGGAATGTGCATCTTCCGGTACTTGCCGAGGAGCCGGCCGTCCGCGTCGATCACGGCGGCAGTGTTGTGATACAGGCCCTCAGCGCGCTTCTCGAACAGGGAAGCAATGATCACCACCCCAAGCTCGGCCGCCAGCTTGCCCAGTGCAGCAGTCGATGGCCCCGGGATCGGCTCGGCCAGGGAAAAGAACCGGTGGTCTTCGGTCTGGCAGAAATACTGGCTGCGAAAGAGCTCCGGGAGACATATGATCTGGGCGCCGCGACCGGCGGCCTCGCGGACGCATTGCATGGCCTTCCGCATATTCGCTTCGGGATCCGGAGTGCAACTCATCTGCACGAGGCCGAGGGTGACGCTGGCGGGAACGGTGGGCGTTGTCATGCGGGGATAATAATTCGCTGTGCCGGGAGAGTCATCCACGACTAGTAGTGACCTGCGTCACCGGGCATTTCGAGGACAGAGACAATCTTGTTTTACGCCGTAGTCCGGGCCGCTCGGCCCCTGAACCATGAAAGGAAATGAGATCATATGAGAGGCGGTCGGCGGGGATTCGGGTCAACCGGAATGCTCATTCTCTCTATCCTGGCCGGCTGCGGTGGCGACCGGGGGACGGGGACGCCTGCGGCGGATGTGGGTCAGACTCCTGCGGCCTCCGACAGCGCTGTACCAAGGTCAAGCGATAGCCTACGTACCGTCAATCCCGATTCAGCAGCCGCGGCCGTCGCTGGTCGATCGGATACCGCCAAGTCCACTGTCAAGTCTGGTATGGCTGCGCCTGCACCGCCGTCGAAGAAGACCCCGGCGCCGCCCAAGCCGGCCACTCCCGCTGAGCCCAAACCAGCCGCACCGAGGCAACCGCCTGCCACAATGGAATCGCCCGATACGCAGACGGCGGCAGCCCCGGCAGAGACGACCCCAACATCTCCAGCCCCGGCGGAGGCCGGCGCGCCATTGCGCGATGCGTACCACCAGGCACCGCGCGATACCGTGTCGCAGGTGGTCTATGATGGCTGGAAGCAATACAACCTGAACTGCGCCCGCTGCCACGGAGAGGATGTCCAAGGCACCACTATCGCGCCGCACCTGCTGGAGTCGCTCAAGCCCGATGGACCGATTCCCAGCAAGGAGCTCTTCGTGCAGACGGTCTGTGCGGGGCGCCCCGAGAAGGGCATGCCTTCGTGGTGTCAGCTCGGGCTGGGGATGGACAAGATCGAGGCAATCCACGCCTACGTGAAGGGTCGCAGCGAGGGCAAAATCCACCAGGGCCGGCCGGCGGTGCGGCAATGAGCGCTGGCAAAGGAGCCGGAATATGAGGCTGGCATCGAACCGCGCAGGACCGATCGCGCTGGCCCTCATGCTTGGGCTGGGCCAATCAGGCTGTAACACGAGAACGCCCGGCGCGGACGACGCGGCGCCGGCACCCGTGGATAGTGGAATGCAGAGTGGGAGGGCGGACACCACTCCTGCGCCTCCGCCAAATCCGACCGCTGGCCGTACTCCCGATACGTCGGTCGCCACACCACCCATCACGCCACCGTCACAGCCCGGTCGCGACACGCCGCCCGCTGGGGCCAAGCCAGGCAAGCCGACCGATCAAGGGGCCCAATCCACTGGCTTGAAGGTGAGCCGGGTCGAGTACGAAGGATGGCGGCAGTACAGTGTGAACTGTGCCCGTTGTCATGGGCAGGACGTACTCCCCAATCCGGTCGCAGCCAATCTGCTCGTGTCGTTGGGCCCGAAGGGAGCGATCGATTCCCCCGAGAAGTTTGTTCAGGTCGTGGGCAAGGGAAGGGTCGAGCGAGGAATGCCGGCTTTCGAGACTCTGTTGACGCCGGCGCAGATCAATGCGATGTACGTGTACGTCAAAGGGAGGGCGGAAGGCCGCATCCCTCCGGGCCGGCCGGACAGACCCGAGGCCTGACCAGCCGGGGCCGAGCCCCGAAACTCAAGGCCCTGCCGCCTCGTCTACCCAGATGAGGTGGTCGGGCTCGCGCGTCTCCTGGCGACTCGACTGCCCGCACGTATCTTCCCACGGCCCGATCGTTCTATCTCGACCCCACCGGAGACACTGGCATGCATCTCGGAATCCTCCTTCTGCTGGCGCAGGGCGCCACCCAAACTCAAGCCCCCGTCACTCAGGTGGAAGTGGTCCCGGCGCGGGCGGAGGTGCCCATCGGCCAGACGCTTCGTCTCTCCGCCACCGCGCGGGATTCGTCCGGCCGAGTGGTGGACGTGCCCATCCGGTGGATGGGCCATGGCGAGGGCAGTGTTGACTCAACCGGCCTGCTGAAGGCCGGGTATGCCGGTTACGTCCATGTTTTCGCGGTCGCGGCCGCCGACAGCACCAAACCGGTGTTGGGTCAGGCCGTGATTCGCGTTCTCCCGCTTCCGGCGAGCCGCATCGAGATCCAGCCCGCGCCGTCAAAGCTGCTGGCGGGGACCCGCCTCACTTTGACGGGTCTTCCCTTCAGCGCCCAGGGCGACCGGCGCAACGACCCGGTCAGCTTCAGCTCGAGTGCACCTCGGGTGGCCAGCGTTACCGCTGACGGCCGGCTGTCCGCGCTCGCGCCGGGGCAAGCCACCATCACCGCCAGGAGTGGGGCAGCCAGGGGAGCGCTTACCCTGCGCGTGGTTCCCAATACGGCGGCCCGGCTGGCGGTGGAGCCGGCACTCAAGACGGTCAAGACCGGCGACGTGGTCCGGTTCACGCTGCAGGCCCAGAATGCAAAGGGGAGGGCCATCGCGGATCTTCCGGTGCGCTGGGCGGTGAACGCTGTGGCTCCATCAGGGGTGGCCCAGGTTGACGAGCACGGCGCGTTCGTGGCTGAAACACCGGGTAAATACACCGTCACCGGCCTCGTCGGAGATCGCACGGCCGACGCGGTCATCCAGGTGGAACCGCGACGGGTCGGGCGGGGAATGGTGGTTCAGGGTCGAGTTCCCCTGGCATTCCGCGCGGCCGAAGTGTGGGTGCATCCCTCCGGTAAGTGTGCCTATCTCAGCACCATCGCGGACCGGGTATATGCCATCGACGTGGCCGATCCGTCCCACCCCCGAGTCGTCGATTCGATGCTGACCAACGCGCGTCTCGTCAACGACGTCATGACCACCGAGGACGGCCGATACGGCGTGTTCTCGCGAGAAGGTGCGTCCGATCGGAAGAACGGGATCGTGGTGTTTGACGCCTCGGACCCTTGCCATCCCAAGCCCGTGTCGGAATACACCGAGACGGTGACCGGCGGCGTCCATTCCAGTTATGTGTCACAGGGTCACGTGTATCTCACCGACGACGCCACCGGCTCGATGAGGGTCATCGACATCCGGGACCCTGCCAAGCCGAGGGAAGTGGCACGCTGGCAGACCGAGCAGACCGAGGCAGGCCGTTATGTCCACGATATTGCGGTCACCGATGGCCTGGCGTACCTCAGCTACTGGAACGACGGTCTGGTTATCCTGGACGTCGGAAACGGCATCAAGGGCGGCAGCCCGGAATCCCCCAAGCTGGTCTCTCAATTCAAGTACGATCTCAACGAGACCTATGCCCGGGTGGATCAGCTCTATGGCCTCGGTCCCCGGGGAACCCACACGGCCTGGCGCCACGGCAACTATGTCTTCGTCGGTGACGAAGTGTACGCGTCGAAACCCTCGAAGGGGCTGGCTGACGGGAACGATCTGACCTTCGGCCGGCTGCATGTCATCGACGTATCGGACCTGCAGAAGCCCAAAGAGGTCGCCTGGTACGAACCGACTGACGGTGGGGTACACAACGTCTGGGCGGCGGGAGACACGCTCTATCTTGGGAACTACCAGGGGGGCGCCCGCGCCCTCGACATCTCGGGCGAGCTCAAAGGCGACCTGCTGCGCCAAGGACGGGAGATCAGCTGGATCCTGACCGCCGACTCCATGGGGATCCGGCCGCGGGCGACGTTTGCCTGGGGCGCAGTGGTGAAGGACGGAAACATTTTTGTGCCGGACATCAACAGCGGCCTGTGGATCCTGAAGTTGGAGCCGAAGCGGGAGCCAGTGACTCCATAACGGGCCGGCAAAGCGGTGGGAGCAGCCCCTCGGCAACTGTCGGGGGGCTGTTTCTGTATGTTCTCTTTCCCGGGACGAAGGAAGGGCTCTGGCTGACTGCCCCTCCGGCTGGTAGCGTAAGTTCGTCGCTGTTGGCTGAGGAGGCCGAGATGCGGTTCAGCACCACGACACCGCTGTGCCGGGAGGTCGAGCGGCTGTTTCCCGAGCGTCCCTTCTCCATCACGTTCTGGGACGGAGCTACGGTACCCGCAACCGCAGACGGAGGGCCCACCTTCCGGTTCCGCTCTCCCCGTGCCGTAGCGCACCTGTTTGGTGCACCGGGACAACTCGGTCTCAGTCGGGCCTACGTCTCGGGCGAGCTGGAGGTCGACGACCTCGATGGGGTGCTCGATCTCTACTACCGGTGGACCCCTCCGGCGCTCCTCCCCTGGGAGCGGCTGAGGCTGGGTCTTGCCGCCGCCCGGGCAGCCGGCGCCGCTATGGCCCCGTCGGTGCCACTGGCGGAGCTTCGGCCCAAGGGCATGCGGCACTCGAGAAGCAGAGATGCTCGCGCTGTCCGACACCACTACGACGTCTCCAACGATTTTTTCGCCCTGTTTCTCGACCCCTCGATGACATACAGCTGTGCGTTCTTCTCCAGAAATGGCCAGTCGCTGGAGTCCGCGCAGCAGGCGAAACTGGAGCTAACCTGCCGGAAGCTCGGGCTCCAGGCCGGCCAACGTGTGCTCGACGTCGGCTGCGGTTGGGGGAGCTTCGCGCTGTACGCTGCCAGCCACTACGGAGTCGAGGTTCTGGGCATCACCCTCTCCGAGCCGCAGGCCGCTCTTGCGCGTGCCCGTGTGAGTGAAGCCGGGCTGGATAGTCAAATTCAGATCCGGGTGCTGGACTACCGTGACTTGGCCGGAGAGCAATTCGACGCCATCGCCAGCATCGGGATGGTCGAGCACGTAGGGGTCGAGCAGATCGATGTGTACGCGGAACGTCTGGCAGGCCTCGTTCGGCTTGGCGGCCGCCTGCTCAACCACGGCATCGCCCGTCTTCACTATACCTACCTCAACCCCGGGGCCTTCTCGGAACGCTACGTGTTCCCCGACGCGAACCCGCTTCATCTGTCCCGGGTGATCCTTGCACTGGAGCGCGCCGGCTTCCTGACCGAGCACGTCGAGGAGTTCGGAATGGACTATGCTGAAACATTGCGCCATTGGGCTCGACGCCTGGACGAGCATCGCGCCGAGGCCGTGCGGCTGGTTGGGGAGGAGCGCCTGCGGGTGTGGCGGCTCTACCTGCGGGGTTCGCGGAGAGGGTTCGAGACCAGGTTCATGTCGGTCTACCAGGTCCAGAGCCGGCGCGGATAGGCGCTCAGCGCTTCGCGTAGGAACCGCGTTCGATGTCCTCGAGCACATCCGGCCCGTGAGGGTGCCAGCCCAGCATCTCCTTCGCCCGCCGGCCCGAAGCCTGCTGATCGAGCACCAGCGCATCGGCGTAGGGACCCAACGTCTTTCGCGCCTCTTCCAGGGGCCAGGCGGTTGTGCGCCCGCCGGCTCCCGCTCCGCGACTCGCGGCCGCGGCGACCTCGCGCACTGGATGCGATGGGCCGGTCACGCCGAGCAGCAGTGAGCCCGCCGGTGCCCGCTCCAGCGCCAGCAGGTAGAGATCGGCCAGGTCGTCAACATGGACAAAAGGCCAGCGGTTCTCGCCGGTGCCGACGTATCGGGCGGCGCCATCCTTCCGCGCCGAATCGACGAACCCGGCCGGAATCCCGCCACCTCGACCGTAGACGATGGCCGGACGTATCACTGCAGTGCGAATGCCGCGCTTGGCGCCCTCGCGTACCCGGTCCTCCACCGCCTGACGCCACTCGACCAGCGCCGCGGGTTTGGGGGGCGTCGTCTCGTCGGCCACGGCGCCGCCAGTGTCTCCATGCGACCAGATCCCGCTGGTGTAGACAAAGGGCTTGTCGCTGCCGGCGAGGGCGTCCAGGATCGCATCGATGGCTGGTCCATCCACGGCGGGGTCGTAGGTGGTTGCCAGGCTGATCACGCCGTCGGCGGACCGGGCGGCCGATCCGACGCTCGTGGGATCGGAAAAATCGCCCCGTACAGGCCGGATACCCGCGGCGGTCAGCCGGTCGGCCGCCGCATCGCTGCGCGCCAGCCCGCTGAGTTGATGACCCGCCGCACGGAGCCGGTCGGCTACCGCGGTACCGATGTATCCGGTGGCGCCCGTCAGAAAGACCCGCATGTTCGCCTACTCCCCTGGTGAAGGACCAATCTCCTGCAGCATAATCCTACCGCAGGGTGTCAGGAATCCTCAGGCGGGTCGACGTCTCACCCGCTTCGACGCATCCCAGGAGGGTGGCATGGTGACCAAGATCAATCTGGTGGAAAAACTCGGTTGCTTCACCGACCAGTGGAGCCCAAAGGTCGTGGCGGACCTGAACGACAGCCACGTGAAGCTGGTCAAGGTGCAGGGCGAGTTCGTCTGGCATCAGCATGCCGCCGAGGATGAGATGTTCCTTGTCCTCCGGGGCGACCTGACCATCGAGCTGCGCGATGGTCAGGTAACCCTCGGGCCGGGAGAGCTCGTCGTCGTTCCGAAAGGGGTCGAGCACCGGCCGGTGGCGCGTGAGGAAGTGCACCTGATGCTGATCGAACCCAAGGGGATTCTCCACACCGGGGATGTGGTTACCGACCGCACGATCACAGAGTACGCCCGGATTTAGGCTTTGAGGAAATCCAAAGCCCCCCGGGCAACCTGCCGGGGGGCTCGGAGTGATCCGGGTGTATCTCGCAAGACTAGACTATTGCTTCACCCAGGTGGGTCGGAGATCGCGGGTGACAGTCGTGATCAACTCGCTCACCACCTCACCATACGCCTCTTCCTTGTCCCGCATCGCAATCGAAGGAAGCGGGCCCGAAAGGGCAAGCCGTCCAACCGTACCGTTTGCTGCCGCGCTCGACCGCCACACCGTGCCCCCGGTCTTGGTCGACAGCAATCGAACCGTGAGCTCGGCAGACACCGCCGCTCGGACGTTCATCCCCGACGTGCTCAGGTTACCGCGGGGCTTGACTCCGGAAACCTTGAGCTGGCCAACAAAAACAGCCGGGACATTCTTCTCCCGACCGAGAGCCTGAGCTAGCGCCACACCGTCGGCGTTGGCTGCCCAGCCCTTGACGGAGGGATCGGCGGCGTCGAGCTCCAGAAGCTCGACACCCGTCTGGCTGGCGAGTAGAGCCTCGGCGAACCGCTGGGTCGCCAGGGTGCTCATGGCGCTGTTGGACTGCTCGGTCGTGAAGGCGATGACCGCGATCCGGCCATAGGGCGCGAGATCGAGGCGTGCCGGGACCGTTGCGTACTTGGAGGAGCAGGCGGAAAGCGCCAATGCTCCGCAAAGCGCGAGTGCGTATTGCATTCGGACAGGCTGAAGTGCGCTGTTGCTAAGCATTATGGCCCGCATTGTTAGGGATACCCGCCATCGGGCAAGAGGCGCGCCATTTGCGGACCTGCGCGAGAGGTAGCCAACAACCACCCAATTGGAGAACATCGATGAAAGGCGCACTGGAGCCGGGCCCCAGCTCGGCTGGCCTAACGGGTGTACTGCGCGTGACCGCCGGACTTGCGGTTCTTGCGCTGGCGGGGCTTGCTGGTCTCGTGGTGCTGGATGTGCTGCCGCGTGAGCAATTGGCGCCGGTGGGACGCCGGATTCTTCTGCTCGCCCTCATCGTCGCCCTCAGCTCGGCGGCGATCGCCGGACTCGCTGGGGCGGGCCGCAAGGGCTAGAAGCCGGGGCCTACGTTCCCACGGCGTTCATGACACCGAGGAACAGCACGGTACCGGTCAGCCGCTCCCGGATAGCAAAGAGGAAGGGACGGTCCACTTTCATTTCGAACACTCGTGGAACCGAGGTCACGGCAACCCCGACGGCCGTCGCTGCAGCGGCTTCGGTACCCTCCTCGTTCACCTCCACGAAGGTCTTCTGCTCTACCCGCGACAGGAAGAGCCTGGGACCAACGTTCGCGATGCGGGAGAAGTCGGCCCGTTCGCCATCGAACGCGATAGCCATCCCCAGGGCCTTGAGGTCGTCGTTAAGGCTGCGGCCGTATTCCATCCGGAATCGCGGGAGGGTGAGGTTCACATCCGCCTCGCTGAACCGTTCGGTGAGGGCCTTCCATGCCTCCGGAGTCAAGCTCGCCAGCAGGTCGCCCGGGCGCTTTGCCGCCGTCGGCAACAATACCGTCATCGCGAAAGCGCCGTTCCCGTAGAGAAGATCGACTGCCTGATAGTCAGCGGTCTCCTGGTATCGAAGGCTCGCCTCCTGCCGCATCAGATTCGCGCTGCGATTCCGGCCGTCAGCACCGTGGAATGGACCGGTTTTGGTCTGCTTCGGATCGAATGCATCCCGCCACTTCCCCTTGAAGTAGATGGCATTGATCAGAAAGAGCATCTCATCGGGGCTGATCGAGTCGAGCAATTGCGGGATCCGGCGGTTGGTCCTGCCGCTGACCCATTCGTTGATCGCTTTCACTGCCGGAGGACTTCCAAAATCCAAGCTGCGGGTCTCGGCATCGAAGAAGGTCGTGCCGGTCTGCTTGAAGGTGGGCTGGAGCGGGAATCCCTCCCGAGCCCAGATGGAATTGGCAATCCGCATCTCGGTGCTGGAATCCAGACCGCTGAACAGCTTGATGAGATCTCTGTAGGCGCGGTTGATCTCTGCCTCCGTCAAGCCGGTAAGGCGAAGCGATTTCTGCATCGAAGCAAAGGTCTCGCCGCTGGCTCCGTTCAGCGCCATCCCCAGTGCCATGGAAGCGCTGAGAGGTGAGAGGAATGCGTTGGCGCCGGCCGGAAGGGACCGGGTGGCCTGGCGCAATAACTCGAAGGTAAAGGCGTTGGCCCCCTCGACCAGTCGCATCTCCCCGGACGACAGTGGGCGAGGTAGGTCGGTCCGGAGGGCCGGGATGCTTTGCGATTCCATCGGGATTGCCCCTGCGGTCAGGAAGAGCAAGGCCATGGCAAGGCGTGACGGGCAGAGCATGACGATCTCCGAGTGGTGGATGACCTGGGCGACAGCGGGACGGACCCGCGCCGCCGGGCAGGCGGTCAGGGGAGATGCGCCGTTAACCACAAATGACACATCAATGGATCTGGGGTCGAACTGTCAGGCTGTACAGGAACGCTGATCGATGCGGTGAGCTATGAGGTGAGCGAGCCCGGCGTCGCAGCCCGCCGCTCCGGGTCGGCGTGCGCGGCCAGGGTGAGGCTGGCAGGGTCCATTTCCACCGAAGCTTCTCCCAGACGAACCGGCCACCGAAGCGTCACGGAGTCGCCCTGTCTGGTTCGGTCGAAGCCTCGCTCCGATTTGGCCACCGTCTCGATCGGAAAGCTCCAAATGTCGGCTTCAGGGTCCGGCCGAAGCTCAAGCGGAGCAAAGAGCGAGAGCTCGGGCGCAAAGAGGTCGTCCGGCTGGCCGACCGCGGCATCCCATCGGTAGCTCACCTTCAACATCCCGTCGGCAGCGAACTCGAATCTCTTCTCCAGGGTCTTCCCGCCGCCCGGATCGGAAAATGAGCACACGATTTCGACCGTGTCGTCGTGTCCCCCGATGGTAAAGCTGGCAGGAGTCTGGGCCCATGAGTGGGCAGGCCGGTAGTCGCCACCGGCATACTGATCGAGGGTCAGTCCGGCCGGCAGCACCCGATCAACCAGAATCGCCCGCGGATCGGTGTCCAGCGGTGGACGGTGTTCCAGGCGGAGGCCCTCCTCGATATCGTGGATGCTGGGAGCCCCATCGCCGCCGGCCTGGTTCTCGGCGTGCTGCTCCAGGGCGGTGTCATGGTAGGCCTCGCGCCGCCGGGTCAGGGTGTTCGCGTAGTTCATCCCGCTGGCGAAGATGGTGTACTCCTCCAACGCCCCGCCGCGCCTGGGACTCAGCAAGGCCGAGAACTGGTCGGAATGGACCCAGATCTCGTCATGCCCGTCTCCATCCAGGTCCAGGACCTCGACGCCGAGCGCCTCTCCGCGGCGGAGCTCCGATTCCGCCAGGGCGAGATTGCTCCAGATCGCTTCCCGAAGGTGGGGCAGATACAGACCACCGAAGACGCCATGCCAGTAGGCATCATTGCACTGGGCCCGGCCGATGGCCCGGCGGGCTGCCGGAGGATCACCCCGGCGCCGGCAGAGCAGGGAGAGGGCCATCATCTTCTTGTGCATCCGGTTGGACTCGGAATACTTCACCAGAAAGTTACGCCAGTGGGCGCCGCGGATGAGTGCGCCGTCGGGACTCGCGAGCCGAGCCTCTCCCAGGTCGCGCTCCAGCCGGATCAAGCGGAGCGCGGCATCGGGAGGCAGCGACCAGCCCTCCATCTCGCGGTAGGAGGCGGTCGGCAGGTAGGCAATGCCACCACTCGGCACGGTGTCCAGCGCATCACTTAGCGTGCTGAGCTGTACTTCGCCGTTCTCAACCAGGCCGCGGATGGTGGCCGTGAAACGATCCAACCAGCCACGCTCGTAGACCCACTCCCTGGTGCCGGGCCAGCCACCAAACTTCTCACCGTCATCGGCCAGCACAGCCAGGCGGTGGCCAGCCCCCCGAAGCTCCCGCAGGTAGTCCGAGGTCTCCTCCGGCGGCCGGAATGGAATCAGATACCTCAGCCGCTCATCGATGGGGAAGAGTGCCACCCGCTTACCGTCGCTCTCCGTCCAGTAGGGAGTGTGAAGCTGTTCGCTCACGAATCCCGAGACCAGAAAATGACGATCATCTACCAGGGCATACCGAACCCCGGCATCCGCCAGGTCGGCGGCGAGCTCGGGCTCCCACACTCGTTCCGTCAGCCACAATCCGGGGGCCTCGACGCCGAAGCGACGGCGCACCGCGTCCCGCATCCACTGGATCTGCTCTCCCCGGTCTGTCCGGGGGAGGGAGGCAAGTACCGGCTCGTAGAATCCGGCGAGAAGCAGCTCCACCTTTCGATCCGACACCAGCTTGCCCAGGAAATCCAAGTACCCGGTATCGTGCTTCTCCAGCCACTCGAGGAGCGGCCCGGAGAGATGCAGGACCAGGGGCAGAAAGTCCCGCTCGGAGAGCCGCTCTAGAATGGGCCGATAGACATCGCGGACGTGTTGCTCGAAGACGTGGTCGAAGTTCCCGACCGGTTGATGCAGGTGCAGGCCGAAGACGAGTCGAATCGAAGCCATGCGCTAACCGACCACGAGTGAGCGGGAGCCTCCGAGCGCAGCGGCCACCGCGGGCAGGACGTTGGGGAAGAGCTGATCGCGCTGGTACAACTGTTCCGCGAGCCGTTGGGCCGACTCGAGGTCCCCTTCTCGACCTGGGCCGAGGGCCGCGATCAGCTGCTCGGTATCGTCGCAATGCTGCCTGAAGCGCTTCTCGGCATAATCGGCCGCCGCGCCGGTGGAGATGATGAACTGCCAATCGGAGGACTGGGCCAGCAGGAGCTCCCGTGCCGCCTGGGCCAGAACCGGGCGGGCGGCCGGAGAAGCCAGCGCGCCCGGGGCGGCATCCCAGAAGGCTTGCTCCAACGGCCAGAGCCGCTCCCAGGTCCACGCGGTCTGGTCGCTGAGCCACATGCTGTTGTCACCATTCGCCCCCCAGGAGCCCCACGGCAGTCGGATGGCCGCGCGCGGTGGATGCCCCTCGAGATGGCCGGAGCCGGTAGCCGGCTGAATCGCATCCCGCTTCCCGAGGAGGGCACGGTAGACGTCGCCGAGGAACTCGGGACCCTCGAACCACCAATGTCCGAAGAGCTCGGTGTCGAATGGTGCCACCACCACGCTCTCCCGGTTCTGGGACTGGTCGGCCGAGATGCCGGACAGGAGTTGGGCGAAGTGGCTGGCATGATCCCGCGCGCGCCCAGCAGCGGCTTCCGGGTTGTAGGGCTGCTTGGCCCCGAGGTCTACCCCCGGCCCGGTGACGCGCCAGAGCTTGAGACCTCCGGGCCAGCGCATCTTGTGGAACTCGAGATACCACTCGTCGCCCGGATATCCCTCGAACCGGCTCCAGACCTGCATCGAGGCCCGGGGATCTCTTACGTACGCCGCCACGGCGCCGTGGGCAACCCGGTAAGCGCGGTAAGGTGAACGGAGCGGTTCCCCCGGTACTCCCGGACGCGCCGGCATATGGACGACGGGGTCGCCGGCGGGGTCGCCCGAGAGGCCGAGGGGCCGTCCGGCGGCGGCGAGATGAGCGTCCACGAAAAAGTACTGAAACCCTGCGTCGGCCAGATGCTCCTCGATACCCCGCCGCATTCCGGTGCGCGGCGCGGTGGGCCAGGGCTCCCATGGTCCCCGCGGCCGGTACGCACACTCCGGCAGCCAGCAGCCCTTGGGTGAGCGCCCGAACAGCCGGCGGTGCTCGGACACCCCAACCGCCAGCTGGAGTCGAATGCTTTCGTCGCGCGCGAGCAGTGGGAGATAGCCGTGCGTGGCCGCCGAGCTGATGATCTCGATCCGACCAGCCGACTCGAGGGCACGGAACGCGGCGATCAGATCCTGGTCGATCGCGTGGAACAGATCGCGAAGCCGGATCAACCGCTGCCGCCAGAATTCCACCAACGGAAGCAGGTGGCTGTCCCCGGTAGCGGCCAGCGAAGACGGGGCTTCATTGCACGCCTTGATGCGCTGATCGAAGAAGATCTCCATTTCAGAGGCGAATGTCGGGCTGGTGAGCTGATTGGCGAGGACCGGGGTGAAGCCGATGGTGACGGGGGAGGGCACCGCATCTGCCGCGAGGCCCCGGAGGACCTCCAGCAGAGGAAGGTAGGTGTCGAGCGCCGCTTCACAGATCCAGTCGCTGCCGTGCGGCCAGCGTCCATGGTTCAGGACGTACGGCAAATGACTGTGGAGCGTGAAGACAAAATCCGTCTGCCGGGGGCTCACCGGACACCAGGCGAAGATGCCAGCGCGCGGCGGTAGACGTCGATGTACATGGCCACGGAGCGCTCCCAGCTGTAGTCACTCGCCATGCCCTGGCGGACAATGGCCTGCCATTTGGAGGGATGGCGGAACCGGTCGAGCGCGCGGAAGGTAGCCTCCTGGAAGGCTTCCGGGGTATAGAGGTCGAAGGCAAAGCCAGTCACCTCGTCCTCGACCGTGTCGGCCAGGCCGCCGACATCGCGCACGATCGGGGGGCGCCCCGTAGCGCTGCGCCCGCATCTGGGTCAGGCCACAGGGCTCATACAGCGACGGCATGAGAAACAGATCCGCCCCCGCCATGAGCCGGTGCTCCAGCCGGTCGGTAAAGTCGAGCTGCACGCCGACCCGGTCCGGCGCCGACGAGGCCAGCTCTACCAGTGCGGTCTCGTATTGCTTCTCCCCGCTTCCAAGAAACACGAACTGGGCATCGAGGGCCAACAGCTCGTCGCTTTGAAGGATGAGATCGAGCCCTTTCTGGGTGACCATCCGGCCCGTCATGCCGAAGAGCGGAACCTTGCGCCGCTGAGGGAGCCCGAACGAGCGCTGGAGGGCGGCCTTGCACCGCCGCTTGCCCTCGAGATTCTCCGCCGAGTACTGGGCCGTGATCTGGTTATCGTGGGCTGGATCCCAGGTTCGCTGATCGATTCCGTTGAGCACCCCAACCAGACGATCGCCCAGCGAGGTGAACACGTCGTGGAGGCCGAAGCCGCCGCCGGGAGTGCGCAGCTCCTGGGCCTGGGTCGGGCTCACCGTGGTAACGGAGTCCGCGAAGGCCAGTCCACCCTTCAGGAAATTCACCTTGCCGTACCACTCGAGCTGGCGCCAGTTGTACAGCTCCCAGGGAAGACCGATCTCGGGCATGACCTCGGGGGGAAAATGCCCCTGATACCCAGGGTTGTGCACCGAGAGGACCGCGGTAGTGCTGTTGGAGTACCGTTGGCTCAGTGCGGTGCGCAGATACACCAGCGCCAGCGCAGTGTGCCAGTCGTGCACATGGAGGACGATCGGCCCCGGCAGGAGCCTCGGCAGGGCAGTGACCGCGGCGAGCGCGAAGAAGGCGAACCGGCGTGCGTTGTCGGGATAGTCCACGGCGTTCTCGCCGTAAATGCCGGGGCGATTGAAGTAATCCAGGTGCTCGATAAAAAACACCTGGGGCCCCGCCCGCGGACCGGCAACTCGAAAAATGCGGGCTTCCTCGGTATGCGATCCCATGGGAACCAGGAACGGTTGCCCCACCGGCTCGAGATCCGGATCGGCATCGCGCACGGTGCGGTACAACGGCAGGATGGCGGCCACGTCGAGCCCGGCGGCGCGCTGGAAGTTGGCCAGTCCGCTGACCGCTTCGGCCAGGCCCCCGATCCGGGCATAGGGGAAGTATTCCGCGGTGATGTGGACGACGGAGACCGGCTGGCCTCCGGATGTGGTGAGCGACGGTGTAGAGGTCACCGGCTCGCGAGCCGGCTGACGCAAGGTCGCCATCCTGTCTGCCTCAAGCCGTGGGAGGATCGTCGCCCGACGCCTCCCGGTGAATCGCTGGCGCGTAGTACTCCTGCACGTATTCCCGCAGCATGCGCCGGGCGGTGAACCTGCTCCCGGCGAGTCGAAGCGCGTGGCGCATCTTCTCCACCCAGCCCAAGGGAGTTCCCTGCGCATTTCTGGAGTAGTACAGGGGGACGATTTGCTCCTCCAGCAGGCGGTAGAAATCCGCTGCGTCCGCTGCGTCGGCGTCCTGATCCTCGGGGACGGGAGCGATCGCCCACCCGCTCAGTCCATCGTAGCCCTCCTGCCACCATCCGTCGAGGGTGCTGAGTTGAGGCACTCCATTGAGCCCGGCCTTCATGCCGCTGGTGCCGGAGGCCTCGAGCGGGACCCGCGGCAGATTGAGCCAGAGGTCCACTCCCTGCACCAGCAGGTGCGCCAGGTGCATGTCGTAATCCTCGAGGAACGCCACCCGGCCCTGGAAGGCGTGATCCCGGGTGAAGTGGTACACCGATTGTAGCACTTCCTTCCCCGGGTTGTCGGCTGGGTGGGCCTTACCGGCAAAGATGATCTGGACCGGACGCCACGGATCCACCAGAAGGCGCCTGAGCCGGTCGATATCCCGGAAGATCAGGTTAGCCCGCTTGTAGGTGGCGAAACGGCGACCGAAACCGATGGTGAACGCCATGGGGTCGAGCAGAGTTCCCGCTCCCACCACCTGCGCGGCTTCCTTGATCTGGCCGGCAAACCGACGGCGGGCATCCTCCCGCACGAAGTTGGATAGAGCGCGCTTCTGCCTCAGGTGGGCCTCCCACAGCTTGGCATGATCCAGGGTAAGAACCTGGTCCCAGAAGCCCGGCTCCTCGAAACGCTCTCCCCAGTCCGCCCCGAGGTGCTCGTCCAGCAGGGCCATGATCGGGCTTGCCATCCAAGTCGCCAGATGCACGCCGTTCGTTACGTGCCCAATCGGTACTGCCTCCCAGTGCCGGTTGGGCCAGAGCTCCCGCCAGATGTTGCGGGAGACTTGCCCGTGCCGGCGGGAAACGCCATTCACCCGGGCGGAGAGCCGCATGGCCGCGACCGTCATGTGAAACTGTCCCGGCAGGGCGGGGTGGGCGCCGAGACCGAAGAAGCTTTCCCGATCGATCCTCATTTCCTCCCATACCGGCCCGGCGCAGGCCTCGAGCTGCTCGGTCGTGAACGCATCGTGGCCGGCCGGCACCGGGGTGTGGGTGGTGAAAACGCTCTGCGCTCGGATCTCGCGCACGGCGTCCTGGTAGGATCCCCCGCCCACGATCAGCTCCCGGAGCCGCTCGACCATCATGAACGCGGCGTGGCCTTCGTTGGCGTGCCAGACGGCGGGGTCGATTCCCATGGCCCGGAGTACCCGCACCCCTCCGACGCCCAGAATCCACTCCTGCCTCAGGCGCAGCTCCGGTCCGCCGGCGTAGAGCTTGTTCATCAGACCCCGGTCATCCGGGTGATTCGCCTCGAGGTTGGTGTCGAGCAGATAGATCGGTACCCGCCCCACCATCATCCGCCAGGCCCGTACGTGGACCGGCCGCCCGAACGTCTGCACCGTGGTGAGCCAGGGCTGGTGGCTCGATGCCGCCACCGGCACCAGCGGAGTGGCGCCGACATCGTACTCGACGTCGCTGTCCTCCTGCCACCCGTCGGGAGTGAGCCGCTGATCGAAGTATCCCTTGCGGTAGAAGAGGCCCACCCCAACCATCGGCACACCCAGATCGCTCGCCGCTTTGCAATGGTCACCGGCCAGCACGCCCAGGCCACCGGAGTAGATCGGCACCGAGTTGTGGAGGCCGAACTCGGCGCAGAAATACGCTACCGGCCGCCCGTTGAGATCCGGATAGTTGCGCGCGAACCAGGTATCGCCGTGATCCGCTTCCTGCGCCATGCGTGCCATGACCTCGTCATAGCGGCGGAGGAAGTCGCTGTCACTGGCGCAGGCCGCAATCCGGGCGGGGTCTACCCGGCAGAGCAAGTCCAGCGGATTGTGACGCGTGTCGTGCCAGAGCGGCTCGTCTATGGATTGGAACAGCCCCCGTGCCTCGCGATTCCAGCTCCACCAGAGGTTCATCGCGATGGCCGCGAGGCCCTCGATCCGGGTGGGCAGATATGGTATGCGGCTCTGTTGGATCAGCATGGCCAATTATAAGGGGGGACAGCGGGGAAGCGGGAAAGCGGGGAGGCGAGGAAGAAAAAGGTGGAAGTCAGCAACCCGGGCATTGGCCCCTTCGCTGCGCTCAGGGTAACACCGTTTCGCTTCCCCGCTTCCCCGCTTCCCGCCTTAATGCACCAGCTTCTTGTACCGGATCCGGTGCGGCTGATCGACCGAGGCGCCCTTTCGCTTGTGATAATCGGCGGCATAGTCCTGGTAGTTCCCCTCGTACCACACGACTTCGCTGTTGCCCTCGAAGGCGAGAATGTGGGTAGCGATGCGATCGAGGAACCACCGGTCGTGACTGATTACCACGGCGCAGCCGGCGAAGCCGAGCAGCGCCTCTTCCAGCGCGCGCAGAGTATCGACATCCAGGTCGTTGGTGGGCTCGTCGAGGAGGAGAAGGTTGCCGCCACTCTTCAGCAGCTTGGCCAGGTGCAGCCGGTTCCGCTCGCCGCCGGAGAGGGTAGCCACCTTTTTCTGCTGATCCGATCCGCGGAAGTTGAATCCGGCGGCGTAGGCCCGGGCATTGACGGTGCGGCGGCCAAACTGGAGCTGGTCCTGCCCGCCGGAGATCTCCTGGTAGACCGTCTTCTCGGGATCGAGCGTGTCCCGGCTCTGATCCACATGGGCGATCTGCACCGTCGAGCCCACCGTGAGCGCCCCGGCGTCAGGCTGTTCCTGGCCGGTGATCATCCGGAACAGAGTCGTCTTGCCCGCGCCGTTCGGCCCGATCACGCCGACGATCCCGCCGCGGGGCAGCGAGAAGGTGAGGTTCTCGAAGAGGAGCCGGTCCCCAAATCCCTTGGCCACGTCGCTGGCGATGACGACCTCGTCGCCCAGCCGCTCGGGGACTGGAATGAGGATCTCGGCACTGCCCTCGGTCTGCCGCTCGGCCTCCTCGCGCAGCTCCTCGTACCGGGTAATGCGCGCCTTGCTCTTGGCCTGGCGGGCGCGGGGCGACATCCGGACCCACTCCAGCTCGCGCTGCAGCGTTTTCTGGCGGGCCGATGCCTGCTTCTCCTCCTGGCCCAGCCGGCGCTCCTTCTGCTCCAGCCAGGACGAGTAGTTGCCTTCCCACGGAATGCCCGCCCCCTGATACAGCTCGAGGATCCACCCGGCCACGTTGTCCAGGAAGTAGCGGTCGTGGGTGACCGCAACCACGGTGCCGGGGAACTCGGCCAGGTAGCGCTCCAGCCACCAGACGCTCTCGGCATCGAGGTGGTTGGTGGGCTCGTCCAGCAGAAGCATGTCGGGCTGCTCCAACAGCAGGCGGCAGAGCGCCACCCGGCGCCTCTCGCCGCCGGAGATCTTCATCACATCGGCGTCACCCGGCGGGAGTCGTAGCGCGTCCATGGCCATGTCGATCTTATGATCCAGCTCCCAGAGGCCGAGCGCGTCGATCCGCTCCTGGAGGTTGCCCTGCTTTTCCAGGAGCCGGGTCATCTCTTCGTCGTCCATCGGCTCGGCGAACCGGGCGCTGATCTCGTTGAACTGATCGAGGATCTGCTGCTGCTCGCGTACCCCCTCCATCACATTGCCGCGGACGTCCTTGCTTGAATCCAGCTGCGGTTCCTGCGGCAGGTGGCCGATCTTGGTCCCCGCCAGGGGCCGAGCCTCACCCAGGAAGTCCTTGTCCACCCCTGCCATGATTCGGAGCAGGGAGGATTTCCCCGCGCCGTTTCCGCCCAGCACGCCGATCTTGGCGCCGGGAAAGAACGACAGGTGAATTCCCTTGAGGATCTCGCGGGATGGGGGCACGACCTTTCGCAGGTCGCGCATCGTGAAGATGTATTCGCCGGCCATAGGGGTGGGAAGATAAGGGAGTCAGTCTCCAACAAGAAAAGGGCGCCCCAGCGGGGGCGCCCTTGAAACTGCCCGGCGAAAGCCGGCCCTAGCTGAGATTCTGGTTTGCGATTTTGGCGAGATCGAACATCGTCACCTGGCTCCTGCCGTTGAAGAGCGGGCGGAGCTTCTCGTCGGCGTTGATCGCCCGGCGGTTCTTGGCATCCTGCAGACCGTTCCGCTTGATGTATGCCCAGAGCTTGCTGATGACCTGCGTCCGTGGCATGGGGCTGTTGCCGATCACGGCGGCGAGCTTTGCGCTGGGCTGCAAAGGTCTCATGAATGCGGGATTTGGCGCGCGCTTCTTACCGGACTTCTTGGTGGCTCGTTTCGCTGCCTTCTTCCGGGCGGCGGGCCGCCTCGCCGCTTTCTTTGCTGACTTCTTCCTACCGGCAGTCTTTTTTCGCTTGGTGGTGGCCATGCAGTATCTCCCTGAATGAGTGAGAACTGTGCTGTGCCTCGGAACCAACGAGAACTACCGTGATCAACAGTAAGCAGACAGCGCCGCGATGCAATAGGGAATCTGCAATTTCCCCTCTGAGAACCGGCTCCCGCCTCCTCGGGGGGGTACCCCCGCGGCAGGCTAAACGGGATATGTTTCAGAGGAGGAAGGGACATTGGTCCGTGGTATCTGACTCTTGCATGGTGGTTTCACATGGCCCACACACGCTCGATTATCCGGCCCGCCGCGCTCGCCCTGACCGCGCTCGCGCTGCTCCTTGGGATGCGGATTTCTCCTCTGGCAGAGTCGAAATGCGATCCCGACAACGGTGGCCTGGTGCTGCCCGAAGGCTTCTGCGCCACCCTGGTCGCCAGTCAGCTCGGACCGGTGCGCCAGCTGGCGGTCGGGCCCAATGGCGATCTCTATGCGGCGCTCAGCGGCAAGCCGGGCGATGGCACCGGCGGCGTATTGGTTTTCAGGGACCGGGATGGAGACGGGAAGCCGGACGAGCGCGCCAGCTTCGGACCGGGTGGAGGGAACGACGTAAAGCTTCACAACGGCTACGTGTACTTCGCGCTGAACGACCGGATCGTGCGCTACCGGCTGGGCGAGGACAAACTCGAGCCGACCGGGAAAGAAGAAACGGTGGTCGCTGATTTACCGACAGACGGCGGCCACCAGGCCAAGAGCCTCGCGTTCGGTCCCGGAAATGTGATGTATGTGAATGTCGGGTCCAAGACGAACAGCTGCCAGAAGACCGACCGGCTCCCCGCGTCGCCGGGCCATGATCCCTGTACCGAGCTGGAGCGGCGCGCTGGTATCTGGAGCTTCTCGGCCGATCGTCTGGGCCAACGTCCTCGGGACGGCCGACGCTTTGCCACCGGGCTTCGGAACGCGATGGCCCTGGCCACCCAACCCGGGACCCAAGCACTCTTTGCCGCGGTTCACGGCCGTGATCAACTGGCCGACAACTGGGGGTTCAGCAACGAGGTCAACGCAAACAACCCGGCGGAGGTGCTGGTGCGGGTCGAGTCAGGCGGGGACTATGGCTGGCCCTATTGCTATTACAGCAACCAATACCGGAGGAACGTCCTGGCCCCGGAGTACGGTGGCGATGGAGAGAAGGTCGGCCGGTGCACCGCGGCGGCAAGTCCGCTCCTGGCACTCCCCGGCCACTGGGCGCCGATGGCGCTGGCGTTCTACACCTCCGACGCGTTCGGACCGCAGTACAAGAACGGCCTGTTTGCGGCGTTCCACGGCTCATGGAATCGCGCCCCGCTGCCCCAGGAAGGGTACCGGGTGGTGTTCGTGCCTTTCGCGAATGGAAGACCGACCGGCGAGTACTCCACCTTTGCCACCGATCAGGGCGGCCCAGCCGCCCTCCGGGCCAGCGGTGTGGCGGTGGCCCCGGACGGATCGCTGTACATCTCGGCCGATCAGAACGGGAAAATCTGGAAGGTGACCAGGACAAAAACGTGAACAGTGAACGGTGAACAGTGAACCGGGTTGTTAGATAGCGATTCGTTTACCGTTCACCGTTTACCGTTCACGTCTTTTGTTTCAGCACCCGTTCGATCTCGCCGAGCTTGGCGTCGATCTCGATCGGGCGATTGGCGCCGGGGGGCGCCGGCTCGGTCTCCTGATGGTATTTGAGGAGCAGCCCCGGGTCCTTGAGAATGTGTCCGGTCAGCACCCCCACGACGCGGTCTGACGGCTTTACGGTCCCTCGACGTACCAGCTGTCGGAGCCCGGCGAGCGTCACCGCACTTGCCGGCTCGCAGCCGACGCCGGACGCGTCGATCGCCGCTTTGGCTTCAAGCAGCTCCGCGTCCGAGATGGCCAGCACGACGCCATCGGTCTCGGTGATCGCCTGCACCGCGCGGTCGTAGGACGCCGGATCCCCAATCTTGATCGCCGTCGCCACCGTCTCCGCCTTCACCCGATGGCGTTTGGCAAAGCCTTCCGCGAAGCTGCGTGCGAACGGCGCCGCTCCCTCCGCCTGCACCGCAGCCAGCCGGGGCAGTCGTGAGATCAGCCCCCACCGCCGAGCCTCCCGCAGCGCCTTCCCGAAGGCCGCGGTGTTCCCCAGGTTGCCCGCGGGCAGCACGATCCAGTCGGGCGACTCCCAGCCGAGCTGCTGCAGCATCTCCAGGATGATCGTCTTCTGGCCTTCGATCCGGAACGGGTTGATCGAATTCAGCAGGTAGACGCCCAGCTCGGCGCTGGCCTGCTCGACCAGGCGGAGGCAGTCGTCGAAGTCGCCGCGCACCAGCAGCGTCTTGGCACCATAGGCGAGGGACTGGGCCAGCTTGCCGGTGGCCACCCCATCCAACGGAACCAGCACCAGTGCCGGAAGCCCCGCCTGTGCCGCGTAGGCCGCCAGAGAGGCCGAGGTGTTGCCGGTCGAGGCGCAGGCCACCGCCGTGGCGCCGATCCGCTTAGCCTGTGTGACCCCGACCGTCATGCCGCGGTCCTTGAAGGATCCTGTCGGGTTATGGCCCTCGTGCTTGAGGAGCAGATGCTCGACGCCGGCCCACCGATCCAGGACTACCCGGTGCAGGATCGGCGTGTTCCCCTCGGGATGGGACACGACCTCGTCGGCCGACGGAAGCACGATCTCGCGGAAGCGCCAGACACCCGATGCCATCGCGCCCGGCCGGCCGCCGCGCCGCTCGGTGAATTGCTGGATCAGCTCGGTGGGTGTCATGGCAGGGGGCCGGTGCTGAATCTCGAGCAGCCCGTCACACACGGTGCAACGCGGGTGTGGATCGGTCTCCACCACCTCGTTTCCGCAGGCGATGCACGACTGCCAGCTGGCCGGCCGCTGGGTCTGAAACCTCAAGGGCTCCCTCCGTCGGACTGGCCCATCACCCGGGCCCCCTGGCGATCGATCTGGGCAACCCGGACCTCGCTGCGATGGCCGCAGCTAGTGTACGCGGCAGCCATCGCCGCGGCAACGCGCTCGCCGGCTGGGCGCCCGCGTACCAGAGCGAACGCGGTGGGGCCGCTGCCGGAGATCGAGCTGCCCAGTGCGCCGGCCGCGAGCGCGGCCTGCTTGGCTTCACGAAAGCCCGGCAAAAGCGCCGTGCGTACCGGCTCAGCGATGCGGTCATCGATGGCGCGCCCCAACAGCTCGTAGTCCCCCGAGGCGAGCGCCGCCACCATCGCCCCGACCTGCGCCGCCTGATGCAGCGCCGTGGCGCGTGAAATCTGAGCCGGCAGGACGGCACGCGCTTCGGCCGTCCGCAGTCGCTGATCTGGCCGAGCTACCACGACCCATAGCTCATCCGGCACCGGGAGCGCCACCAGGTCCAGCGGATCGAGCGACCGGATAAGTACGATTCCGCCGAGCAGGGCGGGAGCGATGTTGTCGGCGTGGCGGCCCGAGACGCTCTCCTCGGCCGCGAGTGCCGCACCCACCAGCGCCCAGCGATCCAGTGGATCGCCCAGGAGTGCGTTCACCGCTACCGCTCCTGCCACGGCCGAGGCCGCGCTTCCGCCCTGGCCACCCGAGAGAGGCAGGCCCTTGGTGATCGTGAGTGCGATGCCGGCCCCGCGGTGGTCTCCGGCTCGTTCGATCACCGCGCGAGCGGCCAGTCCCGAGGTGTGGCGGGTGGGATCGGTCGGGAGATCGGGGTGGCCGGGATCGACGATCTGGATACCGGGCGAATCGGTCCACTCCGCCCGCACGGTGTCGCCCATGCCAGCCAGCGCCAGTCCGAGGATATCGAGACCAGGACCGATGTTACCCACTCCACCCGGGGCAAAGGCAACCGCCGACTGTCGCATCGACCTCATACGCCGGCCAGTCTCAGGATGTCGTTGAGCACACCCGCCGCCGTAACCTCGGCCCCCGCGCCCGGGCCGGTGATGACGAGAGGGTTGGTCTTGTACCGGGCAGTGGTGAACACGAGCTGGTTGTCCGACCCTTTGATGGTAGCCAGCGGGCTCCCGGTGGGCACCGCCTGCACGCCGACGGCGACCTGGCTCGGAGTAACCAGCGCCACGTAGCGGAGTACCGAGCCCTGAGCGGCGGCCTCGTCCACCCGGCGTTTCCACGGGGCGTCGAGCTCCTTCAGCCGACTGAGGAAGTCCGGGAGCGAGAGCGTGCGCCCCCATCGGGGCACGAGGGACTCGACCGAGCTCGGGCGTAGCTCGTCCTGATACCCGAGCAGTCTCGCAAGGATGAGTGCCTTCCGGGCCACATCCATGCCGGAGAGGTCGTCACGCGGATCGGGCTCGGTGTAACCCTTGGCCATCGCGCTTCGTACCGCGCGTGAGAAGGGCACCCCAGCCGATACCTGACTCAGCACATAGCCGAGCGTGCCGGAGAGCAGGCCTTCGATTCGTTCCACCCGGTCCCCGGATTCGACGAGCTTGTGGTACGTGTCGATGATGGGAAGCCCGGCGCCCACTGTCGCCTCATGCAGGATACGGCGTCCTCGTGCCCGGGCCGTTTGCCAGAGGCCATCGCTCACCGACCGGCGGTCGGCCAGAGGGCGCTTGTTGGCCAGCACCAGATCCATGCCGTGGGTCAGAGCCTGTTCCAGGGCCCGCACTGTATCATCGGCGGTGAGGTCCACCAGCACCGGCCGGGTCAAGGCATAGCCGGCAATGTGGGCCACTGCTTCCTCTGCGGAGGCGGTCTGACCATTGGGAAGGTCGGCCAGCCGGCGGCCTTTCCGCTTTTGCGTGGCCAGGCCGGCGAGCCGTCTCGGACTGATGCCCTCGGGATCAAAGATGAAGCCGGAGCGGTCGATCACCGCCGCAACCCGAAGCGACAGGGCCGGGCGGCTGACCCGCGCCAGAAGTGAGGCCAGTGCGCGTCCGATCTGGCCGAAACCGAGGAGCACGACTTCCATGCGCTCGGGGCGGACGACCGACCCGCCGGCAATGCGGGAGAGCTGAAAGCTGGCGTGGATCCGCCGTTGGGCTTCCGCGGCATCCGAAGCCGCCACGACTACGGAGATGTTCAGCTCGGAGGAGCCCTGAGCAATGGCCACGACGTTGAGGCCGCCGCTGGCCAAGGCGGTGAAGACTCCGGCGGCCACGCCCGGGGTGCCGTGCATCCCCAGCCCGACCACGGCCACTGTGGCCATGCCGAGGTTCACTTCCACCCCATCGATTTCCCGGTGCCCGATCTCTTGCCGGAACTCCTGAATCAGGCTGTCTCGCGCCTCGGCCGCAAACGGCTCGGGGACGCTGAAGCAGATCGAGTGTTCCGAGGAGGCCTGGGATATCAGCGAGACCGAGATCCGCCGCGCGTGCAGCGCCGCGAACGTTCGGGCGGCGATTCCCGGCACGCCGAGCATGCCATTGCCGGTCACCGTGACGAGGGCCTGGCCGCCGGCCGCCGTCAGCGCCTTGACGGGGAACCGGCCCGGTTCCACCTGCTCAGACACTTCGGTGCCGGAAGAGTCGGGATCCTCGAACGGCCGGACGTAGATCGGGATCCGCCGTCCGGCCAGCGGAATCAGGGCACGGGGATGCAGCACTCTGGCGCCGTAATACGCCAGCTCCGCCGCCTCCCGGGCGTGAAGCCGGGGTATCACCCGCGCGTCCGGCACCACCCGGGGGTCGGCCGTCAGCAACCCCGGCACGTCTTTCCAGAGTGACACCCGGCGGGCGCCGAGGCCCCGCGCCAGAAGCGTGGCCGTGAGGTCCGAGCCGCCGCGGCCTAGAGTCGCAACCTCACCCGTGGGAGTTGCTCCGATGAATCCCGGGACGACGGGGATGACGCCCCGGGCGACGATCGGGCCCAGCACGAGCTGGACCGAACGATCCGTGTGTGCAAAGTCGGGCGACGCCTGTCCGAACGCATCATCCGTATGCACCACCTCGAGCGCATCCACGTATCTGGCTTTGGTGCCCGACGCTTCCAGTGCTCCGGCAAGGAGCCGCGCGCTAAGCCGCTCTCCCCGGGAGACCACCAGATCGGCGGTGCGGGGTGTCAGCTCACGGAGGCGGTGCAGCCCAGCGGCCAGCGCTTCGAGCTCCTCGAATACCTCCGTGATATGCGCCAGCATGCCGGTGCGGCTCCGTCCGGCGGGAAGCAGCGCTCTGGCCACCTCGTCATGCCGGGTGCGGAGCTGCCCGATGAGTGCGGCAAGGGTGCGCTCGTCGCCGCTCCCCGCCTGCTGCGCTGTCGCCAGGAGCGCATCGGTGACTCCCGCCATGGCGGAAACGACCACCACGGTGGGCTCGCGCTGGTGGCTCTGAATGATGGCGACGGCACGGCGGACGGCGGCGGAGTCGGCCAGCGAGGCGCCGCCGAATTTATGCACGTGCGGTGCGCGGCGCTGTCGTGGCATAGATTGGTCGAGAATAACAGGGCTATTGGCTGTTGGCTATTGGGCCGTGGCAGCTCAGAGGCCGGCCAATAGCCAATAGCCAATAGCCCTCATACTTTCCCTGCATGCTGACGCTGCTCAAGCTCATCCAGTCGATCATCAAGACACTGCACTCCGAAGGCACGCCGGGCCAGGTGGCCGCGGGCATGGCGATCGGTTCGGTGCTGGGGCTGACACCGGTACTGAACCTGCATAACCTGCTGATCTTCTCGCTGGTCGTGCTGCTCAATGTTTCGTTCGGCGGCGCGATGCTCGGGTGGGCCCTGTTCGTGCCGGTCGGGTTCCTGCTCGACCCCGTGTTCCACGCTGCCGGCCTTCAGCTGCTCGAGGCGCCCTCCCTCCGGCCGCTCTGGACCGCGATGACCAACACGCCGCTCGTTCCGTACACCAACTTCAATAACACCGTGGTTCTGGGCAGCTTCGTCGGCTGGCTGGTGCTGGCCGTGCCGATCTTCTTTGCGGCCCGATACGGGGTTGCCCGCTACCGGGCCACCATCGGTGAGCGGGTGCGGCAGTCGCGGTTCTACAAGGCAGTTACCGCCTCGCAGGTCTACAACTGGTACCGCATGTTCCGGCCCAACTAGCCGATGGGGATCAAGATCTTCCGGTGGAAAGCCATCGGACCGCTGCTTTTCCTCTTCGCGATCATCATCGTGTTGCTCCTGATCTTCGCCGAGCCGGTAGCGCAGGACACGACCGAGGAGGCCAGCACCGAGCTGCTCGGTACCCAGGTGGACGTCGGGAAGCTCGACCTGCACCCCCGCCAAGCCTCGGTGGAGCTGCACGGGCTCCAGATAGCCGATCCGTTCGCGCTCACCCGGAACCTCCTCGAAGCCGACCAGATCCGCCTCAAGCTCAACCCCGCCGCGCTGGCGGAGAAGAAGCTGGTCGTCGAACGGCTCAATCTCAGTGGGATGCGCTTCGGCACCGTTCGCAAGACCCCGGCCCGGCCGGTCAAGGGAGGCGGATTCGCGCCCAAGTTGGTTCTGGCGGTGACAGAGTGGACCAAGCAGTTCGATGTGCCGCTGCTGTCGCTGACCCCGATCGACACCATTCGCCAGCTTGCCCTCGACCCGACCCAGCTGACTACCATACGTGAGGCCCAGGCGCTCCTGGCGCGCACGGACTCGACCCGAAAGTCGCTCGACGAGGGATTCCAGCAGCTGGATATCGGAAAGACCGTGGACTCCGCCCGGGCGCTGGCTCAGCGGCTGTCGGCCACGGACCCCAAGAAGCTGGGCCTGGATGGCACCCGTCAGGCCATAGAATCGGTGAAAGAAACCCTGCGTCAGATCGACGCCGCCAAGAAGCGGGTGGAGGCGTTGGAGCGAAATACCCGTACTGGGGTTCAGCTCCTCGGTCGAGGCACGCAGCAGCTGGACCAGGCCCGGCAGAAAGACTTCGCCTTCGCCAAGTCGCTGCTCAAGCTGCCCACCTTTGCTGCGCCAGACATCGGGAGCGCATTCTTCGGCAAGGTGAGCATCGAGCGCTTCAAGCAGGCCCTCTACTGGGCGGAGCTGGCTCAACAGTACATGCCCCCGGGGCTGTTGCCTCGCCCGACGCCGGGACCCAAGCGGCTGCGGGCGGCGGGAGCCACCCTCGAGTTTCCCAAGGAGAAGGAGTTCCCCCAGTTCCTGCTCGAGCAGGGGCAGCTCGACTTCTCGATCGGCGGCACCAGCGCCGTTCAGGGCGCCTACCAGGCGACAGTCCAGGGCCTCACCTCGACGCCCGCACTTTACGGCCGGCCGGCCGTGATCAAGGCCAGCCGCCGGGCGACAGGGTCGGCCATCGCCGCGATCGATGTCGATGCGACCATCGATCACGTAACAGCTCGCACCAGGGACGCCGCCACGGCCCGCCTGCGGGGAATCAAGCTGCCTTCCTTCGACATCCCCGGCGTTCCATTCCGGGTGGTGCCCGGCATCGGCACCAGCAGCCTCGACTTTACGATGACGGGTGGTGGTACCGGGCTCTCCGGCAGATGGGCGATTGCCTCTCCGCAGGTCAGCTGGGCCGTCGATACCGCGGGGCGATCGATGAACGATCTCGAGGGCCTGGTCTGGCGGGTCGTGTCGGGATTGAAAAATCTGGAGGTCGTGGCGGAGCTGAGCGGCAGCGTACGGTCACCCAAGCTTTCGGTCTCCAGCAACCTCGACCAGGCCATCTCTCAACGCCTGCAAGCGGTCATTGGCGAGGAGGTCGCCAAGGCCGAACGACTGGTGCGAGCCAAGGTCGACAGCCTGGTGGCCGACAAGGTCGAGCCGGTCAAGCGGCAGATTGCCGCGGTGCAGACCGAGGCCAACCAGCGGATCCAGGCGGAAAAGCAGCGGCTCGACCAAGTGGAGCAGCAGTTGCAGGCGGAGTTGAAGCGGCTGACTGGCGGGCTGGTGCCGGGGATCGAGCTGCCGAAGATCAAGCTGTAGCTAGACTCTAGACCTCCTAATTACGCGTCCACCACCCAGAGCGAACTACCATGCGCATCGGTGTCCCTAAGGAGACCACGGCGGGCGAGCGTCGTGTCGCGCTGGTGCCCGAGTCGGGTAAGAAACTGATCCAGGCCGGGTATCAGGTCGTGGTCGAAGCCGCTGCCGGCGCGGCAGCCGGATTTCCGGACGCGGCGTATCGTGAGGCCGGCGTCACGGTGGACCCTACCCCGGCGACGGTCCTCGGCAGCGATCTGGTGCTGAAGGTCAACCGGCCGGAGCAGAGTGAGATCGCGGCCATGCGCCCGGGCAGTATATATCTCGGCTCCCTGATGCCCCTGCGGAACCTCGAAACCGTGCGCTCGCTGGCGGCGCGGGGGGTCACCGCCTTTTCCACCGACGCCATTCCCCGGACCACTCGCGCGCAGGCCATGGATACGCTGTCATCGATGGCCAGCATCGCGGGCTACAAGGGGACCCTGCTCGCAGCGGCGGAGCTCAACAAGTACTTCCCGATGCTCATGACCGCGGCCGGCATGGTGCCACCGGCGCGGGTCTTCGTCATCGGGGCGGCGGTGGCAGGGCTTCAGGCCATCGCCACCGCACGCCGGCTCGGGGCCAACGTGTTCGCTACCGACGTACGGCCTGAGGTCAAGGAGCAGATCGAAAGCGTAGGCGCCAAGTACGTGGGCATCGAGCTCAAGGAGACCGCTTCGGCCGGCGGGGGCTACGCCAAGGAGCTGACCGAGGAGGATCGAGCCCGCCAGCGGGAGCTGCTGGCCACCCAGTGTGCCCAGTCCGATGTGGTGATCACTACCGCTCTCATCGGCGGCGTCTTCGCCCCCAAGCTCCTCTCGGCCGAGATGGTCAAGGCGATGCGGCCGGGTGCGGTAATCGTGGACCTGGCCGCCGATGGCGGCGGCAATTGCGAGCTTTCGCGGCCGGGCGAGACCGTGGTGCTGGACGGTGTCACCATCGCTGCGCCGCTCAACCTCCCGGCCACGATGCCCCTCCACGCGAGCCTGCTCTTCTCCCGGAACCTCACCGCATTTCTGCTGGCCTTTACCAAGGACAACATCTTTCAGCTGGACTTCACCGACGACATCCAGCAGGGCGCGGCTATCACCCACGATGGTGAGGTGACGCATGCGCGGACGCGGGATGCTCTGCAGGAGGCGGGAACATGACGGAGTCGATCGATTACTGGTCCCTGCTCTACGTCTTCGTGCTGGCCGCGTTCATCGGCCTGGGCGTGATCCGCCGGGTATCACGCCTGCTGCACACCCCGCTGATGTCGATCACCAACGCCATCTCAGGCATTGCGGTGATCGGATCCATCATCGTCACCGGCGGCGACTATCCCACCGGCATCCGCATCATGGGGGCCATCGCGCTGTTCGCCTCGATGACCAATATCGTGAGCGGCTTCCTGATCACCGACCGGATGCTGAAGATGTTCAAGACCGACCGCACCCCGAAGGCGGATAAACGGTCATGAGCCACCCGATCGTGCAGCTGTCCTACCTGGTGGCCACGGTCCTGTTCATCTACGCCCTCCACTGGATGAACGCCCCGGTTTCCGCCAGAAAGGGGGTGTTTGCCGGCGTTGCCGCAATGGTGATCGCGATTGTGGTCACCTGGGCGCAGCCGGACGTGGTCCACCACGGCTGGATCGTCCTGGCGATCATCGCCGGTTTCGCCGTTGGCATTCCGCTCTCGATGGTGCCGCTAACCGCCGTCCCGCAGCGGACCGCCCTGTCGCACGCGTTCGGCGGCCTGGCAGCAGGCCTGGTGGGGACGGCCAAGTACTACCTCTGGGTGCACGAGGGACCCGAGCACCTGACCACCTTCCGGATGGTCGCGATAATCATCGAGATCATTCTGGGATACCTGACGTTCACCGGCAGCCTCATGGCAGCCGGGAAGCTCCAGGAGGTGAAATGGATCCCCCAGCGCCCGGTGACCTACCCGCTGCAGAATCTCACCAATATCGGGCTCCTGGCTCTGGCCGCGGTCGTCGGGGTGGCGCTGACCCTGAACCCGACCGCGGGGTGGGCCCCGATGCTGTTCCCGGTGGTGATTGTGCTCGCGTTGATGTTCGGTGTGCTGCTGATCATCCCGATCGGCGGCGCCGACATGCCGACCGTGATCGCCATCCTGAACTCCTACGCCGGCCTCTCGGCCGTGGCGATGGGGTTTGTGCTGGACAACAAGCTGCTGATTACCGCCGGTGCCCTCGATGGGGCCAGCGGCCTGATCCTGGCGATCATCATGTGCAAGGCGATGAACCGCTCGTTCGTCAACGTGCTGTTCGGTGCGTTCGGCCAGGCGCAGCAGACCAAGGCCGGAGGAGATGAGCGGGTCTACAAGGCCGAGACCATCGAGGGCGCCGCCCAGGTTCTGGAGCAGGCGAATCTCGTGGTCATCGTTCCCGGGTATGGCATGGCGGTCGCCCAGGCGCAGCACAAGGTGCGGGAGCTGTACGATCAGCTCAGGAAACGCGGGGTCAGCGTGAAGTTTGCCATCCATCCGGTCGCCGGCCGCATGCCGGGTCACATGAACGTGCTGCTGGCCGAAGCGGATATCCCTTACACCGACCTGGTGGAAATGGACGAGATCAACCCCGAAATGCCGCAGTGCGACGTGGCTCTGGTGGTGGGAGCCAACGACGTGGTCAACCCGGCGGCGCGGAAGGACAAGGCCAGCCCGATCTACGGCATGCCGATCATCGATGCCGACAAGGCTCGAACCGTATTCGCCATCAAGCGGAGCAAGAACCCCGGATTTGCCGGCATCGACAACGAGCTGTATTTCTCCGATCGAACCTGGATGCTGTTCGGGGACGCCAAGAACGTAGTCGGCGAGTTGGTGAAGCATCTGGCCGGTGGTGCGCCCTGAGAGGGCGTGATGGATGGGAGCCGGATTGCGTCGGCCGAGCCGGGTGCTAACTTCGAATCGTTCCCCCAATCAGTGAGCGTGTGTATGCGACGTATGCTCGTCTTCGCGTTGCTCCTGCCGACGGCGACTCCAGTGGTAGCCCGCGCGCAAGACGCCTGTGCCGACATTCCCAGGTTCTTCTCCCGCCCCCCGAAGATCGGAGAGTGGGGCGAGTTCATCTTTGAGAAAAAGGGCAAACCCGAGCCCCAGCAGATACGGATGGCCGTGGTCAAGGAGGAGAAGCGCCAAGGGAAGCGGATGTACTGGCTTCAGATGGTGATGGCCGGAGAGGGCAAGGGCAAGCGTACCGTCATGCAAATGCTGACGCCATGGGACCAGTCCACCCTGGCTGGACAGAATACCATGGAAGTGGTGATGAAGATTGGCGATCAGCCGGCGATGAAGATGAGCTCAGAGATGGGCAAATCTGCGGCCTCCCGTGCGGACTGGAGAGAGGCCTGCGCCGATTCCAAGTTCGTCGGGGAGGAGTCGGTCTCGGTCCCTGCGGGCACCTTCCGGGCTCGCCATTACAGTGGTCCGGACGGTGATACTTGGGCTTCCATGGAAGCGCCGGTTTGGCATCTGGTCAAGATGAACATGAAGGACAGCACCTCGATGGTGCTCACCGCGGTGGGTATGGGGGCCAAGAACGAGATCACCGAGGAGCCGGTGGACATGAAGGCGATGATGGCGAATCCCGAGGCGATGCGAAGGATGAGCGAGGAAATGAAGAAAGGAGGACAGCCCAAGAAGTAGACCTGCGTTTCAGTCTGACACCACGACATATCCGGCCTGCCAAACTTGCAGATAGCCCTGCTTCTGCAACGACCTATCGGTCTGTCCCTGGTAGGGAAGCCGCAACTCGCCATCCCGCTACGATTTATCTAAGGTGTTGATTTTTCGCATCTTAGGAAGTATATTGGCCGACTTAATTCTGGCTCGGCCGCAGTCGTGGCTGGTTACCGAGCAAGGGACAAGAGTCCCCTGGGAGGCTAAGGCGTGACAATCAAGGCACGTGGCAAGCGTCGCCCGGTGCGACCGGCACAGATCGCTCGCGCAATCGACGAGGGTCGCGAAAGTCTCGATCTGTATCTCGACGAGATCAGCCGGGTCCCCCTCCTCAATCGTGAGGAGGAGATGGAGCTCGCCCGGAAGGCGTTCAAGGGCAACATCGTGGCACAGGAGCGGCTGGCGCGGCATAACGTCCGTTTCGTGGTTTCCGTGGCCAAGAAGTTCCAGAATCGTGGGGTGCCGCTCGTCGATCTGATCGGCGAAGGCAACCTCGGCCTCATGACGGCCGCCCGGAAGTTCGATCCAGACCGGGGGGTCAAGTTCATCTCCTATGCAGTGTGGTGGATTCGTCAGGCAGTCCAGGCAGCCATCGCCCGGCACGGCCGGCCGGTGCGGGTCCCACTCAACCGTACCGCCGACCTCAGCCGCCTGGGACGCACCACCACCCTGTTGAAGGACCGGCTGGGCCGGATGCCCACCACCGAGGAGCTGGCCCGTGCCACCGGTCTCACAGTCGAGGCGGTGCGGTCGCTCAGTGCCCTTAATTCCGAGGCGGTTCGGCTCGACCATCCCACCCGGGATGGCGAGGGCAACGAGCGGATTGAGCGCTTCACCAGCGGTGAGCAGGAAAGCACCGACATGTCCACCATGGCCAACAGCCAGACGCGAGACATTGAGGCAGCTCTTGCCGCCCTGCCGCCGCGTGATGCCAAGGTGCTCCGGCTCTATTTCGGGCTCGACGATGGCAATAGCCGCACGCTCGAGGAGATCGGCCGCATGATGGGGGTAACCCGGGAGCGAATTCGCCAGCTACGTGATCGGGCGCTCCTTCGGCTTCGCGAGGGCGAGACCGGCGAGCGGCTCAAGGATCTGGTTGCTTAGACGGCTGACGGCTATCGGCTATGCGCTATGGGCTATCCGTTGGCCCGAGGAAACCCTCCCAGTCCGCGGAGGGTTTCTTCTTTACTGCCCAATGACCCATAGCCCATAGCCCAGAGCCTCCATGAATCCCATCCCCCACGCCATCAATCGCCAGGACGCCGGGCTCCACATCGAGTGGGACCAGAATGGCCACGAGGGGTTCTTCCCCGCCCGGGAGCTGCGGCTGGCCTGCCCGTGCGCCGCCTGCGTCGAGGAGATGAGTGGCCGGCCGCTGTCTGGACCCGAGCACGATCGCGCCGGATATCCGGCCGGTCTCCATCGCCCTGGTGGGGGCATACGGCCTCAAGATCCACTGGAGCGACGGCCATTCGACCGGGATCTATACCTTCGAGCGTCTGCTCCACGCCTGTCCCTGCGAGCAATGCAGGAGACGCCGGTGACCGGCGACACATCCCGGCAGGACCTGAGCGAGACACTCTGTAACCCTGACAACAGTTTCTGAGTCGAGTCTCGTTTAGGGAGCCACCGATGCCCCATCAGCAGCATTCGAACGTTCGGGAAGGGCTGCTCGCCGGCCTGATTGGAGGGTTGATCGTCGCCGCCTGGTACTTTGCCGTGGATTTGGGACGAGGAGAGCTGTTCTATACGCCGAATGTGCTGGGGCAAGTCTTTGCCCAGGGCGACGCGGTGCCGGCGACGAGATCCATCGCCTCGGGGGCCGTGATTCAGTATGCGCTCCTGCACTTCGGGTGGTTCGCCCTGTTTGGTGTAGGGCTCGCCGCCCTGACCCACCTGGCGACCCGGAACCCGTCGTTCCGCATGGGAGTCTGGTTGTTCCTGGTGGTCGGGTTGGTGTTCTGGATCGGAGTATCGTATATGCTTTACTGGCTCACCGATCAGCGATTTCCATGGCGGACAGCACTGGTCGGCGGCGTGTTGGGCGTGGGATCGATCGGTTTCTACCTCTGGCGGGGACACCCAGGGCTGCGCGGCAGCATGCACCATCTCCCGCTCGGGGCCGAGGTGAAGCCGCCACCCCATCCCCCCCGTGGACCTAAGCCATAACGCGGCCGTCAGCCATGCCTTGCGTTCCGGAGACGGCAGCAGCAATGTGATGGCACGCCACAAATAGAGGCATCACTGAATTCGAGGGGCCGGCTCCGGAGGCTATCCATGCTGGACAACTCCCACTCGACCCTGGCAGAAGGCACCGATGTCGGGATCATCGGCGGGCTCGCCGTCGCTGTCTGGTTTCTGATTCTCGACACCATCGCGGGGCATCCGTTCCAAACGCCCAGCCTGCTGGGCCAGGTAGTGCTGTTTGGCGATGCCCGCCCCGATACGACCCATCTCGTGTTCGGTGCCATCCTGGTCTATACCGCCTTCCACTTCGCCGTTTTCGCCCTCCTGGGTATGGGTCTCGTCGTCATGGTCCATTGGGCTGTCCGGGACTCGGTGGTTCGGTATGCGCTGCTGCCGGTCTTCCTGGTCTTCGAGGTCATGTTCTATGGCCTGCTGGAGGTGCTCTCGGAGCGGACCAACACGCTGTTCCCCTTCTGGGCTGTGGTCACCGCGAACACGCTGGCCGCGGTGTGCATGGGGGCCTATCTCTGGGTCCGCCATCCGGATTTCCGTCGGTCTATCCGGGAAACCCCGCTCGGCGACGCCCCGCGCTGAGGCGGTAGGCTATTGGCTGCATTCGTTATCGGAACCTGCGCTGTCGCGGGCATACCTCCCCGAATTACCTTCCAGCCTCACCTCATATCGGCAGGTCTGTGCGTCACCGAGTCCTCTCAGCCGGCCCCGCGTTCCTCCTTCCTTTCGCACTGTTCGCTTCGCCGGTCCTGGCGCAACTCGAGCCGCCCTCCACCGGGGGTGCGGTGGGGCTGGACCAGGAGCTCCGGATGCTCGGACACAACAAACGGGTGTTGATGATCGGCGCCCACCCGGATGATGAGGACACGGAGCTGCTCACCATTCTGGTGCGGGGGATGGGAGCCGAAGCGGCCTACCTCTCGCTTAACCGGGGCGAGGGTGGCCAGAATCTGATTGGACCCGAGCTGGGCGAAGCTCTGGGCCTCATCCGGACAGAGGAGCTGCTGGCGGCTCGGAGACTCGACGGCGCCCGCCAATACTTCACCCGGGCATACGACTTCGGCTATTCCAAGACCATGGATGAGACCTGGCAGCACTGGCCGCGTGACTCCGTCCTCAAGGATGTGGTCAGGATGGTCCGGCGTTTCCGTCCCCAAGTCATGGTGACGATCTTCAGCGGAACGCCCCGGGACGGCCATGGCCAGCATCAGGCCGCAGGCTGGGCGGCCCACGAGGCGTTCCGGATCGCAGGGGACTCCACCCGTTTTCGGGAGCTGTTCCGGGAGGAGGGGCTGGTTCCATGGAGCCCTTTCAAGCTGTATCGCAGCACTCGCTTCGACTCGTCTGCCACGACGCTTACCATGAACGGCGGCGTGCTCGATCCCGCGGTGGGCAAGTCCTTTCACCAGATCGCCATGGCGGGACGCAGCCTGCACCGCTCGCAGGACATGGGGCAGCTCCAGCGGATCGGGCCCTCTCAGGTGCGTCTGGCCATGGTTGAGGACCGCACGGCAGGCGGGGCGGGCCTTTTCGACGGGATCGACACGACTCTGGCCGCCATGCCCTTGGGTGAGCGGCGGGGGCAGGGCACGGCCGCACTGGTTTACGGTGGCGAGCCGCAACCCGCGCTGAGTCGCTACGCTGCGCGAATCGACTCGGTGCTCGCGGCCAGGGGGAACCCTGCTCGCCGGAGAAGCCTGCTGGCGCGGGCAGCTGCCGACCTGGATGAGGCAGTCGCCCAGCCGCCTCGCGCCACACCCGGCGAGCGCGGCGTGTACTACACCAGGGGAATCGAGCTGGAGGATCAGCTGGGGCATCTGAACATGGCGGCGTGGCACATCGGGCGCGTGGTGTTCGATGCCATCGTGAACGACGACCGGGTCGTACCGGGGCAGATGCTGCGCTGGACACTCTCCGCCTGGAATGCCTCCGACGAGCCGCGTACCGCCGCCATGCGGGCCGCGGAATGTATTCCTCTTGCCGAGTGCCGCTCTCCGGAACAGGAATCGGAGGCCCGGACCATTCAACCGGGTCAGGTGGCCACCGACAGCGTGAACTACCCGGTGCTGGATCAGCCTCCCACGTCGCCGTACTTCCTGCGGTTACCTCGCGACGGGGATCTGTACCGCTGGCCGGAGGAGCGCTCAGATCAAACCGGCATCACCGGCGGACTGCCCTACGGGGAGCCGTTCGAATCGCCCACGTTTCTGGGGTCGGTCGAGGTGACGGCCAGCGCGTCCGACGGGCTCGGAGCGTCGCGTCTGACCGAGGCAGTCTTTCGTTTCAACGATCAGGCACGCGGGGAAGTGCGCCGGCCGGTTACGGTGGTCCCCAGGATCGACGTGAAGCTCGACCCGGCGACCGAGCTCTGGCCGATCAATTCACTCACTGCCCACCGGTTCACCGTCACCCTGACGCACGGGGCACAGGATACCACCGCCGGCACGGTCGGGCTCGAGTTGCCGCGCGGCTGGCCCCCCGTCAGGTCGCAGAAGTTCCGCTTCACCCGGGAAGACGAGCGGGGAACCTTTGTCTTCGACGTGAAACCGCCCACCCGGCTGACCGCCGGCTCCGCCGAGATCCGGGCCGTCGCGCAGGACTCCGCGGACGTGACCTACGGACTCGGCGTGTTCACCGTGGACTACCCGCATATCCGGCCCCGCGGCTTCACCAGGCCGGCTACCTCCGCGATCCGTATGGCGCCGCTCGTTCTCCCCCGGCTTGCCCGGGTGGGATACATCCGGGGCGCGGCCGACCAGGTGCCGGAAGCGCTCGCGAGCGTCGGTATTCCGGTCGTGCCGGTGACTGCTGCCACACTGGAGCGGGGCAACCTGGCCCGATTCGACGCCATCGTGGTTGGCCCTCGCGCCTACGAGATCGATTCGGCACTCGTTGCCAACAACCGGCGGCTCTTGGAGTATGCGCGGCGAGGTGGTCTGGTCATCGTCCAGTATCAGCAGCATCGCTTCTTCGAGCGTCGGTTCGCGCCCTATCCCCTGACCGTCGGCGGGCAGCCACTCCGGCTGGAGGTGGAGACCCCGCTCCGGGCCACAGGCGGAGCCACGCCGGCGCGTCCGGCAGCTCCGGTGAGCCACGACCGGGTCACCGACGAGAATGCTCCGGTCCGGCTGGTGCGGGACCATCCGGTGGCTCGAGTTCCGAATCGGCTCACCGAGCAGGACTGGAAGGGCTGGGTCCAGGAGCGAGGGCTCTACTTCGCCCGGACGTGGGACCAGCGCTACCAGGCGGTGCTCGAGACCCACGATCCGGGGGAGCCGCCGCTCAGGGGAGGGCTGCTGATCGCGCCCGTGGGCAAGGGGACCTACGTGTATACCGGACTCAGTTTCTTTCGTCAGCTGCCGGCGGGAGTCCCGGGGGCGTTCAGGTTGTTCGCGAATCTTCTTGCGCTCAAGAAGTGACGGAGAAGCCGGAGAGGACGGAGAGGGCGGAAAGGAAAGGGCGAGGCGGACGCAGCTCACTTTCCGGGGCGGGGCTTTACGTCTTCTCAATCCTCTCCGTCTTCTCCGTCCTCTCCATCCCCGCCTGCTCCAACGACAACCGAACTCCTATTGTCCTCTACTCACCGCATGGCCGCGATCAGCTCACCCTCCTGGAGCGGGCGTTCGAACGCCGCCGTCCCGACATCGACGTGCGCTGGCTCGACATGGGTTCGCAGGAAATACTCGACCGGCTGCGCTTCGAGCGGGTCAACCCCCAGGCCGACGTGTGGTTCGGTGGGCCGGTTCCGCTTTTCGACCGGGGCATCAGGGACTCGTTGCTTACGCCGTATCGCCCCGTGTGGGCCGAGCATGTGAGCCCCCGGGGCGTGGGACCGAACGACCTTTACTTCCCGGTGTATCGGACCCCCGCGGTGATTGCCTTCAACAACAGGGCGGTGTCGCGAGCCGAGGCTCCGCGAGATTGGGATGAGATCCTCGACCCCCGCTGGAAGAACAAGGTGATCATTCGCGACCCGATGGCGAGTGGAACGATGCGCGCCATCTGGGGTCTGATCCTCGTGCGCAGCCTGCGGCAGACGGGCGATACGGCTGCCGGAATGACCTGGCTTCGACGCCTCGATGGGCAGACCAAGACCTACACGATCAATCCCGCCCTGCTGTACGAAAAACTCGCCCGGCAGGAGGGATTGGTGAGTCTGTGGGATCTCCAGGACATTCTCATCAGCGCGGCCAAAGGAATGCCATTGGGCTACGTTTTCCCCCGAAGCGGCACGGTAGTCATCGACGACGCCATCGCGCTGGTGCGAGGCAGCCGGCACCCCGAGGCGGCCAGGGCGTTTATCGACTTCGTGGGTAGCAAGGAGGCCCAGCTGCTGGCGGCGCGCGAGGTGTTTCGCTTGCCAGCGCGGAGTGATCTCGCCACCGACTCGGTTCCATATTGGGTAACCGAGGTCGAGCGAGAGATGATCGTCAGCGACATGGATTGGGGCCTGCTCTCCACCCAGGGACCGGAATGGATGCGCTACTGGGACCAGCACGTGCGGGGTACGGGGAAAGACTAAGGCCTCATTGACCTTCCTCCGACTCGAATCCCTCACCAAACGCTTCGACGGGACCGTGGCCGTTGACGGGCTCTCGCTCTCCATCGAGCGGGGAGAGATGCTGGCGCTCCTGGGGCCGAGCGGAAGCGGCAAGACCACCACGCTTCGCCTGTTGGCCGGCTTCGAGCTGCCGGACCAGGGGCGGGTTCTGGTCGAAGGCGAAGACGTAACGGGCGTAGACCCGGTGGCACGCCGATTCGGCATGGTCTTCCAGCACTACGCGCTCTTTCCTCACCTGGACGTCGGGAATAACATCGCCTTCGGCCTGGAATCGCTCGGGGTGAGTGGGGAGGAGCTCGAGCGCCGGGTGGCACGCGCGCTCACGCTGGTGGACCTCGTGGGGTATGAGCGCCGCCGCATCGGCCAGCTTTCCGGAGGGCAGCAGCAGCGGGTGGCGCTGGCCCGGGCGCTGGCCCCCGAGCCTCGAGTACTGCTTCTGGACGAGCCGCTGTCCAATCTCGACCCCTCGCTGCGGGAGCGTACTCGGCGGGAGATTCGGGAGCTGATACGCAGGGTTGGGATCACCACCGTGCTGGTGACCCACGAGCAGGACGAGGCCTTTGACCTCGGCGACCGGGTCGCGGTGCTTCGGGGTGGACACCTGGAGCAGGTGGGCACGCCGGAGGATCTGTATGCGTCGCCGGCGAACGAATTCGTGGCTGAATTCGTAGGCCGGTCGAACGCCATCGATGTCATCGTGCTGGGGCCGGGCGAGCGAGGGCTGCTGGTGTCGGTGGAAGGGGTGCAGTGGGACCTCACCGACATGAGCGCCGCGCCTGGCGGGCCTGCCCGGATGGTGGTGCGTCCCGAAGCGCTGCGACTCATGCCGCCCGCCCCCGGCGTGCTTCTGGGAACCGTCACCGAACGCCGCTTCACCGGCCCCGCCAGCCTCTTCACGGTCGTCACGGACGGCGGGGCGTCGCTGGAGGTCACTGGTCCGCCCCGATCGGTCAGCGCGGGCGAGCGGGTGGGCATCATGCCCAGCCGGCGTGCGGGCGGCGGAATCCACCTGTTTCCCCGAGCGGCCAGGTGACTCGGAGCCGGCGCGTCACGTTGCTGGGAGCGGCGCTCCTCCTGCTGCTCACCTGGCTGATCGTCTACCCCCTCATCCTCGTTCTTATCGAGGGGTTCCGGGGCCCGCAGGGGTGGACCCTCGATTTCGTCCGCATGTTCCTCCAGCATCGAAACGAGGGACAGGCGCTCTGGGGGAGCCTGTGGATCTCCCTCGTGAGCGTGGTGCTGGCGGGGCTGATTGGAATCCCGCTGGCGTTCCTGTTCGGACGCTATGAATTCCCCGGACGGCGAATCCTCGGCTGGCTGGTGGCCCTGCCCGCCGTCCTTCCGCCGCTGGTCGGCGTCATCGCCTTCCTCTTTCTGTACGGCGAAAGTGGGTTCGTCTCGCTGCTGATTCAACGGCTGCTCCGGCTGGAGCAGCCGCCCTGGGCGCTCGCTGGTGCCGGCGCGATCCTGCTGGTCCACGCCTACTCGATGTACGTGTACTTCTACCTGTTCACTCGTGCGGGGCTCGCGTCTCTCGATGCCTCGGTGCTCGAGGCCGCCGCCAGCCTGGGTGCCGGACGGTGGCGCACCCTGCGTCGGGTGGTGCTTCCGCTCCTGTATCCCGCGCTCGGAGGTGCGGCGCTTCTGACGTTCATGACGTCGCTCGCCTCCTTCAGCGCGCCATACATTTTTGGAGGCGGCTTCCGGGTCATGACTACCCAGATCGTGGCCACCCGGCTCAATGGCGACAACGAGCTCGCCATGATCGAAACCGTCTCGCTCACCCTGGTAGCGCTGGTCGCCCTCTGGCTGCTTCGAGGCTCCAAGGTGGTCGACAACGCCGCCGGGGGCCGCAAGGGAATGGCCCCGATGCGGGTGCGGGTGCAGGGCCGAAACGTCAGGCTGGCCCTTGCCGTGCTCGGTTGGGGTCTCGCCGTGCTCCTACTGCTGCCCCATCTGACCCTTCTGCTGGTGTCCTTCGTGCCGCTCGGCAGCTGGACTACCGAGCCACTGCCTCCCGCGTATACCTGGCGAAACTACCTGACCCTGGTGGAGGATCCCGTGCGGGCGCGGCCCCTGCTCAACAGCCTCTGGCTGGCCATCGCGTCCACCGTGGCGGCGGTGGGGATCGCCCTTGCGGCCGGGATGCTGGCGGTGCGCCGTCGGGTGCGCGGCGGCGCTATGATCGAAGCGCTGCTGGCCCTGCCTTGGGCGGTGCCGGGAACCGTCTTCGCGATTGCCCTGGCGACCGCTTTCAGCATCCGGGCTCCGTTGGCCGGGCGTTTCGTCCTGGTGGGAACCCTCTGGATCCTTCCGCTGGCCTACCTCGTCAGGAACCTGCCGATCACCAGCCGGGCAATTCTCGCCGGCTTCCGGTCGCTGGATTCGTCGCTGGACGAGGCGGCTGCCACCCTGGGCGCGGGACGGTGGCGCACCCTTCGCCGGGTGACCCTGCCGCTGTTGCGCCCGGCAATTGTGGCCGGTGCCAGTCTGGCCTTCGTCACCGCATTCGGAGACTTCGTCACCTCCATCATGCTGTATACCTACGATACCCGGCCCATTTCGCTCGAGATCCTGTCCAGTCTGCGGCAGTCGGACGTGGGCGTCGCCGCGGCGTACGGGGTGGTATTGATGGCGGTGAGCGCCGCGGTATTCGCCCTCGGCGCCGACCGGGGAAGCGGGGGATGACAGCCACGGCGCTGGGCTCTCCCAGCCAGTTCCGCCGGCTTGCGGTGCTCATCGGGGTGAACTTCGTGGACATGATCGGCTTCATGATCGTGCTCCCGCTGCTCCCATTCTATGCTCTGAAACTGAACGCCACGCCCGAGATCGTCGGGCAGCTCATCGCGTCGTACTCCATCGCCCAGCTGGTGGCGGCGCCGCTCTGGGGACGAGTGTCCGACCGCTACGGCCGCCGGCCGGCGCTCCTGATCGGCCTGAGCGCGTCGGCCGTGGCATACCTGGTCTTCGGGCTGGCCGACAGCGTGTGGCTGCTCTTCCTCTCCCGCGTGGTGCAGGGTGCGGGTGGCGGCACCACCGGGGTGGCGCAGGCCTACGTGGCCGACACCATCGCGCCCGGCGACCGGGCACGCGCCCTCGGCTGGCTCTCCGCGGCGACCTCTGCCGGCGTGATGGTCGGGCCGGCGATCGGATCATCCGCGGCGCACTTCGGCCAGGCGGCGCCGGGGGTCATAGCCGCCGTCCTCTGCCTTACCAACGTGATCTTTACCTGGAGGTGGCTGCCGGAGTCGCGAAAGGGATCGGCTCCATCGGTCGCGCGCGCGAGGAGGCCGGTGTGGCATCCGGCTTGGATGGCGCTCCGGCATCCGACGTCGGTGATCGGTCGTCTGCTGTGGATATACGGGGTGGGGATGATCGCCTTTTCCTCCATGACCTCCATCATGGCCCTCTACCTGGGAGCAGAGTTCGGGCTGGACGAGACCACGGTCGGATACGTCTTCCTCTACGTCGGGGTCCTCTCCTTCGTGATGCGGAGTGTGCTGCTCGGCCCGATCGTCGACCGCATCGGGGAGATCTGGGCGATGCGTCTCGGTACCGGTCTCCTGGTGCTCGGCCTTGCGTTGTACCCGCTTCCCCGCGATCTCTGGACACTCGCACTCGTCATACCGCTGGTGCCGATTGGCACCGCGCTCCTGTTCCCCGCGACGACCTCATTGATGTCCCGCCAAACGGACCCGGCTGAGCTGGGAACTACGATGGGCGTGGCCCAGACCTTCGCGGGGCTGGCCCGGGTGCTCGCGCCGTTGCTGGCCACCACCCTGTTTCAGCGGCTGGGTCACGGCTGGCCGTTCTATGTGGCAGGCGGGTTCGTAGCGCTGGTTGGCATCATGGCGTTCCAGGTCGAGGCGCACCCCAAAGCCGCGGAGCGAGCGGCAGAAGGAGCGGGAGTCTGATGACCGAGGAAGACCGCATCGAGCGCCTGGAGGCGCGAATGGCCCGGCTTGAGGAGCTGGTGGGGGCGCTCGCAGGGAAGCAGGGAGGCGGGGAAGCGGGGAAGGAAGCTGGACAGCGGGGAGGCGGGGAAGCAGGGAAGGAAGGAGCCCGGGCCCCGAGCGCCGCTAGGCCATTAGGTACGCAGCCTACCCGCTCCCCTACTTCCCCGCCTCCCCGCTTCCCCGCTTCCCCGCTTTCCTCCGAGCAGTGGATCGGCCAGCGCGTGCTCCTGGCCGTGGGGGTGGTCGCGCTGATCCTGGCGGCCGGCTATCTGCTCCGCCTCTCGTTCGATCGCGGCTGGATCTCGCCGGTCATGCGCTGCATCGGGGGAGCCCTGGGCGGGTTCGCCGTGGGTGCGGTGGGCTGGCGGCTCCAGTCGCGATACCGGACCTACGGCGCCGCGTTGGTGGGCTGCGGGGCCGCGATCATCTACCTCAGTGTCTGGGCCGCCGCCCGGCTGTACGGGGTGCTTCCTCCCACCACCGGCCTGGTGGGGCTGGCGCTGGTCTCGGTGGCGCTGGCGATGATCGCCTACGCCATCGATGTGGAGGCGCTGGGAACCACCGCGGCGCTGGGCGCGTTCTTCGCCCCGATCCTCCTCGGCCGCGATCAGGCCGACTCCAGCGTGCTCCTGCTCTATCTCGCGTGCATGGCGGCGGGGCTGGGCCTGGTGGCGGCCCGAAGACGCTGGCGGCTCACCATGTTTGTGGTAGCCCTGAGCTATTTCGGGGTCGCGTATACCGGTGCCGCCGACCGCGGCCCGGCGTGGGCCGTGCTGCTCTACGGGGTCATCGGTGGGACGATCGGGATCCATGTCGGTCTCCGGGAGCGCTGGTGGGAGACCAGATTTCTCTCCTTCGGGGGAGGCTGGGCGTTCGTCGCCGCCGCCAGCAGCCATCTCGATCATCCCTGGGCTATTCTCGCCGGAGGACTCCTGCTGGCAGCACCGGTCTGGTGGTATGCCCTGCGCACACCGCGGTTCCTGCCGTTGCAGCTGTCACCGGCAGTCGGGGATCCCGGCTGGTCGGTGGGCGAAGCGTTCTACTTCTTCCTGACCCCGGTCTTGCTGGGCTGGGCGATTCACCATCTCGACCCGGTCTGGTTCGAGCAGAGGCGAGGGCTGGTCGCCCTCATCATCGCGATCCCTTACCTGTTCGCCGGCTATCACCGGGTGCGGCCCGTGTTCGCGCTGGTGGGGGCGGCGGCGCTCGGTACGGCGGTCTGGCAACACTGGGACGGGGTGGAACGGGTGTGGGCCTTGCTCGCCCTCACGCTGCTGTGGGCGGCGCTCGACCACCGGTTGAAGCGTGACGACGGGCGCTGGTACGCGCTCGCGACACTCTGGGCCTCGCTCGACCAGTTGCTCACCGGCGCGTCGCTCCAGCGCACCGCCGCCGACGCGGCGTTCGTGGGATCGTGGCCACTGGCCTTGTGGGGCACGGCCGCGGTCGTCGTCGCGCTCGCCGCCGGGCTCTGGAGGCCGGTGGTCGCCACCGGCACGGGGCCGCTGATTCGGGGTGCCCTCTGGTCCCTGGGAGGCACCCTGGTGCTGTTCGGCGTCACCGGGGAGATCGGACGCTACTTCGAGCTCAAGACGCTGTCCTCGGAGGAGGCGAGCCTCGCCGCGGGCCTGGCGGTCAGCGCCTGGTGGCTGATCTTCGCGGCCGCCCTTGTTGGGCTCGGTTTCAGCCGCGCTCTGAAGCCCGCCCGAATCGCCGGTCTTGCTGTCGCGGGGCTCGCGGTGGTCAAGGTCCTGCTGTTCGACCTGTCTTCCCTCGATGCGCTCTACCGGGTGGGCTCCGTTTTCATTCTAGGACTCGTCTTCCTGCTGTTGGCCTACCTGTATCACCGTCAGGGGCGAAGTGAGACCACCTCGCAAGGCGGCGTTCATTCGCGGCCAGAGCTTTGAGTATCTTGGTTGGATTGGACCGGTGATTCACCGACAGGAGTGATCGTGACAGTGTCCGTTTTGCCTCCATCTCCGTCCGCCTTTGCCAAGGCCACCTGGGATGACGTCGCGCCCTACTTCGATGAGCTGGCCGCCCGCCCGCTCGAGCCTTCGAGCATGGAGGCGTGGCTCCTCGCCTGGTCGACCCTGGAGGAGCTGGTCACCGAAGCTGCGGCGCGGGCCATGATCGCCTACACCATAGACACCGGCGATCCCGGCAAGGAGGCCGATCACCTGCGGTTCTCTACCGAGGTGCTCCCCCGCATGGAGGAGCGAAGCGTGGAGCTCGCCCGCCGTCTGGTGGAGTCAGGCTACGCTACGCCGGGCCTCAGCACCACCTTGGCCCGGTTCCGCACCCAGATCGAGATCTTTCGAGACGAGAACGTCCCGATATTCGCCGAGCTGGAGGAGCACAGCGCGCGCTACCAGCGGATCGTCGGCTCGATCACCGTGGAATGGGACGGGGTGGAGCGGCCACTTCCCCAGCTCCAGCCCTTCCTCAAGAGCTCTGACCGCGCCGTTCGGGAGCGTGCGTTCCGGGCCTCGACCCGTCCCTATCTGGATCGCCGCGAGGAGCTGAGCGCGCTCTTCGATAAGATGTACGGCCTCAGAATGCGGGCGGCGCGGAACGCCGGCTTTGCCGATTTCCGGGACTACATCTTTCCGGCAAAGTTCCGCTTCGATTACACCCCGGCCGATTGCGAGCGGTTCCACGACGCGGTCGAGCGGACGGTAGCTCCCGCCGTCGAGCGGGTGCTCGAATCCCGCCGCCGGCGGCTAGAGCTCGAGGTGCTCCGGCCGTGGGACCTCGCCGTCGATCCCTACCGGCCCAAGACCCTGCGGCCGTTTGCCAATGCTACCGAACTGGTCGGGACCGCGCAGCGGGTGTTCGAAAGGGTAGACCCGTCGCTGGGCCGGGAATTCCAGACCATGATCGATGAAAACCTGCTCGATCTCGAAAGCAGGAAGGGCAAGGCGCCCGGCGGATACTGTGAGACCCTCCACTTCCATGGCCGGCCGTTCATTTTCATGAACGCCGTTGGCCTGGTGGACGATGTCATGACCCTGCTCCACGAGGCAGGACACGCGTTCCACGCCTTTGCCGCGCATCAGCAGCCTCTTATCTGGCAGCGCCATCCCGGCTCGGAGGCCGCTGAGCTGGCGTCGATGTCCATGGAGCTGCTCGCCGCGCCGCATCTGACCCAGCCGATCGGCTACTTCGCCTCAGAGGACGCCGATAGCGCCTGGCTGGAGCACCTGGAGGACGTCCTGCTGAGTCTGGTGCACATCGCGTCGGTGGATGCATTCCAGACCTGGATCTACACCAGCGGGCAGGGCGGTGATGCCGCCGCCCGGGACGCCGAGTGGCTCCGACTGCGGAGCCGATTCGAGCGCGGCGTCGATTGGAGCGGCCTGGAGCAGGAGCGGGTGGCGCGGTGGTACCGCCAGCTGCACATCTTTCTGTACCCGTTCTATTACATCGAGTATGGCATCGCCCAGATCGGGGCCCTCCAGATCTGGCGCAATAGTCTGGATGATCCCAAGCGAGCGGTTGCCCGTTATCGGGAGGCTCTCGCCCTCGGGGCCGTACGCAGCCTGCCCGAGATCTACCGGACCGCCGGAGCGCGGCTCACCTTCGATGCCGATGCCATCGGCGAGCTGGTCCAGCTGGTGGAGGCCGAGATCGGCCGGGTCCGGACCAAGCTCCCTTCAGCGGAGGGCCTTCACGCCCCAGGAAGGGGTCGCGCGGCCAGCCGTTCCTAGTTGCTTCTGAGCCCGGGAGCCGCAAGATTCCACCCCCGGAAGCACCTTCGGAGGCTCGGCGAGCCTCCGGCCCCCGTGTGGAGATACTGGATGGCCAAAGAAGAAGGCATTGAAATGGAGGGGGTGGTGACCGAAGTGCTACCCGACCGCAACTACAGAGTGATGCTCGAGAACGGTCACGAGATTCTGGCCTACGCCGCCGGAAAGATGAGCAAATTCAAGATCCGGGTGCTGGAGGGCGATCGCGTCAGTGTAGTGCTCTCGCCCTATGATCTCACCCGGGGCCGGGTGATTTATCGCCATAAATGAGAGTCCAGGTCAAAACAAAAGGGCCGCTCGGTAGGCGGCCCTTTGTTTTTGTGACTGCTTTACTTGACCTTGGTGACGTTCTCGGCGGCGGGGCCTTTCGCACCCTGCACGATGTCGAACTCAACCCGGTCGCCCTCGGCGAGGCTGCGGAAGCCCTCGGCCTTGATGGCGGTGTGGTGGACAAAGCAGTCCTTGTCCCCGTTTTCCGGGGTGATGAAGCCGAAACCCTTCGCGTCGTTGAACCATTTCACCGTGCCGATGGTGCGAGCCATTGCGCCTACTCCTGTTTGTTTTGCCTGCATCGGCTCCGGCAAGTTCCGGAGACCGAGTTTTTATGAGCGCAGGCCTGTCCCGCGTCATAAAAAATGAAAGACCCGCTGGGCGATCCACCCGGGTCTCTGATTACCACTAAAGCGGTCGATCAGGCCTTCACTTGGGGGACGTGTCGCGGGGACAAATCTGTATGGCGCCCGCGTTTAGTCAAGGGGAGAGCTGCGAAACCAGCGGGCCGCGGCTCGGGCCCAATCGGCCACCGGCTCCCGGGTCGGCGCGCCGACGGCGTGGTTCAGGGCCTGGAGGAACTCCGCCGCCGAGGAGTACCGCTGCGAGACATCGGCGCTCAGGGCTCGGTCGAGCACCTGCTCCAGGGCCTCGCTCACGTCGTCCCGGCGTCCCCGTGAAGTAGGAAATTGATTGGTGGTCTGTTTGGCGAGCACCTGCTCGACGGTGAGACCGGGGAACGGTGGCGTGCCCAGGAGAGCGTAGTAGGCCACCGCCGCCAGACTGTAGAGGTCTGAGCGCTGGTCCACCCGCTCACCGAGGAGCTGTTCGGGGCTGGCAAACTGGGGGGTCCCGCTCTGGCTGGTGGCTCCGCCGAACTTCCCCCGGAGTGCCAGGGCCAGACCGAAGTCAGTGATCTGCACACTTCCAGCCCGATCGATCAGGATGTTCTCCGGCTTGATGTCGCGGTGCACCAGCCCGGATCCATGGGCGTGAGCCAAGGCTGAGAGTGCTTCGCGAAGGAGCCGCAGGGTCTTATCCAGCGGAAGCGGGCCGTCGCGCTCCACCAGTTGGGCCAGGCTGGGCCCGTCGATCAGCTCCATGGTGTACCAGAGGAGCCCGGATCGGCCCCCGATGTCGTAGATGTTCACGATGTTCGGATGCCGGAGGCCGGCGGCCAGTTGAGCCTCCCGGCGAAACCGCTCCACCACCTCAGGGTCCCGGGTGAGGAGAGGCTGGAGCACCTTGAGTGCGACCTCTCGCTCGAGTTGCAGGTCCCGCACCCGGTAGACCCGCCCGAACCCTCCGGTGCCGAGCAACGAGAGCAACTCGTAGTCGTCACCCAGCGCCCGGCGGAGCCGCTTCTCCCATCGAGCCTTGTCTTCCGCATCCGCTACCGGTCCCTGACCCACCGCCACGGCCGGGGTCTCGAAGGTGCCGGCGTCGCTGGCAAAGTCCTCCAACATCTCGATGGCGGTGAGGTACCGATCGTCCTGTTCCGGCTGCATGGCGCGCAGCACGATCCGCTCGATGGCGCGAGGGCAAGCCGGCCTGAGCTCGGTGGGGCGTCGGATTTTTCTCGGATCCAGGGGAGGCTCCTGTCCCGTGATGGCCACGTAGAGCAGGGCGCCGGCGGTATAGACGTCGCTGGTGGCGTCTCCCGGCGCGCCGTCGCGGACCTCCGGGGCCATGAACGCCAGGCCCAGCGGGATGGTGCCGGGAGGAATCGCGGGCAGCATGTAGCTACAGAAGCGGACGTCGGTCACCATCGCCCGGCCGGAGGAACTCAGCATGACCGAGGCGGGCACGATACGTCGAAGTATGATGCCCTGGGCGTGGGTGTGCTCCAGGGCGCTCAGGAGGTCCCGTGCCAGCGTGTGGACCATGGGGATCGGCCTGGGGCCGCGCTGGAGCGCGCCCTGCAACCCCTCGCCGTCGATCCAGTTGCCCACGCGATAGGCCAGCTCACCGACCACGCCGGCATCGTAGACGTGCCGGATCGACGGGTGGTCGAGCCGCCCCAGCGCCTCAGCCTCGCGCACGAACCAAGTCCGGGTGGCTTGATCGGAGTAGAAGTTGACCCGCAAGCTGACGCGGCGCTTGAGGATCAGATCCTGGGCCTCGAAGAGTACTCGTTCCAGGGACGCCGCCACCGTGCGCTCGAGCCGGTAGCGCGAGCCGAGCGCCTGGTGGGTGAGCTCGAAATAGCGCTCCGGTTCGAGGGTGGTCAGCGAAGCAACCCGCGCCGCCGCTCCACCGTTACCTGCCGGCCGCACACAGCCACGTTGCACCAGCGCCGGCTTTGATTGGGGGAGTCGTCGGTGAAAAAGAGGGAACAGCACTCGCCGGCACAGCGGCGGATGAGGAGCAGCGGGTCCGCCAAGCCGGCCGCGGCGGATTGGGCGATGGCCTCCAACAGGGAGGGCCGGCGCACCGGGGCGAATCGAAGCTGCCACTCACCACTCACCCGGGTCAGCTGCTGAGATCCGGCGTTCTGGGTGAGCTGCTCGTTTATGGCGGCGATCGAGGCGGCCGGAGGCTGGAGATCCGAATGCAGCGCCTCGGCGAGCGTGGTCAGATAGCCGCGGAAGACCAACACCTCATCCAGAGACAGGCCGTTGCCGTCAACCCACTCGAGACTCTGGGCGCGGGCCCAGCGCCCCACCGCCGCGCTGGTGGGGAGCAGGTCCGGCGGGGAGAGGACTCGGCCCCGCGCAGTATTGACGAAGTCCAGCCAGACGGCGTCGCCCAGCAGGGTGAATTCAGACTCAGACATAGATGGCTAGCTCTCCGCGACCTCGACCGTGTTTCTGCCGCCGCGCTTGGCGCGGTATAAGGCGTTGTCCGCTGCGGCGAGAACGCTGCTGACCGTCGTCCCGTGATGCGGCGACTCGGCAATTCCCATGCTCAGGGTGCAGGCCCCGAATTCCGGGTTCGTCCTCTCGATTTCCCGGAGGCTGGCCTGCACCCGGGCCACGAAGACCCGGGCCTCCGCCGGCTTGGTCATCGGAAGAATCACCAGAAATTCGTCTCCCCCGAGCCGCCCAACCACATCCAGTGCACGGCACTGCTTCCGCAGTACCTGGCCGACCTGAACCAGAAGCCGGTCTCCAGCCGCGTGCCCCATGGTGTCGTTGACCACCTTGAAGCGGTCCAGGTCGAGCAGCAACACGCTGGTATGCAGCTGGTGGCGCAGACTCCTGGAGATCTCGGCGGCCAGCCGCTCCTCCAGCGCGCGACGATTGCAGAGCCCGGTGAGCTCATCCGTCGTTGCCGCACTGTGAAGCTGTTCGACCAGCTCGGAGTTCTTGAGCGCAATGGCCGCGGCAAAGGAGAGGGTACCGGCCAGCTCTGACTCGGCCCGCCCGTAGAGCTTGTCGCTGATCCGGGAACCGAGCACCAGAACCGCCATGCGTTCGGCACCGGCATCCAGGGGTACCACCAGTTCCGCCCCGGGGCCCACCAGCTCGGCCAACCCCACGTCGTCCGCACCCGTGGCCGCGCTCCCCGGCGGAAGCGCCAGATCCAGCGCCGACCGCTCGATCGGGGCCGGCCGCAGCCGGTCGTTCAGCGAGCGGAAGACGCTGGGCGCGTAGGCGTCACCCTCGGGCCGGTAGAGGCAGGCCCACCAGGCGAAGAAGACCTCGGCCATGAAGTCGAGAATCAGCTGCTCGGTCTCTTCGGTGGAGTGAACCGAAGACAGAAGGCGGGCAACCTGGCGCAGGGCCCTGAGCTGGAATACGGCATCGTCCAGAGCAGCCTGGCGCTCGAGGAGGATGCTGCGCAGCTCGATGACGACGCTGAGGCCCAGGGCCAGAGACATCGCAACGCTGCGCATTTCCTCTGCCGCCAGGGGATCGGCGTGGATCACCACCTCGGTCTCTCCGCTGGCCAACCGGGCCACCTCGATAGCGCCCTCAAAGTCGAGGGCCGGGCCTACCCGCGGGATCGATTCGGCAGAGGAGACCAGGCTGAGCCAGATCCGCTCGCTCTGGAAGCGGCGGACCAGAGCGACCCGGCAGCGCTCGAACAGCTCTCCGTCGGTACGCGAGAGGCGGCAAGCGGCTGCAAAGGCACTAGGTAGGGTGACGAGAGATGGGTAAGGGGTTAAACCCATGTCCTATAATACAAGAACGAGTTGACCGAAGGGAGCGGCGAAGGGTTGTGTTGCCTTGCCTGACCGGGTATATTCAGGCCAGTTGATCGTGACATAGCCCTTCGGGGCCCCAGGGATTTAAGCTTTGCAGCCTGGGTGATTAAAACTGCTAAGGCTACCCGGTCCCGGCGAGCAACCAGCTCAGCCGGGATTTGTGTTTCCTGCCTGCACCACTCGCGAGTTTTTCGGTGCCTCGATCTGGCCATCCAGCGAATCGGCGATGTACTGGATCAGCAGATCCACCGCTCGGGGGGCCGAGGCGCGGTCGGCGCAGGCCGACTGGGCCTCCGGGACAGAATAGCCGTCACCCCCCTCACACGCCGAATACACGCCAAAGGCCACGCGAACCGAGTCCTGGGGCCCTAGCCTGAGGCCCGAAGACCGCCGAATATCCCCCACCAGCCGGCGACCGGAGGGCTTGGACGGGTCGAAGGTATACGACAGGCCCGAGACCTGGAGGAAGCCGCCGGTGCCCAGGATCGCGCTCGACACGCCATGCTCGAGGATGCGGCGGAGCCCGGTCCCCGTCAGCGGGAAAGTGACTACCCGGGTCTGGTCGGCAAAGGGAAAGATTGCCTCCAGCTGGTGGTTGGAGATCGGTCCGGCCGGGATGACGTTGTCCAGCCGCAAGGTGCCGGAGTTGAGCAGGGCGACATCGGCCCCCGTGCCGGACCGCATTGCATCGCTGACCAGATCTCCTACCAGCGACTCCCGCCTCCGGGAGAGGCTGGTCGAGGGATCGATCGGGATCGTGGTTCGGCCCACGATACGCTCCGGCCCCAGCTTTTTCTGGAGACTATCGTCCCACTCCGCCACGACCCGCCCGACGGTTGTGTCCGCCGGGAGTGCCCCGTCGATCCGCACCAGCCCCACCGCTTGCCGCCAGCTTCCCTTTCCTCCCCACAGGGTCACGAACTGGGCCGACACGGCATTGGCATCGGCTTTCACCACGTGCCGGCCCGAAACGGTCGAGTCCTGGGCCTCATGCTCGTGGCCGCCCAGGATCAGATCGATCCGCGGCTCCCGAGCCAGCAGATCCCGGTCCGCCTGGATGGTCTGATGGGTGAGGCCGACGATGAGATCGGCACCCTCTGCGCTGAGCGTCTCCACCGAGCGCTGCGCGGCCGAATCGGGATTGGTGCAGCGGACGGTGCGGGGATAGCTGCCCTGCAGGGTGAGACCGAACAGACCAACCTTGTGACCGGAAACGCGAAGGGTATCCCAGGGCAGAACCTTCGGCAGCGGCGCCCCATCCGGCAGGGTGCAGTTGCTGGAGATCCATTTGAACTTGGAGGCTTCGATTCGCGCCAACAGCGTGTCGAGCTCGAGGTCGAATTCATGGTTGCCGAAAGTGGCGTAGTCGAGCTTGGCCGCGTTGAGCGCGTCGACCATCTGGCGGCCGCCGTAGTATTTGGTCAGCACACTCGGGCTGAGGGCGTCCCCCGCCAGAACGAACACCACCGGCCCCTGATCCGCCAGACGGTTACGCACCGTCGCCACCCGGGCCAGGCCACCGCGGCCATCGCCGAGGGTGTCGACTACATAGACATCGTTGACCAGCAGAAATCGGACTGGTTTGAGGGGAATCGGCGGTGGCGCGCTGCCCAGGCACGCAGCCACACCCAGCAGGAGAGCCAACGCTGCAATCCGGATCACAGGTCCTCTTCTCTTTCTCGCAGGCTGCGGACCAGGTCCGCGCTCATCAGTCGCAGTTCGGCCATCATCTCGCGCTGGGGCCAGTCCGAGCGGGTCGCCAGGATCTCCAGCATCGAGCGGTACCACCAGATGGTCTGCTCCGAGCCGGCCCGCGACACCGTTCGCAGGTATTCCACCCCCAGCCGGCGAAGCGCGGTCACGGTTGAGCCGCAGGCGTGAATCTCGTCCGCCACACAGATATCGAGCGCCCGGGGTTCGGCAATGGCGAGCTGGGCCAGGTACTCCTGCTTGCGCGGCTGCCAGGGGCGCTCGCCGCCCCGCCGGTCGTACTTTGGCTCCAGCGCATCCTTGGCCACGGCGAGCGCCACCGATCCGAACTTGTCGGAGATCTTGCGCTCGAGCACCGGCCGCTTGTCCGGCGGGGCTTCCTCCAGCACGTGGTGAAGGATTCCGCCGACGATGGTGACCTGGTCACAACCGTACCTCGCCAGGATGACGGCGACATTGGCCGGGTGAGCCATGTAGTCCATGCTCGAGCCTGCGGGGGCCGCAGCGCCGTAATACTTCGCGGCAAAGGCGAACGCGTGACTGATGCGGTCGGAATAACCGTGCATGATCTCAGTGGGGAAGCGGGGAAGCGGGGAAGCAGGGCAGGAAGTCTGCCCTTAAGAGAGGCGGGGGATGACCAGGAAGCATGATACGGCTTCGGGGCGCGACGCACCGACGCATCCTTCCCCGCTTCCCTGCTTCCCCGCTCACGGAATCCCGAGAAGCTTATGCGTCTGCAGGCTCAGCCGCCAGCGCGGATGCGCAAGGCAGTAGCGTAGGGCGGCCGTCGGTGTTGGCTTGCCGCTCCGGCCCATCCATCGGCTGAAGGAAGAAATGCCGGAAGTCCAGCCGCTCGAACCGTTCGGGCTCTGCGCCGGGCTGAGGGAAGATCAGCTTGATCTCGTCCCCGGTACGGGCCACCAATCGGGCCCCGGCTTTGGGGCTCACGCATACCCAGTCGATGCCTTCGTTCGGAGGCAGGGTACCGTTGGTCTCGACCGCAACCTCGAACCCGGCGGCGTGCAGGGCCTCCAGCAGCGGATCATCGAGCTGGAGCAACGGCTCTCCTCCGGTGCAGACCACGAATCGCTTCCCTGACTCCCGGTCTGGCCAGGTGGCCGAAACCGCCGCGGCCAACGACTCCGGAGTGGTGAAGCTCCCGCCCCCGGGCCCGTCGGTTCCCACGAAATCGGTGTCGCAGAACTGGCAGATGGCCTCGGCCCGGTCGGGCTCGCGCCCGGTCCACAGGTTACAGCCGGCAAAGCGGCAGAACACCGCGGCCCGGCCGGTGTTGGCGCCTTCGCCCTGGAGGGTGTAGAAGATCTCCTTGACGGCGTAGGTCATCGTTGCGCCTCGCTGTCATTCTGAGCGCAGCGAAGAATCCCTACTCGGTTGGCAGAGAGATCCTTCGCTTCGCTCAGGATGACATAGCCGGCGTAGGTCATTATCCGCGGCTTACCGTCTGATACGGCGCTGGGTCTTCCATTCCGGCTTCACGGAACCCTTTGAGACGAAGGATGCAGGCCTCGCACCTCCCACACGCCGCTCCGTCCGGGGCCGGATCGTAGCAGGTACGGGTGATCCCATAGTCGACCCCCAGCGCTAACCCCTGCTCGATGATCTCGCGCTTGGAGAGCTCGATCAGTGGTGTGTGGATCGTGAGGCGCTGGCCGCCCTCCACTCCCGCTCGGGTCGCCAGGTTGGCCATCGTCTGAAATGACTGGATGAACTCCGGCCGACAGTCGGGATACCCGCTGTAATCCAACGCGTTGGCTCCGAGAAAGATGTCGGATGCGCCCAGCACCTCGGACCAGCCCAGTGCAAAGGCGAGAAAGATCGTGTTGCGCGCCGGGACATAGGTGGAGGGAATCCGGTGCCCAATCTCATCCAGGGGCGTGTCCTTGGGCACCTCGATGTCGCCGGTGAGCGCCGAGCCGCCAAAGGCCCGCAAGTCGATCTCCAGCACCACGTGCTGACGGATTCCGAGCTGCTCGGCCACCCGTCGAGCCGCCTCGACCTCGGCCTGGTGGCGCTGGCCGTAGCGGAAGGTGAGCGCATGCACCTCGAATCCGCGGCTGAGGGCAATCGCCGCCACCGTGGTCGAGTCTACGCCGCCGCTCAGAAGGACAACTGCCTTTGATCCGCCCATCGGGGAAAAATACCTCAACCGTGCGGCCGCAGCATCTGCCGCAACGCGGTCTCCAGGTCCGGATGAGTGAAAGCGTACCCGGACTCCAGCAGGCGCTCAGGCAGCACCCGGGCGCTGGCGAGCAGGGTAGAATCGGCCATCTCCCCGAACACCAGCCGGAGAGCGGCGGAGGGGACCGGAAGGACAGCGGGACGGGAGAGTACCTGGCCGAGGGTTCGGGTGAAATCTCGATTCCGAAGCGGCTCGGGAGCGGTAAAGTTCACCGGACCCGACAGGGTCCGATTCAGCACCAGGTGCAGAAGCGCACCGGTCACGTCGTCGATGGAGATCCAGCTCATCCACTGCGAGCCACTGCCCAGCCTCCCACCGAGCCCCAGGCGGAACGGCAACAACATCTTTCTCAGGGCACCCCCGGCTGGACTGAGCACCACGCCGAACCGAGGGTGCACGACGCGAACCCCGGCGGCGCGGGCCGGGGCCGCGGCATCTTCCCACTCCTGGCCGACGGCGGCGAGGAAATCATCCTTCGGTCCCAGGGCGCTGCGCTCCGTGAGGGTCTCCTCGCCGCGATCGCCGTAGATGCCAATGGCGGAAGCGGAGACCAACACCGCCGGGTGCCGGCTGGTGCGAGCCAGAGCTTCACTCAAGACCCTCGTGCCTCGGACCCGACTGTCCCGGATGCGCGCCTTGCGTGAGGCGGTCCAGCGCACGCCTACGTTCTCGCCGGCCAGGTGCACCACCGCGTCGAGGCCCTCCAGATCTCCCGGCTCCAGTCGGCCGGCAACCGGGTCCCAGCCGATCTCGCCCGGCCCCGGCCGGCGCCGCACCAGCGGGCTCACCCGGTGCCCCTTCGTGGTCAAGTGCCGGACAAGCGCGCCGCCGATCAGGCCGCTGGCGCCGGTCACCGCCACATGCAATCCAGCGTTATTTGTGGAGAAAGCTGCCATTAGTGTGAGGGCCTTGGGTCACAGAAAAAAGCAACAGCAATCACGAAAGCACGAAAACAGCTTTCGTGCTTTCGGGCTTTCGTATTATTCAGTGGCGACCCGCAATGCATGCCTGCAACCCATGCCGGTCCAGGAGACCTATGCCGAACCGCGGATATTCCACGGTGCTTGGCCTTGCTCTCGCCGTCACCCCTCTCGCCTGCGCTGGTGCACAGCGCCCGGTACCGGAGTCGCACTGCGTAGTCCGCCAGGTTGCCGATGGCGACTCGTTCCGCTGCTCGGACGGACGGAGAGTGCGTCTGATCGGCATCGATAGTCCTGAGCGGGACCAGGGCCCCTTCGGGAACAAGGCCCAGCAGGCGCTGCTCGGTATCCTTCCGCCTGGCTCCGACGTGTTGCTGGAGTACGACCTAAGGCCCACCGACCAGTACGGCCGGCTACTGGCCTACGTGTGGACCGGGCCCATCCTCGTGAACGAGGCGCTGGTCCGGGGCGGCTGGGCCGTGCTCTATACCGTCCCGCCTAACATCAAGTATGCGGAGCGGTTCAGGCAGGCGCAAAACGAGGCCCGTGCACAAGGCACGGGCCTCTGGGCCGAGCGTGGTTTCGATTGCGTCCCCGCCGATTTCCGCCGGCGGAAGTGCGTCAGCTCACCTTGATGTTCTTCATCATCCCATGAACCAGGTGCATCTTGCCGTCCTTGGCGTCAGGGACGAAACAGATGAGGCCGTAGTCCCCCGCGGTGAGATCGGCTGTAAAGGTTCCCCGCATTCCCTTTTCGAGCACGGCTACACCTCCCACCGGGTCGGCCGGAGGCGGGCCCTTCATGCTCTCGGCCCAGGTTGCGAAGTCCTGGATCGTCTTGCCCGGAGGGAGCTTGACCATGACGAGCTCGTGGGGTTGCGGTCCCGCGTTCTCGACCATGATCCTCTGCTTACCGGCCGTAAGCGGCTTGGAGGATTGGAAGTCGAAGTCCACCAGCTTGATGGTGACGTCGGTCTCCGGCAGGGTGGTCGCGGCCCCTGAGGGGGCGGCGGTAACCTCGAACGGCCGGACCATCCCCTTGGCGGCGTGCATGACGCCGTCCGGGCTGGGGATGAAGCAGAGCCAGGCGTAGTTACCCGGCTCGAGCACCGTGGTAGAGCCTACCTCGCGCCCTGGCCCGGCGGCGTTTGGTCCCCCCACGAACTTCATCCAGGCCGGCGGAGGCCCGTGCGTTTTCATGGCCGCCATGAGATCCTTGGCGGTCTTGCCGTTCTCCAGCCTGACCAGCTGCGCCTGGTGCACCTCCTTGCCGTCATTCTTGAGTTGCAGGGTCACGGCTCCGGCGGGGATCTGCGCCGGGGCATCGAACGCGAAGTCTTTGGCTGTCATCGTCACAACCGCGGGAGCGGCTTTGGGAGACTCGGCCGAACTTGCCGAAGCGCCGGCGCTTTCCGGGGATGGGCGGTCAGATTTGCAGCCGGCGAATACCGAGACAAGCGCGAGTGCGGCGCCGAGTTGTACACCGTAGTGCATGACTCCTCCAGTTGAGGGTTAACGGGTGCGCCAACATGCGCGATCGTCCTCCAATCCGCCAGTCCCGGGAGCAGGCTTGCCACCCCGGATGCCCGCGGTATGTTCTCGCGACCGCCACCACCTGGAGCCCCGAATGGCCCGACCGATCGCCGGCCTGCTGATTCTCCATGCCTTTTCAGCCGGCCTGCTGCCGGCGCAAGCAGTTCCCGACCGGGCTTCGGCCCCGGGTAGCGCGTCGCCCTTCACCCCACTGGCGCTTCCGTCTCCCAGCTCCTACCGCACGGCATCGGGACGGCCGGGCCGCGCCTACTGGCAGCAGCGGGCCGATTATCGTATCGCCGCCGCCCTCGACACCGCTACCCGCCAGATACGGGGTCGGGAGACGGTCCACTACACCAACAACTCCCCCGATGCCCTTCGCTACCTGTGGATGTTCGTGGAACAGAACATCTGCAGTCGCTCAGGAGTGACGGAGCAGCTGGACCAGCCGCCACTCGTCTTTCTGGGGTCCACCTTCGACTTCTCCTGCAAAGGCTTTGATGGTGGCCTCACGCTGGACCGGGTGAGCATCGCCGGCCGGACGCTGCACCCGACGATCTACGGGACCACGATGCGGCTTGACCTCCCCAGGGCGCTGCCGTCCGGCGGGGTGCTGGACATCGAACTGGCCTGGCATTTTACGGTGCCCGATTATGGGGCCGGCCGCATGGGGCGCGACGGCTCGCTCTACCAGATCGCGCAGTGGTACCCCCGGTTGGCGGTGTACGACGATGTGCGCGGCTGGAACCACGACCCCTACATCGGGGCCGGCGAGTTCTATCTCGAATACGGCAGCTTCGATGTGAGTCTTACCCTGCCGGCGAGCTACATCGTGGCCGCCACCGGAACCCTGCGAAACCCGGAGCTGGTGCTCACTCCGGCCCAGCGGGATCGGCTGGCGCGCGCGAAGGGGTCAACGGACCCGGTAGCCGTAATCAGCGGCGTCGGAGGTGGGTCACGCCGACCGCACCCGCCCCCGATCCGATGGGCAGCTGACCTGGCGATTCACCGCCGACAGCGTCCGGGACTTCGCGTTTGCGGCCGGTCCCGATCTTCGCTGGGATGCCAGTGGTTATCGGGGAATACTGGTTCACACGCTCTACCGGCCCTCGGCTCCCGAGTGGGAGGAAGCCAACCGGATGGTGCGGGAGGCGCTCCAGTACTTCAGCGAGCAGTGGTATCCCTATCCCTATCCCCACATCACCAGCGTCGAAGGCCCGATCGAAGGCATGGAGTACCCCATGCTCACCTTCGACCCCCGCGCCCCCAGCCGGGAGGAGCGCCAGTGGGTCCTGGCGCACGAGCTCGGCCATCAGTGGACGCCGATGATCGTCGGGTCGAACGAGCGGCTCTATCCCTGGATGGACGAAGGGTTCAACACTTTCATCGACCTGGCCGGCGCGGCGCGCTATTTCAAGGGGACGGCCTACGGCGATTCGATCGAGGTGCATCCGCTTCACCTCTATCAGGGTCACGCGCTACCCGGCCAGGAGCAGCCGCTCATCGCCCGGCCGGTAGAGGTCAAGGATCTCTTCTGGACCGGCTATCAGAAGCCGGCGCTGATGATGCAAACCCTCCGCTACGAGGTCTTGGGGAAAGAACGCTTCGACCACGCCTTCCGCGAGTATCTCAAGGCCTGGGCCTACAGGCATCCGACGCCCGCCGACTTCTTCCGGTTGATGCGGGACGCGTCGGGAATGGACCTGGATTGGTTCTGGCGCGACTGGGTCTTCACCACCGCGCGCTTGGACCAGGCAGTGGACTCGGTAGGCACGGTAGACGGGGGGGAGAAGATCTTCCTGAGCAATCGAGGGACGATGACGTTGCCGCTGGAGATGGACGTCAGCTACGCGGATGGGTCGACCGAGCGTATCAGGCTGCCGGTCGAGATGTGGAATCAGGGTGCCGCGGTTTGCCTACCGGGTGCGCGGAGGCAAGCCGGTTCGACGGGTGGTGGTGGATCCCCGTAGCGTGTTGCCGGACATCGACCGCAGCAATAACCAGCTGGGAGCTAGAAGCTAGGCGCTAGCTCCTGGCTCTCGCCCGCTGGACCAGGAGCAGGTCGGTGATGTTGTCCGACGTGAGCAGCCCCACGAGGGCACCAGCCGGATCGACCACCGGCAGGGCCGGGAGCCGGCTGGACCGCAGGCGCTCGAGTGCCTCCCCGAATCCGAGCGTCGGTAGCACCACCGGTACGCCGGGAGTCATTGCCTCGGCCACCGGACCGCCTGGACCGAGCTTGGAGAGTCCCCCGATCAGGTTATCGCGGGTGAGCATCCCTTCGATCCGGCCGTTGTTGTCCAGCACGGGAAACTCGCGCTGCTCACCGCTCAGGAGTAGCGCTACCGCATCGGCCAGCGTGGCGTATACCGGGATAGTGCGGAAGTTGGTCACCATCATCTGGGAGACGTTGAGGCCATCGCCCGCGGCCCGGGTCTCGACTGCCTCGGCCTCGGCGCTGGCGCCGAGAAACACGAAGAAGGCAATCAGGACCAGGAACAGATTCTGGGTTGTGATGCCGTAGAGCCCACCTATCATGGCAAGCGTTTGGCCCATGGTCGCGGCAACCCGGGTTCCCCGGACCATCCCCAACCGGCTTGCCAGCAGCGCCCGCAGCACCCGGCCCCCGTCCATCGGAAACGCGGGAATCAGATTGAACAGCAGCAGCCAGACGTTCGTCACCAGCAGCTGATTGAGGAACGGGGCCAGCGGGCTCAGCTGACCCACCTCGGCATCGCCGCCGGTGAGCCGGACCAGGAGATAGAAGATCAGAGCCAGCGCCGCCGTCACCGCGGGTCCGGCCAGCGCGATCAGGAGCTCTTGTTTGGGCTCGTCAGGGATGCGCTCGAGGCGGGCGACGCCGCCGATGGGGAGTAGGATGACGTCGGGTGTGCGCACGCCGAAGCGCCGCGCCATGAGGATGTGCCCGAATTCATGAAGGAGGATGCAGCCAAAGAGGGCGAGCAGCAGAAGGGCGGCTGTGAGGCCGCCGCTTGGGCCCCCCTCTCGATACCCGGAGAGTGCCCACCACGCCAAGAACATCACGAACGTCAGGTGCACCTTGATCTCGGTGCCCGCGATGCGCCCGACCGTGTAAACCCATCTCATTTCACTACCGCCTCTCGCATCTCGCCGGACCCGAAACATAACGGGCTCCCAGCGCCTGAGGCGATGCTACCTCTCAGCCTCTGAACCTCTCATCGCTTCGTTCCCCCGTTCCCCCGTTCCCCCGTTCCCTCGTTCCTCCTACACGATCACTCGCAGTCCGAACTCGGGGCGCGGCCGCAGCTCGAGCGATGGCCGGCTGAGGGCGGGCACCGGATTGGCCAGCCGGGCCGTCGCGTGGGCCTCACCCGGGAGTGGATGCAGCTCGGCCCACTGCGCCAGCGCGCTCCGGAAGATCACCTGCGCGTCTACGGACGCGAGATTGAAGGTGCGGATGTAATGCATGATGGCCTCATCCGGCGTGACTTCGTCGGCCAGGGCCTGGGCCGTCTCCAGTGCCATGCGCACGTGGGTAGTTGCCACAGCTTCGTCGGACATCGAGGCGCCGAGGCGGCACTCGAGGTTGGTCTCCTCGATGTGCTGCACCCGCCGGCGAAGCGCGTCCAGCAGCTGATCCGGCCGCATGACGGTCCATCCCAGGGCACGGCTTTCGTGCTGCGGGGCGCTCTCGATCAATCCCGAAAGGGAGATCAAAGCGCGGGCCCGCACCGTACTCTCGAGGGCGGCCGGAACATCTACTTCGTGGAAATACCGCTGGAGCGCCTCATCAACCGACAGGCGGGGCTTGAGCCGCCTCACGAACTCCGCTGCTTGGGCCTGATAGGTCTCGGCCAGTGCTTCCGAGGCCCGGGCAAAGATCAGCTGGAGACGCAGCTTGGTGGATGCGGCAAAGCGGCGGCTAACTTTCAGACTGGGTGCAGTCATTGGTATCTCTCCGTTGTGCGGACGAGCGGCGCCAAGAGCGCGCGGTATGGACAGGGTTACGGCCATTGGGGGGTGCGAACTTTATGCCGATGGGGCGTGCCAAAACGCGCAGCAGGCGGAGGAGTGCAAAAAATGTGAACTGCTCGACATACAACGGGTTAGACCGGGGAGCTCGGGGAAGGGAAGGCCGGAAGTCTCCGGCGCTGTAGCACAGGTGCCACTCCCGGTGGGCCCCCCTACCACATTACAATGCCCTTCCTCTCGAACCTCCTGGAGCCGCGCCATCACCACTATCGTTGCCCCCCCGACCTGGACCACCAAAGACGCCGAGAAGCTGTACAACATGAACGGCTGGGGCCTCGGATATTTTCGCGCCAATGCCGAGGGGCACGTGACTGTGCACCCCGATGCCAACCGCAAGCGCGGGCTCGACCTGTACCGCCTGGCCATGGACCTGAATGCCCAGGGTGTCGGGCTTCCGCTCCTGCTTCGTTTCTCCGATATCCTGCAGTCCCGGATTCAGGCGCTCGCGACTGAATTCGGCAATGCCATCAAGGAGTCGGGTTACCAGGGCAGCTACACCACGGTGTATCCGGTCAAGGTGAACCAGCAGCGGCACGTAATCCAGGAGATCGTGGAGTTCGGCGCCCCGTATGGCGTGGGACTGGAGGTCGGGAGCAAGCCTGAGCTTCAGGCGGTTCTGGGCCTGAGCGAGGCCAGCAATCACCTGATCGTCTGCAACGGCTACAAGGACGAGGAGTTCATGCGCCTGGCCCTCATGGGCCAGAAGCTGGGCCACACGGTGATGATCGTCCTGGAGCAGCTCACCGAGCTCGAGGTGCTGCTCAAGGTGGCGGATGACATGGGTGTCAGCCCCACCGCAGGGGTCCGGATCAAGCTTGCGACCGAAGGCTCGGGACGGTGGGCCAAGAGCGGGGGTGAACGGTCGAAGTTCGGTCTCGGTGCCGTCGAGCTGATGAAGCTGCTCGACCGGCTGGATCGTCTCGACCGGAAAGACATTCTCAAGCTGGTCCACTTCCACCTGGGCAGCCAGATCACCGACATCCGCCAGGTGAAGGCGGCTCTGGAGGAGATCGGACGCTACTATGTCGAGCTCCGGAACATGGGCTTCGATCTCACCCACGTGGACGTGGGCGGGGGGCTGGGCGTGGACTACGAAGGATCGCGCTCGACCCGGCCCGCCAGCGTCAACTACTCGATGCGGGAGTACGCCAACGACATCGTCTATACCCTGGGCTCCGTGTGCCGCACGGAGGGCCTGCCGATGCCGCATATCATCTCGGAATCGGGGCGGGCGCTGACGGCGCATCACGCGCTGCTGCTCATCAACGTGATCGACGTGGAGTCCCAGGTCGAGCCGGTGCCCCCCAAGCTCCGGGAGGAACCGCACTCGCTACTGGTCGAGATGTCGGAAAACCTAGAGGGGCTCACCCACGACCGGATCGAAGAGGTCTTTCACGACGCGGTCTTTGCCAAGGAACGGGCCCAGGAGTATTTCGCCAGCGGCGTGTTCTCACTCCGGGACAAGGCCGATGCCGATCAGTTCTACCTGGTGACGCTGAACGCTCTGTCGCACGCCATTAAGCGAGGACAAGGCGTCATTTCCCGAGATCGTAGGTCACATCGAGGCACAGCTGGTGGACCGCTACTTCTGCAACTTCTCGGTCTTTCAGTCGCTCCCCGATCACTGGGCCATTGACCAGCTCTTCCCTATCATGCCGATCCATCGGCTCAACGAGGCTCCCACCCGTCGCGGGACGCTGCAGGATGTCACCTGCGATTCGGACGGGGTGATCGACCGGTTTACCGGTGGCCGGAAGGGCAAGCCGTCACTGGAGCTCCATCCCTTCACCGAGGACGAGCCCTACATTCTCGGCATCTTCCTCACCGGCGCCTACCAGGAGATCCTGGGCGATCTGCACAACCTCTTCGGCGACACCAACGCGGTGCACGTGCGGCTGACCGAGCAGGGGTACGAGATCACCGATCTGGTCCACGGCGATACCGTGACCGAGGTGCTCAACTATGTCCAGTTCCACGCCACCGATCTCCTGGCGGCATTCCGCCGGAAGGTGAACAACGCAAAGGAGCTCACCCGGCAGGAGGCCAACGGCTTCATCGCCGATTTCGTGGCGGGTCTGGAGGGGTATACGTACCTGGAAGGGGATGTGCCAGTTGAAGCAGAAGTGAGAAGTGAGAAGTGAGAAGTCAGAGTGAGAAGTAAGAAGTGAGAGGTGAGAAGTAAGAGGGCGCGTCACCCTGAGCGCAGCGAAGGGGCCGGAGCTCAGCCCCCTCCCATATGCTCGGGTGACAACTGACGGCCCGCACTAACCTTCTCACTTCTTACTTCTCACTCCTCACTTCTTACTTCTCACCTCTCACTTCTCACTTCTTACTCACCTCTTACTGACCCTCTCCCGCTCCACCTTCCTCCGGTCGCCCCGTCTTTCCAGGGGCACGAAGTCGCGCTCCACCGGCCCGATATATACCTGGCGGGGCCGAGCGATCTTCTGGTCCTTGTCGAGCAGCATCTCCTCCCATTGGGCCAGCCACCCCGGCGTCCGCCCGATGGCGAACAGGACGGTGAAATAGTCGGTCGGGTATCCCATCGCCTGGTAGATCAGCCCGGAATAGAAGTCGACGTTGGGGTAGAGCTTCCGCTTGATGAAGTACTCGTCTTCCAGGGCAATCCGCTCCAGCTCGAGCGCAATCTCCAGCTTGGGGTTGAGGCCGGTCTGCTCGAAGACGTCGTAGGCCACCTTCTTGATGAGCTTGGCCCGGGGATCGTAGGACTTGTAGACCCGGTGCCCGAACCCCATCAGCCGTTCCGACCCGGTCCCCGATTTCACCTTCTCGATGAAGGCGGGGATGTGCTGCTTGTCTCCGATCTCGTCCAGCATCTGGAGCACGGCTTCGTTCGCCCCGCCGTGCAGCGGGCCGTACAGCGCCGCAATCCCCGCGCTGACCGCGGAGAACGGGATCCACGTGGGACGAGCCTACCGCCCGCACCGCGCTGGTGGAGCAGTTCTGCTCGTGGTCGGCGTGCAGGATGAGGAGGATCTCCAGGGCGCGCTGGAGCACCTTGTTGGGCTGATGTTGTCCCCCGATGCTGAACGTCATGTTGACGAAGTTGCCGATGTAGTCCAGATCGTTCCGGGGGAACTCGTACGGCAGCCCCCGGGAGTGCCGGAACGCAAACGCCGCGATGGTGGGCAGCTTGGCCAGCAGCCGGACCCGCTGGAGGTAGCGGTTGGCCGGGTCGTGGATATTCTTCGCGTCGGGGTAGAAGGTAGACAGCGCGCCTACGACACCCAGCAGCATGCCCATCGGATGGGCGTCGTAGCGGAACCCCTCCAGGAACTTGGTGATGTTGGTGTGGACGTAGGTGTGGAACTTGATCTGCTCTTCCCACGAGGTCAGCTGCTGCTTGTTGGGCAGCTCGCCCTCGCAGAGAAGGTATGCCACCTCGAGGAATGAGGCCTTGTCGGCCAGCTGCTCGATCGGGTAGCCGCGATAGCGCAGGATGCCCTTGTCGCCGTCGATAAAGGTGATGGCGCTCCGGCACGCGGCGGTATTCATGAAGGCCGGGTCGTAGGTCATCATGCCGAAGTCGTCGTCGGCCACCTTGATCTGCCGCAGATCGATGGCCCGTATGTTCCCGTCGGTGATCGGCAGCTCGTAGGTCTTGCCGGTCCGGTTGTCGGTGACGGTAATGCTGTCCTTGGGCAAGCGCTGACTCCTCGGCGAGAATGGACGTTCTGAGCCGCAGCTTCAACCCGCAACATAGAGGGGAAACAGTGACCATGAAACCCCGTCAGCCTGGACCATGAAGTTACTCCTCGGCCTGGTCGCTTTGGCCGGAGCAGCCCCGCTCGCCGCCCAGTCCCAGGCCGATACATCGGGAACGGGCGCGTTGATCCAACAGGCGATGGACCGCTCGGAGGTGATGCAGAATCTCCAGCATCTGAGCGATGCCATCGGTCCCCGGCTGTCGGGCTCCCCCGCCATGCGGCGCGCCAACGAGTGGACCGCCGAGCGGTTCAGGGCCTACGGCCTCAGCGCGACGCTGGAGCCCTACGGGTTCGGGGTGCCGTGGGAGCGGGGCTCGGCCTCGCTGCGGCTCACGGTGCCGTTCTCCCGGGCGATCACGGCGCACAGCTGGGCATGGACCGAGGGGACAGGGGGGAAGCGGCTGGCAGGACCTGTGGTCCTCACCGATCTCACGACGCCGGAGAGCCTGGCCGTCTACCGAAGCAAGGTGAAGGGAGCCTGGGTGCTCCCCCGGACGCCGTATCCAGTCTGGAATCCCGATGGGCCGGCGATGACCGCTGAAGACTCGACCCGCCTGCAGGAGCAGCTCGAGCTGCGCTCGCTGGCTACGGCGGATACCTCTGCCGCGGCGGTAGCCGCCCGGCGGCAGTTCGCCGTGGACCTGCCCTACATCCTGAAGGAGGCGGGCGCGCTCGGCACCCTGGTGGATGGCTCCAAGGAGCACGGGCTCATGACGATGAGCGGGTCACCCAACCGGGTGTCGCCGCTGCCCAATCTGGTGATCTCTAACGAGGACTACGCCCTGCTCGCCCGGCTGATCTCCTCGGGCACGACGCCGCGGGCTGGAGGGTCGGGTGGAGAACCGACTCGGCAAGAAGCCGGTACAGCAGTGGAACACGGTGGCGGAGATCCGCGGCACCGAGCTGCCCGGACAGACGGTGATCCTGGGTGCGCATCTGGACAGCTGGGATCTGGGCACCGGCGTCACCGACAACGGGACCGGATCGATGGTGGTGCTGGACGCGGCTCGCGCCATCGCTCAGTCCGGCCTGAAGCCGAAGCGAACCATCCGGTTCGTGTCTGTTCAGCGGGGAAGAGCAGGGGCTGCTTGGCTCCCGGGCGTACGCGGAGGCGCATGCCGCCACGGCCGATAGCATCCAGGCGGTGCTGGTCCTCGATAACGGCACCGGCGCCATCACCGGCCAGGCCTTGCAGGGACGGAAAGATCTGGAGGGGCTCTGGCGCGAGCTGCTGGCCCCGGTTGCCAGACTCGATGCCGACAGCGTGCGGGACGCCAGCAAGATGGGCACCGACCATCTGTCGTTCCTGCCCTATGGCGTGCCCGGATTCAACTTCGATCAGCTGCGCCGCGGATACAACCACACCCACCACTCGCAGAGCGACACCTACGACAAGGCGGTGGCGGGCGACCTGAAGCAGGCCACGGCGGTCATGGCGGTGACGGCGTGGGAGTTGGCCAACCTGCCGGAGCTGTTGCCTCGGGGACCGAAGAGTCCGGTGGTGCCGGTACCGAGTAAGCCGTCGCCGGGGGTCGTGGTCCGACGGTAGGGCGGAGCGCTACGGTGCGTAGACCTCGACCACTTTGGTCTGCGCTAGTCCCGCCCGTGGCCCACCCCCGATGACGTAGATCCGGTTGCCGAGAATCGCCGCGGCGAGACCATGTCGCGGCGTAGGAAGCGGCGGTGCAGCGCTCCAGGCATCTGTTGTGACGTCGTAGACCTCATGCTCCGCGAATACCTTCCGCGTGGTTTCTCCGCCGTAGGTGTAGATCCGATTCTGGAGCGCCACGGCCGCAAGTCCGCCCCGGGCTGTCGGCATTGGGGCGCGCTCGGTCCAGGTGTCGGTCGAGGGATCGTAGGCCTCGAGAACATTGAAATTTCTATCTGGATCCAACGGTCGGCCACCGACGGCGTACACCTTTCCGTCGATAACTGCTGCAGCAAGGTGATCTCGCGGGGTCAGGATCGGCGCCCCGTGGCGCCAGCGATTCGTTGATGGGTCGTATATCGCAATCGAATCGAGCAGGCGGCCGCCGGATCCGAATCCACCGACCACGAAGATGCGTCCGTCGATCACTCCGGCCGCGCTTGCGCCCCGTGGCTCAGGCAGCGGAGCACGGCTCAGCCAGCGATCGTTCCCCTCGTCGTAGAGCCACAGCGTCGAGGCGGCGTCAGCCGGTCCCAGCCCACCGATCGCGTAGAGCGAGTCGCCCACGGCGGCGAGGGGCATGTGGTGGCGTGATTCGGGCAATCTGGCGGCCTGCTCCCATCGACCCGAGGCTGTGTCCAATCGGTACACGGCGGCGCTGGCGGCACCGCCGGCATCGAAGCCACCGGCGATATAAGTACGGCCATGGAGAACAGCCGCGTGGATCTCCTGAATCCGCTCGGGGAGCGCAGGTCCTCGCGTCCAACCCTGACCGTACTCAGGGTTGTGTCCCAGACTGCCAGAGGTGCAGGTCCCCACCAGAGGAAGGATCCAGGTGAGGTTCCACCAGCTCAGGGAATGAGTCATCGGTGCACCTCGTGTAGAAGGCTCCTTGCCAGCAGATCGCGCTGTCACAGAAAGGTCATCCCGAGTTCGGGCACAGCGTAAGGGGGTGATGAAACCGGCGAGGCCTCCCCACCGTAGGCACTCGGCGATCGTGGCTCCCATGTAGTCCTCTGCATTCCCGGAACGCACATGACTCGCACGACGAATGCACGCCTCGCCGGCTTCACGTTTCTCTTCTACATCGCGACCGGCATTACCAGCCTGGTCCTGTTTCGCCAGGCGACCGGCGGGGCTGAGGGAGACGCCGCGCTCGCGAGCCTGGCCCAGCACGCGACGACCGTGCGCCTGACCGCCGTGCTCACGCTGCTCGCGTTCTTTGAAGCCGTGGTGTTGGGGGTGACCCTGTACGCGCTCACCCGCGACCAGGACCCCGATCTGGCGATTCTGGCGCTCTGCTGCCGCGCCGCCGAGGGGGTGGTCGCCGCTATCGCCGCGGACCAGATGCTGGGACTGTTGTCGGTCGCCACGGCCAGCACGGCGGCCGTGGGCGCGGACCTGGCGGCCACGCAGGCGCTCGGAGTCTCGCTGTTGCGGCAGGACGGCTCCGGCCCCCTCATTGCCGCGTCCTGCTTCGCGGTCGGGAGCGCGCTCTTCTCCTACCTCTTCCTGCGTGCCCGGAGCATCCCGGTCCCGCTGGCCTGGCTGGGCCTGCTCGCCTCGGTGCTGCTCTCGGCGGTGCTCACCCTCCGGATTGCCGGGTTCCTCCAGGGACCGGTGACGTACTACGTCTGGATACCGATGGCTGTGTTCGAAGTGGCGCTCGCGCTGTGGCTGATCATCAAGGGAGTCGCCGCGCCCCAGGAGAAACGGGTATGAACACCACCGTATTGACGAAATGGAGTGCAGGAGTGTCGCCGCTTGCCAGGGCCAGAATTGCCGGTGGGTTCTATCTGCTCACCTTCCTGACGGGAGGACTCGCCCTGCTCGTGCCCGGCCAGGTGGGTGTCGCGGCCGGCCTCATCGCGGGCGCCTCGTATGTCGCCGTGACCCTCCTGTTGTATCACTTGTTCAAGCCGGTGAATCGAGGCCTCTCCTTGATCGCGGCGTGCGTCAGCCTCGTAGGAATCGCCGTTGGGCCTCTTCAATTGAAGGGCGTGCATCCGCTGGTATTTTTCGGAGTCTATTGCCTTCTGATCGGCTACCTCATTTCACGGTCGACCTTCCTGCCTCGATTTCTGGGTGCGCTGATGGCCTTCGCCAGTGTGGGCTGGCTGACCTTTCTGTCCCCGCCGCTGGCAAAGTATCTGTATCCCTACAACCTGGCCCCCGGCATCATCGGGGAGGGAGCCCTGACCCTGTGGCTCCTCGTGGTCGGAATCAATGTTCCTCGATGGGTGGAGCAGGCCCGTGCCGCAAGGGCATCCAGGGGAACGAAATGATGGTCATTCGCAGGAGTGTGGAGACGGATCTCGCCGCGATGGTGACACTTATCAATGACGCGGCGCGCGCGTATCGCGGAGTGATACCGGGTGATCGCTGGCACGAACCCTACATGCCCGCGGATGAGCTGGCGAGAGAGATTGTCGAGGGCGTGGTCTTCTGGGTCGCGGAGCGGGAAGGACGCCTGGCAGGGGTAATGGGCATTCAGGACAAGGGCGATGTCGCGCTGGTGCGCCACGCCTACGTCGCCCCAACCACGCAGAGGAGCGGCGTGGGCACGAGGCTTCTGCGCCATGTGGAGGGGCTCGTTGACAAGCCCATTCTGGTCGGTACCTGGGCGGCCGCATCGTGGGCGATTGAGTTCTATCGGCGGAACGGATTCGCGGTCGTCCCGAGCGGCCACAAGGACCGCCTGCTCCGGACCTACTGGTCGATCCCTGCGAGGCAGGTCGAAGCGTCTATTGTCCTTGCCAATGGACGATGGTTAGAGGCCCAGGCCGTGCCGCTTACCGCCTCCCCGCTCACCGAGCCTTGATCAAAATTTTCTGCACTCGCTTGCGCTCCCGCCCCCGACTGTCGACGACGGTCAGCTCGAGGGTGTACGCTCCTGGCTTCGTCGAGGCGAGATCCAACTCCTGGTGTCGGCGGGCAGCCACCCCAGCCACCTGATCCTTGAAGCCGACCACCAGCGGCTTGGGCTTGACGGCCCCTTTCTTCCCGGCCGGCCGCTGCTGTAGGAGTCGAACTCGGCCGCGGTAGATCGTCCCCGGAGCCAACCCACACACATCGTAGTGGATCTCCACTTCCGATCCGGCCGCAACCTGGGGCACCCGGTCCATGAGCAGGGCAAACCGGGGCGCTTTCCCGTCGGCTGCGGGGGGACACAGCGACCGGCCAGCCCCGGAGGCGCTGAGGGCGATCGCACCGACCAGCGTCAGAGCCACCACCCCACCGACGACGCCGACGGTGCGGGGATTGCGCTTTCCTCGGCGCCAGAGGTCTTCGCCGTACCACCGTCCGCGCCGGACCGCTTCCTTCGCTGCCCAGCGCGCTCGCCAGAGCGTTTTCTTCGCTGCCGGCAGCGCGGGCCGGAGTGTTTCCCGCAGGGCCCGAAGTCCTTCCTGCACCAGCCCGGGCTGGAAGCGCCTTCTGACCGGACGGGGCGTCTCTGGGTCCGGAATCCCGGAAAATGGATCGTTCATATTCCTCAGACCTCGACAGAAATTTTGGTTTCAGCTGGCTGGCGGGAGGAAAAAACAGAGCAAGGATCGTGAAATTGGACTCCAGGCAGGATTGTCGCACGAGGCGGGCGCCCAATCTGTTAATCCCCAATTACATGGCGCGTCGCGACAAAAACTGCACTTGGCCCAGCGAACTCGCGGGATGGGAAAACACAGAGCTTAGTCGGGCAATGTGCAAGGAGGATCGGGGAAGGAAGAAGTCCTGGCTGCAGCGTCATTCGGCGTTGCGGGGCGCGGTCAGCCTTACTGCGGTTACAGACTGATGGTTATTTTCGGAGTCGCGAGGATTGAGCATCGCTGCTGGACGCGGCTGCTGCAGTGTCGGGCTGTTCTACGCGCTCGGTCTCCACACGCCCGACCTGCGGGTTCGCGCGAACATCCGTGCACCGAGCCTGACCATCGACCGCCGGAGCGACGCACTGTCTAACAAGCGTTTGCAGCTGGCGGCGCTTTGGTTCTAAGGAACGTAGGATAAGTGCGCGGGCGGGCAGTCGCCGCGGCCGATGTCGGCCCGTTGGGCGGTCTTAATCAAGTGCCATTCTGTAGAAGGACGTACCGATGTCCAGGGTCAGCGTGCGTTACATCATTGATGACGTCCCGGCTGCGATCCGTTTCTATACGACGCTGCTTGGTTTCGCGTTGGAGCAGGATGCCTCGCCGGCCTTCGCGTCGGTCGTACGGGACGGTGTGCGCCTCCTCCTCAGTGGTGAGGGCAGCTCGGGGAAGCGTCCATTACCCGACGGTCGCCGCCAGGTACCGGGCGGCTGGAACCGCGTGCACCTAGAGGTGACCGATCTCGCTGCGGAAGTTGAGCGGCTACGGGCGACGGGAGTTTCCTTCCGCACGAATGAGATCGTGACCGGGCCGGGCGGCGCGCAGGTCATTCTCGACGACCCCTCCGGCAACCCAGTGGAGTTGTTCCAGCCTCGGGGCTGAGACCCGTCACGGCGCTGGCAGCTTGCTCCGCAGCTGCGATGAGAATGGCGACGCTATGCACGCTCGAAACGACGCGCAGGGTAGTCTCTATCGACTCACTGCGCTGCTTTCCCGCGGAGCAGTTGCGAGGTTCGTTGACCGCGTGAGATAGCTTCGGGCGGCCTGCCATTTCCGCTCCGATGCTGAAACGTCACCCGGGACGATCCCTTCGGCAGGCTCAGGGCAGGCCCTTCGCGGAGTTTACCCTGAGCGCAGCGAAGGGCTCAGGATGACAGCGTGATTCGGCCGCGTTGCTTTGTAGCTTACCGCCTTACCGCCTTACCGCCTTACCGCCTTACCGCCTTACCGCCGCTTCACCTACCGCCCTACCGCCTTACCTTTGAGCCGTGGCTACCACCCCCGCCCGCACGACCCTCCCCGCGCTGCGTTCTGATCTGGTGGCGCTTGCCCTCACCCTTGCATTCGTGCTGGGGTGCCGGGTCCTGCTCTACGTCTGGATGCCCGACCAGCGCAGCGACTTCGATTCGCTCTATCAGGCGGCTGCCCGCCTGGTCCGGGGGGAGAACCCCTATCCGCCCGCCACGCAGTGGTTCCCCTACCCGCTGCCCGCGGTTCTCCTCGCCGTCCCGTTCACGGGGATTCCCCTGGGCCTGGCACGCCCGATCTTGGACGTCCTGATGGGCTGGGCATTCGTCTACGGGCTCTGGAAATATCGCGGCCCCTACGCACTCCTCGCGGCCTTGTCCGGCGCCTACCTCTTCGCCATGCGGAGCGGCCAGACCACACCGCTCATGGTAGCCGCGAGTCTGATCCCCGCGCTCGGCTTCCTCCTGGCCGTGAGGCCCAATACCTCGGCGCCGCTCTGGATTGCCCGGCCGTCACTGGTGACTCTTTTGGGAGCGGGCGTATTCCTTGGCCTCAGCCTGATGGTTCTGCCGTCATGGCCCTGGGATTGGTGGCTGGCGTTGCCGGCGGACAACTCCGGGCTGATCCCCCCGGTGCTGCGCCCTCTCGGCCTGGTCCTGCTGCTCGCGGGGCTCCGCTGGCGGACGCCGGAGGGACGGCTCCTCCTCGCGATCGCCTTCATGCCCCAGACCACTCTGCCGTACGAACTGGTCTCGCTGGCGCTCATTCCGGCCAATCGGTTCGAGATGGGAGTGTTTGTCGTCGGGAGCTGGATCGCCGTGACGGCAGCAGAGTTGCATTTCGGCCCAGGGCCAGCCGCCGGCTGGCTGGTGACGCTAGGCGCAGGCTACCTACCTATGCTGTATCTGGTGCTCCGCCGGCCCAGTGGCCCGCGCCGGCCCAGGATCGAGAGGGATCGAAGAAGGCCACATCGCCTTCCTGATCACGAGCTCAGGGTGGACGTCACTCAGGAGGACACCGGGGGGGTCATCGTCACGGTGACCCACCTCCCGACCCGACAGTCCATCACCGAGTCGGGTCAGACTCGCCAGCTGGCGGAGCGGAAGGCGCAGGACAAGCTGGCCGGCATCCTCGCCCGGGCGCGTCGAGCTGCCGAGAAAGGCGTGACAGGAATGGAATGAAAGCAACCAGGTCGATCAGGATGCGTCACGCCTCAGCTCGACAGACAGCCACGCGCGTGCCGCCCGAAGCTCGCGTTTGACGGTGGCCAGCGAGACATTCAGCGCCTCCGCGGTCTCTTCCAGCGATAGCCCCCCGAAGTACCGCTGCTCCAGGATCCGGCTACGCCGCTCATCGTGAGCGGCGAGGCGTTGCAGCGCCTGATCGAGCTCGATGACCGGCTCGACCGCATCATCCGGAATCCAGGTGGCCTCGTCGAGTTCCAGCGGCGCAACGCCGCGCCCGCGTTTTGCCGCCCTGCGGGTGCGCGCGTGGTCAACCAGCAGATGACGCATCACCCGCGAGGCCAGGCCGAGGAAGTGGCCGCGGTCCTGCACCCGGACACCGGGCGAGTCTACCAGCTTCAGATACGCCTCGTGCACCAGCCCCGTCGTGTTCAGCGATGCATCGGGCTCGCCTCGGAGCCGCTGTCGGGCGAGCTGCCGCAGCCGCTCATACATGAGGGGCATCAACTGATCGAGGGCGCCCGCATCGCCCTGCTCCCACCGGCGGAGCAGCAGCGTGATCTCGGCTGGCTCAGCCACGATCTTCTCAGTTCCTGGAAAACCGAATGAGCAACGCTTCGAACCGCGGGTCGCTGCGGAGCGGATCGAAGGTGGGGTCCAGGCGGAGGAGTGGGACCGAGACTTCTCTTCCAGCGGGCATGGTGAGCAGCAGCTCGATCAGCTCGAGCGCGGCATCGGTCTCCCCCAGCTGTGCGTAGATCTCGATCGCGCCTCCCATGAACGCCGTCGCGTCGGGACTGTCGTCGGAGACCGGTACGAGATCGGTTGCGGTGCGGGCTTCGCGCATGGCATCCACCCGCCGGTGCAGGCCGGCGTATGCGAGCCCGAGCGCGATGCGCATGCCCGGGTCCCGCGGGTGGACCGCAACGCTGTCCTCCAGCATAGTCCTGGCCGCTAGGTAGGCCGAGCGAGCCCGGGTCAGGTCGCCCATCCGTTCGAGCGTCTGAGCTCGCAGGAGCGACACCGGGCGATAAAGGAGTCTATCGCCGCAGATGACGCACCTCGCGCTATCCAGCGATGCCAGGGCTTCGGCATGGCGGCCCCTGATGCGATGGACGGTGTAGTGCGCGTAGACGGTGGGCCCCCTCGGGTCCAGCCCCAGCGGAATGCGGCTGATGGCCGCGTCGAGCGAGTCTACCTTACCGAGCCTGAGGTAGTTAAAGCCTCGAATTACCTGAGAGAACGGATCGGCCGAATCCATGGCGATCACTCGATCCCAGTGGGCAATCGACTCGTCGTACCGCCGCAGTCGGGCGTAGGTCAGCGCTGCCTGAGAGTGCACACCCCTGTTGCGCGGGTCGAGCCGACTGCCGCGTTCCAACGCGCTCACGGCCTCCTCCCAGCGGCCGAGCTGGCGCAGGCTGACGCCGAGGAGGCGATACAGGTGGGAGGCGTTCGGGCGGTTGGCCAGGGCACGCTCCAGCTCACCAGTCGCCTTTAGCTGATCGCCCCTGATCGACCAGTAAGCGGCGAGCGCCTCATGCGCCTCCGGCATTCCGGGTTGCAGTCGTAGGGCAGCCTCCGCCTCCAGCCGCGCGGGATCGAGCCGCGCGCTGGTCCGGTCCTGTCGCGCGAGCGCGAGGTGCGCCATGGCGAGGCTCGCGCGCGGGGCAGCAAAAGCGGGATCGCTCTCCCGTGCTCGGGCGTAATACGACTGTGCCCGCTGAAGGTTTTCCACCTTTGGCTGACTGGGAGTCTGTGGCAAGCTGACATTGCCGGACGCCGCGCCGATCTGAGCTGCTCTCCCGCGCAGGTAGAGGTCATACGCCTCTGCTCTGTCCGTGGGAACCCGCCTCAGCACGGCGCGCTCGCCCGGCGTCAGGTCGAGGTCGAGCGCCGCGACGATCCCGTCCGTTGCGCTCCGCTGTAAGGAGAGCACGGTGTTGACCGGGGCGCGGTACACTTGGCTCCAGACCCGGCGCTTCTGACCCGTGTCGAATAGATCGATGTGGAGCTGGACCTCCTCGGCGGTGCGCGTGACGCTACCGCGGACGACCGCACCAGCACCCAGTTCGTTGGCAATGGCCATGGTCGGCTTGCGCGATCCGCGGTACTCCACTGCGGACCATTCACCCGGCACCGCGACGGCCTTCAGCCGTGAGAGCCGCGTCGCGATCTCATCCGCGAGCGCTATGCCCAGGTAATCGGCGTCGTCGCCTCCACTGAGGTTCTCGAACGGTAGCACCGCCACGATGCGCGGTTCAGCCGATCCGCCTGAGGCTCCTGCCCGGAACAGCCACGCCGTCAATCCCCCGCCCGCCACGACCAGTCCGAACACAGAGGCCCACGCTAGAGCGCGACGCCCGGATCGAGTGAACCGGGGCCGCCGACGCACCTTGGGCGGTCCCGATCGTGTCTCCAGCGCAGTTAGCTCGCCCGCAACGGCTTCGGCCGATGCCGGGCGGTTGGCCGGCTCTCTTGCGAGAAGCCCCAGCACCAGGGCGTCGATCTCGGGGCGGATCTCAGGACGAAACAGCGACGGTCGGACTGGATTGGCATGCACGATGGCATGGGCGATTGCGATCTCGTGCGGGCCCTCGAACGGACGGCGCGCCGTCAACATCTCGTAGAGCAGTACACCCACGGCCCAGAGGTCGGACCGGCCATCGACTCGCTCGCCGCGAACCTGTTCCGGCGCCATATACGACACTGTGCCCAGTGTGTCGTGTGACTTGGTGAGCGTCACGTCCCCCACCCGGGCGACACCGAAATCGAGAATCTTCAGGCCGCCATCGGAAACGATGATGACGTTCGCCGGCTTCAGATCCCGGTGAACGATGCCGGCGCTATGGGCCGCGTGCAGTCCGCGTGCGATCTGTACCGCGATGGCAAGCGCATCCGTGATGGGCAGGGGGCCCGCTCGCGCAATGCGGGCCTTGAGCGTCTCACCCTGGTACAACGGCATGGCGAGGAAGAGCTGGCCGTCCTCGGTCTCGCCCGTCTCGTAGATGCTGCAGATGTTCGGATGGTCGAGTGTGGCCGCGGCGCGGGCCTCGCGAACGAACCGCTCCCGCACCTGGCCGTCCAGCCGTTGGCCGGGGAGGGGAAACTTGAGGGCGACGGGGCGCGCGAGCTGGGTGTCGATCGCTCGATAGACCACGCCCATGCCTCCCGCCGCGAGTGGCTCGACGATGCGGAAGTGCGCGACCGTCCGGCCCATCAGCTTCAGCAGATCGCGGTCCGTGCCTCGCTCAGAGTACGGCGGCGGGTCCGCGCCCCCGAATATCGCGTCGATGCGGCCGAGGCTGGAGGCCGGGTTCGCGTCCGCTTCGAGCAGCTCCTCGAGCGCGCGGCGGGCGGCCGGGTCGGAAGCGCCGATGGCGGCGAGCCGCTCGGCTCGGGCTCCGGCCTCCAAGTCCACCAGCGTATCGAAGGCGGCGCACAGCTCTGCCCAGGTCAAGCGCCCTCCTGACCCGTTCTGCCTGAGGATTCCGCTACCCAGGCACCAACCTATGGCGCGGGGAGTGCCGTCACAAGCACCACGCACTCACGCAGAACCCTCACCACCGGAGGTGCAACATGTTGAGCAGACAGCTGGCTGTGGTGGCCATCGCTATGGAAGTGCTCGCCTGCAGAGACGCAACGATGCCGAGAGAGCTTTCAAGCCCGGAAACCGGTGAGCCGAGCTTTACTGTCGGCGTTGGTTTTACCGGCGCACCGGTGGGACGGGGCAACGTGGGCACGTTGCACATCAAAGCCAAAGCCAATGGATATGGCGTCGACCTCAAGGCCAAGGACGACACCGACATCCTGGTCACGAATTTGGCGGTAGCACCCAGTGGACATTCAGGCTGGCACTCTCACCCCGGTCCCGTGCTGGTCATCGTGAAAACCGGGACCATGACGCATTACGATGGGAACGATCCCACCTGCACCGGGAAGAGTCACCCCGCCGGCACCGTATTCGTTGAGGAAGGCGGGAATGTGCATATCGCGCGCAATGAAGGAGCGGTTGAGGCCACGATGGTGGCTACCTCCTTCCTACCCGCAGGCGGCCCAGGTCGTATTGATGAGGCGGCGCCGGGGAACTGCGCGTTTTGAGGCTGAGCCCGACGGAGACCAAGGCTGGTGATCCCGCTTCGTAGAAGCGACCGAGCGTCTCGTTCGCCAGGACGGTTCCCGCGTAGCGAAGCCCGAAGAGATTTTCGACGCTACCGAAGAGTGTCGCCGGGCCCTGTTGCCACGCGGCGTTGAAGTGCACCAGGCCCCGGGCCGGTATCGCGCGGAAGGCTACCTGCTGAACCGGGGAGGGCGGGGGTGGCCGGACATACCAGATACCCGCATCAGCGTTGCCGCTCTCGACGTACACCACGCTCTGCCACTCGATCTGCACGCCGAGGTCCAGGACAGGCAGTGGACTGAGCCGCACCTCACCGGTGAGCCGGTGCCGGGGCACGCCCGGCAGGAGCTTACCGGAGAAATCTACCGGCTGAAGCGTCCCGCGGGAATCGAGGACCACCGAGGTGTAGTCCTGCAGCCGGAGATCCAGGAAAGTATAGCTGGCCACCAGCTCGACGTGCCGGCTCGCACGCGCGGTCACCCCCAGCTCGACGCCGATGTTGCGCGAGCGGCTGGCGTTTTCCGGACGGTTGATGTTGTCGACCGTACGGGGGACGAACTCTCCCCGGACATCGGCGTAGGAGACGGACCCGTCCAGCAGCACCCGGCCACCCACGATGCGTCGCGCGCCCACCTCGTAGTTCCACAGCGATTTGGGACGCACCGACAGGAGCGGGGCACCGGGACCCGCCGAGAGCTCGCCGATGGCCGGGACTTCGACGCCGCGGCCGACCGACGCGTAAAGCGATGTCCCGAAGTCGAGGTTCCACCCGGCTGACAGTCGGGGCGAGAGGTGGTCGAATGTCGCCTCCTGTGGTGGGATGTCCGCCGGCACGTAGCTCTCGAACCGATACCTGACCCGGTCGTACCGGAGGCCGGCGGTCACCCCGACCGTGCGCGTCGCCTGCCACTCGACCTGCGAGTAGGCGCCGAGGTTCGGAACTGACAAGTATCCATCGGAGCGCAACGGGCCATGGACGCCACCATTGTTCTCCCATCTGTCATCGGGGCTGAAGACGTGGTCGTAGTCCAGCCCGATCGTCGCATCGAGCGCCGCACCGGCAACGCCCGCCAGACGGAGGCCCGCACCACTCTGGACCCGGTGCAGGTTCAGATCCACGATCTGGTTCGCAATGGGAAATTCGAGGGTACGCCCGCCGTAGAAGAAGTACCAACCTGCAATCCCGTTACCGACCGCCTGTTCGAGCCGTGCACCAGCTCGGTAGCGATTGTCGACCCGCCCGAAGCCCCACATCAGGGCGGCCGGCGACGCCCCATCGGGATCGGCGTCGAACTCTGGCTGGGTCTGGGCACCCGGCAGGCGGGAGTCGAAACGCGAGCCGTTGGCCTGGATGGCGATCCTGGTTCCGGGTGTGGCGACGTAGTCGAACGCCACCTGCCCCCGGAGGATGTCGCCGTCACTGTGCGCCCTGTATCCGTCTGCAGCCGTGTACGAGGCCGAGGCGAACGCGCTTCCCCGCCCGCCGGCGAACACGCCACCCGCGTTTCCGTCGTACTTTCGGAACCCGAAGGCGCCACCCAGGGCACGAGCCGAGATGCCCGGGCTGTCCCGCCCGCTCCGCGACACCACATTCACTACGCCGCTGGGCGAGCCAGCGTACAACGCGGAGACCGGGCCGCGAACCACTTCGACCTGGCGCGACGCCGACAGCTCAATCAGGTCGAGCCGGGCCACTCCATCCGGCTCGGTGAGGGGGATGCCGTCGAGCAGCACCGCGACACCGCGCGGCGCCACTCCCCCGCGCGACGCGGAGCCGCGGATCCCGATTCTCGCGTCGTCCGTGCCGTAGCGTGAGGACACCTGCACCCCGGGCATCATCCTGAGGGTCTCATGCAATCCTACGGTCCGGTCGCGTCGGATGGCCGACGTGTCCGCCACGGACACCGCTGCCGCTACCTCGCTGAGGCTGCGTGCGTCCCGTGTAGCGGAGGTGACGATCGGGTCTAGGATGGTGAGGACGGGCTCGAGCGGTATGTCGACCTGGGTGACCGCGACGGTGTCGACCTGAAGCACCAGAACCGCGGGAGCGAAGCCGACTCGGCGCACCGCCAGCTCCACCCGGCCCGGGGGGAGGCCGGCAAACCGGAAGAATCCTCGGGCATCGGTGCGGACTCGAGCGCCGGAGGGGCGCAGCTCGACGTCGGCATCGGCCAGTCCAACAGGCCGGTCGGCGCGAACAACATGGCCGCGGATGACGCCGGCCTGTGCGGCCAGGTGCGTGGCGGCTCCCGCCAGGAGGATCGCGAGGGAGGTGGCCACGGCTCGGAGCTTCATGAACGAGAGGTACGGGCCGGCCCGGCCGACGGCAAGGACTTACGCCGGGCTGAGCCGATTTGCCGCCGGATTCCGCTGCAAAGGATGGCCACATGACCATCCTGGAGGCGGACCATGACGCAGCGATCTCCTGCCCTCATTCTGCTAGTATGCGCCGCCCTCGGCATCGCATGCGGAGGCGAACGGGGCTTCCAGCCGGAGCCCCCCTTCGAACCGGAGCCCCCTTCCGAACCGCAACCCCCGGGCGAACCGGAACGCCCACCCGTATTCACCACTCTCGAGGTCACCCCGGCCGCCGCTGCCCTCTTTGCCGTTGCGCCGGGAAACACGGTGCAGTTGACGATCGCAGCGTGGAGCCAGAATAGAGCGCAAATGTCGGCTTCAGGTGCCGCCACCTACTCCAGCAGCGACCCCAAGGTTGCGGGAGTCAGCAGCGGTGGGGTCGTGACCGCCGCCGCGGCTGGCATGGCCGAGATCACGGCGACCCTCACGCTTGGCGGCATAACCCGAACGGCTTCCATGACGGTGAGGGTTCACGCCCGCGACTACTCGGACATCGGCGGAGTCTACGACCTGACGGCTCGCATCACGTCTTTTGATCCGGGGTGGGGTTACGACCTCGAGGATTACCGTTACACCGCGGTCCTTACGCTTCCCGATGGGTGGGGTTCAGCCTCCTTCGGAGGAAGCTACGCAGATTTGCGGCTCATCGGCCCGGGCGGGGATTCCTATGACGTGGCGGATGCCGGTTTGGTTACCGGCTCCTTCGATCCCGGTGGACAACTCCTCATCGAACTTCTCGGCGAGGGAAACAGCATAGACGTAACCTTGATCGTGGGTACGGTGGCTTCGGGGCTCATCGACGGAACGTTCGGCTGCTGCGGTCACATCTCCGGCACATTTACCGCCGAACGCAGGTCGGCGGAATGATGCAAGCCATCTGTCCGGTTGGCGCTGGCCAGGGCCGTACGACCTACTCCTTGGGCAACTTCACCGTGCACCGCGTCTCGAACCCGCCCCGCACATTGTACAGCGTGCTGACCTCCAGCATCTGCGGTTCCAGCAGCTTGAAGAGGTCCTCGGCGATTCTGGCGGTGGCGTGCTCCTGGAAAATGCCCACGTTGCGGTAGCTGGTGACGTAGTACTTGAGGCTCTTGAGCTCGACGCACCGGTCCGAGGGCGTGTAGCGGATGGTGAGCGTGGCAAAGTCCGGCAAGCCGCTGTAGGGGCAAACCGCGCTGAACTCCCGGGTCTCGGTGACGATCTCCTGATCGGGCCCGGAGTACTCGAACGTCTCCAGCACCGCGACGTCGATCGCCTCGGGTCCGACGAAGGGGATGGTCCTGCCTTCTGCGGTGGCCATGCGGGGTTCCGGTTAGATAGTCGAGTGAAAGATAAGGCGGTAAGGCGGTAGATGAAGCGGCGGTAGATCCTGCGGCGGTACGGCGGTAGGGTGTATAACGGAAGGGCGGAGTCGATCTGGATCTCCGCCCCTTCGCTGCGCTCAGGGTGACAATCTTACCGCTTTCCTGCTTTCCTCGTCCCTCGTTCCCCCGCCGTCAGGCGGGCCCCACCATCCCCGTCTCCAACCACGTGTGCTCGTCCCTGATCACCTGCTGCGCCACCTTGTAGGTCGCCACGTCGTCGTTGTCGAACACCGCGGCAAACCGATCCTCCACCCGGCGCCGGGCATGGCGGCTGAACAGGCCGGCCAGCTCCACCGGCCCGCGATTGGTCGGGTCCTTCTTGTACATGGCGTAGGCCCGTGAGCACGCCGCCGTAATAGCCAGCAGCTCCGCCCCGATCTCCACCAGCCGGCCCAGTACCGCCTGGCGCTTCTCCAGCTTGGGGCCGAACCGGACCATGCAGTGGAACAGGGTACGGGCCAGCCGGCGGCAGGCGCGGTTCACGAAGCGGATATGTGTCGCCAGCGGGCCGAACTCGCCGTAGCGGGGGAACCGGCCCCAGCCCATCCAGAGCTTGGGATACCAGAAGGCGTAGTAGGCGCCGGAGCGGAGCAAGGCCTGGAGCTTCTTCCCCATCGGCGCCTTGGGGTCGATCAGGTCGCCGGCCAGCTTGAGGTGGGTGTCCACCGCCTCCCGGGCGATGAACAGCCGCATGATCTCGCTGGATCCCTCGAAGATCAGGTTGATCCGGTAGTCGCGCATCATCCGCTCGATCGGATCGGGCCGCTCGCCCCGGCTCCGCAGGCTGTCGGCGGTCTCGTAGCCGCGGCCTCCCTTGATCTGGAGGGTGTCGTCCACGATCCGCCAGCCGGTCTCGGTGTTCCACATCTTGGCCATGGCGGCCTCGAGCCGGATGTCGGTGCCGCCCCGGTCGGCCAGCAGCGAGGCCAGGTCCGACACCGCTTCCATGGCGAAGATCTCCGACGCCATTCGGCCGATCTTCTGGGCGATGGCGTCGTGCTTGCCGATCGGCTGGCCCCACTGCACCCGCTTGGCCGCCCACAGCCGCACGATCTCCAGGCACCGCTTGGCCCCGGCAACGGCGGAGGCAGGCAGCGTGAGGCGACCGGTGTTGAGCGTGATCAGGGCGAGCTTGAGTCCCTTCCCCTCGCCCCAGAGCACGTTCTCCGCCGGTACCTGGACGTCGGTGAACCGGATGATCCCGTTCTCCAGTGCCTTCAGTCCCATGAAGTGGAGCCGCTGCACCACCTCGACGCCGGGCCAGTTGGTCTCCACGATGAAGGCGGTGATCTTCTTGGGCCCGGTGCGCGCCATGACCACCATCAGCTCAGCGATAGTGCCGTTGGTGCACCAGAGCTTCTCGCCATTGAGGATGTAGCTCTTGCCGTCGGGCGACAGGGTCGCCGTGGTGCTGAGCGCCGCCGGGTCCGAGCCAACCTGGTTTTCGGTGAGGGCAAAGGCGGACACGGCGCCCTTGGCCAGGCGGGGCAGGTACTTCTTCTTCTGCGCCGGAGTGCCGAAGAGCTTGAGCGGAGTGGGCACGCCGATGGACTGCGCCGCTGAAAGCAGAGCAGTGAGGTTGCCGTCCTGGCTGGTGACCAGTCCCATCGCATGGGTGTAGCTGTACTGGCTGAGCCCCAGGCCGCCGTACTCGGTCGGGATCTTGATCCCGAACGCGCCGATCTCACCCAGGCCCCGAACGATGTCTTCCGGGATCTTCCCGTCGCGATCGATCTTGTCGCTGTCCACCCGCTCCCGCATGAAGCGCTCCAGCCGCTCCATGAACGGCCGGGCCCGCTCCAGGTCCGCCGGATCGGGCTGGGGGAAGGGATGCACCAGGTCGAGCCGGAACGATCCGTCGAACAGCTCCCGCACGAAGCTGAGTGACTCCCATTCCTTCTCCCGCGCCGCTTCGGCGACCTCCCGGGCCTCCTGTTCGGTGGCGAGAGGTGGCTGGGTGCCCGGTCCCGGGTGTGCGAGAACGTCAGTCATGGCTGGAAGGCTCGGTGAAGGTTGAGGTCAGCGACGGTTGGCCGCGAAGGCCGTGCAGCACCAGGGAGATCACCTGGCGTTTCCGCCGCTCGAGGTCCTGAGCGTCATCCAGTCCGACCCCGACGGCCGGAGCCACGGTGCGGGCATGGATCAGCGGAAACCAGCAGAGCGAGATGATGCTGAGCAGGAGATGCGCGGCGTCGCCCGAGGGCGAGTCGTCCAGCCCCAGCTCGGCGCTGATGGCCGCCAGCGCTTCCTGGCCGGCGGACAGGTGACTCAGCCCTTCCGGGAGCCGGCCCTCGTTCAAGGCCTCGCGCTCGATCAGCCGGATGAAGTTGGGACGGGCGGCCAGGAAGTCGAAGTAGTCGGAGACGGCACCGGCCAGGATCGCGTCCGGGCTCTGGCTACTGGCGAGGGCGCGAGCCCGTCCGGCCCGAACCGCCTCCCGCACCTCGGCGAAGCACCGGTCGAGCACCGCCTGGTAGAGCTCGGACTTGGAGCCGAAAAAGTAGCCGGGAGTGCCCCGGGATACGCCGGCCGCGGCACCCACCTGGGTGAGGCTGGTGGCGTCGTAGCCCTGCTCGGCAAAGAGCCGCTCGGCGGCATCGAGGATCGTCGCCCGGCTCCGCTCCGCATCTCGGACTTTCTCGGGACCAGTGGCCAATGGGGCCTCGCGCAATGAGTTGCAGCTTGCTTGCTGTTCAGCAAGTTAGCTAGGGAGAGCCTATCCGTCAACCACTCGTGTCGTGGGTCAGCCCCTCGAGGCGCTGGGACGGCTGCCGAGGGGACGGGTGCCGACGACATTGCCGGTGGTGTTGGCGGCGGACGAGGTGGCGCGGTTGGTCGGGTCCCTGCAGGGCAAGGCCCGACTGGAAGCGCAGGAATCCTGGATGTCGACTGCGAGGTGACGGCCGCGGATCGGGGATCTGCGCAGGAAGTGCAACTCCTTGCCTGCGCCGACAACGATGTCCCGCCGGCGTGCACCCCTGCACCGGTTGCCACAGTTCAGTTCTGAGCGCGGCTTGGAACCTTTGTGGCCCCAGATGTATGGATCGGCGGCACGTTGGTGCCTCAAAGGCCGGTCCCGGTCGCGCCGAGACAAGTATCGGTGTCATACTCGGCAGCAATTTCCATAGCAGGCCGCCTAACAAGGGCATGCAGCTGACGGCGCTTCAGGTCTAAGGAACGTAGGACAGTGTCCAGTATGAAGAAGTCGCCGCAGCTGATGCGCGGTCCGTTAGGCCGACAATACGCATCCCTTGTTATCGGGACCTGGGTGTTGATGCCTGAGCCGTCCGCCGCGAGTCGCCCGGAACTGCTTTCATCGCGAGCACGTGCTCCACGAACTGATCGACGGCGATCTCGGTGCCCTGGTAAAAGCCGGACTCTTTGTTGTGCTCGAGGTCCGCTTCATCCCGGTGCAGCGCCGTGAAGACATAGCGAGTTCCGGTTCCCACGGGTTCCATCGTCATGATGGCGGTGATCGGAATGTCGTCAAAGACAGCCGGACGATAGCCGGGGAACAACATGGAGGTCCAGACAAGTCGCTCCATCGGAATGACTTCCAGGACACAGCCGAGGTTGGGAGACTCCTGACCGTCTCCTACTGCGATGTCGATGCGGATGATGCCGCCCGGCCGCAGGTCCATTTCGGCTCGCGACACCCGCCCCCAGGGCTTGGGCATGTACCACTCCTTGAGATGCTCCGGTTTCGTCAACGCTTCCCAGACGAGCCGCGTGGGAGCGTCGATGAACCGTTCGATAGCGAAATCGAGCTTCGGATCGATAACGAAATCGAGCTTCGGATCGATCGTTACTTGCTCGCTCATGATTCTGACTCCTTCTCCTTGAGTTGTTTGACGTACTGGTCGAACCGATCCAGTCGAGCTTCCCACAACTGACGACGCGCGGTCACCCAGTCTTCAACGACCTTGAACCGTTCGGGTGCGATCTCATACGTCCGCACTCGCCCGCGCTTTTGCGACCTCACCAGTTGGCTCTGTTCGAGCACCGAGAGGTGCTGCACGAATGACGGGAGTTGCATGTCGAACGGTGCCGCCAGTTCGCTGACGGTGGCAGGTCCGACAGACAGTCGCTCCAGGACTTTCCGCCGAGTCGGGTTGGACAAGGCGTGAAACACTTCGTCAGCGGCTGCGGCTTGAACCATTGTCGACACCATCCCAATGCCCGGGTTAGCCGATCTGACCGAGAGATTCTACAGCCGTGCAATACTTCTGTCAATACCTAAGTATTGGCTATCTAGGAAGCGCCAACCCCTGACACGGAGACAAGACCTCCGGCGGATATGGTCCTCTACCGACTCGACGGCGGCGAGAGCTTCGATCTGCGGCCTAACGAACGCTGAAGCTGACAAAGAGTCTATTGATTGGTGCTCACTTCGTGAGCACTCTTATAGGGCGTCTTTGCAGCTTAGCTTGAGCGCTAGGCGCACACGCCAAACTTCACTGCACCATGAGGTTTGATGTTCGAACTCGGTGAGCCCTATACCGGTCCAGAGCTTCAAGCGGCGCTGCGCGACGTGCAGGGTGCGGCCGATGCGTACCTGCGGCAGCTGCCCCCGGCCATGTTCTTCACCCCGCAGGGCACCGCATGGTCCCCCGCCGAGCACGCCCGCCATTTGCGCAAGTCGCTCCAGCCCCTAGCGCGCGCTCTCCGCTGGCCACGCCCGGTGCTCCGCCTGCTCTTCGGGCGGCACCACGGCCCCTCGCGCGACTTGGCTGCTATTCGCCGGCGCTATCAAACGGCCCTGGCAGCGGGCGGCCAGGCTGGGCGATTCGCGCCGGCGCCGCAGCCCACGCCATCGGATCTGGCGTTGGGCCAAGCGCGAGTGGTGACGGCGCTGGATCAGGCGGTGGCGGCGGTGCAGGCCGCGGTGGCGCCGTGGACCGAAGCGGCGCTCGACCGGTATCAGCTGCCGCATCCGCTCCTGGGTCGGCTGACCGCGCGTGAGATGCTGGCGTTCAGCGTCTACCACCATGCGCATCATCTGCGGCGGGTCGCGGAGCGGGCCGGGGCCGGCGCGAGTAGCGATGCGCCCCTGGCGCCTAACTAGCGCATGCAGCCTACGGCGCTGCAGTCTAAGGAAGCGTAGGGTTGTGCGTAGGGTGCGGAGGCGCCGCAGCTGATGCGCGGTGCGTTATGCGGCCTACTCTCACAAGCTGGAACCTAAAAGAGGTCAGCACAATCAATGAGAAAGCTAATCTTCGCAATCAACACTACCCTGGATGGCTGCTGCGACCACACCAAACAAATTGCTGATGAAGAAACACACAAATATTACACGCACCTCATGCAAGATGTTGACCTGCTTGTTTTTGGACGCAAAACCTACCAGTTGATGGTTCCTTTCTGGCCTGAAGTCGCAAGAAGCCAGTCTATGTCGCAAGCATCGAACGAATTTGCTCGAACATTTGTCTCCATCAAGAAAGTGGTTTTTTCACGATCTTTGGACAGCGCCGAAGATGGAAATACGAGAATTGTTCGTACGAACCTTCGCGGCGAAATACTTAAAGTGAAACAAGAACAAGGCAAGGATATTTTGGTCGGTGGGGTAGATATTCCTTCACAACTTATGGAACTTGGTCTAGTTGATGAATATCGTTTTGTCGTCGGGCCAATCGTTGTGGGAGAAGGGAGACGGTTGCTCGAAGGTGTAAGCCTGCCGGAGAGACAACTAAGACTTGTTGACTCAAAGATTTTTGGATCAGGATGCGTTGCGCTTCGCTACTTGAAGCAGTGACAGGAAGATCTGCGACGCTGCGCTGCTGGTTCCCATCAAGAGGGGAAGACGGAACGCACCCTGCCGCGGGGTGTCCGTTAGACCGACCCGACTGCCTCCTCAGCCTAGGAGAGCGCATGCGGATCCAGCTGGGCTTCTTGACGCTTATCACAGCAGCATGCGGCAAGCCCTTCTGGCATCCACGACCGGTCGCCTCGGAACCGTTTCCCGAGCCATCCTCGGCTGCGGAGATCGAAGCGATATCGATCGAACGCGTTCAGCGAGCCACGGCAACTCTGGATTCGGCGACCTTTGCCACAGTTACGCACCCACTGCTCGATCGCGGGTTCTTCCGGCTGCAGTCGGTGTACTCGACCGGGACAACTGACGTCACTTACGTCACTGTTCGAGCTGTACTACCGGACACCATTAAGACAGTCGTTGAAGAGGAGGCGGCCGGGCCAACTGCGCTTCACGAGATCCAGGGGGTGCTCGACTCGATAGCCAGCCGGCTTTCCTGGGAGGTTGTCCCGCGGCCTAACTAGCACGCAGCTGGCGGCGCTTCACCTTTAAGGGAACGTTGGATGGTGCCCTGGCTGAGCAGTCGCCGCAGTTGATGCGCGGTCCGTTAGGCAGCACCGCCGATTAGAGCGCCAGTTCGTCGGTCACGGCTCAGCACGCGGGAGTACTCGTATGGACGCAACCATGACGCTCGGGGTAATGACCACCGCGGCATCCGATGTCGAACGGGCTGTGGGAGTCATCGTGCTCGCCTTCAGCGCCGACCCTGCCGCCCGCTGGACATACCCCGATCCGCACCAATACCTGACCCACTTTCCGGCCATAGTCCGGGCCTTCGGCGGGAAGGCCTTCACTCACAGCACCGGACACCATCTGAGCGGGTTCACGGGGGCGGCGCTGTGGCTGCCGCCGGGCGTCCTGCCGGACGAGGAAGCATTAGGGGCAGTGCTGCAGGAGAGCGTGTCAGAGCCTCTGCAAGCCGAGGTATTCGCCGTCTTTGAGCGCATGGGCAACTATCATCCGACTGAACCACACTGGTACCTGCCGCTCATCGGCATCGATCCCGTGCACCAGCGCCAGGGCCATGGCTCAGCGTTGTTGCGGCACGCGCTCTCCGAGTGCGATCGGGATCACGCGGCGGCCTACCTTGAGTCGAGTAATCCGGCCAACATTCCGCTGTATCAACGACACGGCTTTGAGATTCTGGACACGATTCAGGTTGGATCATCGCCGCCCATTTACCCGATGCTGCGACCGGCTCGCTAAACGTGTGCCAATCGCCTGGCTCCGTGCTGTCTAACAAGCGCATGCAGCTGGCGGGCGCTTCATGGTTGAGGAACGTAGGATAGTGTCCAAACGAGGAAGTCGCCGCAGCTGATGCGCGGTCCGTTAGGCCGACGCCGGGACCGGACTAGCTGAGCTCCTGGCAAGGAGGCTCCTTGCCCGCAGACCACCTGAGCCTTGAACCACGTATTGAGGCCTGATATGACCGATGTCGTCCTTGCCTGGAGCGGCGGGAAGGACAGTACCTTAGCGCTGGCGGTGCTCCGTGCCGATGCGCGCTACCGGCTCACCGCGCTCTTGACCACCGTCACGCGGGACTACGACCGCATCAGCATCCATGGCGTGCGCCGCGCGGTGCTCGAGGCCCAGACCACTGCCCTGGGCCTGCCGCTCATCGAGGCCTCCATCCCGGCGGGCGCCAGCAACACCGACTACGAAGCGGCCTTCGCGCTGGCGTTACGCACCGCTCAGGAGCGCTGGCCCGGGCTGCGTCACATCGCCTTCGGCGATCTCTTTCTCACTGACGTACGCGCTTATCGTGAGGTGCTGCTCGCCTCCCTGGGCTGGATGGGAGTCTTCCCCCTTTGGGGTAAAGACACGGCCGGGTTAGCCCAGCAGTTCATTCGCGCCGGCTACCGGGCGGTCCTCACGTGCGTCGACACGACCCAGCTGGGTCCGGAGTTCGCCGGGCGACAGTTCGACGCCTCCCTCCTGGAGGATTTGCCGGAGACTGTCGATCCGTGCGGCGAGCGGGGCGAGTTCCACACCTGTGTGTATGCGGGGCCACCCTTTGCGCATCCGCTACCGCTGGTCACCGGTGAGCGGCTGCGTCGGGACGAGCGCTTTGAGTACTGCGATGTCCTGCTGGCACCGGTTGTGACGGTGGGTGCCTAACAAGCGCATGAATTATGCGAGCACGTCAATCGCGACCGCGATAGCCGGCGCCATCGCACTGGGCCCAGGTTCAATGACAACCTCAGCCCAGGTCACCATTGATCTCGAGAACCGGTATTCCAACGTCGGGGTGATCATGGTCTGGCGGGTCGACGATGCCGGGAAGCCGGTAGAGCTCCGGGCGTTCGCCAGCGGCACCCTGATTCAGGATCGCGTGATGGTGACTGCCGGTCATTTCACCGCTCCGGCGAAGGCACTCGGCTCACTGCCGCCGTCGATCCGAATCTTTGCGAGCTTCAGTCCAACCGACGCCAAGGATCCAAGGACTTGGATACCCGTGGTCCGGCTGGCGACGCATCCATCGATGCCGCACTGTCCGCCGCCCCCGCAATGCGACCCGACCGACGACAGCCTGGTTGCCCCGCTCGAACCAGGCATTGCTGACGTTGGGCTGGTCTTCCTGGCACACCCGCCGCCCAGTATCACACCGGCGCGCTTCGCCGAGCCTGGCACGCTCGATCAATCCGAAGGAGCGCCAACGACCATCGTGGGATACGGCACGACGACGCCTCGGCGCCGGAACGCCCCCCCGGACAGCGCGATGTGGGACGGAAAACGGCGCATCAGGACTTCGACACTGCGAAGAGTCGTCGACCAGACCTGGGCGCTCTGGTCTATACCCAGCTACGTTTGCTCCGGTGACTCCGGTGGCGGCATTTTTCTGAATCCCAGCCGAGCCGTAGACAATGAGGTCGTGCTGGCCGCCAACGTGAGCGATGGCGGCCACGACTGCCGCCGCCATAACAACAACAATCGCCTGGACACGCACAGCATCCAGAACTGGATCAACGACATGTTACGGCGGCAGCCGGGCGGGACCTGAGTCCATTAACGCGCGGGGTAAGTGTGCGCGCAGGTCTACGGGTGCGGGACACTGCTCGCCTCCACCGAGTCCCATCTACATTCGCGGCCACGACTGCCATCGTCATTCGCCAAGCGGCCAGATGGGAGTATCTCCTATCCGTGAGCGCGCGACGTGCGCTGCTGCCTAACCCGCGCATGCAGCCGACAGGTGGATGGCAACTTGTCGCCATGAAGTCCGAGCAAACCGCCGCCTAACAAGCGCATGCAGCTGGCGGCCCTTCAGCTCTAAGGAACGTCCGATTGTGTCCAGGCTGAGTAGTATCGCCGCAGCTGATGCGCGGTCCGTTAGGCCGACACATCTGGGAATGCTGATGGTCGAGATTCAACTCCCCGTCTTGGACGAGTCCGGTCAGAGGGGATTCGACGAGGTCTTATCCGCTGAGCCGCTGGGCCGCGGCCGCTTCCGACTACTGGCTTCGCCAGGGCTAGTGGAGGGCGTCGCAGCAGGAGATGAGCTGGAGCTCGCACCGGCCGACCCTACAGGGTACCGCGTCCTGCGGCGCGGAGGACAGCTTTGCGTCTGGGTCTACGTGCCGGAACCGCCACCGGAGCAGACTGAGGCGCGTCTCATCCGAGCGGCGGCAACGCTCGGAGGTTACCTCGACGGCGGAAACACGGGGCTCCGGATTCTGACTGTCCCGGTCAGTGCGGGGTTTGGGCGCGTCGAGGCGGAGCTGGCCGCGGTCGTGACGGACCTGCGTGGCTCAACGTGGGCTTACGGGAACGTCTACGATTCCCGGAATGGAGGCCGGCCACTCGGCTGGTGGGAAGTGCCGGCCTGACCCGTTGGAGCGCCCGCGCGGTGCAGCGACTTCGAACCTGATGTGGCTTGGCGTGGTCCGTGACCGGAGGTGCTCTTGGATGCACACATCGGGCGCAGGATGCGGCGAGGCGCAAGAATTGGGGTTCTCGCCGGCATAACCTTGGCGGTGCTCTACATCGCGCTTGGGACACGTGTCAACCAGTTCACCGAGCTCCTGGGGTACTCGTTGGTCATAGTGGGGTTCCCGGCTCTGTTCGCCGCTATACCGGTCGTTCAGGAGTTAGGGCTCCGGGGCGGTCTGGGTGAATATGCGGCGCTTGTATCTCTAACCTTCCCCCTCAACGGCATCCTGTGGGGCGCAATCCTCGGGGTCGTCTTGAGCTCGCCGGCAGCACCGGATGGTGATGGTGATTGAGGCATCCGAGCGGGACACGACCGCCACTTTCTCATGATTAGCAAAAGGAGTTAGTCAAAATGGCCAAGAACACGATCTGCCTGTGGTATGAACACGATGCCGAAGAGGCGGCGCGCTTCTACGCGAAAACCTTTCCGCAAAGCAGCGTCGGCGCCGTACATCGTGCGCCGGCCGACTATCCTGACGGCAAGGCGGGCCAGGCCCTGACTGTCGACTTCACCGTCGCGGGCATACCGTGTATCGGCCTCAATGGCGGGCCGCACTACAAGCACAGTGAGGCCTTTTCCTTCCAGATCGCGACCGACGATCAGAAGGAGACCGACCGCTACTGGAACGCAATCGTCGGCCATGGCGGGCAGGAAAGTCAGTGCGGCTGGTGCAAGGACAAATGGGGCGTTAGCTGGCAGATCACCCCGCGTGTGTTGATCGACGCAATGGCCAAGGGCGGCGACGCGGCTAAGCGTGCGTTCGAGGCGATGATGCCGATGAAGAAGATCGACGTCGCGGCCATCGAAGCGGCTGTGCGCGGCTGAGGAATGCTGTTGCCACTCGGCTGTCCGCAGTGGCCCGCGGAGCAATGGCCCATCTCAGCCTCGTGCGGGGTGTGGTGGACCAAGAGATTGTGGGGGCGCCGGCATGAGGGCCTGCAGCTGATTTGCAAGTCGTTAGGCCGATAGCAAGGAATCCGATGCCAAGTCGAGGATCAGAGGAAGCGGCCAAGGTCCAGGTGGAGTGCATCGTGCCGATCCTGCGTGTGAGTAGCCTGGCCGCCAGTCTCCAGTACTACAGAGAGATCCTCGGCTTCCAGGTGGATTGGACAGATCCTGAGGGCTCCGACATGGCATCGGTCTCTCGCGGCGGCCACGCCATCATGCTGTGCCAGGGTGCCCAAGGACAGCCAGGGACCTGGCTGTGGATTGGCGTTGAGGATATCGAGCCACTCTTTACGGAGTTTCAGCGGAGGGGTGTTGAGTTCCTTCAGGAACCCACCGCTCGGCCGTGGGCCTACGAGATGCAAGTAATAGATCCCGACGGTCACATTCTTCGATTCGGGTCGGAGCGACGGGACATTCCTGCGGACCCCAGCCCGCGGTAGATACCCGGGCGTCGGCGTTACACACCTGCGCTACCAATACCCAAGGCGTAGTCCTACCCACACGTGGCTCGCCCGGCGGTGAGCTTTGTCTCGATGAGACGTTCACGCGCGAAGCGCCAACGACGTGTCGACCAGTATCGCGCCACCCAACCCGGATGACGACGGGGGCGGCGGCGGCCTACGCGGTCCGACGCTCCAGGCTCAGGTCCGGCTCCGCCTGAGCCGCTTCCATATATCTCGCCCGGATCACGTCGACCAACGCGGCCGCTCCTTTGGGCACTACCTTCTTGAACAGCGGCAGATACTCCTCCCACCTCACCAACAGGTTCCGCGCCCGGGCGCTCACCGTCTTCTCCTCATGCTCCCGGATCAGCTTCCGCAGCAGCTCGATGTCTTCTCCGTCCAGGTGGCCCAGCTCCACCATGTCGCCGTTGAGCCGGCTCGCAAACGTCCCGGCTTCATCGATGACGTACGCCACCCCGTTGGACATGCCGGCCGCGAAGTTCCGGCCGGCCCGGCCGAGCACCAGGACGATGCCGCCGGTCATGTACTCGCAGCAGTGGTTCCCCGCTCCCTCGATCACCGCGACGGCGCCGGAGTTCCGTACCGCGAAGCGGTCGCCGGCCTGGCCCGCGGCGAAGAGCTTCCCGCCGGTGGCCCCGTACAACACCGTGTTCCCGATGATAAGGTGCTGGTGGGAGGCGCCGGCATAGGCCGCCCGGCGGAAGGGGCGGATGGTGATCTCTCCTCCGCTCAGTCCCTTGCCGACGTAGTCGTTGGCCTCGCCCTCCAGCTCCAGGTGCACCCCGCGGCACAGAAATGCTCCGAAGCTCTGACCGGCGGTCCCGGTGAAGCGCAGCCGCACCGACCCGGCGGGGAGGCCCTGGTCCCCATGCCGCTCCGCGATGGCGCCGGCCACCCGGGCTCCGACCGCGAGGTGATGGTTCAGGATCTGGTAGCTGCCGGAGAAGGGCAGGGCGCAGTCGAGATACGGCTCGAGCTCGCCCAGGATCTCATTATCCAGCGACACGAGGCCGGGGCGATCGTTCCGCTCCACCGTCCGGCGGAGCGCGGTTGTCTGCTTGCCCGCTTCCCCGCTTCCCCGCTTCCCCGCCAAGAGTACCGACAAATCGAGCATCTGCGCCCGGGGGATGTCGGGCCGCTCCAGCCGCTCCAGCAGATCGTTGCGGCCGATGATCTCATCCAGCGTGCGGACGCCTATTCCCGCCAGAATGCTCCGCACCTCCTCCGCGATCAGGGTGAAGTACGAGATCACCTGCTCCGGTGTCCCTCGGAACTTGGCGCGGAGGTCGTCCCGCTGAGTTGCGATGCCGGTGGGGCAGGTGTTGATGTGACACTGCCGGGCCATGGCGCATCCCATGGCCACCAGCGGAGCGGTGCCGAAGCCGTAGCTCTCTGCGCCCAGCAGGGCCGCGATCACCACATCTCTTCCGGTCTTGAGTCCACCATCGGTGCGGACCTCGATCCGATGGCGCAGCCCATTTCGCACCAGGGTGGCCTGCGCCTCCGCCAGGCCCAGCTCCCAGGGAGCGCCCGCGTGCTTGATGGAGGAGAGCGGCGAGGCGCCGGTGCCGCCGTTGTGCCCCGCGATCAGCACGTAGTCGGCGTAGGCCTTGGCCACTCCGGCCGCCACCGTGCCCACCCCGGTCTCGGAGACCAGCTTCACGCCCACGCGGGCCCGGGGGTTGACGGTCTTGAGATCGTGAATGAGCTGAGCCAGGTCCTCGATCGAGTAGATGTCATGGTGCGGCGGCGGCGAGATGAGCTGAATGCCGGGCACCGCATGCCTGAGCCGGGCGATGAGGTCGGTCACCTTGTGGGCCGGAAGCTGTCCGCCCTCGCCGGGCTTGGCGCCCTGCACGATCTTGATCTCCAGCTCCTCCGCCCGGGTGAGATACTCGGTGGTCACCCCGAATCGGGCCGATGCCACCTGCTTCACCCGGTTGTCGGCCCGGTCGCCGTTGCCGAGCCCATGGTAGTTTGCCGGATCCTCACCCCCCTCGCCCGAGTTCGACCGCGCGCCCATCCGGTTCATGGCGATGGACAGCGTGGCATGCGCCTCCGGCGACAGGGCGCCGAGGGACATGGCGGAGGACACGAAGCGGCGGCGGATCTCCTCGGCCGGTTCGACCTGTTCCAGGGGAATCGCATTGCCGAGTTTCACCGCCAGGAGATCGCGCGGTCCCGCCGGCCGTCGCGCAGCGTTCTTCGCGAGGAAATTCTCATAGCCGTTCTCCGCCCCTTCTGGCCTTTCCGTCCCTCCCGTCTTTCCCGTCCTTCCTCCCCCCACCGCCTGCTGCAGCGCCACGACGATCGGTGGTGCCCATCCGTGGTCTTCTCCCTCCTTGCGAAAGCGTACCCGGCCGTAATCCGGAAGAGAGTTAGCCTCGGCTGTTCCATAGGCTGCCGAGTGTCGGGCAAGCACGTCCTCCGCCAACTCCTCGAAGCCGATCCCGCCGATGGGCGAGGCGGTACCGTCAAAGCAGGAAACGATCACCTCGTTGCCCAGTCCGAGTGCCTCGAAGGTCTGTGCCCCGCAATAGGAGGAGAGCGTGGAGATTCCCATCTTGGAGAGAATCTTGAGCAGACCCTTCTCGGCAGCGCTTCGATAACTTCTCCGCGCCTCGTCTGGCAGTGGTTGGTTCTCAACCTCCTTGCTTCCCCGCTTCCCCGCCTCCCGGCCGACGCTCTCCAATGCCAGCCAGGGATGCACTGCCTCGGCGCCGTACCCGATGAGGGTGGCGAAGTGGTGGATATCGAAGGCGTCCCCGGCCTCGGCCACGAGGCCCACCCGAGCCCTGAGACCGACGTGGATCAGATGCTGGCGCACCGCCCCAACGGCCAGCAGCATGGGAATGGGCGCGTGACGGTCGCCAGCTGCGCGATCGCTGATGATGAGGATGTGCGCACCGCGTCGCGCGGCACGCTCCCCGGCGCGGCGCAGGGTGGTGAGCGCGGACTTGAGGGCGCCGGTCCCCTTGGCGGGGTTCCACACCGCGTCGAGGGTGACGGTCGAAAACCCAGCCACATTCCGGAGCGCGGCCATCTCCTCCGCCAGCAGAATCGGGTGCTCCAGTCGGAGCATCCGGGCATACGAAGGTCGCTCCAGCAGGGGCGAGCCGCGCCGGCCCAGGTGCATTCTGAGTGACATCACCATCGACTCGCGCAAGGAATCGATCGGCGGATTGGTGACTTGAGCGAACCGTTGCCGGAAATAGGCGTAGAGACTCTGCGGCACGGCCGAGAGCGGCGGGATGGGCGTGTCGTCACCCATGCTCCAGACCGGGTCCGCGCCGGTGCTGCCCATCGGCTCCAGCACCAGCCGGAGATCCTCTGACCCGTAACCGAATGCTCGTTGCAGCCGCAGCAACTCGTCGCCGGTGTGAGTGGGCGGGACCCTCGCGGGGTCGGGAGCCAGCGTCGCCATGTAGCGCGCGACCCAGCGGGCGTAGGGGCGCCGGCCTGCCACCTCCCGCTTGGCGTCGAGGTTCCGGATCACTTCTCCCCGGCGGGTATCCACCACCAGGACCTCGCCGGGGCCGACCTTCCCGCACTCCACCACCTCCCGCGGATCCAGGTCTACCAGCCCGACCTCGGAGCCTGCCACCACCAGGCCGTCGGCCCGCACCTTGTACCGGCAGGGCCTGAGCCCGTTGCGGTCCACGGCGGCGCCGGCCAGAACCCCATCGGTGAAGGCCAGGGCGGCCGGACCGTCCCACGGCTCCAGCACGCACTGGTGGTACTCATAGAACGCTTTCACACCGGGATCGAGGTCGGAGTATTTCTCCCACGCCTGCGGGATCGTCATCATCGAGGCGTGCACCACGTCGCGGCCGGAACGAACCAGCAGCTCCATCGCGTTGTCGAGGCTCGCCGAATCGCTGCCTTCCCGCCAGATGACTTCCCGGAGCCGCTCGATCTTCGCTCCCCAGACCGGCGAGGCGAGCATCGGCTGCCGCATGGTCATCGCGTTCCGGTTGCCCCACAGCGTGTTGATCTCCCCGTTGTGGGCCAGGAGGCGGAATGGCTGCGCCAGGGGCCAGCTGGGCAGGGTATTGGTGGAGTAGCGCTGATGGAACACGGCGATGGCGCTCTCGTATTCCGGGTACCGGAAATCGGTGAAGAACGCCGGGAGCTGGGTTCCGGTGAGCAGCGCCTTGTAGACGATGGTGCGGCAGGACAGCGAGCAGACATAGAAACCGGGAAACCCGATCGCTTCCGCTCGACGCTCCATCTCCCGCCGCGCCAGATACAGCGCACGCTCCCAGGCATCCTCGTCGGTGGTGAGCGCCGGCCGGCCCACCAGGACCTGCCGGATGACGGGGCATGATGCCTGCGCGGTGGGGCCCAGCGCGGCGGGATTCACCGGCACGTCGCGCCAGCCCAGAATCGGGATCCCGTCTTCGGCCAGTACCGTCTCGACCATCCTGACTGAGGCAGTCAGCGCTTCGCCGGACGGTGGCAGGAAAAAGGCCCCCACGCCAAACGGGAGCCCGGGCTGCAGATGAAGGCCCAGTCGGTAGGAGTCCCGATAGAATAATCGGTGAGGAATCTGGGTGAGGAGACCCGCGCCATCGCCCGACAGATCGGTCGAAGCCGCGCCCCGGTGCGCCACCCTGGCGGCCGCCTCGATCGCCATGGCGATTACCTCATGGCTGCGGGCCCCGGATGCCGCGGCCACGAAACCGACGCCGCAGGCATCGTGCTCGCGGGTAGAATCGAGGGAGGTTGTTGCTCGGGTGGCGGCGTGTCGTCGGTCGTGCTGACGGGAACCGGCCGGGTGGATCCGCTGCCCATTGGCGGCCATGGTGTCTCCTGAGTTGTCGTGCCCCAGCGGCCGGAGAGGCTGCGTTCGGGGCAATAAAAAAGGCCCGCTCCACCTGGGGGCAGGCCGGGGTTAACGTGAACACGCTAACTCACCCGGGCGCTCCCCTGGAGCGAACGAGATTGAGATTAGGAATAAGGTTGACCCGGGCGAGTGGCATGCTCATACCGCATTATTATGCATTGCAGTGTATTCGTCAAGCGCCAATCTCGCCCTTGACACTGTCTTAGTAATGCCGTAGCCTGATGGTCCGGCCCGAATAAAGTTCAGGGCAGGGCAGCTCACTCGAAAACCGGCTCGATAACATGCAGCTCGTCCTTCTCGTCGTCGTCCTCCTCAGCGTCCTGCTTACCGTCCTTATCGGTGAGCGAGGGGTCCGCGGCGTGCCAGAACGAGCAACATGAGACACTAGGTCTCCACTGATTGCAACCGGCGCCGCGGACCCTGAGGTCCGCGGCGCTTCTCTTTTACCCTCAGCCTGAAAGCTCGTATGGCGATCCCGGAAGTCTTGATCTTCGATACCACACTGCGCGACGGTGAGCAGGCACCCGGCAATAGTCTCTCGCCCGAGGAGAAGCTCCGCCTGGCCCGTCAGCTCGACGCGCTCGGCGTCGACATCATCGAAGCCGGCTTCCCGGCCGCATCCGAGGGGGACTATCGGAGCGTGCGCGACATTGCCGCCGAGGTCCGGAGCCCGGTCATCGCGGCACTGGCGCGCTGCCTGGAGCGCGATATCGAGCTGGCCGGCGAGGCGCTCAGCGAGGCGGCCCGTGGCAGGCTCCACGTGTTCGTGTCCACCTCCGATCTCCATATCCGGGAGAAGCTGCGGACCACGCGTGAGGGTGTCCTCACCATGACGCGCGACGCCGTCCGCCGCGCTCGCCAGTATACCGACGACGTGGAGTTCTCCGCCGAGGACGCCAGCCGCACCGCTCCCGACTTTCTCTGCCGCGTGGTGGAAGCCGCCATTGACGCGGGGGCGACGACGATCAACCTGCCGGACACCGTGGGCTACGCCATCCCGTCCGAGTACGCCGCCATGTTCCGGGACGTGCGCGAGCGGGTGCCGGGCAGCGATCGGGTGGTTCTCAGCGCCCACTGCCATGACGATCTCGGGCTGGCCGTGGCCAACACTCTGGCCGCCATCGCGGCCGGAGCGGCCCAGGTCGAGTGCACGGTCAACGGGATCGGCGAGCGCGCCGGGAACGCGGCGCTGGAGGAGATTGTGATGGCGAGCCGGGTGCGCGGAGCCGCGGTGGCATTTCAGTGCCAGGTGGAGTCGCGCGAGATCTACCGGACCAGCCAGCTCCTCTCCTACCTCACCGGCGTCTTTCCCCAGCCGAACAAGGCCATCGTGGGTCGCAATGCGTTCGCCCACGAGGCCGGCATTCATCAGCATGGGATGCTCCAGAACGGGCTCACCTATGAGATCATCCGACCCGAGATGGTCGGCATACCTCACACGACCCTGGTTCTGGGGAAGCACTCCGGCCGGCACGCCCTGGAGCGCCGCTGTCAGGAGCTCGGCTATCAGCTCGTCGAGGAGGAGCTGGCCACGCTTTACCAGGAGTTCACCGCGCTGGCCGAGCGCAAGCGCGAGATCCTGGATGAGGACCTGCTGGCGCTGCTGCATGAGAGCTTTCACGACGCACCCGAGGAGTATCAGCTCACCCATCTCCGGGTCGTCTGTGGCAGCGTGACGGCCACTGCGGAGGTCAGGATGACAGGTCCGTGGACCGGCGAACGCTCGGCGCGAGGCACCGGGGACGGGCCGATCGCGGCCGCGTTTGCGGCGGTCAGCGAGATCCTAGAGCGGCACCTCGAGGTGCTGAGCCTTTCCCTGCGATCGGTCACTCCGGGCCGGGACAGTGTGGGCCAGGTCTTCTTGCAGGCCAAGATCGACGGCAAGTCGCTCAGCGGCCACAGCGCCTCCACCGACATCGTGGAAGCCAGCGCGCGAGCCCTGGTGCACGCCCTGAACAAGGCTCGGCACGCGGATAAGCTGGAGTCGAGCTCGCTCAACTCAGTCTACTTGTGGGGGGTCTAGTGGTAACCAACAACGTGAACCGTGAACAGTTAACAGTGAACGGGAACAGCGCCGGAACGGAGTTCGGGTGTGCTTCTCCCGTTTACCGTTCACCGTTCACCGTTCACGCAGTTCCTTCAAGGATCCCCGCCTCATGACGGAGTCCCTCTCCGGCTCCCAGATCCTCTGCCGTGCCCTGCTGGAAGAGGGTGTCGATCTCCTCTTCGGCTATCCCGGCGGCGCGATCATGCCGTTCTACCATGCGCTGCCCGAGTATCCAGGCCTGCGCCACGTGCTGGTGCGGCATGAGCAGGCCGCAGCGCACGCAGCCGACGGGTACGCGCGCGCGACCGGCCGAGCCGGCGTCTGCGTGGCCACGTCGGGCCCAGGAGCCACTAACCTGGTGACCGGGCTGGCCACGGCCAACATGGACAACACCCCGGTGGTGGCGATTACCGGCCAGGTGTCACGCGCGATGATGGGCCGGGATGCCTTCCAGGAGACCGACATCATCGGAATCACCCAGCCCATCACCAAGCACAGCCGCCTGATCGAGGACGTCGAGGAGATCGAGGCTGCGGTCCGCGAGGCCTTCCAGGTGGCCCAGGAAGGGAGACCGGGGCCGGTGCTGCTCGACATTCCGAAGGACGTTCAGAATGCGAAGGCGGAGTGGAGGGGCGGACGGGCGGACGGGCGGACAGGCGGACGGACGAGCAGGCGGACGGACAAGAAGAATCAGCGGTCCACCCGTCCATCCGTCCATCCGTCCGCCCTCGAAGAGGCCGCCTGCCTGATCGCAGCGGCCCAGCGCCCCCTCATCATGGCCGGCCACGGCGTCCTGCTATCCAATGCGTATCCCGAGCTCCGGGTGCTGGCGGAACGCACCGGTATCCCGGTCATCACCACCTTGCTCGGCATCAGTGGCTTTCCCGAGTCGCACCCGCTCCACCTGGGAATGCCGGGCATGCACGGCGAGGTGCATGTCAACCGGGCCATCCAGCAGTCCGACCTGATCATCGGCCTGGGGCTCAGATTCGACGACCGGGTAACCGGGAACCTGGCCGGGTTCGCCCGCGGGGCAAAGCTCATCCACGTCGAGCTCGATGCCTCGGAAATCGGGAAAAACGTCCCGGTGGCGGTGGCACTCGTCGGCGACGTGCGCGAAGTGCTCTGCGGCCTGCTTCCCTCCGTGGCGCCCCGCAACTGTGACGGATGGCGGCGCGAGATTGCCAGTTTCGTACGCCCCCGGGATGAGAGCTTTCGCGCCGGCCTCTCGCCCCAGGCCATCCTGGATGCCATCAGCCAGGCGAGTGATGGTTGTTGCACCATCGTGTCCGATGTCGGCCAGCACCAGATGTGGGTCGCGAAGCTGTTTCGATATCAGCGGCCCAACAGCCACATCACCTCCGGAGGACTGGGAACGATGGGATTTGCGGTGCCGGCGGCGATGGGTGTCGCGCTGGCGCGCCCGGGCGAGCCGGTCTGGGCCATCTCGGGCGACGGCGGTTTCCAGATGAACATGCAGGAGATCGCCACCATGGTGCAGGAGGGGATCCCGGTGAAGATGGCGGTCTTCAACAACGGGTACCTGGGCATGGTGCGCCAGTGGCAGCAGTTCTTTCACGGCAAGCGCTATTCAGCCACTCCGATCTGGAGTCCGAACTACGTCAAGCTCGCCGAGGCGTACGGCATTGCCGGACACCGGGTCGAGTCGATTGACCAGCTGGATGGCGTCGTGGCCGCGGCGGCTGCCGAGCCCGGCCCGGTCCTGGTGGAGTTCATGATCGAGCAGGAGGCAAACGTGTTCCCGATGATTCCGCCCGGAGGGTCGCTCTCGGAGCCCATCGAGGGAGAAGCAGCCACTTCCCTGGTGTCCGCGTGAGCGAAGCCCAGGCGGTGTCGGTTCTCCTGGAGGACCGGCTGATCACGCTCAACCGCGCCGTGGGACTCATCCGGCGGCGCAATCTGCCCGTACGCAGCCTGGCCATCGGCCCCACGGCCACGCCGGGCCTTTCGAGGTTGACCATCATGATGCAGTCCGACCTTGCGACAGCCGAGCGCGCCGTGCAGCACCTCCAGAAGATGATCGGGGTGCGCGCCGCCATCGCCTTTCCCACCCTGGACGGAGTAACCCGCGAGCTCGCCCTGGTAAAGGTTCGGGCAGAGCACCATCGCTACGCCGAGCTGCTGGACGTGATCCAGCTGTACAATGCCTCGGTCCTGGATGACTCTGTCGACGGAGTGATCGTCGAGCTCAGCGGCTCCGAAGCCTTCGTCCTCTCGTGCCTCCGCGCGCTCGAGCGATTCGAAGTGGTCGAGGTTGCCCGCAGCGGCACCATCGCGCTCGGTACAGCCAACAACCTTCAATCAGAGACGGTGACATGAGCAACCCAGTGCGGGTGTACTACGATGCCGACGCCGATCGCGGTCGTCTGGCCGGCCGGACCATCGCCGTCATCGGCTACGGCAGCCAGGGGCACGCCCACGCCCTGAACCTTCGAGAGAGCGGAGCCAAGGTGATTGTGGGTCTGCGCCGCGGAGGGGCGTCCTGGGACCGAGCCCAGACGGCGGGGCTTGACGTGCGCCCGGTGGCTGACGCCGCCGAGCGAGCCGACGTCATCATGATGCTGGTGCCGGATCAGGATGGCCGCGCCATCTACGAGGGAGGCGTAGCCCAGGGTCTCCATCCGGGCAACACCCTGATGTTCGCCCATGGGTTCAACATCCACTACGGCGAGATCGTGCCTCCCGAAGGGGTGGACGTCACCATGGTGGCGCCGAAGTCGCCCGGTCATCTGGTGCGAAGCGAGTTCGAGGCCGGCAGGGGCGTCCCCGGGCTGGTGGCGGTGCACCAGGACGCAAGCGGGCAGGCGCTGGCCAACGCACTTGCCTATGCCTCGGGAATCGGCTGCACTCGGGCCGGCGTCATCGAGACGTCGTTCCGGGAGGAGACCGAGACGGATCTCTTCGGAGAGCAGGCGGTGCTGTGCGGTGGCGTGACCGCCCTGGTGAAGGCCGGTTTCGAGACGCTGACCAAGGCCGGATACCGGCCGGAGATGGCCTACTTCGAGTGTATGCATGAGCTCAAGCTCATCGTCGACCTGATGTATCGCGGCGGGCTCGGCTTCATGCGCCACTCGATCAGCGATACGGCGGAGTACGGCGACTACACCCGCGGCCCCCGGGTCATCACCGATCAGACCCGGGCGGAGATGCAGCGCATCCTGGAGGCCATTCAGGACGGGTCGTTCGCCAGGGAATGGCTGGCGGAGAATCGAGCCGGGCGCCCCAACTTCGAGCGCGCCCGACAGGCAGACAAGAACCATGAGATCGAGCGCGTGGGAGCCGAGCTGCGGGCGATGATGCCGTGGTCGGAGGAGGGGAAGAAGCGGGGAGGTGGGGAGGCAGGGAAGCGGGACAGTGCAGAGCAGGGGAAGGCTGGGACGGAGAAGCGGCCCCGCCGTCCGGCTCACCCACTGCCTCGGTAGACAGGAGCCACGGATACGATGACTGCCCGCACGCTCTTCCAGAAAGTCTGGGATGCTCACGTGGTGAGTCAGGTGCCGGGAGGCCCGGCGCTGCTCTACGTGGACCTGCACCTGGTGCACGAGGTCACCTCACCCCAGGCATTCGAGGGATTGCGGCTGGCGGGCAGACGGGTCCGCCGGCCTGAGCTCACCGTTGCCACCGTGGACCACAACGTTCCGACCGGAGACCGGCGGTTGCCCATCGCGGACGAGCTGTCGGCACGGCAGGTGGCGGCGCTGGTACGGAACGCCCGCGAGTTCGGGCTCCGGCTCTTCAACCTCGACTCACCCGAGCAGGGAATCGTCCATGTGATCGGCCCGGAGCTGGGCCTCACGCAGCCGGGCATGACCATCGTCTGCGGCGATTCCCACACCTCGACCCATGGGGCGTTTGGGGCGCTGGCGTTCGGGATCGGCACGACTGAGGTCGAGCACGTTCTTGCCACACAGTGCGTGATGCAAACCCGCCCATCCACCATGGAAGTTTGTTTTTCTGGACTTCCTCAGGCCGGGGTGTCGCCCAAGGATCTCATCCTGGCCCTGATTCGACAGGTGGGGACCGCGGGCGCTACTGGACACGTGATCGAGTACACCGGCGAGGCCATCCGGGCGATGTCGATGGAAGGCCGCATGACGGTCTGCAACATGTCCATCGAGGCTGGGGCCCGGGCCGGCATGATCGCGCCCGATGGCAAGACGCTGGCCTACCTGGCGGGGCGGCGCGAGGCTCCGGCGGGCAGGGAGTGGGCGCGCGCCGTGAGCGCATGGAGCGCGCTCGGGAGCGACGCGAATGCGCGCTTCGACCGGCACGTCACGCTCGATGCCAGCGGCGTGCAGCCTCAGGTCACCTGGGGCACCAGTCCCGGCATGACCACCGACATTACCGGCCGGGTTCCGGACCCGCGCGAGGCCAACTCGGATGCTGACCGCCAATCGTGGCAGCGCGCGCTCGAGTACATGGACCTCCGGCCCGGCACCCCGCTCCAGGGTCTCAAGATAGACCGGGTGTTTCTCGGCTCATGCACCAATGCACGAATCGAAGATCTGCGCGAGGCTGCTCGGGTCGCGCGGGGTCGAAGAGTGGCGAGCGGGGTGCGCGCGATGGTCGTGCCGGGCTCGCGCCAGGTCAAGGCGGCAGCAGAGCGGGAAGGGTTGGACCGGATCTTTACCGATGCAGGATTCGAATGGCGTAATCCCGGATGCTCGATGTGCCTGGGGATGAACGAGGATGTACTCGGTCCCGGTGAGCGCTGCGCCTCGACCTCGAACCGGAACTTCGAGGGTCGGCAGGGAAGGGGAGGACGCACGCACTTGATGAGTCCGGCGATGGCGGCAGCAGCAGCGATCGCGGGATGTCTGGTCGACGTGCGGGCATATACCGGCGGCTCCGGTTCACAGAAGAGACCGATTGATAGCGCTATACAGGTGGAGAAAGCACCTGAGTTCCACCTTATAAGCTAAAGCACTGAATAGAGTTACGTTTATCACTTAAAGCTAGTTTCGTCGGCGGCGCCCGCCTTCGCATGCATAACAATTAAGGAAGCCATGCAGCCCTTTGTTTCGCACACCGGACGGGTCGCGGCGCTCCGCCGAGCCAACATCGACACCGATCAGATCATTCCGAAACAATTTCTGAAACGGATCGAGCGGTCCGGCTTCGGCGCGTTCCTGTTCCACGATTGGCGCTACCGGAGCGACGGCTCTGCCAATCCCGAGTTCGAGCTCAATCGAGCCGAGTCGCACGGGGCGACGGTTCTGCTCACCGGTGCGAACTTCGGTTGTGGCTCCTCACGCGAGCATGCGCCATGGGCGCTGGCGGACTTCGGCTTCCGCGCCATCATCGCGCCGTCATTCGCCGACATCTTCTACGCGAACTGCATGCAGAACGGGCTGCTTCCCGTGGTCCTGCCTGAAACGGCTGTAAGCGAGTTGTTTCAGCGCTGTGCCGCCACGGCGGGGTACGAGGTCACCGTAGATCTCCAATTTCGAGCAGTGAGTGATGCCGGAGGGTTCCGGGCCAGCTTCGAGATCGAGGAGTACCGGCGGGAGATGCTGTTGCAAGGCCTCGACGAGATCGGACGAACCCTCCTGCAGGCGCCCCGCATTACCGCCTTCGAGCTTCGACGCTCGGCATCATGAAAGAATTCGCGATCGCGGTCTTGCCCGGCGATGGGATCGGGCCCGAGGTCACCGCCGAGGCGGTGAAGGTGCTGACCGCCGTAGCCGATCTCTATGGATTTCGGATTCGGACCACCGAATACGCCGTCGGAGCGGCCGGAGTCGCCGAAGCGGGTACGGCGCTGCCCGACCGAACCCGGGATGCCGTGCTGAAGGCGGACGCGGTTCTGCTCGGCGCGGTCGGCAGCCCCGCGCTGGCCAGGGCAAGCGGAGATCAGCGGCCCGAGGCCGGTCTACTGGCGCTGCGGAAGCTCCTCGGCGTCTACGCCAATCTGAGGCCGGTGGCGGTGCACCCTGCTTTGCGGCACGTGTCCCCGCTGCGGGCCGAGCGATTGGATGGGGTGGATCTCCTGATCGTCCGAGAGCTCACCGGAGGTCTCTACTACGGTGAGCCCCGTGGCCGGGATGAGCGCAGCGCGGTCAATACCCTGCGTTATGGGGTGGAGGAGATCGAGCGGGTGGCGCGGGTGGCCTTTCGCTCGGCGCGGGAGCGGCGAGGCAGCCTCACCTCGGTTGACAAGGCGAACGTGCTCGAGGTTTCCCAGCTCTGGCGGGACACGGTGAGCAGGCTTGGGGCCGAATATCCCGATGTTCGGCTGGAGCACCTCTACGTGGACTACGCAGCGATGCGGCTGATCTCCGATCCGTCCTCGATCGACGTGCTGCTTACCGAGAATCTGTTCGGCGACATTCTGAGTGATGAGGCGGGGGTGCTCGCCGGCTCACTCGGGCTACTGCCCTCCGCCTCGCTCGGGGAGGGTCCGGGACTGTTCGAGCCGGTTCATGGCTCGGCGCCGGACCTGGCTGGCCGGGGAGTCGCCAACCCCATCGGGGCTATCGCTTCGGCCGCGATGCTTCTGCGCCACGGGCTGGGGCTCTCCGAGGCAGCCGGCGGGGTCGAGCAGGCGATCGCGGCGGTGCTGGCGGCAGGGGCGCGGACGCCGGATATCGCCCGCCCAGGTGAGCGGACGCTCAGCACCAGCGAGATGGGAGCGGAGATCGCGAGGCTGGTCTTGTGGGGTGGAGCGGTGGAGCCTGCCCTATAGATCGGTTACGGCGCCCAGACTCGCGCTCGAGACCAGCTTGGCATACTTGTGCAGGACACCCGCCGTATACCGCGGTTTGGGAGGAATCCAGGCGGACCGGCGGCGGGCGAGCTCCGCGTCAGGCACGTCCAGCTGGAGCAGCCGGCGCCGGGCATCGATCGTTATTTGATCGCCATCCTGCACCAGCGCAATGGCTCCCCCAGCTGCCGCCTCCGGCGCAACGTGCCCCACCACCATACCGTAGGTCCCTCCTGAAAATCGGCCGTCGGTGATCAACCCTACCGAGTCGCCCAGGCCGGCACCGATGATCGCGGACGTCGGCGCGAGCATCTCCCGCATTCCGGGGCCACCTTTGGGGCCCTCGTAGCGAATCACGATCACGTCTCCCGCGCGAATCGCTCCCGCGAGAATTGCCTCGAGGCAGCTTTCCTCCGAGTCGAAGACTCGCGCCGGCCCGGTCATGGTGGGCGTTTTTACCCCGGTGATCTTGGCCACCGACCCCTCCGGGGCGAGGTTGCCGCGCAGAACCGCCAGGTGGCCCTGCGGGTACATGGGGCGGTCCCATGGCCGGATGACCTCCTGATTGCGCGCCGGCTCGCTGGGCACCTCCCGAAGCACCTGGGCGATGGTCTCCCCTGTGATGGTGAGTGCGTTGCCATGCAGGAGGCCGTGGTCCAGCAGCATCCTCATCACCTGGGGTATTCCGCCGGCGCGGTGGAGGTCGGTGGCTACGAACCTCCCCGATGGCTTGAGGTCGCAGAGAACCGGTACCCGCTCCCGAATCGTTTCGAAGTCGTCGAGGTCGAGTGGCACGCCCGCCGCGCGGGCAATGGCGAGGAGGTGCAGCACCGCATTGGTGGATCCACCGATGGCCATGGCCACGGCGATCCCATTCTCGAATGCCTGGCGGGTGAGTATTTGCCGCGGAAGAATCCGCTTCCGAATTGCCTCCACCAGGGCCGCCGCCGAGCGCCCGGCACTGGTGGCTTTCTCCGCGTCCTCTGCGGCCATGGTCGAGGAATACGGCAGGCTCATCCCCATGGCCTCGAACACCGATGACATGGTGTTGGCGGTGAACATCCCGCCGCAGGAGCCCTTCCCGGGGCACGCCCTGCGCTCGACCTCGAGCAGCTCCCGGTCATCGATCTTGCCGGCGCTGTGCTGCCCCACTGCCTCGAAGGCACTCACCACCGTGAGATCGTGCCCGGCGTAGTGCCCAGGCTTGATTGTGCCGCCATAGACGAAGATGCCGGGGATGTTCATCCGAGCAATCGCGATCATGGCGCCGGGCATGTTCTTGTCGCATCCGCCTACGGCGATGACACCATCCATGCTTTGGGCGCCGCAGGCCGTCTCGATCGAGTCGGCGATGACCTCGCGAGAAACCAAGGAGTACTTCATCCCCTCGGTACCCATCGAAATGCCATCGCTCACCGTGACGGTACCGAAGAGCTGGGGCATTCCGCCGGCCTCCCGCACCGCAGCCTCCGCCTCGCGCGCGAGCAAATCGAGTCCGGCGTTGCACGGCGTAATGGTGCTGTACGCGTTTGCTATGCCGACGATGGGCTTGTCGAAGTCGCCGTCGCCAAAGCCGACGGCGCGTAGCATGGCACGGTTCGGGGCGCGCTGCACGCCTTGGGTGATGGCGCTGCTCTTGAGTTTGTGGGACATCAGTGGAATGTAGGGGGAAGCGGGTAAGCGGGTAGGCGCGTAAGGGGGTAACTGTCACCCTGAGCGAGGCGAAGGGGCCGAAACTCAATTGGAGTTCTGGCCCCCTCGTCGCTACCGCTCCTCAGGGTGACCCCTTCTTACCCGCCTACCCCCTACCCGCCTACCGCCGCCACCGCCGGGGTGACAGCGGCCTCGTTCTGCTGCCCGGTTCTGATGCGGTAAACCTGGCCCACGTCGAGGACGAAGATCTTGCCGTCGCCCACGTCGCCGGTGCGGGCGCTGCCGAGGATGGCCTTGACGGTGATCTCCACGAACGGCTCGGAGACCCCGATCTCGAGGCGCACCTTCTCCTGCAAGTCCACTTTCACGGTAGTGCCGCGGTAGGTCTCGACCCGTTCGGTCTCTCCGCCGTGCCCCAGCACCCGGGAGACGGTGAGGCCGCGGACTTCGGCCCGGTAAAGCGCCTCCAGCACCTCGTTGAGGCGGTCGGGTCGGATGATGGCTACAATCAGTTTCATGATCTTCGATCTCCTTAAGAGATGGCTATGGGCTATGGGCTATGGGCTGCGACGGGGACCATGCCCTATTCGTGAGAGCTGAGGATCCACTCGGATTAGCCCATAGCCCATAGCCCATAGCCCATAGCCTTCCATCATCGCGACGCGACTTGTGGAGTCAGCGAGGGCAGCGGCTCGGGAGTGAGCGCCGCCTCGGGGGGCACCAGGATCGATCCTTCACCGCTGGCGTAGGCCTCCTCGCCGTGCTGGCTCACGTCCATTCCAACGCCCTCGACGCGGGGTACCGCCCGCAGGGACATGACCAGGGCGAGGCCCTTGAGGATCACGAATGTCATGATCCCGGCATACAGCGCGGCGCTGAGGCAGCCGAGCGCCTGAATGCCAAGCTGCCCGGGGTTGCCGTGTAGCAGGCCGTCGTTGCCGGCGGAGTTCCAGACCTTCTGGGCCAGCACGCCGGTCAGCAGAGCGCCAGTGAGTCCGCCTACCCCGTGGCCGGCGAAGACGTCGAGCGAGTCGTCGATCCGCGTGCGGGAGCGGACGGCGATGACGAAGTAACTGGGCAAGGCCGCCACGGCGCCGAGAAGGAGGGCGCTGGCTGGGCTGACGAACCCCGCGGCCGGCGTGATGGCTACCAGCCCCACCACGATTCCGGTGGCCGCGCCGACGGCGGTGGCTCGACCGGTCCGGAAGTAGTCCAACAGGGTCCAAGCCACCAGCGTCGCTGCCGGGGCCAGGAAGGTGTTCGTAAAGGCCAGGCCGGCGAGCTCGTTGGCCGCGAGCGCGCTGCCGCCGTTGAAGCCGAACCACCCGAACCACAGGAGCCCCGCCCCAAGGAGGACGAAGGGCACGTTGTGCGGCAGCACCGCCTGCCGTCCGTAGTCCTTGCGGGAGCCGAGCACGAGCGCGGCCACCAGCGCCGACACACCGGCATTGATGTGCACCACCGTGCCTCCCGCAAAGTCGAGCACGCCCCGGGTCATCAGCCACCCGCCGCCCCAGACCCAGTGCGCCACGGGGGCGTAGACAAACAGGGTCCAGAGCGTGATGAACGCGACATAGGGTCCAAATCGCATCCGCTCGACCACGGCACCCGAGATCAGCGCCGCGGTGATGATGGCGAAGGTGGCCTGGTAGACCATGAAGAGCACGTGCGGGATGGTGCCCTTGGCCTCGGTGCCTACTCCTGACAGCCCGGCGTTGGCTAGGCCGCCGAGTAGCGGGCCACCCTCGCTGAAGGCCAGACTGTAGGCCGCGATAGCCCAGGTCACCCCGACCACGCCCAGCGCCACGAAGCTCATCATCATGGTGTTGAGCGAGTTCTTGTTCCGCACCAGCCCACCGTAAAAGAAGGCCAGTGCGGGAGTCATGAGCAGGACGAGCGCGGTCGAGATCAGCATCCAGGCCGTGTCGGCGGCGTTGATTTTTTCCACTGAAAGCTCCGTTAGAAAGTCACGAGTCACGAGTCACGAGGTCGACAAGTCCGAGTCACGAGTCACGAGCCAAACGTCAGGGAAACGGTCGACTTGCGACTCGCGACTGAGTCACGCGTCGTAGTACAGCAAGAACTCGTACGGGTGCGGCCGAAGATTCACCGGCGCGATGTCCTTGGCGCGCTTCAGCGAGATCCAAGTCTCCAGCACATCGGGCGTGAAGACATCCCCTTCGAGCAGGAACTGGTGGTCCGCTTCGAGTGCTGTCACCGACTCGGCGAGTGAGCCGGGCACCATCTTGATGCCGGCTTTCCGCTCGTCATGCAGCTCGTATAGGTCCTCGTCGATTGGCGCGGGCGGCTCCAGCTTCCGCTTGATGCCGTCGAGTCCGGCCATGAGCAGCGCGGAGAAGGCCAGGTATGGATTCGCCGTCGGATCGGGTGCCCGGAACTCGATCCGGCGCGCCTTGGGGCTGCTCGAGTAGCACGGAATCCGGCAGATCGCCGACCGGTTGCGGGCCGAGTACATCAGGTTGACCGGTGCTTCGAAACCGGGCACCAGCCGCCGGTAGCTGTTGGTGGTCGGGGCGCAGATGGCCAACAGCGCCGGCGCATGCGCGATCAGTCCGCCGATATAGTGCCGGGCGGTCTCGGAGAGCAGGGCATACCCGTTCTCGTCGTAGAACAGCGGCTTGTCGCCCTTCCAGAGGGACTGATGCACGTGCATGCCCGAGCCATTATCCCCAAAGAGCGGCTTGGGCATGAACGTCGCCGTCAGCCCCAGGTTATGGCAGACATTCTTCACGATGTACTTGTAGACCAGGAGCCGGTCCGCGGTCTGGACCAGCGTCCCGAACCGGAAGTCGATTTCCGCCTGCCCCGCCGTGGCCACCTCGTGGTGCTGCACTTCCACCGGAACACCGGCCTCGATCAGCGCCAGCATGATCTTGGACCGCACATCCTGCAGTCGGTCGACCGGTGGCACCGGGAAGTACCCCTCCTTGTGCCGAGGACGGTGGCCCAGGTTGGGCACCCCGTTCCGGCCCGAGTTCCAGACTCCTTCCTCCGAATCGATATGGTAGTACCCCTCGTTGGCGGTCTGATCGAACCGCACCGAGTTGAAGATGAAAAATTCCGCCTCCGGCCCCCAGTACGAGGTGGTCGCAATGCCGGTGGTCTTGAGGTACTCCTCGGCTTTGAACGCGATGAACCGTGGGTCCCGGGAATAGGGCTCGAGCGTCAGCGGGTCATAGATGTCGCAGGTGAGCGAGAGCGTCGGCACCGAGAGGACCGGGTCCACGAAGGCGGTGGAGACGTCGGGCAACAGGAGCATGTCGCTCTCGTTGATCGCCTGGAACCCGCGGATGGACGACCCATCGAAGCCGAGCCCCTCGCGGATCATGGCCTCGTCGAGCGTGGCAGCGGGAATGGAGAAATGCTGCCAGGTGCCCGGCAGGTCGCAGAACTTCACATCCACGACCTGGATCTTCTTCTGCTCGATCAACTCGAGGACCTTCTGCACTTCGCTGCTCGGTGAAACACGAACTGGAGCGCTGGGCCGCGCGGTGGTCGCCATGGGCTTTCTCGGTGTTCGAGGTTCCGGTTAAAGAAGACGCCCCTGCGTCGGAGGATCGAACGCAGGGGCATCGGGTGAGCACGGTTTACTCAGACCAGGGGCCTGGCGGTTCGATCGGTGGCAGGCGTCGATTTCGCTGGACCGCCGCCGGAATGGCGGCTGGCGAAAGGGAAACAGCGGGCGGCTGACGCATGGGACTCCAGTCGACAAACGGTTCGGTCGTGGCCATCTCCGAACAGTATACGGGCTGGTCGAGCGACTGTCAAGACAATCGTGCGTAAACGGTAGGATCTGGCCAACACATGTGCGAAAATCAAGCAAGTGGGGTCGAGATCGGCACAATTCTCTGCATGTTGGGCACGATTTCTGGTACATCGTGCTCTCACCGCTAATCCTGTCCCAGGGCAGAGGTTACCGGCTCCCGTCGGTGGCGCGGTTAGCTTGATCTGGGCTTGTCTCGACCCAACTCTTCGTGAGGAATTGCTCAGTGGGTCCCGTTGACTACCTGGCCTTACGCGTCGTGCGCCATTACCTGCCCGACCGGGTGGTGCATCTACTGCTCCACCGAGGCCTCATCATTCGGGCCGGCATCGAGACCAGTGCTCCGGCCGCGGCAACCCGGCGCTTCATGGACGCAATCGACGGTGCGGGAGAAACGGTCGTGGGTCGGCGGGTTCTGATCTTTGGCTACGGTGGCCGGTTCGACGTGGCTGTGGAGCTGCTTCGGGCGGGCGCCAGACACGTGGTATTGGTAGATCCCTACGTCGCTCCATTGCCGGTCACGGACGCGCTCGCATCGGCAGCCGGGCCTTTTCTCGACACTTCGGGTCCCCGGGCGGTGCCTGCTCCCGAGTGGCTCACCGTCATCCATGCCCCGCTAGGCGCGTACCTGTCGAACGGCGGCGCCCCGGTCGACCTGGTTCTCTCGAATTCGGTACTGGAGCACGTCGATGGTCTCGCTGATGTTGTGGAGGAGCTGGCCCGGGTCACCGCACCGGGCGGCCAGCATTTTCACTTCGTCGATCTGCGCGATCATTTTTTCAAGTACCCATTCGAAATGCTGTGTTATTCCGAGAGGTCGTGGCGGAGGTTCCTGAACCCAGGCAGCAACCTCAACCGGCTCCGGGTCTGGGAATATGAGCGTCTGTTCTCCTCCAGCTTCCCGCGCGTTACCGTGCAGGTGCGCTATTCCGATCTCCCGGCGTTTCGCGTCGCGCGCCCGCGCATCCGGCCGGAGTTCTTGAGCGGAGACGAGGGTCGGGACGCGGTCACTCAGATCCTCCTCCGGGCAGCTCTGGCTTGATCGAACCCGATCCGCTTTCATGGTCCAACACCGTTGCCTGGAGCTCCTGTGACCTTGCCCAAGACGGACGCGGCCGTCCTGCAGCCTCGCCGCCGGCGGCCTTCCCGCGGCCCTCTGCTGCTGTTCGTCCTGCTCGTGGCTGTGACGCTGGGTGGGCTGTATTTCCTTGCCCGTCCCCGCATCGAGTTCACCAACCGGCTCGCGGGCCCGGTGCGCCTCACCGTGGGCGACGACGCGCCGCGAATGATTCAGCCCGCCACTTCGGTACGCGTGGGTACGCCGTGGGGAAAGACGCTGGTTGCCGCGTGGGAGCTCGATCGGCCGCTCTCTGCTGACGGCCGGCCCATGGGAGAAGAGCTGCGTGGGTCGGTGGTGGAGCGCGGTACCTGGGGGACAACCCGACGGAGTGCAGTGGCACGGGGGCGGGACGGGAACTACTTCGCGCCGCTGATCACCAATGCGAGCGAGGACCTGCTGCGGGTGAGGGTGAATGCAGGTCTGGAAGGAGCGCTGGACTGTGGCTGCGCGGTGCGCCCCGGGGCACGGCGGGTGTTTCTGGGGTACTACCGCCTCTATCAAAACAGCACGGTGCAGGGCCGGGCGAGTGGTGGCCGGGTTGCAGCCTTCCGGGATCTCGGCCCCAGCGTCGTGGCTCCTGACGGCACCGTCGGGCTCCGGTTTGAAAGCCGGGACCTGCGGGTCCCCTGATCAGCGCTTCGGCCGCCGCTGACGCAGCTCCAGAATGGTGGCGGAGGTGACCGAGTCGAAGCCGAACTTCCCCCGCACCTTGTCTACCGCCGCGGTGAGCCGGCGCAACCGGCTCCGTTCGGGGCGCTCGAAGAGATCCGGCTCCTCCGTGGTGCCGAGGTTGGTCGCGGCGATGCCGATCAGGCGGACCCCCCGGTCGCGTCGCCTTACCTCCTCGAATGCACCCCGGAAGAGTGCCCGGGCCGCGAGATAGAGCTCCGCGTCGAGGTCGGTGGCCGTTTCCAGGGTCTGCCGCCGGGTGACCGTGCGGAAATCGTCGTGGCGCAGCTTCATCGTCACCGCCCGGGTCAGGATCTGTTCATCACGCAGCTGCGCGGCGACGCGAGCCGTGAGCAGGGCGAGGATCCGCTCCAGCTCCGCCGGATCCCGGACATCGTAGGAGATCGTGGTTTCCCGGCTTACCGACTTGGGCAGCCGGTGGGCACTCAGGGTTGTTCCACCCAGGCCCTGCGCTCTGAGCTTGAGCGGTCGGGCATCGGGGCCGATGAGCCGTTCCAGCGCGCGCTCTTCCATCCGCTGGACCTGATACACCTCCACCAGCCCGAGCTCGGCCCACCGCTCCGCGGTCTTGGGTCCCACCCCCGGCAGCGCGCGCAGCGAGAGCCCGGCAAGGAACCCGGTTTCCCAGCCGGCCCGCACTTCCATCAGACCCCGCGGCTTGGCACAATCGGATGCCAGCTTGGCAATCATCCGGTTGGGTCCGATGCCTACACTGCAATCGAGTCCGGTATCCTGTTTCACCCGATCCCGGAGCTGCTCCGCCACCGGGAGCAATGAGGTGGGGTAAAGCCGCTCGGTCCCGCCAAAGTCGAGGTAGGCCTCGTCCAGCGAGGACATCACCACGGTGGGCGAAAAGTCGTCCAGTATCCGCCGCACCTCCAAGGAGGCGCTGCGGTAGTGGGTAAAGGCGCCTTGAAAGAACGTGGCCTGGGGGCAGAGCCTCACCGCTTCGGCGATGGGCATGCCGGCGTGAATGCCGAAGCGCCTGGCCGCGTGGGAGGCCGACTGCACCACTCCGCGCTGATCCCGTCTGCCCCCGACCACCAGCAGCTCGATCTCGCGCAGCTCGGGATGGCGCTGGCGGCACACCTCGACGAAGAAGGCATCGAGATCGACATGGAGGATGCGAGCCGGCATAGGATGGAGCTTACACCAGAAGGATTGCGGTTGCTTTGAACGCTACGACCACCGGCGTACCGCTCCTGAGCTCCATTTCCCCGACCGACTGGGTGGTGAGCGACGCGATCAAGGGCCGCCCCACGTCCAGGTGGACCAGGGTGACCGGCCCGATCCGTTCCAGCCGGACGACCCGGCCATCCATGTGGTTGCGGGCGGAGCCGGGGTGATGGGTGAGACTCAGGACGATGTCTTCCGGTCGAACGATCGCGTGGACCGGCCCTTCGCGCTCGGCGACCACATCCAGGACCAGCGAGCCGCCGCGGAACCGGCCCCGGAACGAGCCCGGTACGGTGGCCGGCTCGGTTCGCTCGACCACTCCCGCGATCACGTTGCCGGTGCCGACGAAGCGGGCCACGAACGCCGAGTTGGGATAGCGGAACACCTCCTCCGGGGTTCCGCTCTGGGCTATTCGGCCTTCGGACAGCACCGCCACCAGATCGCCCAGCCGGAGTGCCTCGTCGAAATCGTGGGTCACCTGAAGGGTGGTGATCCCCTCCCGCTCATGCAGCTCCCTCAGCTCGCGGCGCAGCACCTGGCGGGTGGACGGGTCCACCGCCGCGAACGGCTCGTCCAGCAGGAGGATCGAGGGTCGCGGAGCCAACGCCCGGGCCAGCGCCACCCGTTGCTGCTCACCGCCGCTCAGGCCGCGCACCGGGCGATCGAGCAGAGGCTCGATGGCGAGCATGTCCGCCAGCTCGGCTATTCGGGCGGCCGGACTGATGCCGTCCCGCTTGCCCCCGGCGCGTCCGATCCCATAGCCGATGTTGTCCCGCACACTCAGGTGGGGGAACAGGTGGTACTGCTGGTAGACGAACCCGAGCCCGCGGCGCTCGGGGGGGAGGTCGGTCACTTCGTCGTCGTGCATGAAGACGCGTCCGGTCTTGAGTCTGGCGTGGCCGGCTATGGCCTCCAGGAGCGTGGTCTTACCCGACCCGGTGGGTCCGATGATGAGGGCATAACCACCCTTCGGCACCTCGAGCGAGATGTCCCGAAGATCGAAGGTGCCCACCCGCACGTGGAGGTTTTCCAGCCGGATCACTGCCGCTCCTCGGGCTGTAGCACCCGAACCACCACCAGCACCGTCAGCGCAACCAGCAGGAGAATGACCGCGGCGGGCACCGCCGCCTGAAGCCCGAAGGCGGTGAACCGGTCGAAGATGTAGATGCTCGCGACCTTGGGGTTGTAGGTGAGGATTACGATCGACCCGAACTCGCTGACACTGCGGGACCACGCCAGGATGGAGCCCGCGAGCACGCCCCGTCCGGCGAGCGGAAGGGTCACCCGCCTGAAGGCACCCCACCCGGTGTCGCCCAGCGTGCGAGCTACCCGCTCCAGCTGGGGATCGACGCTCCGGAACGCTTCCCGCGCCCCGCTCACCAGGATGGGGGCGGAGACGAACAGCATCGCCGCGACGATGCCGGGAACATGGCTCACGAATTCGAGGCCGAGATGGGCCAACGCGCCCCCCACCTCGGACCGCCGTCCCAGGAAGAGCAGCAGCGCGATACCGGCGACCGGGTGGGGAACCACCACCGGCAGCTCGATCAGCCCCTGTACCAGCCGCCGACCAGGAAAGTTCCGCCGGGCGAGCAGGTAGGCCAGCGGTACCCCGAACAGCGCTGCGATGAGGGTGGCCAGGCTGGCGGTGAAAACCGTGAGCACGATCGAGTCGCGCAGCTCGGTGTCGCGCAGGGCCGCGCCCAGGCTCTCGGGCGACGCAAAGAACAACAGGCGAAGCAGTGGGCCGACGATGAACAGCACCAGGCAGGCACCGAGCGCGGCAAGCATGACACGGGGCAGGAGCGAACGGACCGGCATGGTCACCCTTGGCGTGGGCTGGCGGTGCGGCCATCTTCGACCCATTCACTCACGCGAGATTCGACACGATGAGTCCGGCACCACAGGACGTGTTCGATGGGCGGATGAAGCAGGAAGTCTACTCGTCGTACCTCGACCACTCAATGTCGCCCCACCTCGGCCCACCTGGCCTCGACTGATGCGCGTGGGTTTTCTCGGATTGGGCGCCATCGGCACCCCTATGGCTGCGCATCTGGCCGAACGGGGCTCGCTCACCGTCTGGAACCGGACCGGTAGCCGGGCCACCGAATTCGCGCGGCGCCACGGAGCTCGTGCGGCGGCCGTGCCCCGGGATGCGGCCTTGGGAGCCGAAGTGGTCATCACCTGTCTCCCCACCTCCCGGGAAGTGGAAACGCTGCTGGATGGTCCTGATGGCCTGGAGGCGGGCCTCGAGCGTGGCGCCCTTCTGATCGATTGTACCTCTGGAGATCCGGGAACGTCTCGCCGCATCGCTCAACGGCTGGCCCAGCGAGGCGTCGCCTTCGCGGATGCGCCGGTGAGCGGCGGGGTCAGCGGTGCCGAGGCGGGCACGCTCACCGTGATGGTTGGTGGAGACGAGGGTGCCTTCGCCCGGGCCCGGCCGGTGCTCTCCGCGTTCGGAAAACGGATCGAGCACCTCGGTCCGGTCGGCGCGGGCCACGCGATGAAAGCGGTCAACAATGCGCTGCTGGCGGTAAATCTCTTCGCCGTGGGCGAAGGGCTGGCGGCACTGGTCAAAGCCGGGGTTCTGGCCCGCACCGCGGTCGAGGTGTTGAACGCATCCAGCGGGCGGTCTTTCGTCAGCGAATCGCTGGTCCCCGAGCGGGTGCTCACCGGCCGTTGGCCCCGAACGTTCCGGCTCGCGCTGCTCGACAAGGATGTCGGGATCGCCCGTACTTTCCTGAAGGAAGTCGACGTCGAGGGGCCAATCCTCGATCTGGCGGGCCGGCTCCTGAGCCAGGCGCGGACCGAGTTGGGCGAGGCAGCAGATCACGTGGAAGCCATCCGGCTGATCGAGCGAAGAGCGGGAGTCGAGATCCGCGGTTGAGGCTCCGTGGCACTTGCCGCAACTGGCTTGCTCCGTTCAGTTTCCGGCATCATGCGCCGAACAATTCAATGAACGACTGGGGAGCTACCCAGCGGGTATCGGTCGAGGTGGTGCTGGCCGATGGTGTCGTGTTGGAGGGCGATCTGCATTTGGTGTCTCGCACGGTATTCCCACCGGACACCGAGAGCCCGCTCGACATGCTCAACCGGGCCGAGCCATTCTTCGCCCTCACCCTTCAGCAAGGCGAAGTGGCGTTCGTCTCCAAGGCCCAGGTCGCGGTTGTCTCCTGTCGGGACCAGTCACCAATGAGCGATCCCGCCCGCGCCACGGCGGCCCGGCTGGTGGCCCTGGAGGTTGCACTCGCTACCGGAGCGGAGTACCGGGGGCGCTCCACCTTCGAGCTTCCTCCTTCTCGCGCCCGGGCCCTCGACTACGTCAACACGCCAGGGGCCTTCTTTACCGTCTGGACCAATGATCTCACCCGTTACTTCAACAAGTCTTTCGTTCGCCTCATCCGTCCTCTCGACTGAGACCGACATTGGCACGATTAGATAAGCTCATACAGGTAATGCACGATCAGCGGGCGGACGCGCTCCACCTCGCCGTCGGCAAACCCGCCTCTCTCATTCAGAATGGCGGGGTCAGACCGCTGACCCGTGAGCCACTCAGCGATACCCAGATCCAGGGCTTGCTCCGCGAGATCGCGTCTCCGGACACCGCGGCCAAGCTGGGATCCGCCGGACCGGTGTCGTTCGCCTATCGGTCACCGAGTGGGGAGGTGCAAGTCGAGCTGAAGGCGGGAAACGGGGGGAACGCCATGGTACGGCCGGTGGGCACAGCAGCCCGGGAGGGAGCCGCCGGGATGCCTTCAGCGGTCCCGGCTCCAGTCGCTCGCCAGGCTCAGGATCTGGCGGGTGCCCGGGCAGAGCTCGAGGCGCTTTTCCGCAACCTGGTGGAATCCGGTGCGTCCGACTTGCATCTGCGCACCGGTGAGCCGCCCATGCTTCGCAATCATGGAGAGCTGGCCCGCCAGTCACATCCGCCGCTCACCGCCGACAAGCTGGACGCGATGCTGGTGAGCATCATGACCTCGAAGGAGCTGGGCGAGTTCCGGGAAGGGGGCGATACCGACTGGGCTTATGAGATCACCGGGGTAGCCCGCTTCCGCTGCAACGCGGGCCGGGACCGCTATGGCCCCATGGCCGTGTTCCGGGTGATCCCCAATCAGATCCGCACCGCGGACGAGATGGGGTTGAGCCGGGAAGTCCAGAACCTCTGCTACCTCACGAAGGGCCTGGTGGTCGTCACCGGGCCGACCGGTTCGGGCAAGAGCACGACCCTGGCAGGACTCGTCGATCTCATCAATCGCACCCGTACCGACCACATCATCACGATCGAAGACCCGATCGAGTTCGTTCACCCCAGCAAGAAGTGCCTGGTGACCCAGCGCCAGGTCGGGGTCCACACCCGATCCTTCAAGCACGCCCTCCGCGCGGCGCTCCGGGAGGACCCGGACATCATCCTCGTTGGGGAAATGCGCGACCTCGAGACCGTATCCATCGCCATCGAGACCGCGGAGACGGGACACCTGGTCTTCGGCACGCTGCACACCACCACGGCTGCTTCCACCATCGACCGGATCATCGATCAGTTCCCGCCCGACCGGCAGTCGCAGGTCAGGGTGATGCTGTCGGAGTCGTTGCGGGGGGTCATTGCCCAGACGCTCTGCAAGAAAATCGGTGGCGGGCGAGTGGCGGCCCGCGAGATTCTGTTGACCATTCCGGCGGTCTCCAACCTGATCCGCGAAGGCAAGACCTTCCAGATTCCCTCCATCATGCAGACCAACCGCAAGACCGGGATGGTCACCCTCAATGACGCGCTCATGGACCTGGTGGACGCCAAGCTGGTCGAGCCCAAGGAGGCCTACATGAAGGCGGTCGAGAAGTCGGGCATCGCCGCGGGGTTGAAGGCCAAGAAGTACGACCTGTCATTTTTGGGAGAGGCGTGATCCCGGCGAGCCCGCCGCCCCGCGTCCCCGCTCCCATTCTGGTCCTGGTCAACCCACAGGACATCGTGAACATCGCCAGCTCGGTCCGAATCGCGAAGAACTTCGGAATCGAGCGGATGCGGCTGGTGAAGCCCGAGGTCTTCGACCCTTACCGGATCGAAGGTATCGCCCACAACACGGCGGATTTCGTCGCGAACATCGAGCTCCTCGACACCCTGGAGGAGGCCCTCGCCGACTGTGTGTTTACGGCGGTGCTGACCGCCCGCGAACGCGCGGCCAAGCGCCGGGTGCTGCGGCCCCGCGAGGCGGCCGCGGCGATGCTGGAGGAAGCAGCCGCCGGCCCGGTTGCGATCGTCGCCGGCCGGGAGGATAGCGGCCTGACCAATTCCGAGCTGGACCTGTGCAGCGCCCTGGTCACCATCCCGACCGATCCCGGCCACCGCTCGCTTAACCTGGCGCAGGCGGTGGCGATCATGGCCTACGAGACCTGGAACGCCCGCGGTGGGGAGCGCGTCCCGATCAAGCCGCCGCGCAATCAGGCGGAGCCCGCCACATCGGCCCAGCTGGAAGAGCTCTTTACCGACTGGACCGGAGCCCTCTGGGCCATCGACTTCTTCAAGACCCGGCGGCCCGAAAGCGTCATGCGCTCCTTCCGGGAGATCGTCTTTCGCGCCGGACTGGATGGACGGGAATCATCATTGTTGCGCGCCATGGGCATTGAGGTGGTTCGCTACCTGGAGCGGAGTCCGCGAGGAGAATCCTGATGGGACGGTCGAGCGCTTACTGGACCTCCAACCTCTACGTCAACGAGGCGGAAGAGCCGGTTTCCACCGCTCCGCTGAACGATCTGCCGGCCACTATTGCGGGACGCTTTCGGGTCTTGCGCGCCGGTCTGCTGGGGATCGAGGGCGCCTCCGAGCAGGTCCGGTTCATGGGTCCCACCTGGCAGTGGGCCTGGGAGTACGCCATCGGCAACCGAAAGCTGTGCTGGTTGCATTTCATGCGGGGCGGTGTCGACGTGACCTTTACCTTGTCGGAGAGCGAGGAAAACCGTCTCTCCAAGGGTACCAAGGTGGCAGGGGCCCTGGCGCGCGCGATCCTCGAGGGTCAACGGACCGGTCCGGTGAAGTGGTGCTGGCTGGAGCTCGATGACCGCCGGGTGGTAGATGCGTTTCTCAGCCTGGCCCGACGCAAGGCGGAGTGGATCGGGGAGCGGCCAACCCTTCGCCGCGCACCGCGGGCGCAGGCTCCGGGATCGGACGAGATCGAAACCGACTGAATTAGTCGGAATATCCATTACGCTCGGGTTGTGTAATCGGATGTGTGGACTATACTTCGCGCGCGTTACCACGATGGGGACGCCGCTTCTTCCCGCGGCTAGTGAATCGTTTCACGAACAGGGCTCTTCCTCAGCGGTGAGTTGATGAATGCGTAAGCTGGCATACGTCGTCGGTGGCGTTGCGGCCGGAGGCGTTGCTGCCTTCCTCACGCTCGGCGGAGTTCCCCCTTACGCACAGCAGGCCAAGACGGTGGCGGACTCCATCGTAGCCCCGGTCCTCTCCGCCTCCGACACCGGCTCCCTCAAGGGACCGCGCCAGCCGATCTTCTTCCGCCACGACATCCACGCCGGTCAGTACAAGATGCAGTGCCAGTACTGCCACTATTCGGTCACGGTGTCGTCTGAGCCAGGGATCCCCTCAGTGCAGACCTGCATGGGCTGTCATCTCGTCATCGGCGGCAGCGACAGCTCGCATCAGACCGAGATCAAGAAGCTGCGGCAGGCCTGGAGCGAGAAGAAGCCGGTCGAATGGGTCCGGGTGCACTACCTCGCCCGACACGCCCATTTCCCCCACCAGCGCCATATCAAGGCTCTCGGGGCCACAGCGTGCGCCACCTGTCACGGCGACGTGCAGCGCATGCCCCAGGTCTTCAAGGTTAACCGGGTCGACAACATGGGTTTCTGCATCACCTGTCACATCGAGCGGAAGGTGTCGCGGGACTGTTCGGTATGTCATTACTGAGTCGAGGGTCGAGAGTCAAAAGTCTGGAGTCTACGACGGCACCTCATGCGGAGTTGACTCTAGACTCTAGACTTTCGACGACCAAGCGGAGTCTGAATGGCTGACGAACCCCAGTCCGGAATCGACCGCCGCCGCTTTCTTACCGTGCTCGGCGCCACCGGCGGCGGGGCGCTGGCCCTGTCCGGCTGCTCGACCGACCGGGTGGAGAAGCTGATCCCGTATCTGGTCCAGTCGGAGGATCAGGTGCCGGGGGTGGCCACCTGGTACTCCAGTACCTGCACCGAGTGTTCGACCGGGTGCGGCTTGCACGTGCGCACGCGGGAGGGCCGCGCCGTTAAGCTGGAGGGCAACCCGGAGCATCCGGTCAACCAGGGAAAGCTGTGCTCCCGGGGACAGGCCGGACTGCAGGGGTTATACAATCCCGGCCGGCTCAAGGGGCCGATGGCGCGGGTGGCGGGCGGCCAGCTCCAGGAGATCACCTGGGACGACGCAATCGCGCGCCTCGGAGCCAAGCTGGGGCCCGCGGGCAACAAGGTGGCGGTCATCTCGGGTGCAGGGCGGGGGACCTTTTCCGACTTGCTGGGCGAGTGGGTTCGGGCATTGGGTGGGCGACTGGTGCGCTACGAGACCTTTGGCTCGGAGCCGCTTCGAGCCGCCAATCGCCAGGTATTCGGGCTCGACCAGGTGCCGGCGTACAACTTTGCCCGCGCGAAATACATCGTGTCGTTCGGTGCGGACTTCCTGGATACCGGCCTGGCCTCGATCGAGAACGCGCGAGGGTTCGCCCGCTCCCACGGGTTTGCCGAACGTGATGTGGCCAAGTTCGTCTACCTGGGGCCGCGGATGGATCTCACCGGTCTCAATGCGGACCAGTGGCATCCGATCCGGCCGGGGTCGGAAGCCGCCCTGGCGCTGGCGATGGCGAACCTGCTCCTGGCCGAACGGGGAGGAGACGCGGGCCTGCGCGGCGCGCTCGGCTCCTTCACTGCGGAGATGGCGGCCCAGGAGACCGGACTCTCCGCCGCCGCGATCCAGCAGCTCGCCCGCGAATTCGGCGCCGCTCGACCAAGTCTGGCGGTGGCCGGCGGCATCGGGAGCCAGCATGCCGGCGCAACCGAAGTGTGCGCCGCGGTAAACATCCTGAACTATGTCGCCGGCAACATCGGCCAGACGGTCCGTTTCGGGGCCGACCTCGATACCGGTGACGGTTACGGCGCACTCCAGGCCCTGGTTGCCGAGCTCGACGCCGGGCGGGTGGATGTCGTCATCGTGCACGAGGCAAACCCCGCCTACACCCTTCCCAAGGCCAGCGGCTTCGCGGCCAAGTTCCAGAAGGCCAAGTTCAAGGTCTCGACCTCGATGTACCTGGACGAGACTTCCGCCCTCTGCGATCTGCTGCTGCCCCAGCATCACCCGTTGGAGCGGTGGGATGACCTGCGGCCCCGGGCGGGAGTGTACAGCCTGATGCAGCCCGTCATGGAGCCGGTATTCAACACCATGGCAACCGGTGACCTGCTGCTCCGGACGGCCAAGGCGGTTGGGGGGCCGTTGGCCCGGTTCACGGCCCTATCCTTTAAGGAGCACCTGCAGGCGCGCTGGCAGGCGCTGGCTGCCGAACGGCGAGAAAAGGACTTTGCCGCTTTCTGGCACGGGGCGCTTCAGCGGGGCGGCATTTTCGCTGAGCCGGCCTCCGCGCCACGGGTATCCATCGCGGCTCGCGGCGCACAGGTGAGCTATACCAAGCCGGCCTTCGAGGGAGATGGCCAGTTCGTATTCGCCACCTACGCTCACAGCCTGCTCCACGACGGTCGCGGGGCCAACAAACCGTGGCTGCTGGAGAACAGCGATCCGGTCACCAAGATCACCTGGCACTCCTGGGTCGAGGTTCATCCCGATACCGCTCGCAAGCTGGACGTTCGAGACGGCGAGATTCTTCGACTGACCTCGCCGCACGGCTCGATCGAAGCGCCGGTGTTCGTCTACCAGGGCATTCATCCCGACGTCGTGGCGGTGCCCCTGGGTCTGGGCCACACCGAGTACGGAGCGTACGCCCGTGGCCGGGGGGTCAACGCACTCGACCTGCTCGCCGCGCCCGCCGGAGATTTCCTGCCCTACATCTCCACCAGGGTGTCGGTGGCAAAAACCGGGGGCTACAAGTCGCTCGCATCGATAGCCGGCACCCCCCGCCAGCTGGGACGGGGCATCGCCGAGGCAGTGTCGCTCGAGGCCGCGAAGAAGGGCCTGACCGTCGAGCAGGCCTACCTCGCCGAAGGACATGGGAAGCATGAGGTGAACACCGAGGTGGAGCTGGAGGCGCTCAAGGGTTGGAGCGAGAAGCAGGTAGAGGCGACGAAGTACGGCGGGTACGCCGGCGACCACCCCCGGTGGGGCATGGCGATCGACCTGGCCCGGTGCACCGGTTGCCAGGCCTGTGTCACCGCCTGCTATGCCGAGAATAACATCCCCACCGTGGGCGAGACCGAGATCGGCAAGGGTCGGGAGATGACCTGGATCCGGATCGAGCGCTACTGGGAGGGCGGGGAGGAGCCGGGCGAGCCGGTCTCTGCCCGTTTCGTCCCGATGCTGTGCCAGCATTGCTCCAACGCCCCCTGCGAGCCGGTCTGCCCGGTCTACGCCGCCTACCATACCCCGGACGGCCTCAACGGCCAGGTGTACAATCGCTGCGTGGGCACCCGCTACTGTGCCAATAACTGCCCCTACAAGGTGCGGTACTTCAACTGGTACAAGTACAACCAGGTATCCTGGCCCGAGCCGTTGCATCTCCAGCTCAATCCGGATGTCACCGTGCGGGCCCGCGGGGTCATGGAGAAATGCACCTTCTGCATCCAGCGGATCCGGGGCGTCCAGAACGATGCCCGGTTGGAAAACCGCGTTATTCGCGACGGGGACGTGGTGACGGCCTGTGCCCAGGCCTGTCCCTCGGATGCCATCGTGTTCGGCGACGTCAATGATCCCGCCAGCCGGGTGGCGCGCCTCCACCAGGACCCCCGGGGCTATCGGGTACTCGAAGACCTGAATACCCGCTCAGCGATCACCTACCTGGCCAAGGTGCTGCACCCGGCGGAGGCTTAATCGATGGCTGTCGTCGCACAACCTCACGAGGCGCCCGAGGCGCACGTAGTCAACCAGACCCACGCCGAGGTCACCCGGGATGTGGTCGCGACGCTGGGGCCGGCGAGCCGGGGCTACGTCCTTCTGCTGCTCGGGGCGGTGTCGCTGTTTCTGATCGGAATTCTCACCTTCCTGGTTCTGCTGAAGGACGGACTCGGGCACGCGGGGTACAACCCGCCGATCTTCTGGAGCGTGTACATCACCACCTTCGTCTTCTGGGTGGGAATCGGCCACGCCGGCACGCTGATCTCGGCCATCCTGTTTCTCTTCCGGTCGCCCTGGCGTACCGCCGTCTATCGCTCTACCGAGGCGATGACCGTCTTTGCCGTCATGACCGCGGGTCTCTTTCCGATCATTCACATCGGGCGGCAATGGATCTTCTACTGGCTCCTGCCGTACCCCAACGAGCGGTTCCTCTGGCCCAACTTCAAATCCCCGCTGATCTGGGACGTATTCGCCATCTCCACCTACCTCACGGTATCCACCACCTTCCTGGTGTTCGGCCTGATACCGGATGTGGCCGCGGTGCGGGACAAGGTCTCCGGCTGGCGGAGGTCGATCTATTCCTTGAGCTCGGTGGGGTGGAAGGGGACCGACAATCAGTGGCGGCACTATTCGCGGGCCTATCTCTACCTCGCCGCTCTGGCTACCCCGCTGGTGCTCTCGGTCCACTCGGTGGTGTCCTGGGACTTCGCCTCCGGCATCGTGCCCGGCTGGCATGGGACGATATTCGCCCCCTACTTCGTGGCCGGCGCCATCTACTCCGGCATCGGCATGGTGCTCACCCTGATCATCCCCCTCCGGCGGGCGCTCAGGATCGAGCATATGATCCACTCGTACCACTTCGACAATCTGGCCAAGCTGACCCTGCTGACCGGCTCGATTCTGCTCTACGCCTATGCCATGGAGTATTTCGTCGCCTGGTACAGCGGCAACACCTTCGAGCAGACCACGTTCTACCGGCGGGCATTCGGACCCATGTGGTGGGCCGGCTGGTCCATGATCATCTGTAATGCCTTCGTCTCCCAGCTGCTCTGGTTCCGGAAAATCCGCACCAACCTCACCTCGTTGTTCGTCATCTCGATCTTCATCAACATCGGGATGTGGTTCGAGCGCTACGTGATCATCGTCTCCTCGCTCAGCAACGATTACATCCCCTGGGCGTGGGACCAGATGAACCCCACCTGGGCCGACTGGGGCATTCTGCTGGGCTCGTTCGGCTGGTTCGGGATGTGGTTCCTCCTGTTCGCGAAGACCTTCCCTATTGTCGCGATCCAGGAGATCAAGGAGATGATCCCGATGCCGCGGAAACGCGGAGGGCACGGCGGAGGGCACGGGTGATGGCGTTACTGGATCGGATCAAGCGTAGCCAACCGGCCCGGCGCCTCCCCGGCGTGGTGGCCTCGTTCCTCCACGTGGATGGGGCCGTGGACGCGATCCGCGCGCTTCGGGCCAAGGGCTATCGCAATCTCGTGGTCTATACCCCGTCCCCCAATCACGAGATCGAGGAGGCACTGGAGCATGGGGTGAGCCCGGTCCGCCTGTTCACCCTCATCGGGGGTCTTACGGGTTGCACCGCTGGCTTTGCGATGACCATCTGGATGTCGTACGACTGGCCCTTGATCGTGGGTGGGAAGCCGATCGCCTCGATCCCGCCCTACGTGGTCATCGGATTCGAGCTGACCATTCTGATGGGCGCACTCAGCACGGTGGCCGCTGTCGCCCTCTTCTCGGTGCTGATGGGAAAACGGGGGGCTCCGTACGACCCGCGCTTCAGTGATGACACGATTGGAATTTTCGTTCCCACCACACCCGATCAGCTGGGGCCCATCGAGCAGCTCCTGCGCTCGGCCGGTGCCACGGAGGTACGGCATGAGACGGCCTGAGCCAGGCATGACCCGGCGAGGTCCCTCGCTACGCTCGGGATGGTGGTGGGCCGGGCTCGCGGCGCTCACCCTCTCCACCACCAGCTGCGACTTCTACTATCACCGGCTTCCCTCGCCGGACGACCTCTGGGTCCTGATTCCCTGGTTCGATCACATGGTGCATGCCCGGTACGTCCGTCCCTACGAGACCCCGCTGGTGCCCCGCTACACGCCGGAGGGCTCGGTACCGGTCAGCGGGGGCGAGCCGGACTGGTCCGCCGAATGGGTCGCCGGCAAGACCACCACCGCCAATGCGCTGAAGAATCCTCGGGCGGCCGCCGCGCATGCGCCCGGGCCATCGATTGCGGTGATCCCTCGAGAATTCGAAGCCGCGGGCGATACCCTCTACCAGAACTTCTGCAGCGTATGTCATGGGCCCACTGGCAATGCCGACGGGACGGTGTCCCGCCAGATGGGTGCGCCCACGCTGCTGACACCGCGGGCCCGAGGGTATACCGATGGGTACATCTACAGCATCATCCGTTACGGTCGCGGTGTGATGCCTCGCTATGGTGACAAGGTCGTTGCGCCGGCGGACCGGTGGGCCATCGTGAACCATGTACGGAAGCTTCAGGCCAGGTCGCCGGCTGCCTCGGGCGAGTCCGCTCCGATTCCCCCCGGACCCAGTGCCACCGGCTCGACGGCGGCGGTGCCCCGATGACCCCGACCGTGCGCGACAGGCTGGTACAGCGGGCTGTGAGCGGCCGCTACGATCTGTTCCTTGGCGTCGGGGCCGGTCTCACGGTTCTGGGGCTGATCCTCTTCGTACAATCGCTGCTCGCCGGTGAAGCGGCAGCGCTGCGGGCCTGGCAACTCTTCCACGTCAATTGGATCTACTTTACCGGGCTCGCCGGGGGGAGCGTCGCTTTTGCGGCGGTGCAAAAAATCACCAACGCCAAATGGTCAGGGCTGATCATCCGCTTTGCCGAGGCCGCCGTCGCCTTCCTTCCGGTCTCGCTGATCGGCCTCGTGCTGATCTTCACGGCTGGCTACGAATACATCTATGGCCCGATGCAGGTCGCGATGCACGATCTGCCCCACTCCAAGGCGGTCTGGCTCTCCCACGGATTCATGTTTGGCCGACTGGGGCTGGGGCTCCTGGCGTTGACCGTGATCGGCTGGAAGCTGGTGCGCGCGGATGTGACGCCTGACATACACGCGGTGCGCAGTGCGGTGGCCGGTGGGCGGCGGCAGCTCTACGAGCGTTGGGCCGGCGACTACAACCGGAGGCCCGCCCCCGAGCACGAGGCCAGAATCCGCCGTCTGGCGCCGGTGTATGTCGTTCTCTACGCGTACGTCTTCACCGTAGTGGCGTTCGATTGCATCATGGCTCTCCAGCCGCACTGGTTCTCCAACCTGCTCGGCGGCTTCTTCTTCATGGGGTCCTTCCTCGGCGGCCACATGCTGCTGGCCCTGCTGATGATCCATGGAGCCAGGCATCTGGGCGTAGCGGATCTGGTGTCTCCCAAGCAACGGCACGATCTGGGCAAGCTGTGCTTCGGGTTCACCGTCTTCTGGACCTACCTCATGTGGGCCCAGTTCCTGGTCATCTGGTACGGAAACCTGCCCGAGGAGACCGGCTTTGTGTTCGCCCGGCTGTGGGGACACTGGCTGCCGATCGGGAAGGCGGTATTCCTGGGAATGTTCGTGATCCCCTTCTTTGGCCTGCTGGGCGTGGCGCCGAAGAAAAACCGGGTGACGCTGGGCTTCTTTGCCACGGTCAGTCTGGTTTCACTATGGCTGGAGCGCTACCTGCTGGTCATGCCGTCGATCACGCCTTTGCCCGGCCCCGTCTTCGCGGTGCCCGAGCTGGGACCGACGCTCCTCTTCGCCGGACTCTTCCTGCTGTCATACGCGCTGTTCGCCCGCACCTTCCCGATGCTCTCGCCCCGCCTGGCCGAGATCACCCTCAACCGGGAGCGGGGGCACGCGATCACGTCCATGGAGTTCGATCACGAGGAAGGCGCCCGCGACTACGTTTCGCCCGAGCTGTTGGAGCGGCGGACCAAGCCGCGGTAGTCTCAGTCGCAAGTCGCAAGTCGACAGTCGGCGAGTCCAGCTCAAGCCGCGGGATCCGAAAATGAGCGACCCTCCGGTGCAATCACCGGAGGGTCGTATTGCTTCTCATCTCGTGACTTGTGACTGGCGACTGCCGACTGCGACTGCGACTGTCACTTGCGACTACTTGCTCCGCATCTCCGCATTCAGCCGGCGGATCATCGCCAGGAGGCTGTCGGGGGGAAGCGCGCCGGTGATTGCGATCATCCGGTCGCCCCGTTGCATGGCCATGCTGCCATCGATGCGTTCGGAGCTGACCGGCCTGGGACGGGTGGAATCCACCGAGGATCTGGTGGGGAGCGGATCGCTCATCGTGCGCCGGGCCAGGAGGTGGGAGACGTCCTGCGCCGGCCCTTCGATGGTCCGGATCACTTCCCCGGACGTAAGCTGTTGCGCTACCACCATCAGCGGCTGCTTGCCCTGCTCGCCGGCCTGGACCTGCACCTGAACGATGGGCAACCCATCGATATGGGGCAGCTTATCGCCTGCTTCCTCCTGAGCCCCAGCCCATGACATGGTGCGCCACATGCCGTCCATCTCGAACTCGCCGGTGGTGGGTGGCATGTCGACGGAGGAGAGCTCCAGCTCGGGTGCCGGGACGACCGGCGGAACCGAGGCCGTGGCGGGCTCAGCCGCTGCGGCGCGAACGGCGACCCGGTTTGGCCGGGTTGTCCGGGGACGGGTCGAATCGGTGCGCATGGGGCGCAGAATCGCCGGCGTCGTGGTAGGGGTCCTGGAGTCCTTCACCACCGCCTGCCGCGAAACGGCAGCCGGCGTGAAAGCCGCGGCTCCGGAGCCCACGCGAGCGGGGGCCCCCGGACTGGTCAGGTGACTGGCGGTCCAGCCGAAGGCCACCGCGGCCACGATGCTTGCTGCCCATGCGGCCAGGTGAACGCGCCTCCGCCGGGCTCGAGACCTCGATGTCGGCGCGGCGGCGGAGGGTCTCGAATGGGGTGGGGAAGGAGCGGGGCGGTGCGAGCCGGGCCAGCAGCGCGGTAGTGCGGTCCCGCAAGGCGGCAATGCCGTCGCGGGCCCCCTGGCATGACGCACAGACGGCAAGGTGGCTCTCGATTTCCACACATTGGGAGCGGCTGAGCCCTTGATCGAGATAGGCGTGCAGCTCGTCCTCAGGAATGTGCCGCATGAGTCCCTTTGCTTGGGTTCTGCCGGTCGTGCGCTTCAACCAAACGGCGCCTCGCCCGTGCCAGTGTCGTGCCAACCGCCCCCACCGCCAGCCCGGTTTGGCTGGCGATCTCGGGATAGCTGAGACCGGCATCCCAGAGAAGCAGGATTTCCCGGTCTCGCGGGGTCAACGTGCTCAGTGCCTCTTGAACCGAGGCAACCCGCTCATCATGCTCGACCAGCGCGTCCGCAGCCGGGGCCACCGTCGGCTGGGCTACCGGATCGGCCTTGAGCAGGGTCAGGTGGCGTTTCCGGCGTACCGCAGCCCGGGCCTCGTCCCGCGCCAGATTGGCCGCCACCGCGAACACCCAGGCCCGCGGTTTCTCCGGCCGGTGGGCCAGCGCCCTGACGAAGACCTCCTGCGCCAGATCCTCAGCGCGCTCCGCGTCCCATACCTTGCGATACAGGAAGCGCACCACGGCTGTGTAGGTGGTCTGGTATAGCTGCTCGAGCTCGTCCGTCACTCGCATTCCTCAAAGCGGGCGGTATACCACTGGTGCCCGGTAGGATCGTTCAAGAGGACGGCCCACCCTCTAGAACTTGCACAGTCGCCGCCCCCTATGAGCGGCCCCGCGTCCGGGGGCCGAAAACGCAGCCTGGGTGCAGCCCCTTGTTCTTCGGCGGCCATTCGCTGCAGAGGTCCGGCTTGGCCGGGCGGCCGTCCGCCCTGACCCGCCCGTGAAGACTACAGCCGATTCCATCGTCGTCGAGGAACCCACAGGCTGAAATGACCTCGGCCTCGATCGAGAAGTCGCCGGCCCGGGTCACCTTGCAGAGATACGGCGATCGGCGGGAGCGCACCAGGGCCTCGAGCCGACGTTGCCGCTTGGTACACATGATCTCGATCTGGAGGTCACGGCAGCAGGCGGCGCCCCGGGTGTTATCCGCGGTCCGGCAGGGAGCCAGGGCGCAGGGGTTCGGCGCCGTCGAGCACCGGGAGGCTCCGCCCGGGGGGCTGCAGCGTCCGGACCGCCGTTCGACGGTTCTCCACGATCAGGAAGCGGTCCCGACCGAGACGGCGAGGCTGGTCCGGCTGGTAGGCGCCCCGCGGGGTAGGTCCCCGGAATCCGTGGGCGGTACAGCTGGGCGGAGGCGCCGTCACGGCGGAGGTAGCGGCAGGGTACGTGGAGCATCGCTTCGACGTAGAGCTCGCCCTCGGTCCTCCCAGACTTCGAGAAGGTGATGTGCTGGGTATGGCCCAGAAGCCAGGTTGCCTCGTGGTCGAGTGAAGTGGTTCCGTCCTCGAGCGGACCGATCCGAAGGGTCACCGGCAAGCTTCGGCATTGGGGCCCAACTCGCGGCATGGCGGTACTGTCGGACGTGGTGGTGGGCTTGGATTGAACGGCGAGTCCCATGCGCTTCCGGGGCGAGAGAAACCGACGGCTCACCTAAATTAACGGGCTCGCCTCCGCTGGGCATGCCGGGACATCCCCCACTTCCTTTTGCCCCCCCGGTGCTTATACTCGTGAAAGGGTTCACAAAGTCGGATCACCTGTGGGTAACCTCATGTTCGGAGGCGGAGCAGTGAAAATGCGGATGACTTCCATGGTGGCAGGGCTCGCCATTGTCGCTGGCAGCATGTGGCGGGGAAAAGAAGAGCTTCGGATCAGCCGGCAGCGGCTCCGGAGCAGCCGGGCGGCGCGCCCGCGGCGGCGCCGGCCTCGGCCGCAGGGGGCGACTCACGACGTCAACATGGTGCTCGAGGGCAGCAACTACAAATATGTGCCCGCCGAGCTGACCGTCGGGCCCAACGATGTGGTGCGTTATCACAACAAGAGCGGCGGTCCCCATAACGTCGCCTTCTGGCAGGACAGCATTCCCTACGGTGCGGCGTCGCACATCGTCTTACCCGATCCGATGGCTCCGCTCTCGAGCAAGCTGGTGGTTGCCCCCGACGAGGTGATCGAGGTCAAGCTCAACGACGCCCCCAAGGGTGCATACAAGTTTCACTGCACCCCGCACCTGGCCCTGGGCATGAAGGGCAAGCTCGAAGTCAAGTAAGAAAGAGGTGAGAAGTGAGAAGGGGTGCCCGTATCAGGCGGAGCACCCCTTTCCTTCGCCTCTCACCCGTTCCTTTCCTCTACTTCCCTCGTCCGCCCACGCAGCCAGTGACCAGCACTCCCACCGCCAGTCCCCCTAGGGCGTCCACCCCGTAATGCATCTGGCAGTACACCACGCCGATCGTCAGCAGCAGCGTCGGGATCGCCAGCAGAAGTCCCAACCGGGGCGAGCTGCGGGCAGCCGCCAGGGTGGCGGCCACAGCCGCGGCCACGTGCGAGGAGGGAAACGCAGCGCCGTACGAACTGCCGGTGGCCAGCGCCTCATAGGTGAGGCGCGCCGCCAGGTTGTCGGTGAACCACGTGGCGGGACGGGGGAACTCGTAATAGGGGCCGGCCACGGGGAAGAAGATGAACACCAGGTAGCATAGGACGAATGTCGCGATGACGACGAGAACGAAACGGCGAACCGCCGGCGAGGTCTCCCCGCCAGGCGAAGTACAGGGCGGGGGCCGACACGATCAGATAGTATGACAGATAGGCGGCGTGTAAGACCGTGGACCAGAAACGGCTCGGGACAGCCTGCCACCACTCCCGGCTCACCTGCCCGCCGAACAGGAGCAGCTCCCACTGCTGCACCAGGGGATCATGCACCGTGACCCCGACCGAATTCAGAATATCCAGCTCGCTGTACAGCGCGGGCAGGAGGAGCAGGGGGTAAATCTCTCGTATGGTCCTTCCCACCGGCCCCAGGCCGGGCCGGGTGACCAGATACACCAGGACCACAACCAGCGCGTGGGCCAACAGGAGCCACCAGCAGCCGGGCGCGCGCGGCGCGCGGAAAGCCGCTACTACCGAGACAATGGCCAGGTACCCGAGCAGCAATAGATCGACCGCCCGGAGCGGGTCGGGACGAGATCGCGCCGGGACCGTGGAAGGGAAGGCTCAGGTTTAGAGCCATCCCGCCTGCCGGTACCATTGGTAGGTGTCGGCCAGGCCTCGCTGGAGGTCGTAAGCGGCTCTCCAGCCGGTGTCACGGGTCAGTGGTCCCGGATCGCCGGTCCAGGCCGGCTGAAAGAATTCGTTCGCCTTGTCGGTAGTAAGGATCGTGGCCTGACCGTGACAGGCGGGCTCCGGCCTCGGTCAGCGTGAGAAGGGCTCGCCCCACCAGGCGAGGAATACGAATGGTGGTCGCGGAGCGGCCCATCGTCTCTGCCACCGCCCGGCCGAGCTCCGCGCTGGTGAACACCTCAGGGTGGCAGGCCGTGTAGACCCCGCCAATGGTGGCGGCGCTTTCCCCGGTGGCTACCAGCGCCTGGGATAGGTCGGATGCGTGCACGGCGGAGAGCTCCTGCGACCCGTCGCCGAACACCGGTGCCACGCGGAGCCGGGTCAGGCGAAAGATCTTGAGCACTTCCCGATCTCGTGGACCGTAAACGATGGGCGGCCGGATTATCGACCACTGAAGCCGGCTTTTTCGAACCAGCCTCCTCAGCAGCCAGCTTGCTGCGACCGTAGGCCGTGACCGGGTGGGGTGTTTCTCGGCCGGTGAGCGGCGCTCCGCGAGCCGAGGGTCCGGCTGCTGCCAGCGATGAGACCAGGACGAAGCGGGGATTGCCGCTGTGCTCCGCGGCGGTGAGGATGTTCCGGGTTCCATCCCGGTTGGCTCGCAGGAACTCGGCCTCGTCCCGCGCGGCGACGACCCCGGCGACATGGTAGATCATGTCCTGGCCGGCGGCGGCGCGCGCCAGAGCCGCGGTATCGTGCAGGTCTCCTGCCACCACTCGCACACCCTGCGAGGTCAGCGCTTCCGCCTTTCGAGACGAGCGCGCCAGCGCGGTGACTTCATGCCCCCGGCCGAGGAGGGCGTCGGCCAGGTGGCCGCCGACGAAGCCGGTGGCGCCGGTGACCAGCGCCTTCATATGGTGCGGTCGTACAGCCGGTAAGTCTTGTAAACCCGGAAGGTCATTTTCTCGAGGCCAGCGTTCATGGCCGGATTGTCTTCCAGAATCCATCCCGCCTCGCCCCAGTAGATGCGGCGCTCTCCGGATTTGGTCCAGATCCAGTGGTAGAGCATCGCATCGATCCCCTTGCCGCGATATTCCGGGTGAACGCCGAGCAGCAGAATCCGGGCGCGCCGGATCCGCTTCATCTTGAGTGACCAGAGCAGGTCCAGAATCATGGGAAACAGGCGGCCTGAGCGATGCCGCCGGAAGACCACATTGAGGTCGGGCAAGGCGATGCCGAACCCGATCAGCTTCCCATCCTTCTCGGCCATGGGCACCATTTCCGGGATCACGACCGGCTTGAACTGCTCCGCCAGATGGTCAATCTCGTGCGCAGTCATGGGGACAAAGCCCCAGTTCTTCTCCCAGGCTGCGTTGTACAGCTCCTTGATCCGCTCCACTTCCCCCTGGAAATCCTTGAGATTCAGCGCGCGCAGAGTAATTCCCTGGCGCTGCCGGATGAGCTCGGTCCCCCGGGCCAATCGCTCGGGCACCGGGACGTACCCCTCCTCGGTTCCGCCTTGATAGACCCAGAGGTCCTTGGCCTTGGTGAAACCGGCATGCTCGATCAGCGGGATGTAGTAGCGGGGATTATGGGGCATCATCAGGGTGGGCGGCGCGTCGAAGCCATCCACCAGTAGACCGCACTCGTCGTTGACCGAGAACGAGGCCGGGCCGCGAAGGACATCGTGGCCGTGTCCTCGGCACCACTCCGCAGCCGCCTCCAGCAGGGCATTGGCTACCGACTGGTCGTCGATGGTCTCGAAGAAACCGAAGAAGCCCACCCGATCAGCGTGAGTCTCGTTGTGCAGCCGGTTGCTGATGGCCGCAATCCGGCCCACCACCTCGCCGTTCCGCTCGGCCAGGAAATATTCGGCTTCGGCGTGCTCGAAGAAGGGATTCCTGCTCCGGGAGAGAAGCAGCTCAACATCCCTACGCAACGGCGGGACCCAGACAGGGTCCCGCGCGTGTAGTCGGTAGGGCAGGTCGATGAAGCGTTTGAGGTCCCGCCGGTCGCGCGCCGCTCGGACGCGCAGGCGTTCGTTCAAATGACCTCCAGTTCCCTACCGATCGTCGCGAATTGCTCCAGGGCGAAGTCGATCTGCTCGAAGGTGTGCGTGGCCATGAGGCTGGTCCGGAGCCGGCACTGAGACGGAGGCACCGCCGGCGGCGCGACCGGATTGGTAAACACGCCCGCGTCGAAAAGGCGCCGCCACATCAGGAAGGTCTTCTCCAGCGGCCCGATGAGCACCGGTACGATCGGGGTGTCGGTGGGCCCGATATCGAAGCCCAGGCTCCGGAATCCTTCCTGGAGGCGGCGGGTATTGGCCCACAGATGATCACGACGCTCCGGCTCCTGCTGGAGCACCGTCAGTGCCGCAAGCACACCTGCGGTGTTGGCAGGGGGCAGCGAGGCGGTGAAGATGAGCGGGCGGCTGTGGTGGCGGAGATAGTGAATGACGCTGTCCGACGCCGCCACGAACCCACCGATAGATGCCAGCGACTTGGAAAAGGTCCCGGCAATGATATCCACCTCTTCGGTCATGCCGAAATGTGCCGCCGTTCCATCGCCGTTGGGGCCTAGCACTCCAATGGCGTGCGCATCGTCGAGGGCCAGGGCCGCGCCGTACTTCCGCGCGATCCGGGAAAGCCCCGGGACATCGGCGATGTTCCCTTCCATGGAGTACACCCCGTCCACCACGATCATGGCACCACGGTTGGGGCCGTTGCGCTCCAGGCGGCGCTCCAGGCTGGCCAGGTCGCCATGGTTGAAGCGCTCCGTCTCACCGTAGGAGAGCTTGGCCCCGTCCACGATGGAGGCATGGTCCAGCTTGTCGAGGTACACCACGTCCCCACGACCCACCAGGCCGGCGATGAGACCCAGATTGGCGGAGTAACCGGTGGAGAAGACCAGGCAGGCATCCTTACCCAGAAACTCGGCCAGGGCCCCCTCGAGCTGCTCGTGCAGGTCCAGAGTGCCATTCAGGAACCTGCTGCCGGTGCACCCCGATCCGTATCGTCCCAGCGCGCGCGAGGCCGCTTCCAGAACCTTGGGATGGTGGGTCAGCCCGAGGTAGTTATTCGAGCCCAGCATGATCCGCTTCTGACCGTCAATGACGACGACGGTGTCCTCCGATTCGGAAATCGGTTTGAAGTACGGATACAGGCCGACCGCCTGCAATTCACGCGCTTTGGTGAATTGCCGGCACTTCTCGAAGAGGGCGACCTGTTGCAGCTCTTGTGTATCCACGGTGCCTCGGCACGGAGAAGAGTCGGAAAATCCCCACATCGCTATGTCGCTGAACGGTTTAAAGTAGTGATGCAGGGAGGGAGGCACAAGCCAGACTCTGCCTGGCTAGGCCGCCGCCGCCGGCCCGGACCGGAGCAAGGGTTGCGCCGTTCGACGCCCTGCCAAACCCTCGGTTTCCACTCCGGAACCTGAGCCTCTAGAGAGCGCTGCAGATTGTTGCTCACTCTGTCCGTTGGATGACAGTGGGGAGTCTCCGAGGCGGCGCCGCTTTACCCGCTAGGAGTGCATTCTCTGCCGCCCCGCCCGTCGCAATCTTGGCGGGCAACCTACTACTCCCTCAAGACTTAGGGACGGAGTCTCAGCCTCCCACCTCGGCTTGACTTGCCGGGTGGAACACCTGAGCTTAATTCCTGATCGTTCATGGCATGAGCCGAAGCGTGCCGAGTCTCATGCCACCAAGGAAAGGTTGATGTCACACTCCGAGGAATCACCCCGCCGAGCCTTTCTCCGGTCCTGCGCCACCGCGGTGGCCGGATTCTTCGCGTCCGGCCCTCTGTCGAGGGTCGAGCGGCTCCTTGCGGCGACCGGCCCGGAGGACCCCGAGGTCCCCAACGAAGAAGTTGCCAGGATCCTGGCAAAGATTTCCGGGGGCCGGCCGATCCGTCGGGCCCACGTCAGTCTCGACATGCCGCTCGTCGCCGAGGATGGCCGAGTGGTGCCGGTAATCATCGAAACTGATCTGCCCATGACAGCGGAGGATTACGTAAAGGCGGTTCACCTCATCGTGGATCACAATCCTGATGCGCATCTGGCAGCCTTCCACCTCACTCCCGCGCTGGGCAAGGTATCCATCTCGACCCGCATCAAGATGAAGCGTACCACGTGGGTGCGCGCCATCCTGGAGACCAGCACCGGTGACGTGTGGGCGGGGTATGCCCGGGTGCTCGTTACCCTCAATGGGTGTGGATGATGACCAATAACATCGGTGAAGCTCGGATCAGGGTCCCCGATCGGATCAGGCGTGGCGACCTGATCACTGTGAATTCGATCATCTCTCATCCCATGGACACCGGATTCTTTCGTGATGCCGAAGGCGACCCCATCCCCGCCTATTTCATCACCCAGGTGGTAGTCACCTATGGCGGCAACGAGGTCGCCCGGTTCGAGTGGACCTCGGGTATCAGTCGCGACCCGGTGGTGAGCTTTACGCTCAAGGCCGACCAGGAAGGGCCCGTTACGATGATCTGGACCGACAACAAGGGCGCTACCTTCAAGCAGTCGGTCAACATCAGCTTCGTCTCCGCCTGAACCACCCCGGCTGCCTGGCTGGGACGCTCACTCCGGCCTGACCCTGTGTTATATCCTCTGATATTGTCGTCGGCCTGGCTTCTCACCCGGGCGATGCCTTTGACCGGGCCGGAGATTGATACCTCCCCTCCGATTCTCCGCCGCCTGGCGGCCGGAGTCTATGCCGCGTTGGGAGACACCGGTCGCGGGTCCGAGGGCCGTCCCAATGCCGGATTCGTAGTGACCGACTCGGGGGTCGTGGTGATCGATGCCATGGCAAGTCCGCGTCAGGCGGAGGAGCTCGTTCGGGCGATTCGGTCGGTGACTTCCAGGCCGATCAAGTGGCTGGTGCTGACCCATCACCATCCCGACCACCACTTCGGCGCGATCGTCTTCCGGCGGCTCGGTGCGCAGGTCATCGCGCATCCAGACCGCAGAGTGCTGGCCTCCGAAGGCGGCGAGGATGCGCTGATCGCGGACTGGGTCCGTGTGGTCGGCCTGGATGCCATGCGGGGCTTCGAGTTCGCCGATGTTCCGGACCAGCCGGTTAGCGGCACCGACACCCTCCGGCTTGGAAACCGGACTCTCATCATCATCCACCCTGGGGCCGCCCATTCGGCTGGGGACCTCATGGTCTGGCTGCCCCGGGAACGAATTCTCTTTGCCGGCGATCTCTTGATCGAGGATGGCGTGACCATGGTAGTCGACGGCAGCTCCGCACGGCTCTTGGGTGCGCTCGCTCTCATCGACGGCTTGCGGCCACAAGTGGCGGTGCCGGGGCACGGCGCCCTTCCCGTTCGCCCGGCAACTCTGGTATCGCGAACCCGCAAGTACATCACCGGCCTTCGGTCCGATATGCGGTCCGCACTCGAGCAAGGCGTGCCGATGGGCCGCGCCCTCGCGACCCTGCCTCCTGCCGATCAGACTCGACCTGTGTCCCTGAATTCCCGGCGTCGCCGAAACGCGGTCCGGGTCTATCTGGAGGAGGAGCGGGCCTATATGGGTTTGGATTCTGTTCCGTGAGAGGCCTGCTCGGAGGAGTCGCGGGTCTGTGTCTGATCCTCACCTGCGGCCCACACCAGGCCGAAGGAATCGGGGCTTCACCAGCTGGACCATCGGCGCGCAACCTGCCCGCCCTGGTATCGACTGAGCAGCTCGCGGAGTGGCAGAGCCGGGGACGGGTGAGCCTGGTCGACGTCCGGGGTGACGTCTTCACCTATTTGAGAGGGCATCTGCCTGGGGCCGCCTATCTCAACACGGAGACGCTACGGGCGACCGACGGCGGCGTTCCCGCGCAGCTCCTGCCTGGGCCGGCCTATCGAGACCTCTTCTCCCGGCTCGGCCTGAGTTTCGACCATCCCGTCGTGATCTACAGTGCCGGGGAGACCGGGAACATCGACGCAACCTTCCTGGCCTGGCTGCTCGCCGGCTTTGGCCATCCCAAGGTCTACGTGCTCGACGGCGGCTACTTCAAGTGGCAGCTGGAACACCGCCCGGTCGTGCAGCCATATCCCCGAATCAAGCCGGTCGCCTTCCCCTCGAAGCCATTTCTTCCGGAGCGGGCTTCTCTAGAAGAGGTGCGCCGGGCGATCACCACCCATGACGCCGTTCTGGTCGATGCCAGACCACCGGCTCAGTATGTCGGGGAAGCCGGAGCCCAGATCCGGCGGGGGCACATTCCTGGAGCCATCAATCATTATTGGCAGGACGATCTAACGCAGGTGGGGTTTGGGCACGTCTGGAAGAGCGTAGCCGAGCTTCGATCCAGCTATGCGGCTCAGGGGATCACGCCGGATGACAACATCATCGCCTACTGTAACAGCACGACCGAGGCCAGCCACGTTCACTTTACCTTGCGATACCTGCTGGGCTATCCCCGGGTGCGCATTTATGTGGGCTCGTGGACGGAGTGGGCCGAACGGGGCGACCTGCCGGTCGAAGTGGGTAAGCGGGTAAGCGGGGAAGCGGGTAAGTAGGTTGCCACAGATCAGGCAGAAACACGAAGGGCCGGAGCGCTGGATTCCTGCTTCAGCCCCTCCGGTTGCCTTTGCCGCCTTCCGCTCCCTGCCTTCCCGCCTCCCGCTTACCCGCCTACCTCATCGCTATCCCGCTACGAAGCTGTCCCGGCCGCCAGATGCGCCCGCCCTTCATGATCCACTCGATAGAATCGAGGTTGTCGATGTCCTCCAGCGGGTTCTTGTTCAGCAGCACGAGATCGGCGTAGTGGCCGGATTGGATGGTGCCGAGCCGGCGGCCGGGTTCACCGCCCACTGCCCGGGCAGCGTCACGGGTGGCCGCCAGCAGCGCCGCACGCGGGGTGAGGGCGATCGAGTCGACCAGCAGCCGCAGCTCACCCAGCAGTGAGGCCCGCTCGATGGCGGGTCCGTAGGCCACGTGATCGCTCCCCGCGCTGATTTTCACTCCGCGCCGCACCGCCTCCCGGGTCACTTCCATCCCGAACCCTGAAGCCGCCCGCACATACTCCTCCTGCTCGGAGGGAATGTGCCGCCGTTTGGAGTTGAAGTACGCGACGCTGTGGTAGGTAGCATCGAGCGTGGGCTCGAAGACGGTGCCGAGCCGTGCCATCGAATCCAGCGCCTCGAGAACCCGCGGGTCATGCGCCGAACCCACGGTGGCCACGTCCGCGGTTGCCATCTGGAGGTTGCCGTCGTTGACCAGCGTATCACGCTCCTCAGCGGAGAACAGCTCGCCGGCGAAGCCGGCCGCGTGCACGACGCCGTCCTGACCTGCCAGAGCCTGCTCCAGCGCGCTGGCGGGTTGGACCCAGGCGTGACCCCATACCGGCATCCCGGCGCGGTGGGCAGCCTCGGTGAGCCTTCGCACCGACTGCAGGTCGAGCTGGGCATAGAGTTTGAGGCCCATCGCCCCGGCGCTCCGCGCGGCCTCGACCACCGAATCCGCATCGGCATCTGAGGTATACAGCATGGGAGTCCAGCCCAGCGCCTGCATCGTCATCGCCGGGGGCTGGCGGTATACCGTCCCCCGTGCGGTCCGGGTCCCACGAAATCCATTGAAGAAGAACCGTCGGCCGGCCACCAGCTGCATCGCGTAGACTCGCGGAGTTGCCGTGAGGGCATTGACCCGCCCCAACAGCTCGGCGGGATTGGTGCCCATATCTCGGACGGTGGTGATTCCCTGCGCGAGCAGATTGCGCAGGTCCAGCGAGAGATCCTCCCCGGCACTCCCCCCGGTCAGGAAGAGGAGGTGGACATGGCTATCTATCAGGCCAGGAATCAGCCACCGGCCGTTGGCATCGAGGATTCGGGCTCCGTGCGGTATTGGGCATTCACCCGCCCCTCCGGCGCAGACGATCCTTCCGGCACGCACCAGGGTCACGGCATTTGCCACCGTGGCGCGGCCGGTTCCGTCCCACAGATTGGCTCTGACTATGGCGAGAGTAGGATTGGGAGCTGGTGCCATCCGGAGCTGGGGCGGGCGTCCGCCGCAGGCGCTCAAAGTCAACGTCCCAAGGAAAACAGCGGATGGGAGAACCGAGAAGCACAATTTCATTTGTGGCGCGCTCCTGGCGCTTGGCGGGGACGCGGCGACTCAGCCGTAGGGGGCGCCACCAGCCTGGACCTACTTCAAGATGCGTGGAAGGGATGCATTCGGCCGTGACGCCCGGGCGGGCAGGACCAGTGACAAGGAACACTACGCCTGTGCCGGGTAACCCATTCTCCTGACGGTGGCTTGCGCCCCTTGGAGAGGTTCGCGGACCGACCCCTTTCCTATTCTAAACCCTCCTGAACGTGAACGTGAAAACGCGATACAAGGTGCTACGCTTATAGGAAGGCAAAGCATGTGCCAAAGTGATCGTGCAAGGTTTGACCGCGGTTGCGGGCCGGGCGGCCGCTCCCTAGTCTTCCCTTCGTGACCCTTCCTCCCGCCAATAGACCAAGGCGCCGCCGCCGGACGGGCGCCATACGCCAGTTGGTGCGCGAGCACGAGCTGTCCGCGGCCGATCTGATTCAGCCGCTGTTCGTGGTGCACGGCTCGCGGATCGAGCGCGAGATCGGCTCCATGCCCGGCGTTTATCATCTCTCTGTGGACCAGGTGCTGGATGAGGAGATAGACCGGATCCGGTCTCTTGGGATACTCGCGGTGCTGCTCTTCGGGATTCCGGCGAGCAAGGATGAAGTCGGATCGGAGAACTTTGCGGAGAACGGCATCGTCCAGCAGGCGCTCCGCAGGATCCGGCAGCGCCACCCCGATCTACTGCTGATCTCCGATCTCTGCTGCTGTGAATACACCAGCCACGGGCATTGCGGGGTGATCCGGGGAGGTTCGGTCGACAACGATGCCACACTCGAGATCCTCTCCCGGGCGGCGGTCAGCCACGCAGGGGCGGGCGCCGATATCATCGCGCCCAGCGGGATGATGGACGGCATGGTGGCGTCCATTCGAGCCGGGCTCGACGCCGCGGGGCATACCGATCAGGCCATCCTGAGTTACGCGGTCAAGTATGCCAGCGCGTTCTACGGACCCTTCCGGGAGGCGGCGGACAGTGCCCCCGCATTCGGAGACCGGCGCCAGTACCAGATGGATCCAGCCAACGTGCGGGAGGCGGTCTTGGAAGCCGCCCTGGATGAAGCCGAAGGAGCGGATCTGCTGATGGTAAAGCCGGCGCTGGCGTATCTCGATGTGGTCCGAGCCGTTCGGGAGCGCACCCAGCTCCCGCTGCTGGCCTATAACGTGAGCGGCGAGTACTCGATGGTGAAAGCGGCAGCGCGGCAAGGCTGGATCGACGAAGGCAAGGTGGTAATCGAGGCGCTCACCGGCATGCGCCGAGCGGGCGCGGATGCCATCATCACCTACCACGCAAAGGCAGCCGCGGGTTGGCTGGCCAAGGAGGGCGGGCAATGACCGATGTTCGCGCGCCTGCCCGGCCAACCACGGCATCGGAACGGCTGTTTGCCGCAGCGCAGCGGGTGCTGCCGGGTGGGGTCAATAGTCCGGTCCGGGCATTCAAGGGCGTGGGGGGAACGCCCCGGTTCATTGTGCGGGGTGAAGGCGCCTATCTGGTGGACGCCGACGGGAACCGCTACCTCGATGTGGTACTCTCGTGGGGGCCGCTGATCCTCGGTCACGCCCACCCCGAAGTGTTGGCCGCGGTGGTGGAGGCGGCAGGGCGGGGTACCACCTACGGCGCTCCCACCGAGCTCGAGCTGCGCCTGGCCGAGCGGGTTGTGGCCAGCTTCCCCTCCCTGGAGATGGTGCGCTTCGTGAGCTCGGGTACCGAGGCGTTGATGAGCGCAGTACGCCTGGCGCGCGCGGCCACCGGGCGGCGCCTGATTGTAAAGTTCGACGGCTGCTACCACGGCCACTCTGACGCGCTGCTGGCTGCCGCGGGGTCCGGCGTGGCCACCTTGGCCCTCCCTGATTCTCCCGGCGTCACGCCGGCCACGGTGGCGGACACCCTGGTAGCGCCGTACAACGATCTCGCTGCGGTCGAAATTCTGTTCGCCGCCCGGGGCGCCGACATCGCCGCCGTGCTGGTCGAACCGGTCGCGGGCAATATGGGAGTCGTGCCGCCGGTACCCGGATTTCTGGAAGGCCTCCGCGCACTGACCCGGCGATATGGAGCACTCCTGGTCTTCGACGAGGTGATGACCGGGTGGCGGGTACACCCAGAGGGGGCGCAAGTCCTCTACGGCATCGAGCCGGATCTCACCTGTCTGGGAAAGGTGGTCGGTGGGGGCCTCCCGGCCGCCGCGTTCGGTGGCACGCGCGAGCTGATGGAATACATCGCTCCTGCCGGGCCGGTCTACCAGGCCGGGACTCTCTCGGGTAACCCGCTGGCGATGGCCGCCGGGTTGGCCACGCTCGAGGTGCTGTCCCGCCCGGGTGTGTGGCAGCGGGCAGATGAGTGGGCCGCGCGGGCCGCTTCCGCCATGAGCGGTGCCGCGGCCCGAGCCGGCGTGCCCCTGACGGTCCAGCGGGTAGGCACGATGTTCACCCCCTTTTTCACCGAGGAGCCGGTGCGAGACTTTGCCGGAGCCAAGCGAGCGGATCGCGAGGGGTACCAGAGCTTTTTCCACGCCATGCTCGAAGCCGGTGTTTACCTGCCTCCGTCGGCATTCGAAGCGGCGTTCGCCTCTTCGGTTCACGGCCAGGCCGAGCTCGAGCTTCTCGAGGCTGCACTGGGAGCCGCATGGCCGCAATAGCGATTGTGGGCGCCGGCCTCACTGGTCTGACCACGGCGTACCGCCTCAAGCAGCGTGGCGCCAGAGTGGTCGTGTACGAAGCCAGTGACAGGATCGGCGGCTCAATTAAATCAGAACGAAAGGATGGTTATCTCGCGGAGCTCGGCCCGAGCTCGCTGGCCGCGCCTTCGGGCCAGGTCGCCGCACTGCTGTCCGACCTCGGGCTCGATGCCAGCAGGGTGCCGGCATTATCGACGGCGCGGAACCGGTACATCGTGCGCCGGGGACGGTTGACGCGACTCCCGATGTCTCCGGCAGAGCTGCTCACCACCCGCCTTTTATCGAATGTGGCGAAGCTGGCCATCTTCGGTGAGCCGCTGGTCGAGGCCGGCGACTCTCCCCTGGAGGAAAGCGTGGCCGCCTTTGTCCGGCGGCGCTTCAACCAGGAAGTGCTGGACTATGTCGTCAATCCTTTCGTCGCCGGAGTCTTTGCCGGTGACCCCGAGCAGCTGTCGGTTCGACATGCAATACCGAAGCTGCATGCTCTGGAGCGGACCCACGGCTCGGTCATGAAGGCGTTCGTGCAGATGATGAAGGCCCGGAGACAAGCGGAGCAGGGGGGGGCGGGGAGCATGATCTCGTTTCGCGGTGGGCTCCAGGAGATCCCGGACGCACTGGGACGAGAGCTGAATAGCGAGCTGAGACTCCGGGCGCCGGTCACCCAGATTCGCTCCGGCCCGAGAGGCTGGACCGTAGGAGCCGCCTTCCAGACACCGGAGCTATTCGACGCGGTGGTCTATGCCGCTCCGTCGCACAGCCTGGACGAGATCGATCTCGATCTGGCAGCCGCGGAGAGACTGTCCACGCTCTCGAGCATCCTCCATCCTCCGGTCGCGGTTCTGGCCTTGGGCTTTCGCCGGGACCAGGTGACTCATCAACTCGATGGGTTCGGCTTTCTGGCTCCCGAGGTTGAGCGCCGCCGCGTCCTCGGCGTGATCTTCTCTTCCTCTCTCTTCCCTGATCGCGCTCCTGCCGGCCATGTGATGCTGACCGCGTTCGTCGGTGGCACCCGCGATCCCGACTTTGTGCAGGCCGACCCGCAGACGCTGACCGCGCGAGTGCTGGACGACCTGCGGCAGTTGCTTGGCACCCGGGGTGAGCCGACCTTCCGCACCGTCCAGGTCTGGCCCAAGGCGATTCCGCAGTACGTCCTGGGCTATGGCAGGTTCAAGGAGATTGCGGACGACGTGGAGCGGCGCAACCCAGGGCTGGTGCTGGCTGGAACCTATCGGGACGGAGTGTCCCTGGGAGACGCGATCGGCTCGGGCGAGCAGGCCGCTGCCCGGATCGGGGAGCATCTCGGCATCGAAGGGCTGGCCGCGGCGGGCCGAAGCGCCTCCGCCGTGGGGCCGGATTGAGGTCGCGGGGCGCGCGCCTCAGGATTGGGACCCGTAGCAGCGCGCTGGCAGTCTGGCAGACCGAGCGGGTCCGCTCCCTTCTCCGGGTTACCGGCTCCGAGACCGAGCGAGTCGAGATCAAGACGACCGGCGATCTGACCCCGGACGTGCCGTTGTCGATGATCGGAAGCCGGGCCCTGTTTACCAAGCAGATCGACGACGCCCTCCTGGAAAACCGGATTGACCTCGCGGTTCATTCGCTCAAAGATTTGCCAACCGAGCTGCCCTCTGGAATCATCATTGCCGCGGTCAGCACCCGCGAGGATCCTCGGGATGCCCTCGTTGGCCGGGGCCCGCTCCGATGGACCGAATTGCCGCCGGCCGCAATGATCGCCACCAGCAGCCTTCGGCGCCGGGCGCAACTCCTCAGCTTCCGGCCAGACCTCCGGATCGTCGACCTCCGGGGCAATGTGGATACCCGGCTGGCCAAGCTCGATGCCCGGCCGGAATGGAGTGGCATTGTGCTGGCTACGGCGGGACTCGTCCGGCTCGGGCTGGCAGAGCGAATCGGCGAGCGGCTTCCGCCCGACGTCATGCTTCCCGCACCAGGGCAGGGGGCGCTCGCAGTCACCGTGCGGGTGGATGATGCGGAGGTGCAGGCGCAGTGCGGGTGGCGGTCCACGATGCCGCTACTTCGGTTGCGGTTGCGGCCGAGCGCGCCTTTCTTCGCCGGCTGGAAGGCGGCTGCCAGGTTCCGGTCGCCGCCTATGCCCACCTCGACGCCGCTCCCTCCCGACCCACACTCAGACTCCGGGGACGAGTGATCTCGCTCGGCGGGGAGCGGGTGGTGGATGGTAATGAAGTCGGACCGGGGGACAACGAAGCGGAAGCCGAGGCCATCGGCACCGCCCTGGCAGAGCGGCTACTGGCTGAGGGCGCTGCCACCATTCTGGCCGAGGTGCGAGCCGCTGCGGCTCCCGGGGTGACCGAGCCGTGACGGTTGAAACGGTGGTGCTCACGGCTTCCGCCGGCACCTTTCCGGGATTGCAGGAGGCCTTGAGTGCGCTGCCGGTCTTGGTGGAGGAGCACCCGCTCGTGAATTTCGCCCCGCCAGCCGATTGGGGCCCACTGGATTCCGCGCTGGACCGTTTGGGCTCCTACGCGGCCGTGGCCTTCACGTCCCCACGGGCGGCAACAGCGGTCGTAGATCGGATGGCCCGACGTCAGAGGGGAGCCCAGAGTAGGCCGGCGGCGTGGGCCGGGGGCCAGACGACTAGAGCCGCGCTCGGCGACAGGCTGGGGCAGGTTCGCACTCCGGCCGAGGCTGTTGCCGCGGGGGTAGGGGCGGCGGAGGCGCTGGCGCGCGCCATGCTCGAGGCCGGGGTGCAAGGGCCGGTGCTCTTTCCCTGTGGGGACAGCCGGCGGGACGAGCTGCCCGACCTGCTTCGGAGCCACGGAATCAAGGTGGATGAGGTCGTATGTTATCGCTCGGTGCTGGCCAGTGAATCGGCGGCGCAGGCGGCGGCGGCCCGGGGCACCGTGCTGGTGGTGGCGAGTCCAACCGTGGCGGGTCTTCTGGTCCGGGCCTGTCCACCGAATGCGAGGCCGGACCTGCTCGCCGTAGGACCAACCACGGCAGCCGCGGCCCGTGCGTCGGGTTGGCCGCCGGTAGCCGTGGCGGCAAAACCCAGCGTCGAAGCGCTCGTGGCCGCGGTGCGGAACGTTCTCGTGAGACGCTCCCCGCATGAATGACCTGTTGCTACGAGCCTGCCGCCGCGAGCCGGTCGAACGCCCCCCCGTCTGGATGATGCGACAGGCCGGCCGCTACCTGCCCCAATACCGTGCGGTGCGGGAGCGAGCCGATTTCCTCACCATGGTGGGTACCCCGGAGCTGGCGGTGGAGGTAACACTCCAGCCGGTTGACCTCATCGGGGTAGACGCGGCCATCATCTTCAGCGACATCCTCGTGCTGCCTCAGGCGATGGGAATGACCCTCACGGTTGAAGACGGGGTCGGCCCGCGCTTCCATACCCCACTGCGGTCCGGCGCCGACTTCGCCGGCTTGCGCGACGTAGTTCCCGAGGAGGGCCTTCGTCACGTTCTCGATGCCTTGCGTCTGGCTCGGCGGGAGCTGGCGGGTCGGGTACCCCTCATCGGGTTCGCGGGGGCGCCCTGGACACTGATGAGCTACATGGTCGAGGGTGCCGGCTCCAAGTCGTTCAGCCTGGCCAAGCGCCTGCTTAGTGGAAGATCCCAAGAGGGCGCACCAGCTGTTGGGCCGTCTAGCCGACCTGGTCGGAAAGTTTCTGGTCGCCCAGGTAAAGGCCGGGGCGCAGGCGGTGCAGCTGTTCGACTCGTGGTCCGGGGCGCTCGGACCGCGTGACTTCCGTGAGTTCGTCCTACCGTATCTGGCCCGAGCGGCGCGTTCGGCCGCCACCGCCGGGGCGCCGGTCATCGTGTTCGCACCGGGGTCGGGGTGGGCGCTGGAGGAGATTGCCGCCGAAACCAAAGCCGACGTGGTGGGCATCGACTGGCAGACCGATGCTGCGGACGCCAGGCGCCGGTTACCTCCTTCAGCGGTTACGCTCCAGGGGAATCTGGATCCCTGCTGGCTGTACGCGCCTCCTCCGGTGATTCGGGAGCGAACCCATCGAATGCTCGACGATTTTGGCGGCCGGGCACACATAGCCAATCTGGGACACGGGATCCTGCCCGACGTGCCGGTGGCGCATGCGCAGGCGTTCGTGGAGGCGGTGAAGGAATGGCGGCCAAGGTGACCGGGGAGACGGGGCTCCGGGAGCGGGTGAACACCTGGATCGAACGACTGCACGATGATGTGACCGGGTTTCTTACCCAACTGGATCGTGGGGGATCCTTCCGAGAGGACCGTTGGGACCGGCCCGGCGGCGGAGGCGGGGTCAGCCGCGTGCTGAGTGACGGCGTGACCTTCGAGAAGGCCGGGGTGAATCGCTCCAGCGTCGAGGGCGTGCTCGACCCGCCACTCGCCCAGCGGATCGGGGCCCGTGTCTCAGGGCTGGAGGCGCTGAGCTTCTCCGCTGCCGGCCTCAGCCTGGTGATCCACCCCCGGAGTCCGATGGTTCCAACGGTACATCTCAACGTCCGCTACTTCGAGATCGCGCAATCCGGCGGCAACGTCATCGATGCCTGGTTCGGCGGCGGAACCGACCTGACACCCACTTATCCCTTTCCCGAGGACGCGCAGCACTTCCATCGCTCACTCAAGGCCGCGTGCGACCGCCACCATCCCGGGTTCTATCCCCGATTCAAGACCTGGTGCGACCACTATTTCGTGAACACCCACCGGGGTGAGGAACGGCGGGGCGTCGGAGGGATCTTCTTCGATCACCTGCGTGCCGGTGAGAGCGGACTGAGTCTGACGCAGCTCTTCGAATTCGTGACCGGGGTGGGCGAGGTGTTGCCTGAGGCCTACGGGCCGCTGGTCGAGCGCCGCCGGGACCTCCCGTTTGGGGAGCGGGAGCGTCACTTCCAGCTGGTCAGGCGGGGCCGCTATGCCGAGTTCAACCTGGTGCACGACCGGGGAACCCTCTTTGGATTGCAGACCGGGGCCCGGATCGAGAGCGTGCTGATGAGCCTGCCTCCCGTGGCCGCGTGGGACTACGCCCCGGTCTACCAGCCCGGTTCCTTCGAGTCCGAGCTGCTGGGCATGCTTCAACCTCAGGACTGGGTACAATAGCAGAACCCCTCGCCGCCGATCAACGGGGCGAGGGGTTCGGTACCTCCGAGCCCCTACGACTACTGCACGCAGGATGTCTTGGGGTGGGCCTTGGCCTTGGTAGACAGGGTCGAGTGCGCGCTCTTGATATCGCTGCGCCCGTAGTAGCTGCTGGTGTACTTCCACATCGCGAATCCGCAGGTGTAGCTGTTGGCCAGCAGGGCACCGCCATAGGTCTTGAGCTCGCTGGCGCTCATGGCCCAGTGACCTTTCCGGTAGCCCGCGATTCCACTGGTGCCGTTGCCGCCGTCGAGTACGTTCAGGCCCAGCATCAGGCCGAGGTGCTTGTTCTTGGCCGAGCTGACTTCCCGGCTCACATAGGTGGAGATGCTGCCGTTCTGGGAGCTGTATTGACCCCAGGCCGCATCGAGGTAGGTGTAGGTGATCGTCGATCCGGCCAGCCAGCGGGCACGTGCCATGACAAAGGTAGGCAGCGTGGGCCAGATGCCTTTGCTGTACTTGGCCATCGCTTCGACCGTCGCCTGCGATACCGCCTTCCCGCCCCACTCCCCTTCGAGATCGGGCTCGTCAATCAGGAAGTGGCCGGCCAGAGTGCCGTCTTTGATGTAGGAAGACAAACTCACCGTCTTGAAGCGGGCGATCATCGACTTCCACTTGGTCAGGTTGAAAGTCCCATCGGAGTTGGTGAAGCCGCTCTTTGAACCGCTCATCTTGATGATGACCCGTGCCCCTTTCGAGCGAGCGCCGGAAAGCAGGCTGAGGACATTGGTGGGCCCGGGCGACCGCACCGATCCGGTGTGCACCGAACCGAGGAGCGGGTTGTCCAGGTCGAACGATGCAAACACCACGCCGGGCGCCGTGGCACCGGTGACCGCCATCTGGGGACCGAGGTCACTTCCACTGGAGGTGATCCCCTCAGGACTCAACGGTTCATTCTCGTGACAGGCAACAGTGGCGAGCAGCGCCAGGGAGAGAGTGCGGAGCGTGGTATGCTTGAAAGAGTGTGTCATCATTCGTATGTCCTGCTTCCTGGCTGCCGTCCGAAGGCCCGTCGCACGTGTGGTGCGGAGTGACCGAACTGGGTCATGTCCTTTGAATTGCGACGGCCGAAATTGAAAGGCTGGGGTCGGGCGGTCCAAATGGTGGGCCCCCATCGCGATGGACTGCACGCCCGGCGGCGCCAGCTCGTCTCTGGGTACTCGCGACGGGCTGAGAATAGACCGCCAGTCGGGACCTGTCAACCCGACACTCGAAGCGACAGGGTATCGCTGGGAATTCCTGCCGGTTAAGGGTTCCAGCTTTACCGATGCCGGCACCGGGGAGTGCCATTGAAGAGTGTTATCTTGCCAGCGACCGTTTGATCCATTGTTTCGTACTTCTGAGAGGAAACATGTGGACTGACCGCGCAGCCTTGATCTCAATCATAGTTCTTGGGTCTGCCAGCATGGCTTGCAGCCAACGCGCCGGGGGCCAGGCGGACGACGCCAAGTCACAAGCGTCGGCGGATACCTCCGCCAATGCAGCCGCCTGCAAGCCCCTGGAGACCCGGGCGCCGAACGCCTCGGATCAGCGCCCTGCGTCTCCGGGCCAGACCCGAGTCTGTGGGGTGAAATCCAACGTGGCTTTCGATGTGGTGGTACTGGCCAAGGGTCTCGAGCATCCCTGGGCGGTGGAGCCACTGCCGCAGGGCGATCTGCTGGTCACCGAGAAGCCAGGCCGCCTGCGGATCATCTCGGCCAAGGGCGAGGTAGGGGAGCCGATCACAGGCCTGCCCGCCGTGGACGCGCGGGGCCAGGGCGGCCTGCTGGATGTCGCACTGAGCCCCAGCTTCGACTCTGACCGGACCATCTTCTGGAGCTTCAGCGAACCGCGAAAGGGCGGTAATGCCACCAGCGTCGCCCGCGGCGTCCTGTCCCCCGACCGGAAAAGCCTCGGACAGGTGAAAGTAATTTTTCGGGCGATGCCGATCTACGATGGCGACAAGCATTTCGGCTCGCGGCTGGCCTTTGGGCCGGATGGGATGCTGTACATCACACTGGGCGAGCGGTCGGACGCCCCCATGCGGCCCCAGGCGCAGCGGCTCGACAGCGATATGGGAAAAATTCTCCGGATCAATTCCGATGGCTCCATTCCGAAGGACAACCCCTTCGCCGGGGAGGCCAAGGCGCGGCCGGAGATTTGGAGCCTCGGTCACCGGAACGTGCAGGCAGCGGCGTTCGACTCCAAGGGCCAGTTCTGGGACATCGAGCACGGGACCAACGGGGGCGACGAGCTGAATCGGATCGAAAAGGGGAAGAACTACGGCTGGCCGCTGGTGGCGTACGGGGAGGAGTACTCCGGCGCACCCATCGCTGGTGCGGTGACCGCCAAGGAGGGGTACGAGCAGCCGGTCTACTACTGGGACCCGGTCATCGCGCCCTCGGGGGCGCAGTTTTACACCGGGGACGCGTTCCCGGTATGGAAGGGCAACCTCTTCGTCGGTGGCATGAAGGACCACAAGCTCGTACGGCTCACCCTCGACAACGATAAGGTGACCGGCGAGGAGCACCTGCTCACCGACCGGGGCCAGCGGGTGCGCGATGTGCGACAAGGTCCGGACGGCGCTTTGTATGTGGTGACGGACGAAGACAAGGGCGAGCTCTGGAAAATCGCTCCACGCAGTTAGCGCGCCTATTGGACCGCGGAGGCCACGGAGGGCCTCCGTGGACCCTAGAGCATCAGGCCTTCAAACAGCGAGAGAATCGGGACTAGCCCAGCGACGCCACACAGGTCCTCACGACAGCCGAGCCACCCACCGGGTGACTCGGCTGCTTTCGTTCTACCCCGTTACGCATTGTGGCGGAAGGCCTTGACTGCCACTTGATACGGTCCCACGACTGTACGCGCAGGGCCCCAGGAGATCGACGCTAAGCATTGTCCGGGCAGCAAGATACGTGACACGGGGCCCACGTCACAGACAAGGTGTCACTCATAGAAAATGTTCATTCATGTCCCAGTCCTGCTGTTAGGGCCAACCGAGGATCTCGAGGGCGCTCCCGGGAGAGTCTCATACGCTCTGGGTCCTACCTGAACTCCATTGAGGCCTCCTGTATGTCATACCTTCGCTACCATCCCCTGCAATACGTCATGCTGGTCATGACCGCCGCCGCGCTCGGTTGCGACAGTGGCGAGGATATTACCGAGCCTGGATCTGGCACGCTGGAAGTGACGAGCACGACCACCGGGCCCGAGCCCGATCCGGATGGCTACACGGTGCAGATGGATGCCGAGCCGCCTGAGGCGATCGCGCTTTCCGGCACGATTCGGAGGACCGGTGTCGCGGCCGGACAGCATACGCTCGTTCTGAGCGGCGTCGCAGGGAATTGTACGGTTGCAGGTGATAATCCTCGAACCGTGTCGGTCACCGCAGGAGAGACGGCCACCGTAGCTTTCACGATTGCTTGTACCGCCACCTCTGGCAGCCTGAGAATAACCGCTTCGACGAGCGGACCTACGCCCGATCCGGATGGATATACCGTTGCCATCGACGGCACAGCCGGGAGCCAGTTAGCCTCGAACGCTGAGGCAACGCTCTCGGGGATCACAGCGGGAGCACACAGCGTTGGGCTGAGCGGGGTCGCCGGCAACTGTCAGGTCGAGGGAGACAACCCACGTCCGATCGATGTCAGTGCGGGAGCAACGACTGTCGCCGCGTTTGTCGTCACCTGCCAGGCTCCACCCTCCACCAGCGGCTCACTCCGGGTCACCACGACCACGGCTGGTACGAGCCCGGACCCGAATGGCTACTCGTTCAGCATCGATGGTGGCGGAACGCAACCCATTGAGACCAATGGCGAAGCGACAGTGTCGAACCTGGCCGTCGGAGCCCGCCAGGTGCAGCTGCTGGATGTGGCCACCAACTGCGTGGTCGAAGGCCCCAATCCGCGCTCTGCGAGCGTCGTATCCGGTGCCACGACTGACGTGAGCTTCGCGGTCACCTGTGGCGCGGCAGATGGGAGTATCGTGATCACCACGTCCTCTAGCGGACCACGCACAGATGGTGATGGCTACCTGGTGAGCATTGACGGAGGGACAGCGCAACCGATCGGAATTAGTGCAGCTCTCACCATCAGCAGCGTTACGAGCGGGTCCCACTCGGTCGAGCTCTCCGAGATATCTGACCTGTGTCATGTAGAGGGGGAGAACCCTCGGACTGTCAGTGCTTCGGGTGGCTCCACCACTCCAGTAGCCTTTGACGTGGTCTGCATCGCGCCTCCGGCAGGTCTGGGCGCCTGGAGTCTGGCGGCGCCGATTCCGACGGTGCGACTTCGGGCGGCCGGTGCCGTGGTTCAGAATGCCTCGGGTCAATACCTGTTCCACACTATCGGTGGCACGAACCCTAATAACGCGGCGATGCAGCGGATGGAGGTCTACAACGCAACCACAGACAGCTGGAGCCGTAAGGCTGACATGCCTGTAAAGCGTGCCGCCGCCAGCGCAGAGGCGATAGACGGAAAGATTTACGTGGTGGGGGGAACCGATCTGACCGGGGCCGGGACTAATACACTGTACCGCTACGATCCAGACTCGGATGCGTGGGTGGAGAGAGCCAGCCTCCCTGTTGCCAGCTTCCTCAGTATCAGTGGGGTGATCAAAGGAAAGCTCTACGTTTTGACGAATCTATTCCCCGACCCGGCGCCGCAACGGCTCTACCGTTACGACCCGTCGACGAATGAGTGGACCCGACTCGCCGATCCCATCAAGGACCACCGTCGCGGAGTAGGTGGTGTCATCAACGGCAAGCTGTACGTCGCCTGGGGCCAATCGTTTACCGTAGACGTTTACGATCCGGTTACCGATCAGTGGAACACGCTGCTGACCGAGGTATTCGCGGGAGGCACTGGCTCGGTATGTGAAGATGGGCTGCAGTTCTGCTCGATCTTTGGGGCTGGAGGAGCGGTGCTGCACGATCAATTGTATGTCATTGGCGGCCTCAACGACGATGAGGCGATCGGGGGGGCGATGGCCTATGACCCCGTTACCAACAGTTGGACGGATAAAGCGAGAATGCGGAATCAGCGCGAGCACAGCCCTACGGCTGGGAAGGTCAAGAATTCGGCGGGCCTGTTACAGATCGTCGTTGTGGGCGGCCGTGACACGAACACGCAGGAGGATGTGGTTGAGACCGAGAAGTTTACGCCTTAACTACCCCAACTTCTCGGCGTCGTCTGAGGGTGCCCCGTTCATGAGCCAGCGTCGGAATGCCCCTGGGTGCTCCGCCAAGCGCCATTCGGCCAGAACCTCGAGCGCCATGGCCCGCACTGGACCGCTGGCCAGGAGGAGTTCTCCATCCAGCGGCCTTTCGGATCCCATGGGCGAGAACGAGCGCTCCAGGAGCCAGCCTTCGAACGCATCGGGGTCCGGGTCGTCCCGCAGCGTCTCCTCGAGTAATTGGCGCTTGATAGCCATTCCAATCGAGTCGGGGCTCGTGTTCCGCTTGCGCCGGCTGCGACGTCCCTCGGACGCATCGAGCGCGGCCAGCAGCTGGCGGCAGATCTGGGCCGGACGTAAGGGCGGGCTGGGCGACGGCCTCTCCCTCTCGGTCATTTCGCTCTCACTCGCACATCGATCGGGAACCCGGCCCCCTCGGGCCGGCCATAGCCGCGATCGAGCGCCGCCATGTCCAGCTCCACTGTCTCCAAGTCCCAGAGCAATAGTTCCCCGGGAGAGAGTGCCTGGAGAGTGGTGACCGACTTCAAGTAGCCGAAGCAGTGGAGGCAGGTCTCCACCGTCAACGTCTGAAGCTTGCCCTCCAGCACCAGCGACCCCAGCCGTTCATGGTCGGTTTCGCGGCAGTATGGGCATTGCAACCAGTTGATCCCCCAGTCCTGTGCACAGCGGCCACACCGGAGCCGCCGGGTCCGGTCCAGGCTGCGAAACTCCCCCAGAAGCGGCCAGCTCCCGCAGATGGGGCAGTAGCCCTGGGGCCAGGCGATCGGCGCCTGTGCCCGAAGCAGGCTGCCGCAGGATTGGAGAATAGGAAAGGCAATGAGCTGTGCGATCGTGTCCAGTGCACCAGCGTCGATCTCGGCTGCCGCGGCCAACTCTCCAATGGCCAGGTGATCCTGCTGGATGCCCGCCGTCAGCAGACGCACCACTGTGTCCCCCGGGGGCAGGTACCCGTCCAGGGCTCCGCCGTCCGGCACCCCCTCGGCCGCGATGATCTTCGCCAGCCGGTGCAGAAGACAACTCAGCCGGCCGGCATCCACGACCAGACCGCGGCCCTGCAACAGCGGATCGGCCGCGGAACGCCCGCTGGCCTGGTCTTCAACGCTGCTATCGCTGACGGACAGGACCCACGCCGGGTCGTCGAGCAACGGGAGCACCTCACCCAGCAAACCCACCCAGGCGCGCCACTCCGGTCGCTGTTGCCTGGCCTCGGCTAATCTGGCGGCGGGGTCCGTCCGAAGACTGGGGGCGGTCCGTTGCATTCGATCTCCGTGACACACGGTGTCTTGTAGTAGGGCTCGGCGCCCGCGTGGAGCTCGATCGGGTGGCCCCAGTTCCTCACGTCGGCGCCTGACCCGCCCCGGGGACGGCCGGCCTCGGGGCTGGCGCAGGCGGTAGAGGCAAGAACCAACAACAATCCGTATCTCATGGACCCGTCACCCCCGAGCCGACCACGTGGATCTCGGCGGACGAGAGCAGCACCACGACTCGCAAGACAAATCCGCCGAACAAGACCAGCGATGCGCTACGGACGAGGTCACGCGGGACCAGGCGCTGTTTTTCCCGCAGCAGGAGCGGTACTACAATACCAATCCCGACCACACCAAGCAGCAGCGCGACTCCCCAGAGGTTGAGGAATACCCGCGCGACGGGGCCGAGGGAGACCAGAAATACGATCAGCACCAGCAGCTCCAGCACCAGCACTCGGCGGTCGAACCAGGAGAGCCAGGCTACTGATTCCATATGTCCCGCTCGCCGCCAGATGGCGAGCAGGATGAGCGTGGCCGCCCCGGTCGAGGCGCCAGATACGAGGAACAGGAGACCGAGCAGGCTGGAGTCGGCCCAGATGGGGCGATTGGTGACCGCGAGCAGAACTCCGGTGTATCCAGCCAGGAAGAGCCCGAAGAGACTTCCCAGGACTGCGATCGCCACGGATGGTCCCCGCCGCCGCAGGAACCGGACCGGCGGGGATTGGAGCAGCCTCATGTCTGGCCGTTCCTCACTGAGAGCCGCAAGCGCCGCCAGGAAGGAGAACAAGCCGAACAGGAGCACTCCCCACGACCCCACCGACATGGGCACCCACGACTTGAACATCAGCCTTCCGGTGTTGGACTGGATCAGCATGTGCCAGAAACGGAGGGGGCGGTCGAGATCGATCGTCAGCAGAAGCCCACTCACGAGCACGCCCACAAATGCCAGATAATGCCCCAGCCGCACGAGCGGGCGATCGGCCGGACGGCCGAAGTAATGCAACAGCGAAGCCAACAGGAACGCGGTGCCGGCAATCCCACCGATGAAGAAGTAGAAGATGATCCACCAGGCCCAATGGGGCGAGCCGGTGAAGAAGGTGTCAGACATCTGCTGCCCCCTCCTCGTGTACCTGCTCGTCCATTCGGCGTTTCCGGAGCCCCACGATCCCCAGCAGCGCGAGGACGATCGCCCCCGCGGTCGATAGAAGGGAGGCGGGAAGCAGGTTCCTGGTGGGCATTCTGGGTGCGGTGGGCAGACCATAGACGTGTGGCTGATCCACCAGGAGATAGAAGGAGTTCAGTCCGCCGAGGAACTTGTCATCCGCACCGTAGAGGTAGGCCCGGTTGTCTCCCAGAGCGTGCAGCTGTCGAACCCGCGATTCGGCCATTACCCTGAGCTCCCTGATGGTGCCAAAGCGAATCGAGTCGGTGGGGCAGGCCTGGGAGCACGCCGGCTCCATACCGGCCTGGAGCCGGTCGTAGCACAGGGTGCACTTCTGGGCCACGTTGGAGACGTCGTTGATGTCGATCACCCCGAAGGGACAGGCCGCGATACAGGCCCGGCATCCGTTACAGGTGTCGGATTGGATCACCACCGTGTCGAACTCGGTTCGGATGATGGCCCCGGTGGGACAGACCTCGAGGCAAGGCGCGTTGACGCAGTGCTTGCAGACGTCACTCATCATGAGCCAGCGGGCATCCTTCCGATCCTCGCTGAACTGCTCGATGAACTTGACGTGCCGCCAGTGGGTCCCATCCAGTCGCCGGGTATTGTCGTAGCTGTCCCCGCTCATCTCATGCCGGCCGCCGCCGGTCGAGGGGAGCTGGTTCCACTCCTTGCAGGCCACCTCACATGCCTTGCACCCGATACAGACGGTCGTATCGGTATAGAACCCCATGGGCTCAGCTGCCCCGCCGCCCCGCTGCCCCGCTGCCGTAATTCCCATCACGCCTTCTCCACGTTACACACGAAGGCCTTGCCCTCGTGGATGCTCACGTTGGGATCGCCCACCATGGCGGTGAGGGTATTGGTCACGTCCCCGGTGGCCACTCCCTCCCAGCCCCAGTGCCAGGGCATGCCGACCTGGTGTACCACCTTGTTACCCAGGCGGAACGGCCGCATCCGGCGGGTTACCAGCGCCTTGGCCCTAATCTGGGCCCGCGGGGTGCTGATCCGCACCCAGTCGGTGTTCCGGATCCCCTTCTCGGCTGCCAGCTCGGGCGAGAGCTCGATGAAGAGCTCCGGCATCAGCTCGGTGAGCCAAGGGTTCCAGCGGCTCATGACACCGGAGAGGTAGTGCTCGGTGAGCCGGTAGGTGGTGATGACATAGGGGAACCGTGGATCTGCTACGCCTGCCAGCGGGTTGTGGTCGTGCTTCCAGTACTTGAGGACCGGGCTGCTCTGCTGCTTGTACAGCGCGTTCCGCACCGGCGATTCAGCCGGCTCGTAGTGGGTGGGAAGCGGGCCATCGAGCAGGCCGGAAGGATTGAAGAGCCAACCCATTCCGTCGGGGATCATCATGAACGGCTGCCGGCCCGAGTGGGCCGCCAGGCCGATCCCGTTGGGGTCGGCACGGGTATCGGGCGACTTCGTCTCCGGGAAATCGGGCGTGTCGTACCCGGTCCAGCGCTTCCCGTCCCACCATACCCACTTCTTTTGCTCGCTCCACGGCCGGCCCTGAAGATCGGCTGACGCCCGGTTGTAGAGCACTCGCCGGTTGTCAGGCCAGGCCCAGCCCCAGTTACGATGCGAGCCCGGAACGCCGGGTGGATCGGGCTCCTTGCGAGCGGCGAGGTTCCGGTCGGGTGCCGGGTACACGCCGCAATAGATCCAGGACGCACAGGTGGTGGAGCCGTCGTCCTTCAGCTCGTCGAAGCCCGCCAGCTGCCGGCCCGGACTCCCGGTGACGTACCCGTTGATCTCCCGCAGCACCTTGTGAATGTCCGGCTCGCCGGCGGTGCTCTCCTGCTTCGAGGGGTCCGGCTCGAAGTCCCAGGTCAGATTCCTGAACGCCTGGTCCCGCGGCAGGTCGCTTCCGGCATAGAGCTTCTTCAGCCGGAGCGCGAGTTGATGGGTGAACCACGGATCGGAGCGGCAATCGCCCGGCGGGTCCGCCGCCTTGAAATGCCACTGCAGCATCCGCTGAGTATTGGTGAAGCTCCCCTCGGTCTCGGCCACCTGGGCCGACGGGAAGAAAAGGATTTCGGTGCCGACGTCGGCCGGCTTCACCTCGCCGGCCTCGACTTCAGGGGCGCGTTTCCAGTAGGTCGCCGTCTCGGTCAGGAAATTGTCCTTGACCACCAGCCACTCCAGGTTCCTCATTCCCCTTCGCTCCAGCGCCGCGTTGAGCGAGGTGGCGGGGTTCTGTCCAATGCAGAGCATGCCCTTCACCAGTCCATCGGCCATGGCGACGAACATCGGCATGTGGGAATGGTCACCGGTGATCTTGGGGTGCCAGTCGTATCCGAAGTCGTTCTCCGCAGTCGCGGCGTCACCGTACATCGACTTGAAGTAGGAGACCAGGAACTTGGGCATGTTGGCCCAGTAACTGGTGGCAACCCCCTCCGTGGCGAGGTAGTCTCGCAGCGTCTGGTGATCCTTGAGTGCCGAGGGCGCCGGCATGTAGCCGTGAATGCTGTGATAGAGGGTCGGCACGTCGGTCGATCCCTGAATCGACGCGTGCCCCCGGAGCGCCATGATCCCTCCCCCCGGTCGCCCCATGTTGCCGAGCAGCAGCTGCAGCAGGGCGCAGCACCCGATCACCTGGGGACCGTTGGTGTGCTGGGTCCAGGCTACAGCGTAGGCAAAGGAGGTGGTTCGCTCGCGTCCCGAGTTCTCCAGGATCGTCTCGGCCACTTTCATGAACGTGTCCCGAGGGCACCCGGTCACCTGCTCAACCATTTCAGGGGTGTAGCGCTTGAAGTGGTCCTTTACCAGCTGGAACACGCAGCGCGGATTCTTAAGCGTCTCGTCCCACAGGGATGCGGGTCGGCGTAGCGAGCGGATGACCGACTCCAGTGACTGGCCCGGCCGCGGCCGGCGCTGTACCTCTTTGCGCCCCGGTGCCGCGTTCTCCTCACCACCACGCGGCTGACCATACTCCTCTCGCTGGAGCGCATACTGCCAGGAGTCGGTCTGGTATTGCCCGACGAAGCCGTCGTAGGGCCAGTCGGCCGTATTTTTCTCGTACTGCATGAGGCCGGAGAAAACCCCGTCCAGCTCTTCGGTACCCTTGAAGTCGTCTCGGACGATGCAGGCGGCGTTGGTGTAGTTGAGCAGATACTCGCGGAAGAACGTGTCGGTGTTCCACCGCTCGTTGTTTACCACATGATTGATCAGGCCGCCGAGGAAGGCGATGTCGCTGCCGGCGCGAATCGGCGCGTAGATGTCGCACATCGCGCTGGTGCGGGTAAAGCGGGGATCGACGTGGATGAGTTTGGCCCCGTGCTCCGTCTTGGCCTGCATGGGCCAGCGGAACGCCACCGGGTGACACTCGGCCATGTTGGAGCCTTCGAAGACGATGCAGTCCGACTGCTCCATATTGCGCGGGTAGGTGGTCGCCGCGCCGCGACCGAGCCGGGTCCCCAGACCGGGGACGCTAGAGGAGTGTCATATTCGGGCCTGGTTTTCGATAGCGACGATGCCCAGCCCTCGCAGCAGCTTCTGCTGCAGGTGGTTCCACTCGTTGTCGAGGGTGGCGCCGCCCAGGGCGAAGATCGCCGTGGTGTGGTTGACCAGGGCCCCGTTGGTGGCGCGCTCTACGAAGGTCTCGTCCCGGGTCTTCTTGACCAGCTCGGCAACGCGGTCCATCGCCCAATCCAGCTCGACTTCCTCCCAATCCGTCGCGCCGGGCTTCCGGTGGAGCACTTTAGTGGCGCGGTTGGGGTTCTTGTGGAGCTGGTAAGTGGCGGCGCCCTTGGGGCAGAGACACCCTTCGCTGTGAGGGCTGCGGGGGTCGCCTTCGATGTCGACGATCTCGTTGCCGATCGTGCGAACGATCGTGGCACAGCCAACGGCACAGTAGGGGCAGACGCTGGGGGTGGCCTTGGCGTCCTTGATGCGGAGCTGCTGGGCCCGGGTGGTCGCCGGGACTATGCTTGCACCCAGCGCCAGCAGGGAGCCCAGGGCCGTCCCCGAGCCAATGCCGGCGGCGGATGAGCGAACAAAGGTCCGGCGTGAAATCGAGGGGTTCATGGCTTCTCCTCGCGGACGCGGTCTCTGATTCCTCCCACGGTCGCGGCTTCCACCTGAATGAGGTGGACACTTTAACTCGCGCTCCCACGGTAGGAGTGGCTATCCAGACTGTCAAGGTGAGAGCCGCGCTTTTGGGCTGTCACTGGCGGGATGTGAAGTTGGGGAGCCGCAGGTCAGGAGGACTGAAACAGAAGCCGTACAGGCCAGCCGGAAAGCACTTCAGATCGGGCAGGGAAGTTGCTAGTATGCAAGACCTTTGGGGCGGTAGCTCAGCTGGGAGAGCACCTGCTTTGCAAGCAGGGGGTCGCCGGTTCGATCCCGGTCCGCTCCACTAACCCAAAGTCATTCTCTACCAGGGACTTCGCACCAATTATGACCACCGACGTCTTTAAGTCGGTGGCCCTTTCAGTGGCCACTAAGTGGCCATTATCCAGCGAGTGAAATTTTCCGTGGCTGCGCTACCCACTGCTACGATAGCACATTCGACACACAAACTACTTGTCTCACATCGACATACACTACGTAGTGGCCATCCAGATGCCAGGTCTGCTCGGATTTACGGCTCCGAGGAACGCTGCTTGCCGCCTTCTCGGATGAGGGCCACTTCACGCCGGCAGACCTCTGCCGCACAGCTCACTGCGTCGGGACCGCACGAAGGACTCCGACGGCACCCTTGGTCGCATCGGCAAACGCATGCGTCACAAACGGGTAATCCCCTGGTTCGCGCAGCCGCAGCTCGAAGATGGAGCCACCGCCCACGGGTACGTTGACCGTCTGAACCCCGATGAGCGGGTTGGCCTGGGACCCATCTTGAAACACGCGCTCAAAAATCCCACCGACAACATGAAACGACGAAATGCGGTTGGGCCCCGCGTTCACGACGTAGAGTCGCAGGAGCTGGTTGGGGCTTACATCGAGAGGATGCGTGGCGTACTGATCGGCTTGGCCGTTGAACACGATGTGGTCGGGCACGAGCCCCAGGAGCCTGCTCCAATCGAGACTCCTGACTCCGCTGGGGTCGGCTTTGGAGCTAAGGTAGAACTCGCTCTGTACCAGCACAAACTCCTTCGCTCGCGCCCTTGGAATCGCCGGATCGACGATCAGCGCGCCGTACATACCGTTGGCGATGTGCATCGCCGTTGGCGCGGTGCCGCAGTGGTACATGAATGCACCCGGCACACGCGCCACGAAGCGATAGTGGAGGGAGTCACCAGGATTCACGTTCACGTAGTACTTGCTGGGCGCGATCTCCGCTGCATGAAAGTCCATGCTGTGCGGCATAGTCGTGCGATTGACCAGGGTGAAAGCCACGGTGTCCCCTTGCCGAACGTGCAGCGGAGGACCGGGGACCGTGCCATTGAACGTCCAGGCTGCATACTGTACGCCCGGAGCGATGTTGACCGTCTTGTGTGAGACTTCGAATCGTATCCGGCGAAGGCGCGCCGCCTCGACTGGAGGCAATCGTGCATCGACTGGTGCAGGCGAAGCATTCAGCCCGCCAATGGGCGCCTCGCCGTGAGAGACATCAGCCGGCGGCGTTTCCGTTACCTGACTGGCCGGAGGAGCCTCCGTGGCATGTCGGTCAGGGGGGGAGCTGCGGCAAGCCAGGACCAACGCGAGCACGGCCGCTGACCATAAGGGCTTGACCATTCAGCCCTTCCTCGGCCGGACGACGAGCACCGGCGGTCCGGCCCCGCGAATCAACTTGTCGGCCACACTTCCGAGGAGCAGGCGTTTGAGGCCACTGCGTCCGTGGGTGGCCATGGTCACCAGATCAATGCGCTGCGGGTGGGCCAAATCAAGGAGCGCCTCAGCGACATTGTGTCCCACCACGACAGCGGCCCTGGCGCCCACCCCCAGCTCTCGGAGGTCACTGACGGCGCTGTCGAGGTACTCCTGCGTCTCCTTCCGCTGTACTCCCAGGACCTCGGTTTCATAGCCTGACGGAAACGCCACCGGCAGCAGGTTGCCGGCGGAAACAGGCCAGACCACCTGGGCCAGAACCAGCTCCGCCCCAAACAGGGCTGCGATTGAGGACGCCGGTGCCAGGGCCGCTTCCGCCAGCCGGGACCCGTCGAGCGGCACCAGGATCTCCCTGAACTTCGGCGGCCGAGGTAGCGCGTCCGCTTTCTCCCGGGCGCGCGCCACGAGCACGGGGATGGTGAGGCTCCGGATCAAATGTTCAGCAACACTGCCGAGCCAGGCACCCCGCAGCCCACCGCGCCCGTGGGTCGTCATGGCTACGAGATCGGCCTCCACGTCCTGTACGTACTTTACCAGAGTCGGGCCTGGCGGGCCGTCGATGGTTGCCACCGAGATCTGCAGCCCCGAGCTCTTGCGCAACCGCGCCCTCAGCGTGTTGAGGTAGTCGCGCTCCACTTTCCGCATGGTAAGGTCGATGGAGACGTAGAGCTGCGCACTTTGAGGGTCGACGGGTGGCGAAGGGCTCTGATGTACCAGTACCAGCCGCACCTTGCTTCGCGCCGCGCGTGCAATCTCGAGCGCCAGAGGAATGATCTGTTCCCCAAGCGGTGAGCCGTCCAGCGGCACCAGAATGAATCGGAACGGCCGTGGTTTACGCCCCATGGGTGAAGGCCTCATTGCCAAGTGCATTGAGGCGTCGCTGCCTCCGCCTCTTTCGGGACTCGGTTGAGTCTTGCTGGCACCCGGAGGTGTGCTCATCACCGGGGTTGATGATCAAGAAGCATGCGGCGCTAAGTAACATCAGAGACGCGAGGTAACCTGCCCACTGCACGTCGTGAGGCAGCGCGTGTCCTCCTTCCGGCGCCAGTACCAGAGCAACCACAGGTACAAGACCGAGGATGGTGAGCAACCACATCGCAGGGGTCTGCTTCGACCGAATCGATCGTAGCGCCTGGCGATACGAACTCGCCGTTCTTGGCGCTCGCCCCAGCGTCGGCAAACTCGCCCGTTCCGACCGTTCGGTGATCTCCAACATTGTCGCGCTCCGTGAGGTAAGACACCCGGTTCGTCGGCTTCCGCTGGATTCCGTTGCAATGGTAGCCAGGGCGGCATGAAGGAATGATGAAACGACCGCGAAGCTTGAGGGGGGTCATGGGGGGACGATATGTTCCAGTATGTCTTCAACCTCGGTTGCCGGCCCTCCGTCGCCACAGGAGCGTCTTGAGCGGCTGGTGATGGCCACCTCGGCTCTCATTACCGAGATCTCCCTGGAAGGAGTCCTCCGCCGGGTTGTGAAGGCGGCCGCAGAGGTAATCGGCGCCCGCTATGCCGCTATTGGAGTGCTGGGACCCGGCGGTAGGGTCATGGAGAGCTTCACCACCTACGGCGTTGACCCTGAGCTCCGGGCCACCATAGGCGCGCCGCCCCGGGGCCATGGCATCCTTGGTCTGGTCATCCGCGAGGCCAAGCCAATTCGCCTACCGGATCTCACCAAGCACCCCGAATCCTACGGGTTCCCTCCGCACCATCCCGAGATGCGCTCGTTTCTCGGAGTTCCCATCATCGGCGGGCGTGGCGTCTTCGGAAACCTCTACCTGACCGAGAAGGCCGGTGGCGAGCTGTTTACGGAGGAGGACGAAGATATCGCCATACTGTTGGCGGCTCAGACCGCCGCCGCGGTCGAGAATGTGCGGCATCACGAGGAGAGCGCCCGGCTGTTGGAGGAGGTGCAGCAGCTCCATCGTACCCGAGAGCGTTTTTTTGCGATGGTCAACCACGAGCTCCGGAATGCGCTTGCGGGAGTCTATGGCTGGTCCGAGATGCTGGTGCGGAAGAAAGACCCGGCGACGATTCCTCGGGCCGCATTCGAGGTCCTGGACTCGGCCCAGTACGCAGTCGGCCTGATCAACGACCTGCTGGATCTGAGCCGTCTCGACGAGGACCGGTTGAAGCCTGTCATTCGGGCCGTCGAGCCCTTGTCCATGGCAAATCGCGCGATCGGCCTGGTGACACCCGCCGCAAACCTCAAGCAGGTCACGCTGCAACTCGTACCAAGTCCCAGCCTGCCAAATTGCGAGACGGACGCGAACAGGGTCGAGCAGATCCTGGTGAATCTGCTCGGAAACGCCATCAAGTATGCTCCGGAGCAAAGTACTGTTCGGCTCAGCGTCACATCCCGTCAGGGCCATGTGATATACCACGTCGAAGACGAGGGGCCAGGCGTGCCGTTGAGCGACGTCGAGCGGATCTTTGACATCTACGTAACTAAAGCGGGTGAAGAAAGTCGCGGGCTTGGGCTTGGCCTGCCCCTGTCCCGACGGCTCGCGCAGTTGCTCGGAGGCGAGCTCCACGCGGTAGCGCGGCCGGGGAAGGGCGGCTGTTTCGTGCTTGAGGTGCCTGCCGCCGTATCATGAAGAGATCTTCATGTAGGCTTTCAATCAGCTTCAGTGCCAGGCCTTAATTTCCATTCATGAAGATTCTTGTGGTGGAAGACGACCGTAAGGTCGCGGGATTCATCGAGCAGGGACTCAAGGAGGAAGGCTACATCGTTGATGTGGCCCCCGACGGAGACGAAGGGACCATGTTGGCCCACGTCAACGAGTACGACGTCATTTTGCTCGATGTCATGCTCCCGAAGAAGAACGGCTTCCAAGTCGCAGCCGAGCTCAGGCGCGAGGGGCGAAACACCCCCATCCTGATGCTCACTTCCCGGGATGCAGTTGAGGACGTGGTTCGGGGACTGGATGCCGGCGCCGACGATTACCTGCCCAAGCCATTTCGTTTCGACGAATTGCTCGCCCGCATCCGGGCGCTTTATCGTCGAGGTGGGGCGGAGAGACTCGAGGTATTGCGCTACGGCGCGGTTACCCTCGATCGGCTCCGTCACGTGGCTGCGGTGGACGACCGACGCCTGGATCTCACTCCCAAGGAGTTTCAGCTCCTTGAGTTCTTTCTTCTTCACGCTGAGGAAGTCGTCCGCCGTACTACGCTCCTAGAGAAAGTATGGGATATGCACTTCGACCCTGAGAGCAACGTCGTCGACGTCCATGTCGGCAACCTGCGCCGGAAGCTGACCCGCGCGGCGGGCGAGCCGCTGCTGGCGACGGTTCGGGGGGTCGGCTTCAGCCTCCGCCAAGGGGGAGACGCCTGAGACAGCCTTTACTGCAGGGCAGCGGCGGCCCCGAGCTGTGCGAGGGCTCGCCGGCCGCCCGGCGGAAGCTCATCAATGGTGAGCTCTTCGGTGACCCGCTCGATCGCCGCGAACCAGGTGCGAAGGAGCTTGAGAAAACGGCAGGCCAGTGCCGCCACCGCCTCAGTCATGTCCTGCCGGCGCCCTAGTTGATCCAGATCGCGACGGGTCCGCTCGAGCACCGCGGTTGTGGCGCACAGGATGAAAGCATCACTCGGCCGCAGTAGCGGGAGCATGGCCGCAATCAGGCTGCACTCCCGCCGGTACTGCCGGGCGAACTGATCGTCGAGATACCGCACCGCGCTCCAGCCGTCCCAGAAGTCGGCATCAGGAGCCAGCGTAGGGCCCAGCCACTCCGAAACGTCATCCATCCATCGCCGGTGGATATCGCGCAGCCTGGCGCTCAGCAGCGGTGCGATGCTCCGTGGAGGTGTACGGAGGGCCCATTCCGTCGTGAGGATGGCGTTGCTCATGAGTGTCACATCCCTCGGTTGAGAAGTCGGCGATAGAATAGCGCCACCGCTATGAAGCGCGCGTGAAGTGCGGAACGAAGCATTCTTCCTGGCAAGCGAGGGGGTAGACTTCTTAAATGAGGATCCTGCTGGTCGAGGACGATCGCAAAGTGGGCGCCTTCCTTGAGGAGGGTCTTCGCCAGGAGGGGTTTCTCGTCGACTGGGCCCATGACGGGGATGAGGCGGTCAAGCTCGCCCGCGCCGGGCGCTCATGATCTGATTCTTCTGGACTTCATGCTGCCAAAGAAGGACGGACTTCAGGTCGCGGCGGAAATCCGGTCTCTAGGCCAGGAAACCCCCATTCTCATGCTGACTGCGCGTGATTCGGCTGAGGATGTCCGCCGCGCCCGCGCGGCGGGTATCAATGACTATATGGGCAAACCCTTCAGATTCGACGACTTGTTGGATCGCATCCAGGCCCTCGTACAGCAGGAGTAGCAACGGAAGGCCTTGAAGGTTCTCTCCGCCTCGCATCCTACCCGCAGCACACCAGATCTCAGTTTCCTTCCGACACATGAGGCGGCTTTAGAGCTCGCTTCATGCAGCCTTCATACCTGCACCACCATCTTGGTATTCCATCAGACACCATGAGGGGAACACGATGAAGGTAGCGGACATCATGCAGACCGCCGTGAGGACGGTACCCAGCGACACCCCCGTTTCGGAGGTCGTGATGTCGCTGGCCGACGCGCAGGTGAGCGGCCTTCCTGTGGTGGACACTCGAGGGAGGGTAGTTGGAGTCGTCTCCACCACGGACCTGATCGCCGCGCAGGCCGAGACCCGAAGCGCTCAGGAGCGGCAAATCCTGGAACAGACTTCCGTGCAGGATCTCATGACGAGGAAGCCGCTCACGATCGAGTCGGGCGCGGAGCTGCGAGAGGCAGCACAGCACATGCTCTATGCGGACGTGCGTCGCCTCTTGGTTGAGGATGAGGGCGCCCTCGTGGGCGTCATCTCGCAGACCGACATCGTACACGCCATTGCGACCGGGAGGATCGGCTGACATGAATGCCGTCCACGACACCATGAGCACCAGCCCTGTCGCGGTGGGGCCGACGACATCGATCAGTCGTCTGCTGACCCTGTTCGACCGGTACGATTTCAATGCCTTCCCGGTAGTGGGCCAGCGCAACCGCCTGTTGGGGATCGTCTCCAAGCTGGACCTGCTGGAGCTCTTCCTGGGCCGTAGCAGATCAACGCTCGGGGCCACGGATGTGAGTTCCACCGCCCAGGTCGCGGACGTCATGCGTCGAAAGGCTGTCTTCGTCGAACCGCTTGACGCTATCACTGCCGCCGGTAACCTGATGGTCGTCACCAACCTCCGGAGTCTTCCTGTCATAGAACGGCGAGAAGGCCGGCTCGTGCTGGTCGGAATGCTGAGCCGGGGTGATGTGCTGCGCTGGCTGAGGTCCCAGTTAGTCGAGAGCAGATACGTTCGAGAGGACAAGGCGTCATGATCCCGCCAGGAAGCGTTGGTACTAGCCACTCTGCTCAGAATTGCCGGGCACGTGAGTCGGCATGTCGGCAGTCGGTTGAGATTCTCATCGACGACATGACGGAGCAGTCCTTCCCCGCGAGCGATCCGCCTGCCTGGGGGACTGCCTCCTCACGGTGTGAACAGGCGGTTTCGCTTTCGCAAACGGATCAGGAGCGCTGCTCCGTTCACCGCATTTGAATGAGGCCATAATGACTGTAGCCTTGCTCCTGAGTGTCCTCCTGGGTGGTCTGCTGCCCGGCACGAATCCTGTTAACGCGTCCCTGGCCGCGGCCGATGAATGGCTGTCCTATGACGCCGCCAGCAACACGGTCACCTTCGAGCTCATCGCTGGCCCCTTCACCTTCAACGGCTATCGCAATGGCGAAGCCACGTTGCTGGTCCCCTCTGACGCCAAGATCATTATGAACTTCGTCAACAAGGATGGGACGCCACATAGTGCCATTGTGATTGCCGGTGATGGCGCGATTCCCAACGCGCCGACCGATCCAGCAATTCCTCGGGCCTATACCAACAAGGCGCTGGAAGGCCTGCCACAGGAGGCGAAGGACGTCATGCGCTTCCCTGCGCCGAAAAGCGGCAGCTATCGGGTTGTATGCGGGGTGCCCGGCCATGCCATGTCCGGAATGTGGATTTGGCTCAAGGCGGACCCGACCGTGAAGCAGCCCAGCTTCGGTCCCACAAAGGCTTGAAAGGGAGGTCGACGATGGCAACCACGTTGCGGGAACCGATACCCAGGCGTGCGATGAGAAATGACCTCACGGCCGAAATCTGTGCCGGGGCCGTGACCTCTCTCAACCAGCGACTGGCGGATGCGATCGATCTACAGCTACAGGCCAAACACGCGCATTGGAACGTGAAGGGCCCCAGCTTTTTCGCACTCCATCAGCTATTCGAGAGGGTAGCGGTGGAAGTGGCGGGACACGCCGACCTGATCGCCGAACGAGCCGTACAACTTGGCGGGGTGGCGGAGGGCGCGGTACAGGCTGTGGTGCAGCGCTCGGAGCTATCGCCCTACCCGTTACGGATCGACGCAGGGGTAGACCACGTGAGGGCCCTCGCGGGTTCGCTTGCCGCCTTCGCCGCGAAGATGCGCTGCAGCATCGCCGAGGCGGAGCAGGCGGTGGATCCCGTCACTGTTGACATCCTGACGGAGGTCTCCCGCGATATCGAGAAGCTGCTATGGCTGGTTGAGGCCCACGCACAAACGCCACGCTAATAGCCAGGAGCAAGATTGAGTGAGAGGAGATACAACGATGAGATCCACTTCTACCGTTCCAGCGCCCGTCCCCGGCGCCTTAGCTGGGGGGAGCAGCTGGCGGATTGACCCCGCGCACTCACACGTAGAGTTTGCCGTCAGGCATCTCATGATCTCCAGTGTCAAAGGCGCCTTCGGCGATGTGCAGGGAACAGTCTGGGTGGATGAGTCCGATCCCAGGACAGTCCTTGTCGATGTCGCAATTCAGGTCGCCAGCATCGACACGCGTCAGGAGCAACGTGACGCGCACCTCCGCTCCCCGGATTTCTTCGACGCGGCGCAGGTTCCCCACCATCACCTTCCGCAGCCGCCGGGTCCAGGGGAACCCAATCGACGGCGACTTCCGCCTGACCGGCGATCTCACGATCCGTGGCATCACGCGCGAGGTCACGCTGGATGTCTCACCAGAGGGCCGGCTGACAGACCCATGGGGCGAAGAGCGGGCGGGGTTCAGCGCCGCACGCGAAGATCGACCGCACCGACTTCGGGCTCACCTGGAACCAGGCTCTGGAGGCGGGTGGGGTCCTGGTCGGAAATGAGATCAACATCTCGATCGAAGTGGAGCTGATCCGGCAGGCCACCCAAGCCGCCGCGTGAGCGCATCCCCGGATGGTTTCCTCGAAACCGTCAACCGCAACTTCGATGCGGCCGCAGCATACGGGACCTACCCGGCTGGCTTGCTCGAGCAGATCAGGACCTGCAACAGCATCTACCGGTTCCATTTTCCTGTCCGGAAGGAAGGCGGCGGCTATGAAGTCATCGAGGCGTGGCGCGCCGAGCACAGCCACCACAAGCTCCCGGTAAAGGGAGGGATCCGCTACTCGCCAGATGTCGATGCGGATGAGGTTCAGGCTCTGGCGGCTCTCATGACCTACAAATGCGCAATCGTGGACGTCCCCTTCGGGGGTGCGAAAGGGCGCGATCCGGGTGGACCCCCGCAAGACCAGCGTCGAGCAGCTCGAGCGGATCACCCGCCGCTACACCATGGAGCTGATCAAGAAGAACTTCATCGGCCCCGGCGTGGATGTCCCGGCTCCGGATTACGGGAGTGGCCCGAGGGAGATGGCCTGGATTGCCGACACCTACGTCCAGGTTCATCCAGGTGAGATCGACGCGATCGCCTGCGTCACCGGGAAGCCGATTAGCCAGGGAGGAATCCGGGGGCGCAGCGAAGCGACCGGGCGGGGGGTCTTCTACGGAATCCGGGAGGCGTTGATGGACGCCGATCTCGTCAGGAAGCACGGTCTGACCCCGGGACTGGCCGGAAAGCGCGTGGTGGTTCAGGGCCTCGGCAACGTGGGTTACGCCGCGGCCCGGTTTCTCCAGGAGGGCGGTGCGATCCTCGTTGGTCTTGCGGAATACGAGGGCGCTATCGCGAACCCCGATGGGCTCGACCTCGAGTCGGTGGTACGACATCGCAAGGATAGCGGCCGGATCACCGGGTTCCCGGGAGCCAAGGATCTGCCATCGAGCGCTGCGGCACTGGAACTTGAGTGCGATGTGCTGGTGCCGGCGGCCCTGGAGAACGTCCTGACCCGGCAGAATGCCGGGCAGGTCCGCGCCCGCTGCGTGGCTGAAGCTGCCAACGGTCCTACCACCGCCGATGCCGAGGCCATCCTGCGCTCCCGTGGAGTGCTGGTCATTCCCGATATGTACTTGAACGCTGGCGGCGTGACCGTTTCCTACTTCGAGTGGCTCAAGAACCTCTCTCACGTCCGCTTCGGTCGTATGGCAAAGCGCTTCGAGGAGTTGAGCGCCAGGAGAATGGTCCAGGCCATCGAGAGTGCGGCGGGAAAACAGTTGCGCCGACAGAGCGCGCCCTCCTCATCCGGGGAGCGGAGGAGGAGGACCTCGTCAACTCCGGCCTGGAAGAAACGATGGCCACCGCTTTCCAGCAGATCCGGAGGGTGCATGTAGCCAACCCGAAGATCCCGGATCTGCGGACTGCAGCGCTGGCCCTGGCGATCGACAAGATCGCTCGTAGCTACATGGAGCTGGGAGTTTTTCCCTAGCATTGCAGCGGAGGGATTTGAAGAAGGGAGTGAGGGGTCGGCCCAACTGTGCTGTAGCTCACCGCGCAGGCAGGTACTGGCTGCTACAACTGCGCGACTGAAAGATCGGCGGGTTCACCGGTCAGCCGACGATGGCTTTCAGTCTTGGGCCTGGCAGCTGCGAGAGTATAAGCTCGGCTCAGATTTCTTCTTTAACTTCGGTGATACCATGAAAGTAGCGGACATCATGCAGCCCGATGTGCGGACTGTCACCGGCGATACCCCCGTGTCTGAGGTCGTGGTGTCCCTGGCGGATGGGCAGGTCACCGGGCTTCCGGTGGTGGATGCTCGGAACCGAGTAGTCGGAGTGGTCTCGAGTACCGACCTGATCACCGCGCAGGCCGAGACCCGTAGTGCCGAAGAGCGGCAGATCCTGTTGGAACACACGCCGGTGCGAGAGATCATGACACCGAGGCCTCTCATGATCGAGTCGACGGCGGAGCTGCGTGAGGCGGCGCGGCACATGCTCTACGCCGAAGTACGCCGCCTCTTTGTGGAGGAAAACGGAGTCCTGGTGGGTGTCATCTCACAGACCGACATCGTTCGCGCGGTCGCTACCGGGAAGATCGCCTGATGACTGCCGTCCACGAGGTCAGGAGCCCCTCCCCGGCCACAGCGACGCCGCCGACGTCGGTCGGCAAGCTGCTCGATGACGCGACGCCGGAGGCGGCCACGGTGGCCGACGGCACCAGGTGACCAGGGGGCGCGGAGCGCTCAGGCGGAAGGACCGCCGCATCGAAGTGCCGGTGATTCCCACCTACATCCGGCAGGAAGGAGTTGAGGTCGACCAGAGCACCCGGACGGCCATCCGGCGAAAGCTCCGGACGAAGCTTGCGAAGTTTGCTGCCTCCGTCGAGCGCGCCAGCGTTCGTATCGGGGACCTGAACGGGCCCCGCGGCGGCGTCGATCAGGTGTGCCGGATCAAGCTGGTCCTGAGCGGACTTCCGAGCGTGGTCTTCGAACAGCGAGGCGCTACGCTTGAGGCCGTCGTCGATGGCGCGATCACCGGAGTGGAACGGTCGGTCCGGCGGCGCCTGCAACGCAGGCGCATGACACCGCTCAAAGGCGGTAGGCGCGGACAACCGACCTAGCCCGCTTCTCGGCGTCGTCGGAGGGCGGCCAGAAGTCGGTGGCAGACCGACGACGTCCCCTGTGGCGCGGGACTGGCATCGTGCCTCGATCGGCCTGGCCTCCCGCAAGCCGGGGAAGCCATCGCTCACGACCGCTGCCATCCCGGTCCCTTGATGGACTATGGCTCCCACGATTGTCCGGCCTCACCCACACGGACGACGCGGATCGTGGGGACTCGCTCGCCTCTCTCGACGGCTTGTTCCGCCAGCAGCACGACGTGGTCGCCAGGCTCAACGGCGCCGTGAACGAATGCTGTGTGGACGGCGAGGGCCAGACGGTCCTCACCCGGCCTGGATGTGGCATCGAACGGCACGGGCCGCACCCCCCACACGAGGGCGAGCTGCCGCAGTACTGCCTCGGACGAGAGGGCCACGATCGGGATCCCCGGGCGGTGCCGCGCCACCAACCGCGTCGTGCGGCCGGAGACGGTCGGCACCAGGATCGCGTCCGCGCGAATTTCACGGGCGAGGGCACAGGCGAAACGGGTGAGGTGGTCGCGGACCTGAGTACTCGACACCGGAACATCCCGATCCGCTTCGCGAAAGTTGGCGTCGGCCTCGTTGGCAATGCGGCCCATCCATGCGACCGCCGCCACGGGGTATTGTCCCACTGCGGTTTCGCCCGAGAGCATCAGAGCGTCCGTACCATCATAAACTGCGTTGGCGACATCGTTCACCTCGGCCCGGGTGGGGCGAGGATTACTCCGCATCGAATCCAGCATGTCGGTGGCCGTCACGACCGGCTTGCCGGCCCTTCGTGCCAGCGTGATGAGGTGCTTCTGCACGTGCGGTACCTGCTCCAGCGGGATCTCGACGCCCAGGTCGCCACGCGCAACCATGATCCCGTCGAATGCTTCCACCATCTCGACCGCCCGCTCTACCGCTTCGGGCCGCTCGATCTTCGCCAGTACCGGGACCTCGAGGCCATGCACCCGGGCGGCGTCGCGCAACTCGCTCGCGTCCGCCGGCGAGCGGACGAACGACAGGGCCAGCCAGTCGACCCGTGCCGCGGCTGCGGCGGCGAGCGCCGCGTGATCCCGCGGCGTCAACGCGGGAATCGTCAGGCGCGTGTCAGGCACGTTGATGCCTTTGTTCGGCAGAAGCGTCCCGCCGACCTCGACGCTCAGAATGACACGCGCCGCTTCGGACCGCGTCGCACGCAGTTGCAAGCGTCCGTCATCGAGGAGAACCCGTTGCCCCGCCCGCAGCTCGGCGAGCACCTCCGGCTCGGTGACGTAAAAATCGGCCGGTACCCCGGCCGGCCAACGCGACGGCGACCTCCTGATCCGGCCGCAGCAGAAGCGGTGCGGAGAGCAGCACGCGCAACTTGGGGCCGGGCAGGTCCGCGAGCACGGCCAGCGGGCGGGAGACGTTGCGCGCGATCTGGCGCCAGCGGACGATGCGTTCGGCGTTCTCCGCCGCCGAGCCGTGCGAGTAGTTGATCCGGGCGACGTCGAGTCCCGCCGTCGACGATCCTCCTCCAACACCCCAGGCGGGTCGGTGGCCGGCCCCAGCGTGGCGATGATCCGGGTTCGGCGTTGCCTCAGGCGTTGTGTCTGGCGTTGCAAGCGGCACCCCAGGGCGGCGGGTCGAATCGAGCAGAACCGGGCCTGGCTGAAATTAACGAGGTCCTCACCGCGAACCACAGAGGATCGGAGAGATCGAGAAGCCAGCCGCTTCCGAACGCGAGAACCAGCCCCGTGGTGGCGATGCTGACCAAGAGTGGCCATGCACGGCGCAGCATGAGGTCACTTTTCCGCGTCGTCCGAGGGCGCCGCTCCCATTCTTCAATGGTTGCCGAGGGTGAGGAGGATGGCTCCTTCTCTCTCGCTGACGGTGTAGGTCGCGATCGGCTCTGCCGCAGGCCGGCCTCGACGCTGCCTCTCCGGCCTGTCAAGGTGAGTCGGCCGGTCATTGGTCACAACATGAAAGGGATAAATGTCGCGCGCTGGCCACCTCGGCTTCGGCGTCGCTCTGTTGCGGGGGCTGCTGGCGCGGTATATCGTGGCGGGGTTCCCGGGGTGCATCCTGTGGATCGGATCGTTCCGCGGCCGCGCTGGAGAGACCGGAAAGCGCAGGCATATGGCAGGTCGGGTTCTGACCGGCGGCATGCTGCTGCACCCTCCCCACCTCGCAGACGCCACCTTCGCTGCCAACCCTGCTTCGTCCTTCGGTATCGGGCCATTCGGTGTGGCTGGCGGCTGCCGGTCGCCGAGCGCCCGCTGCGGCGAGCGGCCGATCGGCGCGTCGAGGGACACCAATGCGGCGGACACGGGCCACCCGGACTCGACGACGGAGGCATTCTCTATCGCTGACGGGGTTGCTCGATGATCTCGACGTTGCTCGCGCTCTCCCTCGCCGGCAGCGTCGCGGCGTGGCCGCTCGGCCGGCTGCTCGGCCGCCGGGCGGCCGGCTGGGTGCTCGCGCTGCTGCCGGCGAGCCTCTTCGCCGCCTTCCTGCGCTTCGCGCCGACCATCGAGGCGGGCCGCACCGTCACCGAGCGGTGGGCCTGGGCGCCCTCGCTCGGCGTCGAGCTGACGCTGCGGCTGGACGGCTTCGCCTTGCTCTTCTGCCTGCTCATCACCGGGATCGGCGCGCTCGTCGTGATCTACGCCGGCGCCTACCTGTCCGAGCAGCCGGATCGGGCGCGGGCGCGCTTCCTCGCCCTGATCCTGCTCTTCATGACGGCGATGCTCGGCGCCGTCCTCGCGGACGACCTGATCGTCCTCTTCCTCTTCTGGGAGGCGACGAGCGTCCTCTCCTTCCTGCTCATCGGCTTCGACGCGGACAGCGCGTCCGCGCGGCGGTCGGCGCTGATGTCGCTGCGCGTGACCGCGGGGGGCGGGCTCGCGCTGCTCGCCGCGATCGTCCTCATCGGCGCGACGCTCGGCAGCTACTCGATGGCCGAGGCGGTCGCGCGCGCGCCCGAGCTGGCGCGGAGCCCGTGGATCGTGCCGATCATGATCGGGCTCCTCGTCGGCGCCTTCACCAAGTCGGCCCAGTTCCCGTTCCACTTCTGGCTGCCGAACGCCATGCAGGCGCCCACGCCCGCCTCGGCGTACCTGCACTCGGCGACGATGGTGAAGCTGGGCGTCTACCTGCTGGCGCGCTTCGAGCCGGTGATCGGCGCCGTGCCCGGTGGGCGCGACACGCTCATCGCGGTCGCCCTCGCCACGATGCTCGTCGGCGCGTTCCAGGCGCTGCGCGCCGAGAACTTCAAGGCGGTGCTCGCCTACTCGACGGTGGCGTCGCTCGGGATCCTGGTGATGCTCGTCGGCCTCGACGGGCCGATGGCGAGCGTCGCGACGGTCGGCTTCATCCTCGCCCACGCGCTCTACAAGGCGACGCTGTTCTTCTGCGCCGGCACCGTGCTGCACGCCACCGGCCTGAGCAAGCTGCGCCTGATGGGCGGCCTGGACGCTTCCTGCCGGTCACGGCCGTCGGCGGCCGCGCTCGCCAGCCTGTCCATGGCGGGGCTGCCGCCGTTTCTCGGCTTCATCTCCAAGGAGTTCCTGTTCGAGGCGCAGATCCGCAGCTCCTGGGACGCGATCCCGATGGCGGTGGCGGTGCTCGTCAACGCCGTGATCGTCGGCGTCGCCGGCGTGGTCACCCTGCGTCCGTTCTTCATGGGGCATGGGAAGGTGCGGGAGGTCAGGCACCGGGAGGTGCCCGGGCTGCTCGTCGGACCGGTGGTGCTGGCGCTGCTCGGCCTCGTCATCAGTCTCGAGCCGGACTGGATCAGCCGGTCGGTGCTGCGGCCGGCGGTGGCCGCCATCTACGGCGAGCCGGTCGAGGTGAAGGTCGGGCTGTGGCACGGGGTGACGCCGATGCTGGCGCTGAGCGCCGCGGTGGTGGGCATCGGCACGCTGCTCTTCGTCTTCTGGGTTCCCATCCACCGGCGGCTGCGCACGCGGTCGCCCCTGGATCGGTACGAGGCGGAGCATGGCTACGACGCACTGCTCCGGCGAGTCGAGGCGGCCGCGGCGGGCACGGCCGCGCGCGTCCAGCACGGCGACCTGCGCGGCTACCTGTGGGTCGTGCTGGCCGGCGCAGCGGGCGTTCGTGCTGTGGGGCCTGGTGGCGGCGGGAGCGGTGCCGCGCCTGCCCGCCGGGCTGGGGCGAGCTGCGGCCCGGGCCCGCGGCGGCGGCGCTGGTCGGTCTCGCTGGCGGCGTCGCCGCCGCCCGGGCGCGGTCGCTGCTGGCCGCCATGATCGCGGTCGGCCTGGCCGGGCTCGTCGCCGCGCTCACGTTCATGATGAACGGCGCGCCCGACCTGGCGCTCACCCAGTTCGCCGTCGAGTCGCTGCTCGTGGTGCTGCTCACCGTCGCGCTGCTCGTCCTGCCGCTCCGCGCGCCGTCGACGCGCACGCGGCCGCGAGCGCACGCTGGACGCCGCGCTGTCGGCGGGGTTCGCGGCGCTGCTGTTCGTGGTGCTGCTCGACATGGGCGCGGCGCCGCAGCGGACGGAGGTCTCCGAGTTCTTCGGCGCGCGCAGCTACGTGGAGGCGTTCGGGCGGAACGTCGTCAACGTCATCCTCGTGGACTTCCGCGGCTTCGACACGCTGGGCGAGACGGCGGTGATCGCGCTCTCGGCCATCATCGCCTGGTCGCTGCTCGGTCCGCGGACGCGCGCGGGAGGAGCATGCCGGGGCCGCGACGGGCCGGTCCGCCTTCATCCTCGCGGTCACCAGTCCGCTCTTCTTCTGGCTGCTCGCTCGCGCTGTCGGTCGTCGGTCCTGCTGCGCGGCCACAACGAGATCGGCGGCGGGTTCGTGGGCGGGCTGACGGCCGCCCTCGCCTTCGCGATCGTCTCGCTCGCCGACGGTGTGGAGCGGGCGCGCGCGAAGCTGCGGCTGCATCCGCTCTCGCTGGCCGGCGGCGGGCTGCTGCTGGCGCTGGCGAGCGGCCTGCCCGGACTGCTGCTGCACGGCGACTTCCTGCGCCACGTCTGGTTCGAGGCCGACGTGCTCGGCCTGCACGTCAAGCAGGGCACGACGCTCCTCTTCGACCTCGGCGTCTACGTGGCGGTGCTGGGCGCCGTGCTCGCCTTTCTGTTCGGCCTGCGGCGGGAGGCGGCGCGGTGAGCGTCCTCTACGCGTTCGTCGCCGCCGGCCTGTTCGGCTGCGGGCTCTACATGGTCCTCTCGCGCCACCTCGTGCGGTTGCTGCTCGGGCTGTCGCTGCTGACGACGGCGGTGAACCTCGTGCTGTTCCAGGCCGGCCGCATCCGGTCGGCCCAGCCACCGCTGATACCGGAGGGCGCCGACCGGCTGCACGGCTCGGCGGATCCGCTGCCGCAGGCGCTGGTGCTGACCGCCATCGTGATCGGCTTCGCGCTGAGCGTGATCCTCGCGGCCCTCGCGCTGCGCGCCTATCGCGGGCACGGCACGCTCAGGAGCGACGAGATCCGCTCCGCCGAGCGACTCGGCGATCCCTTCGCGGACCGGCCGAGCGATGCTCGCTGACGCGCTGGCCGACGGCGCTGGCCCTGTGGCCGGTCGCGATCCCGCTCGCCGCGGCCGCGCTCACGGTGCTCCTTCCGCCGCCGGCCCGCGCTGCAGCGCGGCGTCATGGAGGCGGCGGTCGCGCTGATGCTGGCGGCGGCCGTGCTGCTGCTGGCGCGGGTCGCGCGCGGCGGGAGCCGTCGTCCTGGACTTCGGCGGGTGGGGCGCGCCGTTCGGGGTGACGTTCGTCGCCGACGGCCTGAGCGCGGCCCTGTGCACGGTGGCCGGGATCGTGGCGCTCGCGGTCGCCGTCTTCGCGCGCGCCGACATCCGTGCGCGGCGGCGCCGCGCCGGCTTCGATCCGCTGTTCCTCGCGATGCTCGCGGCGGTCAACGGCGCGTTTCTCACCGGCGACATCTTCAACCTGTACGTCTGGTTCGAGCTGATGCTCGTCACCGCGCTCGGGCTGATGACGCTCGACCGGCGGCGCGCCCAGATCGACGGCGCGTTCCGCTACGCGGCCATGAGCATGATGGGCGCGACGTTCATGCTCGTGGGCATCGGCCTCCTCTACGGCGAGACGGGAACGCTCGACATGGCGCACCTGTCGACCATGCTGGCCGGCCGCGCGCCCTCGGTGACGCTGAGCGCGGCGGCGTACCTCCTGCTCGCGGGGCTCGCGCTCAAGGCGGGGCTGTTCCCGCTCTTCTTCTGGCTGCCGGCCTCGTACCACACGGCGCCGATCACCGTGTCGGCGGCGCTCGCCGGGCTGCTGACCAAGGTCGCCTTCTATGCCTGCCTGCGCGATCTTCGTGCGTCGTGTTCGGCGTCGGCGCGCGGCGCGGCGGCCGTGCCGGGGCTGCCGGCGCTGTTCGGGCTCCTCGCCGCCGCGACGATGATCGTCAGCGTGCTCGCCGCGATCGCGCAGGTGGACATCCGCCGGCTGCTCGCGTTTCACGTCGTCGGGCAGGTGGCCTACCTGATGATGGGACTCGCGCTCGCCTCGCTGCTGGGCGTCGCCGCGGCCATCTTCTACACCATGCACACGATGCTCGTGCAGACCGGCCTGTTTCTGGGTGCCGGCGCGATCGCGCGAGCGAACCGCGGATACGACCTGCGCACCGCCGGCGGCCTGATGCGCGATCGTCCGCTCTTCGCCGCGCTCTTCGCCCTGCTCGCCCTCTCGATCTCCGGCGTTCCGCCGCTGTCCGGCTTCTGGGCGAAGTTCCTCGTGATCGATGCCGCCTTCCGCACCGGGTCGCCCTGGCATGCGTGGCTGGTCGTGGTCGCGCTGGTGGCGGGTCTCCTGACGCTGTACTCGATGAGCACGCTCTGGACCCAGGCGTTCTGGCGGACGCGGGACCGCGGGCGGAATGGCACTCGTCGCATTCCGCCCGCCATGCTCGTCGCCGTCGCGCTCCTCGCCGCGTGCACGCTCGGCATCGGGCTCGCGGTCGAGCCGGTCGCGCGGCTGGCGCGGGACAGCGCCTGGCAGATGACGCCCGTCGTGACTGCCGGAGAGGGCGCCGTGAGCGCCGGTCGCCGGATCTGGGCCGCGCTCTCGCTCGCGGGCGCCTTCGTCGTCGATCTCGTGGCCTCGTCGCTGGCCGTGGCGCGGATCGTCCTCGCGCCGCGCAGGGAGAACCGGCCGGCGATCGTCGCCGTCCCGGTGGACGCCCGGACGGAGTGGGGTGTGGCGCTCTTCGCCTATCTGGTGTCGCTCACGCCCGGCTCGACCTGCCTGCACGTCGCCGACGATCGCCGCACGCTCTACGTGCATTTCCTGGACGCACCCGACACGGAGGCGCGCGCCGCCGGGATCAAGGCGCTCTACGAGCGGCGGATCATTCAATTGGAAGGACAGGAGGACCCTCGATGACGATGCTCGACCTCGCGACTGTGGCGACGGCTCTGATCGCCGCGCTCGCCCTGCCGCTCGCCCTCGCCGCCTACCGGATGATCAAGGGTCCGGGATACGCGGACCGCATCGTCGCCCTGGACATGCTCACCGCCGTCGTGGTCTCGCTCGCGGCCCTCACCGCGGTGGCGACCGGGCGCGGCGCGTTCCTCGACATCGGCCTCGGCGTCGCGCTGATCAACTTCGCGTCCACCTGCGCCTTCGCGACGTTCCTGGAGCGGAAGCGAGGCGCCCGGTGATCCGGCCGATCGTCGCCACGCTGCTGCTTGCCGCGGGCGTGGCCTTCATCACCATCGCCGGCCTCGGTGTCGCGCGGCTGCCAGACGTCTTCCAGCGGATGCACGCAGCGACGAAGGCGGGGGGCATCGGGACGAGTCTGGTCGTGCTCGGCGTGCTCGTCGCCGGGGGCGTGGTGCGAGCCGATCAGCGGCGTCCTCACGATCCTGTTCATGCTGCTGACGCTGTCGGTGGCATCCCAGCTGCTGGCGCGGGCCGCCTACATGTCGGGCGCCACGGTGCATGGGCTCGATCGTGACGATCCGCTGGCGGGGGTACTGGACGGGACGGGCGGCCCGCACGACGAGGGTCCCGCTGTCCCGACGGAGAGCGACAAGTGGGTTGACTCCCGCCCGGAACGGAGGTGAGCGGCGGCCGCACGATGACGGGTCCGAAGTCGCTACCCCGCCTGCTTCACGAACTGCACCTCCGCCATGATCCGGACCTTGTTGGCCGATTGCCAACACCCCGCGCGACCCGTAATCTCACCTGATGTCGCTGTTCTCGGCTGCGGCCCTGCTGTTCTTCGTGATGGATCCGCTCGGCAACGTGCCGCTGTTCCTCTCGGCGCTCCGGCACGTCGACCCCGCCCGGGTCCGCCCGATCATCCTGCGCGAGTTGCTGATCGCGCTCGCGATCCTGGTCGTGTTCCTCTTCATCGGTGGCTTCATCCTCGAGTTGCTCCAGGTCTCGCCGGCAGCGCTGACGGCCGGCGGAGGTGTCATCCTGCTGCTGATCGCGCTGCGGATGATCTTCCCCACCAGCGAGCGGCTGCGCCGGGAAGAGGTCCGGGAGGAGCCGTTCGTGGTACCGCTCGCCATTCCCTATACGGCAGGACCGGGGATGCTGGCGACGGAGCTGCTGTTCATGCAGCGCGAACCGCATCGCTGGCCGGTCTGGCTGGGGGCTGTGGTCCTTGCCTGGCTCGCCTCAGCCATCATTCTCTACTTTGCGAGCGGCCTGCGGCGGCTGCTGGGGGAGCGCGGGCTCACCGCCCTCGAGCGGCTCATGGGGATGCTCCTCGTCATCGTGGCCGTGCAGATGCTCATGAGGGGCGTCGCCGATTACCTCCGGGGCTGAGCCGCGCATAGCGCCATCTGGTACTGACTGGTATTCTGGAGGGGTTAGCCGGGTTATCATGAAGCCGCTGAGTAGCGTTAACGTCGGAGACGTAGATGAAAGTAACGGAGACCAAAGACCCGCGGCTTAGCGGCGATAGGGAGACCAACCAGACACGTCAGCAGACGATCGATCTGCTGATCGATGAACTTGGGACGCAATCGTTCCCGGCGAGCGATCCGCCGGCCTGGGGGAGTGTGTCTTCACGGCTCGAGCAGGCCAGGCGGGACGCGGGACCGAGCTAAAGTACGGTGCCTCGGAGCACCAATGCCGCTACCGTGAAGTAGATCACGATGCCGGTTACGTCGACCAGCGTCGCGACGAACGGCGCCGAAGCACTGGCCGGGTCGAACCCGAGACGTTTGAGCGCGAACGGAAGCATCGAGCCGGTGACTGAGCCGAAGGTGACCACGCCGACGAGCGCAAGGCCCACCGTGAGCGCGATCAGCCGGTCGTGCTCGCCATAGTCGTACCATCCCATGTCCTGCCACAGCACGATGCGTGCTGCGCCCACCGCCCCCAGGATGACGCCGAGCGCGAGTCCGCTGGGGAGCTCGCGGGCGGCCACCTTCCACCAGTCTCGCAGCGTGATTTCCCGGAGCGCGAGCGCCCGGATGATGAGCGACGTGGCTTGCGCCCCGGAGTTGCCGCCCGAGCTGATGATGAGCGGAATGAACAGGGCCAGCACCACGGCACGCTCGATTTCATGCTCGAACCGTCCCATCGCGGTGGCCGTAAACATTTCTCCGATGAACAGCGCCGTGAGCCAGCCGGCCCGCTTTCTGATCATCGCTCCGAACCCGACTTCGGTGTACGGTTCATCCAGCGCTTCCAGCCCGCCGAACTTCTGGGCATCCTCGGTCTGCTCGGCGACCATGACGTCGATTACGTCATCCACCGTAACGATCCCGAGGATGCGCCCAGCCCGATCTACAACCGGGAGCGCCAGCAGGTCGTACTTCGAAATGAGCCGTGCCACATCCTCGCGATCGCTGTCAGGGTCCACCGTGACCAGCTTGCGCCGGCTGCCGATTTCGGTCACCAGCTTGCCACGGTCGCTCAGGACGAGCTCCCGAAGCGAGACGACGTCCCTGAGTCGGGCGCCCTCCGGGTCGACAACGTAAACCTCGTAGACCGTCTCCTTGGCCCCACCCACGCGCTGGATGAGCTGCAGCGCCTCTTCCACGGTCCAGGTTGGCGGCACGCTGATAAACTCCGTGGTCATGATGCCGCCGGCCTTCTCGGGCGGGTAGTGCAGGAGAAGCGTGAGGGCCTCCTGCGCCGGCCTGCTGAGCGCCGGCAGCAGCCGGGCACGGTCGGCGTCGGGAAGGTCGCGGAAGAGTATGGCCTGCTGGTCGTCCGACATGGCATCGAGGAGGGCTCCTGCGGTGCTGACATCCAGCGACCGGATAATCGACACCCGGTCCTCCAGCTCCGGATCGTCGAGTACCTCTACGGCGAGGTCGAAGGGGAGGGCCGCAATCACGCGGCCGGCCGCCTGGGGCGCGAGGTCTTGCAAGGCCTCGGCAACATCGGCCGCCTGCATGCCGGTCTCACCTCGGCCGGATCGCCGGACAGCAGGGAGAGGAGATTAGAGCTGGCGGTCATGAGTCGCTCGCCGGAAGATGAAGGTCTCTTCAGTGTTTCTTCGAACCAGCTTAACACCTTCGATGATAGGCTAGCCGTCGCCGATCTGGGGCTCTCCGTGCCAAGCTGCCCCCGGCGGTAGGAGCCCTATCATGGAGGTAGCAATGAATCTGTATCACATCCTGGCGGCTGCTGATGAATCCGAGGCAGGGCGTCAGGCCGTCCGATCCTCCATCGATCTGGCTTCGCGCGCCCATGCCTCCGTGACCGTCATGCACGCCATCCCCGTAAGGGCGTTGTCCCTGCCCGGGGGGGCAACCGAAGCGCATGACCTCGCTAGCGTAGAGATGGAAGGCCCGATGATCCAGGTCCTCCGTCAGTGGATCGAGTATGATCTGCGCACCCTGCGTGAGCCGCCGCCGGTAGAACTCGGCATCGCCGTCGGCGTTCCCGATATCGAGATCCGCCAGTTGGCGGAGCAGCAGAAGGCCGACCTGTTGGTGCTGGGCCGGAAGCAGCGCTCCCAGATGGCGCGGCTGCTCCTGGGCGACACCGCAGACTCCGTTGCCCGGCAGAGCAGGATCCCGTGCCTGTTCGTTCCGCCTGACAGCGGCCCGCTCCGCCGGGTGCTGGTGGCGCTCGATGGCTCGGAGCGGGGTATGGTCGTGCTCAAGGAGGCCTGCGGTTTCGCCCGGAGCGCCGAGACTGGTCTTCGGGTCGTCACCGTGGAGGCCAATCCGGCCGAACCGGCTGTCGCGCGAAGCACAAGGTTAGCGGGCAAGGTGCAGGCGCTCCTCGCCCGGGAGGCGGTGCCGGGAGCCGTCCTGGACCTGGAAGTGCGGAATGGACCGATCGTAGAGCAGATCCTGGCCGCGGTGGACTCGACCGGTGCCGACGTCCTCGCGATTGGATATCACCGCGGTGGACTGCCCGGAATCATCGAGGCCGGCAGCACGGCCCGGCACCTGGCCCACACGGCGCCATGCGCGGTGCTCACCATCCCCCTATGAGGGCAGCGAGCGGGGACCCAATCACGGAAGGTCACCTGAGGCGAACCGTGTACCATGGCGCGTAGCACCCGGCCTTTCCGGTCGATCCTGGTGCCGCTGGACGGCTCTCCCTTCGCGGAACAGGCGCTCCCGCTGGCGCTCGCCATAGGCCGGGCGGCGCGGAGCAAGCTGCGGCTGGTGCTGGTCCACCAGCTCCCCGCGGTATCGCTCAGCGTGGAGGCCGCGCGTTTCTATACCTCCATGGAACTGGCGGCCCGGAGATCGGAGCGCGACTACCTCCACGGCCTGGCCGCTCGATTGCGGGAGCCGGGGGGGCCTCGAGTCGTCTCTGCGCTGCTCGCCGGTCCCGTCACTGACATCTTGACTCACTACGTCCGGGACAGCCAGACTGACCTCGTCGTGATGAGCACGCACGGGCGCGGCCCGTTGCAGCGTGCCTGGCTCGGGAGCGTCGCCGACCACTTGATCCGGAACCTGGAAGTGCCGGTCTTGCTGGTGCGGCCCCGGGAGAGGGTATCGGCGCCCGCCGGGCTGCCAGGCATCGGACGAGTCATGGTCCCGTTAGACGGTTCCCCGCTGGCCGAAGCGGCACTGGCCCCGGCTGCGGCGCTCGCGCGCCTGCTCGGCGCCGACGTCACGCTGTTGCAGGTGGTCCCGCCGCTGATAGCCGATCCCGCTCCGTTACGACCCCGTCTCATCGGCTACCACGACGAGATCATCGCGGTTCGCCGAATCGAGGCGCACGACTATCTCCAAGGCCTGGCGGAGCGGGTGGAGCAAGGAGGAGTGCGTGCGGCCGCCACTGTCGTCCTCGGGCTTGGGGTGGCGGAGACGATTCTCAATGTGGCTCGTGCGGAGCGGATCGATCTCCTGGCGGTCGCTACCCGTGGTCAGGGCGGTATTCGGCGCCTCACTCTGGGCAGCGTCGCCGACAAGCTGGTGCGCGGGGCCGAGGCCCCAGTCCTCGTGATCCGGCCCACCAAGGTGTCCTGAGTATTCTCAAGAGAAAGGATGTCAACATGATCAAGCAACAGGCGCAGGCGGTCTGGCGCGGAGGACTCAAGGACGGCAGCGGGTCGTTCCGCTCCGGCACGGTTGAAGGCGAGTATTCGTTCGCCTCCCGGTTCGAAGGTGGCAAGGGCAGCACGCCGGAGGGGCTCATCGGGGCGGCGCATGCCGGGTGCTTCTCCATGGCGCTCTCGCTCTTTCTGGGAGAGCGGGGCCATGCGCCAGAGGCGATCCGGACCACGGCGACGGTTGAGCTGGACCCCAAGCAGCTCGCCATCACGCGCATCGAGCTCGAGACGGAGGCCGAAGTGCCCGGACTGGATGAGGCCACGTTCCGGGAGATCGCCGAGCAGGCCAAGAAGAACTGCCCGGTGTCGAAGGCGCTGGCTGGTGCGCAGATCGTGCTCAAGTCGGCCCGGTTGACGTCGGTGGCTGCGGGTCGGGCGTAGCATGCAGTCGCGAGAGCTGGGGCAGAGTCGGCAGAGCAATGTGCTGGGTCTGCTCTGCCATCCGGCCGGGCACGTGCAATCCCACACGTTCATACCACTTTATCGCCGTATCCCGTCACAAGGAGCACCGCCATGTCGTCTACCATCCCCGCCACCCGCCCCACGATGCTCTGGTGCGTCGGCCTCGTCATCGGGCTGGCCGCCAGCGCCTGCGAACCCAGGAAGGAACAGCCCCCCGCAGACCCCACCGCTGAAGCGCCGGCTGCCGAGGCACCGAAGGCCCCTACCGTCACCGATCCCCAGATCGCCCACATCGTGGTCACGGCTAACTCTATCGACAGCGCCACGGGTGAGCTGGCGAAGACCAAGGCTCGGAGCGCGGCGGTGAAGAGTTTCGCCCAGACGATGATTACCGATCATGGAGCCGTGAACCAGCAGGCGGTGAAGCTGGCGCAGCGACTCAAGGTCACGCCGCAGGCGAACGACGTGAGCCGCCAGCTCCAGCAGGGCGCCGATGAGGCCCGTACCGGTCTCGAGAGCAAGAGCGGCGCGGAGTTCGACCGGGCTTACATGGAGCGCGAGGTGAAGTACCACCAGGCGGTGCTGGACGCGCTGGACCAGACCCTCATCCCGGGCTCGCAGAACGCGGAGCTCAAGGCGTTGCTCCAGGGCGCTCGGCCCGCGTTCGCGGCCCACCTGGCGCGGGCCAAGCAGGTCCAAGGCACGCTCGGAAACACTTGACGGCGCAGCGTTCGAATGAGCACTCACGTCCCGAGACGCGCGGCGGCGCTCGCCGCCGTCGCGCTGGTTCTGGCGGCCGGGTGTGGCCGGCCGGCACCCCGCTCTCACACCGTGGAGATCCGCGGCTTTGCCTACCTGCCGGCGACTGTCGAGGTGGCCGCGGGCGACACGGTCCTGTGGATCAACCGGGACGTCGTGCCACACACCGCAACCCGGGATGGCCGCGGTTGGGACTCGGGAAGCCTGGGCGCGGAACAGGCGTGGCGGCTGGTGGTCGCGTCCCGAGGTACTCAACCGTATTCCTGCACCTTTCATCCCAGCATGCGCGGCACGCTCGTCGTGCGCTGAGGCGGAGCAACGATCCCCGACCACGCTGGCGGAGTCAGGTGCCTTCGTCGCCGTGGCGACATTCCAAGGTGCTGCCCAAGCGGCTCTGCCGGCGGCCTCAATGAAGGCAGCTTCAGAGTCTCTTCTGACCAACTTCACGTCCTCGGCGATAAAGTAGTGGCTACTGATTACCAAGTAGTTGCTGAGGGAGAGCGCCGCACACCTGCTGCGCCGATGGCCGGGTAGGGACCCCTGCGCTCCCGGTGCGTGCCTCCTGACGAACCAAGGAGGAAAAGATGCGAGCACGACGGGTAGGGACCGGATCTGAGTTCCGGCTGTTTCAGGACGGACAGGAGATCGGTCACGTGGACGGCACCACGGTGACCTTTCTGGGGTTTGTGACCCGAGATGACGCGGCGTTGGCAGCCTCGGTTGCCGACCGTGCCCTGGCACAACGGCGTGGAAAACAACATGGATCCCCCCAGGACGTGATCACACAAGCCGGGGCTCTGGCCGCGCTGCTCCCGCCGGCACCCGACGAGTCCGAGATCGGCGGCTGGGGTTTTGAGATCGCGCTGCTTCCGGAGGAGCGTTTCGAGGTATTCGCCACCGCGCGAGCCCGGGTCATATGGCGGGCACTCCAGGGTACCGGGGTTTACCGGCGCATGCGTCAGTTCGCCCACGGCCTGGCGGAGGTGTGATCATCAATGTGCGACCCCGATTCTCGATTCGCTCTCCCAGCCGATTTTCCCCCATCCATTGGCTTCTCGCCAGCCTCAGCATCGTCCCGCTCGATTACTTCACCGGACCTTACCTCGACTCAATGGTCCTCCTCTACCCCATTCCAGCGGCGATGGCCGCCTGGAGCGGGTCCCCCCGGTGGAGCATCGCCCTCGTGCTCGCCCTCCCGCCCGTACGCATGCTCATTTTCCACTATTGGGGCTGGCAGGCGCCCGCGCCGGAAGCCGTGCTCGATACCGCAGTGATCGTACTGTTCTCCATCGCGATCGCCCTCATCATCCTGCACTTGCGCCGGCAGGCACTGACCCTTCGGGTTCTCGCGGGCATGCTGCCCATCTGCGGATTCTGCAAGCGGATTCGAGACGGCGATTCGTGGGAACCGCTGGAAGGATTCATCAGCAACCACTCCGAAGCCGAGTTCTCCCACACGTTTTGCTCTGAGTGCGGAGTGAAGCACTACGGGGATTACCTCGGGCCTTAGCTGACCCTCACACCGGCTTCACAGTGTCTTCATCCCGCAGGAGCGACCTTACGGGCCATGAATCGGCGGGAGTCATGGTTCTCCGACTAAGGGACTGAATGAGCATCAGAATTGCCATCAACGGCCTCGGACGGATCGGACGCGCGATCCTCAAGCTGGCAATCGATGATCCCTCCCTCGAGCTGGTCGCCCTGAACGATCTAGTCGAGGTCGACACCCTCGCCTACCTGCTCCGCTTCGACACGGCGTACGGGCCCTACTCGAAGTCCGTGGTCGTCGACGAAAGTGACCTGGTCGTCGCCGGCCGCAAAGTGCGCACCCTGAAAAGCCGTGATCCGTCGGCGCTCCCCTGGAGTGAGCTGGGCGTCGATCTGGTGTTCGAGTGTACCGGGATGTTCACCCGGCGGGAGGATCTGGAGAAGCACATTCGGGCCGGAGCACGGTTTGTTCTCCTGTCGGCCCCGTCACACGGCGGAGAGGTAGAGACCGTCGTTCATGGCGCGAATGTGCCTGGAAGCACGCCCAGCATCATCTCCTGTGCGAGCTGCACGACCAACTGCATCACACCAGTCATCGAGGTCATCGGCCGCCGCATCGGGGTGCAGAAGGCGGTAATGACGACCGTGCACGCCTACACCTCGTCCCAGTCGGTCGTAGACGGACCGAGCAGGGAGCTCCGGCGCGGCCGGGCGGCCGGCGCCAACCTGGTACCGACCACGACGGGTGCAGCGCTCGCGACGACGCGCGCGCTGCCGCAGTACGCGGGCCTGTTTGACGGAATCGCGCTGCGAGCGCCCGTTCCCATCGGATCGATCGCCGACATTACGTTACTCGCCTCCCGGAACACTAGCGTGGGCGAGGTGAACCAGATCCTTGCGGAAGAAGCCGAGACCGAGCGTTACGCCGGGGTACTCGGAGTATCGCGTGACCCACTGGTTTCGTCGGACATCATCGGCGACCCCCGCGCATCGATCGTCGATCTCGAGCTCACCAAGGTCGTGGACGGCGATCTGGTCAAGGTGCTGAGCTGGTACGATAACGAGTGGGGCTACGCCAATCAGATGGTCCGTGAGGCACGCGCCATGGCCGGCCGCTCGATGGCCTTTGCGTAGGAGCATCGCCATGACCCTCCGCCCTGCCTCATTCCCCGCCACCGCGGCGCTATCGGGTGTTTCGGCTGTGGCAAACTCAGGTGGAACAGCCGTGCCGCAGCCGCGGGAGCATTACCGGTTCGCGGACGTGTTGGGGCATAAGATGTTTTATCGCGAAGCCGGTCCCAGGAATGCCCCGGTAGTTCTCCTGCTGCATGGCTTCCCCACGTCCTCTCACATGTTCCGGAATCTGATCCCCATGCTCGCCGACCGCTATCGGGTCGTCGCGCCGGATCTCCCGGGTTTCGGTTTCACCGTGTCGCCCTCTCCGTTCGAGCATACGTTCGACCATCTTGCCGAAGTGATAGATGGGTTCACGACCATCATCGGCCTGAGGCGCTATGCGGTGTATGTGTTCGACTACGGGGCTCCGGTAGGCTTGCGCCTGGCGCTCAAACATCCGGACCGGATCACCGCGTTCATTACCCAGAATGGCAATGCGTACGAGGAAGGCCTCGGCCCAGGCTTCGGTCCGATTCAGAAGCATTGGCGGGATGCCTCGGCGGAACACCGGGCGGCGTTGAGAGATCTTCTCAAGCCCGCAACAATTCAGTGGCAGTATACCCAGGGCGTTACCGATCCCACCCAGGTGGCGCCGGAGAGTTACACGCTTGACGCCGCACTGCTCGCTCGTCCGGGCAATGCTGAGATTCAGCTCGATTTGTTCTTGGACTATCGCACAAATTTCGATCTGTATCCCCGGTTTCAGGAATACTTCCGCGCCCGCCGCCCCCCGCTGTTGGCGGTGTGGGGAAGGAATGATCTGATTTTTCTGCCGGCCGGCGCTGAGGCGTTCAAACGCGATCTTCCGGATGCGGAGATCCATTTGTATGACACCGGCCATTTCGCACTGGAAACCCATGCGACGGAAATTGGTGCTGCCATCCGTGACTTCCTCGGACGCAGGATCGCCCATCACCAGTCAGGCTGAAGGCCCCTTCACTGTTTCTTCGAACCCGCTTAACACATTCGATGCTAGACTAGCCGTGGCCGATCGGAGACTCGTCGCGGTGCCCGAGGCGTGCCTCCGGCGCTCGGGCCCGCGTGGCTTAACCCGCACTGCGGGGCGCCAGAATCGACGGCCGGGATCGGGACTCAGGAAGGGGGATCATAATGACTACGTCGTTTGCCTACTCGCCGGCCCGGGCCTCGTCTCTGACCGACGCCCAGCTGGAAGAGCTGAACGCGGAACTGCTAACCGAGTTACGCAGGTTGACGCCTGGCTCTACGCTCGGCCGCAGGCGCCACGATGTCCGGACCGACGGCCGGATCAAACTCATCCTGGAGGCCTTGACGCGAATCCGAGCGGGGATGTACGGGACCTGCCTGATCTGTCAGTCGCCGATTGCGTTCGCTCGTCTCTCGATCATACCGGAGACGAAGACTTGCGTACGGTGTACCTAAGAGGAGGAGGAAAGGATATGACCCAAGTCAACTGCGTCCCCAGACCTCCTGAACGAAGGATTTCTCGGCCGGTACTCGAGCGCATACTGGTGGGTGTGGACTTTCGCCAGCCCTCACTCGCAGCCGCCAGATGGGCCGCCACCCACTTTGGGAACTGCACACGGATCGAGCTCGCCCACGTAGTTGCAGTGCCTGAAGTGCCTGGATTCTTGAAGCCGATACTGCCGGCGCTTGACGACCGGCTGGAGACAGCGGTCTCTAGCCCACTCCCCGGCCTGCGTGGTTTCGCGGCAACGCTTGGTGTCCAGGACCTCTCAGTGCAGGTGCGCGTGGGGCCTGCCGTCCAGAGCCTGGCTGACGCGGCCCGAAGCCTCGAGGCGGACCTCGTGGTACTCGGCCGCAAGGCATTGGACGGGAGCAGAGGCCGGACGCTCGAGCGCCTGATCCGGCAGCTCACCGTACCAGCCCTCGTCATAGGAGGTGGCACCGAGGTGCGCCCGCGACGCATTCTCGCGGCGGTGGATAATGCTCTGGTCGGGCGCCAGGTAGTGGACTGGGCCGCAGCCCTCGCTCACCACTTTGGAGCCGAGCTCACGCTGTTGCATGTGCTCAGCGATACCCTTCTGGCACACGACTGGCTGTGGGAAGCGGGCGCCCGCGCGGACAGTGGATGCACGAGCCTGGGCAGCAGCTTCCGCTGGGTGGCTCCCACGCACGCGTGGCTGCGAAGTCTGGGCCCTTCCGACGGACGTCCCCTTGTTGCCCGCACCATGGTCGCCGTTGGCGCAGCGGGACCAGTTATCCTGGAGCGCGCGCGCACAACGCGAGCCGATCTCATCGTCCTCGGACGCAATGGCGCCCACGCCACCGGTTTCGCTGAGATCGGATCGACCACCCGTCTGGTCCTGCGGGGAACCCAGGTGCCAACTCTCACCGTACCCGCCACAGGGTCTTCAGTCTGAACGGGCGAGATACTCGCGGAGCGCCACCGCTGCGTTGTGCTCGGTGTCGTGCGAGCTGAATACGAGCGTAACGTGTCCCTTGCGGGAAGCCTCGAGCAGAGGCTCGAGCGATTGTTCGTGCGCCTTCAGCTCGTTGAAGTAGCGACGTCGAAACTGGGGCCACTTCTTCGGGTCATGACGGAACCACTTCCGGAGCGCAGGGCTCGGGGCGACCTCCTTGAGCCATCCGTCCAACTTGAGCCCGCTCTTTGTCACACCTCGAGGCCAGAGCCGCTCCACGAGGTACCGCACGCCATCGTCCCTGCTGGCACGATCGTAAGCACGTTTGAGTTTGATCATGGAATACTCCTTCCGTCCGGATCTCCTCCCGCATTCACGACCCCCATGCTCGCAGCCTAATCAGATAGTCATGAAGAAATGGTTAAAGGGCCGCGAAGCTTGAAGTGATTCGATGAACGCGGCTTCACTCTGCCTTCAGGCCGGCTTCATACGACCGGTGATAGACTGTCGGTTGCCGGGGAGGTGCGAAGCCCCGCCAGGCGCGCCGCGCGAGTCGGCGAGCTCTGACGATGTTCTCACTCGCTGGGAGTACCGATTGTATGAAACCTCTTCTCCTGGGATCGCTGGGTGCCGCGCTCGGCCTCGGGCTCCTGTTCACCACGCCGCAGAATGCCGTAGGCCAACGCAATGCCCCCCCGGGCGACGGGTACAAGAAGGTCAGCAGCCTGGTCGCGCTCCCCGATTTCCTGCCGGGGATGGGCACCTTATACGCGGATCCGGCGACTCTGCCCGCAGGCCCGTTCCTCGCCTATGACCGGCAGGGCAAGCTGGTGAGCTCGATCTACATGATCCCGCTCAAGGACATGAACGCGCAGAAGGCATTTGCCGGTCTCAAGACCGGGCAAGGCGAGCAGGTGGATCACGTCGACGTGGTGTTCAACGCCGGACATCCGGGCGTGGCCGAGCCGCACTACCACATCGTCTTATGGTACATCTCCGCCGCCAAGGCGGCGGCACTCAAATAGGGCGGTTATGACCACGCGACGCGGATTCATTCAGGCCGGTGGGGCGGTTCTGGCCGGCCTGGCGCTGCCGCCCTGGTGGGTCGCTCAACCAGCCGCGACGAAGGTGGTCGAGATCGCGATGGGGAGCGACCCCCTGGGAAGCAAGGTCTGGTTTGATCCGGTGGGCGTCTTCGTCGCCCCCGCGACGACGATTCGCTGGGTGGTGCGCGAAAACGTGCATACCGCGACGGCCTATCACCCGAAGAACGGCCGCCACTCGCTGCGCATCCCCGAAGGAGCAGAGCCCTGGGATTCGGGATTCCTGGTGAATCCCGGGGATCATTTCGAGGTGACGCTCACGGTTCCCGGAGTCTACGACTACTTCTGTCTGCCTCATGAGGCAGCCGGGATGGTCGGCCGGATCATTGTGGGTGAGGCTACGGGCCCAGGCAGCAAGCCTTTCGACTACTACGTCGGCCGGCCCAAGGCCGAGGACTGGCTTCCGGTGCCCGCCGCCGCCCGTAGCGCGTTTCCGAGCATTGCACGGGTCATGAAAGAGCACACCGTGCACCACGTCCCATGATCCGTCACGTCTCACAGGGGGAAAAACCTCACAGCGCCCCCACAGTTCCTTCATCCGGCACAGGTGATTGTCGTGTTTGCGATGGTGAACGATCCCGTTCGCCGTACTTGCCGGCCGTCAGATTGGACGATGTACGGTGGAACGGCTCAACCCGCGCGATGAGGTAGTCAGCATGAAGAGACCATCATTCCCGACGCTGGCCGTTGCGACGATAACAAGCCTGTTTGCCGTTCCTGCCGCGGCCCAGGGATCATCCCCGGAGCATCAGTCGAAGACCGTCTATGTCGCTCAGCTTCACCCAATGAACGCCAAGGTGACCGGGTTGCAGGACCTCGGGCGAGGCCAGGTTTACCGTCCAGGGCGACAAGCCTCACGATCAGCGTCAAGGTCAAGGGCGCGGCGCCCGGCATTACCCATTGGCAGCATTTCCATGGGTTCAAGGACAATCGTGATGCAACCTGCGCAACCCAGGCGGCCGATGCGAACCGCGACGGGATCATCGATCTGATCGAGACCGAGCCCGCATCCGGGACCACGATGGTGCCCTTCATCGACGACCCGGTCAGCATGAACGTCGCGGAGGGGATGTATCCCAAGGCATCGGCCGCCGGTACGTACGAATACCGGAGACCGTCTCACTCGAGGCCCTGAGCGCCGCCTTCAGCAAGGCTTTTGATGGCTCGAAGCTCGATCTCGACCGACGCGTCGTGCTCATCCACGGCACGGCCAAGATGCTTACCGGGGTCCGTTGCCTCGCTCGGACCGATCCCTGCCCAGGTCACGTTGCCGATCGCCTGCGGCACCATCGAGCGGGGCAGCTGAACTCGCTGCTTCGGGCAAGCCGCTCGCGGCGCTGATCCTTTTGGAGGAGTGAGCTATATGAAACACCTATGGCTGTGGGCTGCCGCGGCAGGCCTGATCGCCGCGCCGGCAGCGGCGCAGAGCAACTGGCCGACGTATGGCGGCAACGATTGGAGCCAGCGATGGTCCACGCTGACGCAGATCACGACCGCGAACGTGAACCGCCTGGTGCCCAGAATGATGTTTCAGACCGGCACCAGCAAGCTTGGCTCGTTCGAGAACACCCCTATCGTCATCGACGGCAAGATGTACGTGACGACTCCCAACAGCGAAGCCATCATCGCCTACGACCTGAAGACCAGGAAGCAACTCTGGCGGCACGAGCCCAAGGTCGGCACCGTCATCGCGTGCTGCGGGCCGGTCAACCGCGGAGTGGCGGTCGGCGGGGGTAACGTATTCGTGGGGACCCTCGATGGCCGGGTGCTCGCGCTCGACGCCCGGAACGGTGAAGTGAAGTGGGAGGTGGAAGTGGCGGATCCCTCCGGGGGCTACAGCATCACCATGGCGCCGCTGATCGTGGGCGAGAACGTGATCGCCGGCGTGTCCGGCGGAGAGTACGGCATTCGCGGTCACCTGACCGCCTACAACATGGCCACCGGCAAACAGGCCTGGCGCTGGTACTCGATTCCCGCGCCGAAGGGCGATCCGACCTACGATGAGAAGGCGCCGAACGGCTGGTGGGGCACCTGGGCCACCAAGGCCGAGGACGCCGACCTGCACCGCGACATCGCCAAGGAGAAGGCCGATAGCGCCAAGTACGCCGATGCCTGGAAGACCGGCGGCGGCGGCGTCTGGACCACCCCAGCCTACGACAAGGAGACCAACACCATCTTCGCCACGGTGGGCAACCCCTCCCCGGATCTCGACGGCAGCGTCCGCCCAGGTGACAACCTCTTACTGACGCCATGGTCGCCATCGACGCGCGGACCGGAAAGACCAAGTGGTATTACCAGACCGTGCCGCACGACGTCTGGGATCTCGACGCCACCTCGCCCTCGGTCGTGACGATGCTGAACGGGAAGAAGGTCGTGCTCCATGCCGGCAAGACCGGCTGGCTCTACATCGTCGACGCTGCCACCGGCAAGCTGGTGCGGAAGAGCGAGAACTTCGTTCCGCACGAGAACATCTTCGCGCTGCCGACGGAGAAGGGCACCCGGATGCTCCCCGGCGCGAACGGCGGCTCCGAGTGGTCCCCCATCTCGGTCAGTCCCCGGCTCGGGTATGCGTTCGTGGCCGGACTGCACCAGCCAATGAACTACATCACCCATACGGCGCCGTACGAAAAGGGGCGGCTCTGGCTGGGCTCGGCCTTCGTAGCCATCCCGGGTGAGGATCAGTATGGCCTCTTCTCCGCGATCGACCTCAAGACCGGGAAGATCGCCTGGCAGAACAAGGTCCCCCAGCCGATGATGGGCGGGTCCGTGTCCACCGCGGGCGGGCTCACCTTCACCGGCGAGGGGAACGGCAACTTCAACGCCTACGACTCCAGGACCGGCAAGCTGCTCTGGCAGTTCAATGCCGGCGCGGGATGCAACGCCGCGCCCATCAGCTTCGAGCAGGACGGCGAGCAGTTCATCGCCGTGGCGTGTGGGGGAAACTTCCAGCTCAGCTACCCGCTCGGCGATGCCATATTGATCTTCGGTCTCCCGAAGGCCTGGGCCGCGCGATGAACAAGCGTGATACGCTCGTGGCCCTGGTCACGAGCGTATCCGCATGACCCTGACGGTGTGGACCGTGGGGCACTCCACCCGCCCACTCCCAGACTTTCTCGAGGTCCTCGCGGCGTATCAGATCGAGCTGGTCGCCGATGTCCGGCGCTTTCCCGGCTCCCGAAGCCAGCCGCAATATCAACAGCCGGCACTCGAGTCCGCGCTCCACGGAGCAGGGATCGACTACATCTGGCTTCCTGACCTGGGAGGCCGCCGCCGACCGGTCTCGGACACTCCGAACACCGACTTGGCGGCACCCGGCATTCCGCGGTTATGCCGACCATATGGCCGGTGAAGAGTTTGCCGCCGGCCTTTTCGAGCTTCTGACACTCGCATGGGGTCTCCGAACCGCGGTCATGTGCGCGGAGATCCTCTGGTGGCGCTGCCATCGGCGAATGATCGCCGATGTGCTGGTGTCACTTGGGGCGCATGTCATCCATATCATGGATGCCAAGACCGCTCAGACGCATCGGCTGAGGGCACCGGCCCGCCTCGTCCGCGGCGTGCTGAGCTACCTCCCGGAGGGCTAGCCGCCAGAGGAGCGCTTACGGCGAAGGAGGGAGGTCTCCCCGGGTCTCCAGCCGCCCGAGCAGCAGGTGGTAGTACAGCATTCCCCGCTCCGGACCCAAGGTGTCGAGCAGCGTCTCGACGTCGAGCGTCGCCGGCCCGCCAACCAGCGTCAGGTTACGCGCCACGCTGGTGTCGTTCGCGGGAAACACGTCGAGCCGGCCGAGTCCACGCAGCAGGATGACCACAGCCGTCCACGGGCCGATCCCCTTGATGCTGCGAAGCAGGGCGGCTGCATCCGGACTGGGAAGTCTTTCCAGCCGGGCCTCGTCGAGCACACCCGCTCCGAGCGCGTCAGCGACGCGCCGCAACGTCGCCAGCTTGCCGGCACTGAGGCCGGCTCCGCGCAGGAGACTGTCCGGCGCGCTCAGGACCTGCTCAGGACTCGGAAAGGGATACAGCCGGACACCGCCGTGTTCGACGGGCTCGCTCAGCCCTATGGTGAGGCGGCCCATGATCGCACTCGCCGCATGGAGGCTGATCTGCTGGAACACGATCGCATTGACGCATGCTTCCCAGAGGGTTGGGTAGCGTGGCGGCCTCACGCCCCGCATCCGGGATACCAGCGGATGCAGCCATTGAACCTTGGATGCCGAGCGGTAGAACGGGGTGAGGTCCACCTCCACGCCGAGCATCCGCCGCACCAGCGCGAGTAGCCGCGGATGTTCGCGGCGGTCACCCTCGATCTCGATGGTCAGCGTTTCCGGGTTCGGCTGGGAAACGCGTACGAGCGCGAAATCGGACGCGCCCCCGAGCACAGCGGACATATGCTCCATCTGGACTGAGCACATCCACCAGATTGGTCGACAACCGGCGCAGGACATTGACGGTGAGGTCGAGGCGGTACGGTGCTCGGACCGAAATGGAGTAACTGCTTTCGGCCGGCTTGTCTGTTGGCCTGGCCTTTACCCGTGCGAGTTTGAGTCACGACTTCACCATGCCGGCATAAGAGGAACAATCGAATGGCTAAGAAACGCTTCAGGCGGGGAGATCACGTGAGCTGGAACTCGGAAGCCGGGCGAGTCCGCGGCCGGATCACCAGAGTCATCACTACCAGGATCACGTTTAAAGGCTACACGGTTCATGCCAGCAAGGATGATCCGCAGTACGAGATTAAGAGCGATAAGACCGATCACATTGCGATGCATAAGGGGTCGGCGCTCAGGAAGCTGGCTGGCTGAGGAAGCTCCTGCTTACTGACGGACGATGACGCCGATGACGATTGCGGCGTCCAGGATGATCCAGCCGATGCAGGCAAGGTAGATTGATTTGTCGTGCTTTCGAACTCCATGAATTAACCAGAGGCAGGCGGCGACAAGATACGACGCCCATGACACCAGGGAGACACCGCTCGCGCTTCCCACCCAAACCTGGAGGACCTGCGGTACGGTGGAGAGCATGGTCAAAACCGACATAAGGCTTATCACTTTATCCAGCAGGCTGAACGCCGGCGAGGGCTGCGGGTCGGTTGCGGACCGGCGAGGAGCAGGAAGGACAACCATGTAACCTCCGATGACTCGGACTTATCCTTCTCGCATGCGTCCCCTTCACCAGTCCGGAGCTACCCAGAGCAGCCCCGTCGGGAGTCCACCGCACAGCGCGAGGTGGTACTCACCGGGGATCGTCCGACGGGCCCCCTGCACCTCGGCCACTTCGCCGGCTCACTGCGCACCCGCCTGGCGCTCCAGTACGAGCACGACCAGACCATCCTCATTGCCGATCTCCAGGCACTCACCGATAACGCAGGCCGCCCGGTCGACGCTCGCCGGCAGGTGGTGGAGCTCGCGCTCGACTATCTCGCCGTCGGCATCGATCCCACCGCGAGCACCATTGCGGTGCAGTCCGGCATCCCCGAGCTCGCGGAGCTCACGGTACTCTACCTCAACCTGGTCACGGTCGCCCGCCTCGAGCGCAACCCCACGGTTCGCGAGGAGATCGCGCTCCGCGGCTTCGGGCGAGGCGTCCCAGCCGGGTTCCTCGTGTACCCCATCAGCCAGGCAGCCGACATCACCGCGGTGCGTGCCACGCTCGTCCCGGTGGGAGATGACCAGCTCCCGATGATCGAGCAGACCAACGAGATCGTGCGGCGCCTCGCTCACCTCGCCGGGAGGTCCCTGCTGCCCGAATGCCGGCCCCTCCTCTCGGACACGCCGCGTCTGCCGGGTGTCGACGGCCGCAAGGCGAGCAAGTCGCTGGGGAATGCCATAGCGCTGATCGCCACGCCGGACGAGATCCGCGCGAAGGTGCGCGCCATGTTCACCGATCCCGGACACCTGCGGCCGAGCGACCCGGGTCGCGTCGAAGGGAACGTCGTCTTTGCCTATCTCGACGCGTTCGACCCGAACCGCGCAGAGGTCGAGGAGCTCAAGAGCCGTTATCGGGCCGGCGGCCTGGGAGATGTCCCGCTTAAGCGCCGCCTCGAGGAGGTTCTCGAGTCGCTACTGGCCCCGATACGCGCGAGACGACAGCGAGCTCGCCGAAGATCCTGGCGCGATGGAGTCGCTCCTGCGCACCGGAACGGCGCGCACGCGGGAGACGGCTGCCGGCGTGCTCCGAGACGTTCGAGCCGTGTTCGCGCTCGATCCGCCGTAGGCTCGCTCGGGAACTGTCGGCTGATCCACCAGGGTCACCACTCACTTTGTCGCGACTCGCGTGAGAAGGTTCTCGGTACGCTGCTTCACGCAGGTGAGCTGTGCCGCAGTCTAGCTCGGCCTTCATGAATTGGGTGTGAAAGAAGTGGGAATGCCTCATCAGGCGGGTGCACATGCTCAAGGTCACTCCCAGGAGCCGCCAGAGGTGCGCCAGGTGATCGATTATGAGACTTACGGGGTGAACGGTCTGCGGGTCGGTAACTCCCGCATAGTAGAGTTGACAGTGTGGCCTCGGTCGTAGCGCACCGTAGGGATTCCGTCACGTCGCTTTGACGCGTTCGTAAAGAGCCAGGCGGCGACAAGCTGAAGTATCTTCGATCCACGCGTCATGTTGAGCGGACTCCACGGTGAGGTGCCTATGTACGCGTCTGCTCGGCTGAGCTTTCTTCTGCTCATGACCCTTACCACCTCTGCGACCGCCCAATACACCATTGCAGGCCCTCAACCCAGCCAGGTCTTGAGCGCGGCTGGCCGCGGGCCACTGCAGCAATCGGTCGCCGTCGATACTGTGCCACGCGATATTCGCCCCACACACTGGAAAGAGGGGGCCCTTATTGGCGGCGTGGCCACGGGGGCGGCGCTCGGTTATCTGCTGTACGCCTTGTGCAGTAGCTCCGACAACGTCAACGGTTGCGGAGGCACGACTGTTGGAGGGATTCTGCTTGGTGGCGTAATCGGCGGTCTAGCCGGCGCCTTGATTGGCGGTCAGTTTCCTAAAGGTGAAGAGCCCTGAGGTCCCTCGCCCTATACCGTTACCTCAAATTCAGCACCTCTTGCTGTACCACCTGCTTTTGGTGGCCATCTAGTGGCCATTCCTAGTGAAACTCCCGTCATATGGCACTTGTCGACAGTTCCATGGCGCGCACGTGACGCGCACAAAACGCAGGAGTACGCAATGAGTTGGGGCATGCGTGTCGCTACGGTTTGATCGTGTTGCTGCAGCGGCTCGAAGGCTTTGCAAGCAGGGGGTCGCCGGTTCGATCCCGGTCCGCTCCACTAATCCGCAGCCAATCCCCGAAAACATGCGCAGAACACGATCAGGGCTGCCAGGCGGGATTGCCGCGCGGCGCGCCGTCTACCGCTCATGGCTCGGGGTCACACCGAGCGGGGTTTATGCAGGGACCTGATCGAACGCGTGAATGACCGGGTGAGAGCCGGTCGACGGTGCCGATCCCGGCGTTCGCACGCATAGCGCCGTTCGCATGCCCGCCGCCAGAGCCGCATCGAGCTCCGCACCGATGTCGGAGAGAAAGAGCACCTCGGAGGGGGAGCGCTCGAGGGCCGCCGCGATGCGCGCGTAGCTGCGCGGCTCGGCCTTCGGTCCGGTGGTCGTGTCGAAGTAGGCGCGGATGAAGCGGGTCAGATCGCCGGCGGTGGTGTTGGTGAATAAGGATCGCTGTGCCTGGACGCTGCCCGAGGAAAAAATGGCGATGTCGATTCCCTGCCCGCGCCAACGCTCCAGGGCAGGGGGGACGTCGGGATACACCTCACCCCGCAGGTCCCCCACCCGGTACCCCTCCTCCCAGATCTTGCCTTGCAGGGACTTGAGCCCGGTCGACTTGCGGTCCCGATCCATCAGCCAGTGCACGTAGGCCACGACCGCCGCGGCATCATCGCGCCACTGGGGAGCGGCAGGTTGGGCGGTGTCGGCAGCGTGTTCGGCCTCGAGTCGCGCGACGTCGGCACGGACCTCGGGATCATTCCAATGACGCTCGAGAAATCCGCTCACCCGGGCGCGAGCGTAGCCGAACAGCGTGTGGTGGACGAAGTCGATGGGTGTGGTGGTGCCCTCGATGTCCAGCAGGACGGCGCCGACCTTCGTCAGCGCGACGCCGTCCGGAGCGGAATGTAGGTGGGACCCATGCAGAGCGGCTGGTAACCCTGGTCGGCCCCGCTTTCCGTGTAGTGGGGCGTCCAACCCGATTTGTCCTGGAAGAGCCGGATGGCCCGGATGTCACGGTCGCCGCACAGATCGAACCAGTGCCAGGTGCCGCGCGGCACGCGGATCCAGTCACCCGCTTCGACCTCGATCGCGATGACGGGGCCACCTTCCTTGGGGTGGACGTGAAACAGGCCTCGTCCGCGAACGATGAAACGCACCTCGTCCTCGTCGTGCCAATGTTCCGTCCGGAACTTGTCCAGCATGGCCTCGAGGTTCGGCGTCTGGGCCGTCACGTCGATCACGTCCGCTGTGACATAGCCGCCGGCCGCCTTGAGCTGCTCGATCTCCGGCGCGTACGCAGCGAGCACTTCCTCGGGCGCTGCCTGCTGCGGCACCCGCTCCGCGTCTGGCCAGCGTTCGTAGTCGATTCCCAGGGTGGCCAGGTAGCGAGTGACCTCATCCTGATCCGTCAGGGTGCGGTTCTCGTCGGGGATTCTCACGGTTGCCATATCATGCCTCGCTTTCGCCCCATCACTTCGAATAGAAACTCCAGAATCTCTACGTGACGCCTCGCCTCGGCGAGGTTTCGGCCCCAGGTGTAGAGGCCGTGCCCCCGGATCAGGAACCCGTGCGCGTTCGCGTGTTCGGTCAGCATCGCCTCGACCTGCGGCACCGCCGCGAACCAGTCCTGGGTGTTGTCGAGAATGGGCAGGCGCTCGAGGTGCTCGTGCGTGCCCACGCCGTCCAGGCCCTTCAGCATCTCGTACCCTTCAATGGCCAGGCCGTCTTCCGTGGTTGCATCTGAAAGAATTGTGCTCCAAATCGAGTGGGTATGCAACACCGCCCCGGCGCCGCGGGCCCGCGCGATCGCGAGGTGGAGACCCACCTCGGCCGAGGGCTGACCCGATCCCGCCATGACCCTGCCGTGCTCGTCAATCTCGAGGATCTGGTCGGTCGAGAGGGTGCCCTTGTCCACTCCGCTGGTTGTGATGGCGAGACGCAAGGGGTCTCGATTCACCACCGCGCTGAAGTTACCGCTCGTGCCCAGCGCCCAGCCACGGGCGTAGAACTGGCGCCCGATCTCGGCGAGTTGGGCGGCCACCTCGGCGTAGCTCATGTATCAAGGATACAGCAGGTTACAACGGTTCGCGCGGTTCCGCCGCCATGACTGGCAGGCGCTTCCCCACGCTGGTCCGATTCCGGGAAGGATGCCGCCGCCCGGGGAGGGGCGGCGGCTATGGTGATGGGCTAATTCGCGACGACCTGCCCGCGAATCTCGCCCCCCGGGTTGCAGCCCGGGGCGCCGGCTGTGCAGCCGGGCGCGCTGGTGTGTACGTTCACATACGCATCGCCCGAGCGCATGGCGGTGAGCAGTTCGTCGAACGTGATTGGCGGGGCACCCACGGTCGTCCCGTTCGTACCAGTTGCCACAACCACCACGCCCGTGCCACTGCTGCAGGCCGGCTCTGGGGCGCCCGTGCCGCACAGGTTCAGCCGCACCGGACCGTTCGCTCCCGCCGGCGCAATGTGAATGTGCCCCAGCACCGCATTCTGTAGATTCGTCGCAGTGATTGTATAAGTGATCTGGTTGCCGCTTACTGTGAGGGTGGCGCTTCCCGTAGCGGGGGTGGTCACCGCCGGAAATTCGTTGTTGCCCGACAGGGTAGCCGTGAAGCTCGTGGCCGGGCCGGACGGCTCGTCGTCGCCGCAGGCAAGGACCACCAGGAGTGGAGCCGCGATCGCAACCATGAGAATACGGAAAACCTGCATGTCAGCCCTCCTTGACCGGTGTTCGTGACCACTGTCCTTCAAGCACGGTAGCGGATGGGCTTGGCCTGGTCTTGGAGAGGGGTAGCCGACTTGGAGCGGGGTAGCGAATCCATGTGCTCGGGGGCACACCCCCCGACGTCACCGTAAGTGGAAGCGGTGGAATCTCCTGGAGGTGGAGCATGGTGCGCAGGCGCGGGTTAGTGGCAGGGGCCAAGCGGGTGCGCCGGGTCGAGGCCGGCGGGTTCACCGTGACCGAAGGGATACACCATGACGGCGGGGAGCTCCCCTGGCACCATCACGAGACACCTACGATCTGCTTCGTGCTCCAGGGAGCCTTCACCGAGGCCTGGCACGGCGGGTCGATCGACTGCACCAGCTCCACTCTAAAGATTACCCCCGCCGGCGAGCGCCACTGCGACCAGTTCAGCCGCGGGGACGTCCGGGGGCTGTTGATCGAGACCGATGACGCCCTGGTCGCAGCCATCCGGCCGTACTCCGCGGTTCTGGACGAGCGAGTGTCCTTTAAGGACGGGCTCGTCCCCGGCATCGCTTGGCGGGTCTATGAGGAGATGTTGCGGACGGACGCTGCGGCACCGCTTGCGTTGGAAGGGCACCTGCTCGAGCTGGTCGCCTCCGCCTCGCGGGTGCGGGACCAGAACGGCGGGTCCGGGTTATCCCGCTGGCTGGAGGAGGCGCGAGAGCGGATCCACACGGACCTCGCGGCGCGGCCCGGTCTGAAAGGCCTGGCGGAGTCGGTGGGCGTGCACCCAGTCACGCTCGCGCGTGCGTTCCGCCGGGCATTCGGGTGCACCGTGGGAGAATATGTCCGCCGTCTTCGGATCGAGCGTGCCACCCGGCAGCTCGCCGACACCGACCTGTCCCTGGCCGAGATCGCGGTTACCGCGGGATTCTCGGACCAGAGCCACTTCTCGAACCTGTTCCGGCAGCACACCGGCGTCTCGCCTTTTCGGTTCCGGCGCGCCATGCGCTCCACGTAGCCCGCTACTCCCGTCCAACCCGACTCCGGACATCCAAGACCGGCAACCGGCGCCTGGCTATCTACGAAGGATGGACGTCGACCTGGCAGGCATGCTGAGCCGCCATAGGCTGCTCATGGTCGCTTTGTGTGCCCTTGCCCCGGGGCGCCAGGGGTCGGCCCAGACTGTGTTGGATCGGACGCCGAACCTGGCGGGTGGATGGGTCGGCGAGTCGGGTGTGCTGCACTTCAACTTCCTGCACCGTTTCGCGATCAGCTCCGCCCCGGAGCGGAAGGTCACCGCGACACCGACCTTCCTCTTTGCCGCCGGCCTTCCGGCCCGGACGCTCCTGGGTGTGCACTACGCCACCAACTCGGAGCTCTCGCCGCGCTACCCCAACGAGTGGGAGGTATTCGGCCGGATAGCGCCCATCGAACAGGAGCGCGGTGCCCCAATCGACGCCTCAGCGGAGGTGGGTTACAACCTCGCCGCCAAGGGGCTCGACGCCGAGGCCGCGGTAGCCCGGCGCCAGGGGCGATTTCGAGTGCTGGCAGCGTTTCGGGTCCTGGCGGACCCGGGCGAGGAGGGTGGGGCCGACATCGCGCTCGCGTCCGGTTTGGTGTTCGGCCTGACCCGGCACATCGGGTTGTCGGCCGATGTGGCGACCCTGACTGAGCGTGCCACAGGAGAGAAGGTGGCCTGGGGCGCGAGCCTGAACTTGGCCATCCCCCATACGCCGCACACTCTATCGCTGCACGCGACCAACGCCAACAACGCAACCCTGCAGAGTTCTTCCCGGGGTACCAGCGAGACTCGCTACGGCTTCGAGTTCACCATCCCCCTGACGCTGAGCCGCTATTTCGGCGGCCGTCAGCCCCCGGCTCAGCCCCGGCCGGAGCCTCCCATGGCCGCTCAAGACACGGTGTCACAGCCCACCTTGGCAGGCCGGGACACTGTCACCGCAGCGGTGCAGGATTTCATGTTTCGACCGGCCCGACTCGAGGTCGCCGCAGGGACGACCATCGTCTGGACCAACGGTGGCCAGGTGATGCATACCGTCTCGGCCCAGGACGGCAGCTTCGACTCCGGTTCTATCGAGCCGGGCCAGCGGGGCGCCATCACCTTCTCTCAACCGGGGACGTTCCCGTTTCATTGCACGCCACATCCCTTCATGACCGGAACGGTGGTGGTGCGCTGATGGGCAACATCGGGCGGTCGCTGGCCATGCTCGGGGTGATGGTCGGCCTCGTGGCGGCGGGACTGGGTGGGTGCTTCTCGGAGCGCGAAGCCACTGCGCCCACCGAGGGCGTCTGCAGCTTCCCGGTGGGAGAAGGCGTTCCGGGCTCGACCCTGGTCGTGATCCGGGACTTCGCCTTTGGACCGGGTGACGTAGTAGTGCGGGCCGGGGAGCGAGTCACCTGGGTGAACTGCGACACCGACACCCATACCAGCACCGCCGACGCCGGCGCGTGGACCTCACCGCTTCTCATCCCGGGCGACGCGTTCACTCAGGTCTTCCCGACTGCGGGAGAGTTTTCCTACCACTGCGAGCCGCATCCCTTCATGACGGGGCGAGTCATTGTGGAATGAGTTCCGATGGACAGGGCAGGACCTAAGGAGGATAGATGTATGTCTGTGTCGCATCTCATGGCGCTTGCCGCGCTCACCCTTACGGTGGCATGCAGCGGCGACTCGGCGCCCACCAATCCGACCGGTGGGGGGCAGATGCAGAACCCCCCTCCGAGTGGGACGGTCACTGTGAACATCCAGGATTTCAGCTTTTCACCAGCGTCGGTCACGATTAAGGCAGGCACCACGGTAAGGTGGGCTAATCAGGGTCCTTCGGCTCATACCACGACCAGCGACGCTGCTGTCTGGGCCAGTTCGACGCTCGGTGCGCCCGTAAGCGGGGGCGGGGGGTACGGGAGTGGTGGCTCATTGGGGGGAACCTTCGACTTCACCTTCACCCAGCCTGGGGACTACCCCTATCACTGTAGTCTGCATCCTCCCTCGAGCTATCCGGGGTTCACGGGTACGGTGACAGTGACTCCGTAGCCTAGCCTACTCGTATCCGCCGGTACCGGGCGTTGACCAGCTCGTACACGCCGTAGGCCACCAGCCCCAAGGCCACCACCACGAACGGCCATCGGCCGATCCCGGCAAGGAGGCCCAGCGACTTTCGAAGTCCCCCGGCCTGGGCCGCATCATGCTGAGCGGCCGCCCGCGCCAGGAAAAACCCGATGAGGCAGAAGACAACGCCTCGGGCTGCAATGCCGAAACGACTCACCCCAACCACCCATTGCATGCTGTTGGCGCCGAGCTCGACCAGGTTCAGCTGCCGGCTCAGCTTCGATGCGTACGCCCGGTAGAGCTGGTAGACGCCGTACCCTCCAATTCCCAGCGCGACGAGCCACACCAGCAGTTCGCCGGCCGGCAGGCCGAACGCGACCGCGGTCCAATGGCGTGTCTGGTCGGTGTGCGGCCCGGGACGTTCGCGGGCCGCAAGACTCAGGGCAGTGACCCCAAGGGCCCCGTGCAACAGACCCCTGGCCACGAAGCTGGCTCGGAGTGCAAGGCCTTTGAGATCCGTGCCCCGGCGGTCGGGATCCAGTATTCCCTCCACGACGCGCCAGATCGCGTATCCGATCAGCCCCGCTGCGATCAGGATGAGCGTCGCCCGGCCGAAGGTTACGCTATGTACTTGCCGGAGGGCGCCCTGGGTATCGACCGCCCGGCCTCCACGACCGAGCCCGGCCTGAGCGGCCAGAACTCCCACCATGATGTAGAGCAGCGCTTTGGCGGCGTAGCCCACCCGGGCGAGCCGCTCGACCCAGGGCGCGACGTCCGTCATTGCAGGGGAGCTCAAGGAGCTACCACCGTTTTCCACACGGCACCTCGAGGCTCGGGTGTCAGCAGCGATCGATTAGGCTGATGGGAGGATACAGGCGCCGGGGCTTAATGACCACACACCGACACCCTCGCCCGTAGGTGAGGATGCCGGTGTGTGGGACTGGTGTTCCCGTGGCGCAGGGCGCCCCGGAAAAGTTCAGCTGGACAGGACGGTGCCGTAGCGGGTGAAATCGTCGAGGATCCGGCCGGTACCCCGGACCACGGAGGTCAGCGGGTCCTCATCCACCCGGACGGGCAGGCCGGTCTCGTCCATCAGACGCTGATCGAGTCCGCGGATCAGGGAGCCGCCTCCGGTGAGCATGATGCCATGCTCGAGAACGTCGCTGGCCAGCTCGGGCGGGGTCATCTCCAGGGCACGGCGGACGGCATTGATGATGTGCGACACCGGCTCCTGAATGGCATCGCGCACGCCGGCCGAATCGATCCGGATGGTCTTGGGTAGGCCGGAGACGAGATCGCGGCCTTTGACGTCCATCTCCCCCTCGCGCTCCAGCATGGTGGCCGAGCCGAGGCCGATCTTGATGCGTTCGGCGGTGGGCTCTCCGATGAGGAGGCTGTACGTCTTGCGCATGAACTGGACGATGGCCTGGTCGAGCTCGTCTCCGCCGGTGCGAATGGAGGCGTCACAGACGATGCCGGAGAGCGCGATCACCGCGATGTTGGTGGTCCCGCCGCCGATGTCGATCACCATGCTGCCCACCGGGGTGTCCACCGGCAGTCCGACACCGATGGCCGCAGCCATTGGCTCGGCCACCATATAAAGCCGCTTGACGCCCGCCGACTGGGCCGAGTCACGAACGGCGCGCCGCTCCACCTCGGTGATCCCGGAGGGTACGCAGACGATGACGGTTGGCTTGACTCGGAGGAAAGTTCGGTCGATCACCAGCCGGAGGAAGTGCCGTAGCATTTTCTCGGCGATATGGAAATCTGCGATTACCCCATCCTTCATCGGACGGACGGCGATGATGCCTTCGGGGGTGCGCCCCAGCATCCGCTTGGCTTCGAGCCCGATGCCCAGGATGTTGCCATGCTGGTCGACGGCGGCCACGGAAGGCTCGTTCAGCACCACCCCCTCGCCCTTGACGAAGATCAGGGTATTGGCGGTGCCCAGGTCGACCGCAAGCTCGCTGGCAGGACGCCAGGTCTTCCGCTTGGCGAGCTGCCCGCGGCGGGCTAAGGCGTTGGTGACGAAGGCTTCGGCCACGGCCGCCGCGTTGGTCCCGATCGCTACAGTCACGGTGCAGGTTTCCCTTCTTCTGGTGGTGCCGGGGGCCGGTAAGTGAGCTTCGGGTGGCCTTGCAGATCTCCGCGACGATGGCGTTTCACCGTACGCGCCGGACAGTCAAAGTCCGGCACTTTTTTCGGTGAAATTCCAATTCTCAGACTGAGAGAGACCCTCCCGGCGACAGACGCGGGGGTCCTCACGCCTGCTGTCGTGCAAGATGTGATCCACAAGTCATGCCATGACCGCGAGTGTGCCGAGGACCGGCTGACCGAGACGAGAATCGCCCTCGATCCGGATGCGGCGTCGAGCGGATTCCTGGTCGAGCCCCTTGGAAAACAGCTTCCAGGCAGCCTCCTGGTCCAGGGTGATAGTGGCGGCCGGGTTGGCCGCTGAGCCGGCGAAGAGACGCCACCCCTCTTCGGCACGGACCAGTGTCCAGACACCGCCGGCTTCGCCCTCGATCTCGAACCGGAGGGCACGGCCAACCGGAGCGTTCACCGGGTGGTAGCTGAACGGGAGTGCCCGGACAAAGATGTCCAGGGTCGGGTGAAGCCACCGTCGTCCGGTGAGCCCGGCAACGCCGACCGCCTCCCGGATCTGCTGCTGGTGGAGCCAGCGCTCGGTGTACTCCCGCGCGATATCGAACCAGTTCTGGGAAGCTTCCTCTCCCGCCCAGGCGACCGAAAAGAGCGCTGGGGCATGGGGATCGAGCGACCGAAAGAAAGCATGAACCGGTCCGCTGGTGAAGTCGAGCAGCTCGATCAGGACCCGGGGACTGAGCCGCCGGGCCGCGGCGGTCCATTCCGCGTTGAGCCGATTCAGGTAGCCAACCAGGTCGGCATGGCTCGAGATTGGGGCGTCGGGGGTGGCGGCCAAGCCGTCCCTTCCGAACGAGAGCCGCCGCACGTTGCCATCGAGCAGGTGCGCCGCGATGTCCTTCACCGACCAGAGGGCGCATGCGGTGGGCCGGTGCCAGTCCCCGGGCGCGAGACCGCGCAGCAGGGTCATCAGCTCGGCGTGCAAGCCGGGAAAGAGATCGACGAGGAAAACCGGCGTCATCGGCGAGAGGCCGGCTGTACTACCTGACGTCACGTCGTTGACCCCCCTATCGCCCGGACTCATATTTCGCCCGAATAAGCCGGGTAAGTTACTCGGAATTCAATTGCTTCTACCCTGAGGAGTCGGTCATGGCATTCACCCTTCCCCCCCTGCCGTACGACTACAAGGCCCTCGAGCCGACTATCGACGAACAGACCATGCGGCTACACCACGACAAGCACCATGCCGCATACATCAATAACCTCAACGCCGCGCTCGAACCCTATCCTGATCTGCAGAAGAAATCGATCGAAGAGTTGCTCACCAGCCTTGACAAGGTCCCCGAAGCGATCCGGGCCAAGGTACGGAACAACGGTGGTGGCCACGCCAATCACACCATCTTCTGGGAAATGATGGCTCCCGGGGGGGCCAAGGAGCCCGGGGGTGCGCTGGCGGAGGCACTCACCAAGACCTTTGGCGCGTTCGCCACGTTCAAGGAACAGTTTGCCAAGGCCTGCGTCGACCGGTTCGGCAGCGGTTGGGCCTGGCTCATCGCCGACCGGACGGGAAAGCTGGCCATCGAGAGCACCCCGAACCAGGACACACCGGTCATGGACGGCAGAACGCCGGTGCTCGGATGCGACGTCTGGGAGCACGCCTACTACCTGAAGTACCAGAACCGGCGGCCGGACTACGTAGCAGCCTGGTGGAACGTGGTCAACTGGACCGATATCGCCAAGCGCTTCGAAAAGACCAGGGGTCGCGAGATGGCCGGCCGGTGAGCGCCCGCCCGGCGTCATCGCTTCCCGCGGTGGGCTCGCCTGCTCCGGACTTCACGCTGCCGTCCACATCCGGCGGCGACGTCACCCTCTCCAGCCTGCGGGGGAAGAATGTGCTGCTCGCCTTCTTTCCCCTGGCCTTTACCAAGGTGTGCACTCAGGAAATGTGCTCGTTGAGCGAAGACTACGGCCGCTTCCGCGACGCGAACACCGAGGTGCTGCCGATCAGCGTCGACTCGGTGCCAACGCTGCGGGAATTCAAGGCGAAAGAGCGGATATCGGTCGAGCTATTGAGCGACTTCAAGCGGGAGGTCAGCCGGCGATACGGAACCCTGCTGGAGGACAAGTTTTTCTCCAACCGGGCCTACGTGCTCATCGATCCAGAGGGACTGGTCCGCTGGGCCTATGCGGAAGACACCCCGAGCACCCGCAGGGAGAACCAGGAGCTTCTCGCTCAAGTGCTGGAGACGCAACGATCCGCCTGAGCCGTCTGCATCTGGCGGTCCTCTGCATCGGTCTCCTGGTGGGCACGGGATGCCGGATCGAGGATCGCACGCCGACGGGGACCCGCAGGGACGAAGATACAATTCACGTGATCCTGAGCCGATATGCCCAGCGGTTGTCGGAGCGCGACTGGGCCGGGGTCCGGTCGCTTTTCTGGCCCGATGGGATCTACGCGGGACCCATCGGCCCCGGCGCGCCCGCGGACTACCACCAGACCCTTTCCATCGACGCGGCAGTCCACGTTCTGGAGCGGTGGCTCCGCGGCGTGGAACGGCGGAATTTTGACGTGCGCGTCCTGCGAACCGACTTCCGGCAGCAGGGCGACCTGGCGGCGGTGTGGGTCGTCACCCGTCGGCGCGTCCCCTCAGGGTCCACCTCGGTGGAGCGGGACTGGATTGAGCACGTGGTACTCCGGCGGATCGACGGCGAGTGGCGGATTCTCAGTGTCGCCGCCGTTTCCTCTCCCCGAGGGGGCGCCCGCTGACGGACCATCCGGAGCTCCGCCTCGTTCGTACCGTGGCCAAGCTTCTCAATGTCGGGCTCGAGGCCGAAGCGGCGCTGCTGACCGTCGCTGAGACAACCCGGTCTCACCTGCCGGCCGACCGGGTGAGCATCTGGTTTCGAGACGATGCCTCAGGCGGCTTCCGTGTGATAGCCGCCCCGCCGGTCGAGGGTGCGGCGCCGCTGCTCGACTCGCTTCAGCTGATTCCTCCCGCCGACGGGGCAGTCCGAATTCCGCTGGAGCACGACGAGGCCCGGATCGGCCTGCTGGAGTCGCGCGGGCAGTTTGGTGCGGCTCAGCTCGAGGTCCTTGCGGTGGTCGCCGACCTGCTGGCGCCCTTCCTGGCCTCCCTGGCCCTGTCGGCCGACCTCGCCACCGAGGTGGCCGCGCAATCGCGCGAGATCGACGAGCAGCGCCGGTTCACCGGGCTCATCATCGACAGCCTGCCCCTCGGCCTCTATGTCGTCGACCGGGATTACCGGATTCAGGTATGGAATCGGCAGCGCGAGATCGGCGCGCCGGGTCTTCGACGGGACGAGGTTGTGGGCCGGCAGGTGTTCGAGGTATTGACCCGGCAGCCGGCCGTGGAGCTGCGGGCGGAATTCGACCGCGTTTTCCAGACCGGTGAGATCCAGCAGGCCGAGCTCGACGTCACCCTCGGCGGCGAAGCCCGCTCCTTCCGCCTCACCAAGATTCCGATGCGGCTCGAAGGGGACGCGATCAGTCACGTCATCACCATCGGGGAGGACGTAACCGATTCCCGCCGGATTCAGGGGCAGATCATGCAGAGCGAGAAGCTGGCCGCTATCGGGCAGCTCGCGGCCGGTGTCATGCACGAGATCAACAACCCGCTCGCCACCATCAGCGCGTGCGTCGCGGCCATCACCGGACGTCTGGACGATGCCTCGGGCACCGAGCGGCCCGCCGTGGAGGAATACCTGGAGCTGATCGACAAGGAAGTGGACCGCTGTACCCGGATTGTCGACGGGCTACTCGACTTCAGCCGTCCCAAGGGAAAGACCAAGGGACGGGTGCTGCTGAACACGTTGGTGGACGAGACCCTATTCCTGATGAAGCACCACCAGCGATTCAAGCGGCTAACGGTGGCTCGCGAGCTCGACGCGACTCTGCCCGCCACCATGGGCAACGCCGAGCAGCTGACTCAGGTGCTCATGGCCCTCATGCTGAACGCGGTGGATGCCATGGATGACCGGGGAAAGCTCACGGTCCGCACCGGGAAGAGTCCTCACCGCTCGGATGAGGTCGTGCTGGAGATCGAGGATACCGGCATCGGGATTCCGCGGGCCGATCAATCCAAGATTTTCGAGCCCTTCTACACCACCAAGCCGCCCGGCCGCGGCACCGGCCTCGGGCTGTCCATCTGTTACGGTATCGTCGAGGACCATCACGGCCGGATCGAGGTGGACAGCACGCCGGGGCGGGGAACCACCTTTCGCGTGTTTCTGCCGGTGCACTCATGAAGATCCTGGTCGTCGAGGACGATCGCACGGTGGGCCAGTACGTGAAACGCGGGCTGGAGGAGCAGCGCTATCACGCGGATCTGGTGGATGACGGGATGGAGGGGCTGCGGCTCGCCTCCGGCGGGCGATACGACCTGATCGTGCTCGACCTCCGCTTGCCGCAGATGAATGGACTGGAGGTCCTCCGGACGCTCCGCGACCGGGGCAACACCACTCCGGTGCTGGTGCTGACGGCGCAGGACGCGGTCGACTTCAAGGTTCAGGCGCTCCGCTCGGGGGCGGACGATTACGTCACCAAGCCTTTCGCCTTCGAGGAGCTTCTGGCCCGGGTGGAGGCGCTCGGCCGGCGACCGAAGGAGATCCGGGCGCCGCTGTTGCGCGTGGGCGACCTGGAGCTCGACATGGCGGCCCGCGAGGTCCGGCGTGCCGGTGAGCGGATCGATCTCACGCCCAAGGAGTACACCGTTCTCGAGTACCTGATGCGTCATGCCGGAAAGGTCATGTCCCGCACGCTCATCACCGAGTACGCCTGGGACTACCACTTCGACCCGGGGACCAACATCGTCGACGTCGTCATCAACCGGTTACGGAAAAAGGTCGACTCCGGCCACGCGCAGAAGCTGGTGCACACCGTGCGGGGTGTCGGGTACGTCGTGAAAGTCTGAGATGACGACCATCCGCCGGCGGCTCACCCTGTGGTACACGGTGGCCCTCGCGGTAACGGTGCTGGCGTTCGGAACCGCGTTGTACCTGGAGCGCCGTCAGTCCGGCATCAAGGAGCTGGACCAGCGCCTCAGCCTCGAGGCCGATCTGGCCCACCGCTGGCTCACCGAGTCATACAAAGTCCTGGGCCGCATCGTCACCACCAGCGGGTCGAATCCTGCCCTCGATCCCGGAATCAGCGCCTACCTCGAGTCGGTGCGAGACTACCTCGTGGTGGCGGACACCGCGGGGCAGGTGCTCGCGCTATCGGAAATAACCCGCACGCTGAGCGCGGACGCCCTGGAGCGTCTGACCGCTCCCCTCGATACCGTAGGCTTTGAGAGACATGGCGGAACCCTGGCGTTGGGCCCCCCCAGCGGAGCAGTGCGTTTCCTGGCGGTTCCCATCCAGGGTGCCGGACCGATGGTCGGGGGCATCCTGGTCGCTACCCCGACCCGGCAGGCTGCGCTGGGTCCCGCCGATCTCCTGAGATCCATGTTGCTGATCGCGCCGATCCTCCTGGTGGGAGCCGGGCTGGTGGGGTACTGGCTCGCAGGTACCAGTCTTCGGCCGGTGCAGGGAATCATGGACGAGGTGGAAGCCATCTCCGACGGCCGGAGCCTGCACCGGCGCCTGGCGGTACCGCTCTCGGGTGATGAGATGGCCCGGCTGGCCCTCACGGTGAACGGCATGCTCGCGCGGCTGGAGCAGAGCTTCGGGAGCCTGCACCGCTTCACCGCCGATGCCAGTCATGAGCTCAAGACGCCCCTGATGGTGCTCCGCGCCGGGGTGGAACGAGCGCTGATCCATCCCGGGATCCCGCCCGAGATACTCCAGTCGCTCGACGAATCCCTGGCCCAGATCAACGAGATGACCGAAATGGTGGAGAGCCTGCTCACCCTCGCGCGGGCCGATGAGGGGCGGGCGCCCCTGGCGGTACAGGAATGCGACCTCCGCGAGCTGGTGGCGGATGTGGCGGAAACGGCGGGAATGTTGGGCGAGAGCGTGGGCGTGACGGAGGTTCATACCCTGCCCGATGCGCCGGTCCGGCTCGCGGTCGATCCCCACCGCATACGGGAGATGCTGCTGAACATCGTGACCAACGCGATCAAGTACACGCCTCGAGGTGGGACGGTAAGGCTCAGCCTCGAGGAGGACGACGACGCTGTCACCTTCTCGGTGCGCGACACCGGCATCGGAATCGCGCCGGGTGACCTGCCCCACATCTTCGAGCGCTTCTGGCGCGCCGACCCGGCTCGCTCCCGCACCGGCGACCGGCCCGGGGTCGGGCTGGGACTCGCCATTACCAAGTGGATCGTGGAGGCGCACGGGGGAACGATCACGGCCCAGAGCCGGCCGGGCCGGGGCTCCGTCTTCACGGTCCGGCTGCCGAAGGCGCAGGTGCCCACCGGATAGATTTTCTCATCCCCGTTTCATCGTTCTGTAATTGCGGCTCCACGACGGCTCCAGCTGGCCGTGCTAACTAGCACTGGAGCCTCTCTCGGGAGCCGCGCATGTTTGAAACCTTGCTGGCGTCATCCACCGCCGGCGCACCGTGGATTCGCGCCGTCACCGGCGCGCTGGTCTTTCATACCCTGCTGATCGCCGGTGCCATCAGCGGCACCGGCTCCCCCCGCGCGGCCACACTGCCGCTGGCTCGAGATACGATTCGGATGGAGCTCGCGCAGGTCAGACCCTCTCTGCCGAAGGGCGCTGAAACTTCACGCCCTGAGTCAAAGATGATTGTCCCCCGGCCGGCTGGAGTGCCCGAGATCGACCTTGTTGCACCGGCACTCCAATTGCCGCCATTCGGGTTCAGCCACACCGGGCCTGCCTCAATCGAGCCAGCGCTCCCTCCCTTGGGCGTCTGGAGAGTCTGCCGCGCCCGGGGACACGTCGCGCCTGATCTTCAGCACTGAGGAGGTGGACCAGCTCCCGGAGCTGGTGGAGGAGCTTCATCCGCGCTATCCCGGCGCGCTACAGCGCGCCGGCGTCAGCGGGCTGGTGCAACTGCAATACGTCGTGGGAAGCGATGGATGGGTGGACGGCCGATCGGTCCGCGTGCTGCACAGCTCACATCCGGCATTCCTGCTGGCTGCAGTGGAAGCACTCCGCAAAAGCCGTTTCAAGCCGGCACGCCGAGGTGGCCGGCCGACGGCGGTGCTGGTGCAGCAGACAATCCGATTCAGGTACCGATGAGCCAGGACCGCCACGGCCCCCAGGCTCCTTGCCGAAACCCATCCCACGGGTAACATAGAGCCGGCCGCCTGTGAGTCAGGTCACGGGGCGGCGCCGTCCTACACGATAGGCTTGTCTAGCCTCGGAACGTTTCGGACCGCTAATGCGGTTGTAATCGAAATGACATCCGGGGGCAAAGTAGTTGTTCAGAGGCAGCCTTACTTTCCGGGCACGATCACCTCTCCCCCTGGAGGTAGTAGCGTGTTCGAGAACCTGATCGAGTCGAAACAGAAAAGTTCGAAAACCTGGGGACAGACGGTTCTGTCCGTTCTGCTGCACGGCCTCCTCATTTTCGGGGCTGTGAAGGCCACCCAGGGTGTGGCCGAGACCATCAAGAATCGTCCGGTGGACACGACGATGGTCTTTCTGAAGCCACCTGAGCCGCCCAAGCCCCCACCGGAACAGCCTCCACCCGACGTCATCGTCGCCGCCAATCCCCCTCCCAAGGGGTTCCAGACCGTGGTGGCGCCGACCGACATCCCGAAGGACATTCCACCGGTCGACCTGGACCAGAAGCCGTTCGACCCCCGGGACTTCACCGGCAAGGGCGTCGAAGGTGGCATCGGTACGGGTGTAGTCGGCGGAACCGGTCCGGTTTCGGGCGAGGTCTTCCTCGAGGCACAGCTGGACGATCCGGTGCAGGTGATCTCCCAGCCGCAGCCGCGCTATCCGCCGGTGCTGGCGAGCGCCGGGATTACCGGCCGGGTGGAGATGCAGTTCATCGTCGATACTACCGGCCATGTCGAGCCGCCGTCGTTCAAGGTGCTGAAGACCTCGCACCCGGCCTTCGCCGAACCCGCCCGGGAAGCGATCCTCAAGAGCGTGTTCAAGCCGGCGAAGTTCAAGGGCAGGCCGGTCCGGCAACTGGTCCAGCAGGCCGTCGCATTCAAGCAGCAATAGCTTCGTTCCCCCAGGAGGCATCGGAAAATGAGCGTAGATCTTCTTGAACTGTTTCACTCGATGGGACTCTTCGCCAAGTTCATCGTTGCCGTGCTGGCGATCATGTCCATCTGGTCGCTGACCATCATGCTCCAGAAGTTCATCCAGTTCCAGCGTGCCCAGGCCGAGACCCGGAAGTTCGCACCCCAGTTCTCCCGCGCCATCCAGGAAGAAAACCTGGACCAGGCGATAGCCCTGGCCGAGAAGAACAAGAAGAGCCACGTGGCCCGGGTCGTGGGCGAGGCGCTGGCCGAGGTGAAGCCCCTGCTGCGTGACCGCGCCACGATCACGGCGGCCGACATCAACTCGGCCGAGCGGGCGGTGGAGCGGCAGATGCTGATCACCCTGGCCGACTTCAAGCGCGGCATCGGCATCCTCGCGACGGTGGGCTCGACCGCGCCCTTCGTCGGTCTGCTCGGCACCACGATGGGTATCGTGAACGCCTTCACCGGCATGGCCTCACAGGGCGCCTCCGGCGGCCTGGCGGGCATCTCGGCCGGTATCGCCGAGGCCCTCATCACGACGGCCTTCGGCCTGATGGTCGCGATCCCGGCGGTGTGGGCGTACAACTATTTCACCACCAAGATCGAGAACCTCACGGTCGAGATGACCTATACCTCGAAGGAGCTGATCGACTACCTCATCAAGAGCGTCGGCAGCGAGTTCGGCCGTTCGATCTTCACCAAGGAATTCCAGGCCCAGAAGGCAGTCACCGGCAGCGGCCACGTGCATGGCTGAGCACGGTTCCACATCGGTCACTCCGGTTAGGAGGTAAGGGCCATGGCAGGCGGCACAAGCGGCAGGGCAGGACAGACCTCGGTCAAGTCCGAGCCGAACGTGGTACCGATGATCGACATCATGCTGGTGTTGTTGATCATCTTCATGATCGTGACACCGCTCATCGCGGCAGGATTCAAGGCCACGCTTCCGAAAGGAAAGAACCTCGATCCGCGGCCGGAGGGCGACAACGAAGTCGTACTGGGTATCGATCAGGCAGGCCGCTACTTCCTCAATCAGCGGCCCATCGCAGCGGGGGCCTTGGAGGATCAGCTTCGCTCGGTCTTTGCCGCTCGAACCGAGGACAAGATCCTGTATTTCAAGGCGGATAATCAGCTCAAGTACGGCCAGGTTCAGGAGGCCGTGGAGACTGCACGCCGGGCTGGCGTCCGGGTGATGGCGGCGATCACCGAGCCCAAGAGCGGCGGCCTGTTCGCCAAGAAGAAGGAGAACTGATATGGCCGGTGGAGGCGGAAACGCACGGGGCGAGCTTTCGAACGAGCCGAATGTCGTTCCCATGATCGACATCCTGCTGGTGCTGCTGATCATCTTCATGATCACGCAGCCGCTCTCGCGGATGGCGCTGGACGTACAAGTGCCACCGCCGGATACGCCCACGGTGAACAAGAACCCACCGAGCCAGATTGTGCTCGAGCTGGGGGACGACGGTGGGTACGCCATCAACGGCCAGCCGGTCCCGAGAGACCAGTTGGACACCCAGATCCACGCCATCTACGATGCCCGGCCGGCCAAGTTGCTCTTCATCAAGGCCGGTGCAAATCGGATCTATCAGGACGTGATCGAGGCGATGGACGTAGCCCGGGGTGCCGGGGTGCAGATCATCGGGTTTACCCCGAAGGAAGCGGACAAGAAACAGTAGCAGACCTGCGCCTCCCTCGAATCACCCGCGGGGACCCTCACCGGTCCCCGCGCGTGCTTTGTGCAGGACGTGGGGCGTCTCTCCGGAAGAAGCCCGAGGTTGAGCCAGCTATCTTCCGCTGACCAAACACCTTCACCGAGGGTCCTACGCGCAGACCAGACACTCCAGGCTTGAGCCTCCCCTCCGCTCCCCGCCGTTACGGCGGTCTGGCGGCTTCCCTGGCCCTGCATGGCCTGGCGCTCGGGTTGCTGGTCCTGCATGGGGAACGGCTCTGGAGCAAGAGCTTCACCGCGGGCGATACCGCCCCGGCGGGGAGTCCTTCCAGTGGCGGTGGCGGGGGGAACCGGGTGGCGTATATTACCCTGCCTTCGATCCCGCAACCTGCGTCACCGCCTTCAGTCAGGGTGACGGCGCCGGTCCCTCCTCCCAAGTCGGTTCAGACGCCGCTGAGCCAGCCGGTACCGGCCGAGCAGGCGCCGCCGGTGCCGCGGGATACCGCTCCGACTGCGGTGGCGTCGGGGCCGACCACCGAGGCCCCCGACAGCGGCACCGGTGGCGGTGCTGGAGTGGGCCCCGGAAAGACACCGGGAGCAGGCGGGGTGGGCACCGGCGGTGCGGGCGGCACCGGTGGGCGCGGCGAAGGTGGAACCCTGCGGCCACCCGAACCACGCGAGCTGCCACTGCCGTATGACACGCCGCCCAAGGAGCTCCGTGGCGCCTCCCTGAGGGTGACGTTCTGGGTACGGGTCGATGGTCGGGTCGAGCGCTATGAAGTCGAGCCCGAGATCAAGAATCGAGACTATGCCAAGAAGTTCGATGAGGTCATGCGCGCGTTTCGCTTCACGCCCGCACGGGCTCCGGATGGAACCTCGGTCGCGGGTGTAGCCAAAATCTCTTTCATCCTGCCAGGCAAGAGCAGCTCCTAGCGAGTTGCGGCTTCATTCCGCAGCGCACCCGGCGGCACAGTTACGGCCGGGCCGCGAGCGGTTCCACGCTTTCGAGGGACTATGAGCCGGTTCTTCCTCCGGAAATCCGTCCAGGACTGCGAAGACGACATCAGGGAGCGCGGCGGGCTTCGCCGCTCGCTGAACAAATGGCACCTGACGGCACTCGGGGTGGGCGCCACTATCGGAGCCGGGATCTTCGCGACTACCGGGACGGCGATCGTGGGAGACCCGCTCCGGCCCGGCGCGGGACCCGCCATCGTGATCTCCTTCCTGCTGACAGCGATGACCTGCGGCTTTGCGGCGCTGTGTTATGCCGAGTTCGCGGCCATGGTACCGATCTCGGGCTCGGCCTACACCTACGCCTACGCCTCGCTGGGTGAGTTGGTCGCCTGGATTATCGGGTGGGACCTGATCATCGAGTATGCGGTGGGAAACATCGGAGTGGCGATCGGCTGGTCGGGGTACTTTCGCGAGCTGCTGTCCCACTTTGGCCTCTCGTTGCCCGCCTGGCTGGCCACCGATTATCGATCGGCACACCTGGCGGCGGAGGCGGTAGCCGGCGGGGCCACCGATCCCTCCAGCCTGTATCTGGCCTCGGCGCTGTCCACTGCGCCCTCCCTGGCCGGGTTTCCATTCATCGCCAACCTGCCGGCGTTCCTGATCGTGCTGCTCATCACCGTCGTGTTGGTGATCGGCATCCGGGAGTCCGCCAACTCGAACATCGCCATGGTGGTGCTCAAGATCGGTGTGATCCTCTTCTTCTGTGCCGTCGGCGCAACCCTGATCAAGCCTCACTATTGGAGCGATCCGGCGCTCGGCGGGTTTGCCCCGAATGGCTGGGCCGGGATCAGCGCCGGGGCCGCGATCATCTTCTTCAGCTACATCGGCTTCGATGCCACCTCGACCGCGGCGGAGGAGGCCAAGAACCCGGCGCGGGACATGCCGTTCGGAATCATCATGAGCCTGATCGTGTGTACGGTACTGTACATCGTTCTGGCGCTGGTGATGACCGGCATCGCTCCGTGGAACAGGCTTGGTACGCCGGAGCCGATGGTCACCGCGCTGGCGCTGGCTGATGGGTCACCCAAACTGCTGACAATCTCCCGGCTGATCGTGTCGCTCGGTGCGGTGATCGCCATGAGCAGCGTGCTGCTGGTGTTCCAGCTGGGTCAGCCGCGGATTTTCATGTCGATGGCCCGGGACGGGCTGCTGCCACCCTTTCTGGCCCGGGTCCACCCCCGCTTCAAGACACCCTACATCGGCACGATCATCACGGGTCTCTTCGTGGCCACCTTCGCGGCTTTCGCCAACATCGCCGAGGTGGTGGATCTGACCAACATCGGAACTCTCTTTGCCTTCGTGCTGGTTTCTGCCGGTGTCCTGGTCTTGCGTCGGCTGGAGCCGGATCGCGTCCGGCCCTTCCGGGCGCCGTGGGTGCCGATCACCCCGCTCATTTCGATCGTGGCTTGCCTCTATCTGATGCTTCAGCTCCCCAGACTCACCTGGATCCGCTTCGGTCTCTGGCTGGTGGTGGGCCTGGTGATCTATCTGTTATATGGAGTGCGGCACAGCCGCCTACAGCGGGTGGCCAAAGGCGGAAAACGCTAGGCTGGCTCTGTCGCGGTGGCGAGAAGGAGGGCGCCGGCGACGGCGTCGACCGGGGTGTCGGTGGTTTGAAAAGAGGTCTCTTCGGCGAGCTTGGCAAGGAGCGTCTTGCGGAGTGGCTGTCCCGGGGCCAGCAACCCGCCGGTCACCGCCACGCGAACCGGCGGGGTGAGCTCCATCTTCGGCAGCAGGCAAAGGGCCAGCTGCGACAGTTCGCGGGCCGCATAGTCCGTGATTCCCTGAGCGAGCTGGTCTCCCTCCGCCGCGACCGCAAGGACGTGGGGCGCCAGAGCCGCCACTTCCGCCGGCGAAGCACCCGCCGCCCAGCGCACCAATGCATCGAAGTCGTCGCTGCGGGTGGCCTTCAGGACCCTATCGCTGAGCGCGGTCTTCGGACTGCGGGCATCCACCGCTCGGCTCACCGCGCCGAGCGCCGCTCGACCGATAGCGTAGCCGCTCCCTTCATCTCCCATCTGCCATCCATAGCCGCCGATGCGGTGCTGCTTGCCGGCTCGGTCCCGGCCTACCGCGACACTCCCGGTGCCAGCGCTCACCACGATGCCCGGTCCGTCGCTGAACGCAGCGGCCAGGGCGATCTCGATATCGGTGGTCACCACCACGCTCGCAGCCAGGTTTTCCCCGCGTAGCGCCTTGCGCAGTTCCTCGCGTTCAGGCTCCCGTCCGGCTCCCGCGGCGCCGACCACCAGCACATCTCCGTTCAGCCGGCCCGCGGCGGCAAGCGCGCGCCTCACCACTTCGGTGATGGTCGTGGCCGCCACCAGCGCACGGCCTGGGCGCACTGCGGCGCCAGGCCCATCGGCCCGGCCCAGAATCTTGTCGTTCTCGGCCACGGCAACGGCTGTCTTGGTTCCCCCGACGTCGGCGCCGATCAGAATTCTTGCCATGTTCCTGCCTGCTCTCAGCGTTTATCTGCGGTCACTTGTTTGGCAGAGCCGTGCGGAAGATAGCTGAGCCCGATGCCGGTGAAGACGGCGAGGAGAGTTCCCAGTGGAACATACCACGGCCAGGCCAGGCGGCCGACCAGCTCAAGCCACTCGAGAGCCGGGTGGCCCGAGAGCGGCTTCGCAAATACGACCAAAAGCATCACCGTAACGGCAACGCACACGGCTCCCACGATGTCGCGGCCCTGAGCGCGGGTCCACCCCGCCAGCAAGTAGGTGCCGAGCAAGGCGCCATAGGTGATCGAGGCGATCGAAAGCGCCAGGACCACCACTGGAGTGTCGGTCCCGGTGGCGTAGAAATGAAAGAAGAGCGCCCCTACGATCAGGCTCGTTCCCCAGACCGCCGAAAAGAGTTTGCCGACCCGGAGCAAATGAACTGGGTCGCGGCGGCCGGTCCAGCTGGCGTACAGGTCATGCGTCATTGAGGACGCCAGCGCATTGATCGAGGAGCTGATGGTGCTCATCGCGGCCGCCAGAATCCCGGCCACCACCAGCCCGGCCAGACCGGTCGGGAGGTGGTCGAGAATGAATCGGGGAAAAATCTGGTCGGCGGGCATGCCTCCCGGCGCCAAGCCTGCGGCCCAGATGGCCACACCCACCAGCAGGAACAGGAGAAATTGGAGTATCACCACGAGGCCCGAGCCGATGAGGGCGACGCGTGCGGCCTTGAGCGAACGGGTGGCGAGGAGGCGCTGGACAATCAGGTGGTCGGTCCCATGCGAGGCCGCAGAGAGCAACGCGCCGCCGATAAGGCCGCCGACCAGGGTATAGGGTACGGTCAGGTCCAGCGTCGGTTGGATCAGCGTGAGCTTGCCCGCTGACCACGCGGCGGAGAGGGCGTTCTGCGCACCGCCGGCGAGTTCCCAGGCGATGAGGAGCGCTGCTACGCCGCCCGCCAGGTAAACCGCCAGCTGCACCACATCTGCCCAGACGACGGCCTTGAGCCCGCCAAACCAGGTGTAGACGAGCGTGACACCGCCCATCGCCACGATCGCGGTCGGGATGCTCCATCCCGTAAGCAGTGCGAGGGGAATCGCGCCCGCGAAGATACGGACGCCGTCGCCCATGAACCGGGTGATCAGGAAGACGATCGAGACCATCCGCCGTGTCGCGGCGCCGAAGCGGGACTCGAGCCGGGCGTAGGCGGTCTCCTGATCTCCCCGGAAGTACCCGGGAAGGAGCCAGAGCGCCACGCCCACGCGGCCGACGAGAAACCCGAAGGTGAGTTGGAGGAAGGTGAGATCACCGCGCGCGCCGATGCCCGGTACCGAGATAACGGTCAACGCGGACGTCTCGGTGGCCACGATAGAGAGCAGGATCGCCCAGGCGGGGAGATTCCGGGCACCGAGAAAGTAGTCGCCCGCCGTGTCCTGCCGGCGCGCGGCCCACATTCCCACGCTCAGGGTCACGAGGAAGTAGAGGGCGACGACGATCAGGTCGGGATGAGCTCAGAGATTGTGCGCGGTCAGAGGTGGGAAGCGAGAAGGCAGACTAGCACAAACGAAGAAGGGTGAGAAGGGTCGGCGATCGCCCTCTCACCCCTCACTTCTTACTTCTCACTGTAGTCAGGCAGTGAAGCTGCTGCCGCAACCACAGCCGCCGGTTGCGTTCGGGTTGCTGAAGGTGAAGCCGGAGCCCTGCATCGAGCTCACGTAGTCGATGGTGATGCCGGTGAGATACTGGGCGCTGAAGCCATCGACGAAGACGCGGACGCCGTTCACTTCGGCGACCATGTCGTCCTCGAGTGCCCTCTCCTCGACGTTGAGGCTGTACTTGAAGCCGGAACAGCCGCCCGGCAGCACGCTGACGCGAAGCCCCGCACTCTCGGTAGGGACCTGTTCCTGGGCAATGAACTTCTGCACCTCTTCAGCCGCCCGGGCCGTAATCGCGAGTGCAAAACCGCCGGCGGGGGCCTGCTGTTCGATGCCGCTCATGCACTACTCCTTACGCCACCCCATGGTAGGGATGACCGGTTGAGGACGATTTTACCTGTCCAAACTTAACTCAGGCCGAGCGGTGGTGTCAACGCCGGTCACCAGCGTGGCATCAGCCCGCAAGTTACGCTGTATCAACAGGAAAGCTGCTATGGCGGCGGCCCCGTACAGCAGCCCGCGGACCATTGATCCCGTCAGCAAGGCCCCCAGAGACACGACAGCACAGTAAACGGCCGCTACCCCCGCCACCCAGTTCACCCAGGACAGTACTCCCCCGGGAATGGGGTCGTCTCCAAAGCCCAGGCGCTTGGACACTTCCCGCCACCCCGGGCCGCCGGGCCGGACTCGACGGTAGAACCGATCCAGGGTCGCCTCGGTTTCGGGCGGGGTCAGCAGGGTAACCGAAAGCCACACCACGCTGGTTACCAGGACAGTGATCAGCATGGTCTTGGCGTAGGTATGACTAGCCGGGTTGCCGAGATCGTATCCGAACAAGGCCAGCCCGACCGATGTCACAAAAGAGGCAATCATGGCACTGATCTCCGACCAGGCGTTCACCCGCCACCAGTACCAGCGGAGAATGAAGACCAGGCCGGTTCCGGCCCCCAGCCCAATCAGGAGCTTCCAACCCTGCTCCACGCTGCTGAGGAAGCTCATCACGACCAGGGAGAGCACCATGAGCACAACGGTGGCCAGCCTGGAGGCGATGACCTGCGCTCGACGACTGGCATTCGGCTTGAGAAAGCGGAGGTACACATCGTTCACCAGATATGAAGCGCCCCAATTCAGGTGGGTACTGATGGTGCTCATGTAGGCCGCGGCAAAGGCGGCGAGCAGCAGTCCCTTGAAGGGGGAGGGAAGAACATCCACCATCACCCGCACATAGCCTTCTTCCGGATTGGCCAGGTTGGGATAACGAATCAGGCCTACGAAACCGACCAGGATCCAGGGCCAGGGCCGCAGAGCATAGTGGGCAATGGTGAACCAGAGCGTAGCCAACAGACCGTGCCGTTCGTCCTTGGCCGAGAGAATTCGCTGCACCACGTAGCCACCGCCGCCCGGCTCCTGTCCCGGGTACCAGGCGGCCCACCATTGCACCCCGAGGAAAATCAGCAGGGTCGACAGCGGCAGCCAAGCCTGGTCCGCCGCCGGAAATACTCCGAACGCCGCGTCCGCCGATCCGAAGTGCGCCGTCGCCTTTTCCGTCAGGACTCCCAGGCCACCGACCGACTCGACCGCGAACACCGCGAGCAGAATGGTTCCCCCCATCGCGACTACGAACTGGAAGGCATCAGTGACGATCACGCCCCATAGGCCGGAAAAAATGCTGTAGAGCGCAGTTACGCCGAACAGCAGGATGGCGGCCTTCCAGGGGTTCACGTCCAGGGTGACCCCCAGAATGGTGACCATCGCGCGGGTGACCCACCCCATGATGATGAGGTTGATCGGAAGGGCGAGGTAAAGAGCCCGAAAGCCGCGCAGCACGGCCGCGGGGCGGCCGCCATAGCGCAGTTCGGCCAGCTCCACATCGGTCAGCACGCCGGCGCGGCGCCACAGGCGAGCGAAGAAGAAGACCGTAAGGACCCCGGAGAACGCTCCGTTCCACCACAACCAGTTGCCCGCAACGCCGTACTTGGCCACCAGGCCCGCGACCGCGAGGGGCGTATCGGCGGCGAAGGTCGTTGCCACCATCGAAGTGCCGGCGAGCCACCAGGGCAGGGCGCGACCCGACACGAAGTAGTCCTCGAGTGACCGGCTGGCCTTGCGGGTGTACGCGAGACCGATCGCGGCCGAAACGATGAAGTAGAGCGCGATGATGAGCCAGTCGGAGAGGATGAGTGTCATCGGACGTCCTCGAACAGGGTGGTCATCACGAGGTCCGCGATCGCGGCGCGCACCGGCGCCCAGCGGGGGTTGTCGCGGGTGGGGTGTACTCGATTGCTGAGCAGAACGATCGCCAGTTGGCGCTCAGGATCGATCCAAAGCGAGGTACCGGTGAAACCGGTGTGGCCGAAGCTCCGGGGTGATAACAGGCTGCCGGCGCTGCTGCCGGGCGATGGCGTGTCCCACCCCAACGCGTGCGATGAGCCGGGGACGAGGTTCTGCCGGCGAGTGAACTCGCGGACGGTAGACGGACGGACGGTCGGACGGGCGGTCAGATAGTCGAGGCCGTCAGTCCGTCCGCCTGTCCATCCGTCCGCCTGTCCGAGCATCCACTCCGCAAAGGTCAACAGATCCGGCATCGCTCCAAACAGACCTGCATGCCCCGACACCCCATCCATTCGGGCGGCATTCTCATCGTGCACCTCGCCCCGCAGGACCCGGCCTCGCCAGCTGTCGAGCTCGGTGGGAGCGATCCGGGCACTCCCGCGCGTCGGCAGAAATCCCACCGAGGTCATGCCCAGCGGCTGAAAGACTCGGCGGGCAAGCAGCGAGTCGAGCCGTTCGTGATACACCGCTTCCACCGCCTGGGTGAGGACGATCATGCCCAGATCGGAGTAAAGGTCCGTCGCCCCTGGCGCCGAGCGCAGAACGGTGGTGTCGGCCAGGGCGAACGCCTCCTGCCGGGTGTCGGTCTCTCGGAACAGGGGGCGCCAGGCGGGCAGCCCACTTGCGTGTGCCAGTAACAGCCGGACCGTCACCCGCTCTTTCCCCTCACCTTCGAACGCGGGTACATACCGCTGGACCGGCGCATCGAGCTCCAGTTTCCCATCGTCGACGGCGAGCATCACCGCGGTCGCGAGGCCGACGACCTTGGTGAGCGAAGCAAGATCATAGACCGTGGTGGGCTCGACCGCGGCCGGCTCCCCCCGAGTCAATCGGCCGCTGGTGTAGAGGAAGCGCTGTCCCGCCACGCTCACGCCGAGAACAGCGCCGGGGGCGGCCCCCGACGCCACCGCGGAGTCGAGGAACGCGGTCACCGGGCTCCAGTTGGTATTCAGCACGGTCATGGCCGACGGGATGCGGGTATCGGCGCGGGGTGCGCAGGCGAAGGCGGCAATCATGAGCATGGTCCAGCCCCGGCTCACTGCACTCGCCGCTGGACGCCCCAGCCGCGGCTATAGCCGGGTGGGATCGAGATCGGCAGCCGGCCGGTGATGGAGGTTTCCCCGGCCAGCGCCCGTGCAACCGCCTGCTCGGTAACCGCGTTGGCGCGCCAGCCGATTACGTAGGACCCCACGCCCGGAAGCGCGGAGATCAAATAGGGGTTTCCCAGTGAGACTAGAATAGTGGGTCCGGTGCGGCCGGTCGAATCGATCAGGTCCATCATTAATGCTGGAAGCCCGATCGTTCCCCGCCAGGGCACCGGCTTGTCAACGACGGCGAAAAGCGTCACCCTGTTCCTCGCGATTGCCACGGCGGCAGAATCGTAGCTGGCGGGTCCGCTGGCGGGCCAGAGCTTGAAGACGGTAACGGCGTGACCCCGCGCCCTGAGCTCGCCTGCCAGGGTGTTGCCCAGCGATCGATTGTCATCATCGCCGTAGGTGACGAGCGTGAGCGCGGGCCGGGCGCGCCGCAGCCCGTGCACTGTTCCACCCACGTCCTTCACCATCACAATCGAGCGCGCGGCCATCTCGCGGGCCGTATTCTGGAATTCTGCCCGGCCCACTACGGAAGGGATGCTGTCGAGCGGCACGGTGCGTCGCTGGAATAATCCCAGCTGCCGCTTCAGCTCCAGCACCCGGCGCACCGAGCGGTTCAGCCGCTCCGGAGAGATCTCACCCCGGGAGAGGGCACCAGCCATGGCGTTGATGGCCGTTCTCGGATCGGCCGGCTGAAGCAGGAGATCGGCCCCGGCAAGAAAGGCGCGGACTCCAGCCTCGGAGCCGTAGGTATTCGCTACCCCGCCCATGTTGAGCGCATCGGTGACCACCAACCCCTTGAAGCCCAGAGAATCGCGGAGGATGCCGGTGAGGATGCTGGGCACCACGGTTCCCGGCCGGAGCTGTCCTCCATCGATCCCCGGCATGGCAATATGGGCCGACATGATCGACGCCACTCCAGCCGCGATGGCGCTGCGGAAGGGAACCAGCTCGACCGAGTCGAGCCGGGGCCAGTTGGAATTGCTGACCGCAAGCGTGATGTGCGAGTCAGTGCCGGTGTCGCCATGGCCGGGGAAATGTTTAGCTCCCGCCAGCATCCCGTTCTCCTGGATCCCCCGGATCTCCGCGGCGACCAGCCGGCCCACTGCGGCCGGGTCCTCGCCAAAGGAGCGGGTGTTGATAATCGGGTTGGCGGGATTGTTGTTCACGTCGGCCACCGGCGCAAAGGCCAGATGAATGCCCACCGCGCGACCTTCCAGGGCCGTGATCCGGCCGAGCTCGTACGCGTCCGAGTCGCTCCCGGTGGCGGCCACGCCCATATTTGGGGGAAACGGTGTGCCGCCATTCAGCCGGATTGCCGTGCCCCCCTCGAGGTCGGACGCGACGAGCAGCGGCAGGCGGGAACGTTCCTGAAGTCGGTTGAGCTTCGCAGCCTCGTCCAGCGGGGAGCCCACCGACACCAGCACGCCGCCAATGTGGAGCGAATCCACCCACTCCTGCACCCGCTTGAAGGCGTCATCGTCGAATGCCGCGTAAGTCCCTGGGATCCAGGGTACGACCAGCTGAGCGATCTTGTCCCGCGGCGACAGACCTTCGAGGAGAGCGTCCAGATCTACCGCAGTTTCCTCCCTCGGCGGGAACTGGGCAGGTTGGGGAACCGGTGCCTGGGTCGAAGGCCCGCAGGCCCACAACGAAACCGCTAGAAGCGCGAGGGACTTGAAGTGCACAGATCTCTCTTTTTGCTGGGACTCTGGGGATGTTGCATCGGCTGCGCCGCCCGCGGCGCACCTGCTCCAACTCAGGTGCGTCCCGGGATCGAGGTGCTGTTCACCGACAGTCTGAGCCTGGTCCGCAATCGCCGGGTCGGCCTGGTCACCAATCAATCGGGTATCGACGCCAAGGGCCGGCGTGACCTGGACCGGCTGCTGAGCGAGGGAATCCGCGTCACGGCACTTTTCGCGCCGGAGCACGGCCTGCGCGGCAGCATCGACGTCGACGTCGCGCCGGATACCCGGCAGGAGAGGGACTCCGCCACCGGCGTACCGGTGTACCTGCTACATGACGGGATACGACTCCACCCCCCCACGGCGGCGATGCTGAGGCAGGTAGATGTTCTCCTGGTAGACCTCCAGGACGCCGGCGCACGTTATTACACCTATCCGGCCGCCGTTGCCACGATCATGGAGGCCGCAACAGCTGGACGCCTGCCGGTAGTGGTGCTCGATCGGCCCAATCCGATAGGAGGTGCGGTGCAGGGGGATGTTCAGGACAGCGTTACCGCCTCGGCGGTGGCCCGGTTCCCGATTGCCATGAGGCATGGAATGACAATCGGCGAGCTCGCTCGCCTTGCCAACGGACTGCTGGGCTTGGGGGCCGACCTTCACGTCGTACCCCTGGACGGTTGGCGCCGCTCGATGGCATTCGATGCAACCGGTCTGCGTTTCGTCCCGCCCAGCCTGAATCTACGCACCCTCGAGAGTCTCTACCATTACCCCGGCCTTTGCCTGTTCGAGGGAACCAATCTCTCGGTCGGACGCGGGAGCGATGCGCCATTCGAGCAGATCGGAGCGCCATGGCTGGACACCACCGTGGTGCTGGCGGCCCTGCGCCGCTCGGCGCCTCCAGGAGTGAGCTTCAGCGCCACGCGGTTCACCCCGACCACGCCGGGCGACGGAAAATACTCTGATACGCTGCTCGCTGGCATTCGCCTGACCACCACCGACCGCGGCGTATATGATCCCACCGTGACCGCCCTCCATCTGCTCGTTGCCCTCCGGCAGGCTCAGCCGGCGGCCTTCGCTTTTCGACCAGGGCAGTTCGACCGCCTGGCGGGGGGCCCCGAGCTTCGAACCGCCATCGAGCGCGGTGCACCGATCCCGGCGATCACCGCCGGCTGGCGGGAGGAGCTGAAGCGATTTCGGGATCGGCGTCGCGATTTTCTGTTATACCCCGAGTGAGATCCCCGAGATCTTCCCCAGCTCACGCGACCCAGAGTAGTACCCCCACCGGCTCTTTCCTCCGATTGCCCTAAGCGGTTTCGCCGGTTATCCTTTCGCCCGGCAAATGACGGCTCACCTGAGCTGAATTCCGCCTGGGCCCCCTGCTGAGGATCGATACCAGAGTGAAGCTGCTGGGTGACTTGGAGAAGCCGTTCTACGCCACCGTTAACCCGTTGGTGGAACGCCTGATCCGGGCCGGAGTGCGGCCCAACACTATCACCACCGTGGGCACGGGCCTGGTGCTCGCCTCCGCCGTCGCCTACGCGACCGGTCATATCCGGCTCGGCGGTGCAGTGCTGCTGCTGAGCGGCGTGGCCGATACGCTGGACGGACAGGTGGCCCGCGGTGGAGCAATGGTCACCAAGTTCGGCGCCTTCTACGACTCCACCCTGGACCGGGTGGGAGACGGCGCCACGTTCATCGGGATCGGTGCGTTCCTGATGACCGCACCCGACGTAGCCTTCCGGACCCCGGCCGTCATCGTGTGCATGGTGGCCATCCTCAGCTCACTCCTGGTCTCCTATGCCCGGGCCCGGGCCGAAGGCCTGGGCCTCGATTGTAAGGTCGGCATCGCCCAGCGGGCCGAGCGGATTCTGGGTCTGGGCCTGGCCTCGGTGGCGTTCGGGGCTGGACGCCACGCGCTCCTGCTGGAGGCGATCGTCGCGCTCCTGGCCATCGCCTCGGTGATCACGGTGGTGCAGCGGTTTGTGTATGTGCACCGGCACGCCGGCCGCCTCGAGTCGCCCCTTCGGGTGGACGACATCCGGCATCCGGCGGAGGTAAAGCACGCCGAGGTGAAGCACGCGTCATTCGATTCTCTCGCGAAAGGACCGTAGCAGTGGCGGAAAAGAACCCCCGGCAGATCGCGCCGGCTCAGGGGAAGCTCGGGGTGCTGTGTGTGGGGCTGGGTGCGGTAGCCACGACCTTCATCGCCGGTGTGGAGAACATCCGTCGCGGGGCGGCTCGGCCGATCGGATCGATCGCGCAAATGGGTACCATCCGACTCGGCAAGCGCACCGACAAACGTGCCCCACTGATTCGCGACTTCGTCCCGCTGGCCGCGCTCGAGGACCTGGTCTTCGGCGCCTGGGATCCGATTCCGGACGACGCCTACACGGCCGCGCTCCGTGCGGGTGTGTTGGACCGCCATGAGCACGTCGAGCCCATCGCCGCTTTTCTCAAAGGTATCAAGCCGATGCCCGCGGTCTTCGACCAGAGCTACGTCAAGCGGCTCGAGGGCAAGAATGTGAAGCCGGGCAGCAGTAAGCGGGAGCTGGCCGAGGCGCTCCGCAAGGACATCAAGCAGTTCAAGACCAAACAGAAGTGCGACCGCCTGGTCATGGTCTGGTGCGCGTCGACCGAGATCTTCATCAGTCCCGGCCCCAGCCATTGGACGCTCGAGGCGTTCGAGAAGGCCATGGACGCGAACGATCCGACGATCGCGCCGTCCATGCTCTACGCCTACGCCGCCATCATGGAAGGGGTCCCGTTCGCCAACGGCGCCCCCAACCTCACCTGCGATTTCCCCGCCATGGAGCAGCTCGCCAAGAGCAAGGGCGTTCCGATCGGCGGCAAGGATTTCAAGACCGGGCAGACGATGGTCAAGACCGTCCTGGCGCCGATGTTCAAGGCCCGGATGCTGGGGGTGGCCGGGTGGTACTCGACCAACATTCTGGGCAACCGGGATGGTGAGGTGCTGGACGACCCCGAAAGCTTCAAGACCAAGGAAGAGTCAAAGCTCGGGGTGCTGGAGTACATCCTTCAGCCCCAGCTCTATCCCGAGTTGTACGGCACGATGTATCACAAGGTGCGGATCAACTACTATCCGCCCCGGGGCGACAACAAGGAAGGCTGGGATAACATCGATATCTTCGGGTGGCTCGGCTACCCGATGCAGATCAAGGTCGACTTCCTCTGCCGCGACTCCATTCTTGCCGCACCGCTGGTGCTCGACCTGGCCCTGTTCTTCGACCTCTCGCAGCGCGCCGGCCTGAGCGGGATCCAGGAATGGCTCTCCTTCTACTTCAAGAGCCCGCAGGTGGCACCCGGCCTCTACCCTGAGCATGATCTCTTCATTCAGCAGACCAAGTTCAAGAACACGCTCCGGTATCTGATGGGGGAGACCCAGATCACCCATCTGGATCTCGAGTACTACGTCGAGGACTAATGAAATACTTCCACCGAACTCATCTTCCCCCTGACCAGGTACTGGACGGGGCCGCACGGTTTTTTGGCGGCACCCTGACCGCGGTGGAAACACAGCCCCGACGCCGGCAGTTCTCCGGCACCATCGGCCGCATTGGGGTGAGTGTCCAGGCCGAAGGGGGCCACTACACCCTGGTCACGGTCGAGACCGACCAGGTGGGAGAGAGCGAGGCCGACAAGCAAGCCAAACGCTTTCTCACCATGGTGCACACGATGGCCGAGCCGACCCATCGTCCGATCGGCGCCTACTAACTTCTTCTCACGACTACCCAATCTCATGCCAGTGACGCCCAGGAGACCCCTGACAATGATTCGTGCCTGCACCGCCAGACTGGTGCTCGTCCTGCTTCTCGGGGCTGCGCTTGCTCCGGCGGCCCTTCCGGCCCTTGCCGCGCAGGAGGTGGCGCAAGGCACCGCGGCACCCGAGCACCGGCCAGGCGGGGAGGTAAATCTCCGCCTCCCCGATCTCAATCAGGGAGATTTCCTCGGCTTCACCGGGCACCAGATCCTGCTTTCGGGGCTCCTGGTCTGCGTCCTGGGCCTGCTGTTTGGCCTGTGGAGCTATACCCGGGTCAAGAACCTTCCGGTCCATCGCACGATGGCGGAGATCTCCGAGCTGATCTACGTGACCTGCAAGGCGTACATGGTTCAGCAGGGTAAGCTGCTGCTGGTTCTGTTCGCCTTCATCGGGACGGTCATCGTCATCTACTTCCTGCTGACCGGCCTGGAGCTCCCCAAGATCGCGGTCATCCTGCTGTTCAGCCTGATCGGCATGGCCGGCAGCTACGGCGTGGCCTGGTTCGGGATCCGGATCAACACCCTGGCCAACTCCCGCACCGCCTTCGCCGGCCTGAGGGGCAGGGCGTGGCCGGTGTCCGATATTCCGCTGCGGGCGGGCATGAGCGTCGGCATGATGCTGATCTCGGTCGAGCTGCTGTTCATGCTGGGCATCCTGCTCTTCATCCCGGCCGACGTGGCGGGGGCCTGCTTCCTCGGGTTCGCCATCGGCGAGTCGCTCGGCGCCGCCGCGCTCCGGATCGCGGGCGGGATCTTCACCAAGATCGCCGACATCGGCTCCGACTTGATGAAGGTGGTGTTCAAGATCAAGGAGGATGACGCCAGGAACCCGGGTGTGATCGCCGACTGTACCGGCGACAACGCCGGCGATTCGGTCGGTCCCACCGCGGATGGGTTCGAGACCTACGGCGTCACCGGCGTGGCTTTGATCTCGTTCATCGTGCTGGCCGTGCCGGATACCACCATTCAGGCGCAGCTGCTGGTCTGGATCTTCCTGATGCGCGTCATGATGGTCCTGGCCTCGGGCTTCTCCTACCTGATCAGCAACGCCATCTCGCGGGCCAAGTACGAAACCGCCACCCGGTTCAACTTCGAGACTCCGCTGACTCAGCTGGTCTGGATGACCTCCCTGATATCGGTGGTTTTGACGTACGCCCTCTCCTACGTGATCGTCCCCCACCTGGGTGGTAACCCGGCCCTGTGGTGGCAGCTCTCGACAGTGATCACCTGCGGCACCCTGGCCGGTGCCATCATCCCCGAGCTGGTGAAGGTCTTCACCTCCACCGAGTCGCGCCATGTCCGGGAGGTGGTCACCTCCTCGCGCGAGGGTGGGGCATCGCTGAACATCCTCTCCGGTTTCGTCGCGGGCAACTTCTCGGCCTACTGGCTGGGCATCACGATCATGGGCCTGATGGCGATCGCCTTCGGGGTGAGCACGCTGGGCATGGGCGAGCTGATGAAGGCCCCGGCCATCTTCGCCTTCGGCCTGGTGGCCTTCGGCTTTCTGGGGATGGGCCCCGTGACTATCGCGGTGGATAGCTACGGACCGGTCACCGACAACGCGCAGTCCATCTACGAGCTCTCTCTGATCGAGCAGGTTCCTAACATCAAGCAGGAGCTCAAGCGGGACTACGGCATGGACGTCAACTTCGAGAGCGCTAAGGAGCTGCTGGAGGAGAACGACGGGGCGGGCAATACCTTCAAGGCCACGGCCAAACCGGTGCTCATCGGCACGGCCGTGGTAGGTGCCACCACGATGATCTTCTCCATCATCATGGCCCTCACCCATGGTCTCACCAGCGGGATGGAGTTCCTCTCGATTCTCCACCCGCCGTTTCTGCTCGGCCTCATCACCGGCGGCGCGGTGATCTACTGGTTCACCGGTGCCTCCACCCAGGCGGTGACTACGGGTGCCTACCGCGCGGTCGAGTTCATCAAGGCCAACATCCGGCTCGAAGGGGTCACCAAGGCGTCGACCGAGGACAGCACCCGCGTGGTCGAGATCTGCACTCAGTATGCCCAGAAGGGGATGTTCAACATCTTCCTCGGCATCTTTTTCTCCACCCTCGCCTTTGCATTCATCGAGCCGTTCTTCTTCATCGGCTATCTGATCTCGATCGCGATGTTTGGCTTGTTCCAGGCCATCTTCATGGCCAACGCCGGCGGCGCCTGGGACAACGCCAAGAAGATCGTGGAGACCGAGCTCAAGATGAAAGGCACCCCGCTCCACGACGCCTCCATCGTGGGCGACACCGTGGGCGACCCGTTCAAGGACACGTCGTCGGTGGCCATGAATCCGGTCATCAAGTTCACCACCCTGTTCGGACTGCTGGCGGTGGAGCTCGGCGTGTACCTCACCAGCGGCGGCTCCGGTACGCTGGCCCGGGTGCTGGCGGTGGCATTCTTCCTGGCTGCGCTCTTTTTCATCCACCGCTCGTTCTACGGCATGAGGATCGAGTCGGGTACTCGCTCAGCCGGCACGGCCAGAGCGGCGGCGGTAAAGGCGTAATCGCAATGGGGATACACGGGCGGTGAGGGGAAGCCCGGTACGGGTAGGCGGCCTGGGTCTGGCCGCGGTCGTGATCCTCACGTTCCCCGAGGCGGGCCAGGGTCAGGCCCGCGATGCCGAGGTGCGTTCGGCCACCGAGCGTATTTTGCCCAAGTTGATCGAGGTGCGGCACGACCTGCACCGGCATCCGGAGCTCAGTAATCGGGAGACCCGGACAGCGGCGCTGGTCGCGCGTGAGCTTCGTCGGCTTGGCCTGGAAGTGCGGACCGGAGTGGCCAAGACCGGCGTCGTAGGTATCCTGCGCGGCGGCCGGCCGGGTCGCGTTGTCGGCGTCAGGGCCGACATGGATGCCCTGCCGGTGACGGAGCAGACCGATATCCCCTTCCGGTCGGTGGAAACCGCCACCTATCTCGGCCGGCAGACCGGGGTGTCGCACGCGTGCGGCCATGACATTCACGTCAGCGTTGTCCTGGGAGTGGCAGAGATCCTGAGCGGCTCGCGCAGCCGGCTTCCCGGCACAGTCGTGTTCTATTTTCAACCCGCTGAAGAGGGTGCCCCGGTCGGCGAAGAGGGCGGCGCAAAGCTCATGATCGCCGAAGGCGTTCTCCGCGATCCGAAGCCGGATGTCATCTTCTCGTTTCACGCCAATGGCGACCCCCCCGACGAAGTGGGTGACTGGGAACGGGTAGGAAAGATCTCTTACACCCCGGGCCCGCAATACGCCGCCTCTACCGCCTGGCGCGCGCGAGTCATCGGCCGCCAGGCGCACGGCGCGAGCCCTCACCTGGGCATCGATGCCATCGTGACCGCGTCGCAGATCGTCAACAGCCTGCAAACCATCCGTTCTCGAACCCTCTCCCCTCTGGAGCCAGCGGTTGTGACCGTAGGAGTGTTCCAGTCGGGCGATCGCCGAAACATCATTGCCGGCGACGCGCACCTGGAGGGCACGGTCCGCACCTTTAACGACTCCACGACGCAGCTCATCAAGACACGCATGCGCGAGATCTTCGAGGGCCAGACCGCCGCGGCCGGCGCGAAATTCGAGCTGACGTTCGAGGAAACGATTCCGGTAACCGTCAACGACACCATGCTCGCGCGTCGTGCGCACGCGGTGCTCGAACGAACGGTAGGCCGGGAGAATGTCGGAGTCGTACCCCCGGAAACCGGGGCGGAGGATTTCTCCTACTTCGCGCGGGAAGTCCCCAGCTTCTACTTCAAGGTCGGGGCTGTCCGGGCGGGCAACGTCTCCGGTGGCCACCACACACCCACCTTCCGAGCCGACGATGAGGCGATCCCCGTCGGAGTACGGGCCATGACGGCAGTCGTGCTCGAGGCCTTGGCGGCGGGCCGATAGTGGCTTCGACTGCGCCGACGAAAGTCACCTCCCAGTCCCCAGCTGCTGGGCTGAGCCGGGAGCAGCGGCTCGAGCTCTACTACTACATGCGGCTCACCCGCACCCTGGAAGAGCGGCTGGTCAACCTGTATCGCCAGACCAAAGTCGTCGGCGGCCTGTTCCGCTCTCTGGGGCAGGAGGCCGACGCGGTGGGCTCGGCGTACGCGCTGGACCGGTCCAAGGGAGACGTGCTCTCCCCGCTGATTCGCAATCTCGGCTCCATGCTGGTCCAGGGGGCCACACCGCTCGAGATCCTGCGGCAATACATGGCCAAGGGAGACTCGCCCACCCGCGGTCGCGAGCTCAACATCCACTTTGGCGACACGGTCCGGGGATTCATCGGCCAGATCTCCCATCTCGGCGACATGGTCCCGGTGATGGCGGGGGTGACCCTCTCGTTCAAGCTCCGGGGGCAGGACCGGGTGGGCCTGGTGTACGTCGGGGATGGGGCTACCTCGACCGGCGCCTTCCACGAAGGGATCAACTTCGCCGCCGTGCAGCGCTGCCCGCTGGTGGTGATCGTGGAGAACAACGGCTACGCCTACTCGACCCCCACCAGCCGACAGACGGCGTGTACCAGCTTCAAGGACAAGGCGATCGGCTACGGGATACCGGGCGTGCGGGCTGACGGGAACGACGTGGTGGCTACCTACGAGGTCACCAAGGAGGCGGTGGATCGCGCCCGCCGGGGCGAGGGCGTCACCCTCATCGAGCTGATGACCTACCGCCGCAAGGGCCACGCGGAGCACGACAACCAATCCTACGTCCCGCCGGGGGAGATCGAACGCTGGGCCCGGGAGAACGATCCGCTGGACCGGTTCGTCAAGACGCTCACCGGTCGGGACGCCGTGCCGGCCGCGGAGCTGGAGCGAATCGATGCCCGGGTTACGGCCGAGATCGATCGCGCCACCGACGAGGCCGAGGCTTCGCCCCCGCCCGAGCCCCATGATGGCCTGCTCGGCGTCTATGCCGATCCGGCCGGCGCTCCGGTGCTCTGGTATCGCGAGGGCATACGCTCGGCGGTCGAGACCCATGAGCGCCCGGCCAGCTGGGGAACACACGATGGCTGAGAGCACCTACCTCGAGGCAATCCGGCAGGGGTTGTTCGAGGAGATGGAGCGGGACCCCAACGTCTTCTGCCTGGGCGAAGACATCGGCGCGTACGGGGGCGCCTTCAAGGTGACCGAGGGCCTGCAGGCCCGCTTCGGCGAACAGCGGGTCATCGACACCCCGCTTTCCGAGGCGGCGATTGTCGGCGCGGCGGCCGGCGCCGCCCACATGGGCATGCGGCCGGTGTGCGAGATGCAGTTTATCGACTTCATCTCCTGCGCCTATGACATGCTCACCAACTACGTCGCCACCGCGCGCTATCGCGCCTTTCTGCCCTGTCCCATGGTGGTGCGCGGACCCAGCGGGGGCTACGTCCGCGGCGGGCCATTCCACTCGCAGAACCCCGAGGCCGCGTTCCTCCATACTCCCGGCCTCAAGATCGTCTATCCCGCAACCGCGAGCGACGCCAAGGGACTCATCAAGTCCGCCATTCGGGATGATGACTGCGTGCTCTTCTTCGAGCACAAATACCTCTACCGCCGGATCAAGGAAGAGCTGCCGCAGGGCGATCACGTGGTGCCGATCGGCAAGGCTCGGCTGGCCCGGGAAGGGCGGGATCTGTCGATCATCACCTACGCCGCAACGGTGTGGAAGGCCCTCGAAGCCGCGGAACAGCTGGAGCGGGAGGATGGCCTGTCGGTCGAGGTGCTGGATCTCCGGTCATTGCTCCCGATGGACGACGAAGCCATCGCGGCCACGGTCCGGAAGACCAACCGGGTTCTGATCGTGCATGAGGATACGGTGACCGGCGGGGTGGCGGGTGAGATTGCCGCCCGGATCAACGATCTTGCATTCGAGTGGCTCGACGCACCGATCAAGCGGGTCGCGGCTCACGATGTGCCGCTGCCCTATGCGCCGCAGCTCGAGGATTTCGTGCTGCCGCAGACGGCGGATATCGTCAGGGCGGCGAGGTGGCTGGCGGCGTATTAGAGTTGAGTAGTCACCAGTCACCGGTCGCCAGTCATGGCGCGACCTCGAATCCCTAGCGGTCTGGCGACTGGCGACTGATAAGACGAGGAGTTCCGCGAATGGCCAAAATAGACGTGATAATGCCCCAGATGGGAGAGTCGATCGCCGAGGGCACGCTCTCCCGCTGGATGAAGAAAGTGGGCGACCCCATCAAGCGGGACGAGCCCATCTTCGAGATCTCGACCGACAAGGTGGACGCGGAGATTCCGGCCCCGGCGGCCGGCGTGCTGGCAGAGATCCTGGTGCAGGAGGGTGAGACCGTGGTGGTGCAGACGGTCGTGGCCCGGATCGAGACCGACGCGAGCGCCGCCGCCGAAACCTCAAAGGCGCCTGCCGCCCCCGCTCCTGCTGCTCCGGCCCCGGAGAAGCCTGCCACGCCAGTTGCCGCGACCCCCGCACCGCGGCCGTCGGCGCCGTCGGTGCCGCCCAAGAGTGCTCCCCGTCCCAGCGAACCACCAGCCCCGTCCAGATCCGTTCCCGCCGCCGCCTCTGCCGCCGCCGCGGCCGAGACCCGGGCGGTGGGCGATGCCACCGGTGGGAATGGCGCGGTCGAGTCGGTCGAGGAACGGCTCCAGCGCAAGTCGACCCCGCTGGTCCGGAAGATGGCCGCGGAGCACCAGGTCGACATCAGCGCCATTGCGGGCACTGGGATCTCGGGCCGGGTGACGAAGAATGACATCCTGAGCTACATCGAAAGCGGGGAAGCGGGTAAGCAGGTAAGCGCGAAGGCGCCAGCCTCTGCTCCAACTGCCTACCCGCCTACCCGCCTACCCGCCTCGCCGCCGGCGGCAGCGACCGTGGATCCGTGGCCCGGCGATCGGGTCGAACCGTGGTCGCGCATCCGGAAGCTCACGGCCGACCACATGGTCATGTCGCGCCGGGTCTCGCCCCACGTCAACACCATCTTCGAGATCGATTACACCCGGGTGGCGCAGGTGCGGGCCAGAAACAAAAAGGAATATGCCGACCGGGGGGTGAACCTCACCTATCTGGCGTTCATCACCAAGGTCGTGGCGGACAACCTCCGCAAGCACCCGGTACTTAACGCCGCGGTGTCGGGCGAGAGCACCCTCTTTCGGCGCGACATCAACATCGGTATCGCCGTGGCGCTGGACTGGGGACTCATCGTTCCGGTGATCAAGCACGCCGACGAGCTCTCCCTGCTGGGAATTGCCCGGGCCATCAACGACCTCGGCGAACGGGCCAGGACCAAGAAGCTGAGCCCCGATGAGGTGCAGAAGGGGACCTTCACGATCACCAACCCGGGCGGGTTCGGATCGGTGATCGGCACACCCATCATCAACCAGCCTCAGGCCGCCATCCTCTGCGTCGGAAGCATCGAGAAACAGCCCGCCGTCGTGACCGTCGACGATACCGACATGATCGCGATCCGCATCAAGGGGATGCTCTCGCTCGCCTTCGATCACCGGATCGTGGATGGGGCCGACGCGGACCGGTTCATGGCCGACGTCAAGGCGGGCCTGCAGGGGTTCACCGAAGCGGGTACCTGAGATGCCCCGACGGATCATCGACGCCGATGGCGAGCAGTGGGAGGTGGCCGTCAGTGGACGGACTACCCAATACGTGAAGGACGAGTTCGGCCTCATTTTCACCCGGGGGCTCGGGCCCGATCGCGAGCAGCGGGTGGCCCGCTATTCTCCACTCGGAGCCAAGAGCCGGGAGCTCTCGCTCAGCCAGCTGAGTGACCAGGAGCTGCGCGATCTGTTGGCGCACTCCCAGCCGTCCTGGACCGCTCCCGAGATGGGATATCGCCGCTGAGCCCCGTGGATCAGGCGGTGGAGCTGGTGGAAACCATCGATCTGCACGTGCACTCCACCGCCTCGGATGGGAGCCTCGCTCCCGAGGCCGTGGTAAAACGGGCATTAGCCGCCGGCCTGAGCGCCATCGCGCTCACCGATCACGACACTCTGGGTGGCATACCCGAAGCGCTCGCTGCCGGCGAGCGCTTCGGCGTTCGGGTGATCGGCGGATGCGAGTTCTCGGCCGCAGCTCCCTGGGGGGAGATGCACGTTCTGGGTTATTTTCTGCCCTCCGATTCGGCCACACTGGACGCATTTCTCGTGGATTGCCGCGCGGACCGGGTGCGCCGGGCGCAGGCCATGGTCGAACGCCTCCAGCGGCTGGGGGTGGGCCTCTCCTTCGAGCACGTGCTGGATGAGTCCGGCGGAGGAGCGGTCGGCCGGCCGCACGTTGCCCGGGCCATTGTCCGGCAGGGGAGCGCGATAGACCTGGGCGACGCATTCGACCGCTTCCTGGGCCGGGGCCGCCCGGCCTTCGTGGAGAAGACGCTGCCCGCGTTTCGCGCTGTGGCGGAGCTGGTCCACCAGGCCGGCGGGCTGGTCTCGGTCGCCCACCTGAAGGAACGCGGCACCCGGGCCTTCATCGAGCGGCTCAAAGGCGAGGGCCTGGACGCGGTGGAGACCCGTCACCCCAGTCACGATCCCGACCTGCGCGCCCGGCTTACCGACATCGCGCTCAAACTGGGTCTGCTTCGGACCGGCGGCAGCGACTGGCACGGCGACCCCGAACCCGGAGTTACCCATGGCACGATCGGCTCGCAGGCTGTCCCGCGGGAGTGGCTCGACCGCCTGGATGAGTTCCAGACGCGCGGCCTGAGTCGGGCGATATCATGAGTCCACTTCAGGCAGGTAGCGTGGCGCCGGACTTTACGGCTGCCGCCTCGGACGGGCGGACGTACAACCTCCGTCGGCTGCTTCAGGAGTCGCGGGTGCTCCTGGTGTTCTATCCCGGCAACAACACACCCGGCTGAAACCGCCAACTCTCCGCCGTGCGCGATGAGATCAAAGCCTACACCGACCACGACATCCGGCCCTTCGGCGTGAACCCGGCATCGGTCGAGCGACACAAGGCGTACGCCGAGAAGCTGGGGCTCCCGTTTCCCTTGCTGTCCGATCCGGATCTGGCCATCAGCTCAGCCTACGGCTCGCTCAAGTCTCTCCTGCCGGGGACCGCGCGCTCGGTCTGCCTGATCGACCGCGACGGGACAGTCCTCTACGCCCAAGCCGGTGCCCCCGGCGCGAGCATCATCCTCGAAGTCCTGGGATCCGAATGAGCCCCGCCCGCTTCGATTTTCGGGGGAAGGTCGTGCTGGTAACCGGGGTGGGACGCGCCGGCCAGATCGGCAACGCCGTTGCGCTCGCCTTCGGCAAGGCCGGGGCCAAGATCGTTGCCTGTGATCTCGACGCCGTGGGAGTCGCGGCACGGGTCCGCGAGTTCGCGGCCCAGGGCGTGGACGCCAGACCGTGCGCGGGCGACCTCACCGAGCCGGACATCGCGGCGCTGGCGGTGGAGATCGCGCTCAAGCATTTCGGCCGCCTCGACGTGGTGGTCAACGTGGCGGGGGGCCTGACGACCTTCGGGTCCATTGGCGAAACCACGGTCCAGGCGCTGGACCGCGAGATCGCCATCAACCTCAAGACCGCGGTGCTCGTCTCTCAGGCGGCGATCGAGGCCTTGAGCCGGACCCGCGGCTGCATCGTCAACTTTTCGTCCATCGCGTACTTCAATCCCCAGAGCCCCATGGCGGTGTACTCGGCAGCCAAGGCCGCCGTGGCGGGATTTACCCGGAGCCTGGCGCTGGAGCTGCAAGACCGGCACATCCGGGTCAACGCCGTTGCCCCAGCCATGGTGCGCACGGTGGACAACGTGGCGGCGGTGGGAGCCGGTGGCGCGCAATACGTCGAGATGGACGAGATCACCGATGGGGTGATGTCGCTCGCGAGCGCGGATGCCACGACCACGGGGCAGATTCTCCCCATCTCTCCGATCGCCGCTGGACCACTCTGATGGAGCTGCCGGGCCGTGTGGCTCTGGTCACCGGCGCCGGGCGGCGGCTCGGCCGGGCAATGGCTGCAGCGTTGGCCGGGCGAGGAATGACGCTGGCCATCCACCACCATGCTTCCCGTTCCGGTGCCAATGAGTTACGGGAGGAGGTCGTTGCGGCGGGCGGACGCGCCGCCTGCTTCGAGGCCGACCTGACCGATGCCCATGCCGCGCGGGCACTGCCGGCTCGCGTCGTGGCGGAATTCGGCCGGCTGGACGTGCTGGTCAATTCCGCCGCCGTGATGCACCGGCTCAGCTTTGAGGACACCACCCCGGAGCAATGGGATGGCATCCTCGACCTGAATCTCCGCGCTGCCTTCTTCTGCGCCCAGGGCGCCGCGCCCGCACTCAGAACCGCTGGTGGCAAGGTGGTAAACCTGGCAGACCTTGCCGGCCTCCAGCCCTGGCCAGGCTTCGCGGCGCACTCCATCAGCAAGGCCGGGGTAGTCATGCTCACCAAGGTGCTGGCACGGAGCCTTGCCCCCGAAGTCACCGTCAACGCGATCGCGCCCGGCGCCGTCCTGGTGCCCGAAGAGTACGATGCCGAGGAGCGGGACCGGCTGGCGCGAGCCACTCCCCTTCGCCGTCTCGGCAGCCCATCCGATGTGGTCTCCGCTCTGCTTTACCTGTTGGAGGGGGGAGACTTCGTGACGGGAGAGGTTCTGATTGTCGACGGTGGACGACTCATCCGATAGCGTCTGCTTCCGGGATGTCGTAATCATCGGCGGAGGCTGTTACGGCAGCTTCTACGCCGGACAGCTGGAGCGCGCCCGTGCCCGCGGCCGGGCGGTCTACCGGAGCCTGCTGATCGTGGACCGCAACCCTGCCTGTCAGGTGGCGCGCGAGCCGGGAGAGGACGACACTCGCCACCTGGTGGTCCAGGAATGGGGTGACTTCTTCGACGCCTACCTTGGTGGTGTCTCGGCACCTCCGCCGGGCGCGCCACCCGACGCCATTGTCCCGTCTCCACTCATGCCCCACCTCATGTACGAGTGGCTGGTCCGCCGCGCCCGGGATCGTTGGCCGGGTCGTCCGATCGAAACCCGGCCGGTCCCGGCCGGGCCGGGTACGCCCTATGACGCGAGCGCGCCGGACGGGACCCGCTATGTCTCGTTTGCCGACTGGACCTGTCCCACTCACTGCATCGAGCCGGCGATATGTCCCGTCATCCGGGCGCCCCGCACCTGGGAGATGGCCGATGCCATGGAGGACCTGGCGCGCCGATTGGGGGAGGAGCAGCCAACCGCCGGTCCGGTGCTCTTTGTCTGCGAGCACCGGGTCTTTGGGGTCGGGATGTTCGATGTGAGTGCCGTGCTGGCCGGGGATGCGATGGTTGCGGATGCCGGCAGGGAGCGGTCACCGGTGGATGTCCTGGTCGGCACGGTGTCGAGCTGTCACGGGGCGGCGAGCCTGCTGCATCTGGGGTGAGGCCTAGGGGCTATGGGCGACGATTAGTCCCAAGCTCCTTTCGACCAGTCCTCAGCTACTTTCGGCCAGTCCCAAACCCCTTTGGAGCACTCCTCCGCCACCTTACCCCAGTTCCAAACTCCTTCCGGTCACTCCCCACTCATTTTCGGTCAGTCCTCTGCCATTTTCGGACCAATTCCAAGCTCTTGGCCGTCATTCCCAAGCCCCTACAGCCCAGTCCGACGATGGTGCAGCCCACAGCCCACAGCCCACAGCTCATAGCCCATAGCCCGTAGCCCATAGCCCATAGCCCTCTGCGGGAACCCTGTGACGTTCTATATTTTGAGAGCACATACTCCGGGGAAGGTATGATCCGTAGCGAAGAGTTCGACGTCGTGATCGTGGGCGGCGGGCCTGCCGGCCTGTGCGCCGCCATGTATTCCGGCCGGGGCCTGCTGCGGTCGGTCCTCCTGGAGCGCGGGGTTCCCGGTGGCGAGCTGCTCAATACCGAGTGGATTGACGACTATCCCGGATTCGAGCACGTCCTGGGACGTCAATTGGCGGATTTGATGACCGCCCACGCCGTCAAATTCGGGGCCGATATCCGGCAGGACACGGTGGAGGGGATCATCCGGCGGGACGACGGGATCTTCGAGGTCGCCACGGCGACGGGGAAGGTCTACGAGGCGCCGGCCGTCATCCTCACTGCCGGCGGCACTCCCACCAAGCTCAACGTTCCCGGCGAGCTGGAGTACGCCGGCCGGGGGGTTTCCTACTGTGCCGTCTGCGATGGAGCGTTCTTCAAGGGGGAAACCGTCGTGGTCATCGGCGGGGGCGACGCCGCGGTGGAGGAGGCGGACTACCTGACCCGTTACGCCGAGAAGGTGTACGTCATCCACCGGCGGGACCAGTTTCGCGCCTCCAAGATCCTGCAGGAGCGGCTCTTCGCCAACCCCAAGATCGAAGTGATCTGGAACAAGCGTGTGCGTGAGTTCAAGGGTGGACCCCAGGGTCTGCGTGCAATCGAGCTGGTGGACACGGTGACTGGAGCGGAGCAGGTCCTCGAGGCGACCGGGGCCTTCGTCTTCATCGGGTTCCAGCCCAATACCGGGCTGGTCAAGCAGCATGCCGTCCACGACCCCAACGGCTACCTGATCACCGATGATCGAATGATGACCTCGATTCCGGGTCTCTTTGCCGCCGGGGACGTCCGGTCGCAGCTCACCCGGCAGATCACCACCGCGGTAGGCGATGCCACCACCGCGGCCATCGCCGTCGAGAAATACCTGACCGATCGCAAGAGCCGGCTCGAATCGAAGGCTCAGGTCGGTGTCTGATCTGGAAGTCGTCTCGCTGCCCAACGGCCAGTTTGCGGAGAACTGTTATCTCGTCGCGGATCGCCGCACCCGCCAGGCGGTGATCATCGACCCCGGGGAGGAGCCGGGGATGTTTCTCGCCGAGCTGGACACCCGCGCCTGGTCGCTGGGAGCCATCTGGCTCACGCACGCACACATCGATCATATCATCGGGGTGGGGGCGGTGCACGCCGCCACCGGCGCACCGATCTATCTCCATCCGCTCGACCGGGCTCTCTATGACGCCCTGCCGCAGTATGGGGGCTGGGTCGGCCTGCAGTTGGAGAGCCCTCCGGCTCCCGACCAAGAGCTCCGCGCCGGCCAGGTTCTTCAGGTGGGCGGCTTCGAGTTCACCGTGCGGTGTACCCCCGGACACTCGCCCGGCAGCGTCAGCTTCGTGGGCAACGGGATGGTCTTCAGCGGCGATGTGCTCTTCAATGGATCGGTAGGCCGCACCGACCTGCCCGGCGGCGACGCGGGCACCCTCATGGCAAGCATTCAGTCCCAGCTGCTCTCCTTGCCCGATTCGACGGTAGTTCATAGCGGGCATGGTCCCGACACGACCATCGGGGTCGAGCGGCTGACCAATCCATTCCTGACCGGGGCGTATCGGCTTGGATAAGGTGGGGAAGCGGGGAGGCGGGGAAGCGGGGAAGTACTCGCTCCCGGAAAATCGCCCGGCCAGTCGGCCAATAGCCGTTGGTTCGCCTTCCCCGCCTCCCCGCTTCCCCGCTGTCCCACTGGCATGTAACCGCTGCGGTTTCGAAGTCCCGAGCCGGGCTTGGGGCTGCAAGAACCGCTGCGCCAACTGCGGAACGATGTACCCGCTCGGGGACTGCTCTGACTGATTCCGCTTCTGCCATCCTCGATCTCGAGCCTCTGAGTGTTCCCTCGGCCGGAGCGCTCGACATATCCCGCTCGGAGCTGCCCGCTCGTCTCCGTCCGGCGGCTAATCTCAGCATCCTCGACATCTCCGAGTTCTTCGGAGAGACGACCGGGGGAGTGCGGACCTACCTCCTGGAAAAGGCCCGCTATGTCCAGCGGAACCCTCTGCTCCGGCAGGTGCTGGTGGTCCCGGGCGCAGAGGACCAGATCCTGGAGGGAAGCGGGGTGCGCTGTTATCGGCTTCATGGTTCACCGATTCCCACCCAGAAGCCGTACCGGTTCATGCTGGCGACGGAGTCCACCAGCCGGATCGTTGCCCACGAGCGCCCCGATCTGATCGAGGTGGGCAGCGCGTGGTGCGCACCGTGGCTGATTCGGTTGGCTACCCGCCGGCTCGATGTCCCGACGATCTGGTTTTATCACAGCAATTTCCCCCGCATCATCGCTCCTCGGCCCCGGTCCGCCGGATGGCTACGTCGCGGCGCCAGCGCCGCCGCCTGGGGCTACGTCCGTCGTCTGGGCCGCCTGGTCCATACGACCATCGCCCCGTCCGAGACTGTTGTCCGGGAGCTCCAGGAGGCCGGACTCGAGAATGTGGTCTGCGTTCCTCTCGGGGTGGACCTCGATCGCTTTAATCCTGCCCGGCGGGCCTCCGCCGCCGAAACCCGGCGACGCTTCGGGCTCCCGTCCGGCCGGCTGGCCATGTACGTCGGACGTATCGCGGGCGAGAAGGACTTGGATGTACTGCTGGCGGCGTGGCCCCGGGTGGAGCGTCGCACCGGCGCCCGGCTGGTGATAGTGGGCGACGGCCCGGCCCGCCTTACGCTGCTCGAGGCTCCCGGGGGGGACCGCGCCATCTGGCTACCGTTCCAGCGAGATCGCGATCAACTGGCGGATCTGTATGCCGCGGTGGACCTGGCGGTGGCTCCCGGGCCGGCCGAGACGTTCGGGCTCGCCTCGGTCGAAGCGCTCGCCAGCGGCAATCCGGTACTCTCGGTCGACCAGGGCGGCGTGGCCGAGACCGTGGCTCGATCCGGAGCCGGCATGCTGTACGCGTCGGGCAACGCGGATCACCTGGCTGAGGTAGCAGAGCGGCTCCTGGGCGCGGACCTCCAGAGTCTGGGAGTGGTAGCCCGCCGCTATGCCGAGTCCCACCATAGCTGGAACGGCGTGTTCGATCGCCTTTTCTCAGTCTACCGCGAAGTACTCGCCCGATGAGTCCCGTCGCCGCTCACGCCATCTGTCTCAGTCTGGTAGCCCTGGATTTCCTGGTTCGGGGATGGCGGCTTCAATGGATCATGCAGGGGCTGGGGTCCCGCGTGCGGCTCCGCGATAGCCTGGTGGTCAATGCTTTCGGGGATGCCGCCAACGCTCTCACGCCGCTCCGGCTCGGAGGCGAGCCCGCGCGGGTGGCCGGCCTGCTGCGAACCGGAGTGCGTTTGACCGCAGTTCTGGTGGGCATCACCCTCGAAGCGGTGATCTCACGTCTGGTGCTGATTGCCGTTGCGGCCTGGCTGGTCTGGCAGTACGCCCCGGCATGGTGGGTGACCGCGGGGCCCGGTCTCAAGGCCGGCGCTGCCAGAGCCTGGCCATGGCTGGTGCTGGTCCTGATCGTGGGTCTGCTCCTGTGGCGCTATACCCAGCGGGCGGTGTCCCCGGCCTCCAAGCGCCTGCGCCGGCCGATGCGTCGGGTCCTGGTTTACCTCCGGCGGATGCCGCGGTGGCCCCTGCTGGCGAGCGTACCCTTGAGCGCTATCGCGATGGCCACCCGCATCGCGATCCTCCCCGTGCTCGCCTTTACGCTGCCGAGCCCGCCGCCACTCGGACCCGTCATCTTCGGATCCTTTGCACTGCTGTACAGCCAAATGGTGCTTCCCACCCCCTCCGGGGCCGGCGTGGTCGAGCTCGGCTTCCTCGGTGGTGCGGCGGGCGAGCTGGGCGAGGGTCAAGGATGGATTCTCCTCGCCTGGCGCTTCTATACCAACGGACTGGGGCTATTGCTGGGGGTGTGGCTTGCGCTGAGCATCTATGGCTGGCCGGTGCTGCGGAAGGTGCTGCGTGGCAAAGCGGTGCCGCTCACGGAGCAGCCGGACGCGTAGCCGTGGCGGGTGGAGGCGCGATAGCCACCAGCATGACGGTGCGCTCCAGCGCCCGGGCAACCCCGTGCGGTAAGTCCGCCGGAGCCCATACCACGGTGCCCGGTCCAACTTCCCGGGTCTCGTCTCCCACCGTCATCCTCGCCTTTCCCACCATGACCAGATAAAATTTGTCCGCCCCTGCGTGCACATGAACCTTTTGTGACTGCCCGGGCTCGAAACAGTTCAGGCCGACGAAGAGCTGCCGGCCCAGGAAGAGGTCGGCTTTGGCCGCCTTCTCCGCGTCGAACCTGGCGGCCGAGTCAATCGACTTGAAATGCTCGGTCACGGAGTCTCCATGGAGTTCAGCTGAAGCCAAGGATCAGGTAGTGACTGAGACACGCATCGAACGCGACCCACTGGGTGAGAAGGCCGTTCCCGCATCCGCCTTGTACGGCATCCAGACCCTGCGCGCGGCCGAGAACTTCCCCATCTCCGGGCTGTGCCCGCTCCCCGCCTTCATCGACGCCGTGGTCTGGATCAAACGTTCGGCGGCTCTGGTCCACAAGCAGACTGGGCGACTGGAGCCCCGTCTCGCCGACGCCATTGTGCGGGCCGCCGATGAGATTCTGGCCGGTCAGCACCGGGACCAGTTCATCGTGGACGTGTATCAGGCCGGGGCAGGCACCAGCTACAACATGAACTGTAACGAGGTGCTTGCCAACCGGGCGAACGAGATTCTGGGCTCTGCTCGAGGCACCTACCAGCCGGTGCATCCCAACGATCACGTCAACATGGCCCAGAGCACCAACGACGTGATTCCCACGGCAATGCGGCTGGCCACGCTGGCCACTTTGCCGCAGACGTTGAGCGCGCTCGACCGGCTGGGGGCATCGCTCCTGGCCAAGGGAGTCCAGTTCGACCGGATCGTGAAATCGGGACGCACCCACCTCCAGGATGCCACGCCGATCCGGTTGGGCCAGGAGTTCACCGCCTACGGCCACACGGTGGAGCGCCATCAGAAAAAGATTGCCCAGGCCGCCGACTGGCTGAGAGAGATGAACATCGGTGGTACGGCGGTGGGGACCGGCATCAATGCGGAGTCCGCGTATCCCGAGCTGATAGTGGATCAGCTGCGGCAGGTCAGCGGCCTTCAGCTCCGGGTGGGGCAGGATCGGGTGCAGCTGATGCAGTCGATGGGTGACATCGCTACCGTCAGCGGTGCCCTGCGGGCCTACGTGCTGGACTTGAACAAGATTGCCAATGACATCCGCCTGCTCGCGTCCGGGCCACGGACCGGACTGGCCGAGATCCTGCTCCCGGCGGTTCAGCCCGGCTCCAGCATCATGCCGGGCAAGGTGAACCCGTCGATCGCGGAGATGGTCAACCAGGTGTGTTATCAGGCGCTCGGCCTGGACACCACGGTTGCCCTGGCCGCGGAAGCGGGTCAGCTGGAGCTCAATGTCATGATGCCGGTCATGGCCCACAACATCCTGTTCATGCTCCTCATCGTGGGCAACGCCAGTGCGGTTCTGGCCGAACGATGCGTGGACGGTATCGAAGCGGATGAGGCGCAGTGCGCCTACTGGCTGGAGCGAAGCCCGGCGTTGGTGACCGCGTTGGCACCCAAGATCGGCTACGCCGAGGCCGCAAAGCTGGCCAAGGAAGCGGTTGCCAGCGGGCTCACGGTGAGAGAGCTGGTCAGCAAGAAGGGGCTCTTGAAGGGAAAGGAGCTCGAGGAGGTGCTGGACCTTCGGGCCATGACGGAGCTCGGGGTGCCGGGAGAGAAGGAGACTCCCCCGGTCAAGCGCTCCGGTCGGTAGCGCGGCGCAGAGGAGTCACCCCCGTCTCCCGATCATCGGCGCCCTGGCCGGTCGCGAGCTCCACCACCCGAAAGGCGGGCCGGTCAGGAAAGCTCTGTTGTAAGAGCACCATCGACACGTTGTAGACCGGCGCATCTCCCATCGTCCGTCCCTCGAGCGCGCCATGATGGGCATGACCATGGAAGACCACGTCCACCGGATAGCGGAGGAGGGGCTCTTCCAGCCGGCTCGAACCGAGGTAGGGATAGATCTCCAGCGGCTCGCCCTGCACCGTGGCGGCTATCGGTGAATAGTGCAGGATGGCCACCCGGCGCTCGGTTCGGAGCTGTCCCAGGGCGGTTTCCAGCTTCAGCGCCTCGTCCAGCGCCTCCCGCACGAACTGCTTGATCAATCCCTCACCCCAGGGGCCAAGCGCCCTCCGTCCGAATCCTCCCGCAAACCCCTTGATCCCGGCGAAGCCGATGCCGAGCACTTCGACCGCTTCGCCATCGAGGACGTGCACCCCGGCATCACAGAGGATCCTGGCGACCTCACGCTCCTTGCCCGACTCGTAATCGTGATTGCCCAGCACCGCCACGACCGGCACCGCGACTCCCCCGAGCGCCTTGGCCATGAGCCGAGCCTCTTCCGGGTCTCCCCGGTCGGTCAGGTCGCCGCAGAGAACGAGCACATCGGCGTGCTCGACAACCTGGGCAAACAGGATCTGCAGCGGGGCGTCGGATCCCTTCCCCCCCAGATGGATGTCGCCGACTGCGGCGATGCGCACGGTCCCTGATGATTTTGTCGCCATTGCGACCCAATTCACTGCCCCATCCACTCTCCCGCGGTGATGTGCGCCACACCCCGCCTGCCCCGAGCTTCGTATCATAGGCCAGACACCGGGGGAGGGTGGTATGGCTCTGGCGCCGACTCAGTCGATTGTTGAGACTCCCTCCCGGTTGTTCTACCGGCAGGCGATGGAGGTCCTCAACCGTGCCGGGGTACCCTTCCTGGTCGGCGGGGCGTTCGCGTTCATCCATCAGGCGGGAATCGACAAATCCACCAAAGACCTCGACCTCTTTGCCCGTCCGCGCGACGTCCAGCGTTTGCTGGAGGCCTGCGCGCTGGCCGGCTATGAGGCCGAGCTGGTCTTTTCCCACTGGCTCGCCAAGATCCGGTCGCCCGAGGGGTTCATCGACGTCATCTTCAGCTCCGGGAATGCTGTCGCTACGGTAGACGATTGGTGGTTCGAGCACGCGACGCCGTGCACCGTCCTGGGGGTTTCGGTGAAGATCGCCCCTCCGGAGGAGACCATCTGGTCGAAGGCGTTCGTCATGGAGCGGGAGCGTTTTGATGGGGCCGATGTGGTCCACCTGATCCTGGCCCACGGCGAGCGGTTGGACTGGAAAAGGCTCTTGACCCGGTTTGGCCCCCACTGGCGCGTGCTCCTGGCTCATCTCATCCTCTTTGGCTTCATCTTTCCCTCGGAACGGTCGCAGGTCCCGCCGTGGGTGATGGAAGAGCTGCTCCAGCGAGTGGCAGCCGAGCAGGCTGATCCGGTGCCTCCCGATGCCGTCTGCTACGGCACCCTGCTGTCCTGGTCCCAGTATCTGGGTGACGTCCTGGGCGGAACCTACCGGGACGGCCGGATCCGTCCCTTCGGCTCCATGAGTGCTGAAGAGGTCGCCCGGTGGACAGCGGCGGATAAGCGCTGAAGGGTCGAGGGCTTAACCCCGGCTTGGCCGGCCGCATTGATTCCCACTCAACGGCGCCCCATATTCCCACCATGCGGGTCACTACCTGGACTGAATACAGCCTGATAATCTCGATTCATCTCGCCAAGCGAGGTCGCAAGGGCGCCGGCCCGGTCGCGGCGCGCGAGCTCGCCGATACCGAGCGGCTCCCGGCGGATTATGTCGAGCAGATTCTCCTGCGCCTTCGCCGGGCGGGACTGGTCCAGAGTGTCCGCGGTGCCAAGGGCGGCTATTACCTCGCCAAGGAGCCGGATGCCATCTCGGTCCGGGACGTCATGGCCGCCTCGGAACACCAAACCTTTGAGATCAACTGCGAGACTCACCCGGTGGACGCCGACCGATGTAGCCCGGGGAGCACCTGCAGCATCCGGCCGATATGGCACGCCCTCCAGCAGCGTGTGGACCACCTGCTCGCGGGCATCTCACTCGCCGACCTGATGAAGCAGGAGACCGAGGTACAGGAGCTGGTTGGGATATCTTCGGCGAGTTAGCTCACGTCGTTTTGACGAGCATCCCCCGACCCAGCCGGTCGGGGTTTTTGTTTTGGAGGGCTGTGGATGACGGCGGCACCGAGGCGTGAAGTGTTTCAGGAGCCTGAGCTCTGGGGCGCGGTGGGGAATACACCCTTGCTCCCGGTGCAGCTCGGGTCGGGCGGCGGGCAGCTGTTCCTCAAGGCGGAGTGGCTCAATCCGGGGGGCAGCGTGAAGGACCGGGCCGCGCGAGCGATCCTGCGGGATGCGCTCTGCCGCGGCGAGCTACCGGGGAAGCGATTGCTCGATGCCTCCAGCGGAAATACCGGGATCGCCTATGCCATGCTCGCGGCTGCGGCGGGCATTCAGGTCACGATCTGCCTCCCCGCCAACGCGAGTCCCGAACGACGCGCACTGCTTGAGATCTACGGAGCGGAGGTGATTCTGACCGACCGGTTGGAGGGCACCGACGGAGCCTCCGAGCGGGCCCAGGAGCTCGCGGCGGAGTTCCCCGATCGTTACTTCTATGCCGACCAGTACAGCAACCCGGCCAACCCCCGCGCCCACCGGGAGACGACCGGACCGGAGATCTGGGCCCAGACCGAGGGGCGCGTCACCCACTTCGTGGCGGCGATGGGAACGACCGGAACCATGATGGGAACCGGCGGGTTTCTGAAGGAGAGGAAGCCGAGTGTTCACCTGATCGGGGTGCAGCCCGATTCTCCCTGGCACGGCCTGGAAGGTCTCAAGCATCTGGCCACGACCCCGCACCCCCCCGCGCTGTACGATCCCTCGCTACCGGATGCGGTGGTGGAAGTCCCCACCGAGACTGCCGACCGGACGGCTCGTGACCTGGCGCGGAATACCGGGTATCTGGTGGGCTGGTCGGCCGGCGCTGCGGTGGCGGTGGCGATGGACATCGTACGCAAGCAACCTGACGCCTGGGTGGTGGTGGTCGGCTGCGACACCGGGAGCCGCTACCTGAGTGAGCCGGACCGCTGGGCGCTCCGGTGACGCTCCGTTTGAGCGCAAGCCTGGTCGATGAGATTCGACGCGAGGGCGAGCGGGCGTACCCTGCCGAATGCTGCGGTGTGCTCGCCGGCCGGCCGGGCCAGGCGAAAGAGGTGGTGAAGCTGGTTCCGGTGACGAACCGGCGGACCGACGATCCGCACCGGTATCTGATCGCGCCGGACGATTACCGGTCCATCGAGGCCGAGCTTCGTAAGTCCGGCCTGGAGGTGGTCGGTTGTTATCACTCACACCCCGATCACCCGGCCGCGCCGTCCGCCTTCGATACCGCCCAGGCATGGCCGTGGTACAGCTATATCATCGTCCGGGTAGACCGCGCCCGGGCCGCCGACCTGACCAGCTGGGTGCTGGACGACGACCGGTCGGCGATGAGTCCCGAGACCGTCGAGGTTCTGAGCGAGGTATGACATGTCCGTGACCGTTTCCATTCCCACTCCGCTGCGTCCCTTCACGGCCGGTCGTGACACCATCGAGCTGGCCGGCGACACCGTCGGGCAGGTGCTCGACGGCCTCATGGCCACGCACACCGGACTCAAACGGCATCTGCTCCAGGACGACGGCCGGTTGCGGAGCTTCGTGAGCCTCTATCTGAATGAAACCGACATCCGGCACCTGGCCTCGACCGCCACGCCGGTCCGCCCTGGCGATGTGCTGACCATCGTGCCCAGCATAGCCGGCGGGTCGCCAGCCACGGCCGAAGCGAAAACGCCGCTTTCTCATGCCGAGATGCTGCGCTACTCCAGACACCTCCTCCTCCCCGAGGTGGGCGTCTCCGGACAGCGGAAGCTCAAGGCAGCCCGGGTGCTGACGGTGGGCGCCGGCGGACTCGGGTCGCCGCTGTCCCTTTACCTCGCCGCGGCCGGTGTGGGTACGATCGGGATCGTGGATTTCGATGTGGTCGACCTGACCAATCTCCAGCGACAGATCGTTCACGGGACATCAACCCTGGGCCGGCCCAAGCTCGACTCCGCCGAAGCGCGGCTTACCGATCTCAACCCCAATGTCCGGATCGAACGGCACGAGACCCGCCTCACCTCAGAGAACGCCCTGGAGATCCTCCGGGAATACGACATCGTGGTAGACGGGACCGACAACTTCCCGACCCGGTACCTGGTAAACGATGCCTGCGTGCTGTTGGATAAACCCAATGTCTACGGCAGCATTTTTCGCTTCGAGGGCCAGGCGTCGCTGTTCTATGCCGCGAAGGGTCCCTGCTACCGATGCCTGTATCCCGAGCCGCCGCCTCCGGGGCTGGTTCCGAGCTGCGCGGAGGGTGGGGTACTCGGCGTGCTGCCCGGGATCATCGGCAGCATTCAGGCGCTGGAGACGATCAAATGGATCATCGGCGCCGGCACGTCGCTGCTGGGACGGTTGGTGCTCTTCGATGCCCTGAAGCTTCGCTTCCGGGAGCTGGAGCTCCGGAAGGATCCTGCGTGTCCCATCTGCGGGACCAACCCCTCGATTCATGAGCTGATCGACTACGAGGCCTTCTGCGGCATCGGCGCCGAACCGGCATATACCGGCCCCGAGGTCACGGCCGAGGAGCTGCGGCGGGAGATGACCCAGAAGCAGGGTGATCTTGTCCTCATCGACGTCAGGGAGCCTCACGAATGGGACATCGCCCATATAGAAGGGGCCCAGTTGATCCCCCTGGGCCAGCTCCCCGAGCGCCTCTCCGAGCTGGACGGACACGCCGAGATCGTCACCCACTGCCACCATGGCGCGCGGTCGATGAAGGCGCTGGAGATCCTCAAGGGGGCAGGGTTCGGGAAGGTGCGGAGCCTCGCCGGCGGGATCGATGCGTGGGCCGAGCGGGTGGAGCCGGGGCTGCCTCGTTACTAGGCGGGAAGGACGGGAACTGCGGACCGGAGCGATTGCACACGATGTTGACCCCGCCCCAGACGGCGGCTAGTTTGCCCCGTTCGCCGAAGTGGTGGAACTGGTAGACGCGCTGCGTTCAGGGCGCAGTGGGCGCAAGCCCGTGCGGGTTCGAGTCCCGCCTTCGGCACTGTACTGTTTAGCTGTCCTTCCCGTCCTTCCCCCCTTCAAGCTCCCAACCGTTGACCCACCCGAAGTGGTGGCCTATCCTTTGCTTAGGAAATCCCGAGTGAGCCGCGAGATCACCCCGTCCGCCGAGCGGAAGCAGTCGGTCGCCCGCAACCCCAAGGCGACGCACGATTACCACGTCCTGGAAACCTGGGAGACTGGAATCGTGCTCACCGGGACCGAGGTCAAGTCCCTGAGAAATGGTAAGGCCTCCATTAAAGAGGCTTATGCCAGGGTGAAAAACGGGGAAGTCTTTCTCGAAGGAATGAACATCACGCCATACGAACAAGGGAATCGCTACAACCACGATCCCGTGCGGGCCCGGAAACTCCTGCTGCATCGCCGAGAAATCGAGAAGATGATCGGGGCCGTCGAGCAGCGTGGTCTCACTCTGGTTCCGCTGGAGCTCTACTTCAGGAACGGTCGCGCGAAAGTCGCGCTCGCGTTGGGTAAGGGAAAGAAGCAACACGACAAGCGCGAAACCCTCAAGCGCAAAGTCATGGAACGGGAAGTGGCTCGGGCCGTTTCCATTCGAGGGCGACGGTGATACGCGCGCTCGCAATCCTGGCGGCTCTTTCCGTCCACGGGTTGGACTCCGTTCCATCAGTTGTGACGGTCACCGGGGTAAATGGTGAGACCCGGATCCCGGTTCGGGCCGATGCCACGGGGGCGCCCGTGGTTGCCGCCCCCGGGCTCATGGCCGCGCTGGCCGGTTCTGCCCTGGTCACTGACGGCTGGGCGCAGGTCACCCTGGGAACTCAGTCGTTCCGGTTCCTGGTGGGCGCGCCGCTGTACCTCTTCAACAACCAGCTCCAGCCACTCGCGTCCGCGGTCTCCGTCTCCCACGATACGCTTTTCCTGCCGTTTCAGTTTGTCGCCGAGGTCCTGCCGTCCTATCTGGGCGATCGCTACCGGTACGATCGGCGCCGGGCCCGCCTGATCGATTCTGGAGCCTCGGGCCGCACTCCGGTTGCCCGGGCGCCGGCACCGCCCAGAGAGATCAGCCGGCTGCCCAACGGACTGCGTCCAGGACACACGGTCACCGTCGATCCGGGCCACGGCGGCGTGGATCCGGGCAACCCCGGTGTCTTCTTTCCTCGAGGCACTCGAGAGAAGGACGTCACCCTCGCGGTCGGCCTGCTGCTGCGGGACGAGCTCAAGCGGCAAGGTGTCGGTGTCCAGATGACCCGGACGTCGGATACCCTGATCGCGCTCGGTGATCGCGGGTCGTTCTGCACCGAGGCCTGCGACCTCTTCGTGAGCATCCACGTGAATTCTCTGGCCCGTCGGCGCGGCTACACCGACATCCGTGGCTTCGAGACCTACTTTCTCGCCGAGGCGAAGACCGAGGATGCCGCGCGTACAGCCAGAATGGAGAATGAGGCAGTTCGCTTCGAGACCGGTCAGACTGCCGCGGAGCAAAGTGTCGGAATCGACTTCATCCTCAAAGACCTGCAGCTGAACGAGCACCTGCGCGAGTCTGCCCGGGCGGCTGAGCTGGTGCAGCGGACCCTCAAGACGGTTCACACCGGGGAAAGCCGGGGCGTCAAACAGGCGGGCTTCATGGTGCTCACCACCGCCCGCCGCCCCGCGATCCTGGTGGAGCTGGGGTACAGCACGAACCCGCAGGACGGCCAGTTCCTGACTACCCGGTCGAGTCAGAAGGCCATGGCTTCCGCCTTGGCCGACGCCATCGTGGCCTACCTGTCGGAGTACGAGCGCAAGACCGGCCAGGTCCAGGATTCGGGGGTGCGGCAGTGAGTAGCAAGCGCCGGACTCTGTCGGCGGTGCTCCAGGCTACGCTTGCCGCGGGCCTGGTGGGCGGATGCGTGTACTACAACGGGATGTATAACGCGAACCGCCTGGCTGACTCCGCCCGGAAGGCGGAGCGCGATGGGCGCACCTTCGCGGCTACCAGCTTGTGGGGTCAGGTGGCCACCAAAGCCGAATCGGTCATGGTGCGCCATCCGAAGAGCAAGTACGCCGAAGAGGCGGCCATTCTCCGAGGGCTGGCCCTCGCCCGCCTGGGCCAGTGCGAGCAGGCGCTCGGCCCGCTTGGCCGGGTGGCGGTGGCCGCGGTGGACGCTGATCTCGTCGAGGACGTCTGGCTGGCCACCGGCCGCTGCCAGGTATCCCTGGGCAACATCGCGGCGGGCGATGCGGCGTTTGCCCAGGTGGTCGACAGCAAGAATTCGTGGCGGAGGCGGGAAGCGCGGTTTCAGCGCTCCCGAACCCTGCGTCATGCACAGAGGTATCAGGAAGCGTTGAGCATGTTGGAGGGAGTTCCCGAGCCGCGTGCCCTGGCCGAACGTCTGCTCTCCCTGGCAGGAGACGGGCGGGTACCCGAGGCCATGGCCTTGGCCGACTCGCTGGTGGCCGTGGGCGACACGACCCAGCCATGGGACTCCCTCCTCGTCAGCTTGGGAGAACAGAATCCTTCGAGCGGGTCGAGCCTGGTCGATCGGGTCCGCCGGCTGCCGAACCGCTTGCCCGAGACCCAGGCCCGGTGGCTGCTCGAGGATGGCATGCGCCTGATCGGCTCGGATACGGCACAGGCCCGGCGCCGCTTCCAGGAGGCCGTGAAGGTTGGAGGCCCCGGAGCCGCGGCCGGGCGCGCGAGCCTTCAGCTCGTCCGGCTGGATCTTCGGGGGGTCAGCCACCCGCAGGCGCTGTCTCCCCTGATCCGGTCCTTGCAAGACAACGCCAAGCGCTATGCGATCGTCTCGGCCGAAATGACCCAACTTGGCAACACGGCGACCGGTGTGCTCTCGGCGTGGGCATCGGTGACGCCCGGTACGCCCCAGGGAGATCTCCGGCTGTTCCTGGCGGCCGAAACCGCCCGTGACTCGCTGCTCGCCCCCCGCTTGGCGGAGGGAATCTTTCAACGGATTGTGCGCGAATGGCCGGCGTCGCCCTATGCACCGAAGGCCGTCCTCGCGGCCCAGCAGGTGAACCCGGAGTGGGCCGACTCGGCCAGGGCCCTGCTGGAGGCGCGTTACTTCGCGAGTCCATATCTGGCCATGATTCGGGGCGACGAAGGTTCGGCGTACCGACAGCTCGAGGACTCCCTCGGCGCCTTTGCCACGGCGCAGAGCGGGGCGGTGAGGCGGGCTCCTGTCCTTGGCCCCGGGGCGCCAGGGCGTCGGCCTGTGGCCACGCCAGATGACGACGACCGACCCGCCACCCGGCGGCCTCAGCCGGCACCGAGCACCCGGGTTGTCGAACCCTAGTGCGCCCCCAGGACCTCTCCCGCGAGCTGTTCGGCCAGCGATTTCAAAACCCTCTCCTTCTAGCCGCCGGTACGGCCGGTTTCGGCAAGGAGTTGGACGGAGTTCTCGACCTCGATCGGCCTGGGCGGACTGGTTACCAAGGCAGTGTCCCGGGAGCCGCGTGGGGGCAACGCCGCTCCTCGCGTCGCCGAGTTTTCGGGTGGCATGCTCAACTCGGTCGGACTGGCCAATCCCGGGATGGTGCGGGTACGAGAAGAGTATCTGCCGTGGATAGCCTCGCGCCTGATCCGGGCGCGCGTGCTGGTGAACGTCGTGGGGTTCACCGTCGAGGAATACGGCGATGTCGTCGCCGGGCTCGATGGCAGCCCGGGAATCACCGCCTTCGAGCTCAATCTCTCCTGTCCCAATACCAGCGCCGGCGGAATCGAATTCGGTGCCGACCCGGCCTGTGTTCATCGGATCGTGTCCCTGTGCCGAACCCGAACCCGGCTGCCGCTGATCGCGAAGTTGTCGCCGGTGCTGCCCGACATCGTAGGAATGGCGCTGACCGCCCGCGATGCTGGAGCCGATGGGATCAGCGCCGTGAACACCATGCCCGGTCTCCTCTTCGGGGATAACAGCGGCAGCCGTCTCGGCAACGGCAATGGTGGGGTGAGCGGCCCGGGTCTCCTTCCCGTCGGTGTGCTGGCCGTGGCCCGTATCGTCGAGCGCATCGGGGCGACGCCGGTGATTGGGGTGGGAGGGGTTCGGTCGGCCGACGACGTGCGTCAGTACCTGAAAGTCGGTGCCGCGCTGGTGGCGGTGGGCACCGGGGCGCTGGCCGATCCGCGCTTGCCCCAGCGGATCATCGCGGACCTGGAGCGGGGACATGGCTGAACTGATCCTTGCCCTCGACACGCCCCGCGGAGCGGATGCCCTGCGCCTGCTCGACCGGCTGCCTGCGCTGCAATGGGTCAAGGTGGGCTCCATCCTCATGACCCGCGAAGGCCCCGACTTCGTTCGGGAGCTGACCGCTCGAGGCCTGAAAGTTTTCCTCGACCTGAAGTGGCACGACATCCCCAACACCGTGGCGGGCGCCGTGACCGCGGCGCGCGAGATCGGGGCTTCGATGGCGACGGTGCACGCGTTGGGTGGACAGGCGATGTTGGAGGCGGCCGCGGTGGCGGCTGGCCGTGAGCTTGCATTGGTGGGGGTCACCGTGCTCACCTCGCAGGAGCCGGTGGGATACGCGAGGGCCATGGGTCGCGCCGAAGTGGACATTTCTCGTGAGGCGGAACGGCTGGCGCTGGTAGCGGCCGAAGCCGGGCTTCAGGGGGTGGTCTGCTCTCCTCAGGAGGTTTCGCTCCTGCGGCGGCGGCTGGGACCGGACCTCCGGATCGTCGTGCCGGGGATCCGGCGGCGAACCGACGCTGCTGGTGATCAGGTCCGGGTGGCCACCGCCAAGGACGCCGTGGTGAACGGGGCCACCCACCTCGTCGTCGGCCGTCCGGTGCTGCAGGCCCCAGACCCGGCGGCGGCCTTCGAGGGCTTCATGGAGGAGGTGCGGTGCATCGGTACCTGATGGCCCTGGGGCTGGCCCTGTTTCCTACTGCCGGCCGAGCTCAGAAAAGCGGCCTGGATCAGGCGGCGGAACGCGCCCGCGGGGCCTGGTTTGCCCACGACCCGGCGGCGTTGATCGCGAACAGCCCGAGGCTGCTGATTCAGCTTCCCGGCGCCGATCCCTCGGTGGCCTTGGGGCCGGCGCAGGCGGCCGCGCTCCTGGCCGACTTTCTCGCCCCAGCCCAGGAGGTCGAAGTCCTGGTGCGGGCGGCGAGGGAGGTGGAACCGGGACGCGGGTATGTGGAGCTGCAGCGCCGCTATCGGGTCAGCGGAACCCAGGATGTGCGCAGTCAGGTGCTGCTTTTGGGATATCGGCTGGACTCCAGCGGCTGGAAGCTGGTGGAGTTCCGGGTGGTGGGTTAGGCCCGACGGGGGATCCACATCTCACTGCGCCCGCTGGACCCGTCTCGGCTCTTAGGTACCGAGGAGATTCCCTACCGTTAGGAGCAGTTGCTCCGGGGTGAACGGCTCGCTCAGGGTTGGGACGCCGGGTGGGGTGATGTCGGCTTGGACCGGCTCGTGGCTGACGTGCAAGATCGGCAGGTTGGGTCGCAGTCGCCGGGTTTCGCGCATCAGCCTAGCGCCGTCCACGATCCCCAGGCGGGTGTTGGAGATGAGGAGGTCAATGGTCGGGAGCTGGATCACCAATTCCAGGGCGGACGCCCCGTCGTAAGCGGCGAACACACAATGCCCCGCGTCGCGGAGCGGCTTGGTCAGGTGGTAGAGCTTATCGGGATCATCGTCGGTTACGACAATGCGCCAGGCTCGCTCACTTCCGGCGGCTGACATGCTGATCCTTGGGCCGGCGGAGACGTGCCGGGAGAGGCAGGAGATAGGTGCCTGAAAACTAACCCCTCGTACCAACCCATGAATCTGTTACAATGAGAATGACCCATCACGGGCCACAGGTCAGACAAAACGCCCCCGGCAAATCTGCCGAGGGCGCCAAGTGAGGGCAGGGCTTTTCAGCCGCAGCTACAGGCTCCGGTACCGCAGCAGCAGCCGGTATCGCAACAGCCCTTGGTGCAACCGCAACCTGTGGTATCCGTCATGGTGACCTCCTGCGGGGGGAAGTGCCCCGCACAGCAACCTACCGGGGAATTGTTACAATGAGAATGACCCATCACCGGGCCAGGCTTTCACTTGCGTCTCCTCTCAGGGGTTTCTATATTGGTTAGCTACTCCAGAAACCCGGGGCCAGGAGAGACGCGTGAAGGTTCGTTCCAGCGTGAAGCCGATTTGCGAGCACTGTAAGGTCATCAAGCGACAGGGCGTCGTCCGCATCATCTGCAAGCGCAATCCCAAGCACAAACAGCGGCAAGGCTGATCATGGCACGCATCGCAGGCGTGGACCTCCCAAGGGAGAAGCGCGTCGAGATCGCGCTGACCTACATCTTCGGCATCGGCCGCCCCACCAGCAACCGCATCCTGGGCGAGACCGGCGTCAGCCCCGACACGCGGGTTCGTGACCTCTCGGATTCCGAGGTGGCCCGGCTCCGCCAGATGATCGAGCGCTCGGTCAAGGTCGAGGGCGCACTCCGGACCGAAGTCGCCATGAACATCAAGCGGCTGATGGATATCGGGAGCTATCGCGGCATTCGTCATCGCAGAGGTCTTCCGGTTCGCGGCCAGCGGACTCACACCAACGCCCGGACCAAGAAGGGTCCGCGGCGTGCCATCGCCGGCAAGAAGAAAGTGACGAAGAAGTAAATGACAGCTCCCGCTCCATCTCCAGCGAAGGCGCCCAGCGTCAAGCGGTCCAAGAAGGTCGTCGAGTCCGAGGGCATTGCCCACATCTCGGCCACCTTCAACAATCTGCTCATCACCATCACCGACCTGCGGGGCAACACCCTCGCGTGGGGGTCGGCAGGCAAGGCCGGGTTCAAGGGCTCCAAGAAGTCGACCCCGTTCGCCGCCACGGTGGCGGCGGAAAACTGCGGACGCGAGGCCATGAACCTGGGCCTCCGCCGAGTGCACGTGCGGGTGCAGGGCCCCGGCAGCGGGCGGGAGTCCGCCATCCAGGCGCTGGCGTCCGTGGGCCTCAGGGTAGTCTCGATCCGCGACGTCACTCCCATCCCGCACAACGGCTGCCGTCCGCCGAAGAAGCGGCGGGTCTAGCATGAGCCGATACGTAGGCCCCAGCTGTCGCCTGTGCCGCCGCGAGGGGACCAAGCTGTTTCTCAAGGGCACCAAGTGTCTGACCGAGAAGTGCCCGGTCGAGCGCCGCGCCTATCCGCCGGGCCAGCACGGCCAGAGCGGCGGCCGTCCGCGGAAGACGTCCGAGTACGCCAAGCAGATGCGGGAGAAGCAGAAGGTCAAGCGGATGTACGGGCTCTCCGAGTCCCAGTTCCGCAACACCTTCGAGCGGGTCACCGGTGAGCCTGGCGTAAAGGGAACCAATCTGCTGGTGGCGCTCGAGACCAGGCTCGACAACATCGTGTACCGGCTCGGCTTTGCCTCCAGCCGCAAGGCGGCACGCCAGCTGATCAGTCACGGGCACGTCGAAGTAAACGGCGGCCGGGTGGACGTGGCCTCCTACCGGGTGATCGCGGGCGAGGAAGTCCGTCTGGCCCCGGCCAGCCGCGAGCTGGTGGCGGTCAAACTGGCGCAGGAGAGCGCCGCCCGAGGCCAGCCGGTGTCGTGGCTCTCCGTGGATAACGAAAAGGCGGCGGGCCGGCTGGTGGAGCGGCCCACCCGGGAAACGATCCCGATCAACGCACAAGAACAGCTCATTGTCGAGCTCTACTCGAAGTGACCATGACCATTGACCTGACAGGCTTGGTTCGTCCGCATCTCGTCGAGATGACGAAGCGGGACGACAATCCGAATGCCGCCGAGTTCCGCCTTCAGCCGCTGGAGCGGGGCTTCGGCTATACCCTGGGTAACTCGCTGCGCCGGCTTCTCCTCTCCTCCCTTCGGGGAAGCGCGGTATGGGGGTTCCGGCTCGACGGCGTGGTGCACGAGCACCAGACCGTGCAGGGCGTGCTGGAGGACGTTCACCAGATCGTGCAGCGTCTCAAGGCGCTCACCCTGGTCCTGGCCGAGGATGTCGACGACGCGGTGCTCCACATCCGCCGCGAGGGCGCGGGAGCGGTCTATGCCCGTGATATCCAGGAGCATGGCTCCGTGTCGGTCAAGAACCCCGACCATCTCCTCTTCACGCTGCAAGACGACCGCGACGTGAGCATGGAGCTCTACGTCAACAAGGGTCGCCCGTTCGCGGGATTTCGATAACGTCGTCGTGTTCGCCCATGGACTCTCCACCCTTCGCTTGACGATTGAGCTGCGACCGGCCTTGACTGACGGCTCTCGCAACCGCCACCGCGATGAGAACTGCGGCGAATGGCACGGTTACGATCCAGGCCCAGTACCAGAGGCCTGCCATAGCGACGGCGCCAATCGCCAGAAGGGCGGTTCCTCGGCGACTCGCCGATTCCGCCTGAAGAGCGCCCGCGACGATCAGCGCCACGACGACGAGATTAGCGATTCCCCAAAACGCCGCCGCTGTGTTCCACGGACCGTCCTCGCCACCGGCGAACGAAGTGAGCGCGCCCATTAAGCCGAAGACTGCAACGAGACAAACAAGAGCGGTTTCAATGATGGCCGGCCCGGCGGTCCATCGGCTGACAGTGGGCTGAGGTCGCCAGCGCGCGCTCGTCAGTTCGCCTCGATCACCGAATATGTTCTTCATCTTCTTCTCCTCCTGACAGGAGAGTACCCGGTCCCGACGCCAACGCCATCCTCAAAACGAGGGAGTAATTAACAGGAAATTGCATGCCTGAGGGCCGTCCTATGACACTAAGTATGTATGTGGGCTATTCGCTGCGGGGCTGCACCAGTCCTCGGGCGAGCGCATATGCTGCTGCTTCCACCCGGCCGCGCGCGCCTATCTTGGCGTAGACGTTCGCGATGTGGCGCTGAACGGTGGAGAGGCTCACGGACAACTCCGCGGCGATCTCCTTGCCGCTCCGGCCGCTCGCAAGGAAGCTCAAGACCTCTGTCTCACGTGCCGTCAGCCTGACCGGCGGTTCGTGGATTGCGGGCGACGGACCCCGGGCGCCCAGGAATCGCTCAATCGCGGGAAGAACAGGGCTCGCACCCCGAACCAGCGCCTCGGTAAGAATCGAGGCAAACGCGCCTTCCGGCGTAACGAGAGTGGCGTTGGGGAATCTGGCAGCCATGGTCCGGGCGATATCCAGGCCGAACATCGGGTTGTCCAGGTGATGCACCACGAGGACAGGGCAACAGACGTCCGGCAGCAGTTCGGTAACGTCCCAGCTTTTGTACATTTCCTCCCCCATCGCCGCCGCCGTATGGCCGTCCGTGGACTGTTCATAAATGCTTGCCAACACCACACTTTCTCGAGCGAGGAATTGGCTTAGCGCTGGGTCGTCGATAGGCCCGAAGACCAATCCTGCCACGGCTTGTGCAGCTAACTTCCAGTTCGATCGAGCAAGATCCGACAGCGCGTTGGTCGCAGCGATGGGAACCGCATCGTGAGGCCGGGAAAAAGTGTCGTAAAGGACCAGGTGGCTTACGGAGTTCGGATAGAGGGACGCGCACATGATCGCTCGCGGACCGCTGAGCGTATTTCCCCATATCGCGAGCGGCCCCAACCCGGACGCGCTCGCGACGGCGGCGATATCCTTTGCCAACGCTGCGCCGGAGAAGTCGGTAACTTCTCGATCGGAAAGCCCTGTCCCCCGTGCGTCGTACCTGACGACCGTCCAATGACGTGAGAGTTCAGCCAGTAACTGTGCGTACACCGGGTGCCGGTCGGCGAGCGTGAACGATTCCAGGAAGATCGGGCACCACAAAAGAGGCGTTCCCTCACCCTCCGCGCAGAAGGCGATGCGAACTCCATCCTGTGTCGTACAGTAGCGAACTTCTCTCTCACCCATCGCGCCAGCTCACCTCGTACACCCGTACCGGCTCTTCGAAGCCCTTCGCGACGAACCGTCGCGGGAACTGGCTCCTAACTGTCGTCAGGCGCATCTTCCATGATCTCCTTGAACCGCCGCTGCTGAGCCCGGACGGCGCGGCGCATGAGCCGCGACGCGAGGCGCGCCGCCAGGCCTCCGCCCGGAACGTTTGGAGCGAACTCCATCGACCAGGTGTATAGCGTGCCGTCGGGGTGCGAGTCGAAGCGGTGGGTCGCGGTCGGCCTTGAATGGACGCGAGGGCCTCACCGATTCGATAACCATTCGCCTTCCTTCCTCCCAGGTGAGGACCTGCGTCGTCATTGTCATCGGAATCCCTCCCAGTCGGGCGCGTATGCGGTTTCTGGTGCCCTCGCGCATCGGGATGGGGTCTGGTTCGTAGGAGATCACGGCAGGGTCCACGGCCGTCGCAGTGGCTGGATCTCCCAGGTAGGCGAACGCCTTCTCCGGAGACGTCCGCATGACGATGGATTCGGTGAAACCGATCTTCATTCCCGCCACCTCACCTCGTACACCCGCACCGGCTCCTCGAAGCCCTTCGCAACGAACTCCCCGCGGTCGGCGAAGAGGAACCCCTTGCCGGAGCACAACCCGCGGACCGTGTCCGCCACCAGGATCTCGCCGCCCTCCGCCTTCGCTGCGATCCGCGACGCCAGGATCACCGTCGCGCCGAAGAGATCGCCGTCCTCCTCGATCGGCTCGCCGGCGTTCAGGCCGACGCGGACGTTGAGCGGCTCGCCCTCGCGCTCGGCGAATGCGCGCTGGAGGGCGATAGCGCACTCGACGGCCTTAGTGACGGAGCCGAATGAGGCCATGAAGCCGTCACCCATCGTCTTGATTTCGGTGCCGCCGTTCACCTTCAGCACCTCGCGGGTGATGCGCTCGTGCTCGCGGAGGACGGCGCGGCCGCGTTCGTCGCCCAAGCGGGACATCATGTCCGTATGGCCTACGAGGTCCGTGAAGAGAACTGTTCGCAGCGGGCCTTGCAGCGCGTTAGCGTTCCCAGGATCCGCTCCCAGGAATTTGCGCATCTCAACGATGATCTGCTCGTGTTGGTATTGGTGCACGCCTACATCGCCGTCGACTGGCACGAATCGCGCATCCGAAATGCCGGCGGCAACCTCTCTTCCGAGGACTTCGAAGTGGCCGGTTTCATCGTTGTGCCGGTGCAGCACAAGCGTTGCGCGAGTAATTTCGCCAAGTAGGTTTCGCACGTCAAGCGTTCCAGCGAAAATCAGATATTTGTACGCGATGTCCGCATCAACCCATTCCGACCACCACCGAGCAATCTGCTTTCGTGTAGTAACCGGCTCGTTTGGGAAGAACATATCAGCAATGTATCTGCATGCTGTAGGCCAATTATGTCGAACCAATTCAGTGAAACTGACGATGGATTCTGCCGTCGTCAATTGCCCCCGCCGCCTAGCTTCTGCGACCTGAGCCTCCGACGAGTATTTTCCGTAGGCCGCAAACAATACCATCCGGCGGACTTTCTCCGGCCGTCTGGCGGCGTAGGCGATACTCACTCCGGCCCCATCGCCACTTCCGAGAATGTCAAACTCAGTGAGATTCGCGTGCTCCACGACAGCATCGAGGTCCGCGAGGTGTGCTTCCATCGAGAGATTCAGAACATCCCGCTGCGATGCTCCCGTACCACGTCGTTCGACAATTATCACTCGTCGGAATTCGGCTAACTTCGCATAGAACCGCTCGAACTCCTTGTCGCAGCTAGCCCACTCGATCGTCTGCGCCCAGCGTGGCACCTCGACCAGCGGCGGTCCGGAACCAAAGGTCGCATACGCTATGCGCGTCCCGTCTGCGGACCTCGCAAATCGAATCTCACTCACCGCTGGCCTCCAGCATTCCGACCACCACCGGAATCATGACGAGGTGGCCCCTCGAAGATTAATGAGTGGCTGCTTCCTCACGAGTTCAATGTTGATCCCGAAGAAGGCGTCTGCGCCGAGGAATGCGACCGCCGGGCCGTGCTCGTCGCTCACCAGCCATTCGACCTCGATTCCCAGCGAGTTGGCCCGCGCGATCGTCCCTTCAAGGTCCTCCACCCGATAGCCAAAGTGCTGCACGCCCTCACCGTGGTCGTGCAGGAACGTCGCGATTGACGACTCGCCGCCGGTCGGCTCGACGAGCTCGATTGCGATCGCGCCGAGCGGGGCAAATACCGCCTTGACTCCTGCCTCAGTCTGCTTGCCGCGGTACACAGACGGCACCAACAGTTCGAACACGGGACCTGTAGTCATGCCCAGCGCCGCCAGGCGTGCAATCCCCTCGTCCATATTCCGGACGGCGACACCTATGTGATAGAAGTCGCCGAGTTGGAGCATTTCTTGCACGTTAGCCATCGGGTCCTCGCTATCCGCTACTCACTGTCCACTACTGGCTTACCCTCGCCACCTCACCTCGCACACGCGTCCCTGCTCCTCGAATCCTTCGGGACGAATTCTCCGCAGTCGGAGAAGAGGAAGCCTTTGCCGAAGCACTCCATGGGCGGAATTTTACACGAGTGTGCGATAATCTCTGCCGCCGAGCCGACAGCCAACAGCAAGCAGCTGACACCGGCGGGGGTCCTGAGGGCACAGAGGGCTCCGAGGGAACTGGAGAGCGCAGAGGATTCTCGGATTGGGATATTCACGATGAGGAGCCGGGTCCATGAAATTGCGTGAGATCTCTTCGGGACGGTTCGCGGAATTGTGCGCTGGCGACGGTGAGTTCATGATGCTGGCGCGCTACTGGAACGGGGGGTTGCGGCTGGGGCTGGGGGAGGACACGCTCTGCCTCAACCTCAACGTTGGCAGACCTGCAGCGGGCGATGGTCAGGGGACTGGCTGGCTCTCACTGTCCGGCGCCGTTGAGGTGTGGGACAAGGTGCTGGCGCCTGTGCCTCCGCGCGGGTATAACGATGCGTTCATCGCGATCAGCTCGGGGCTCATGCCCTCCGGCGACTTGCTGACGCTGTGGCAGTATTACCCGGCGATACAGCGAGCGGTGCAGTTGCTGCGCGAGGAACTGCACGGGGCCGCCGCGAAGCCGGTGGACGCGACAATGTTGGCAAAGAAGGCGGGGACGTTCGATTCGCCGGTGGGCCGCTACGTCCATGTCGAGATCGATGGCTTGGACTACCGTGTCTATTTCGAGGAGACGGGGGCAGGGATACCTTTGCTTCTGCAGCACACCGCGGGGTCACACGGGTCGCAGTGGCGGCACCTGTTCGAGATGCCGGAGATCACCAATCACTTCCGCCTGATAGCCTACGATCTGCCGTACCACGGGAAGTCGCTACCGCCGGACGGGCCACGCTGGTGGGCGTCGGAGTACCGACTGACAAAGGAGTTCGCGATGGCGGCGCCACTGGCGGTGAGCGCGGCGCTGGGGCTGGAGCGACCGGTGTTCATGGGTTGCTCTGTCGGCGGGCTGCTTGCGCTGGACCTGGCACGCTACCACCCGGAGGCGTTCAGGGCGGTGATCTCGCTGGAGCCGGCGCTGAAGGTGGAGGGCAGCCGCGAGGCGACGGCGGGCTTCTGGCACCCGCAAGTGAGCAACGAGTTCAAGGCACGGCTGATGCTGGGGCTGATGTCGCCGATATCGCCGCAGGCGCGGCGGATGGAGACGGTGTTCGCATACAGCTCGGGGTGGCCTCCGGCGTTCCTGGGCGACCTGTACTACTACCTCGACGACCACGATCTGACAGCGGAGGCGGCGAATATCGACACGTCGAAGGTGCCTGTGTTCCTGCTGACGGGCGAATACGACAACAGCGCGACGACCGAGCACGGCAAAGCGGCGCACGAGGCGATCGCTGGGTCGAGGTTTGCGGTGATGGAGGGGATCGGGCACTTCCCGATGAGCGAGGACCCGGAAGAGTTCGCGAAGCACCTGCTGCCGGTGCTGGAGGCGATTCGGGCGAGCTAGTAGTCAGTAGCCGGTGGGGGCGGCTCCATCTACTCCCGCCACCTTACCTCATACACCCGCAACGGTTCCTCGAACCCCTTCGCGACGAACTCCCCGCGGTCGGCGAACAAGAACCCCTTCCCGCTGCACAACCCGCGCACTGTGTCTGCCACCAGGATCTCCCCACCCTCCGCCTTCGCCGCGATCCGCGACGCGAGGATCACCGTCGCGCCGAAGAGGTCGCCGTCTTCCTCGATCGGCTCGCCAGCGTTCAGGCCGACGCGGACGGACAGCGGCTCGCCCTCGCGCCCGGCGAAGGCGCGCTGCAGGGCGATGGCACACTCGACGGCTTTGGTCACACTGCCGAACGAGGCCATGAAGCCGTCGCCCATCGTCTTCACTTCGGTGCCGCCGTGCTGCTTGAGGACGTTGCGGGTGATGGTCTCGTGCTCGCGGAGGACGGTCCGTCCGCGGGCGTCGCCGAGGCGGGACATCATCTCGGTGTGGCCGACGAGGTCCGTGAAGAGCACCGTGACGAGGCGCGAGCGAGCCGGTTCCATAGCGGCGGCCTGCTCCTCTACGACTTGCACGCCTTCAATCCCGGCGTTGACGAACTCGCTGATGCGGCGTCCGACGC
>CAWJVX010000002.1:0-10999 GCA_963846435.1 uncultured Gemmatimonadales bacterium | reverse complement strand
CGAGAGCGCCTTCCAGTACCTGGAAGCGCACACCGAGATCCGGGACGTGATCATGTCGGGGGGAGACCCGCTGCTGCTCAACGACCGGCGGCTGGAAGCGATCCTCACCCGGCTCCGCGCCATTCCCCATCTTCAGATCATCCGGATCGGCAGCCGGATCCCCTGCCACCTCCCGGAGCGGATCACGCCGGAGCTGTGCGCGATGCTGAAGCGGTTCCATCCGCTCTTCCTCAACACCCACTTCAACCATCCCGACGAGCTTACTCCGGCAGCGGTTGCCGCCCTTGGCCGGCTGGCCGATGCCGGGATTCCGCTCGGCTGCCAGACCGTCCTGCTCAAGGGAGTCAACGACACCCCCGAGGTCATGACCGAGCTGATGCACCGGCTGCTGATGGCTCGGGTGCGCCCCTATTACATCTATATGGCCGACCAGGTGGCCGGCGGGAGCACTTCCGCACCACGGTGCAGACCGGCATCGAGATCATGCGGGCGCTCCGGGGCTGGACCAGCGGGCTCGCGATTCCAGCCTTCGTGATCGACGCGCCCGGCGGCGGCGGGAAGATCCCGATCCTGCCGGATTACGTGGAGAGCATGAACGAGGATGAAGTGGTGCTGAAGAACTTCCGGGGCGAGCGTTACGTCTACCGGCAGCCGCGGGAGGAACAGGAGTCATCGAGCTGAAGAAGCCTCGGAAGCGGTCGGGCAAGCAGCCGAAGCGGAAGACAGCTTAGTCGCTCAGCAACCTACCTCCCCGCCAGCGACCTCCACCGCCACTCCGGCAGCGTGTGCAGCCAGGAGTAGGGATCGATAGTCACCGGCCCGAACTCCTTCGGTACCGCCGCGCGGTGGGTGGGCGCATAGAGGAATAGCGCCGGCACATCGGCGTTGAGCGTATCCATCGCCTCCCGCCAGAGTCTCCGGGCCCGCGGCACATCGGTGGTTCCCGACGCGGCCGCGAGCAGCGAGTCGAACGACGGGTTGGCGTACCGCCCGTGGTTCAGCGCGCCCCAGCCCGAACGGCTCCACTGATCCCTCAGCCCGCGAGGACTGGGCTCGTCCAGGTAGGCGCCCAGGTAGGCATCGAACCTGCCCTTGGCCAGCCGCTCCTGAAACACCGGGAAGTCCACAGTCGTGATCGTCGCCTGAACTCCCGCCCTCCGCCACATCTCCTGGAGCGCTACCGCCAGCTGCCGGCGGGTACTGCTGGTGCTCGGCACCAGGATATCGAAGGAGAGCAGCTGCCCGTTGCGGCGGAGCATCCCATCAGACCCTTCTCTCCTCCACCCGGCAGCCCCGAGCACGCGCGCCGCCTCCGCCGGACTAAACCGCGGCTGGGCGATGCTGTCGTTCCAGATCCAGAGCAGCTGCGACATGGGTCCCGGAGGCGCCTTGGCGTCCGACCCGAACACCGCCCGTGCAAGCGTCGGCCGGTCTACCGCCATCGCCAGCCCGCGACGAGTCTCCCGATCTCCCAGAATCGGATGCGCCCCCCGCCCGCCTTTGCCGGCCAGATTAAACCCAAGGAAGCCGTAGGCTGCGGAGGGGTAGGACACCAGGGTGAGGCTGGTGTCGCCCGCGACCCGCTTGGCGCGGTCGAGGCTGCCGACGTTCTCCAGAACCGTGAAGCGGTCGCTCAAGACCAGGTTGAGCGCAGCGTCGGGATCGCTGGTGAACCGCCACACCGCACGCCGCAGACCTGGCCGGCTCGGGTAGGATGAATCGGCCTTGATGCTCAGGTACTCGCCCCGCTTCCACTCCTGCAACCGGTAGGGTCCGCTGCCGATCAGTCGGCCGAGCACGGTGTCACTGGCCCACTGCCCGCGCGGCAGCGGTTGCCAGATATGCTTGGGCAAGATCCGGACGTGATAGGTGGCGTCGTACAACTGCTCGGCTGAGGGCTCGGTGAACCGGACCAGGAAGGTGGTCGGATTCTGCGGGACCACCTGGATTCGCCCGCCCATGGTGTAGCTCGCGGGCGAGCCCAGCAGGGTGTCGCTGAACACGTCAAACGAGAACGCTACGTCTTCCGAGGTGACCGGCCTCCCATCGTGCCAGCGGGCTCCGGGCCGAAGGTGGAAGCGCCAGGTGAGGGAGTCCACCCGGGTCCACCGCTGAGCCAGTGCCGGCTGATAGGCCTGTGGATCGATGGGCGGCCTTCCGGAGCCAAGGTTGGCCAGCTTCTCGTAGATCTGGTCGCTGATGTCCCGCCCCACGGTCTCCTGTACCAGCGCCGGCATGATGCTGGGCGGCTCTCCCACGGCGGCAATGGACGCCCAGCCGCAATCGCGGCACATCCCCGTGCTGTGCGAGCTGGGCCATAGAATGAGCGTGAGGAGGACCAGCACCAGGGCGATCCAGAGCGAATGTTTCACTTGGCTCCTTGAGGTTGAGTCACGCCGCCGCCGCACCGCCTGACAGTCCTACCGTCCCCAGCCGCATGAACGCCTGGTACACATCCGGCCGCCACCACGAGCGGGACTCGGCGATCTGCTTCAGCGCCTCCGCCGGGGACAGCGCCGGGCGATAGCTCCGGGTCGTAGTCAGCGCGTCGTAGACGTCTACAATGCAGATGATCTGGGCGTTGACCGGGATCTCGTCTCCCTTGAGCCGGTCGGGGTAGCCCGACCCATCATATCGCTCGTGATGCCAGCGGATGATGGGCTTGATGTCCCAGGGAAACTCGACCGTCGCCAGCAGCTCCACGCCCCAGACCGGGTGCATCTGGATCACCCGGAACTCCTCCGGGGTGAGCGCGCCCGGCTTGTTCAGGATCTCGTGCGGCACCCGCACCTTCCCCAGATCATGGAGGTAGGCGCCGATCCGTATCGTGGTCTGCTGTTCCTCGTTCAGCCCGAGCCTCGAGCCACCGCGAGCGCATACCCGGCCACGCGCTCGCAGTGACCGAAGGTGTAGGTGTCGGATGATTCAATCGACTGACCCCAGTTCCGGACCACCGTCGAAGTACGTGCCTTCCAGCCGCGCGACCTTGGTCGACAGTCGACCAGGTCGACCCGGGCATCCAGCCGCCCGAACAGGCGGTGGGCAGCGTTGAGCAGGCGGAGGGCCTCCTGGTTCCGGCCCATGCTTGGTAGAGCAGCGCCAACTCCCGAGAGGTCTCCGCTTCGCTGAGCATCGAGCCGGTATCGACGGCTATCTCGACGGCGGACGGAGCCGAGACTCCGCAAGGGCATGGCGGCCGGTTTCCCGGTACACCCGGCCAATCACCCTGTAAGCTTCGGCTTTATCCAGCCGCGCCCGAGCCGGTCGAAGATCGCCAGGGCGTTTTCCGCGTTTTGGCGGGCCAGTTCGTAGCGCTGGCGGGCGAGGTGTACTTCCGCGTGGTTCAGCAGGCCGAGGCCCTGGAGGTGCATATCACCGACCCCTGGGCCATCTCGAGGCTCCGCGAATACCGGTCGGCATCGTCCCACTATTCGCGGTCGGCGCTCACCATGCCGAGGTTGTGGTAGGCGATAGCGCAGCCCCGGTCGTCGCGAGCTCTCGAAGGCTCCGAGTGAGCGCTGGTAATGGGCCAGAGCTTCGGCCAGGGCACCCTGGATGTTGGCCAGGATGCCCAGGTTCTGTTCGGTCCTGCCCCGCAGCTGCGACTGGCCCCGCCCAGCTCCAGGGCCTGGTAAAATTTTTCCCGTGCCTCCTTGATCGAGCCGGCCTCGAAATCGAATCCCGCCAACGCATTCAGGGCCTCCGCCGCGAGCACCGAGTCGCCCAGATCGAGGGCCGTCTCATAGCTGCGCTGGCATAACGTGCGAGCCAGGTCGCGTTCGTTTCGATGGTGATGGACTACGCCCATCCTGCGCAGCGCTTCCGCCAGCAGACCCCGCTCCTGATGACGCTCCGCACTTTCAATGGCGGCGGATAGCCCTGCAGCGCCTCGGTCATCGCTCCGGCACGCTCGTGCGCCCGTGCCCGTTGCAGTAATTCAGCGGAGGCGGATACTTCCGGCAGGTCCGAGGGGGATTGTTTCCGGGGTTGCTGCGGGTTCGAACTCACTCGTCCATGTCCTCCAACTGCTGAATGCGGGTGGAGACATCCGCCAGATCGACTCTCGCGTCCAGGCGACCGAATAACGTGCGGGCAACGTTGAGGTAGGCCAGCGCCTCCGGCCGCCGGCCCATCTCCAGATAGAGGAGACCCATCTCTCGCGCCACTTCCGCCTCGCTCAGAACCGCTCCGGTGTTGGCGGCTAGCTCCATGGCGCCCTTGAGCCGCGACTCTGCCAGAGGGTAGCGTCCGGTTTCCCGGTAGGCGCGCCCGATGATCCGGTAGGCATCGGCCTTATCCAGCTGGCTGCCCAGCTGATCGAAAATACCGAGCGCCATCTCGGCATTGTGGCGAGCCTGCTCGTACTGCTGCCGGGCCAGAAGGACCTCGGCCTGGTTCAGCAGGGCGAGCGCCTCGAGATGAATGTCTCCAATGGTACGGGCGGCGCTCAGGCAGCGACTAAAGTATCGGTCGGCATCGTCCAACTGCCCACCATCGGCGCTCAGCATGCCAAGGTTGTGGTAGGCGATGGCACAGCCGCGCTCGTCGCCAACGGTCTCGAACGCCTCGAGTGACTGGCGATAGCGAGCCATGGCCTCGGCCGCGTTTCCCTGCACATTGGCCAGGATGCCGAGGTTCTGCTCGGTCCGCCCCCGGAGGTGAGCGCTGGACCCTCCCAGGGCCAATGCTTCCTGGAACTTCTCCCGGGCTGCCTGCATCGCGCCGCTCTCGAGGTCGAATCCCGCCAGCGCGTTCAGAGCCTCGGCCGCGAGCACCGCATCCTTTAGATCCAGGGCAATGCGGTGGCTCCGCTCACACAGCTGGCGGGCCAGTGCTGGGTGGTTGCGCCGATGATGCACGATCCCGGATCGGCGCAATGATTCTGCTACGATCGCCCGCTCACTGGCTCGTTCAGCGGCCTGGACGGCGGCATCGTAGCACTGCAGCGCCTCGGTTATGCAGCCACCCAGCTCGTGGGCTCGCCCCTCACGCAGGAACTCCGCCGCCCGGTTGCCTCGGCTGTCAGAGGTCCAGCGGGCCAGGGGGAACGACCGGAGTCTCGTCTTCATGTTCAGTACGCTACCGCATACCGAGAGAAGTGGTCGATCTCTGCGGTGACGTACTCGTACTCGGGGTAGTCCTCCGATGGCGGCAGCTCCAGAACCTTCAGGAGCTCGTCGGTATAGGCCACCCGTTTATCCGCCTTAACCGAACGGCAGTTACGATACTCCAGCCTCAGGCGAGCGGGCTGGGCAAACCGCAGCCCGTCGGGACTCAGTCGGACCGAGTTGACTGAGCCGGTGAGCTGCTCAGCTGTGATCGTGACGTTCTTCGACAGGGCCCCGGCAGGAATGGTCAGGATATGTCTCCCGACCCCGATCTTGGCGCCCTTCGGACCCACGCGCGCCGTTGTCTTTTCGTAGCGCTGCTCGGAACAGACCAGCAGGTTGGCTACGGTGATGGTGTCGATCGAGCCTGGGGGTGCGGGCACTCCGACGGACTCGGTGACGGGAACCGATGGCCCTGTGGTCCCGACCTCACCGGTCGTGCAACTCACTCCGGTACTGAGGGCCAGGATGAGACTGAGCTGGAGCAACCTGCGGGTGTATCTCATGGCACCGTCCTGAGCTGGGGAGACAGGCCGGAAGCCGACAACCCGGAGCCATGATGCGTCATGCGATCATGCCCCGGGCTGCCGCTATGGATTGGATCAGTAAGCCACCGCGTACCGGGAGAAGTGATCGACCGGAGCGGTGACCGTTTTGCTCCGGAAGAGATCGAGCGATCGCAGCACCTCGAGCACCTTCAGCTTCTCGTCGGTGTAGACAATCTTCTTCTGCAGCAGTACCAGCGCGCAGTTGTTGTACGTCATCGTGAGCACTGCGGGACTCTCGAACTGCAGGCCCTCAGGGCTGAAGCGCACCGAGTTGGTCTTCCCGGGAATCTGCTCGCCGGTGATCGTCACCCGCGCTCACAACGCACCCCGCGGAATCACCAGCAGGTGGGTACCGACTCTCAGGTAGCCGCCCTCGGGCCCGATCACCTTACTGTCTTCGGCGTACGGCTGAGACGAGCAGAGCAGCAGGTCGGTGACCGAGCCCAGCGTTCCCACCACCGTGCCGGTGAGGTCCCCCACCGTATTAGTAAGCCCGCCCGTGAGGTCCCCAATCAGACCGAATTCAGGCGCTGCCTGTTCGGCGGACGAGGCGGCGGGCGCCTCGGTCAGCGAGTCGGTCGAGGTACATCCCACCCCAACCGTGAGCAGCAGAGCCAGACCAAGCGACGAGAATCTGCGAATCCAACTCATGGAGCCACTCCGGGAGAGGGTGAGAGCCATGCGACGATACCGCGGCCGATCCACGGCCGCCGAACAGGCGCTGCGCACGGGCCCTGCTCTCCGCCGGAGGGCCTGGGGCTTGACATGCGCTCGACTGTTCGGTTCGCGGAACATGAAGCTAGGCGGGCACTTAGCAGGCAAGACACATGCCCCTTGGAATTGGGCGTGTCAGCTATTTTGACGACTAAAATCCAGACGAGAGCGAGTTGATGGGGGGATCAAAACTTGACGGGGCGGTTTCCCGAAAATCGTCTGCTTTCCTGACGACGTGCAAATGCGCGTAGTGCGATTTTCCGCGCAGCAGAGCGTGGGATCCTGCTGCGATTTGCCAGCCGAGTTGTGGTGCAGGCGGTTGCGCCCGGGTCGTGCGAAGGGAGAGCCGCCGCCTTGGGACCAGGCTGATCATGCAACCGGATTGCTTCGAAAGCGGCGCTTCCTCGCAATGACTGCGTAGACCGCCAGGTTGATGACGATGACGACCACACCCAGCACCAGCTGCACTCCTCTCGTCAGTCCCGCCGGATAAAGCACGGGCAGGATGTAATGCTCGACGAAGCCCCCCTCGTAGCCCTGCTGTCCGGCGCTTTCCCTCAGCCGCTTCTCCAGCGGAGTGAGGGGACACACCCACCCGATGAATTCGATGAGGATCCCATACACCGCAACCGGCAGGTGCACGTACGCCAACCTGGGCCAGCGGAGCACCAAGAGCCCGCCGAAGATGACGAAGAGAACGAAGAGGAAGTGGAGAACGACGACGAGGTCAGCGGCCATGTCAGTGGGCCGGTGGGCAGCGGAGCGGTGGGTGGGCGGTGAAACGAGAACAGCGCGGTCAGCCGCCGCGCTGTCCCGCTTCCATCATGCCGGCACCAGCTCCCGCTCCTTCGAATTGTCCGCCGCCACCCGGGCCGAGACTTCCGGCGGCGCCTCGGCGTACCCGCGGAACTTCTGCCGGTGGGTGCCCCGGCCATGGGTAATGGAATGCAGCGTAGTGGAGTACTTGTACAGCTCGGCCTCGGGGACGATCGACCGGACCCGGGTGAGCCTGCCATCGTTCTCAGTTCCCAGTATTTGGCCTCGTCGAGAGCTGAGATCGCCCATCACGTCGCCCAGCACATCGTCGGGCGTCCAGACATCTACGTCCATCAGAGGCTCGAGCAGTACCGGCCGCGCCTTCGGAGCCACGTTCCGAAACGCCATAATGCCGGCCATCTTGAACGACATTTCGTTGGAGTCCACGTCGTGGTATGAGCCGTCATAGCACTCCACCTTGAAGTCCACCAGCGGATATCCGGCCACCACGCCGCGAACCGCCGCTTCCTGCACTCCGCGGTCCACCGCCGGGATGTACTTCCCGGGGATCACGCCGCCCACGATCTCATCCACAAATTCGTAGCCCGCGCCTCGCGGCAGCGGCGCCATGCGGATCCAGCAGTCGCCGTACTGACCCCGTCCGCCGCTCTGCTTCTTGTGCTTACCCTGGCCTTCCGCCCTTCCTTTAATCGTCTCGCGGTAGGCCACCCGGGGCCGCGCCAGCTCGGCATGCACCCCGAATTTCCGCTCCAGCCGGTTGAGGATGGTATCGAAGTGCCGTTCGCCCATGCCGTGGATCAGCGTCTGGCCCAGCTCCGAGCTGTACTCGAAATGGAAGGTGGGATCTTCCTCGTGCAGCTTGTGCAGCCCGGCCGCAAGCTTGTCCTCCTCGCCGCGCTGCTTCACCACCACCGCCGATGTCGCCACCGCGTCGGGGAACGGGATCGGATCCAGCCGAACCGGCACCTCCCGCCAGCAGAACGTGTCGCCGGTATGGGTGTCCTTCAGCTTGGCCACCGAGCCGATGTCGCCGGCGGACAGCCGCTCCACCTCGACCCGCTCCTTCCCCTGCTGCACCGATAGATGATTGAGCTTCTCCACCGTCTCGTGCTCAGCGTTGAACACCTCGCCCCCGTTCCGGATCTCGCCGCTGTAGAGTCGGAACAGGGTCACGTCCCCCACGTGTGACTCGGACAGGGTCTTGAACACCCGGCCCACGAGGGGCGCCTCGGCCGGCGGCTTCACCTCGTCGGGTGAGGGGAACAGCTCTACCATCTTCTTGAGCAGGGTCCGGGTACCGTAGGTCAGCTCGCCGCTGCCGCAGAATAGCGGGACCACGGCGCCCTCGATCACCGCCTTCTTCACCGCCTTGATGAACTTCTCCCGGGGGATCTCCTCGCCCCCGAGGTAGCGCTCGATCAGCTCGTCGTCGGTGGAGGCCACCGCCTCGGTCAGCTGCTCGGTGTACTGCTGAAAGAGTGACTGGTACTCGTCCGGGATCGGCACCACCTCGTACTCCCCGGTCTTGGTGCCCTTCTTATAGAAGTGGCAGTGGCCGGAGAAGAGGTTGATGATCCCGTGGAAGTCGTGCCCGTCGCCCACCGGGATCTCGACCGGGACGACCTTGGGCGTGAGATGGGCCTTCACGTCGTTGAAGACCCGTTCGAAGTCGGCGTGCTCCTTGTCCATGAGGGAGACGAACAGGACCCGGGGCAGGTGCAGCTGGTCGCAGACTTCCCAGACCTTTTCGGTGCCCACCTCCACCCCACCCGTTCCGCTCAGGACGACGACGGCGGCATCGGCCGCGTGCAGGCCGCTGACGACCTCGCCGAAGTAGTCGAGATATCCCGGGGTATCGATGAGATTGAGCTTGGTGTCGAGCCATTCGGCGTGGCCGAGGCCCAGGTTGATGGAGTGCTTGCGATCGATTTCGTCGGGGGAGTAGTCGGTGAGCGTGGTACCGTCTTTGATGGAACCGTGGCGTCGGCTGGCGCCGGATACGAAGGCCAGGGCGTCAACGAGGGAGGTCTTCCCGCTGGCCCCGTGCCCGACGAACGCCACGTTTCTGATGGCGTTGGAGCCATAGACCTTCATGGCCTCCACCTCCTCGGAATGGTTGAATTTCCAAGGTGGCGGTGAGGCGGTCCGATGTCAAATCGTAGCGCTTTGGGCTCTGCGCGATGCAATCCTGGTTGCTACCGCCCCTGGTCGACTTCCTCCCCGGTCAGCTCCCGCTGAGCGCCCACCTTGGGCGGCGTGCCCGTCGCCATGCCCCTGGCCACCTCGAACAGCACCACCGGCCAGGGCTTGTTGACCTTGAGGTAGACCACCGACTGCACGTCCACCAGCACCAGGGCGAGCCGCGGATCATCTGGGCCGCCGTCCCGTTCCCCGCCCTGGTCGCCAAACCACGCTTTCCAGTCCTTCTGATAGAGCTCGTGGATGGCTCGCCGGTCCTGCGTTACTGTGGCAATGCCGCTCACCGAGACCCATTCCCGGGTGCGGTCCCGGTAGTACGCCAAATTCACATGGGGATCGAAATCCAGCTCATCCAACTTGTTCGACTCGACATCCGTGACGAACCAGAGGTCGCTCCCTTCTGCCTGGGTCTGGGTGGCCATCGGTCGGGAGACCAGCTGCCCATCCGCACGCCGGGTGGTGAACATGGCGATCTCGATGCCCTCGATGAGCTCGTAGAGGTCATCCAGCTTCTTGTTGAGTGGAGCATCATCGCGGTTACGGTCGGAGGCTTTGGCCATCGGAGGCTCGCTAGATGGGTGAGACACGGTCTTCGGAACAGGCGCCCATGATATGGATCTCCTGGCCTGCTCCGAAAGGTCACCGGTCACACAAGCTGGAAGAGACCGGGCTTGACCCGGTGGCGCTGACCATCGAGATCACTGAAAGCGCGGTGATGGAGAACGCCGCGGAATTCACCTTCATGACCATGGGCGGCGTCGCGCTGTTCGCATCCGGCGCCGGCGCGATGCGTGGCACGCTGCTGAAGATCGCGCGGATCGTCGCGGGTCTCTCGGCCTGCGTGTTCGGCTTCGCGCACTTCAACTACATCGATTTCACGGCGAGCATGGTGCCGTCGTGGATTCCACCCCACGGTGTCTTCTGGGCCTGGGCGACCGGCGCCGGCCACCTCGCGGCCGGCCTCGCGCTGGTGAGCGGCATCCAGTCGCGCCTCGCAGCCACGCTGCTGGCGGGAATGATGGCGTCGTTCGTCGTGCTGCTGCATCTGCCGCGCGTGGTCGCGGCGCCGGACCAGCACATCGAGTGGATCATGCTCGGCGTTTCCAGCATGCTCGCCGGCGCCGCCTGGCTCGTGAGGAAATACGCCGCTTGAATGAACCCGGGGAAGACCGCCCTCTACCGCCCATCGTCGTGCCTCATACGGAGCTGTCGCCCGACGCGCTGATGGGAGTGATCCAGTCGTTCGTGCTGCGAGAAGGCACGGACTACGGCGCGCAGGACGTCGACTTCGACACGAAGGTCGAGCAAGTGCGGCGCCAGCTCGAGCGCCGCGAAGCCGAGATCGTCTTCGATCAGAACACCGAGAGCATCGACATCGTCGTCAGGAAGCCCGGACGCGGCTGAGCAGCCACGGCTGAGCGGCCGCAGCATCGGCTCCGGCATCCGTATCTATGCCTATTCGGGCAGCTTGACGGTCTGAAGCCCGGGGCCGAGCGTACACTGCGCGTTGCCTTGGACCTCATTCCTGGAGCCGCTCCATGAATACCAACGCGTTGCCGTACGCGCTCGGCGCCATTTTGTTAGGCGCCGTCGGCATCTGGTTTCACGACTTCGCCATGCAATGGCAACCCGTGCCCGCCGGTTTTCCGGCCG
>CAWJVX010000001.1:0-589707 GCA_963846435.1 uncultured Gemmatimonadales bacterium | reverse complement strand
AGGAGCATGGCTCCGTGTCGGTCAAGAACCCCGACCATCTCCTCTTCACGCTGCAGGACGACCGCGACGTGAGCATGGAGCTCTACGTCAACAAGGGTCGTGGGTACGTGGAAGCCGAGATGCACCCGGCCGACCGGTCGCTGCCGATCGATCTGGTTCGCATCGATGCCATCTACAATCCGGTTCGCCGGGCCAACTTCACGGTGGCTGAAACCCGCGTGGGACAGCGTACCGACTACGATCGGCTCACCGTGGCCGTGGAAACCAACGGCACGATCACGCCGGAAGACGCCATCGCCTACGCCGCCGCTCTGGCCCAGGTGCACTTCCAGTACTTCGTGGACTTCGGCAAGGTGCCGACCATGCGCGATGCCGGTTCGGCCGCGGGTGGTGGTGCCGGCAGCAATCTGCGCCAGCGACTCGGCCGCCCGATCGACGACTTCGGCCTGTCGGTCCGGTCGCTCAACTCGCTCAAGAACTCGAACATCAGGACCCTCAAGGATCTGGTGGAGTTCTCCGAAGACGACCTGCTCAAGGTGAAGAACGTAGGAGAGAAAGCCCTGAGCGAGATCGCCGAGCTGCTCCAGCGCGAGGGGCTCAACTTCGGCATGGGCTTCGAGGAGGTTGACCTGGAGCTGCGGATCGTGCGGCCGGGAGTTGCTCCGGTGGTACAGCCCTCTGCCGGGGCGGGAGAGGGGCTCTAATGCGGCACCGCGCCAAGGGTCGGCAGCTCTCCCGCACCTCGACTCACAAGCGGGCGATGCTGAACAACATGGCAACCAGTCTCTTCGCCCACGGCCGGGTCATCACCACCGAAGCCAAGGCCAAGGAGCTGCGGCCCTTTGCCGAGAAGCTGATCACCATGGCCCGGCGCGGCGACCTGCATTCCCGCCGGCTGGTCGGCAGGCGGATCAAGGATCGAGAGATCCTGGGGCGGCTGTTCTCCGAGATCGGTCCCCGTTTCGCGGCTCGTCCGGGTGGATACACCCGCATTCTCAAGATGGGGCACCGGGTGGGTGATGGTGCTGATGTCGCGCGGATCGAGCTTCTTGCGGAGTAGCAGGCGGTGGCGGCCCATCGTTGACAAGAGAAAGGGGACCTTCGGGTCCCCTTTTTTCGGACTTCCCTGCCCGCCAATGCCTCTCGTTGCCCTCAGGCCACGCTATGTGGAGACCCTGTCTCAGCTGGCCTTCTTGACTCGGTTACTCTTCAGGCACTGCGTGCAAACCCGGATCCGCTTTGGCGCACCCTCGACCAGAACCCGCACAGTCTGCAGGTTGGGGTACCAGCGCCGCTTGCTTCGGTTATTCGCGTGACTGACGTTGTTGCCGGTAACCGGCCCCTTGGCGCAGAGGGCGCATACCCGTGCCATAAGCTCCACCCCTATCTCATGTTCGTAACGCGGAAAGCCCATAAACCTAGCGAGCTTGGCCATATGACACAACCTCACACTTTCCGGCCGCCGTGCCCAAAGCGCTGATCACCGGCGTCACCGGCCAGGATGGCTCCTACCTCGCCGAGCTCCTTCTGTCGAAGGGCTACGAGGTGGTGGGGGTCGTGCGTCGCACCAGCCATCACAGCTACGAACGGATCGAGCATCTCCTGGACCGCATCGAGGTGGTGGCAGCCGACCTGCTCGACCAGCACTCGCTCACCGTGGTCTTGCAGGACACCCAGCCGGATGAGGTCTACAATCTGGCCGCACAGTCCTACGTGCCGACTTCCTGGACTCAACCGGTCCTCACCGGGGAATTCACCGCGCTGGGCGTGACTCGGATCCTGGAGGCGATCAGACTGGTCCATCCGGCCGCCAAGTTCTATCAGGCGAGCTCGTCCGAGATGTTCGGCCGGGTGGCCGAGACACCTCAACGCGAGACCACGTCGTTCTATCCCCGTTCACCCTATGGGGTCGCCAAGGTCTACGGTCACTGGATCACGGTAAACTATCGGGAGTCCTACAATCTCTTCGCCGTGAGCGGGATCCTCTTCAATCACGAGTCTCCCCGGCGGGGAATCGAGTTCGTCACTCGCAAAGTGACCGAGGCGGCTGCCCGGATCAAGCTAGGTCGCGCGCGCGAGCTCCGATTGGGGAACCTCGACGCCCGTCGCGACTGGGGCTTTGCGGGCGATTACGTGGATGCGATGTGGCGGATGCTCCAGCAGCCCACTCCGCAGGACTACGTCATTGGCACCGGTCAGGCGCACAGCGTTCGGGAGCTGGTGGAGGCGGCATTCGGCCATCTGGGACTCAACTGGCAGGACTACGTGGTTACGGATCCCAAATTCATGCGGCCGGCCGAGGTCGATCTGCTGCTGGCCGATCCATCCAAGGCTCGCAAGGACCTCGGTTGGACTCCCAAGGTAGGATTCCGCGAGCTGGTAGCGATGATGGTGGATGCCGATCTCGAGCGCCTGAGCGGCCGCCAGTGAAGGCTGTGCGCTGATGAGAGTTTTGGTGACCGGCGCAGACGGTTTCGTTGGCCGGCACCTGGTGGAGCAGCTGGTGGATTCGGGTCACGAGGTATCGGCCGGCTGCCGGCCGGGTGGGGAGCCGGCCGAGCGCTGGCTGGGGCCGCAATCACGAAAGGTGGTATCGCTCCTGCCGCTCGAGGTGACCGATTCCGCATCGGTCTCCGCCGCCCTCAGTCGCCCGTTCGAGGCAATTGTGCACCTCGCCGCCGTGGCATCCGGCAGCGAGGCGCGGCAAGATCCCGGCCGCGCCTGGGTGGTCAACGCGGCCGGAACGGCCCGGCTGGTCGACGCGGCCGTGACGCTCCGAGCCAACCTCGGTGCCGATCCGCTGCTGCTGGTGGTGTCCAGCGCTGAGGTTTACGGCAATGGCCCGGCGTCGCTTCGGGTGGAGACCGACCCGATGTTGCCTCAGTCGCCTTACGCCGCGAGCAAGGTCGGGGCGGAAGTCGCGGCGCTCGAGGCCTGGCGGCGCACCGGTCTCCGGGTGGTGATCGCGCGTGCGTTTCCCCACACCGGTCCCGGACAGCTGCCGGTGTATGTCGTCCCGGCTTTTCTGCAACGGCTTCGCGCCGCCCAGGCCTCCGGCGCGAGCGAGGTACGGACCGGCAATCTGGATCCGGTGCGCGACCTGCTCGACGTTCGCGATGTCGCCGCCGCCTATGTCACCCTCTTGACCCGGGGATCACCAGGCGAGGCGTACAACATCGCCCGGGGAGAAGGCGTGACTCTCCGGGAGCTGTTCAGCCGGCTGGCGGAGATGGTCGGCGCCAGGGTCAGGCCGGTGCCCGATCCCTCGCTGATGAGACCGGGCGACATCCAGTATCTTGTCGGCGATGCAAGCAAGCTTCGGCAAGCGACCGGCTGGTCGCCCCGGTTTACTCTGGAGCAGACTCTTCGGGAAATGGTGAATGCCTAAGCGCACCGATCTGTCGACCATTCTGCTCATCGGGTCCGGGCCCATCGTGATTGGCCAGGGCGCCGAATTCGACTACTCGGGAACCCAGGCGGTGAAGGCGCTCAAGGAGGAGGGGTACCGGGTAGTTCTGGTCAATTCGAATCCCGCCACGATCATGACCGATCCCGAGCTGGCGGACCGGACCTATATCGAGCCGGTCACACCCGAGTGGGTGGCCAAGGTGATCGAGCGGGAGCGGCCCCAGGCGCTCCTGCCCACCATGGGCGGTCAGACCGCGCTCAACGTGGCCATGGCGCTTCAGCGGAACGGAACCCTGGAACGCTTCGGGGTCGAGCTGATCGGTGCCAACGAGCGAGCCATCCGCCTGGCCGAGGATCGGGAGGAGTTCGCCCAGGCGATGCAGCGCATCGGGCTCGCCACACCGGAAGGGCGTACGATCAAGAGCCTGGACGAGGCGCTCGATACGGTGGAGTCCACCGGATATCCCGCCATCCTCCGCCCCTCCTACACCCTGGGCGGTTCGGGCGGCGGGATTGCCTACAACCGGGAGGAGTTCGAGACCCTGGTTCGGCGGGGACTGGATCTCTCCCCGGTCGGGTCAGTGCTGGTCGAGCGGAGCATCATCGGCTGGAAGGAGTTCGAGCTCGAAGTCATGCGGGACGGGGCCGATAACGTGGTGATCGTCTGCTCCATCGAGAATCTCGACCCCATGGGCGTGCACACCGGCGATTCGATTACCGTCGCACCGGTCATGACCCTGACGGACCGGGAGTACCAGGTGATGCGGGATGCCGCCATCCGCATCATTCGGGAGATCGGGGTGGCCGCCGGCGGCTGCAACATCCAGTTCGCCGTGAGCCCCACCACCGGCGAGCAGCTGGTCATCGAAATGAACCCCCGCGTCTCCCGCTCGTCCGCCCTGGCCTCCAAGGCTACCGGCTTTCCCATCGCCCGCATCGGAACCAAGGTGGCCGTGGGATACCGGCTGGACGAGCTGCCCAACGACATCACCAAGACCACCCCGGCGTCGTTCGAGCCGGTGCTCGACTATGTGGTGGTAAAGATTCCCCGTTTCGCCTTCGAGAAATTCCCGGCCGCCGATCCCACCCTGACCACCCAGATGAAGTCGGTCGGCGAGGTCATGGCCATCGGGCGCACCTTCAAGGAAGCGTTCCAGAAGGGTCTCCGGGGGCTGGAGGTGGATCGAGCGGGCTGGGTGACCGGCGCGTCTCCGGCCGACGACCGGCTTCAGGATACCAGCCGGGAGGGCGTGCTCGCGGCGATCAGGACGCCGACGCCGGAGCGGGTCTTCCAGATCAAGCATGCTCTTCAGCTCGGCGCCTCCGTGGAGGCCATCGCCGACCGGACCGGCATCGACCCCTGGTTTCTGCATCAGCTCGAGGAGCTCCTGGAGGCTGAGAGGGAGTGGCAGGGCAGCAGGGCAGGGCAGCGTGGCGGCGCAGGGGGAAAGGGTGCGTCAGCCGCCGAAGCCAAAGACCAGTTGTTGAAGATGAAGCGACTCGGATTCTCCGACCGCCAGCTGGCCGATCTTCGCGGCACCACTGAAGCGGCCGTTCGAGCCGAGCGCCATCGACTCGGGATTCGGCCGGCCTACAAGACCGTGGACACCTGTGCCGGTGAGTTCCCCTCCTCGACGCCGTACCTCTACTCCTCCTACGACGAGGAGAACGAAGCCCGGCCGAGTGGCGAGCAGACGGTGCTGATTCTGGGGAGCGGGCCCAACCGGATCGGGCAGGGCGTCGAGTTCGACTACTGCTGCGTACGAGCCGCCATGGCATTCCGCGAGCTGGGGTACCGGACCGTGATGGTGAACTCCAACCCGGAGACGGTGTCCACCGACTTCGATATCTCCGACGCCCTCTACTTCGAGCCTCTTACGCTGGAGGACGTGCTCGAGGTCGTCGCGGTGGAGGAGCCCATCGGGGTGGTGGTGCAGCTCGGCGGTCAGACCCCACTCCGCCTGGCGCGAGCCCTGGAGCGGGAGGGGGTGCGCATCCTGGGCACCTCCTCCGATGCCATTGATCTGGCGGAAGACCGCGGAAAGTTCGAGGCGATTACCCGGGAGTTGGGCGTGGCGCAGCCGCCGAGCGGCGTAGCCCAGTCGGTCGCGGAGGCGGTGGCGGTGGCCGCCCGCGTCGGGTACCCGGTGCTGGTGCGTCCCTCCTACGTCCTGGGGGGCCGGGCCATGGAGATCGTGTACGACGACAGCTCACTGCGCAATTACTTCGAACGGGCGGCGAGGGTGTCTCCGGAACATCCCGTTCTTATCGACAGCTTCCTGGAGGACGCCTTCGAGGCAGATGTGGACGCCATTGCGGATGGCAACCGCTGTGTCATCGGTGGGGTAATGCAGCACATCGAAGACGCCGGCATCCACTCCGGCGACTCGGCCTGCGTCCTGCCGCCCTACCTGATCACCGAGGACCAGGTGGAAGAGATGCGGCGCCACACCCGAGCATTCGCCGATCGTCTCGGGGTGGTGGGCCTGCTCAACGTGCAGTACGCCATCAAGAATGGGGTGGTCTACGTGCTCGAGGTCAACCCGCGCGCGTCCCGGACGGTGCCCTTCGTCTCCAAGACCACAGGAGTGCCACTGGCCAGCCTGGCCGCCGCGGTGATGGTGGGCAAGACGCTGGAAGAGCTTGGCCTGCACGATGATGTGCTCCAGCCGTATGTCGCCGTCAAGGAGGCCGTGTTTCCCTTCAGCAAGCTGCAGGGTGTGGATCTCATCCTTGGGCCGGAGATGCGCTCGACTGGCGAGGTCATGGGCATCGCCGATTCGTTCGGGATGGCATTCGCCAAGGCGCAGATATCGGCCGATGGAGCCCTCCCACTCGAAGGCTCGGTATTCGTGACGGTGAACGACCACGACAAGGCTAACGTGGTCCCGATTGCGCGCCGGTTTCACGCCCTCGGTTTTCGGGTGCTGGGGACCGAAGGCACCGCCCGCTACCTCCGAGCCCGCGGCATACCGACCGAGCGGGTGCTCAAGGTGTACGAAGGACGCCCCAACGCCATTGACCTGCTGGTTTCCGGGCAAATTCAGCTTCTGATCAACACTCCCCTGGGCAAGCTGACGCAGCAGGATGATTACGCGATTCGCCGTGCCGCCCTCCAGCATCGGGTTCCCTATACCACCACGCTGTCGGCGGCCTCGGCGGCCTGCGACGCCATCATCGCGCTCCGCAGCCGGAGCGGCGAGGTGCGGGCGCTGCAGGAGTGGCACGCGCTCGCCCGGGAGATGTCGCCGGAGTGGATGGGTTGACCGCCCGGGATCCCAAATTCGTTCAGGCGCTTCGCGGACGGGTGGGTGGCAAGGTCCGCGAGGCGGAGCCGGTTGGGCGATACTCGACCTATCGAATCGGCGGGCCGGCCACTGTTCTCCTGCCGGCCACTCCCGAGGATGTCGGAGCCGCATTGACGCTGGCTCGGGAAGCGGGTGTGCCGTGGTTTGCCATCGGCCTCGGCTCCAACCTCCTGCTGCCGGATGAAGGGCTGGATGCCCTGGTCATCCGCCTGGGGAAGGGGCTGGACCGTCTGGAGCGGCAGGACGACGACTGGACGGTAGGAGCGGGACTGCCGGCCCCGATCGCAGCCCGGCGTACAACTGAGGCCGGCTTTGCCGGCCTGCACATCTTCGTGGGGGTGCCTGGCACCGTGGGTGGAGGGGTCTACATGAATGCCGGGTGTCACGGCGGGGACTGGTCCCAGATCGTCGAGCGGATAACGGTTGTCGATGCGGACGGGAGGGATACCGTCCTGGCACGGGCCGATATCCCGTTCACCTACCGGCGCAGCGGCCTTGATGGGCGGATCGTGCTGGAGGCCACAGTGCGCCTGCGGCAACAGGATCAGGCCCAGCTGGACGAGGCGATCTCCGAGATGTTCGAGTGGCGCCAGCGAGGTACCCCGTTCAATCAGCCGTGCTGCGGCAGCGTCTTCAAGAATCCGGCCGGTCCGAGCTGGAAGCAGGCGGGCAAAGACCGCACCGCCGGCCAGCTGATCGAGGCGGCCGGACTCAAGGGCTTCAAGGTCGGCGGGGCTCAGGTCTCACCGATGCACGCGAACTACTTCGTGAACACCGGCGACGCCACCGCTGCGGACGTGAAACAGCTGATCGAGCATGTGCAGCGAACGGTCCAGGATCGATTCGGTGTGAAGCTGGAGCCGGAGGTGAAGCTGATCGGGAGTCGGGGCGAGTACCTTAACAGCGTGAACAGTGAACAGTGAACAGTGAACAGTGGACGGGGGTGGGGCGGCGGCTCCGTTTACCGTTTACCGTTTACCGTTCACGTCTTTAGGATGACTATGTCCGACTACTTCGTGCACGAGTCTTCATACGTCGATGACGGCGCCGCGATCGGCAAAGGCACCAAGATTTGGCATTTCTGCCACATCATGCCTGGGGCGGTCATCGGTGAGCGTTGCAACCTGGGCCAGAACGTCGTGGTCATGTCCGGGGCCCGGCTGGGCAATAATGTGAAGGTGCAGAACAACGTGTCCATCTACGAGGGAGTCGTGCTGGAGGACGACGTGTTCTGCGGGCCGAGCTGTGTCTTCACCAATGTGGTAAATCCGCGGAGCCACGTGCCTCGCAAGTCGGAGTATCAACCGACCCGGGTTCGCCGGGGAACTTCGATTGGGGCCAACGCCACAATTCTCTGCGGGGTTACCCTCGGCGAATACAGCTTCATCGGGGCCGGGGCCGTGGTCCGGAGTGACGTCCCCCCGTTTGCCCTGATGGTCGGGGTACCGGCACGCAGGGTGGGGTGGATGTGCCAATGCGGGGTCCGGCTACAACCCCGGGAGGGGCGAGCCGCCTGCGGTGCCTGCGGCGCGTCCTATCGCGAAACCGACGGGCTTCTGCGCCTGATTGACCCACCCCGGCCACTCGGCTAACTTCTCTGGCTGCCGAAGGTTCCGTGTCCTTCCCCATAGGTCTCCGGTGAACGTACCCCTGCTCGATCTGGTGGCGCAGTACCAGACCATCAAGGATGAGGTACTCGCAGCCATGATGGCCGTCATCGAACGGCAGGGCTTCATCATGGGTCCGGAAGTAGCGCGACTGGAATCCGAGGTGGCGCGGCTGTCCCATGCCAAGCACGGGATCGCCTGCGCCAGCGGCACCGATGCGCTGCTGTTACCGCTCATGGCCCTGGAGCTGCAGCCGGGTGACGAGGTGGTCACGACCCCGTTCACCTTCTTCGCCACGGCTGGCACGGTCCACAATGCGGGGGGCACGCCGGTCTTTGTGGATATCGACCCGGCCACCTTCAACATCTCGCCCCGAGCCATCGAGGCGGCCATTACTCCCCGCACCCGGGCCATCATTGTAGTTCACCTCTTCGGCCAGCTTGCGGCCATGGAAGAGATCCTGCCCATTGCCGCCCGACATGGGCTGCCGGTGATCGAGGATGCGGCCCAGTCCATCGGGGCCCGCCGGAAGGTCGATGGCAGCTGGCGGATGTCCGGTGAGCTGGGGAGCGTGGGTACGCTCTCCTTCTTCCCCACCAAGAACCTCGGTGCCTGGGGCGACGCCGGCTTGATGGTGACGCAGGACGACGCGTTGGCCCAACGGCTGGGGCGGCTCCGGTTGCACGGAGGGTCGCGACAGTACCTGCACGAAGAGGTGGGCACCAACAGCCGGCTGGACTCGCTCCAGGCCGCAGTCCTCCTGGCCAAACTGCCGCACCTGCCGGCGTGGACCGAGGCGCGCAAGCGCAATGCGGCCCGCTATACGGCGGCCTTCAGCAGCCACCCGGAGATCTGCCCGCCGCACGTCGACCCGGCCAACGACCACATCTTTCACCAGTACACCATCCAGGTGCCGCGCCGCGACGAGCTCCAGGCCCATTTGAAGTCCAGGGGCATCGGGCACGCGGTGTACTACCCGCTCGCGCTGCACCTACAGCCCTGCTTCGCGCACTTGAAGTACCGCCGCGGGAGCCTCCCGGTCGCGGAGGCCGCGATGGATTCGGTGCTGTCGCTGCCGATATATCCCGAGCTGAGACGGGAACAGCAGGACGCGGTCATCGAAACGGTGCAGTCCTTCTACCGCTGAGCCGAGCCGAATGAGTGTAACCCAGGACCTGATCGCCAAAGCCGAACGCCGGCAGATCCTCTTCGGGATCGTCGGACTCGGCTACGTGGGGCTGCCCCTGGCGGTCGAGCTGGCACGTGCCGGCTATCGGGTCCTCGGGTTCGACGTCAGCCCCGACGTGGTCGAGGGGCTCAATGACGGGCGCTCACACGTCAAGGACGTCACCGATGCGCAGCTGGAGCGGGCCATGGAGTGCGGCCGGTTCAGCGCAACGACCGACATGTCGCGCCTGTCCGAGCCGGACGCGATCTCGATCTGCGTGCCGACGCCGCTCTCGAAATTCAAGGATCCGGACGTCAGCTTCATCGTGGCCGCGACCGAGGCGGTAAAGAAGCGGCTGCGTCGGGGCCAGGCGATCATCCTGGAGAGCACCACGTATCCCGGCACCACCCGGGAAATCATGCTGCCCGCGCTCGAGAGCACCGGGCTGAAAGTGGGCAAGGACTTCTTCCTGGCCTTCAGCCCCGAACGGGTGGACCCGGGGAATCAGAGCTACGGAACCCGGAACACACCCAAGGTGGTGGGGGGAATCACCGCCGATTGCCGGGCGGTGGCGGTAGCACTCTACCAGCCGGCGATCGACACCCTGGTTCCGGTGACCACCACGGAAGCGGCCGAGCTGGTCAAGCTGCTGGAGAACACCTTCCGCAGCGTCAATATCGGGCTGGTGAACGAGATGGCCATCGTCTGCGACATGTTGGGGGTCGACGTCTGGGAGGTGATCGATGCCGCGGCGACGAAGCCCTTCGGCTTCATGAAATTCCTTCCCGGCCCGGGGCTGGGTGGCCACTGCATTCCGATCGATCCCCACTACCTCGCCTGGAAGATGAGGGGGCTCAATTACAAGACCCGGTTCATCGATCTGGCCGGGGAGCTGAATACCGAGATGCCCATGTTCTGGGTGCGCAAGCTCTCCGAGGCGCTCAACGGCCAGGGAAAAGCGGTACAGGGCGCGTCGGTACTGGTGCTGGGCGTGGCCTACAAGCGGAACATCGAAGACATCCGGGAGAGTCCCGCGCTCGACATCATTCGCCTGCTCGAAGGGCAGGGGGCCCGGGTGAGCTATTATGACCCGCACGTGCCTCGCTTTCGCGAGGACGGCCGGGAGTTCCGGTCGGTCGAGCTGACCCCGGAAGCGGTGGCCTCCGCCGACTGCGTCATGGTGGTCACGGATCATACGGCCGTGGATTATCGAATGATCAAGCAGCACGCCAAGCTGGTGGTGGACACTCGCAACGCGATACCGAAAGAGGTTTGACATGCACGTGGCGGTGATCGGAAGCGGATATGTCGGGCTGGTGGCCGGAGCATGCCTGGCCGAAACAGGCAACGATGTCATCTGTGTCGACGTCGACGCGGACAAGATCGCGCGGTTGCAGCGCAACGAGGTGCCGATCTACGAGCCTGGTCTCGAACCCATGGTAAAGCGCAACCAGGAGGAAGGACGGCTGACCTTTACCACCGACATCCGCGCGGCGATTCAAAGCTCGCGAGTCATCTTCATCGCGGTGGGAACCCCTCCCGGCGAGGACGGCTCGGCCGATTTGAAGCACGTTCTGGCGGTGGCTCGCGAGGTGGGTCGCCACATGAACGAGCCCAAGATCGTGGTTACCAAGTCCACCGTGCCCGTCGGCACCGCAGAGAAGGTGCGTGCCGCGGTCAAGGCAGAAACCGATATTCCGTTCGCGGTGTGCTCCAACCCCGAGTTCCTCAAGGAGGGCGCCGCGATTGAAGATTTCATGAAGCCCGATCGCGTGGTGGTGGGGGTGGACAACGAGGAGGCGCGGGAGGTGATGGGGGAGCTGTACGCGCCCTTCACCCGGCAGGGCGGCAACCGGGTCCTCTTCATGGATATCGCGTCAGCCGAGGTTACCAAGTACGCGGCCAACGCCATGCTGGCCACGCGCATCTCGTTCATGAATCAGATCGCGCTGTTCTGCGAGCTGGTTGGTGCCGATGTCAACAACGTCCGCCTGGGCATCGGGTCGGATCAGCGAATCGGACGTGCCTTCCTCTATCCCGGCCCGGGGTACGGCGGATCCTGCTTTCCGAAGGACGTAAAGGCGTTGATCCGGACCTCGGACGACCTCGGCCTCTCGCTGGACGTGCTGAAGGCGGTCGAAGAAGTCAACGAATGCCAGAAGCTGGTCGTCCTCCAGAAGACGTTGCGCTATCTGGGAAAGGACCTCAAGGGCAAGATCGTGGGTCTCTGGGGCCTGGCGTTCAAGGCCGAGACCGATGACATGCGGGAAAGCCCGACTATCCCCCTCATTGAGGGGCTGCTCGCCGCCGGGGGAAGGGTGCAGACCCATGATCCCAAGGCCACCGATTCGGCCCGGATGATCTTCGGTGATCGAGTGATGTACGCGGCCGATCCCTACAGTGCCGCCCATGGAGCCGACGCCCTCATTGTCATGACCGAGTGGCTGGTCTACCGGAACCCCGACTTCGAGCGGGTCCGCAAGCTGCTCCGGCGTCCGCTGCTCATCGACGGCCGGAACCTGTATGATCCCGAGAGAATGGCCACCCTGGGCTTCGAATATCATGGGATCGGTCGGGCGAGCCGGTGACTCGGGTCCTGGTGACAGGTGCGGCCGGCTTCATCGGATCTCATCTGGTGGAGGCGCTCTCGGCCCAGGGAGATGAGATCATAGGGGTCGACAATTTTGATCCCTTCTATCCCCGCGCCATGAAGGAACAGAACCTGGCCGAGGTGGGCCAGGCACGGGGGTTCTCCTTCCGGGAGCAGGACATGCTCGATGTCCCCGCTCTCCGGGCCCTGCTCACACCCGACACCGTGATCGTGCACCTGGCAGCCAAGGCTGGAGTGCGGCCCTCGCTGGCTGACCCGGTCGGGTACGCCCGGGCCAATGTCACTGGCACCGCCGCGGTGCTTGAAGCCGCGCGGCAGGCTGGCGTGAGCCGAATCGTCTTTGGCTCGTCTTCCTCGGTGTACGGGGACAGCACTCCGGTGCCGTTCAGGGAAGACGCCACTGCCACGGCGCCGGTTTCGCCCTACGCGGCCACCAAGCGCGCCGGCGAGCTGTTCCTCGGCTCGGTGGCCCCGATCTACGGTTTCAGGGCCGCGTCACTCCGCTTCTTTACCGTTTATGGCCCCCGGCAGCGGCCTGATCTTGCCATCCACGCGTTTGCGCGGAAGATGGTGGAAGGCCGGACCCTGACCCTGTTCGGGGACGGGACCCAGGCCCGCGACTACACCTACTGCGACGACATCGTGGCCGGGGTTCTCGCCGCCGTGGCCTGGACTGCAACCGCGCCGGTCGGGGTGGAGACCTTCAATCTCGGTGGCAGCCGTTCGGTGCCGACCGAGGCGATGGTCGCCGAGATTGCAGCCGCGTTGGGCATCGAGCCCAAGATCGAGTGGGGTCCCATGCAGCCCGGCGATGTGCAGCGGACCGCAGCCGACCTCACGAAATCCGGTGCGGTGCTGGGATATGCGCCGAAGACGCCGTTCCCCGATGGGATTCGTCGGTTCACTCGATGGTTTCGGGAGGCCTATGGCCGGGCAGACTGAGCTCCTGCTGGCACGCGCCCGGGAGCGATTCGTCGTGCAGGACTATTACGGGGCGGTTCATCTGCTGGAATCGGTGGTCGACTCCGGACGGGCGTTTGCCGACGTTCATCATCTTCTCGGTGTGTCACTCTCATTGCTCGGCCAAGCCGAGCGTGCGCTGGAAGAACTCCGGCGGGCGTTGGAGCTCAACCCCCACTATGTCGAAGCCCTGATCCATCAGGGCCTGGTGCTCAATGAGCTCGGCCGAACCGACGAGGCCCAGGATGCATTCGGCCGCGCGGCCCAGCACCTCTCGAAACCCACCGGCGGGCTTCCCGGACCGGTTGCCGCCCAGCTGGCAAACCGTCACGCCGAACTGGCCGAAAGCTATGCCAGCGCGGGAGCGATCGACCGAGCCATCGTGCAGTATGAGTCCGCGCTCGAGCTGGGCCCCGAGTTTCACGACCTGCGCTATCGAATGGCGCGGCTGCTCCTCGAGATAGGCCGCCCTCTGGAAGCCCGCGAAGCCCTGGAAGAGGTGGTCGGTGCCCGGCCGAATTTCGTGGATGCCGAGGCCGCGCTGGGTCTGGCCCATTACCTGTCGGGTGATGCTGGGGGAGCCCGGTCGGTGTGGGAGGGCTGTCTGGCTCGGCGTCCCGAAAATGCCCGAGTCGAGGCGTATCTCGCGATGCTCTCTCGGGCGGGTCAGTGAAGCTGGAACCACCCCGGTGGGCGGTGGTGATGACCCTGCTGGCCGGCTGTGGTCAGACGGGTGACCATGAGCGTCTGGGCGACAAGTCGTATGCCGCGGGGCGTTACGCCGAGGCACTGGCGGAGTATCGCCTCGATCTGGAGGAAGACCCGGACCCCCGCGTCTGGGCCAAGGCAGGAGCCGCGGCACTCCACACCGGAAATCTCGAGATAGCCTCCGATGCCTACCTCCGGCTTGCCGCCGAAGATCCCACTCGTGCGGAGGAGGCTGCGGAGGGGCTCGAGTCCGTGGCGCGCGCGGCAGAGCGCGCCGGCGATGCCCGAAGGCTCCAGGCGGCGGTCGTGGGCATGGGTGCTATCGCTCCCGACCGTTCGACCGGCCGCTACGCCCTGGACCTGATTCGTCGTCGCGGCGCCGAGGCGACCGATCTGGTGGCCGTGCTTCCGGGGGCCATCGCGGTGGCTCCCGATCCGGAGACGGTGGACTCCCTCATGGTGGTCTACGCTACCGCGCTGCGGGAGACCAGCGGCTGTGGCGAGGCGCTTCCTGCCTTCCAGGCCGGCCTCCGGCGGACCAAAATGGCGGCGCTCCGCTCCCGCGCGGAAGAAGGGGTGGCCGGCTGCTCCCTGGCGCTGGGGCTTCGGGCCGAGGCGACCGGGATGCTGCAGGATGCGGTGTTGTGGTTCGCCGCCGCTATTCGCATCGACTCGAACACCACTGTCGGGCGCCGGGCCCTGGTAGGTTACGGTGACGCCCGGCTGCGGCTCGGAGATAGCGTCGCTGGAGCACAGGCCTACCGAACGGTGGTTTCCGATGCCGTGCAGACGGATTCGATCTATCAAATGGCACTAGACCGGCTCGAAGGGCTGCGCGGCTCGTCCGCGTTCGATTCCGTCCGAACGATCCTGCGATGACACAGCGTTGGGGCTTGTGTCTCGTCGCGCTGCTCGCGGCGTGCGGTGGCGGACGCCCGGTGCCCAACACCACGGTATCCCCCTCGGCCGGATCCCGCCCCAACGAGGGCGCCTCGCCGGTGATGCTGGATTCGCTCTGGGCCAGTGCGGAGACGGCGGTCCGGCACGGGAAGTGGAGTGACGTGGAGAAGCTGATGGAGCGAGTGCTGCTGGAGCTTCCGCCGGGAGATCCGCGCATTACGCAGGCGCACTTCTGGCTGGGTGAGGCGTATTTTGCCCGAGGCCGGCAGCTCGAGGGGGCCCGTGAGTTTCGCAAGGCATCGGACGAAACGCCGAACCATCCCATGGCGCCGGAGGCGCTGCTGCGGGTGGGCGATGTCTATGCCGACCTCTGGCGCCGTCCCGAGTTGGACCCGACCTACGGACAGACGGCGCTGGCCACTTACCAGGAGCTGCTCAACCGGTACCCGGCGAGCAGCGCGGCCAAACGGGCCCAGCTCCGGATTGCGGAGCTGAACGAGCGTTTTGCCTACAAGACCTACCGAGCCGCGCTCTTCTATTACCGTCTGAAGGCGTACGATTCCGCGATCCTGTACCTCAAGGATCTGATTGCAAACTATCCCAAGTCAGTGGTGGCTCCGGAGGCGTTGGTGAAGCTGGTGCAAGCCTACAAGACGCTGGGATACCGCGAGGATGTCCGGGAAACCTGCGACTACATCCGGCGGTTCCATCCCCGGGCGCCGGGAGCCAAAGAAGTCTGCCCCACGGATCCCACCGGGGCCTGACCGGGGAATGATCGGCCTCTTCGGGGGGTCGTTCGATCCCGTGCATCATGGCCACCTGATCGTCGGAAAGGTCGCGGCCGAGAAGCTCAAGCTGGACTCGCTTCGATTCGTTCCTGCCCGGGAACAACCCTTCAAGATCGGCCAGCACCGCACCTCCGCGGATCATCGGGCGGCCATGCTGTCGCTCGCGGTCGCCGGGATGCCGGGGCTCGGCGTTGAGCGGAGTGAGCTGCAGCGGCCGGGTCCCTCCTACACGGTTGACACCCTGAGACAGTTGCGGGAGGCGGAGCCGGGGGAGGAGTGGGTACTCCTCCTCGGGGCCGATGCGGCGGCCGACCTTCCCGCCTGGAGGGAGGCCGATCAGCTCCGTGATCTGGCCCGGATCGCGGTATTTTCCCGGCCCGGCACCCCAGTGGCCGACTCCCCCTGGGTCTCCACCGCGATCGAAGTCCCGGCCATCGACATCTCGGCCACCGAGGTGCGAAGAAGGGTGCAACGGGGGCTATCCATCCGCTACTGGGTCCCCGATGCGGTCGCGGAGTACATCACCAAACACCGGTTATATTTAGACCCAGAATGATCAAGACACTGATGACCTCGGTCTTCGGCACGCGGTTCGACCGGGAGCGCAAGCGCATTCAGCCGATCGTGGATCAGATCCACGGTCATGAGGAGCGACTCAAGCAGCTGGACGAGTCCGAGCTCAAGGCTCAGACGCCGCGCTTTCGGGAGCGTCTGGCCGCCCGCACTGGCGCGCTCAAGGCCGAGCTGGAGGAGGTTCGGGAGGCCAAGCACGCCTGCGCCGACCCCGTCGAGCGCGATGAGCTCGAGGGTCGATTCCAGGACTTGGACAAACGCTACAAGAAGGAGCTCGCCGCGGGCCTGGACGAGCTGCTCCCGGAAGCGTTTGCCACGGTGCGCGAAGCCTGCCGGCGCCTGTTGAACACCACTGTCATGGTGACCGGACGCGAGCTGGTCTGGGACATGGTGCCGTACGACGTGCAGCTCATTGGCGGGGTGGTTCTACATCAGGGCAAGATCGCGGAGATGGCCACCGGCGAGGGCAAGACACTGGTGGCCACCCTGCCGCTCTACCTCAACGCCCTGGCCGGCCGCGGTGCCCACCTGGTCACCGTCAACAACTACCTGGCCCGGCGCGATTCGCAGTGGATGGGTCATGTGTTCAAGTATCTCGGGCTGGAGGTCGCCTGCCTCGACGACACTGAGCCCTCCTCGCCCGAGCGCCGCGCCGCCTATCTCGCCGACATCACCTACGGAACCAACAACGAGTTCGGCTTCGATTACCTGCGCGACAACATGGTGTTCTCCCTCGAACAGCGGGTTCAGCGGGAGCATGCCTACGCCATCATCGACGAGGTGGACTCCATCCTCATCGACGAGGCCCGCACCCCGCTCATCATTTCCGGGCCGGTGGGCAACGAGACCGACGAGAAGTACGCCCAATTCAGCCGCCAGGTGGCCGAGCTGGTCCGGAAGCAGACCGGGGTCGTGAATACCCTGCTGGCCGAAGCCGAGAAGATCCTGGAAGACCCCAAGAAGGGCAACGATGCGGCCCTGAAGCTTTACCAGGCGCGGTTGGGCATGCCCAAGAACAAGCGGCTGCTCAAGGTCCTGAACGAGACCGGGATCAAGCAGATGGTGCAGCGGATGGAGCTCGACGCGATCGCCGATCGCAAGCTGCCCATGAAGAAGCAGAGCATGCGGGACCTGGAGGAGACGCTCTACTTCGTCCTGGACGAGAAGGGACATTCCGTCCATCTCACCGACCGGGGCGCGGAGGCCATGTCCCCGAACGATCCGGAATTGTTCCTGGTGCCGGACATCTCGGAGGAGATCCACGCCATCGATCGGGATCCGGATCTGTCACCGCTCGAGCGCATCGAGCGCCGCCGCCAGGTCGAGTCCGATTACGCCATCAAGAGCGAAAAGCTCCACATCATCCATAAGCTGCTGCAAGCCCACGTCCTGTACGAGAAGGAAGTGGATTACCTGGTGCAGGAGGGCCAGGTGATGATCGTGGACGAGTTCACCGGGCGGGTTATGACCGGCCGGCGCTGGGCCGATGGGCTGCACCAGGCGGTGGAGGCCAAGGAAGGAGTGCAGGTCAAAGGAGAGACCCAGACCTTCGCTACCATCACTATTCAGAACTACTTCCGGATGTACGACAAGCTGGCCGGGATGACCGGAACGGCCGAGACGGAGGAGACCGAGTTCTATCAGATCTACGGTCTGGACGTCAACGTCATCCCGACCCACCGGCCGATCCGGCGGCTCGACCAGGCCGACCGGATTTACAAGACCCGGAAGGAAAAGCACGACGCGATCATGGCCGAGGTCGAACGGCTGCACCAGCTCGGCTGGCCGGTCCTGATCGGCACCGTGAACGTGGATGTCTCCGAGACCCTCTCACGCCAGCTGAAGCGCCGCGGCCTCAAGCATGAAGTGCTGAATGCCAAGTACCACCAGCGCGAAGCCGAGATCGTAGCGGGAGCCGGGCAGAAGGCGGCCATCGTGATCGCCACCAACATGGCGGGCCGGGGCACCGACATCAAACTGGGCAAAGATCTGGATCTGGCGTCTCCTGAGGCCGGCCTCCAGATCATCGGCACCGAACGACACGAGTCGCGCCGTATTGACCGGCAGCTCCGGGGCCGCTCTGGCCGGCAGGGAGATCCGGGGCAGACGATTTTCTTTCTCTCGCTCGAAGACGACCTGATGCGGCTCTTCGGCTCCGACCGGATTGCCCGGTGGATGGACAAGAGCGGGGCGGAAGAAGGAGAAGTCATCACCGGGGGCCTGGTCACCCGGGCCATCGAGCAGGCGCAGAAGCGGGTCGAGCTGCAGAACTTCCAGCAGCGGAAGCGGCTGCTGGAGTACGACGACGTGATGAATCAGCAGCGGGAGGTTATTTACTCGCTGCGTCTGTTCGCGCTGGAGCGGGGTGAGGAGCTGAAGGCCGAGGCGCGGCGCATGATCGAGATGGCTCTGGAGCGAGCGGTCAACCAGTTCCTGGCCGGCGCATCGAGCCCGGAGGAATACGACCGGGGCGGACTGCGCGAGGCGCTCACCCTCCAGTACCTCGTCACGGTCGATGCCGTCGTCGATGCCGATGCCACGCCGACTATCGACAAGATGGCCGAAGCGGCCCGGGCTGAAGGCGAGGAAACCTTCCGGCGCAAGATCAAGTACCTGGGTGACTTCGGGAAGACGATCGGCATACCCGAGGTGGACAGTCAGGTGCTGTCACAGGTGATGCTGTCGGTACTCGACGAGCGGTGGAAGGACCACCTGTACGACCTCGACCAGCTGCGGAACGCCATCCAGTACCGCGCCTGGGGCCAGAAGGACCCTCTCGTGGAGTACAAGCGGGAGGCGTTCGAGATGTTCGAAGACCTGATGCATGACATCCAGTCCACGTTTACGGAACGCTTCTTCAAGATCCAGGTGAGCGCGGATCCGCCGCCGCCCGAGCCCAGGGCCCGCCGGGCGCCCGCACCACCGCCGCCCGAGCCGAACGGTGCCGACGACCTGTTCGCTGCGCCCGCCCGCCGGGTGGCCCCCCCACCCCCGGTCGGACCCGCGGTCAACAGCTCCCTGGGGCCGGTTGGGCGAGCCACGGCGGCTGTGCCCGAGGCCGGCCGGAATGACCCCTGTCCCTGTGGCTCCGGCAAGAAGTACAAAAAGTGCCACGGCCAGGGACGTTAGAAGCGCGTAACTTCCGTCCTCTCCGTATCATAATGGACCCGGCGCGACTCCCAGGCACCGCTATCCTGATGCCATGGCCCTGCCCATTTCCACCCTTTCCGATGCCGACCGCCCCCGGGAGCGGCTCTGGTCCCTAGGCCCCCCTGCGTTGACGACCGCCGAACTTCTCGCCATCCTGTTAGGTACGGGTGGAGGCGGTCAGGACGTCCTGGAGCTGGCCTCCCGGCTACTGGAAGTCAGCGAAGGCTCGCTGCGCCGTCTGGCCCAGCGGCCCAGCGCAGAGCTGCTACGGTCGCCGGGAATCGGCCCCACAAAGGCGGCACGTCTCCTGGCCGCCTTTGAGTTGGGTGCGCGCGCCGCCCGGGAGGAGCGCCCGGCGGTGCAGCGGATCCGGGAACCGGAGGACGTCACCCGCCTGTTTGGTGCTCGTCTCCGTGATCTTCAGGTGGAGGAGTTCCACCTGCTCGCGCTGGACAGTCAGAGCCAGGTACTTCGCGAGGTGCTCATTACCCGGGGGCTGCTGAACAGTTCGCTGGTGCACCCGCGGGAGGTGTTCCGGGCTGCCATTGCCGAGGCGGCGGCCGGGATCATCGTGGTCCACAACCATCCCAGTGGCGATCCGACCCCCTCGGCGGAGGACCGGGCGGCCACCAAACAGCTGGTGTCGGCGGGCCAGCTCCTCGATCTGCCCGTGTACGACCATGTAATCATTGCCGGAGACCGTTTCGTGAGCTTCGCAGCGGCGGGACTGTTGTGACTGGAACCAAGACTCCTGTAACCGGGACGCTTCCCGAGCTCGCTCCTGACCTCAGGGCGGTGCTCGAGCGGCACGCGGACCGCCTCGACCTCGAGCTGGTTGACCGGGCCCTTCGCTTCAGCGCGTCCGCGCACCGGGGCCAGAAGCGGATGTCGGGCGAGGATTTCGTCTCCCATACCATCGCCGTCGCGCTGATCCTGGCCGAGCAGCTGCTGGACAGCACCACCATCGCGGCTGCCTTGCTGCACGACGTGGTCGAGGACTCGGACGTGCGGATGGAGGACATCGCCCGGGAGTTCGGTCCCGAGGTGGCCGGGATCGTGGACGGGCTCACCAAGATTTCCAGCCTGACCTTTCACTCCTCCGCCGAGGAGCAGGTCGAGAACTACCGCAAGCTCCTGCTTTCCATCGCCAAGGACGCCAGGGTCATCATCATCAAGCTGGGCGACCGGCTCCACAACATGCGTACGCTGGAACACCTGCCGCCCGAGCGCCGGGCTCGCATAGCGTTGGAGACCCGGGAGATCTATGCCCCGCTGGCGCACCGCTTCGGTATGGCCGGGATCAAGGCGGAGCTGGAGGACCTGGCGTTCAAGTTCCTGGAGCCGGAGGAGTACCGCGATCTTGCCTCCCAGGTAGCGGCCAAGCGGGCAGTCCGCGAGCAGACCATCCTGAAGCTCAAGACCCCGCTCGACTTCGAGCTGGAGGAGGCGGGCATCGACTGGTTCGAGGTTACCGGCCGGCCCAAGCACCTCTGGTCGATCTTTCAGAAGATGAAGAAGCGGGCCAAGGCGTTCGACGAGATCTACGATCTCATGGCCGTGCGAGTCATCGTCCGCTCGGTGCCGGACTGTTATCACGTGCTGGGTATCATCCACCACAATTGGACTCCGATCCAGGAGCGCATCAAGGACTACATCGCGAGTCCCAAGTCGAACGCGTACCAGTCGCTGCACACCACGATCTTCGGTCCGGGCGGACAACTGTTCGAAGTGCAGATCCGAACTCAGGACATGCACCGCACTGCCGAGTACGGCATCGCGGCCCATTGGGTCTACAAGCGCGACGGCACTCCGGACGAGCTGGACCAGCATCTGGGCTGGTTCCGCCAGCTGCTGGAGCTGCAGCAGGACACCCACAGCCCCGAGGAGTTCCTCGAGTTCCTCAAGATCGACCTGTATCAGGACGAGATCTTCATCTTCACCCCCCAGGGCGACGTGAAACGGTTGCCGAAAGGCTCCACCGCAATCGATTTCGCCTTCCACGTGCATACCGAGGTGGGCCTCAAGTGCCAGGGCGCCAAGGTGAATGGCCGGATCGCACCGCTGCATCGGGAGCTCAAGAGCGGCGACACGGTCGAGATCCTCACCAGCACCTCGGCCAAGCCCAGCCGCGACTGGCTGAGTCACGTCCGGACCGCGCGCGCGCGGCAGAAGATCAAACAGTGGGTGAACCACGAGGAGGAGACGGTCAGCCGGAGCCTCGGCAAGGAGATCCTCGCCCGGGAGGTCCGCCGCCGGCGTCTCGATCCGCCTGACGACTCCCGGCTGGCCAAAGCCGCGGTCTCGCTCTCGCTCGCCGACGGGCCCGGGCTCGAGATCGCGGTGGGACGGGGGGACGTGGCCATCGGGCAGGTCATGCGCGCGCTCTATCCCGATTTGCCCGGTGATGAGCTCCAGGAGCCCAAGCCTACTGTCTTCGGGCGGGTGATCGACCGGATCAGGCTTGGTCGCGGGATCAAGATCCAGGGGGTAGACGGGCTCATGGTGCGTTACGCCCAGTGCTGTCAGCCGGTCCCGGGCGACTCGGTGGTGGGATACGTCACCCAGGGGCGCGGCATCTCGATTCACCGCTCTGACTGCCCCAACCTGCTGACGCTGGCGGCCGATGAGCGCCGGGTGGACATTGATTGGCAGGAAACCGCCGGCGAGGCGTTTGCCGTGCGCCTGGCTGTGACCGGCGAGGATCGCCGCGGCCTCTACGCCGACATCATGGAGGCCATCAGCCAGACGGGCACCAACATTCGTGGGGCCGACCTGCATACCAAGGATGGGTCGGTGTTCGGTACTATCTTCGTCGAAGTGGACAATCTTCCTCACCTCGGCAAGGTGATGAAGGCGGTGCGAAGGGTGAAGGGTGTCAACGAGATCGAACGGCGCGAAGCGCCACCAAACTAACGGTCGGAACCGAGGAGAGAGCATGGGGCACGTCGTGCGGGTAGGGCTGACCGTGTTGATCGCATCACTGGCCGGGTGTGGCGGCGGTGAAAAGTCCACCGCGGGATTGGCCGCGGCCGCGGCTCGAGACAGCGCCGCCAAGGCCGATTCGGCCCGAGCCCAGGAAACCTCGAAAACGCTGAAAATCACCAACGTGATGATCGGCAAGCGACTCGGTCCCAACGACCGGGTGGCCGAGCCCACATTTCAGTTCGATCCGCCGGACACGGTGTACGTGTCGATCGGCTCGGTCGGGTCTCCCGACAGCGCCAAGTTCGAGGCCCACTGGACCAATCAGAAGGGAGAGCGCGTAGACTCGGCCGCCACGACCATGAAGCCCAAGGGTCGGGAGAACACCGCGCTGCGTGCCTTTCGGGCCAAGGGGTGGGCGCCGGGAGCCTACCGGATTACGGTGTACGCCGACGGAGACTCGGTCGACTCCAAGACGTTCGCGGTGCGGAAACCGCAGTAGTGGCGTATTGGATTCTCAAGACCGACGCCGACACGTATCCCTTCGATCAGCTACAGCGTGAACGGCGCACGGTCTGGGATGGGGTCACCAACGCGCTCGCCCTGAAACACATCCGCAGCATGGCTTCGGGCGACGAGGCCTTGATCTACCACTCCAACGTGGGCAAGGAGCTCGTGGGCCTTGCCCGCATCGTCAGGGCCCCGTACCCCGACCCGAAGCGCAAGGATCCAAAGCTGGTCGTCGTCGATCTCGAGGCCGGTCGCCGCCTCCCGACGCCAGTCACCCTGGCGAGTGTCAAGGCGGACCCGGCCTTCGCCGACCTCGGCCTGGTGCGCATGTCCCGCCTGTCGGTCATCCCGGTTCCACCCGACCAGTGGCAGAAGCTCCTGGCCATGGGAGGGCAGCGGTAAGCCGCCGGTGTGCCTGCCCGAACAAACCCCGGCAATGTATATTCCACCCCCATGAGCAGCCCCCGTTTCGAAGTCGTCGCCCCGTTTCAGCCTGCCGGTGATCAGCCCAAGGCCATCCGCGAACTGACCGAAGGACTTCAGCGCGGCGACCGGTACCAGACGCTGCTAGGCGTCACCGGCTCGGGCAAGACGATGACCCTGGCCCACACCATCGCCAATTACGGCAAGCCGACCCTGGTGCTGTCGCACAACAAGACGCTGGCGGCCCAGCTGTACGGGGAGCTCCGACAGTTTCTGCCGCGCAACGCGGTGGAGTATTTCGTCTCCTACTACGACTACTACCAGCCCGAGGCCTACGTACCCTCGACCGACGTGTACATCGAGAAGGACGCGTCGATCAATCAGGACATCGAGAGCCTCAGACTGCGAGCCACCTCCAGCCTGATGGAGCGGGAGGACGTGGTCATCGTCGCCACCGTCAGCGCCATTTACGGCCTGGGGGACCCGGTGGAGTACCGGAAGCTCATGGTCACGGTGCGCCAGGGAGAGCAGCGCGGCCGAGACGAGATCCTCGCCGATCTAGTGCGCATTCACTACTCGCGGAACGACGTCGCCTTCGACCAGGGCACCTTTCGGGTACGGGGCGACTCGATCGAGATCTTCCCGGCCTATGCCGAGCAGGCCATCCGGATCGAGCTCTGGGGTAACGAGGTCGAGCGGATCAGCAAGATCAATCCGCTCACCGGGGACACCATCGCCCAACTGGGGCAGTGCGCCATCTATCCGGCCAAACACTTCGTGACCCAGCGCCCCACCATCGAGCGCGCGGTAAAAGCCATTCGCGAGGAGCTCGCCGGGCGGCTGGCGGAGTTGAAAGGCGCAGGCAAACTGCTCGAGGCGCAGCGGCTCGAATCCCGCACCTCGTTCGATATCGAGATGCTGCTCGAGGTGGGTACGTGCGCCGGGATCGAGAATTATTCCCGGCACCTCAGCAATCGGCTTCCGGGAGAGCGGCCCGCCTGTCTCATTGACTACTTCCCCCCGGACTACCTCGTCGTCGTGGACGAGTCGCACGTGAGCCTGCCCCAGATCGGCGGCATGTTCAACGGCGATCGTGCCCGGAAGCTGACCCTGGTGGACTACGGCTTCCGGCTCCCGTCGGCGCTGGACAACCGGCCGCTCCAATTCGACGAGTTCATGGCGCTCGCTCCCCAAATGATCAACCTCTCGGCCACCCCGGGCGACCTGGAGCTCAGACTCTCGGAGGGCATCGTCGTTGAGCAGATCATTCGTCCTACCGGCCTGATCGACCCTGAGGTGGATATCCGCCCGGTGCGGGGGCAGGTAGACGACCTGCTGTCGGAGATCCGGCTGCGCGAAACCCGGGGCGAGCGGATCCTGGTCACGACCTTGACCAAGCGAATGTCGGAGGATCTGACCGATTACCTCCAGCAGGCCGGTGTCCGGGTGAGGTACCTGCACTCGGATATCGATGCCATCGAGCGGATGGAGATCCTGCGAGGTCTCCGGCTCGGCGATTTCGATGTGCTGGTCGGCATCAACCTCCTGCGCGAGGGGCTCGACCTCCCCGAGGTGTCGCTGGTAGCCATCCTCGATGCCGACCAGGAAGGCTTCTTGCGTTCAGACCGCTCCCTGGTGCAGACGATCGGCCGGGCTGCTCGCCATATCAACGGCCGAGCCATCCTCTACGCCGACCGGATCACCGGCTCGATGCAGCGGGCGCTCGACGAGATGGATCGGCGCCGCTCCATCCAGGTGGCGTACAACGAAGAGCACGGCATCACCCCTACGTCCATCGTGAAGTCGATGGAGCAGGTGCGGCTCTCTACCCACGTCGCTGATGCCCGAACCGAGCGGGTCCAGCCGGAGAAGGCGTTGCAGGACCGAGCCGACCTGAGAGATCCCGCCAAGCGGGCCACGCTGATCACCTCCATCGAGCGGCAGATGCGGGAGGCCGCCGCCAATCTGGAGTTCGAAATGGCGGCGCTGCTGCGTGACCAGCTGAACGAGCTCAAGGCCATGGGTGCGCCGGACGTGCGCCGGGGTCTCTCGGGTAAGATCCGTCGGCAGGCGTGACCCTCTCGCTGACGAAGAGCGAGCTCGATGCTCAGGGGGAGGCACTCGGACGGGCGCTCCGTCCGGGCGAGCTGGTCACCTTCGCGGGCGACCTCGGGGCAGGGAAAACGACCCTGATCAAGGCGGTTGCCCGCGGTCTCGGCGTTGTTGGGCCGGCCACCAGCCCGACTTATGCGCTGGTGCACCGTTACCAGGGAGCCCGAGGGCCGGTGTTCCACCTCGATTGCTTTCGGCTCCGCTCCCCTGAGGAAGCCGCGGACCTCGACTGGGAAGGCCTGGTTGCCGAAGGAGACGCCATTCTGATCGAGTGGCCCGAGCGCGCCGGTAGCTGGATTCCGACGCCCACTCGGCGGTTTAGGCTGGTCCACCTGCCCGATCCCGGCCGCCGGGGCCTGGAGTCGCTCTGATGCTGCTGGCCATCGACACCGCAACTGACCAGGCCTCCGTCGCCCTCGAGGTACCGGGCGGGGCCCCGCTGGAGGAGAACGTCGCCGGGGCTCGACGCCACGCCGCCGTGCTGCTGCCGATGATCCAGAGTCTTCTTCGGCAGGCGGGGGCGTCGCTCGAGGATATCAGCGGCGTCGTGCTGAGCGATGGTCCGGGAAGCTTTACCGGGCTACGCGTGGGCGCCTCGGTCGCCAAAGCGCTGGTGCATGCTCGCACCCTTCCGCTCTGGGTTGCGCCCTCGTTGCTGGTGCGGGCTGCTGGGGTCGATCGAGCGGACGGGATCGTCCTCGCGGTGGCGGGCGCGCTTCGCGGTGAGGTGTACGCTGCCGGGTACCGCTTTCTGCCGGAGCGGATTCACACCGAGCTGGCTCCGTCGGTCCGGCGCCCGGACCAGCTCATGCAGGGCGGCTTCACTCCCACGGTCGTGGTGGGGGAAGCGCCCGCCGACCTCATCGCGATGTTGGAGGGGTGGATCGGCCGGCCGGTCATCGGTCCACCGGAGGGTTCGCCCCGCGCTACCCAGTTACTCCGCCTGGTCGCGCGTCCCGGCGGGGCTCGCCGGATAGAGGCCGTGTCGGAGTGGGAGCCCGTATATGGCAGGCCGGCAGAAGCGCAGGCGCGTTGGGAGACGGTCCATGGACGCCCCTTACCGGATTCGGTCGGCAGTCCCGGCTGATGCGGCACCGCTCGTCGCGATCGAGCGCCGCTGCTTCAGCGATCCATGGAGCGAGACCAGCTTCCGCGATGCGCTGGACTCGCCCTGGTCGTTCGGGCTGGTCGCCAACTCGGGGCAAGGTATCGCCGGATATCTCATCGCCCGGGAAGTCGCCGGCACCGGGGAAGTCCTGAATCTCGCGGTGTCTCCCGAGTTCCGCCGCCGCGGCGTGGCCCGCGCGCTCCTGAGGGCCGGGCTCACCTACCTCCGAAAACGCCGGGTGGAGGAGGTCTTTCTGGAGGTGCGAGAGTCGAACCGCTCGGCTCAGGCTCTCTACTTGAGCTCGGGGTTCAGACCGGTGGGCCAGCGGGCCGCGTACTACCGCAACCCAAAGGAAGACGCCCTGGTGCTCTGGCTCGCACTGGAGCAGCGCGCGTAGATTAGGTTAGGGAGATCATGCTTTTGGTTTTGGGGCGGGCCTTGCGCTGGGGTATCATACGCGGGTTCACCCGCATCGGACCCACGTCGAACTCGGGAGGTACCTGTGAGTCGCAGTATGAATAAAGCCATCTTGGTGGGGAACCTGGGCGCGGACCCGGAGGTCCGCAGCACCTCCAACGGGTCCCGGGTCGCGACGCTCTCGATCGCCACGAGCCGCCAGTGGAAGGACAAGGCAGGAGAGAAGCAGGAGAAGACCGAGTGGCACCGGGTGGTGTTCTGGAATACCAAGTTCTCCACCCTGGCGGACATCGCCGAGCGCTATTGCAAGAAGGGCGACAAGGTCTATGTCGAGGGGAGCATCGAGTACCGCTCCTGGCAGGATCGGGAAGGGCAGACCCGCTACACCACGGAGATCAACGGGCGAGAGCTGATTCTGCTGTCGGGCAAGGGTGAAGGCAGCGAGGCGTTCTCGGCTCCGAGCAAGGTCGCCGCCGGTGCCGCGGCGCCGAAAGGCAAGGAGTCCTTCGACGATTTTCCCGAGGCGCTCGACGCCGAAGACGACGATCTGCCGTTCTGACGGCGGGCGGATGGACGGATGGACAGGCGGACTGTAAGCAGTCCAGGAAGAGCGGCATCCCCCTATCCGCCCGTCCGCCCGTCCGCCGTCCGCCCATGAGATAAGCCCGTTCTCCCGCCGATCGCCAGACCTCTTCTCTCCCCGACCGGCCTCGTCTCCCCGAAAGTAACTTCTTCCCTGGCAATCGGTTAGAAGCAGGCGTTGAACCCTCTTCACAGTGGCTTTGATTTTGCGACTCGGGGCCCGAGATAGCCACGCGATCGACCCTCGTTCCTCACCCGATAGCGATGCCGCTGGGAGATGCCGATGCCGCGCAAGTTTTCCTGCACCCTGGGGTGGTTGGCTGCGCTGACCGTGGCCCTGCCTGCGACAGCCGCACTGGCACAGGAGCCCCTCCCACAGACCCATACCGTGCGCAAAGGCGACACGCTTTGGGATCTGGCGCAGTCCTATCTCAAGGACCCCTTCCTGTGGCCCGGCATCTACCGGCTGAATACGGACGTGGTCGAAGATCCTCACTGGATCTATCCGGGTGAAGTGCTGCGCATCGCCCCGAACGACAATGTGGCGGCCGTTCCCGCCGACAGTGGGTCCGGTGGCCTCACGATGGATACGCCGCTCCCGCCGCAGCCGGCTGACACGACCCCGGTACTTGGGGACGATTCCACCGAGACGCTTGCCCGGGGACCCCAGCAGCCATCTCTCGCTGAAACCGAGTCCGACAACCAGGCGCCGCTCTTCCCGTCTCAGCGCGGGCGCAGCGTGGCCGAGATCCTCAAAGCCTATACCGACCAGCCCTACCGTCCGCTGCGGCCCAGCGAGTTCTATTCCTCCGGATTCCTGACCGAAAACCAGCGGCTGCCCTACGGCCGAGTCCTCGGGCCGGTCACGCCCCAGCAGATCAAGGCTTCGAACAGCCGGGCCAACGCGCTGCCCTATACCACGGTTGCGCTGGCGGCTCCGAGAGGCGCCAGCTATGAGGTCGGCGATACCCTGCTGCTGGTCCAGCTCGGCGGGGAGATCGACCCCCACGGCCACATCGTGGTTCCCACCGGCCTTGCCCAGGTCACGGAATCGGTAGATGGCCACTACCTGGCGAGCATCGTCGCGATCTACGGGCCGATCCGCAACGGTCAGCGCGTCCTGCCGGTCGAGAGCTTCTCGCCTGGCGCGGGCACCCGCGCGGTACCGATCGCCGACGGCATTCGAGGCTCGTTGCTGGGTGGTCTGGGCCGCCAGGAGCTCAAGGAACCCCAGATGGTGGTGTTCATCAACAAGGGCCGGGAAGACGGCGTTGCGCGGGGAGATCTCTTCGAGGTGCGGCGTCGGCCACAGCGTCTCCCGGACGGTACTGTCCGGGTCAACGAGCTGATGGCCACACTCCAGGTTGTTCATGTCAGGGACCACACGGCCACCGCGGTGGTGCTCAACGTCGTATCCCCCGACATCCCGCCGGGTACCGACGTCACTCAGGTTGCGAAACTGCCGTCGTAAGCGGGTAGGCAGGTAAGCGGGTAAACAACGCTGAAGGGGTCGGAACCTGATCCGGGTTCCGGCCCCTTCGCCTTGCTCAGGGTAGCACACGGCCCTCTCCCTACCCGCCCTACCTGCCTACCCGCCTATCCGCTTCTCGAGCGGTTCCCTCCACCAGGGCCTCACCTATATTGCGGGGCGTTCCAAAGATTGGTGGCCCTCCTACTAACCGGTTGCGGGAGATCGGGATGCCGAGACGCGTAGCATGAGCGGCAGGGTGTTGGTAACAGGTGGTGCCGGGTTCATCGGCTCCCACATCGCCGAGGCGTATCTGCGGGACGGGTGGGAAGTGGTGGTGGTCGACGACCTGTCGCGTGGCCAGCAGTCGAACGTACCCAAGGGCGCCCGCTTCATCCGGGCCGATGTTCGGTCTCCCGAGGCCCGGGAGACCCTCGCCACCGGGCGTTTCGATGTGCTCAATCACCACGCCGCCCAGATCGATGTGCGGGTGTCGGTCGATCGTCCCGCGTTCGACAGCCATATCAATGTCGTGGGCTTCGTCAATCTGCTCGAGGGGGCGGGCGAGGGCGGCGTGAAACGGGTGGTCTTCGCCAGTAGCGGAGGGGTGGTCTACGGCGATCCGGCCGTGATTCCCACTCCCGAAACGGCAGCCAAGCTCCCGATCTCCCCCTATGGGGTAAGCAAGCTCGCGGGTGAGTACTACATGCGCGCGCTGGCGGCGTTGCGAGGCTTCGAAGGTGTAGCCATGCGGTATGCCAACGTGTTCGGCCCCCGACAGGACCCAAAGTCCGAAGCGGGTGTGGTCTCGATCTTCGTGTCCCGTTTGCTTGCCGGTCAGCCGCTCACGGTTTTCGGTGACGGGCGCCAGACCCGTGACTACGTGTTCGTGAAGGACGTCGCCCGAGCGAACGTGCTGGCAGCTTCCGTCCCCATCTCGAGGGACGGTGATTTCGATAGCCCGGCGTTCAACATTGCCACCTCGGTTCAACGCAACGTGCTCGAGCTGGCCGCATCCGTGGGACAGGTCATGGGACGGAAGCCCGAGCTTGTCTTTGCCGAGGCGCGTCCGGGAGAGCTGTTCCGGAGTGCGTTGGACGTGTCTAAGGCCAAGAAGGTCCTGGGCTGGACTCCCCAGTACGTTTTCGAGGACGGATTGCGGGAGCTGGTGGACTGGTTCAAAAAGGAGGCGAAGTGATCCTGCAAGCCGGCGGTGCCACTCCGCAGTCCTCGCTGGAGCTGGTGCTCTCCGCCAGCCCCGAGACCAAGATCGTCCTGGCCATCCTCACGGTGTTCTCCCTGGTGTCGTGGTTCATCATCATCCTGAAGTGGTGGCAGTTCCGAAAGCTCAACCGCCAGGCCGACCGCTTCTTTAGGGAGATGGAGCGCACCACCCGGCTTCAGGACGCCTATAAGTCGGTCATGAAGCTGCCCCCTTCGCCCTACAACCGCCTGTTTCGGGAGGCGATCACCTTCTATTCCGAGCTCCGTCCGGGGGCACTCCGGGAAGATCGCGACGCCGATCGCAGCTCGCTCAGCATGACCCAGCTCGAGGCCCTCAAGATGGTGCTGGGCAAGGAAGTCGCCGCTGAACGGGACCTGCTGGGGCATTACATTCCATGGCTGGCGACCATCGGCTCCGTGGGCCCCCTCCTCGGCCTGACCGGTACAGTATTCGGGATCATGAGCGCCTTCATCGGCATCGCCTCAAAAGGGTCAGGCAATCTCTCCGCGGTGGCTCCCGGTGTGGCCGAGGCACTGGTCGCCACGGCCGGCGGACTCCTCGCCGCCATTCCCGCTGTGATCGCGTATAACCTGTTCGTGAACCGGGTCCGCCTGTTCGCCGGTGAGCTGGAGGGATTCGCCAACGAGCTGATCGGTACCATGGCCCGGGAAGGGTTGGTCTAATGGCCTCGGGACTGGGTGGTGGGCTGGGCAGTCAGCGGGGCGAGCTCCCCCTGATGGCCGACGTCAACGTCACCGCGTTGGTAGACGTGATGCTGGTGATGTTGATTACTTTCATGATCACGGCACCGATGATGCAAGGGGGGGTGGACGTCGAGCTGCCCCGCGCCGAGGCTCGCCCGCTGTCCCCCAAGGAGGGGATGGTGGTGTCGATCAATCGCAGCGGTCGCATCTTCGTCGACCAGACATCGGTATCCTTCAGCGACTTCAGAGTGACCTTCCGCTCCCTGGTGGCCACCCGAAAGCCGAGTGGGGTGTATCTCCAGGCGGACGCCCGGGTGCCCTACGGTGAGGTCGTGCGGGTCCTCGCGATCATCCGCACGTCGGGGGTACAGAACGTGGGGCTCGTTGCCGCCGAGGAAGAATCGCCGTGATGTTGCGTCCGTCCAGCCAGAGCACGCCGGGTAAGGTGGCCGGCCTGGTGGGGACGCTGGTGGTGCACGCCGCGGTGGTCAGCTTTCTCATTGCGGCAGTGAAGCCGACGCGGGCCTCCCCCCCGTCGTACGCGGTGGACCTGGTTGCTGCACCGGCGCCGACGACTAAGCAGCGGCTGGCCCGCGAGGCGCTACCGACTCCACCGCCCGAGGAGAAGCCGGCGCCGCCTCCCCCCAAGCCGGCGCCGCCGCAGAAGGACAAACCAGCACCGGTGGCGCCGAAGCCAGCGAAGCCGGTCAAGTCGGCCCCGGCGCCCGCACCCAAACCGCCACCGGCGGAGACCGAGCGAGAGCCGGCTCCGAGGACCGCGGCCCCCGTGGCGCCGGCTCCAGGCGAGACCCCCAGCACCGGTACCGACATCGCGACGATCAAAACGCCCGGTCTGGCATTTCCGTTTCCGGAGTATCTGCGCAACATCGTCACCCAGGTCTACCAGCGCTGGGATCGGGGCTCGGCCAAGCAGAGCAATTTCGCCGAGATCAGCTTCATGATTCTGAGGGACGGGTCGGTGCGTGACATTCACTTTGTCACCCGATCGGGAAGTTTTGCGTTCGACATCGACGCCCAGGGAGCCATCGAGGCCGCGGGCAATAGCCGAGCCTTCGGCCAGCTCCCTGACGGGTGGGAGGCGGATGTGTTGCCCGTCAGCTTCTACTTCAAGCCAACGCGATGAAACGTTTTTTCTTCTTGCTTATCCCGTTGTTCGCCGCCGCCGGCGCGCTGGCCGCCCAGGATACGACCCGGGTTGACGAAGGCGTGCGGGTCGGCTTCGACTACCGCCCCGGGGTCAGGCCCGGGTTGGTGGTGCTTCCGGGCTCGGGTCTCGACTCGGTTCGTACCATCGTCCGGCGTGACCTCGACTACAGCGATCGCTTCGAGATCATCGCGATGGCCGATCCGCCGCAGACCACTGCCACCGGCGGCGGTGCCGCGGAAGGCGGGCCGGTCAACTACCAGCTTTACAAAGACCTGGGGGCGGAGTTCGCGGTGGAGTTGAACCAGGCCGCCGGCGGTGTGACCGTCCGGTTGCACGACCTGAACGCGGCCAAGCTCCGCAACCAGCAGACCGTACCGCTCTCGTCCGGTCCGGACTTCCGCCTCGACGTTCATCGGCTGGCGGATGAAGTCGCCCGGTGGGCCAGTGGAACCTCGGGAGCAGCCGCAAGCCGCATGCTGTTCGTGTCCCGAGGCCGGGTGTACCGCGCCGACAGTGATGGGCACGACCTGACGCCGGTCACACCCGCGGGGCAGACGTCGCTCTCGCCGGCGTGGTCCCCCGACGGCCAGCGGATCGCCTACACCCTGCTGGGAGAGGGCCGGGGCGGGATCGCGGTGCAGACGCTCGCCAACGGCGCCACGTTCGTGGCTCCGGGGTCGCAGACCGCGCTCAACATCACGCCCACGTTCTCCCCCGATGGCCGCACGCTGGCGTTCGCACACTCCGACGAGCGCGGGACCGACATCTACACCGCCAACGTCACCGAACGTTGTTGCGCGCAACGCTTGACCGTAGGACGCTTCGCGGACAACTTAAGCCCATCGTTTTCGCCAGACGGGCGACGCATCGCGTTCATTTCCACGCGGGCAGGACCGCCCCAGTTGTACGTGATGGCAGCAGACGGAACCGATCAGGAGCTGCTGGCGCCGTTCGATTTTGGCGCCACCGGAAGTTCGAATGCTCCGGAATGGTCTCCCGACGGTGCCAGTGTGGTATTCCACCGTGAGGTCTCCGGCAGCCCCCAAATTTTTCTGGTCGACGTGTCAGGGCGCCGGGTGCGGCAGCTCACGTCGTCCGGCCGGAATGAAGACCCAACCTGGGCACCCGACGGCCGCCATGTCGCTTTCATCTCCGATCGAAGCGGCCGTCGTCAGATCTGGATCGTCGATATTGAAACCGGCCGGGTACGGCAGCTGGAGACTCCAGACGCTGCCCGGCTTCCGTCGTGGTCGCGCCGCCTCGGGCGGGCCACCATCGTTCCTAACCCATGATTTCGGAGTGATGATGCGTGCACCATCTCTGCTGATGCTCTTGGCCGCTGCCGCGTTCACCGGTGCCTGCGGCGGTAAGGCCGCTCCAGAAGAACCCGCGCCTGAACCGACTCCGGTTGCAGAACCCGCTCCGACCCCCACGCCTGTGGACGACAGTGCCGACCGGGATCGCCTGGAGCGGGAGCGGATGGCCCGAGAGGCTGGTGAGCGCTCCCGTGCTGTCGCGGCGGATCTGGCTGCCATGATCAACTTCGATTACGACCAGGCGACGGTTCGCCCGGCCGATCAGGCAACCCTGGACCGCAAGGCCGTGATCCTGGTGGCCAATCCCAACGTCAAGGTGCGGATCAGTGGCCACGCCGACGAGCGCGGATCGGATGAGTACAACCTGGCTCTGGCCAACCGGCGGGCGGCCGCGGCCAAGCGGTATCTCGAGAACAAGGGCGTGGACGGCTCGCGGCTGGACGTCATCTCCTACGGTGAGGAGCGTCCTCTCAATCCCGGCAGCGACGAGACCGCCTTCGCCCAGAACCGCCGTGATGAATTCGAAGTCACGTCCGGCGGCGACAACCTCACCGCGCCGCAGTGAAACCGCGCTTCTCGGTCCCCCGCTCCCTGGTTCTGGGGGCCGGGGTCCTGGCAGGCCTGAGCGGCTGTGTGACCAAGAGCGATATCCAGCGGGTGCAGGACGATGTCGCCCTGTTCAAGGCGGAGACTGCCCGCCGGGACTCCGCCCGCGCAGCGCAGCTCACCCAGGTAATCCAGGTCCAGCAACGGGTGATGGACTCGCTCACCACCAGCCGTAAGGCAGTCAGCCAGCTGCGGGGCGACCTCGCGAGCGATCTCTACAACATCCAGCAGCAGCTGGTTCAGCTGCAGGAGCTGACCGGCCAGAGCCAGCAGCGCCTGAGCGAGCTGCGCACCCAGCTGGAGGCACGAGGGGAGCAGATCTCGTCCACCTCCCCGGGCGATACCTCCGCAGCTCCCAGCGCCGCCGCCGCGGCGTCCGCCGACCAGATGTATGAGGCGTCCCTCGCCCAGCTACGACGGGGAAGCACTTCGACGGCGCGCCAGGGGCTGCGAGAGATGCTGCGGACCTATCCCACCAGCGCCCGGGCCGGCGACGCACTGTACTTCATCGGGCAGAGCTTTGCGGCCGAAAACCCGGACTCGGCCGCCGTCTACTACGACCAGGTGGTCCAGAAGTATCCCACCTCGAGTCGGGCCCCCTCGGCACTCTACAATCTTGGCCTCGTGGCCGAGCGGCGTAAGGAAACCAAGAAGGCCAGGGAGGCCTTTCAGCGTGTGGTCCAGAAGTATCCCCAATCCGACGAAGCGGCTCTGGCTCGCGACCGACTGAAGGCGCTCGGGCGGTAAGCCCGGGCGTCTCCCGCTTTATGACCGGCACTCCTGGGGAAATGCCCTTCCTCGATCACCTCGAGGAACTGCGCTCCCGCATACTCCGGTCGCTCGCTGCCGTGATCATCGGGTCCGCCGTCGGTCTGTGGGCGGTCCAGCACTTCCAGCTGGTCAACCTTCTCAAGCGGCCGATTGCACCGTACCTCTCCGGCGGGAAGCTGGTCGTTCTCAGTCCGACCGAGCCGGTGATGATCGTCTTCAAGCTGGGCTTCCTCGTCGGCCTGGTGCTGGCTTCCCCCATCATCCTCTGGCAGACCTGGGCCTTCCTGGCACCGGCGCTGTACGCCCGGGAGAAGCGGGCATTGGTCCCTTCGCTATTCATCGGGCTCCTCCTCTTTCTCACCGGGGTGGCGCTCGCGTATGTCTTCGTGGTGCCCCAGGCGCTTCGGGTCCTGTTCAGCTTCCAAACCGAGGCCATCGCGCCGTTCATCACCTATGACAAGTATTTCAGCTTCGTAATGCAGGTCACGCTGGCGCTGGGCATCTCATTCGAGCTGCCACTCGTGATCATCATCCTGTCATGGCTCGGGGTTATCGGACCGTCGGAGCTGAGCCGGTTCCGCCGCCACGCCGTCGTTCTGGCGTTCATCGCGGGCGCGGTACTCTCGCCCGGTGCCGATTTACTCTCGATGATCATGATGACGGTCCCGCTTCTGTTGCTCTACGAGATCGGCTTTGCGGGGTCCCTCGTCATCAGCCGTCGGCGCGCGGCCAAGTCGCCGGTCGCAAGTGGCACCATCGGGCTCATCCTGCTGCTTTCGCTGATGGGAACATCGGCCCAGGCCCAGGTGCCTTCTGGCCAGCGCAGACCTCCCGTTCGCGCGGACTCGCTGCAGGATTCCACCCGTCTGGCCCTGGATTCGGCGCGGGCGGGCACCGGGCAGTCGCTGGATACGGCAACCGCCCGCAGGTTAGGCCTGCCGACGGCTCCATCCCGCAGCTTTGCCCCGCCCGATTCCACCCTCACCGAGCTCCTGGGCCGGTCCGGCTATCAGGCCACCAGATACAGTGCCGATTCGGCCACCGTCTTCGTGCAGGATCAGCGCGTCTTCCTGACGGGAAAGGCGTTGACCGAGCGGCGCGGCTCCACGCTGGAAGCCGATACCATCACCTACCGCTCGGCCAGCTGTCTGCTCGATGCCTCGGGGGAGCCCAAACTGTTCGACCGGGGTCAGGTGCTGGTGGGCCAGGGCATCCGCTATGACACCTGCATCCGTCGGGGAGTCATTACCGACGCGCTGACGAATTTCACCGAGGGCTCCACGGTGTGGTTCCTGCGAGGAGACGTGTCGCAGGATTCGAGCTCCAACCGGATCTATGCGGCCTCGAGTGAGATCACCAGCTGCGACCTGCCGGTGGCTCACTACCACTTTTCCGCGCGGCAGGTGAAATGGGTCTCCAAGAACGTCCTGGTGGCCCGGCCGGTGGTGCTCTATGTCCGCGACGTACCCATCCTCTGGCTACCGTTCATCTTTCAGGACCTGCGGCCGGGCCGGCATTCGGGGATATTGATTCCCCAGTTCGGCTTCAACGACCTGGTCCGGCCTAACCGATCCTATAACCGCCAGATCACCAACATCGGGTACTATTGGGCCCCGAACGACTACCTGGACCTGACCGGCCGTCTGGACTGGTACTCCAATCGCTACCTGCAGTATGGAATCGGCGGCCAGTACAACTGGCTCAACCGGTTCGTCAGTGGCTCTGTGGCGTACAGCAAGCAGGAGCAGAGCGGAGGCGGATCATCCACCACCTTGCGGTGGGATCACCAGCAGACGTTCAACCTGTCTACCAGCCTGAACCTCGATCTCAACTACGCCAGCAACACCGCAATCATCGAGCGGAATGCCATCGACCCGCTGCTCAACACCCAGCAGATTACCAGCTCGCTGAACTTCTCGAAGCGCTATGGATGGGGCACCGTGACCCTGGGCGGGAACCGCCGGCAGAGTCTGTCCGACGGCAGCGTTCAGCAGCTGCTCCCGGCCCTCACCATCTCACCGGCGTCGATCAATCTGGGATCGAACATCACCTGGTCGCCCGGACTCAGCTTTACCAACAACACCAGTTCCAAGACCCCGCTGGAGCCGTTAGTGCAAATCCTCCCCGGGGGAATCGTCGACACGGTGGACCAGACGGGGAGGAGCCGGCAGACCGCATTCAACCTGGACACGCCGTTTCGATTCGGGGCGTTCAACTGGCAGAATGCTGTCCGTGTTACCGACGAGACCAGCACCGGGCGTGACTCCGTGCAGTTCCGGGTTGATGATCCGAGCACGCCCGACCCGACCGACTCGATCACGGTGACCCGCACATTTCTGGGAGATTTCTCCACCGGCATCGACTGGGATACCGGGATAAACCTGCCCATCCTCTTTCGGGGCTCCTGGAAGCTGCAGCCCGCGGTGGGAATCGCCAACGCGACCAGTGGCCCCTTCGCCCTCCGGAACCGGAATACCGGGGGCGATTTTGTGCGCCAGAGCAAGCGGTTTCGCTTTTCCGCTACCGCCTCCCCGACGCTCTTTGGCTTCTTCCCCGGCTTGGGGCTGGCCAGCCGGGTCCGTCATAGCCTGTCGCCGTCTCTGAGCTGGAACTATTCCCCCGCGGCCGACGTGCCGGAGGAGTACGCCCGGGCCCTCGTCGCCCCGGGGCAGGCGTTCCAGCTGCGGAGCGACGCGACTCACACGGTGAGCCTGGGTCTGTCCCAGACCTTCGAGGCCAAGGCCAAACTCAAGGCCGGGCAGAGCGAGGCCGAGGCCGTAGATGCTCGGAAGTTCAGGGTCATGAGCATCAATACCAGCCCGATCAGCTACGACTTCGAGCAGGCCAAGAAGCCCGGTCGGACGGGCTGGGTCACCCGGACCATCACCAACTCGCTGCTCAGCGACCTGCTACCCCAGTTTACGCTCAGCTTGACCCACGATCTCTGGGCCGGCGACGTCGGGGTCGATACCTCACGGTTCGACCCGTTCCTGAGCAGCGTGAGCGCCAGCTTTGCAGTCTCGGAGAATACGCTTCGCAGCATCGGCTCGATCTTTGGACTCGGGGGCAAGGCGAGACCGGAGTCTGCCCGGGATGAGGTGCCGGTCGAGGAGACCAGCGAACAGCGTCGGCGGAGAACCTCGTTCTACAACACCGGCCTGGTACCCTTTTCAACCGGCGGACGCAGCTTCTCGGCCAACTTCGACTACACGCTTTCTCGCAGCCGGCCGAGGCCGAGTGTGGCACAGACCGATCAGCAGAGCCTGCGTTTCAATACCAGCTTCTCTCCTACGCCATTCTGGAGTGTCTCGTGGGCCTCGCTGTACAACATCACCGACAGCAAGTTCGAATCGCACACGGTTCGGCTGGAGCGGGAGCTGCATGAATGGCGGGCCGGCTTCAATTTCTTTCGGAATGCGAATGGGAACTTCGCCTTCTACTTCTCGATCTACCTGACCGATCTGCCCGATCTCAAGTTCGACTACAACCAGGCGACGTTCGAGCGATAGCGGTGTCCCCCGCGGGGGACAGGGGCCTGCCTAACCCTCGTTCAATTGGCGGGTACCGACAGACTTCCCCGCCTCCCGCTTCTCGCCTCCTTTGGCACGCGATCTGCCGAGCCTGGTGGCATCCCTCTCTGGAGTGCACGTATGCGGGGCTGGTTGACGCCGATCTTCCTCGGTCTGATCGCTGCCTGCTCCTCCGATCGCACGGGGCCGGGCATACCGCCTGACGTTCCGGCTTCCCTGTTCACCACCACCCTGGACGGGGCGGTAGCACTCTCCTGGACCGATAACTCCTACACCTCGGACCCCGGCAACTTCGAGAGCTACCGGATTTACAGCACCTCCTACGATATCGACACCAATAGCTGCGGCACCTCCTGGAAGCTGGAAGGGACCACGGTCGCGCCCGAATTCGTGGCCGGGGCACTGGCCAACGGGGTTTCCCGCTGCTTTGCGGTCAGCGCAAGGTCGATTGACGGGGCTGAGAGCGCCCGCTCGGGGACGCGATCGGACACGCCCCGGCCCGACAGCCGCAACGTGCTGCTCTATGCTCGCCAGGTCCAGGACGCCGAGAGCGGTTTTCGCTTCTGGGACGATCTGAATGCCGACCAGCAGGTCCAGGACAACGAGCTCGGCCTGGTCCGGGCCGGCTCAGCCACCAGCATCGACTTCTCGGTGGAGCGGGATGTCGACGGATTCCTGTTTCTGACCCCGGTGCGGGCGGGTACCGGCGTCGAGTTCTACTCCAACGTCCCGGTCGGCGATCTGACCAGCGTCGATGTGGCTGCGTGCACGCCGGATTCGAGTGTAGACGGCTGCGCGCCGTACACCACCACGCCGATCGAGGCGTCCCCAGGATTTGGATACGTGTTCGAGACCGACGGGGGCGATGGCTTCGCCCGGTTCGGAGCGGTGCGGGTCACCCACGTGGGGCAGACGTTCCTGATTCTCGATTGGGCGTTTCAGACTGACCGGGGCAATCCCCAGCTGCTGGTAATGAAGCGGACCAGCGGCCACTAAGCCGGTCGGTCAACGTGCCGTAGCGCAGGGGTTGAATCAACGCTGCGACTGCGTCAAGTTCGGGCGATGCCCCAACCAGCCTGTGTTCTCGATGGCCGATCGCTCACGATCGATGAGGTGGTTCGTATCGCCCGTAGCCCCGGCGTGCGAATCACCCTCGACCCCAAGGCCGTGCAGGCGCTGCTAGAGAGCCGCCGGCTGGTGGATCGGGCGGTCGAGTCGGGACAAACGATCTACGGCATCAATACGGGGTTCGGAAAGCTCGCCAACGTTCGTATCCCCCCCCACCAGCTCGACCAGCTCCAGACCAATCTCATTCGCAGCCATGCCGCCGGCGTGGGCACTGCGCTGCCGGCCTCCGTCGTCCGGTCAGTGATGCTGCTTCGGGCCAATGTCCTTCTCAGGCCGACGAGCGGCGTGCAGCCGGCGCTGGTCGAAGCGTTGGTGGCAATGCTCAATGCCGGCGTGCTGCCGCTGGTGCCGGAGCAGGGAAGCGTGGGAGCCAGCGGCGACCTTGCGCCGTTGAGCCATATCGGCCTGGCACTCATGGGTGAGGGCCAGGTGCTCTCCCCGGCGGGTGAGCCGATCCCGGCCGCCGCAGCGCTGGCCGCTGCTGGACTCACGCCCTACCGATTTGGGCCCAAAGAAGGCCTGGCCTTCATCAACGGCACCCAGGCACAGACCGCACTGCTCGCCCTGTTGGTTCACGACGCCAATGTGCTCTGGCGGACGGCCGTCGGCGCCGCTGCCATGAGCCTCGAGGCGCTCCGGGGCACCCCGGCACCCCTGGATCCTCGGATCCATGAAGCCCGACCTCATCAAGGCCAGATCCGGGCGGCTGCATTGATGCGAGCCCTGCTGGAAGACAGCGAAATACGCGAGTCACATCGTGAGAACGACCCTCGGGTGCAGGATGCCTATAGCCTCCGCTGCGCGCCTCAGGTCCTAGGGGCGGTGGCTGACGCCATTCGTTTTGCCGAGGAGGTCGTGGTGGTCGAGCTGAACGCCTCCACCGACAACCCACTGGTGTTCGAGAACGGGGACGTGATCTCGGGCGGAAATTTCCACGGACAGCCGGTAGCCCAGGCGCTCGATATCCTGGCTCTGACCCTCACAACCTTGCAGGCCATCGCCGAGCGCCGGGTGGAGCGGCTGGTGAATCCGGACCTCTCACAGGGACTCCCGGCATTCCTCACCCGCGATCCGGGGCTTTCGTCCGGCCTGATGATGGTGCAGATCACGGCCGCATCGCTGGTGGCCGAGTCCCGCACGCTGGCGATGCCGGCCAGCATAGGATCGATTCCAACCGATGCGAACCAGGAAGACTTCGTACCGATGGGCATGGCGGCCGCCTTCAAGGCGGGACGCATCCTCACCAACGCCCAGCGGGTGGTGGGGGCCGAGCTGCTCTGCGCCGCCCAGGGCCTCGAGTTCCTCCTGCCCCTGACCCCAGGCAAAGGGGTGGCGGCGCTGTATCGCAGGATCCGGGGGCTGACCCCGCCGGTGGCGCCCTTGGGTCCAGACCGGCCGCCCGCCCCGGATCTCGAGCGATTGGCCCGGGCCGTGGCCGACGGACAGCTGGATCCGGGGGGCTAACGGGGCGGCCGCCCCACTGCCTGGCCGCTTGCTGCCCCTCTGGCGGCCCGGTATCTTTCGCTCGCTCCACCTCTTATCCCCGGTCACCCCTTCTCAGCCCGAGCCGAATGAATCTGGAAAAGCTGAAAGACACGGCCCGCAAGCTGGAGCAAAAGGAGGACTGGCGGAAAGCCATCGAAGTCTACCTCAAGGCCATCCAACAAGCCGAGTCGGGGGCTGAGACCACCCCGGACCTGTCGCTCTACAACCGGGTTGGCGATCTCTATCTCAAGATCAACGATACGGCCGAAGCAGTCCGCTCCTATGAGCGGGCGGTCGACCTCTACGCCGACCAGGGATTTTTCAATAACGCGATAGCGCTCTGCGGCAAGATCCTCCGGGTCAACCCCGGGCGGACCCAGACCTATCTGAAGCTGTCCCAGCTCCATGCGCGCAAGAACGTCGTCATTGAGGCCAAACGAAATCTGATCGAGTTTCTCGAGCGCATGAACGCGCTCGGGCAGCTGGATCAAGCCTTCCAGTCGGTCAAACTCTTCGCAGACCAGTTCTCCGGCAGCCAGGAGATCCGGAGCATGCTGGTGGAGCTGCTGCGCGCCACCTCCCGGGAAGACGAGGCGCGAGAGCAACTCGAGAAGATGGCCGAGGATCTCGAGGCCATGGGCGATAAGGCGGGGGCCAGGAAGGCCAGGGAGCGGCTGAGTACCGTCGATGCCGAGGCCGCCCCGCCGGCGCCTGCCCCGACCTCCCCACGTCGCGGTGATCTGATCTTTCTGGACACCGGTGTGGACGTAGCGCCCCACTCACCAGCCGCCGTCCCGACGCGCCCCAGAGAAGCTCCTCGTCCTGCTCCCGAGCCGCCGCGTCCGGCCAGAGAGACGGCGCCCCCGCCTCCGCCGCCACCGATGCCGGAGCCGGTGGTACCCGAGGGCCTGATCAGCAATGAGAGTCTCGTTCCGGCCGCCGACTCGATGGACGACTTGATCCTTGATCCGCTGGTCACAGAATCGAACGTGGAAGAACCGGACTCCCTGCTGGGGTTGGAACGGGGCGCTGACTCCCTGCTCGGAAACAACCTCGATCTGGATAGCCCGTTGGAGATCCAGCGGCAGGAACCGCCGGACCTCGGTTATCCGCAGTTGGAAGGAATGCAGGGGTCGGGGTACGACTATTCGCCGGACCTGGGTGCGGGATCCCTCGACATTCCCGATGCCCTCCTGTCCATGTCCGACACAGACATGATGTTGGATGTTCCGGCCGAGCCGGACACGGTGCTCGATTCGGAGGAGCAGGAGGAGGAGCAGGAGGAGGATCTCACTGGCGGGTTGCCACTGGTGCCAGCGGAGGAGCGGGGCCCACTCACGCTCGCCGAGCTGGAAGAACGGGTCCTGGACGATCCTGAGAACCCGGACGTGCACCTGGAGATGGCGCAGGGTCTCTTAGAGGCGGGGGAGGAAGGTCGCGTTTCCGAGGAGTTGGAGCTCGCTCTGGCGGGATACGAGGATCGGGAGGATTGGGTCCGAGCAGCCGAGATGGCCGACCGCTTGGTGGGGCTCACGCCGGATAGTGTCAGCTACCATCAAAAGAGAGTCGAGCTCGCCTACCGGGCCGGGGATCGCGGTCCGCTGCTCGAGGCATATCTGGGCTTGGGTAATGCGCTGGCCAAGTCCGGCGCGCTGGACAAGGCAATTGCGGTTTACGGCCGGGTCATCGAGCACGACCCGAACCATGTGCAGGCGGCGGCTGCGTTGGCCCGCCTCGGCGTCTCCCCGGCGGCGAAGGACCAGCCCCCTCCCCAGAAGCCGCCGGCGCAGGCCCCGAGCGCTCCACAGGGCCAAAGGCCCCCGCCTCCGGCAGCCAAGTCCCCTCCGCCTCCACCACCGGCTGCACCGGAGCCCCCGCCCGCCAGACCGGCGCCAGCGCCCTTCAAGCCCGCGCCGGCGCCCTCCAAGCCCGCGCCGGCGCCTTCCAAACCTGCGCCCTCGACTCCTCCGCCGGCTCCCTCCAAGCCGGAGCCGGCTCCCCCCAGCGCACCCCGGCGGCCCGCTGCGGCGGCCAGTGGGGATTTCGTCGATCTCGGGTCGATGGTGTTCGAGGATGAAAAGCATCGGGACACCCGCATGCGGGTGAATCGCCGGGAGCCTCAGGACCAGGACGAGCAGCGGGAGTTCCACGAGATCCTGGAGCAGTTCAAGCGGGGGATCGATCAGAATCTCGATTCGGAGGACTACGAGGCTCACTATGACCTCGGGGTCGCCTTCAAGGAAATGGGCTTGTTGGACGAGGCCATCGCCGAGTTTCAGAAGGCACTCCGCTCTCCCGAGGGGCGGCTCCGTACCTCCGAAGCGCTGGGGATGGCGTTCTATGAGAAGGGGCAGTACGCCGTCTGCGAATCGGTGCTGAAGCGCGCGGTGGACGGCTTGTCCGGTAGCGACGAAGCCAAGATCGGCTTGCTTTACTGGATGGGACGTGCCTCGGAAGCACTCGGGAAGCAGGCGGACGCCATCGCCAGCTATGAGCGGGCGCTGGTGGTGGATATCAGCTTCATGGACCTGAGCAAGCGGGTGCAGCGGCTGAGCGCGGGACGGCGGCAATGAGCTTCCAGACCGCGCCAATCACCCTGGCCGACCTGCAGCGTGGAATCCGGCCCCGCCTGGAGCGGGTGCAGCAGGAGCTCCGGCGAATCGTGGAGGCTGATTTCGGCCTGATCACCGAGGTCAACTCGCATCTGTTTCAGATGCAAGGCAAGATGTTCCGGCCGACGCTCCTGCTGTTGGCGGAGGAGGCCACCGGCGGTCACGATCCGCGCGCCACCTCTCTGGCCGCGGTGGTCGAGCTGATCCACCTGGCCACCCTGGTGCACGACGACTCCGTGGACCATTCGGTGCTGCGGCGGGGGATGCCCACCATCAATGCGCTGTTCAGTCACCAGATCTCGGTGATCATGGGCGACTATCTGTACTCGCGGGCGGTGATCGAGCTGGTACGGCTGGATGACCTGGAGCCGCTCCGGGTGCTAAGCCGGGTGACCAACGATATGACCGTGGGCGAGATGCGGCAGCTCCTGGCGCATGATCCCCTCGAGTTCTCCGAGGAGCAATACGATCTCCTGATCCAGGCCAAGACCGCCTCCCTGGTGTCTGGGGCCTGTGAGATCGGCGCCCTTCGAGCGCCGGTGGAGGAGCGGGCGGCCCTGCGGCGTTTCGGGGCGGCGCTGGGCATGGCGTTTCAGATCGTGGACGACCTGCTCGATTACACCGAGGACGCCTCGGTGACCGGAAAACCGTTCGGCTCGGACCTGCGGGAGCACAAGGTCACTTTGCCGCTCATCGCTGCTCTGCCCAAGATGGAGAGTGCGGAACGTCGCGGGGTGTCGAGGCTGCTGCAAACGCCGGAGCCCAGTGATTCCCAGATTGCCGAGGTCATCATGACGGTCAGCCGCGCGGGTGGCCTGGAGTACGCTCGAGAGCGGGCGTTGCGCCTGGCCCAGCTCGCCGAAGGGGAGTTGGATCTGCTGCCCCCGTCCGCCGCGCGCGAAGCACTGCGGGCCAGCATCACCTACGTCATCGATCGCAGGCGCTGATGCCGAGCGGCCCACGCCGGCCCGGGTTCTACCTGGGCGTGCTCATTGCCGGATTCGTTGCGGGTGGCGCGCTGAATGCGCTGGTTCGCCAGAGTCTTCCCGAGAGCGCGGCTCGGACGTTCTTCACCAGCACCTGGACCGCCAACTTCGGCCCTGTCTCCGCCGATCTCCTGGTGATATCCTTCACTCTGGGACCGGTCGGGCTCCACGTGTCACTCCTCAGCCTGATCGGGGTCCTCGTGGCGTACCTGATCGCGCGTTCGCTTTTCTAGGAGGTCCCTGTGGGTAACCTCGGCTTCACCGAGATCATGGTCATCCTGCTGGTCGTGCTGCTCCTCTTCGGGGCCAAGCGCCTGCCGGAGGTGGGTGCGTCTATCGGGAAGGGGATCCGGGAGTTCAAGCGCAGCATCACGGATACTCAAGACGCCATCATGAGCAACGACGAGCAGCGCGGAGCGCTCCCGCCCCGTCAGCCGGACGCGGCGGCACAGCCACCCGCCCCCCAGTCAGGTGAGCCCAAGCGCTTGTCGCAGTAGGGCGGTAACGCGGTAGGTAAAGCGGCGGTACGAAAAGAGGCGGAAGGTAAGGCAGCGGTAGAGGTGTTGCCCTCTACTCTTGCCTCGCCGACCGCCGCTTCACTTACCGCCGCTTCACCTACCGCCTGACCACCTTCCTACAGCGCCGAGCTCGGGTCTGAGACCGGCCCGCTCTGCAGGACCTTGTCCCGGTTGTCCACGATCTTGGCCGCGCCGCGGAGCGCCGTTAGGTAGCTCCGGACTCTTTCCTGTCTTGCTGCGTTGATTGCGCGGGCGCGGTATTCGGTCAGCTCCTTCACGAACTTGGTGGAATCCGCCTTTTCGTGGGTGATGCTCTGGAGAACGTAGAGCCCATCCTTCGTATCGAGGATGCCGCTCCGCTGTCCGGCCTCCAGACCAAACGCCGTTCCCACCACGAGTGGGCTGGTCAACGGAGGATTGACCCGGCTGAAGGGACCGAATTCCCGGTGGGCCAGCTTCATGGCGGTGGCGGCCTGCGCCATGGTGCTCCCCTCCTCGACTCGCTTGAGGTAGTCCTTGGCGATCTTCCGGGCGACGTCCCATTTCCGGGCTTCGCGGGCCGCGTGTAGCACCGCCGGCCTGATCTCGGCGAGGGTAGGAACCCCGGCCGGCTGGAGGCTGTCGAGCCGGAAAACATAGTACGCAAAGGGCGTTTCGATCACCGGGCTGGTGGCGCCGGGCTTGGCTCCGAATGCCCATACCGCCGCATCGGGGACGACGAATTGTCCCAGCTGCACCTTGGTCCCTTCCTGTACCGGATTCGACTTTCCGATCTTCAGCTTGAGCGCCCGGGCGACGGTGTCGAGTGCCGCCGGATCGGTGCGCTCAGCCGCCAGAGACTCGAGGCTATCGGCCTGGGCGTCGAGCTGATCTCGATGACTGCCGGTGACCTCGATGGGAAACAGGATGTGACGCCCCTTGGCCTTCTTCCCGCTCCGGCTGGTGATCTCGATCAGGTGAAACCCAAACTGGGAGCGTACCGGCTTCGACAGCGTCTTGAGTGGGAGAGAGAACGCAGCCGAGTCAAAGGCCGGGTCCATGCTCCCCCTGGTCCATTCACTGAGCTCTCCCCCCTTGGCCGCCGTACCGCTGTCGGCTGACTCCCGCAGGGCCACCTCGGCAAAGGGGGCGCCCCCCAGGATCTCCTGCCGCGCCGAATCGGCTCGCGCCAGGGTAGCCGCCGTATCGGCCGCCGTGGTCAGCCGGGGGAGGGCGACGTAGCTCAGGTACGCCGTGCGCTGTCGCGCAAACTCGTCCTGGTGGGCCTTATAGTACGCCGCCACCTCTGCATCGCTGAGTTTGACCGCCGAGTCAGGAACCGCGTTGCGGGGGATAATGGCGGTCAGCGCGATTTTCGCTGTCTCGTTCTCGTCTCGATACTGCTCCCACAGCGCGGCATCGGAGAGGTAGACATCCGCGGTGACGACACGCAACAGCTTTGCCCGTTGCAGCTCCTCGCGATACTGCGCTTCCAGGCTGGGGAGATACTGCTGCGCCACACTCGAGGTGAGCCAACGCTGGTATTTGCCCAGATCGAACTGACTGTCGGTCTGGAACTCAGGAACCCTTTGGAACTCCGCCAACGGCGAGTTTCTGATGGCCTGGACGATCTCGTCCTCGCTCACCCTGATGCCGCGCCGGCGATACTCCGCGTCCAGGACGCGGTTCTGAATAATCTGGTCCCAGACCTGGTCCCGAACCTGCTTCTGGTCCTCCAGGGTGAGGCTACCAGGAGTCTGCTGTTGGCGGGTATCGATGGACTGCTGCACGATGGTCTGGTAGGTGCGGGCATCGATGCTTTGACCATTGACCTTGCCCACCGAGGTGTTGGTAAGCAGGCCGGTACCGCCGGTGATGCCGCTCAGGTCCAGAACCAGCCAGGCAAAGAATGTGATGGCGACCAGCACCATGATGGGTTTGGCCGCATTACGAAAGGCTTGCATCATAGATGATTCGGGGCTCCAACCCGGGGTAATTCTGAAGAGCCAGAAGTTTAAGCGCCTCAGCTCAGAACCTCAAGGCGCCATTCCGGTTAGCAGTTGACACGCCGGGGGTCGCCCGCTACTCTCACCCTACTCCCCCCGGAGCGGCCTAAGCCGTTTTCTCCCCAAGCGATTCTGACCTCGAATACCGGATCCGATGGCCACTAGCGAAATCGAAAAACTAGAGCGCCGGTACGCCGAGAACCCCCACGGACTCACATTCGCGCCCCTGGCGGAGGTGCACCGGAAGAACGGAGATGTTGCCCGGGCCCTCGAGCTACTGACCGCCGGGCTGGAGCTTCACCCCAACTACATCCCCGCCAGCATCGTACTCGGCCGCTGTCACCAGGATCTCGGCGACCTCCCCTCAGCCGAAGCGGCGTTTGCCCACGTGCTTCGCCTCGACGACGAGAACGTCATCGCGCTCAAGTCTCTGGCTGACATCAACGAGCGCCTGGAGCACTTTGGCGAAGCCGAGGACTGGCTGCGCCGTCTGGTTTCGGTCGATCGGAGCAACGATGAGGCCGGCGAGCAGCTACGGCGGGTCCAGGCCAAGGCAGCAGAACGCAGGGAAAAGGAGCAGGTCGCACCGGAGCCGGTCGCGCCGCTGGCGGTCGCGCCGGAGCCGGAGGGGACTTCCCCGCTCGAAGTTATTGACCTCGGCCCGGAGCCCACCACCGAGAGTCCCGAGCCCGTCGCCTCTGCTGCAGGGGACACGGCGCCCGATCTGCTTCCCGTAGATATCGCCGCGCTCGAGTTGGCTCAGGCTTCGGCCGCAGCCGCCCGCCATTCCGACCCGGTCACCGAGCCGGCAGAGACTTCAGAGCCACCCGCGGAGGTGGCAGCCGCAGGGCCGTCCGAATCGTCCGAGCCTGATCTTTCGGCCCCGCAGCCCGACGAGCCCCGCCCAACCGCGGAAACCGGGCCGACCCTGCCGGGATTGATCAGCGCGGAATTCGTGCCCCCCCTCGAGGCAATTGGCGGCCTCGGCGTCGAAACCAGCGAAGACGTGGTGCTGGAGGTCTCCGGGGATTCGGAGTTCCGAGTGCCGGATGCCTCGGAAGACTTCAAATCCCTGGCAGAACGGCTGAATGCGCGTCATCGGCCCGCTGCATCCCCGCCGCCGGATGCGGAGGTGGAGGCTCGCGAAGAGGCACCCAGTTCCGCTCCCGAGCCGGAGCCCGTGTCCCGTACGGCGGCGGAGGAGCACACGATCGGTCCCCCGGCGCCGCAGCGATCGTATCTCGCTAGCGAAACCAACGGGCGCTCGGTAGCTGCCTTCTTCCACACCTTGTTGGCGGCGCGCCCGCCGGCCGAAGCCGGAGGGGGGAGAACCTCGCCGGTGGATGGCGACGCCCCGGCCCGCCCCCATGATATGGGCTCCGTCAAGGCCCTGGCGGGCGATAACAATGTGCCGGTCCCGCCTGCAGTGCCGGCGACGGAGCCCAAGGCGGACGCCGCGGTGTCGTTCGACGATTTCTTCGGTTCGGAGGCGGAAACGCCCACTCCCCTGCGGCAGCGCGCCGATGCCGGGAAGGATGATTTGGACCAGTTCCAGACCTGGCTGCAGAACCTGAAGCGCTGAATGCGCATCGTGGTGCTGAATGGCCCCAATCTCAACCTGCTGGGGCAGCGGGAGCCGGAGGTTTACGGGCACACCAGCCTGGCCGAGATCGAGGCCATGGTCCGGGAAGCGGCGGAACCCCTCGGGGCCCAGATCGAGTGGTTCCAGACCAATCATGAAGGCGCCTTCGTCGAGGCGGTCCAGGGGCTTCGGGGGCGCGCGGACGGCGCCCTGATCAATGCCGCCGCCCTCACCCATTCCAGTTTGGCCTTGCGCGATGCGCTGCTCGCGGTGCGGATCCCGTTCGTCGAGCTCCACCTGTCGAACATTTTCGCCCGCGAGCCGGAGCGACGGCATTCGGTGATCGCCGATCTCGCGTTGGGAATGGTTACCGGCTTCGGCCCGCAGAGCTACCTTCTGGCCCTCCAGGCGCTCCTGGGCCGGCTGCGTGCCGCCTGACCGGCGCCCGGAGCGGCAAGCGGCCCTGCGGACGGCGCTCGGAGGGGAAGGGGTGGACGGGCTGCTGGTCACCCATCTTCCCAACATCCGGTACCTTACCGGTTTCACCGGCTCCGCCGCCGTGCTGCTGGTCCGGGAAGACGCCACGATCCTGATCTCCGACTTCCGGTACGCGTCGCAGGCCCCCGCTGAGGTGGGTGCCGCGGCCACGGTGGAGATCGACCAGCGGAGCGTATGGGAGCGGCTCGGCCGGGTGCTGGCGGCACGGCCCTTCGGGAGTCTCGGCATCGAGTCGCACTCCCTCACGGTGCGCGACGCAGAGCGGGTCAGTGGCCTGACCCGGGCCCGGGTGGCACCAACCACCGACTTGGTCGAGCGCCTCCGGGCCGTGAAGTCACCCGAGGAGGTTGCCGCCATTCGGACCGCCGCCGAGCTGGCGCAGGACGCGCTGGCGGAGGTCCTGCCCGGCGTCCGGACGGGGCAGACCGAGCTCGAGGTAGGGGCGGCATTGGAAGGGGCGCTTCGCCGGCGGGGCAGCGAGTGGCATCCCTTTCCCACCATCGTTGCTTCCGGGCCCCGCTCCGCGTTGCCGCACGCGCGAACCGGCCAGAAGACCCTCGCGGTGGGCGAGCTGCTCCTGCTCGACTTTGGTGCTCAGGTGGACGGGTACTGTGCCGACCTCAGCCGCACGGTGGTCGTCGGCGCGCGGGCCGATGAGCGACAGCGCATGGTCCACGACCTGGTTCAGACGGCTCAGCGCCGCGCGATCGAGCACCTGCGCCCGGGGATGCCGGCTCGAGAGGGTGATGCTCTGGCCCGGGACGTCATCGCCAACCGCGGCTTCGGGGATGCCTTCGGCCACTCCCTGGGACACGGGCTGGGCCTGGAGATACACGAGGCACCCCGTCTGGCACCCAGCTCGGAAACGCCTTTGCCACCACATGCCGTGGTCACTGTCGAGCCGGGCGTCTATTTTCCGGGTTGGGGCGGAGTTCGGCTGGAGGATGACGTCTATCTCGGGCCCGATGGGACCGAGTGCCTCTCGGACGGCAGGACGGAATTGCTTGAACTCGTTTAGAGTCTAGGTCTAGAGTCGAGACGTGCTCCTATCTGCCGAGATTGACCCTAGACCCTTGACCCTAGCCCTCTTTCTGCGACTACATGGCCTCTACCGCTGATTTCAGGAATGGTCTCGTCCTGGAGATCGATAACCAGCTCTATCAACTGGTCTACTTCCAGCACGTGAAGCCAGGCAAAGGCGGAGCGTTCGTTCGCACCAAGCTCAAGAACATCCGTACCGGCGCGGTCATCGACCGCACCTACAATGCCGGCGAGAAGGTCCAGGAAGTCCGGCTGGAGCGGCGGCCCATGCAGTTCTCCTATGGAGACGGGCATTTCTACCACTTCATGGATCAACAGACCTACGACGATATCATGCTGACCGATGACCTCATCGGTCCGGACCAGCTCAAGTACCTGAAGGAGGGGATGGAGTGCGAGGGCCTGGTGCACAACGACCGGGTGATCACAGTCGATCTGCCCTCCTTCGTCGAGCTGACCGTCACCCGCACCGCGCCTGGAGTTCGCGGTGACACTGCCACCGGCGGGACCAAACCGGCAACCCTGGAGACCGGGGCAACGGTGCAGGTTCCGCTCTTCATCGAGGAGGGTCAGGTGATTCGGGTCGACCGCCGCGAAGACAAGTACCTGACCCGCGTATGAGCCCCCAAGAGATGCAGCAGCTCGCCGAGCTGCTCCAGAATGTGCCCGGGATCCGCTCGATCGACCTGAAGGACGTGAGGCGGCTCGCGCAGCTCCTGCGCGAAGCTCCCGAAATCGGATCTATCGAGGTGAAGGGCTGGTTCGGCACCGGGGTCGTCATCACCCGGACGACGGCGGCACCGATTGCGCCGGTTGCCATGCCCATGCCCGTCTCCCTGCCACCGGTTCCGGCCGCCGGAGACCAGGGGCGACTCGAAGGTGGGACGCGCGCGGCGGCGCCCCCTGCGCATTTGAAGGAGATCCGGTCACCGATGGTCGGCACGTTCTATAAGGCTCCCGAGCCCGGTGCCGAGGCGTATATCAAGGTCGGCAACCGGGTCACCGCCGGCCAGACGGTTTGCATCATCGAGGCGATGAAGATCATGAACGAGATCGAGGCGGAGATCACCGGGGTGGTGCGTGAGATCTCGGTGGAGGATTCCCAGCCGGTCGAGTTCGGTCAGGTCCTTTTCCGGGTAGATCCGAATGGCTGAGGCCAAGGCCGCTCCCACCTCGACCTTCAATTTCAAGCAGACCATCGGGCAGATGGTCCAGAAGAACGCCTCCGACCTGTTGCTCAAGGTCGGCCGCCCGCCCACGGTCCGTCTCAATGGCGAGCTCCACGGTCTGGAGATGCCCCCGGTCAAGCCGGAGGACCTGAAGCTGCTGGCCGAGCAGATCATGACTCCGAGGCAGGTGAAGGAGTTCTCCGAGAAGAAGGAGGCGGACTTTGCCATCGGGGTGCCCGGCGTGGGCCGGTTCCGGACCAACATCTACCAGCAACGCGGCACGCTCGCCTTTGCATTCCGGGCGATCCCCTACGAAGTGAAAACGGTGCGCGAGCTCCATCTGCCGGCGGTCCTGGAGGAGATTGCCCTCCGGCCCCGGGGCCTGGTGCTGATCACCGGAATTACCGGCTCGGGCAAGTCGACCGCCCTGGCCTCGATGATCAATCACGTAAATCAGAACCGGCGGGTCAACGTCATCACGATCGAAGACCCCATCGAGTTCCTCCATCGCGACGTCCAGTCGAACATCTCTCAGCGGGAGGTCGGCAACGACACGCTGTCCTTCGGCTCGGCGCTTCGGCACGTGCTGCGGCAGGACCCCGACGTCATCCTGGTAGGCGAGATCCGCGATGTCGAGACCCTCGACACCGCGCTCAAGGCAGCCGATACCGGCCACCTGGTGTTCTCGACCCTGCACACCACCGACGCGACCCAGACGATCAGCCGCATTCTTTCCTTTTATCCGCCCCACCAGCATCACGAGGTGCGGATGCTGCTCTCGACCGCCTTGCAGGCCGTGGTGTCGCTCCGGCTGGTTCCCCGGGTTGACGGCCGGGGGCGGGTGCCGGCGGCGGAGGTGCTCATCAACACGGCCACGGTAGCCGACAACATCCGGGACATCGAACGGGCGTTGCACATCCCCGACCTCATCGCCGGCGGCGCGGTATCCTATGGCATGCAGACGTTCGACCAGTCGCTGATGAAATGGTACAAGGAGGGTGCTATCTCGTACGAGAGCGCTCTGTTCTACTCCACCAATCCGAACGAGCTGGCACTTCGGGTGTCGGGAGTCGACTCGGCGTCCGATCGGAAATTCGACGAGGTGACCGGCGACTCGGCCAAATCGCAGCCCCTGGATCTGACGCCATAAATGTTCAAGAAGGTCTTGATCGCCAACCGTGGGGAGATCGCCCTGCGGGTCATTCGCGCATGCCGCGAGCTGGGCGTCCAGACGGTGGCGGTCTACAGCGAGGCCGACCGCGAGTCGCTCCATGTGCGGTTTGCCGATGATGACGTCTGCATCGGGCCGCCGCCGGGCCGCAGCTCCTATCTCAAGATCCCCAATATCATCGCCGCCGCCGAGATCACCGGGGCCGATGCCATTCATCCGGGCTACGGATTTCTGGCGGAAAACGCCGAGTTCGCCGATACCTGCAAGGCCTCGAACATCACGTTCATCGGACCCACCGGGGATCAGATCCGCCAGATGGGCGACAAGTCAACGGCGCGCCGGCTGGCCAAGGAGGCGGGAGTCCCAACAGTCCCCGGCACCGCGGGAACGATCGAGGACGTGGATGAGGCGATGGCTGCCGCTACCGAGATCGGGTTTCCGGTGATCATCAAGGCCACCGCGGGTGGCGGTGGGAAGGGCATGCGGATTGCCCATGAGGCCGATCAGTTCCCGCAGCTGTTCGGGCTGGCCCAGAACGAGGCCCTGGCGGCGTTCGGAAATGGTGCGGTATACGTGGAGAAGTATCTCGAGCACCCGCGCCATGTCGAAATTCAGGTGATGGGCGACAATCTCGGGAAGGTGGTGCACATGGGCGAGCGGGACTGCTCGGTCCAGCGGCGCCATCAGAAGTTGATCGAAGAGAGCCCCAGCCCGGCGCTGACCGACGATCTGCGTGCCGAGATGGGCCAGGCGGCGGTAGCGCTGGCCTCGAACATCGGCTACAGCGGGGCCGGGACCATCGAGTTCCTGCTCGACCCGGAGGGGCACTTCTATTTCATGGAGATGAACACCAGAATCCAGGTGGAGCATCCCGTGACGGAAATGGTGACCAGCTTCGATATCGTCAAGGAACAGATCCGCGTGGCATCGGGTGAACCGGTGAGCTTCCTGGGCGACGGCAGGCGATTGCGCGGCCACGCGATCGAATGCCGGATCAACGCGGAAGACCCCTACCGGAACTTCCAGCCTTCCCCGGGGCTCATCACGGCATACCATCCCCCTGGCGGCCCCGGTGTTCGGGTGGACACCCACGTCTACGCGGGATACACCGTGCCCCCGTACTACGATTCGCTGCTGGCAAAGGTGATCGTCCACGGGAACGACCGGACCGAGGCACTGAGCCGCATGGGCCAGGCGCTCGACAGCTTCATTCTCGAAGGCGTGACCACCACGATCCCCTTTCTCGCCCGGGTGATCCGACACCCGGACTTCGTGTCGGGCAGGATTGACACCAGGTTCCTCGAGCGGGAAGCTCATCTGCTCCGGCCCGAGACATGAGACTCGACGTAACCTTTACCCCGGTCGGTCTGACTCAAGCCGAAGTCCATGGCCGGGTGGTATTCGTCATCGATATCCTGCGCGCTACGACGGCTATGTGTGCCGCGATGAGCCATGGGGCCAGGGCCATCATCCCGGTCTCCTCCACCGAAGAAGCCCTCCGACTGGCGCAGACGATCGGCAGCACTGATGTCCTTCTCGCCGGCGAACGCAATTGTGTCCGGATTCCCGGCTTCCACCTCGGCAACAGCCCGCTGGAGATGACCGAGAGCGCCGTTCGGGGCAAGACGATTATCCTGACCACCAGTAACGGCACCGGTGCCCTGATGGCGTGCCACGCTGCCGGCATGGTGTACCCCGCGGCCGCCGCCAATCTTTCTCTCGCCGGGGAGCGGGGCCGTGAGGCGCTCGACGCCGATCAGTCCATCCTCATCGTCTGCGCCGGTCGCAACGGAGACTTTGCGCTCGACGACGCCTACTGCGCCGGGCGGCTCACCGCGGCGATCTTCGGCTCTGCCAAGCCCCGGCGTGAGCTCAATGACGCCGGGCTCGCCAGTCTCGATCTGGTTCGGCGGTATGGCGATCATTGGGAGCGTCCACTCACCTACAGCCGGTCCGGGCGGGAGCTGGTGAGGCTGGGCTTTCGGGCCGATGTCCGCGACGCAGCCCGCCTCGACGCCTACCCGGTCCTGGCGCAGTTCCACGAACGGCGGGTCACCCTGGTTCCGGTTCACGCATGAGCACCGATTCCCGCCGGAGGCTCGGGGCCGTCACCGCGCTGGTGCTGGGGCTGTTTGTGGGCCTCACGCTGCTCCCGGTTGGGATCACGGGCCCGGTCGGCCGGTCCCTCGGGCATGGGCTCTGGCAGATTCTCGGCGCCGGGGCGTTGGGCCTACCACTGCTCGGCGTGGGACTCGCCCTGGCCGGGTTCGACCGGCTGGGGAGCCTGGACATGAAACGGTCCGCGGTGCTCATCATCGGACTGAGCGTCCTGCTGCCCTACATCATCGGGGTGCTGACCCACGTTGGACGTGCGGATCTCGATTTCGACGTGAGCCAGCGAGGGTTCGCCGCCCGCGTGGTCGGCGTGCTGCCCGGGTTCCTGGCTGAAACCATCTCGGACAAGGTGGGCGTCGCCGGGGCGGTGCTCCTCGGCTTTCTGGCGCTCTCCGCCTTGACGTTGGCCACCTTCGCCTGGCATCCCCTGCAGCGACTGGAGAAGGGCCAGATAGCGGGCCAGGCCGATAATTTCCTGGATAGCGGTGACGCTTTACGCCGAAAACGGCGGGTGGCGCCCCCGCAGCCGCCCGACACCGCCGCGGAGGGGCCGACAGGGCCGGTGCCCAAGGGGCGGAAGGAGAAGAAGGCTGGTCGGGCGGAGCGGACTGCACCGCAGACTCTGATAGATGAAGAATCCGATCTGCCGCCCATCGCGTTGCTCACTCCCCCTTCACAGCAAGACGTCGATGCCGGCGAGGCACAGCTCGATAAGCTGGGGCTCTCGCTCATCGAGACGCTGCGGACGTTCAAGGTGGAAGGGCGGGCGGGCCTGCGCACCACCGGACCAGTGGTGACTCAGTTCGAAGTGGTGCCGGCCCCGGGCGTGAAGGCCGGCAGAATTGGCGCCCTGGCGGACGACCTCGCCATTGCCATGAGAGTGCCCTCGGTCCGGGTTGCGCCCATCCCCGGAAAGGGTGCGGTGGGGGTGGAAATCCCCAACCCTACCGCCCGGATCGTGACGCTACGAGAGCTGTTCGAGGCGCCGGAGTGGGATGCGCGCCGCGCCGTCCTGCCCATCGCCCTGGGACACGATCTCGAGGGCAAACCGGTCATCGCCGACCTTACCAAGATGCCGCACCTGCTGATCGCCGGCGCCACCGGCACCGGCAAGTCGGTCACGATCAACACCATCATCACCAGCCTGATCTATCGATACACTCAGAAAGAGCTGCGGTTTCTGATGATCGATCCGAAGATGGTGGAGCTCTCGATGTACAACGCGCTTCCCCATCTGCGGCACAAGGTGGTCACCAACAATCACGACGCGGCCACGGTGCTCAAGTGGGCCGTCTTCGAGATGCAGCGGCGCTACGAGCTGCTCCAGGCCAACGGCGCGCGCAACATCGCCGATTTCAACCGCAAGGTCGAAGAAGGAAAGCCGCTTCGGAACCCGCCCCGGCCAAAGCCGACGCTCACCTCGGTGAATGCGGAAGCCCCCGACACTCCACCCGAGCCGCCGGTGGATGAGGTCTACAGCGAAGGGATCCTGCCGTTCATCGTCATGGTCATCGATGAGCTGGCGGACCTCATGATGACGGTGCAGGCCGAGGTAGAAACCCCGCTCGCCATCCTGGCGCAGAAGGCGCGCGCCATCGGTATTCATTTGATTCTGGCGACGCAGCGGCCCTCGGTGAACGTCATCACCGGACTGATCAAGGCCAACTTCCCCTGCCGCATCGCCTTCCGCGTCGCCTCCAAGGTCGACAGCCGGACGATCCTCGACCAGAACGGTGCCGAGGCCCTACTGGGGAACGGCGACATGCTCTTCCTGCCGCCGGGGAGGAGCGAACCGATGCGACTCCAGGCCGCCTACATCGCCACCGACGAGTCCGAGCGGGTCACGGAGTGGTACGTGGCCCGCCGCGCGGCGCGTCGTGTGGCTCTGGAGTCTCTGGCGCAGGAGGCCGATATCCTGGAGCTGGTTCGAGCACAGGAGGGAGAGAGCGAGGCGAGCGCCGGTGCCGACGAAGGAGAGCGGGACACGCTGTTCCGCGAGGCCGCGGAGGCCTGTATCCAGAACCAGGGGGGCTCCACTTCACTGCTTCAGCGGCGGCTGCGTATTGGCTACGGCCGTGCGGCACGGATCATCGACCAGTTGCACTATGCTGGAATTCTCGGCCCACCCGACGGCAGCAAGCCGCGAGATGTGTTGATCGGATTCGATCAGCTCGACGAGTACAGCAGGTAAGAGAGTAGGCGGGTAGGGGTGCCAGGCGCACCCTGGGGATTGCGAATGGTACGCGGGCCCGCCCAGGCGGGCCCGTTGGCTTTTGGGTTGAGAGGCGGAAGAATGATGCTGAGTTTCGGAAGAGAAACGCGTTCTTGATGAAATAATCATTGGGGCGGCCTTGGCGGTTCATTAGGGGCTCGGCCCCGGTTTTCTAGAGTCGATCTATCATGCTGCTATGCGCGTATCGTTAGCGCATCGCTCTATACCTTTCGAGTCGCAGTTTCCCGCCCCATCACGCAGCAGCCCGGTTTTCTCGCCTTCACTAGGCGCCGCTATCCTGGAGCCATGTCACACACCCGTCGCTTCATTCCAGTCGCCGAGTGGGAGGACGAGCGACAAATCCTGGGCCTCCGCGGGGAGCGCATCGCCATAGCCTTTCTCACCTCCTGCGGCTGGTCGGTCGAGGCCCATCGCTTCAAGCTCGGCCGGCACGATCTCGACCTCGTGATCCGCAAGGGGAACACCGTCGCCTTCGTCGAGGTGAAGACCCGCCGCTCTTCCACCTGCGGCACGGCGGTCGAGGCAGTGAGCGCCCGAAAACAGCGGGACATCGCCCGGGTGGCGTCAGTCTGGATCCTGCGCCAGGGCCGCCCCGGCGATGAATACCGCTTCGACGTCGTTGCGGTTCAGGATGTCCCGGGAGGCGAGCCTTCGATCGAACATGTGCCGGATGCCTGGAGGCTGGCCGGGCCATTTGGTAGGTGAATCAAAATCGGTCACATTTTCACTATTGCTTCGGCAAGCATTCGGTACTAGGTTGGTCTCTGGCCTCAGCATGTACCAAAATCGGTCACTTTTTCATACGAGGAAGCAATGGCTGCTGACGAAACCCGGCTCGAAGCCGACCGCAGGAAGGCCCTCGGGCTTGCCATCTCCCAGATCGAGAAGCAGCTCGGCAAGGGATCCATCATGCGGATGGGTACCGATTCCCCCCGGGTCAAGGTGGCGGCCATTCCCACCGGGGCCATCAATCTCGACGCCGCCACCGGCGTGGGCGGAATCCCCCGGGGCCGCATCACCGAGATCTATGGGCCGGAGTCGTCGGGCAAGACCACACTCACCCTCCACCTGGCCGCCAACGTCCAAAAGATGGGTGGGGTGGCGGCGTACGTCGACGCGGAGCACGCCCTCGATATCGACTACGCCAAGAAGCTGGGTGTCGACATCGAGAACCTCCTGGTCTCTCAGCCGGATACCGGAGAGCAGGCCCTCGAGATCGTCGAGATTCTGGTCCGCTCGGGAGCGGTTGACATCGTGGTCATCGACTCGGTGGCTGCGCTGGTGCCCAAGGCCGAAATCGAAGGCGAGATGGGCGACAGTCATGTCGGTCTGCAGGCCCGGCTGATGAGCCAGGCGCTTCGGAAGCTGGCGGGGGCCATCAATCGGTCCAACTGCGCGGTGGTGTTCATCAATCAACTGCGTGAGAAGATCGGCATCATGTTCGGCAACCCCGAGACCACCACCGGCGGCAAAGCGCTCAAGTTCTACGCTTCCCTCCGGCTGGATATCCGCCGTATCGGGCCCGTCAAGGAGCGGGAAACGGTGGTCGGCAATCATGTCCGGGTGAAAGTCGTCAAGAACAAGGTCGCCCCGCCGTTCCGCCAGGCCGAGTTCGACATCATGTTCGACGAAGGCATCAGCCACACCTCACTCCTGGTGGACCTCGCCGCCGAAGCCAACATCATCCAGAAGTCCGGCGCCTGGTACTCCTACGGCGACCAGCGCATCGGCCAGGGCCGGGAAAACGCGAAGCTCTTCCTGCGCGACAATCCGGTGCTCATGACCGAGGTCGAGGGAAAGGTGAAGGAGCTTCTCGGCATGCGGGCTCCTGTCGCGGTCGGGGTCGGAGCAGGGGCAGGGGACGAAACGGACGAATAGTCCATGACCACCACCTCGAGAATCACGGCGGTCGATCCCGACCCTCGCCGGCCAGGCGCGGTACGCCTGGAAATCGACGGTGCCCGGTTCGGGGCGGTTCCCCGCGAGCTGGTGGGCGCCGAGGCGTTGGCGGTCGGCCGAGTCGTCGACATCGAGCTGCAGGAGCGCTTAGGGGCCGCTGCGGACACCGAGGCGGCCTACCGCACGGTGCTTCGCTGTCTCGAGCTCCGCTCCTACGCCCGCGGCGACCTCGGTCGCCGGCTTCTCCGGAAGGGGCATCCGAGGCTGGCGGTAGAGGCGGCGCTGGAGCGGGTCACGGATCTGGGCCTTCTGAACGATGCGGCGTACGCCCGGGGTTATGTGGAGACCCGGGCCGCCCGCGGCAGAGGGCCGTCGCGCCTCATGCGCGAACTCCTGGCTATGGGGGTGGATCGAGCGCACATCGATCGCGCACTTGCCGCTCAATGGCCGGAGGGGAGCGATCGCGCGTCGCTTCCGCTCCAACTCGCTACCAAGCGCGTAGCTCAGCTCGGCGCCCTCCCCCGGCAGGCCAAGCGGAGGCGCGTGCTCGCGTACCTGGCTCGGCGCGGGTTCTCCGGGCGAGAGGTTACCGAAATAGTGGATGGAGTCCTCTAACCCGCCACCCGGCTACATAGCACCTAAGTCGTAGCGCGCCTATATTTTCCGGAATGCAATCCAGCACAATCCGACGGCTGTTTCTCGACTTCTTCGTCGCTCAGGGGCACCGCGAGGTGCCTTCTTCGTCGTTGGTCCCCGCCGACGATCCCACCCTTCTCTTCACCAATGCAGGGATGGTGCAGTTCAAGCGCACCTTTCTGGGTCAGGAGCAGCGCGACTATCTCCGGGCCACGACCTGCCAGAAGTGCGTGCGCGCGGGCGGCAAGCACAACGACCTGGAGCAGGTGGGTCATACCAAGCGGCATCACACCTTCTTCGAGATGCTGGGCAACTTCTCCTTCGGCGACTACTTCAAGCGAGAGGCGATCGCGTACGCCTGGGAGTTCGTCACCAGTCCGTCCTACCTCGGCATCGCAGCCGACCGCCTCCGCATCACGGTCCATCACACTGATGATCAGGCTCGGGCGCTCTGGCGCGAGATCTCCGGCCTTCCCGACCACCGGATCTATGGTCTGGGGGACAAGGACAACTTCTGGCAGATGGGGGACACCGGACCCTGCGGTCCGTGCTCGGAGATCTATGTCGATCTGGAGACGGCGGGGCGGGTGCCCTCTGGGCGGGGAGAAAGCGGGGAAGCGGGGAAGGAAGTGATGATTCCCCAGGCGGAGTTCGAGCGGTTGGCGGAGGAGGGACGTTTCCTCGAGATCTGGAACCTGGTGTTCATGCAGTACGACCGCTCCGCCGACGGGACTTTGACTCCGCTGCCCAAGCCGTCGGTGGACACCGGGGCTGGACTGGAGCGGATCGCGGCTGTCATGCAGGGCGAGGACGACAACTTCCACACCGATGTTTTCCTCCCCTTGATCGACCGGGTGGGCGAGCTGGTAGGGCGAACATACGACCGGAGTGCGGAGGAACGTGCGTCCTATCGCGTCCTGGCCGACCATGCCCGTGCGGTGAGCTTCCTCCTGGCCGATGGAGTCTATCCCAGCAACGAAGGACGCGGGTATGTGCTGCGCCGCATCCTGCGCCGTGCAGTTCGCCACGCCTGGCTCCTGGGCCGCCGAGAGCCGACGCTCGCGCTCCTGACCGACGTGGTGGTTCGCCAGATGGGTGAGATCTACCCCGAGCTGAGTGCCAAAGCCGGGTACATCCACGAGGTCACCGAGACCGAAGAGAGCCGCTTCCTCGAGACCATCGAGGGCGGACTTCGACGGCTGGAGGAAATCTTCGAGTCAGGGGTCAAACGGATCCCGGGTGCCGAAGCGTTCAAGCTCTATGACACCTTCGGGTTTCCGATCGATCTTACCGAGATCATTGCGGGTGAGCGGGGGGTCGAGGTTGACCTCCGTGGCTTCGAGCATGCCCTGGAAGGGCAGAGGACCCGGTCCCGGACGGCCCGGATCTCGGGTGCTGGCCCAGGCGTCACCGGGGTCGGGCCGAGAGGCTCGGGGAGCGTAGAGGCTCCCGCGGTACACGTCACTCCCGCCGGCAAGTGGCGCACGGTCAAGCGAGGGAAGCAGAAGTTCGTGGGTTACAGTGCCACCGAGGCGGACACCGACGTGCTCGCCTTCCGGCAGGAGGGGCCCCGGGTCGAATTGGTGCTCAAGGAGAACCCCTTCTACGTCGAGTCAGGCGGCCAGGTGAGCGATGTCGGCGTGGTGCGGGGCAAGGACTGGTCGCTCGCGGTCGATAGCGTCCGAAAAGACGCCAAGGGCACCGTCCTGGGGGGAACATTCGCCGAGCAGTTCGAGCCCGCGAGCCTGCATGCCGCCGTCGATGCACCACGTCGCCACGACATCGAGCGTAACCACAGCGCGACCCATCTGGTGCACTATGTGCTCCGGAGACAGCTCGGGACTCATGTGAGGCAGCAGGGCTCGCTGGTGCAGCCGGACCGCCTGCGGTTCGACTTCTCCCATCACGGGCCGGTCGACCCCGCCACGCTGCGCGCCATCGAGTCGGAGGTCAACGACCTGATTCTGGCGAACGATGCCGTGGGCACCCGCGAGTTGCCTTACGCGGACGCCCTCTCCCTGGGAGCCATGGCCTTCTTTTCGGAGAAGTATGGGGACGTCGTAAGGGTGGTCCAGATGGGGCCGTCGATCGAGCTCTGCGGCGGTACCCACGTGCGAACCACGGGTCAGATCGGCACCTTCCGTTTTTCGGGCCAATCGGGTGTGGCGGCCGGCGTGCGCCGGATCGAGGCGGTTACCGGGAGCACCGCTCTCCGGGCGGTCCATGAGCTGGAGCAGCGACTCGCAGCCGTGGCCGATGCGCTGAAGGCACAGCCGGAGCACCTGGTGCGCCGCGTGGAGCAGCTGCTGGACGAACGCCAGCGGCTGGAAGGTCGTCTGGCGGAGGCCCTCCGGACCGGGTCCGGGCCTGGCGTGGGAGGAGAGGTCTCGAACGTCGCAGGGGTAGAGCTGACGATTGGACAGACGGCCACCGAAGATCGCGCCGAGCTGGGACGGATCGCGGATGCGTTCCGGGAGGAGAAACGGAACGCGGTGCTGGTGCTGTTCAGCTCCGCGGGGCGCGGCGCCATCCACGTAACGCTCACCGAGGATCTGGTAAGCAGCGGACGTAAGGCAGGAGATCTGGTAAATCGGATTGCCGCGCTCAGCGGTGGCAAGGGCGGGGGCCGGCCGCACTTCGCGTCTGCCGGCGTCGGGGACCCGGAGCGTTTGCCTGCGGCGCGTGCGGCGACTCCCGATCTGGTGGCGGCCTGGCTGGAAAGCCGGCGCGTGCCCGAGGCCACCGGGGCCTGATGGGTTCGGGTGACTGGCTGGACCAGCACACCAGTCAGGCTCCGGCGGCCCTTCGAGGCCGGGTTAGAGAGTATGCGCTTGCCGCTTCCGGTTCGACGCCCGCGGACGCATTGGCCACCGCCGCACAATCCGCTCTGGCCCGGGTTCTCTCCCACCCGGGAGACCGTTCGGCGGCACTCGACCTGCTCGCCGCGGACGCCCTGATAACTCTGGCGCTCCAGGCTCAGGCCGAGGACTCGCCTGAGCGACTCGAGGAATTCGCCATCTCCGTGCTTCGAACCGCGCGGCCGGGCGCGTGATCGACCTTCACTCCCATCTGCTTCCTGCCGTAGACGACGGCTCCAGATCGGTGGAGCAGTCCGTGAAGGTTCTGTTCGAGATGGCGCGACAAGGTGTCACCGATGTCTGTCTCACTCCCCACCTTCAGTCTGGACGGGCTGAAGCCGGACCCCCGGCGGCGCATGACCGCGCGTTCGAAGCGCTGCGGGCCCAGTCCCCTCAGATGCCACGGCTGCACCGCGGCGCGGAGGTCATGCTGGACCGGCCGGTCACCCGCCCGGTGGCCCTGGCGCGAAACGTGACTCTGGCCGGCACCCGGTACATGCTGGTTGAATTTCCCCGACTCGTACCATCCGACACCATCAGCAACGCCCTCAGGCAGGTGGTCGAACTCGGCCTGGTTCCTATCCTGGCCCACCCGGAGCGGTATAGCTGCTGTTCGGTGGATGCGGTGCGGCACTGGCGATCCCTGGGATCCAAGACCCAGGTGGACGCTACGACTCTGCTTACCTCCCAGGCCCGAGGGCAGCGGGCGCGGCAGCTTGTGTCCGAGGGACTGGCGGACATCCTGGCCGGAGACAATCATGGCGACGATCGGACGGTGGCGACCGGTGCTCGTTTTCTCCGGGCTCAGGACGGCTTCGACCAGGTGGATCTGCTGGTGCGACGCAATCCCGCCGCCGTGCTCGAGGACGGGGAGATGTCTCCGGTCCCGCCGCTCCGAATCCGTCAGAGCTGGATGAGCCGGATCAAACAGTTTCTGGAGGGAGGCAAGTGAGCCGTACCCGCATCGACGAAGGGCTCGACGCGCTGATCCGGACGGCTCAGGCGTCGAAGGCGCTCAGCGGCGAGGTAGCCGGCATAGCCACCCGGTATGCCGGGGTGCTGCGGGGTGGGGGCACGCTGTACTTCTGCGGGAACGGCGGCAGCGCGGCCGACGCACAGCATCTTGCCGCTGAGTACGTCGTCCGCTATTCGCGCACCCGCCGGGCGCTCGCCGCGGTGGCTCTCACCACGGATATCTCCATTCTCACGGCCGCAGGCAACGACCTCGGCTTTGAGCAGATCTTCGCCCGGCAGGTCGAGGCGCTCTGTACCCCGGGCGATCTGCTGATCCTGCTCAGCACCAGCGGCCAGAGTCCCAACCTGCTGACAGCGGCCAAGACCGCCCGTGAGGGCGGGGTGCCCACGGTCGGGTTTCTGGGGAAGGGTGGTGGTGCCCTCGCTGGGCTGGTGGACGAGAGCGTGATCGTACCCTCTAACGAAACCAGTTTGGTGCAGCTCATTCACCTGGCCCTCCAGCACCTGATCGTGGAGGCGGTCGAGGCCGAGCTGTTCGGCTCATGATCGACCTCAGCGGTCGGACCGCGCTTGTCACCGGTGGAAGCCGGGGCATCGGCCGCGCGGCCGCACTGCTCCTGGCTCGCTCGGGGGCGGATGTGGCCATTACCTACCATGCCAGGGCCCGCGAGGCCGAGGCCACCGCGGCCGAAATCCGGGCGCTGGGCCGCCGAGCCTGTGTGGCGGGTGGGGATCTGGCCGACTCGGCCGTTGCCCAGCGGCTGGCTTCCGCGCTCGAGCGCGAGTTCGGCGGCCTCGACATCCTGGTGGCGAATGCCGGCGTGTGGCCTGCTGAGGAGGTCCGCCTCGGGGATATGGGGCTGGAGCGCTGGCGAACCACGGTCCAAGCCAACCTCGACTCGGTGTTCCTTTCGACCCGCGCGGTATTGCCGCTCATGCGGCCGGGGGGCCGGGTCGTCATCGTCTCCAGCACCGCCGGCCAGCGGGGCGAAGCGTTTCACGCTGACTATGCGGCCACCAAGGGCGCACTCATCGCACTGACCAAGTCGCTCGCCATTGAGTATGCCCCCACCATGGTGGTGAACTGCGTCGCACCCGGTTGGGTTGACACCGAGATGAGCGCGCCGGCCTTCACCCCGGAGAACCGGGAGCGGATCCGGGAAAGCATCCCGATCGGGCGTATCGCCAGTGCGGAAGACATTGCCGGGCCCATACTCTTCCTCTGTAGCGATCTGGCGCGACATGTGACGGGAGAAGTACTCAACGTCAACGGGGGGAGTGTGCTCTGTGGGTAACAGCGTGAACAGTGAACGGTTAGCAGTGAACGGGGGTGGATGGGCGCGGCCTGTTTACTGTTTACCGTTCACCGTTCACACCGTTGGAGCAGAATGATCCATCTTCTCTTCACCGGCGGCACCATCTCGATGCAGCGCGATCCGGTCGCCGGTGGCAACATCCCGACCCACGGTGGCGAGGCTCTGGTGGCATTCGCCGGAGGGCTGGATCGGATTAGCCCCTACCGCATCGAGAACTGGGCCAAGCTCCCCGCGTGCCATCTTGGACCCGACAAGCTCTGGGCGCTGCGCGAGCGAGTGCGCCAGATCGCCGAGTCGGGTGAGGTCCGGGGGATCGTCATTGCCCATGGTACCGACACCCTCGAGGAGACTGCCTACCTGCTCGATCGCACTCTAGACCGCAGGGTGCCGGTTGCAATCACCGGCGCCATGCGCACGTCGAGTGATGACGGGTGGGATGGGCCCCGCAACCTGCTTGATGCCGCCGCGGTGGCCGCAGCAGACCAGAGCGCCGGGCGTGGAGTGACTGTGGTATTCAACGGCAAGATCTTCGCGGGGTGCAGCGCCGTGAAGACGCACACCACCGATCTCGACGCCTTTGCCGCGCCCCATGGGGGAGTGCTGGGAAGGGTGGAGCAGGGGTGCGTGGCTTATGAAGCGGGGAAGCGGGGAAGCGGGGAAGCAGGTAGGCCCGGGCGGCTGGATCCGCCAAGGCTATCGGCGCGAGTGGCGCTTGCCCCCATGGTGGTGGGAGACGATGGCAAGATGCTGGATCTGGCGCGCCCCTCACACGATGGGGTAGTTGTCATCGCCTTTGGCAGTGGTAACATCCCACCCGGTGCGGTGCCGGCCATCGCCCGATGGATCGAGGAGGCTAAGCCGGTAATCCTGGGCACCCGGTGCCCTCAGGGCGTGGTGTCTCCGCTGTACGCCTTCGACGGCGGGGGAGCTCGTTTGGTGGCCATGGGCGCGGTTCCCGCGGGCCCTCGTGCCCTCTCCCATGCCAGGATGGAGTTGATGATTGCCCTGTCAGCCGGCACGGCATACGGTAGCTGAGTGAGCTTCCCACCTATCGAAATTCCGGAGCCGATCCTGGAGATCGCGCAAAAGCTCGAGGCCGCCGGGTTCGAGGCCTGGTGTGTCGGTGGCAATCTGCGCGATGCTGTGCTCGACCTGCCGCATTCCGACTACGACATCGCCACGTCCGCCACCCCGGAACAGGTACAGCAACTCTTTCCCCGGACGGTGAACGTGGGAATCAAGTACGGCACGGTTGGCGTGCTCGATCGTGCCCGCCGGCTGCACGAAGTCACCACCTTCAGGCGAGACGTGGCGACCGACGGCCGGCACGCCGTGGTGGCATACGGGGTGACCCTCGAGGAGGACCTGGCCCGGCGCGACTTCACGATTAACGCTCTGGCTTACCACCCGCTCCGGCAGGAGTGGAGGGATCCGTTCGATGGTGCCGGAGATCTAGCCAATCACCTGGTTCGAGCGGTGGGCGACCCGGCTGAGCGGTTCCAGGAGGATTATCTCCGGGTACTCCGGGCCATACGCTTCGCCGCTCGGTTCGGCTTCACCATCGACCCTCCTACCTGGGACGCAGCCAGAGCCGCCGCTTCCGGCTTGAAGGGACTCTCCGCCGAGCGGGTGCGCGACGAATGGTTCAAGAGTCTCCGTACCGCGCGATCGATAACTCAACTGCTGATGCTGTGGGTGCATGTCGGTGCCGCGGGCGTCTGGATTCCCGAGCTGGAGGTGGCACGGCCGTCCCAGAAAGCGTATCCCGACCCTCCGCCCGACAACCGCGACCCAGTGCTCCTGACCGCGCTGGTATGCCCCGGCCCGGTAGCGGTGCTTCGCCGGCTCAAGGCGTCCAACGCTGAGATCGACCGGGCAGCAGGGCTGGAAAAAGGTCCCGAGGAGCCCGCCGGCCTGGACCAATTGTCGGTGCGCCGCTGGCTGGCCGCTGTCGGTCCTGCGGCGGACGATCTGTCGGCGCTCTGGGCCCTCCGTCAGGGTGGCGAGGTCCCCTGGAGCGCTGCTATGGCAGAGATCCGGCGGCGGGGCGATCCGCTGACTCGCACAGACTTGGCCATCCGCGGGACCGACCTTCAGGAGTTGGGCATCCAGGGTTCGCGCATTGGGCAGACCCTCGCGGTGCTGCTGGACCGGGTGCTCGACGAGCCGACGCTCAACACCCGCGAGCTCCTGCTGGCGATTGCGCGGGACAAGCGGTGAGCCCGCTGGTTTTCGCGGCGGCAGCGGCCCTGGGAAATGTGATCGGTGCGCTCGCCGTCGTCCGCCATCTGCGGCGCGGTCTCAGGTTCATCGATGCCTGCCTCGCGTTCGGGGCGGGATTCATGCTCGCCGTTACCGTGCTGGGAGTGCTGCCCGAGGTCTTGAGAGGGTCGTCGAGCGCGGCTCTCTACGTGCTGTTGGGATACTTCGCCGTCCACCTGGCCCAGCACGTCTTCACCCCCCACTTCCACTTCGGTGAGGAGACTCACCGGCTGAGCGCTGCTGCCGGCAACTCGGCGCTTCTGGGATTGACCCTTCATACCTTCTTCGACGGTGTCGCCATTGCCAGCGGATTCCTGATCTCGGGCCGGCTTGGCATCCTGCTGTTTCTGGCGGTGCTGCTGCACAAGCTGCCAGAGGGGGTAACCATCGCAAGCGTGATGGTGGCTGGTGGCCAGAGTCGCGGCCGGGCCATCGGGGCAGCGGCCATACTCGGCGGGGCCACCGTCCTGGGCGTTCTGCTCACCGAACAGATCGCACCGCTTGCCCGCCATGGACTGGCGCTTTCCGGAGGGGTAACCCTCTACGTGGCGGCCTCGAATCTGGTGCCGGAGTTCCAGTCCAAGCGGGGCTGGCTTTCGGGCCTGGCGTTCGTCGGGGGCGCGGTGGGGTTTTTCCTTACCGAGCTGCTTTTGGAAGGATGGTTGACATAGATGCCCCGAAAGCGTTCCTCCCGCCAAAGCACGCTCTTCACCGCCGGCCGGGAGACTCGGCCGCTGGCGGCCCGAATGCGGCCGGCCAACCTGGACGAGTTTGTGGGCCAGGAGCACCTGTTGGGCCCCGGCAAGCCGCTACGGGATGCCATCGAGCGCGGGGCGCCTGGGTCAATGATCTTCTGGGGTCCACCGGGAAGCGGGAAGACGACGTTGGCCCACCTGGTGGCCACCTCGACCGAGCGGAATTTCGTGCCCTTCAGCGCGGTGACCGAAGGGGTGCCGCGCATCCGGGAAATAGTCACCGAGGCGCGGGAACGACTGGAGTCCGGCGGCGAGCAGACCATCATGTTCGTGGACGAGATCCATCGGCTGAACAAGGCCCAACAGGATAGCCTGCTCCCGCCGGCAGAAGATGGCACCATCACGCTGATCGGTGCCACCACTGAGAATCCCAGCTTCGAGGTGATCGGCGCGCTGCTCTCGCGGACCCGGGTGTTCGTCCTCCAGCCCCTCAGCTCCGAGGCCATCGAGCTCCTGCTTCGGCGCGCTCTGGCCGACGGCGAACGTGGCCTGGGGGGCTTACGGCTGACGGTGGAGCCCGATGCGCTGACGCTCATGGCGGTCGAAGCCGATGGAGATGCCCGGCGTGCGCTGACGGTGCTCGAAGCCGCGGGGTTGCACGTGGGCGAGGCCGGCAGGGTCACCGTCGACGTTGCCCGCGAGGCGATGCAGAAACGATTTGCCCGATATGACAAGGCCGGCGAAGAGCACTTCAATCTGCTCTCCGCCTACCATAAGTCGCTGCGGGGGAGCGACCCCCAGGGGGCGCTCTACTGGATGGCCCGGATGCTGGACGGCGGCGAGGATCCGATGACCCTCTTCCGTCGCGCCATTGCGATGGCGGCGGAAGACATCGGCCTGGCCGATCCCAACGCCCTTCTCATGGCGGTTGCCGCCCGCGACGCCTTCCACATGCTGGGCCCGCCGGAGGGCTATCTGCCGCTGGCCGAGATGACCATCTATCTGGCCACCGCGCCCAAATCCAACAGCGCCAAAGTGGCGCTGGGTGCGGCGCTGGAGGCCGCCCGGGAAACGCCGGCAGCCCCGGTGCCGATGCACATCCGGAACGCCCCGACCCCGCTGATGAAGGAGTTGGGCTACGGCCACGGCTATCGCTATGCCCACAGCTCCCCGGACGCGTACCTCCCGCAGGAGTATCTCCCGGATGAACTGAGAGGCCAGGTGTTCTACACCCCGGGGACGTTTGGCCACGAGAAGAGAATCGCCGAACGGCTGGAGTGGTGGGAGAAGCTGAAAAGCGGGGAGGAGAAAACGTGAGGGGCGAAGCGAAGGACTGCTTCAGTCGACAATGAGATGTGACCCTGCGCACGGCTTGGTACCTCCCCCGGGTGCCATCGTCCAATCTGGCAGTGACTATATTCGGATCATGACAACCGCTGTCCGAGGAACCCTATGAATGTTGGTCTGCAGCCGTGTCTGCTGGCACTGGTGGTCTCGATCGGCGGCTGTAGCGGCATTGGGGACCTCTTTCAGGAGCCCGACGTTCAACTGGAGCGAGTGGTCGTGAGAGGCATCGGCGTGACCGGAGGCAACCTGGATCTGGTCGTCAAGGTGGAAAACCCCAACAACTTCAATCTTCACGGGACCCGGCTCGAGGTTGGCTTCGACGTCGAGGGGGAGCACCTGGGGGACATTGCCTACGATGACGACTTTGCGGTGCCGGAGAACGGCACCACGACGATTACCCTGCCGCTCAAGTTCGGGTGGGCCGGCGTCGGCAGCGCCGTGCGAGCGGCGCTGGGATACGGCGATCTGCCCTACAAGATGAAGGGACAGGCCGAGCTCAAGACGCCCTGGGGACGCAAGGAAATTCCTTTTACTCATGAAGGCCGGGTCCCCCTTACCCGGTTAGGCGCGGCCTTCGCAATCCCGGGGCAAACTCAATGACAAGGAAGGTTCCGCTATCAGACCACTGATCCCAGTCCGCGACCCTGTCGAGCGCGCGGTGCTCGTGGCTGCGCCCCGCAAGGGATCTAAAGACGCACGGCACATCACCGAACATCTGGAAGAGTTGACCCGGCTGGTGGATACGGCCGGTGCGGAAGTCGTGGGACGCATTTCGCAGCACATCGCATCTCCCAATCCTGCCACGCTGATCGGGGAAGGGAAGGTCGAAGAGGTCGCCAACGAGGTGGCGGCTTCGGATGCCTCGCTGGTCATTTTCGATGAAGAGCTCTCCCCGGTTCAGGGGGCCAACCTGGAGCGGGAGCTCAAGGTGCGGGTCATGGACCGGGCGGAGGTCATCCTCGACATCTTCTCGACGCGGGCCCGCAGTCACGAGGCCAAGCTGCAGGTGGAGCTGGCGCAGCTGGAGTATCTGCTGCCCCGGCTGACGCGGATGTGGACCCACCTTTCGCGCATCCGGGGAGGTATCGGCTTGCGTGGCCCGGGCGAGACCCAGCTGGAAACCGACCGGCGAGCGATCCGGCAGAAGATCCAGGGACTCAAGGCCAAGCTGAAAGATGTCGAGCGGCACCGGGAAAACCTTCGGGCCGGGCGCGACCCAATGCTGAGCGCCGCTCTGGTCGGTTATACCAACGCGGGTAAATCCAGCATTCTGCGGGGTCTCTCGGGGCAGCACGAGATCGTGGTGGAGGACCGGCTCTTCGCGACTCTCGACACTCTGACTCGCGAGGTAGAGCTCGGCGAAGGGCAGCGGGCCCGGGTCACCGACACCGTCGGCTTCATCCGCAAGCTGCCGCACCATCTGGTGGCCAGCTTCCGCGCCACCCTGGAGGAGGTCCGGGGTGCGGACGTCCTGCTCCATGTGGTGGACGCCAGCCATCCCGATTGGGAGGGGCAGATGCGGGTAGTGGACAAGGTGCTCGCCGAGCTCGATCTGGCCGATCTGCCACTCATCCCGATTTTCAACAAGATGGACGCGGTCACCGATCCAGCCTCCTTCACGGCGCGCGCACGGGCCCTTCATCCTACCGGCATCCCGGCCACGTCCATGCGCACCGACGGGTTGGCCCCGCTGAAGGCGGCCTTGCGAGATTTGGAGCGAGTGGGGCGGCCCACGGTGAGGGTGAGAGTGCCGCTGGCAGACGGTGCCCGCGTGGCGGCGTTGTATCGCGATGGTGAGGTGCTTTCCCGCAGTCAGACCGAGACGGAGTACGAGTTCGTGGTGCGGCTGGAAGTGTGGCAGGTGAACCGGCTGCGGGAGGATGGGGTGGCCGTGGCGTCCATGGATCACACGCCGGGCTGGCGGAAGGTGAGTGGAGAGTAAGCGGGCCGGCGGGGACGACAGACGTCAGCGCCGAGCCCATTATCAAAGTGAGCCCCATCACAGACCCACCGCGGTCGATCGGGGTAGGCTCCTGAGAGCACGCGGACTTCGAGGCACCCGCGGACTCAACAAGGAGTTCGAATGCGGATCAACTGGAACGTTGCCTGGCTCATTATCAGTGTGATGGCCGGCGCGGTGGGCTGTGGGAGCTACAACGCGCCGAACAATCCGCCGTCATCGGATAGCACTGGCGATAGCACGCCACCGCCACCGCCGGGTTACAGCCGGAACTAGCGGCCCATTCTGGTGCAGGAAGCCCCGCGGGACCACAGGTGAGCGGGCAGGCGGGTAAGCCGGTAAGCGGGTAAGGGTGTGGGATTCGGCAAATGAAGGGGCCCGAAGCTGACTCGAGCTTCGGGCCCCTTCGTTGCGCTCAGGGTGACAGCTTTTACCGCCTACCCGCCTACCCTACTTCTTCCCCCCACTCAGCACCTGCTCCAGGATCAGCCAGCGATTCATCCCGGCGAACTTCTGGTGCATCTTGGTGGAGGGATAGCCGCCGGGCGCCTCGTCTTCCTCGTTCTGCAGATCCGCCAGGGCGTCGATCCCGCTGTTCAGGAACTTCTTGAGGCCCTTCTCCAGGGCCATTCCTGCGGTGCGGAAGTTGAACAAGGTGGAAAACTGGAGAGTGAAGCCGAGCTCGCCCAGCTGCTTGTTGGTGATCAGTGTGCCCGCCTTCTTCGCTTTACCGAAGTAGAGCGAGGGCGAGAGGTTGAAGCCGAGCATCTGGTCGGGGTAGTACTTCCGCACCCCTTCGGCGAATTGCTGGGGCTGATCGATCTCGGTGTTGTTGAATTCGGGCCAGATGACGTCCACCCCCAGCTCCGCCGCTTCCCAGGCATCTTCTACGGCCATCTGCACCCCACCCGGGTCCCGGTCCGGCAATGCGCCATCGATCGAGTCGGTGCGTGCGATGATGACGACGTCGATCCCGGTGGCCTGCTGAGCGGCTTTGATAGCCTTCAGCTTGGCGAGCCATTCCTTCCGCGGCACCAGCACCTTGTTCCGCTTCTGCTTGCCGACGTTCACGATGTGGCCACAGGTGCGGTTGGCGGGATCCTGATTCTCCAGGTGGACTCCACCGGCGCGGGCGCGAATCAGCTCCACTGCGAGGGTGAAGGTCTGGGTCGGGCCCCCGAACCCGGCTTCCATGTCCACGAACGCGGGCGGCGCCTCGAGCACTTCTTTGCCGTCGGTGTCGTAGTAATGGGTATTTCTGGCCCCCTCGATCCCCATCCACATCTCGTGTACCAGCTTCACCATGTCGTGCGAGGCATAGACCCCGATGTCGGGGAACATGCTCTTGGTTGCGGCGAGCTGCCACCCGCTGCCGTAGAGCGCCTTGAATCCCAGGCGGGTCATGATGGCCGCGGTAAATGCGTCATATGCGCCCGCGGTGTGAAGGAAGGACTTGCGCGCCCGGGCCTCGTGGAGCAGGCGGCGAAGCTTGTCGGCCGGCTCCTCGGTCTCAGGCGGGGCGAACAGCTTGGCCACGGCGTCAGCGGGGTACGCCGCATTCGCCGACACCGGAGGGGTCGCAGTTGCCATCGAGTTGTCTCCTTGTGGTCCTGCGGTAACCTTGTGAAACTATTCACATGATAACGAATGGGCCCCGATCCCGCCAGAGTGGCCTCTCGGGGGCCTGCCCGGGTGACCGCAATGTCATGCCGGGCAGGGTGCTGCTATCTTCCCGGCCATTGTGGAAACCCCTGGACCGATGTTCATCACCAAGCCCTTCATCCGGGACCGGCGCATCCGGTTCGCGCTGGTCGGCTGTGGCCGAATCTCGGAAAATCACTTCAACGCCATCGAAAAGCATGCCGACCGGGCGGAGCTGGTCGGGGTCTGCGACATCGACCCTGCGGCCCTGGCCCGGGCGGAAGCCCGGACAGGCGCCCCCGGGTTTCGATCACTCGAGGCCATGCTGGCAGGCACGAACGCCGACATCGTGATTTTGGCGACGCCGAGCGGCCTGCATGCCGACCAGGCGATACAGGTTGCGGCGGCCGGTCGACATGTCATGACCGAAAAGCCCATGGCGACGCGCTGGCAGGACGGCAAGCGCATGGTTCATGCCTGCGACCAGGCGGGGGTCCACCTCTTCGTGGTCAAGCAGAACCGCCGCAATGCCACCCTCCAGCTGCTCAAGCGCGCGGTGGAGAAGGGGCGGTTCGGCCGGATCTACATGGTGAACATCAACGTGTTCTGGAGCCGGCCACAGTCCTATTATGATAGCGCGCCCTGGCGGGGCACCTGGGAGTTCGACGGTGGGGCATTCATGAACCAGGCGAGCCACTACGTGGATCTGCTCGACTGGCTCATCGGACCGGTCGAGAGCGTCCAGGCCTACACGGCGACCCTGGAGCGGAATATCCAGGTGGAGGATACCGGGGTGGTCAGCATCCGGTGGCGTACCGGGTCGCTGGGCTCGATGAACGTCACCATGCTCACCTACCCCAAGAACCTCGAAGGCTCGATTACCATCATCGGGGAAAAGGGCACGGTTCGGATCGGCGGGGTGGCGGTCAACCGGATCGACCACTGGGAGTTTGCCGACTCCGACGCTGACGATGCCAAGGTCGAGCAGGCGAGCTACGACACTACGTCGGTCTATGGCTTCGGGCATCCGCTCTACTACGACAATGTGATCAAGTCCCTCCGGGGCGAGGCCATGCCCGAGACCGATGGCCGGGAAGGGCTCCATTCGCTGGAGATCCTGATTGCCACGTACCAGTCCGCGCGCGACGGGCGGCGGGTGGCCCTGCCACTGGAGTACTAGCAGCGTGTGTGCCCCGCTCGGGCTCGCCGGTGCCCGGTAGGCTTCTGGTAACTGGTGGCGCGGGCTTTATCGGCGCCAATTTCATCCATTTCTGGCTGGGCCGGCATCCGGGGGACCGGATCGTTGTGCTCGACGCGCTGACCTACGCCGGGAATCTCTCCAGCCTTCAGCCGGCCCTGTCCAATCCTCAGCTGACAGTGGTCCACGGCGATGTTGCCACTCCCGGACTAGCCGAAGGCCTGCTCCGGGATCACGACCTCACCACGGTGATACACCTGGCGGCCGAGTCTCACGTAGACCGCTCGATCGTGGGGCCGGAGGTATTTCTCCATACCAATGTGGTCGGGACTCACGTGCTGCTTCAGGCGGCCCGGAAGGTGTGGCTGGAGGAAGGCGGGGCTTCAACTCGCGGTCGCTTTCACCACGTCTCAACCGACGAGGTGTACGGATCGCTCGGTCCCGACGATGGGCCATTCACCGAGGAAAGCCGCTACGCGCCGAGCTCGCCCTATGCCGCCAGCAAGGCCGCGAGCGATCATCTGGTCCGGGCCTACCATCGTACCTACGGCGTCCCCGTCACCCTCAGCCACTGCTCCAACAACTACGGACCCTACCAGTTTCCCGAGAAGCTGATTCCGCTGATGATCGTGCATGCGCTGGAAGGAAAGCCCATGCCGATCTACGGCGACGGCCTCAATGTCCGGGATTGGCTCAGTGTGAATGACCACTGCCGGGCAATCGAGCAACTGGTGGGGGCTGGCCGGGATGGGGAGTCGTACAACGTCGGCGGCCGGAACCAGTGCACCAACCTCGCCCTGGTGGGGCTGCTCTGTCGGCTGGTGGACGAGGCCTTCCGCGCGGATCCCGGGCTGCGCGCCCGGTTTCCGCTGAGCCCGGCGGCGAGCGGGCATGAGACCGCGTCTCTGATCACCCACGTTCCCGACCGTCCCGCCCACGACCGCAGGTATGCACTGGACACGCGGAAACTCGAGGCTGAGACGGGGTTCTCCCCCTCGGAGAGCTTGGAGACGGGTCTCAAGGCCACGCTGCGCTGGTACCTCGACCATGAGGCGTGGTGGCGCGACGTCATGGATGGACGGTATCGGAAATGGATGTGGCAACAGTATGGCGCCAACGTGTCTTTCTGACCCATTCATTGCATTGATTAGCGTTCCCGGACCTTGCTTTCAAGGGTCAGAGCGTCTACTCATGATGGCTCTAGGCTTGCGGCTGACTTTGATTTAGCTATGTTCGCCGTGGCGCTCGATGTGTGGCGCACGACTTGCTTCAAACCGGCGTGCCTGTAATTGGGGAACGGCTTAGGGCAGTCATAATCAGTCTGGTGAAACGGTTGCTGCATTGGAGATCCTCTTGGGATTTAGTCCATGTCGGCGGTAGGCCAGCCCTCACTCGACCCCCGCATCCAGAGCTCTCCGGCGGTCAAAGAGTCCGTTGCATCCCCGAGTGCGCCTCCGGTTGACTCCCACCCCATACGAACGGCTGTAGAGCGTCTGGCAGTAACCCAGCGTGCGCCCCAGATCATGCGGCGGCACCTGGTCCGGACCGCAGTCAGGGTATCGGTTCTCCTGGCTGGCGACACCGCAGCCCTCCTGCTCTTGAGGGTCACGCTCCACGGTGTAAGAGACCTGGGATGGTTCGGCCCCGCCACCAGCGCGCTCATCAATCAGATCATTCCCCAGGGTGCTCTTCCGTTGGTGCAGCTGCTGCCGGCAATCCTGCTCGGCCTCATCGCGCTCGACACCTACGGCGCCAGTGACCGCCGCCGGGATGCCGGACGGCTGGTTGCCGGGGCGACGCTGGGATTGGGGCTGCCGTTCTGGGGGCACCTCTGGAGCCACTTCACACCGTTGGCGCTGCCCGGATTCATTCTGCTGGCCGGATTGATCGGCATGACGCTCATTGCCGAGCGTCATCTGATCGACCATGTGGTCAGAAGGCTCTGGCCCATCGGCCCCGGCGCCGCCCGGGCTCTGCTTATCGGCCGACCGGAGCACACGCGGAGAGCATTGGAGCATCCCCTGCTCTCCGATGCCAGGGAATTTGCCTTCGGCGGCATCTTCGATCTCGATGAGCTGGGGCTGCAGTCCGGCCGCGGATTCAGCCGGCTCTGTCAAACCATCAAGCGTTACCGGGCGGACACCCTCGTGATCAGCGGTCCGCTGGGTGACGAAGCGCTGGCGCTGGTGATTGAGGCGGCTGGAGCCGCCGGTTGCCAGCTCTACGCCCTGCCACGCGCCTTCGCCCTCGGTGGGGTCGAGTCGCAGACGGTCTGGCGTCGGGGGGCCCCGCTCGTGGCTCTCAATCGGCCGGGGCTTCGTGGCCGTCAGCTCCTGGTCAAGCGCTCCCTCGATGTGGTGGTCTCCGGGCTGGGGCTGACATTGCTGAGTCCTCTCTTCGTCGCGGTTGCGGCCGCGGTGTACATCTCGTCGCCGGGACCGATTTTCTTCCGCCAGACCCGGGTTGGCATCGGTGGAAAGCTCTTCAAGATCACCAAGTTCCGCAGCATGGTGCACGATGCCGAGGCGTTGCTGGACGATCTCACTCCGCAGAGCCTCTACAGCGACCGCCGGCTCTTCAAGGTAAAGGACGATCCCCGGGTTACCCGCCTCGGCGGCTTTCTCAGGCGTACGAGCCTGGATGAGCTGCCCCAGCTCTGGAATGCGTTCGTCGGCAACATGTCGCTGGTCGGTCCGCGCCCGCCCCTGCCGAGCGAGGTGGACCTGTACGAGGAGCACCACTATACCCGCTTCGACGTAAAGCCGGGCATCACCGGGCCGTGGCAGGTAAACGGACGAAACACGGTCACCGACTTCGAGGAAGTGATCCGATTGGAGACCGACTACATCCGCGAGTGGACCATCTGGAAAGATCTGGGGATCCTGCTGAAGACGGTTCCGACGGTACTATATATGAGGGGAGCCCACTAGCCGCGCAGAGCGCTCCTACCTACCAACCGATCGCCCCGTCCTCAATCCGCTACCCCCTCACTCTGCTGCAGGAAATAACTCGCCGGCGCCGCTCCGACCGTGCCGGGCATCCGCCGGTTCCCCGCAATGCCCTGCCCGTGATCAAGGATCACCTGGCGGTAGGCATCGAACGCGGGCTTGGGCATCCGGCCGGTCAGGCAGGTCGGATCCGTCGCTTCAGCGGGGCAGGTGACGAGACCATAGGAGGACTCGAACGCCGGCTGATCGAGCAGCTCATACACGAAGAAGGCGCTCACCCGCGGATCAGCGGCGGCCTCGGCGGCAAACCGGCTGATCCAGGTGGCCTGATCGTCACCGGGCCGCTCGGCGTGTGACCCATCGCGCCGATTGACCTCGGTGACCCACACGGGAAGGTTAGGCCGTGGCATTCGTCCGAGGGCGTCCAGGACGGCAGTAAAGCCGCCGGCATCGTCATCCATGTCCGAGTACCAATGCAGCCCGTACACGTCGAAGTCGACCCCTGCCTGCTGTAGTGCCTCGAAGAAGCCGTAGTGCCTTCCCGCCACGTCGATGATGATCTGAATATGGGGGGCGCCCTCACGGAGGCCGCCTGCCAGGCCATCGAGGAAGCTGATCAGGATCTCGAGTCGCGCGGGATCATAGTGGCTGATTTCGGTTCCAGCCCAGTAGTTGGTGTCGGGAATACCGGTCAGAGAGTCCATCCGCACGTTGGACCGGAGAGCCCCGTCCTCAGTTTCGTTGCCCGCCTCAACGTACTGCAGCCGGGCGCCATACTGGGTGGCAAACCGAAGTCCAATGAGGTAGCCGGTTCGGTAGTTCTCGGCCGCCGTTGCCCGGTAGTCCGGCCGCCGGGTGAGCACCGGCAGTAACTGCAGGTTCCTGGCGGTGGCCGCCGCAAGGACCCGCTCGAAGCTCACGCTGCGGCCACTGCGGAACGAGTCCACGACGCCGAACGTGTCCACCGTGAGGTCGAGACGGTAATGGCTCACCCCGAGCCGATCGAGATAATCCAGCTGCGCCTTGAGACTCGTTTCGCTGCTGTAGGTCGCCTGCTGAGTGGGGTGGCCGTTGATGCCCCAGACGAAGGCAGCCGAGCACATCGGGGCTTCGGGCGCAGGTGGGACGGTGGTACCGATCAACCACGAGGCCAAGGTACTCACGAGCGTGCCCAGCCACACGCACGGCTCGGGGTTCAAGTCACCGCCTCGAGTGATCCGAGCGCTTCATCATCGCCGCTGAAGTGCGAAATACCGGCGAGGCGGTCTGCCTGGTAGCGGATAGCCGGCCCATACCGGTTCCACTCGACCAGAGCCTCCGCGACGAAGGCCGAGAACTCGGCGCGAAAGCGCTCGACTTCGAAGCGCCGTGCATTGGCCTGGCAGGCCGCAGGCTGGATCATCGAGGCGGACCGCTCGAGAGCCGCTATGGCCTGCACTACATCTGCGACCGTCTGTTGGGAAAAGAGCACTCCGGTCGGCCGGTCGTGCTCCAACCCCCTGATCGTCTCCGCGGCACCGCCTCCACCAAACGCAATGACCGGAGTCCCCGCGGCCTGGGCTTCCAGCGGTGCGATGCCGAAATCCTCCCGACCGGCGAAGAGAAACGCCCGGGCACGCGACAGTAGCTCCGCCACCGCGGCGGGCTCGCGATAGCCGAGAAACGTGACGTTCTCGGGAGCCATCCGCCGCAGGGCTTGCAGCTGGGTTCCGCTGCCGACCACGAGGAGCCGGGAAGGAAGCCCTCGAAAGGCCTCGACCAGCAGGTCCATTCGCTTGTAGGGCTCCAGTCGTCCTACAGTGATGTAATAGTCCTCCCTCGGCTTCCGGGGATACTCGGCAAAGAAGCGAGTGTTGACCGGCGGGTAAATGACGCGGCTGGGGACGCCATGGCGATGAAGATGCCAGCGGCTCACGTAGCGGGAATTGGCGATGGTCAGGTCGGGCCGGCGCGAGGCTGCCTGATCCCAGGCTCGCACCCAGGTCAAGGTGATGTCCTCGACCAGCCGGCGAAACGCGCCGCCCGGATACTGATTCCGGTCCTCATAGGCATACTTGAGGTTACGCGCCTGGAGGTAGCAGATGTGCAGCTGGTCGGGATGGGTCAGCACGCCTTTGGCCACGGCGTGGGAGCTGGACAGGACCAGATCATACCCACTCAAGTCGAACCGCTCGATGGCGGTTGGCATGAGCGGGAGGTATCGGCGGTAGAACCGACGCACCAACGGCAGGTGTTGTAGGAACGACGTGCGCGGAGTCCGGCCGCCCAGAAAGTCCCGCTGAGACTCCGGCAGGTAGTCGATCAGGGTGAACAGGTCGGCGTCGGGATACAGCTTCAGGATCTCTGCCAGGACCCGCTCGGCGCCGCCAGACACCGTGAGCCAGTCGTTCACGACCGCGATCTTCATGCGGCCCAGGTCTCTCGCACCACGTCGGTCAATAGCCTGGCACTGCGCTCCCAGGTAAACTCGCGCGCCCGCTGGTACCCCCGGGCCTTCATTCTGCTGCGGAGAGCCTCGTTTCCCATGACCGTGGCAATGCTCCGGGCAATATCTGCCGGATCATGGGGATCGCAGTAGACGGCGGCGTCGCCACAGACCTCGGGAAGCGACGCGGCCCCTGAGACGACCACCGGACAGCCGCACATCATCGCCTCCAGAGGCGGGAGACCGAACCCTTCGTACAATGAGGGGTACACGAAGCAGGCGGCATGACTGTACAGGGCCCGCAACTGGCCATCAGTGACGTAGCCCAGGCGCTTCACATGCTCGGGCCAGGAGGCGCTGGTTGTGCCGAATACTCGGTCGTTGCTTCCGCCTGCCACCACCACATCGTAGGCACCCCGGTCGAGGTGCCGGGTTGCTTCGCACAGCGCCGGAAGGTTCTTATGGGCACCCTGGCTGCTTACAGCCAGGAGGAATGGCCGCTTCCCGAGGCCATGCTCCGCCAGGATACCCACGTCGCAGGCAGCCGCCAGAATGTGTTCGGCACCGAGGGGTACGACCCGGATCTTGTCCTCCCTGATGCCCGCGCGCCGAACCAGCTCGCTGCGGGAGAACACAGAATCGGTCACGATGCGCGCCGCCCGCCGGCCGAGTCCAGGTGTGAGGACTCGGTACCAGGCGAGATAGGCGGTGGAATACGCCTCGGGAACCGCGAAGACCGAGGCGTCATGAAGGGTGACGCACTGCTGGCGCGTCCAGAGCGGAGCCGCGTTGGCCAGGCTCACCAGAATCCCGGTGCGGGCGTACCAGGGCAATTCGATCTGCTCCCACAGATGGCCGGAAGCGAATCCCACGCGTCGCACCGGAAAACGCGTGAGGCCGCTCAGGGCACGGGCGCCAGGCGGGGTCAATATCTCGCCCTCGAGGCCAAGGAAACCAGGGTCTCGGGATGCAGCGAGCCGATCCAGGGCACGCACGGTTTCCAGCGCCGAGCGCTGGACTCCGGTAACTGTCTGAGACAGGAACCGGCCATTGATAAAGACTTTCATCCCACAGCGCCGGCAAGAGGACCATGGGACTCAGCCCGTAATTGCGCCGGGCGGGGAGATAGCCGGGCGGATGCCCCCACAATCAGCGCGAAGAAGGCCCAGATGTTGATCAGGGTATAGGTGGGGAATGCGTTCCAGACCAGCAGGAGGGCCAGCAACCCCCAACGCAGTGGGGCAAGCTGGCTGCCCCGAGTGCGGCGAAAGAGCATCGCCAGGAATATCAAGAACACAACCGTGGCCGCGAGTCCCAGCTCGGACAGGAGCTCGATGTAGACATTGTTGGGGATCAGCTTGTGCAGATCCGCCTCGCTGGTGTTCACGAAGTACTGGAAGCTATTGTAGTTGTAGCCGTACTGCGACAGCCCCACGCCGGCGATCGGATGCTCCCGAAACATCCGCAGGCCCTCGAGCGCGAAATCGATCCGGTTGAGTCTCGAGACTGCCTCGGTTCCCACCAGCTTTCCAATGACCACGGTTTCGAAATACCCGGTAGCAAGCAAGGGGATCAACGCGAGGCCGGCGAACAGGGCGATCTTGGTTCTCCGTCTCCAGCCGCTGGTGGTTGGGCTGGGGCCGAAGATGGCGAACCCGATCCAGAAGAGACCGAGACCCAGAAAGCTCGTGGTCGAGAAGGCCGTCAGTACGGTGGCACTCAGGTAGGCCGCCAATCTGGTCCGGCCCGCCAGGAGCGCAACGGCCACTGAAAGCAGCAGGTATAGGCCGAGGAAGTTGCCTTCCTCGAACGTCCCCGAGCGGAGTACGAACAGGGACCCGATCTGGACGCGCTGGGCGGTACTCTGGGGCAGGAGAGGCAGGTCGACACCGAGCAGCGATCCCGCAAAGAGGTACCAGCTGTAGAGGCTGCAGAGGATGGCGCCCCAGAGCCAGGTCCGCATGAACCAGTTGGTATCACGGTACGCCTCGAAGGCGAACACCAGAAACGCATACACCGCGAGAAGCAGGTACATCAGCTTGGCCAGTGAGTCGCCCACCGGCCCGAATCGGCTGCTGAAGCCGGTCGCGGCCGCCCCGAGCGGGTTGATCTGCCGGTACAGGACGGAGGCCGCGACCAGGCCGATAAAAACGGCGAGCACAGTAAACTCCCGCCGGGCGCCGGGTGCCGTTCGGACGCGCAGCTCGGTAGCGCTGAGACCGAGCAACAGAAGAAGCACCACCTCATACACTTTCAGCGGGAAGCGAAGATCGATCGTCAGAGCCTGAGTGAAGGGCAGGCTCACCAGGGCTATGCCGAGCAGCACCCGCCGGAGCTCCGGGAGCTCCACGTTGCTCACCGGACCGCTCTCCCTGCTTCCCTCAGGAAGTAGGCTGCCGAGCAGGCCCATGCTATCGGGGCCAACGCCAGGCGGAGCACTCGGCGCGGCCCCGAAGAGGCAACCGCGACTCGCTCCGGGATCGCCGCGGCCTCCTCGATGGCGCTGGCCAGGAGAGGTGAACAGGGTCGCGACAAGCCGTGAGGCCGGACGAATGCCTCCAGGAAGCTCAGTCTGGCTGCGCGGCCTCGATCACCGCTTTCCAGGGCCCCGGCCATCTGAGCGAGGTGCTGGGTCAGATCCTCCGCGACGGAGAGCAGGCCCTGCTCCACGAGATAGTGAAAGTGAAGAGTTCCACCCTGGGTATCGGCGAATGCCGGATCGAGCACCGTAAACACGGGCCTGCCGACGATGCCGGACTCGATGAGGCCGCTGGTATTCAGGCCGACGACCAGATCGCTGTGGTACATCGAGTCGAAATAGTCTGCCTTTGTCTGCTCGTCCAACGGCTGTGCCCCGGCCCGCGGCCAGATCGTCAGGCCCTCATCCTCGAAAGCCGCCTGCTGCCATTGCGCGGTGTTCGCTGGATGGGGCCGGATCAGAATGGCGGCTTCCCGAAGCCGCGCTGAGCCCGAGCGCCGGATCGCCGCGTGCCAGCGGCGCACAAATTCCACCTCGTCGGCCGCGATGAATCCACTGGAACACAGATAGAGGATCGTGGCCGGTCTCGGGGGCAGACCGACGTCCTCGAGGAACTGCTCGCGTGATCGGGAGGGCCGCAGGTTGAACCAGTGATCGAAGGGCGGTGCTCCGGTGACTGCGATCCGGTCTGGCCGGATGCCATGCATCTCGATCGCCTCACTCTTCATGAACTCGTTCCACACGGTCACTCGGTCGGCCTCGATCTGGACCAGACCCTTGTTGGTCAGATTGTCCCAGCTGGCGACGCAGTAGACCGAGCGCAAACCGAGGAACTGAGCGGCCTTCAGATATTCGATCTCGTCGGAGCTCGGATCTACCAGGGGAGTGACCGCAACCAGATCCGGTCGGGAAGCTGTGATGGCCTCGAGAATGCCGCGAGCGGGTGGAATCAGACGCTCTACTGCTCGAAGCTGTTTAGCTGCTCCTCGCCACCCCTCGGGTTGCAGCGCTAAACCTCGCAGCAGAGCGGCGAATCCGGGCGGAAGATTGCCTTTCGCCCGGGCCACGAGCTTGGGGGCCTGGGCGTACTGCGGATCGAGGTACCGCAAATAGTCGGTTCCGTGTCGGAGCAGGAGAAGCAGCGGCTTCCAGACATCCTTTCGGGGTCCGAGCACCCGATAGGAGCAGCCGGAATACTGGGCGCCGAGGCGTTCCAGCACCGCAGGAATCCGTGCCTCAGGCAGCGCGCAGCCCACCTCGACCTGATGTCCCCGCTCCAACAGCTCCCGGATGGTGGATTCAAAGAGCCGGAGGTATATCGCGTGACGCAGTACGAAGAGAACCTTCATACCCGTTGCCGCAGCCGCTCGGCGGGATAGGCAAAGTCGCTTCCATGGAGTATCCCGTCGCAGATCGTATCCAGTCCCGCGCTCCGGCCCGGAGCCACGTCGGCCAGCCGATCGACCCTGATCCGGAAGGGCGGATCTCCGGTCGCCGGCTCGGCGAACTCCAGTGGTATCATGCGGCGGAAGAACCAGTGATAGGCGTAGCGGCGTGACCGCTGGATCAGGGCCGCATCCATTCGGCAGCCGAGAGGCAGTTGATCCAGAATGCGGAAGTAGTCCGGCACCGAGGTGGCGTCGAGGGTCACCCCCTTGTTGCGGATCCACGCTTCGCCGGCCACGACTACGGGAACGCCCATGCTGGTGAGCTCTACGCCGGTCTTGGTCCCGAAGATGATGACCGAGTCGCACTGAAGCATTGCGGCATAGGTGCTGATCGGACTCTCCGGAGGGATGACGAACACGTTGGCCGGCAGGACCGGGAAGGCCCGCCTGATCTCGGCTACAATCGGCTGACGGGACGGAAGCGTACCCCTGATCTCGGCGGGATGCACCCGGATGAGGAGCTGCAGGTCGGGGCGGCCCGCAAAATAGCTGATGGTCTCGAGCACCCAGGCGAGCATGCTGGGAAAGGCGTTGGTGTCGTAGTGCAGCTGGGCATCCCACATGACATTGGTCAACAGCCCGATGCATGGCTTCGAAAAGTCGACTCCAACGTCCCTCGAGATCGAGTCAACGTTCATCTGGGGACGCTCGTGGAACCAGATCCAGTCCTCCGTTCCCTGCCACCGGCTCTTGAGATAGGCCAGGATATCGGCTTCCATGTCGGACCGCCATTCCAGCTGATCCCAGGCACTGGTGGGCTCCGTCATGAGCGTGTGGTGGTAGGTGTCGCCGTGGCTGAAGACGAAAGATTGCTTTCGATACGCCGGGTTCCACGTCACCACCCGAACGCCCTCCTGCCGGCACACCTCGCCGACGATTCCCTGGGGGACGTAGATGCCGTGGTGGAACACTGCAACCGCATAACCATTGGCCCGCACCAGCCGGCGGGTGCCCAGTGCGGTGATGAGCGACGCCTGAAAATAGCGGCGAAGGATCGCCTCTCCGTCGGGCTCGCCGTCGAGATCGGCTCGAGCAAAGAATCTCAAAGTCCCGGCGAGGGCATGCTCACCCACCGCCAGCCCCTCCAGGCGGAAGTCAGCAATGGCCTCCGGCGGCGTGCTGGCCGCCAGGCTGGCTGCCAGCTCGCGATCCCCGGCGGTGAGCTGGTCTCCGAGGCGATGGACCGGAAAGTCGAGCGAGCCAAACATCGCGTTTGCCGGAGTGTAGCAGCTGCCGCAAAGATCCCGCGGCCCCTGCCTCGCGAAGGCGGATGTGTCCGGGAAGTAGCCGGTGTGGGCCAGCATGCATGCCGGCAAGACGGCATCACAGAGGGAGATATGCACCTCCGCCTTGCGCAGCGTGAGGCCCACACCCAACAGGCTTTCCAGGGATGCCCCGGTGAAGTAGCCTCCCGCGTTGGTGGCGAGCAGCACCCGGGGGCCTCCCCGACCTGCCTCCAGTGCGTCACGCCACGCCTCCCCATCCGCGGCCAGCATGGGGGACCAGTCCGGGTGTCCGGTCGAGTGGGCCCGCTTGCGAAACAGGTAGAGCTTGGCCCGGCGATCAAGCTGCGGATACCGGCCCAGCAGTCGCTTGATCCCCTGCCGCAGGTTCTTCATCGCGGCACCACCAGCCCGAGCCGGTCGAGGAACTGGTCCGCCGGCGGCAGCTCCGGAAGCAGCCACCAGGGGCTCAGAGGGCCAAGCTCCTCGACCGAGTAGCCGCCGGTGGCCACGGCGATCACCCGGGCTCCGATTGCCTGGCCGGACTGAATGTCGTGGGGGGTGTCACCGATGACGTAAACCCGATCCGGCGCTACCTCGCCCACCCGGCTGCACGCAAGCGCCATTGCCTTCCGGGCGATGGATGGACGATCGGTGGTGTCGTCCGAGAAGGCTCCGTCGGTAAAGAACCTCTGGAGCCCGTAGTGGGTCAGCTTGGCTCTCGCGCCGGCCCGGGTGTTCCCCGTGAGCAGCAGTGAACAGACGTCCGCAAGACCCTGGAGCTGCTCCAGAATGGCTCGAACATTGGGAAGCACCTGGCCAACGCGCGTGGGCAGGCTCGACGGAAGGTGGCGCTCGTAGGCGCGTACCAGCCGGATGACATCGTCCGGGGATGGTTTCCGGCCGGAGGTCTTGAGCAGCTGCACTGCGATCTCGATGTCGGTAAGGCCCGCCGTGCGAAAGGACTCGAGCCCGATCGAGCTACCCAACTCGTCGCGTATGGCATTCTCCCAGGCGAGAATGCCGGCCCGGCCGGTTGTGAGCAGTGTGCCATCGATGTCCCAAAAGAGCACCGTGGCTGTGCTCATCGGGGTGCGAGCCTCAGGACCACAGCATCCACGAGACTCGGGGCGTCCAGGCCATGGGCGTGCAATGCCTCACTATTCTGACCCGAGACCGGGATATCCGTAACTCCGAGGTTGTGAACCTGAGGCCGCGAGTCCAGGTCGAGCCCCGCGATGCGGCTGCCGAGAAATTGTCCCTGGCCGCCCCAGATGTAGTGGTTATCGAGGGTAAATACGTGTGGCCGGGTCCCAATCGTGTCGGCCAGCCAGGCATCATCCACCCGATTCAGCCACGGCAGATTGACCACCGAGAGGCCGATGCCGTGCTCTTGCCGGAGGATGGCGGCGGCCGCGTACGCTTCGGGGAGCAGTACCGGTCCGTAGCCGAAGAGAATGGCGTCCTCGCCCTCGCTTAGCGTCGCCCCGCGCCCTTCCTCCAGCCGGTACCCGGCCGGCAGCTCGTAGGGGATCTGACAGGGAATGGATACGAGGCGAAGGTAGACGCTGCCCCGCGCCGTACGAAACGAGTAGTCCACCGCAAGGGCCACTTCCGCTTCGCATGAAGGCTCGAGCATGACCAGCCCCGGCACCGCACCCAGTGCGGAGATGTCCCGCACCGCTTGATGTGAATGCCCCGGGCCACTGGGGAGCAGGCCGGCGAGCGAGGCGACGTAGACGATCCTGGTTCGCTCGGTGGCGTTGTTGTAGATCTGCTCGTTGGGCCGGGTCGAGAGGAAGCAGGCAAACGAGTGGACCACGGGGAGAAGGCCGCGCAACGCCATGCCGCCGGCCTGCGAAACCATGTCCTGTTCGGCAATGCCGCACTCGACGAAGCGGGTGGGAAAGCGCTCCCGGAACGCGATCAGTCCGCAGTCCAGCTCCAGATCGGCGTCGAGCACCACCAGGTTGGGATCTCTCTCCGCATGCTTGACCAGCTCGCGGGAGTACGCCACCACCATTCGTTGGACGCCGGCCGGGGCCGGTCGCTCCGGGCGGGGGCGGGACTCGGTCTTGAGCGGCGACGCTCGGGCCTTCGAGAGCTGCGCGTTGGCCTCCTCGATCAGTTCCGCGGCCGCCCGGGCATAACTGTCGTCGTCCGGAGCACCGCTGTGGAAGCGGTAGAAGCGCTCGCCCCCGCTCATGCTGGTGTGCTGCATGAACGACACGCCGGCCCCCTTGACGGTGTCGGCGACGAGGACCTTGGGGCGATCGACGATCTTGCTGAACCGCTTGAGAACGGCGGACACAGCGGTGAGGTCATGCCCGTCGCAGCGCGCCACCTCCCAGCCGAACGCGCGGAACTTGGCCTCCAGGTCGCCGAGGTCGCTCACGGTGGAGACATAGGTGTCGGACTGCACCTTGTTGTGATCCACGATCGCGGTAATCTCACCCAATTTTCCATTTGTGGCCGACGCAAGTGACTCCCACAGCTGCCCCTCCTGCAGCTCCCCGTCTCCGGTGAGAACGAAGATCTTTCCGGCGGTCCCGCGCAGTCGGTTAGCCAGCGCCATGCCCTTGGCCTTGGAGATCCCCATGCCCAGCGGCCCGGTATTGGTCACGATTCCTGGAGTCGCGACATCGGGGTGACCCGGCAGGCCGCCGAGCCTGCGCAGATCATGAATCAGATGGAAGGGGAGAGTCCCGAGTCCGAGCAGCACCGCGTAAAGGCCAGGGACGTCATGCCCCTTGGAGGAGAAGTAAAGATCGGCGGGGCCGATCTCGTTCAGGTAGAGCCAGGACACGATGTCGAGCGAGCTGAAGCTGCTTCCGATATGACCGGAGCCGGCCCGCGCAATCATGTAAAGGGAGTTGATCCGGCAATAGGTCGCGAACAGCCGGGCGCGGGGAACCGGCCCGAGCTTCAGTCCCTTCAGCCGCTCGAATTCCTGAGGAGGAACGAAATAGAGCTCGGGCATGTCAGAAGGTGGTTGAAGTTCGGGCGGCGGGATACGCGGGGCAGCGCACAATCGGTAGCATTGCCTCGCCGCTCGCCAGCAGCTGCTCGGCGTACCGCCAGTCGCGCGCCTCATTGAGGTCGAACCCTTCGAGCCCCTCGGTCAGAAAGGGCGTAATGACGGTCCCGGCAATGGTGCCCTCCTCGAGGGGAACGCGCGACCAGGCGATCTCGAGGCTCGCATTCTGGACATAGACCGGTGGCAGGGCCTGATAGGCCATGCTGTGCCACGGCGGGTTGACCGGCCCGCCGGTCAGGAGCGGTTTCATCAGGTTGCCTTCGATCAGCCACATTTTGCCCGGGTGCTGCTTGCAGCGCTCCACCGCGCGGAGCGAGTCCACTCCGGGCACCGCCAGAAACTGGGCCCATGCCCTCCTGATGGTCGCAGCCTCACGGAAGGGGCTGGTGGGGCGGAGCAGGCTGAAGCAGTCGCAGAGCTGTCCTGCATCGCGCAACCGGACCAGGAGATCGCGCACCCACTCAATGTCCGGGGAGAGGTCCCCCGCCAGCGCCGATGGCCGGAGAAACGGCACTTCGGCGCCATAGTGTCGCGCGATGTCCGCGGTCTCCTCGGACTCGGTGGACACGAGCACCCGCGCAAAGATCCCGCTCTCCACCGCGGCCGCCACGGTGTAGGCCAGCAACGGGTGCCCCTGCAGTGGGCGGACGTTCTTCCCCTGAATCCGCTTCGAGCCGCTACGGGCCGGAATCAACGCGAAGATGGGAGGCTGGACGCTCATGGCACTGGACCGGCGAGGCGGGTCGCGGCCTAGACGGCGGCGGGGTCGTAATTGATGTAGACGGTCTTCCAGTCCGAGTACACATCGAGTGCCTCGGTTCCCGCCTCGCGCCAGCCATTGCCGGACTGTTTGAGACCCCCGAAGGGCATATGCGGCTCGCTGCCATAGGTCGCGCCGTTCACCACGGCGACGCCGGCCTGAATCTTCGAGGTAAACACCATGGCCCGGTGCATGTTGGTAGTGTGGATGGCGGCGGTGAGGCCGAAGGGTGAGTCATTGGCCAGCGCCAGCGCGGTTTCAAAGTCCGGTACCCGGTAGAGGCAGGAGATCGGGCCAAAGAGCTCGGTGCGAGAGATCGAGGCCCCAGCCGCGGCACCCTCGAGCAGTGTAGGCGCCACGAAGTATCCGCCGGCATACTTCGAACCGCTCAGCCGGTGCCCGCCGGTGAGCACGGTGGCGCCCTCAGCCCGCGCTTTCTCCACTGCGGCTAGCATCCCGTCGAGCTGTTCCTGATTGATGACCGGCCCGTAGTCGTCGCTGTCAGCGGAGCCGACCGACAGCTGCTTGGTCCGCGCCACCAGCATGTCGCGAAACCGCTCGTATACCGCGTCCAGCACAATGATCCGGCTCCCCGCGGCACAGCGCTGGCCAGCGTTGCTGAAGGCGGAGAGGAGGGCGGCCGTGGCGGCGCTCTCCAGGTTGGCGTCATCGCACACGATCAGCGGGTTCTTGCCACCTAACTCGAGGCAGACCTTGGCCAGCCGGGCTCCGGCGGTTTGCTGGATATAGCGTCCCACCTCGCACGAGCCGGTGAAGCTGATCACGTCGGTCTCCGGTGATTCGACTAACGGGGCCCCGGCCTCCTCCCCGTAGCCGTGAACCAGATTGAAGACGCCGGGCGGGAGCCCCACCGCGGCGGCCAGCCGGCCGAAGGCCCAGGCTGTCACCGGCGTGTCCTCCGAGGCCTTGAGTACAGCCGTGTTGCCGCAGAGCAGGGCGGGGAACGCCTTCCATGCCACGTTGGCAATGGGCGTATTCGCGGCGATGATGAGCCCCGCGACGCCGAGCGGCTGCCGCACCGTCATGGAGCGTCGGTTGGGGACGGCGCTGGTGGTGGTCCGGCCATAGAAGCGACGCCCTTCGCCGGCGACAAACAATCCCATCTCGACCGCCGCGACCGTCTCTCCTCGGGCGTCCTTGAGCGACTTTCCGGTCTCGGAGTGGACGATGCAGGCGATCTCCTCCTGATGCGCGCGCATGGCGAGCGCAATCTCCCGCAGGAGATCGCCGCGAAAAACGGGCGTGGCTTCGGCCCAGGAGGGCTGTGCCGCCCGCGCGGCCCGCAGGGCCGCGTCCACGTCGGCTGCCCGGGAGCGGGCGACCGCGCACAGCTGGCGTCCGGTGGCAGGCGCCAGCTTAGGGTATTCCTCCCCTGACCGCGCCGGGCACTCCTGTCCCCCGATGAAGTTGAGCACCCGCTTCGGGATCTCGAGAGAGGCCGTCATGCCATTGCTCACCCTGTCACCACGCGGTAAAGCCGCCATCCACCCGCAGCTCGGTTCCGGTTATATACGCCGAGGCGGGTGAGGCGAGAAAGACCAGCGGCCCGCCGAGGTCGGCCGCCACGGCCATCCTTCCCAGCGGAACGCGGCCCACAAATTTGCGCTTGAACTCGGCATCCTGATCTCCCAGGACCCCGCCGGGAGAGAGGGCATTGACCCGGACGCCTCGCGGAGCCCAATGCGTGGCCAGGTACCGGGTGAGATTCACCAACGCGCTTTTGGAGGCTCCGTAAGCGGGAGGCTTGATGAACGGCGGGTCCCCGGCGATGTGGTCGTACAGCCGCGCATCGGGGGAAACACCAGCATACAGCGACCCGATGTTGATGATCGATCCCCGACCGAGCTCCAGCATGGGGGGTCCGAAGACCTGGGTCACCTGAAAGGCTCCGACCACGTTTACCTCGAAAACCCGCCGGAACGCATCGAGCGGAACGTCCTCGATCAGCGAGGTTATCGCAGGCCCCGGTGGCTGGTCGATGCCCGCGTTGTTCACCAGGATCGTAGCAGGCCCCAGCTCGGTGGCGGCCTCCCGCCGCACCGCTTCCAGCGCGGCCCGGTCTCCGACATCCGCCCGGCGGAGAAACAACCCGGAGCGATGCCTAGTCTCCAGCTCCTTAAATTCGGGCGATACCTTGGCGGCTGGCAGGTCGAGCGCCAGGACCTGCGCCCCGGCATCGAGCAGAGCGCCACACCAGATTGGTCCCAGACGACCGAGTGCGCCGGTGACGACCGCGACACTACCATGCAGGTCGAAAAGGCTCACGCCGCCTCGCCCTGACCCAGGGCAGTGATGGAGATCGTCTCGTCCGCCTTGAGTGGGCGGAGCAGGGTGCGGCCAACGATCTGATCGAGCATGCAGGGCGCCAGCCCGTCGCCGGGAGATTTCTGGGCGATATCCTGGGGGGTGAGCACGTGACCGGTCGGAAGATCCCGGGCGGCAACGAGCTTCTTTCCCATCTTGAGGATCGGACCCTCTTCACTGGGATACACCTTCTTCACCCCATCGCCCAGGGCCTGGCGCACCCGTTCGAGATCTCGCACCAGTTTCCTGAGGCCGGGGGGCTCGAGTGAAAAGGCGTGGTCCGTACCCTTGGCCGCGCGGTTCCAGGTGAAGTGCTTCTCGACGATTCGTGAACCCAGCACGTACGCGGCCGTGGCCATGGCGATGCCGTTATCGTGGGCTGAGAGACCCACGGTGACGTCCGGGAAACGATCGCGGTAGGTAGAAATGACCCTGAGGTCGAGCTCGTCGAATCGGGCCGGGTAGCCGGCGGTGCACTGCATGATGCCGATGTGGGCGTTGAGCGGCCGCAGCGTTTCGTAGGCCCGCTCCACGTCTTCCAGCCGCGCGCCGCCGGTGCTGATGATCATGGGCTTGCCCAACCGGGCGACGTAGCGCAGCAGCGGCAGATTCTTGAGATCCCCCGAGGCGATCTTGTAGGCCGGCATGTCCAGCGCCGCCAGGAAATCGGCGCTGGCCACGTCGAAGGCGGTAGCGAAGAATGTGATTCCCAACTCGCGGGCATAACGCTGGAGCTCACGGTACTGATCGCGCCCGAACTCCAACGCCTCGCGGTGGGCGCCGTAGGTGGGGCCGAAGCTATTCTCGTTGTCGTAGGGTTTGTCGTACATCTCGCGGGTGTACAACGACCGGTTGTCCCGCTTCTGCAGCTTGACGGCATGGGCACCGCATTCGCGCGCCAGCCGGAACAGTTCCTTGCACCGGTCCAGGTTGCCCTGGTGGTTGTGTCCTATCTCGGCGATGACGTAGCAATTCGACTCGTCATTGATCACGACCCTGTCGATCACCAACTCTCGCATTAGCGTCCCGTCGATGAGGGAAAGAAATCGGGCTCAGCCGTTGCGGCCTCGGCCACTTCGGTGTCGGTGGCGGGGCCCAGGATGCGGGCAGTTCGCGCGGCGCGGATCAGCCCCCAGGCATACCACACCCCACCGGCAGCGCACGCGAGCAGGAGCCGTGCCAGGGAAGGCTCGCCCGGCAGTCTGAGCACGAGGCTCGCCGAGCCTCCGGCCGCGGCCGCGAACCCGAGTGCCGGAGCCGCAGTGCGAAGCCAATCCCCCACAGCAACATCGAGCAGCCGCCTGGTCGCGTTGTCGAGCACCGCCAGGCCGAGCAGGTACGCGGCCGCAAGTCCGGCGACCAGTCCCACCAGTCCCCAGTGGCTGCCCACCGCAAGCGCCGCCGCCACCACCAGGGAGAAGAAGATGGCCCAATTGAAGAGCCAACCTGGACGGTCCAGCGCCTTGAACAACGGCCCGGAGAGGGACATGAGCGTGACCGCCGCCGCCACCAGCGCGAAGAGCGGCACTATGGCTGCTGCCGGTTCCCACTTAGCCCCCAAAACTAATGGTATTGCCGGCTTTGCAACCACTGCCAACACCGCCAGGGCCGGGAAGATCGCCAGGGCCAGCATCGCGGAGGTCTGGAAGTAGGTGGCCCGTGTTCGAGCCCGGTCCCCCTGGAACCTGGCCAGGCGAGGGAAGAGCCAGTTTCCCACCGCGCCGGCAAAATTCTGAACCGGGATCAAGGTGATCTTCTGGGCCAGGTTGTAGAGACCGAGGACCACCGGTCCCGCCAGCACGCTCACCAGCAGCTTGTCGAGATTCTGAGTCAGATACTTCACGAGATTGAACGCGAACAGCTTCGAGCTGTACCCCCACAGCTCGGTAAGTGCCGCACGGGACACATCGGCCCTCAGCGGCCGCCACCGGAGCATCGCCCAAAGAAGGGTGGAGGCAGTGGCCGAGGTCGCCAGGGTTTGGGCAACGAGGCTCCATACGCCATATCCCCGCCATGCCGCCGCCACGCCCACCGCGCCGCCGAGCAGTGTGGCGATCAGATCCCGGATCGCAAGCTCCTTGAACCGGAGCTCCCGATATGCCAGGGCCATGTGAGTGAGGCCCACCGAATTGATGAGGAAACCCAAGGAGAGGGCGAGCATCACCGGCTGGACTTCGGGGGCGCCCAGTACCCGCGACAGGGGCCACGAGGCAGCCATTCCCAGCAACGTGATCAGGAGCCCGATACCGGTGTTCAGGAAGAAGGTGGAGCTCAAGTGCGCCGAAGTGATCTGCGGCGCGCTGAACCAGCGCCGACCCAAAGCCAACCTCCGAGAAGACTCCCAGCAGGCCGATCCACGCCGTCGCCAGAGCCACCAGGCCGAAATCGTGGGGGTTGAGCAGTCGGGCCAGCACGATGAATACCGCGTAGGCTGCCACCTGGCGCCCGCCCTGCTGGGCCAGTGACCAGGCCCAGGGCCTCCCCTTCATCGAAGCAGGTCCAGAAAGCGCGCTTCCATGGCACGGTTGGTGGCGTCCTTGTCGAAGCGCTGGAGCACGAGCTCCCGCCCCGCCGCCGCCAGTCGCTCTCGCCTTGCGCCTGTCTCGCAGCAGCGAGCGCAGGGCGGCTGCCAGCGCTGTGGAATCGGCTGGCGGCACCAGAATCCCGGTCTGGTCGTGCCGGACGATCTCGGGACCACCCCCACCTCGCTCACCACCACCGGCTTCCCGCTGGCCAGGGCCTCTGCGATGGCCAGCCCCAGGCAGGCGCGCGCGTTGATGCTCGGCACCACCACGGCACTCGCCGCCGCATAGCAGAGCGGCAGGTCATCGGCTGGAACGTCGGTGACTACCCTCACGTGCTGCGGCCAGCGCGCCATCGCCTCCTGCGCCCGCCCGGTCAGCTCACCCTCCCCGCCGGCTAACAGGAAGAAGGCATCCGGATGTTCCGTCACCAGCTTGGGTATCGCCTCCAGGAGCACATCGAGGCCCATGACCCGATTCATCCTTGCCAGGTAGAGCACGATTGGGCGGTCGGCTGGGAGACCCAGTCGGCGCCGCAGGGGCGCGGCGTCCCTATCGGGTGAAAACCGGGAGGTGTCGATGCCGTAATAGACTGTCTCGACTGGGGTGTCGATCCCCACCAGCCGGAGGCTCCTGGCGCAGTGATCACTGCAGGAGAGCAAGGCGCGGCTCGCCATTACGACCTGACGCACCTCGCGAATCCGCCGGCGGTGCATCTCGGGATTCTCGTAGATCTCACCGAAAATCGTGGTGACGAGCGGAAGGCCGAGATCGCGGGAGAGCCAGCTGCCGACCAGCCCGGCAGAGAAGAGGTGGTACGCGCTGATCAGTCGGATGTCATGCTGCTGGACAATCGTCCGGCACCACTCGGCCAGTGCCAGACCACCCAGAAACAGCCGCGGTGCGGCTGTGGGCAGTGTTCCCGAGGTGACGATGCTGCGAAGCAGGCGGCCGGGGGAACGGAGTGGTGCGGTGGCGAGCAGCCTTCTCCGCTCGCCCCGGGTGGGCCGATGCACCGTATATCCGTTTCGCTGAACCGCAGGGGAGCGAGGCCCGGTCATGGAAACCACGTGCACTTCCCAGCCGTTCGCGGCCAGGTAAGTGGAGAGGTATTCGATGTGGGTTGGGACACCCCCAAACGGGGGCGGGTGGTTCCCCAGCAACAGCACCGAGCGCCGCATGGCTGCTCAGCTGGGGCCGGCGGGGCGATCAGCTGCCGCGATGATCTCCTGCCTCAGGCTCCGACACCAGCAGGTCTTCAAGGTCATGCCGCGAAACTCATTCGGAGCGTTCATCCTGGCGCAGAAACGACGAGGCCTCTCCCCGAGCTCCCTGCCAGGCCTGCGACAGCTCCTGGTAGTCCTTGCGGTGACTCCAGATATCCGACTTGCGCAGCCCCCGGGCGATGGCCAGGCCGGCCCCGAGCACCCCGGCGGTCAGCGCAGCCACAATTACGTACAGCTTTCGGTTGGGTGAGCTCCGCCGGAACGGTGGGATGGCAGGGTCGATCATGGTCAGAACCGGAGTATCCCGCACCTCGGCGATGCTGGCCTCCTCGTACGACTTGGAAAGTGTCAGATACACTTCCTGCTTCAGTTGCACCCCGCGCTGGAGCCGGTTGGACTCGAAGAAGAGCACCGGAGACTCGGTGTAGCTCCGGTTCGCCTGGAGAAACCGCTGATGCGCCTCCTCCGCCCGGCGCAGCTCCCGCTCCGCTTCTTTCAAACGCTCCTGCGCGAAGATTCGCTGTTCCCGCGATTGGCTCTTTCGCCGCTCGAGGTTGAAACGATTCAATTCGGCCACCAGGGCGTTTGCCACGTCGGCGGCTAACCGCGGGTCCGGCTGCTCGACCTCGACCGAAATGATGCCGGTCCGGCGATTGATTTCGGGACTGACCTGCGCATTCAGGGCTCTCATCGCCAGGGTCATGCGCTTGTTGGGCGGAGCCTGCTCGATTCCCATGAGGTCGATGAGTGGACGCCCCGCGCGGCCGGGTTGGTTGGACGGCACGAAGCTGGTCTGCAGCACCGGCTCGAGGACGCTCCGACTCCGCAACACGGCCACGAGGAAGTCAGGCGAGAGCGGCCCGCTGGCCGTGGCCCCGGCGAGTCCCAGCTGGCCGGCGAGTGCGGTCAGCCCGGTCGGCAGGGTCAGGCTGCTGGATGACTCCGGAACGAGGGTGGTACTGGCAGTGTACTTCGGCCGCACCAGGAAGGATGCCGCGCCGGCGATTACCCCGGCGATGAGCATGAAGACAAGGATCCGCTTCCATTCTCGAACTACCGGGGTCAGCAGGTCGAGCAGAGAGATCTCGTCCCAGGAGGAGCGGGGGAGGGTCAGGGGTTCGGCGAGGCCGGACTCAACCTCGGGGGTCACGGCTTCTCACAGATAACGAAGACGACTGCCTCCACGGGCATCGAGGCGTCCGGCGACTGATACCGAACCTGTTCGGCCTCGGAGGCCTCGACCCTGTGCCAGGCGCCTTCGCGCCCTTCCTTGCGGAACCACTGGCTGGTCGAGGCGTGGGGGAACGTCCGCCGCAGGCGCTGTTGGTCGTACACCCGATACCCCCGGTGGACCGCCGCTGCCCCGGCAGGAACGGTGGCAAGCAGCCGGCCGCCCGGGCGGACCAGTGACCAGAGCCGCTCGACTCCGTGGCGGTCGCCGTCCTCCTGGCGAATATCGCCGTAGCTGCCCAAGCCCAGATGTTCGATCGTGGAGATCGACACGACCGCATCGAAGTCGCCCTCCATGCCTCCCAGGTCGCCAAAAATGTCGCGGCTGACGGTCTGAAGGCGCGGGTGGCTGAAGGGGTAGGGGCGCTGGTCGAGCACGGTGACATCGTGGCCCAGGGCCGCCAACGAAAGGGGCAGCAGACTCTCGAACCCGCCGAAATCGAGCACCCGAGTGTCCTGGGGCCGCAGATGACGAAGCACCAACGGTACTTCCACGACCTGCTCCGACACCACCACCTGAAATCCGCGCCGCAGGGTCTTGCTCCTGGCCCGGGTCACCTGCCGAAGCATGCGATTGAGCAAGCCCAGCCGTATTCCGCGTCGGGTGGCGAAAACGTCGAGCTGCTTGTTCCTGAGGTGGAGGAGTACGTTCCCGAATTCGGCGGCCGGGTCGGCGTGATTGTTCTGGTCGGCGTCGCTCATGGGCGTCCTAGTTTCTGGCCACAACGATGATGGTCACCAGCGCACCAACCAGTTGTGCCACGGTGCCGATGACCCCGGCGATGTTGCTCGGCTGCTCCTGGATCTGCCGGGCAGGCACGAAGACCACCGCCCCGGACTTTGGTTTGGGGACGTCGTCCGCAAAGACCACCCGACGCTTGACGCCTTCACGCTTGCCGTTCGGCTGGGTCACGTAGGCATGCTTGTTGTCGCCCAGCTGGGTATAGCCACCGGCCGCGTTCACATACCAGTCCAACGACTTGCCGGGGGTAAAGGCAATGGCGCCAGGAGAATTCACGGCCCCATCGACAATGACGATGGGATTGAACTCGGGGATGTTGATCGAGTCCCCGCCCGCCAGGATGACGTTGTCGGTGGCCTTGCGATTCTTTAGCACCTTAGGAAGATCGATGCCCACCCGCTCGATGAAGCCGCGGGGAAGGGTATCCTGCACCGCCCCGGACCGGTCAATTGGGGCTGCCGGACGCTCAGCGGCCGGCTGCCGGCGTGGCCCGTATGCGCGATAGAACTGAATCCCGCCTGGATATGCCTGCTCGGTCAGTCCGCCGGCCCGCTCGATGAGGTCGCGCACCCGCTCCGTCTTGGATCGGAGCGCGTACCTGCCGGGGTGTAGAACCTGTCCGGTGACATAGACGAGCCGCTGAGTCTCCCAGCCCGCCTCGCGTCGAATCAGGACGTTATCGTAGGGCAAGAGCACAAAGTCGGGCACACCTCCCGCCTTCACTGAGAGAGCCGTTGGGGCCTGACCAGCGGAGCCGCCGGGAGATCCGCGCTGAATCGAGCGGTACCGTGATGGATTTGGCGAGGGTCCCGGGGTCCTGGTCGTCTTCCCGCCGCGCGATCTCGGCCTCCCTGAGGTCCGCGTCTTCGGTGAAGCCCTCGGCAAGGAGCACCACGTCCCGCATGGTCATGCCTTCCCGGTAGGGGATCCGCCCCGGATTTCTCACGCCGCCGACGATGGTGACGTAGGGCGCGGTCAGGAAGGTGGCCCGGGAGAACACCCGGACCTCGTCGTTGTCCTGCAGTACAAGATCGTCGGTGACCCGCCCCAGGGAGTCCGCAAACGCCGATCGAAGCTGCACCTTGGTGGAGTCTTCATTAGTGCGGGAGACGAGAATCCGGTCCAGGTACACATCGGGCCGGGGACCGCCGGCAGTCCGAATGGCATCGCTCAACTTCATCCCGGGTGTAAATCCGACCTGCCCTTCCACCCACACGTTGCCGGCAACGGTGACGAACCCCCGGAGCCGTTCCGGAACCGCCAGGACGGTGACCGAGTCGCCCGCACTCATCGGCACCGCCGGGATCGCGCCGGCGGCGAACTGGTCGGGCGCGACGTCTACCACCACGCGCGCCCGGCCGCCGGGGCCACGGGTTTCGGGCGGCAGGATCCGATGGATGCGGACCCGGGTCTGATAGGCCGCCGGGCCGAAGCCGCCGGCGAACTGGACCAGGTCACGCAGAGTTTCGCCCGCCCGCAACTCGTAGATGGCGGGGCGGGTCACTTCACCGGCCATCTTCACAAAGCCCTGGTGCACCGGCACGAAGACGACATCTCCGCTCTCCAGGCGTACGTCGCTGCGATTGACGCCCCGGAGCAGATAGTCATAGACGTCGATGGAATCGACCAGCTTCCCGCCCCGCCTGACGTCGACGCGCCGAAAGCTCCCGTTGGAGGTCGGACCGCCTGCCGAGTAAAGGGCGGTGAGCACAGTGCCGGCGGCCGAGATCTGATAGGCGCCGGGCCGCACGACATCGCCTACCACGAAGACCTGGATATTGCGGAGGCGCCCCACCGAAATCTGGAACTTCGTGGTCGCGCCCGGCCCTCGACGAATGCCGGAGTACACCCGGCGGAGCCGGGCGTAGAGCACATCCTCCAGCTGCCCCAACGTGAGGTTGGCCACATGAACCTGGCCTACCTGGGGGATGACGACGAAACCCTCACGGTTCACGTCCAGAGAATACGCCTGCTCTACATCGCCCGTCAGAATAAGGACCAGGAGGTCTCCGGCACCGAGACGATAGTTCGGGTCTACCGGCCCGGTTTGGGTCGCCTGGAATCGGGTGGACGCTCGGCGGAAGGTCTCCAGGCCGAACAGCTTGAGACCCCGGCCCTGGAAGACCCGGATCGAGTCGGCCAGCGAATCGGCTCGAGCCGAATCCGCTTTCGACAAACGCAGGGAGTCGAGCAGCTGCTGCAGGGAGTCCGACATCACCATCAGAGAATCCTGTAGCTGAAGCGAGTCCGCCTCCTCCGCGCTCAGGATGCCAAGCGCGCTCACCGCTTCCAGCGTCCGCGCGCCGGGCCGGACCTGCCGGGTTGTATCCGCGCCCATCAGGTATTCGTCGAGGAGGTTTTCAGGGTAGCCCGCGGCGCGGAGCCGGGACCGTACCTGATCCGGAGTGAGCCCCGATTGCAGCAGCCGCTGGCGCAGTTGAGTCACCAGCTGCGGCTGGTTCTGTAAGGCCTGCCGCGCCTGGTCTGGGGTAGGGAGCTGTTGACCGGGCTGGACCTGGGGAACCTGTGCCGTGAGTGAGGGGGCGGCAAAGGCCCCAACCCCGAGGAGAGCCGTAGCCACTCCGGCGCGGCGGATGAGGCGATTCAGTCGATGCATGGGAAGGCGAAGATCGCTCGTAAGTTACCCGAAGTCAAGCGGTTGCGGGCATCAATGTTCGCCAGAACGCGAGCATCTTGCCGGCGAGGGCACCATCCGAAAACTCCTCCAGAACCCGCCGTCGGCCCGCTGCCCCGAGACGTTCGCATAGCGGTCTATCGGAATACAGTTCCTGAAGCGCCGCGGTCAGAGCTGGCACGTCCTCCTCCGGAACGATGCGACCGCCTCCGCCCACCAGCTCGCGCAGCGCCCCCGAATCGGTCCCGACCACCGCGACCCCGTGTGCCATCGCGTGGAGCGCCGCCCGCCCAACGGTCATGACCCAGCGCTGTGTGGTTCGAGAGGGGAGCACCAGGCAATCGAGCTGGGGCCACACCTCATCCACCGCTGCCCGCGGGAGGGCACCCATCCACGAAATTCGCGCGGCGATGCCGAGCCGCTGGGCCAACTCCTCCAGCTCCTCCTGGGAGGGGCCGGTGCCGACGACGGCGAGCGTCCACTTACCGGCCAGGGCAACACAGGCGCGAAACAGCAGGTCAAGACCGCGCTCCGGAACCAGCCGGCCCACAAATCCTATGGCCAAGCCTGGATGCGGCATGCGGGGGGCTACGGTTGGTGGGGTTACGCCGAGATGGGGAAGAGAAAGGTGGGGCACGGTAGGGCGCCGCTTTATCGCCAGCGTGAGCGCGAGATTGTTGCTTCCGATCACCCCAGCTGCCTGGCGGAGACTGCGCTCCCTTCGAAAGCGCTGTCCAATGGTGTAGCTCCGGGGCAGGCTCTCGGCCGTGGCGATCACACCCGGAACGCCGAGCCGCCGGGCCATCCGAAGACCCAATGCCGCCGGCTGGGTCCAGGGCTCTTCCTCGACGTGAATCACATCGGGCTTGAAGTCGGTGAGCAGGTGGCGCAACGCCTTGGCGTTCCATTCCAGCTGGCCGGGGTCGGTCGTTGCCCCGCGCACGGGGATGGGTACGACCTTGACCCCCCCGTCGTCGCCCGCTCCGGGGCTCCGGGGCACGCCTTCGCTGGTTGTCCATCGATCCGGGACCGCTGCGGCCAGGGTGACGCCGAGGCCCGCGAGCGACCGGAGCTTCGCCCGGTTGGCGGGATCGGCGTAGAGATGGGAGACGACGACCGCGCGCACGTTATCGCGCCGCTCGTGGGCGGCTGCTGACGGTGTCGCAAACCCGGTCGGAGGCGATGGCTGGTCGCAAGCAAATATCTCAGGTTGACAGCGATTGGGATGTCTGGTGAAGTTGCCGGAACCACCGCTGAATATAGACCGGGGGGCCGCTCTAATCATCCGAGGTTACCCGAGTCATGCGCATTCTGCACCTCGCGAAGTACTACTGGCCCCGGTCCGGGGGCATGGAGCGCGTGGTCCAGACGCTGGTCGAAGGCGCGGCCAACCTCGGGCACCAGGTCGAGGTGGTAGCGGTCGAGAGCCTCGGTAGGGGCGGGGAAACCGGGCGCCAACGGTCATTGGTCACCCGTGCCTTCTCCTTCGCCGCGCTCGGCTCCCAGGAGATCGCCCCCGGTTACATCGCCGCCGCGTGGAAGCGGGCGGATATCATCCACGTCCATCACCCCCACCCGCTTGCCGATCTGGCCTGCCTCCTCCGCGCGGGGAACACGCCGGTGGTGGTGACCCAGCACGCCGACTCCAACCGCACCATGTACCGCCCGCTCACCCGGCAGGTCATCCGGCGAGCCCGCGCGGTGGTGGTGCCCAGCCGAGCGCACTTGGCGCTTTCGACCGAGCTGACCGGGTATGAAGGAAAGGTGGAGGTCATACCCTTCGGCATCGATCAGACTCGCTGGCAGAGCGTGCCGCCTCCGCCCCCCGGCGCCCCCCCACGCGCCATCTTCATCGGCCGACTGGTGGCCTACAAGGGGCTCGATATCCTGCTCCGGGCGCTCGAGCAGGTGCCGGACCTGCGGCTCGACATCGTCGGTTCGGGCCCGGAGGGCCCTCGGCTCAAGACCCTGGCTCGTGCGTTGGCCGTCACAGACAGGGTGCGCTGGTATGGCGAATATCCAGACGACGATCTGCCCCGGCGGATGGCGGACGCCGATTTTCTGGTCCTGCCATCGGTGACGGTGGAAGAGATGTTCGGGCTGGTGGTTCTGGAGGCCATGGCCGCGGGCCGTGCAGTCATCACCACGGCGTTGCCCAGCGCGGTGCGCGAGGTCAACGTCCCCGGGGTTACCGGGCTCGAGGTCCCCCTCCGGGATGTACCGGCCCTGGTCCGCGCGCTGGAGACGCTGAGCCGTGACAGTGCCCGCCGCCGGACGATGGGCGAGGCGGGGCGGAAACGAGTGGCCGAGCGTTTTACCCAGACCGCCATGGCGGAGCGGCACATCGAGCTGTACGAAAGGATCAGGGCAAGTTGACCGGACTCTGGAGAGGGGTGGAGATGGGACCTGTCATTCTGGTAGTGGACGATGAGGCGATCGCCCGGTCCTTCGTGGAGCGGGCGCTCACCCAGGAGGGATACCAAGTCCTGCTGGCCGCCGAAGGAGAGACGGCGTTAAATATTCTGCGTTCTACCACGCGCAAGGTGGCGCTGGTGATTACCGACCTGGTGATGCCCGGGATGGGCGGCCACGCCTTTGCGGTGGAGGTGGGGAAGCTGCCGTCCCCGCCGCCAGTGCTCTATATCTCCGCCTATGAAAAGCCCCAGGGCGAGATGGCCAAACGCTTCCTCCAGAAGCCTTTCAGCATTGCCGACCTGACCAGCGCGGTAGAGCGGCTCCTGGCGAAAGAGCCCCAGTCGAGATCGGGATCGGCGCGCCCCGTTTAACTTCGGGGCGTGACCCCGCCAGGTTGGGTGGCGGTCCGGGAGAATCCTGATCGGCCATCTCGTCGGGGAGTCGCGTGAATGGGTGAGCTAGCCTTCCGGTTGTTGCGGTACACCACGAGAGCCATCCCCGGGGTACTGTATGCTCGGCTCAAACGCCGGGTTATCGCGCCGTTATACACCCGACTTCGCGGAGACCGGCTCTATCGCACCACCTTTCTCGGCGGGCCGTTCTGGCTGCCCGCGACCTCCAGCGCGCTCAACCGCAATATCCTCTTACGGGGCGCATACGAACCGGAGGCCATCGAGCTCTTTCGCTCGCGGCTGAAACCGGGGATGACGGTGTATGACGTCGGTGCCAACATCGGATACTACACGGTACTGGCTGCCGAGACGGTGGGTCCCACCGGACGGGTGTTCGCCCTGGAGCCGGACCCTCGAAACGTGGAGATCATTCACCGGAACCTCAGGGCTCGTGGGCTGGAGAACGTGGTGGTCGCGCAGGTGGCGGTCAGCGACCGTGACGGCAACGTGGATCTTCATTTCAGCCAGAACAATCCGAGCATCAACTCCCTGGCGCGAGCGAACACGGAGGCGACCGGGATCCGGGACTCGTACTCCCAGGCGGTTCCGGGGATGACGCTCGACTCGTTTATCGCCCGGCATGGCGGGATCGAGCCTGACGTCTTGAAGATTGACGTGCAGGGGGCGGAGCTGCTGGCGTTTCGCGGAGCCGAGCGGCTGCTGGCGGCGCCCCGTCTGCGGATTCTGCTCGAGTTCTGGCCCTACGGCTTGCAGCAGATGGGAGCCGATCCCTCGGAGTTCCTTCAGCTGCTGCTGTCGGCGGGTTTCGTGCTCCGCTCGATCGGAGAGAAGCAGCCGATGGAGCTCCGAGCCGCAGACCAGGTTGAGCAGTTCATCGCGGCGGCAACTCGCGCGAGTCGGCAGCGCCCGGCATGGCACCTGAACTTTGAGGCGGCCAAGCCCGTGACCCTCGCAGGGGTGGCCAAATCGAGATAGGAGATCCGTTTTGAGCTTTCGCTTGCAGGAAGAGGGCCGGTAGGCGGAACCGTCTTGTGAAACCGATGATGGTCAATGATTTTTCCGCCCGCGGGGCCCTTAGCTCAGACGGTTAGAGCAGCGGACTCATAATCCGTAGGTCCTGGGTTCGAATCCCAGAGGGCCCACTAGCAGTAGCCAGTTTTCTTCCAACCACTTAGCGGTAAAGCGGTCAACGCCCTTATTAGTGCAGTTGGCGCTCGATGTCTCTCCCGGTGCCTCTCCCGAGGTGGTTCCAATGACAAAGCGACCAGTGCCCTATCTGTGTGTGCAGAGGCCGAGGGCGGTGGTAGGGTTTCCCATGCCTTTGGGAGGTTGAAATGACGACCAGCGAAAAAAAGATGCTTGCTGCCGGCACAATCATGGGAGTGGTAATCGGGCTTATGATAGGGTTGTTCATTACGATCAGGCCGGAACTGTTTAGGTAGTTGCGCTGCTTCCGCGTCCTCGATCAGCTTCACGATATAGTCTTGACCAGAATTCGCGAAGCATGATTCAAGAGTCAGAGAGGGCGGCGCGCCTCTCACAGCAACGCCGCCGCTCGTAGAGATCTAGTTACTTAGATTTCGGCTTCTTGACCGTCTCGATCACCGTCGTTGAAGGACGGCGGATCGCATCCTCGAATCCGGAGGTCCTGGGTTCGAATCCCAGAGGGCCCATTCCGACCTACACCTCAGCGCGCTCTTCCTCCCAACTCTTGCCCCCCAGCCCGCCCGGACTACGGGGTAAACATTTCGTTGACGGCGATTATGGAACCTCCAGTGCTGCTCTGACTGGCGCCGGGTACGAAGATGCGCGGTATCCCACCCACGGTGAACCGGACGGCGCCACGAGAGAATGGGATGGTGGGAAGGGGGGCGGCCACCGTCCACTTGTTGCTGGCGGCGTCGTAACTATCGACCCGGGTGGGATCATCGAACTCGCCTCCGAAGACATACAGCTTCTTACCCACCGCGGCCACGGCACTGCTCCCCGTTCGCGGGGGCTTCGCCCTGGGTGTCCAGGTGTCGGTCGCGGGATCGTACACCTCGAGTCGGTCTACCCGCGAGATGTTGCCGGTGACGGCGTAGAACTTCCCATCAATCATGGCACCGCCGCCGCCACGGTGCCGGTATATGGCATCCGCGCGGCGGGTCCATCGATCGGTCGCGGGGTCGTAGCTGAACAGGAAGCGTGCGGTGTGCCGGCCTCCGGGTAAATCCAGCGTGCACTCATCACAGGAGCCCCACAGCGCGTAAATCAGGCCGTTCGCGCTGAAGCCGATGCCCTGAGACAGCAGCGCCGGCAGGTCGGCCTTGCGGCTCCACTGGTCCGTGATCGGATCATAGACATAGAGTCTCGGGAACAGGTTATCCAGCCGGGAGCCTCCCCGCAGGGTTCGGATGCCGATGACATAAAATTTGTTGTTGAGGGTGGCGCTGGCCTGGCCCGCGAACCCAACGGGCAGGTTGGCCAGCCGCGACCACGTATCGGTTCTGGGGTCATAGGCCTCCACCCGACGGAGGACCCTTCTCATGAAAGGGGTGAACCCGCCCGCTGAGATAAGAAGGGGCCTCCCCGCCGCATTGGTTACCGTGCCGATCACTGCCCCTTGGGTGCGGAATGGGCTGGGTGTCTTGGCTACCCAGGTTCCGGCCGAAAGGACAGCAACGTCGGAGACAAGCGGAGGCGTGCTCGGTCGGGTCACCTCGTCGCCGCAGGCAGCGAGCAGCAGGACCACCAGAATCGGAAGAGTCGGCGCGCTTTGCGGGGTTCGGAAGGCAGCGACTGGAGGACGCACACCTAAACGCGGTTGCATCGGGATCTCCGGGCAGGGGTAGCCACGGACGCACGGTCATTTTTCGTGAGGCCGCAAGATTGGGACCCTAAGTGCGACGAGGCTACCCCCATCCTGCCAATGAGATACGCATTAGGTCGGCAAAGGTGTGGCGCGCGGCAAACTACACTTGAGCGACCGCCCCCACACATTATCTGGTCCGTACCGGGATCACGCCTCGCCGTCCAGGTTGGTGTAACCGCCGTCACTTCCTCAGCGCAATGCCGCCCTTAGGTTTACTCACCCGACGGGTTCGCCCAGCGGGCCCGGGACCGTTGCAATAGGATCAACCGATCTCACGCCCTGCGGGCGTCGTCGAGAGTCGAAACCGTGCGATCAAAGAGGCCGGCCCTCACGCCGCTGCTGGTTTCCCTGACACTCCTTGGAGGCTGCGGGGGAGGCGACGGGATCATTCTGCCGGACGACGGCGAACCCGCGATCATCACCGTCCTTGACGGTGATGGGCAGCAGGGCAGGGTGGGTGAGCCCCTGAACGACCCGCTCGTGGTTCAGGTAACCGACACCAGGGGCAGGCCGGTACCCGGCGCCACCGTCGCCTTCGAGCTCACCTCCGCCGGCTCCAATATCGTTCCCCACGAAAAGAGTACCGACGCCAACGGGATGGCCGACACTCGGCTGGTGCTGGGCACCACAGTTGGACGTCAGACCGGCAACGCTCGGGTGGTCACCCAGGAGGGGAGGCCCCCGGTCCAGGCCGTGTTCAGCGCCATTGCCTTGTCCGAGAATGCCAACAGCATGGCGGCCGTGGCAGGTCAGGACCAGACCGGCCACGTAGGGTCCGCCTTGGACAACCGGCTGGTGGTGAAAGTCACCGATGGGTTCGGGAATCCGGTTCAAGGGGTACCGATCAGCTGGGTGGCTGAGGGAGGGGGAAGCGTCAGTGACGCCGTGGTCGCGACCGATGAGGATGGCCAGTCTCGGGTAGAGCGGACGCTGGGCCCCACCGTTGGGCAGCAGACGACGGTAGCCAGCTCCCAGGGGCTCGCCGGATCTCCGGTGACCTTCGTGCATACCGCTCTGGCCGGGGACGCCTCCCGTCTGACGGTCGTCTCGGGGAACGGCCAGTCGGCCAGCGTTGGTACCGCGCTTTCAGCAGACCTGGTGGTGCGGCTGGTAGACGCCGACGGGAACGGCATCCCCGCAACGGCAGTCAGCTGGGTGGTGGCAACCGGGGGTGGAAGCGCTGACCCGGAAATCAGCACCACCGATGACGGCGGCTTCACCTCGGCCAGGTGGACCCTGGGCGAGACCGTCGGCGACCAGCGACTCGATGCCGTGGTGTCGGGAGTCGGTGTCGCCACCTTCCGCGCCACTGCCACCTCGCGGGCCCCAACTGCGCTGTCGATCCGGACCCAGCCCTCCGGGTCTGCCCGAAACGGAGTGGCGTTCGGACGGCAACCGGTCATCCAGCTGCGAGACGGCCAAGGTCACGAGGTCGGCGTCGCGGGGGTTCAGGTATCGGTAGCAATCGGATCGGGTGGCGGAGACCTGGGTGGCACAACTCGAAGCGCCACCGACGCCTCCGGGCCGCGTGACGTTTACCGACCTCTCGATCTCCGGTGCCCCCGGCACGCGCACCCTGCTCTTTACCGCGTCCGGCCTGGCAGGTGTCACCTCCAACGAGATAGACATCACGGCCCTGGGAACTACGACCACCATCACCCGTGACTTACCGGACCCCTCCGTTGCGAACTCGGAATTTCCGGTCGAGTTCCAGGTCACCTCGGCGGGCGCGACCCCCACGGGAACCGTTACCGTGACGGTCAGTGGGGGGCCGGCGACCTGTACCGGCACCTTGTCCGGCGGAGTGGGGAGCTGCTCGCTGAGACTGGGCGGCCTGGGCGTGAGAACCATCACGGCCACCTACTCCGGCGGGCCGGGTCTGTCCGGGAGCTCGGACACGGAGCCTCACACCGTCGTCTCCCAGCCGTTGCCTAATCAGGCGCCAACGGCGGCATTTACCTCCAGCTGCCTCAACCTCGGGTGCTCATTCGATTCGGGCGGAAGCAACGATCCCGACGGTACCATCGTGAACTGGAGCTGGGACTTCGGAGACGGAGCTACCTCCGGGGCCAGGAGCCCGTCGCATAACTATGGACAGGCAGGCACCTATCAAGTGGTCCTCACGGTCAGGGACGACGATGGGGCAACCGGCACGGTGTCGCACAGCGTGACCGTCAACGGACCGCCGCCGCCGCCTAACAAGGCGCCCCAGGCTGATTTCGAGGTCAGCTGCGCGAACCTGACTTGCACCTTTACGGACAAGAGCAAGGATGATGACGGCAGTGTGGTTAGCTGGCACTGGGATTTTGGCGACGGCCAGAGCGCCGACATCCAGAACCCCTCGCACTCGTACAGTGCACCGGGCTCATACAACGTGACGCTCACCATATCGGATGATGACGGGGCTCCCGACAGCCGGACTCGCGACGCAAAGCCTACCGCGCCGCCGAACCAGCCACCGACGGCCGCATTCACCCCGCCCAGCTGCACAGCAGGCCAGGCCTGCCAGTTCACCGACGGCAGCAGCGACGGCGACGGGTCCATCGTGGCCTGGAGCTGGGATTTCAGGGACGGGGGAACCTCCGGCCAGCAAAACCCGACCCATACTTATGCCTCGGATGACACCTACCGGGTAAGACTCACCGTGACCGACAACGATGGTGCAGAGCGAACAGTCGAGCACGATGTGATCGTGGCGCCGGCGCCTCCGCCACCCAATCAAGCCCCTGACGCCGGCGACGACAGTTACGCGACAGCCCTGGATGTCCCCCTGACTGTTGCGGGGCCTGGAGTACTCGCGAACGACTCAGATCCGGACGGTGACAATGTCACCGCCGCCATTGTGAACCCCACTACTAATGGGACGCTGTCGCTGGCAAGCGACGGCTCATTCAACTACACCCCCAACGCCGGCTTCTCTGGAAGCGATACCTTCACCTACGCAGCCAGTGACGGGTCCCTCTCGAACCCAGCCACCGTCACGATCACCGTTGGGGGACCCTAGACGCAATTCCATGATCCACTCAGGGATAGGTGGTGCTTGCCTGGCTCATCCCGTCAGCTTAGAATCCCCCTTCCGAACTGCCCGGGCGATTAGCTCAGCTGGTTAGAGCGCGCGCCTCACATGCGCGAGGTCGGGGGTTCGAGCCCCTCATCGCCCACTCGCTGGTTGTGCCCTCCGGGTCCCCCTGCGTGTCAAACCCCTTGCCGAGTTGGCTTTTCTGGAAAACATTCCAGAGCTTCTCAACCTGGATAGAATGTTGACATTCGCGTCGTTCCGAGACTCCGCCGTCCTCACCGCCGACGATCCAAGCTCCTGCGATCTGCTGAGCTTTGCCGCCGGCCGTGGGCATCGCGAGTTTGGCTGTCTGTCCCGGACCCACAACCCGTCTAGTTGCGTACCCTGCGCCGACTTCTCCCCTTGGCTCAGGGAGCGGGTGCGGCGCCACGACTTCGATGGGTTGAGCGAGTACCTCTGGCGAGTGCGCCGTGCCAACCCGGCCGAAGGCAACGGAGACCTGATCCAGGGACATTACAGTGAGCTGGTGCGGGCGGTGATGTCGGCGCCACTGTCGCAATATTTGTCCGACGGCACCACCGAGGCCTACCTCGACCTCCGGGTGTTGCTGGTAATGCTGGCGGCGCACGAGACCTTTTCCGGTTTCATCATGGCAGGGGAGGCGGCGGATTTTACGGCCGCCGTGATGGCCCCCCACAGCTTCCGGCTCATCGGCTCTCCGGTCCTGGTGGAGCGTCGCAACGAGTTCGTGGGCGAAATGGGCCAGGGAATGGACTACTGGGCGTGCTGGGCGCCGTTGGCCCTGGATGCGATCCGTTCCCCGTTACCCCCCCGGGATTCGGGTTTCCAATCCATGCTCAGTACCCTGGCCTCCCTGCCGCTGGGCACGCGCGCCCATGCGGTGGATGCGCTGCGCCATCTCAGCGCCGACCCCGGTGTCCCCCGCACTCTGGCCAGCCTGAGCCGCCATGAGACCCGCCGGCGGGGCCTGGATGTGGACAATTCCTCCCGGTTGATCCTGCAAAGTGGCCTGGTAATCCCGGCCTCGGACCTGGCAGCCTGGTTGGCCGGCTGGACCCGGCGAGACCTGCTCGGCTTTCTGGCGCAATGTGGCGTTCGCGCGCCCAAGTCCTGGAGCAAGGAACGACTCGCCGAGTTGGCGCTCCAGGAGTGCGCGGAAGGGGTACGCGAACGCATGGCCGTATCCGGGACGGTTGAGCTCGCTCCGGCCTACGCCGAGGCGGCGGGGCGGCTGAGCAGCTACATCGAGGACGTGAAGGAGACCTGGCGGGTGTGGCTGGGGTTCGGGACCGGCGTGGAGGTGTAGGGGGGCCCATCGCCTAGATCAGCCCTCCCCTCCGTAGCTTCCCAATCTGATCGAATCGCTCCTCGTGGGCTGCCAGGACCTCTTCCGGCGATACGGTGGCCACCCCCGGCTTTCCGACCTCCACCCCGGCGGCGTAGTTGGCAAGCTGAGCGGCCTCCCGGACCGAGGCACCGGCGGCCAGCGCCGTTCCCAGCCAGGCGGTCACCGTGTCGCCGGCGCCGGACACATCGTAGATCTGGCGGGCGATGCTCGGGATTTGGGTCAGGCCGCCGTCCTTGGTCACGAGCACCATGCCTTCGGGGCCGAGCGTCACCAGCAGATTGTCCACCTTGAGGCGGTTCAGCACCTCCGGCAGCGCATTCCCGTTCTGAAGGTCTACGGCCGCGCCGAGGGCGGATTCCAGCTCCCGCCGGTTGGGCTTGAAGACCGTGGCCCCTGAATACTGGAAGAACTGGCGGTACTTCGGGTCGACGACGACCGGGATGCCCCTCCGCTTGGCGATCTCCATCACCGCCATGATAAGCCCGGGAGGCAGCGCTCCCTTGTTGTAGTCCTCCAGCAGCAGGGCGTCCGCATCGGCGAGCGCCTCGCGTGCCGCTGCCGTCAACCGGACCAGATCGGGCCCGTCGAGCAGCGAATCGACCTCGTCATCGATCCGAACGATCTGCTGGGCCCGCGCGATGATCCTGGTCTTGGAGGTGGTGGGCCGGCCCGCGATGGTGAGGACGTGGCGATCCTCCAGCCGCGCGACCGCCAGCTCCTGGCGGATGGACGCCCCATCCACATCGTCCCCGACCGCACCGACCAGCAGGCAGCGCGCACCCAGCGCGACGACGTTGGCGGCCACGTTGGCCGCACCGCCCAGTGCTGCGTGGCGCTCCCGCACCGTCACCACCGGCACCGGGGCTTCGGGCGAGAGCCGCTCGGTATCCCCGATGAGATAGCGATCGAGCATGATGTCGCCCACCACCACCACGCGGCTGCTCTTCATCCGCTGGATGAGGTGAAGTACACGGTCGCGGGTAAGGGGCTGCGGCGGTTGTCTCATTGGACCACTCCTCCCCGTGAGAACCCCAGCGTCGCCTGAATCCGTCCCTCGAAGCGGTTGACGGTCCGACCCTCCTGGTGCCCGCTGTTTACGACATGATGGAAGCCGGCGTTGGCCGCGAGATCCAGGGGGCCGGTCCGCCCGCTCAGCCCGACCGCAGCGCGGTAGGTGCGCTCGACGGTTCCGATGAAGAGAGCCGGCGTGGAGAGCACCCCGCCGGCGTCGGGTTCAGGGTAGGGATCGTTGATCCGGCCCTCCCCCTGGCGCAGCAATGTCAGCTCGGGCGACACCAGCCAACGGCTCTGAACCGGAAGCGTCACCCGGAGCGAAAGCTGATCCTGGTCGCTGAAATTCCGCCCGATCCCCACCCCGGCATCGGTGAAGTTGTCGGCGCGCTCAAACGCTCGCAGGGCCAAACTCGACACCTGGGTATACAGGGCGTGCCAGGCTGCGGTGGCGAGGAGGGGTCCTTCCGCGCCAAGCGTAAACGCCCAGCGATCCCGGTTACGCTGCCGGTTGCGGTACCAGAAGTCGTCCAGGGCGAGCTGCGCGTTGAAAGTGGTTCGTCCAAACGCCTGCCAGCGCACGTCGGCGCCGAGGAGCACGTTGCCCCGGTCACCCAGCCCGAGGGTATTCGCCAGGTAGCTGAGCGACAGTGGATTGCGATAGCGGGTCTCGAAGTTGCGATCGGCCCCGGCCAGAACCACTCCCTCCCACAGCGCCAGCGCGAGCCGGCGCGAAAGGCCGGCGTGCAGCCGATGGACGAAGTAGTACCGATGGACGGTACGGCCCAGGCTGTCGGTTTCGTCCTGGAGCTCGGTCGCCATGGCCGACAGGCCCAGCTTGTGGGTACCGATCTCGAGAGCGAGGCCCTGCCGTTCGTATCCGTATCCGCTCAGCGGTATGCCTGGCAGGCCTACCGGGCCCCAATTCCGGTCCATCTGGCCATAGAAGACGCTGGCGTACTTGAACTGGGCGCCCAAGTACGCGTCGGCCATGCGGCCGGCAATATCGACATCCTGCCGGCCAGGCCAGTCGGGGTCGCCGGTGAGCCGAGGCTCCACGACGGGTCGAGTAACCAGCAGGAGGTTGCCGAATATCGCCTCACCCCGGAGCTCGGCGTACGGCCGGGCGCCGTCCGGGCCGGCCGGGTGAAGCAGCTCCCGCCGGGCGTGGGAGTACGCCTGGCCGCCGGCCCGCACCTCGATCCGCCAACGATTCCCCGCCGGGTCCTCGAGGTCTTGCCGTAAGCGCCGGATGAGGCGCGCTCGACGCAGGAGCGGCGCTGTCCCCGGCGGCGAGCACCCGAACGGCATCGGCCCGGCGGAATGGGCGAATCATCGGCGAGGGATCCTCCACCTCACCCCGAGCGATCAAATGCTCGAGCAACGGCAGGCGGGGATCGTCGAGCGGGATGTAGGGGGAAGCCTGAGCGGTGGCCTGCGCCGGGGTGAGCACGCCGGCCAGTGCCATCGCGACGAGGAGAGGGCTGATTGGTGCGTGCATCGCGGCGAAAGCTAAGGATGCAGGAGCAATATTGAAGGGGCGGCAGCCCAGTGCCCGTACTATCTTCTGCGGTGACAAACGCTCGATAATCGCTGCGACGGCGCGCTTGGATGAATGCCGACGCATCGATTTGATCCGAGCGCCGTCCCGAAACCGGGTATGATGATGGCGAAACAGGTCAGCCTCGATCCCCAGGTGCGCGATCTCGTCCGGTTCGCCGCGGCTATCGCGCAAGGCTACGAGCCGGAGCTCCGGGAGCGGGTGGGGCCGCTGCGATCATCCCAGGTACCGGTGGCATGGGTCGAGGAGCTGTTGCTGCAAAGCGTCCTGATGGTTGGCTATCCCAGGGCGCTCATTGCCTTTACCGTGTGGCGCAAGTTCAGTGGTGTTGCGGGGCCCGCCATCGATCCGGATCAGGACTACGCCCGGGCCCCCGAATGGACCCGCCGGGGCGAGGAGTTGTGTGCCGTGGTCTACGGCGAGAACTACCAGAAGCTCCGAGAGAGCGTGCGAACCCTGCATCCGGCCATCGACTCCTGGATGATCACCGAGGGATACGGCCGCACACTCGCTCGTGGCGGGCTCGACCTCAAGCTCCGGGAGCTGTGCACCGTGGCCCAGACCGCGGTCCTCGAGGCCCCTCGTCAGCTTCACTCGCACCTCCGAGGCGCGCTCAATGCCGGCGCCACCTTCGGCCAGATCGAAGGGGTGCTCTCGATCGTAAACCCACTGCTCTCATTCGATCAGTGGAAAAAAGTCAAACAGCTCTGGCGCACCGTGCGCGAGGGTTGGTCTCCGGGAGACTGATGCTCATAGATCGCGCGGTGGTGCGGGTGGTCGGCGGCACCGGTGGATCGGGTGCCAGCTCATTCGCGCGCTTCAAGTACAAGCCCAAGGGCGGGCCCGACGGGGGAGACGGCGGCCACGGCGGGAGCGTCTACGTCAAGGCAGACCCCAACCTGGCCACCCTGCTCGACTATCGGTACCGCAACCTGTGGAAGGCCGAGCGAGGTGAACACGGGAAGGGGGCCACCAAGACCGGTGCCTCCTCGTCGGACGTCTACCTCCCGATCCCTCCGGGTACCGTGGTGCGCGATGCCACGACGGGCGATCTCATCGGCGAGGTGCTCGAGGCCGGCGACATGCTGCGGGTGGCGCGCGGTGGTCGCGGTGGTCGTGGCAACGCCCGATTCGCCACCTCCACCCACCAGGCCCCCCGCGAATGGGAGCCGGGCGAAGAGGGCGAGGACCGTCAGATCGAGCTGGTGCTGAAGCTCATCGCCGACGTGGGACTGGTGGGAGAGCCCAATGCCGGGAAGAGCACCTTACTCTCGGTCATCTCGGCGGCGCATCCCAAGATCGCAGACTATCCGTTCACCACGCTGGAGCCGAACCTTGGCGTGGTAGGCCTCTCGGGGCACCGGTCGTACGTGGTGGCGGACATACCCGGCATCATTGAAGGGGCTCACGAGGGCAAAGGGCTGGGCTTCCGTTTCCTTCAGCACGTCGAGCGGACCCGCATTCTGGCGTTTCTGGTTCCGCTCGATAGCCAGGATCCACAGGCCAGCTACGATGGACTTCGCAGTGAGGTCCGGCAGTACAGCAGCGCATTGGCGGACAAGGAGCACGTGGTGGTCCTGACCAAGCGGGACCTGCTCCCGGCCGACCACCCGTTGCCCGAATTGCGCGCCCCCGAGGCTCTCGGGGTACGCACGGTTTCCAGTGCCGCTGGCACCGGCCTCGACGAGCTCAAGGAGTACTTCTGGAGGCTGATCGGGCAGGCTAAGGCCAGCCAGGTGGCCGACGCCGGCGCCGGGTTGGCGGAGGAGGAGAGCTAGATGGACAACGAGCGCGTGGCCTACCTGGCCCTCACTCAGGTTCCCGGAATGGGAGCGGCTCGACTTCAGACTCTCCTCTCCACCTGCAAGACCGCAATCGGCGCCCATTCGGCGCCGATTGCATTTTTAGGATCCTTGGCGGGATTTTCCCGGGCCATTGCCACCGCTATCAAGGCGACGCCGCTGGAGGCCGGCAGACGGATCGCGGACGATGCCTCCAGGCTGGGTGCAGTAGTAGTCGTGCCGGGAGACCCGGACTATCCGCCACTCCTGGGCGAGATCCCGGATCCGCCACCGGTGCTTTTCAGCCTTGGGAATCACTCGCTCCTGCTCCGCCCTGCTGCCGCCGTCGTGGGGAGCCGCGACCATTCCAGCTACGGTGCCGCTGCCTGTCGTTCCCTGGCCGGTGCCGTGGCCGAGGCAGGGGTGGTCATCGTCAGCGGCATGGCTCGCGGGCTCGATGCCATTGCGCACACCGCAGCGCTCGATGCCGGCGGCAGCACCATCGGTGTGCTCGGCAACGGGCTCGGGGTCATCTATCCGGCGGCTAACCGGGCGCTCTACGATCGTGTGGCCAGCGAGGGTCTCCTGCTGAGTGAATTCCCGCCGGGCGAGCGTCCTCACGTGGGCAGCTTTCCCCGCCGAAACCGGCTCATAAGTGGGCTCTCCCGGGTCACCGTTGTGGTGGAGGCGGCCATCGGATCCGGTGCCCTCATCACGGCAGGCGCGGCACTGGATCAGGGCAGGGAGGTGATGGCCGTGCCGGGCAACATCACCAGCCCTCTCTCAGCCGGGACCAATCGGCTGATTCGAGATGGTGCCGCCCCGGTCCTCGAGCCGGCCGATCTCCTCCAGCACTTTCCCGACCTCATGGGCTCGACAGTCACCAAGACCGTCTCTCCCCCGGTATCCCGCCCGCTGCCGGAACAACTCTCGCTCGAAGAACGGGAGCTGGCCGGTCTGGTGGGCGCGAATCCGATTCATCCTGACGAGCTTGCTACTAGATCCAAGCGGCCAATTGGGGAGGTGTTGGGGCTGATCTCTGGACTCGAGATCGCGGGCGTGATCGAGCAGTGTCCGGGGAGACTGTTCCGGCGCTCAGGATGACACCCGCGCGAGGTTCGGCTCAGGATGACAGCCCCCCACCCGTCTACATTCCTGTGTGCACCTCTACCTCCACGTCCCCTTCTGCGCCCGCCGGTGTAGTTATTGCGACTTTGCCATCGCCGTCCGGCGCGAAGTGCCCTCCGAGGCATATGTCGATGCGGTCCTCCGCGAGTGGAATCTCCGGCAGGCCGATCCCGCCTGGGACCTCTCGTCCGAAGTTCAAACCATCTACTTCGGTGGTGGCACTCCCTCGCGAGTCACCCCGCTCTCCATCGCGCGGGTGCTGCACCAGATCGGAGCGGACCGAGCCGTTGCAGCCGATGCCGAAATAACACTGGAGGCCAATCCCGAAGATGTGACCACTGCGGCGGCGGCCGCCTGGCGTGCTGCCGGCGTCAACCGAGTGTCGCTGGGCGTGCAGTCCTTCGACCCCGCGGTGCTCGAGTGGATGCATCGCACCCATACCGCGGACCATGTTCCCCTGGCGGTCGAGACCCTCCGTTCTTCCGGCATCGAGGACCTGTCGCTGGACCTGATCTTCGGCTTGCCGGCGGCCCTTGGACGAGACTGGGCCGCGGATCTGGAGCGCGCCTTTGCGCTCGGGCCCGAGCACCTGTCGCTCTATGGCTTGACGGTGGAGGCGCACACTCCGCTTGGCCGCTGGACCGAGCGGGGAGAGGTTGCTCCGGTGGATGAAGACCGCTACGCGACGGAGTTCCTGCTGGCACACGATGTTCTGGGCACTCACGGGTACGAGCACTACGAGATCTCCAATGCCGGGCGGCCCGGACACCGGGCCCGACATAATTCGGCCTACTGGCGCCGTGCTCCGTTCATCGGCTTGGGTCCCGCTGCCCACAGCGGGGCGGGCAACGAGCGGCGTTGGAACGTACGGGAATGGGCTGCCTACCAGAGGCTGATCGAGTCAGGCAGGTCCCCGCTGGAGGGCCGGGAATTCCTGGACACTGCTGCCGTAACGCTGGAGGAGCTCTACCTCGGCCTGCGGACGAGCGAAGGGCTGGCGTTGCATCAGGTTCCGGCCCCGCTGACCCGGCAGTGGGAGGAGGCCGGCTGGGCCACCACCGGCGCGGGCCGGTTGCAGCTCACCCCTGAGGGATGGCTGCGGCTCGACGCCCTGGTGCCTTCCATTGCAGTGTAGGGCCGGTAAGCCGCTTTCACTTCTCACGGTCCAGCGCTGCCTCTAGATTTCGTGCATGCCCACCCCAGACCAGCTGAGTGAGCGAGAGCTGCGCGTGCTCGAGGCCGTCGTGCACACGTATATCGAGACTGCCGAGCCGGCGGGCAGCCAGACGATCGCCCGCCGGTTCGGCCTCGGCGTGTCTCCGGCAACCATCCGGAGCATCATGAGCGAGCTGGAGGACAAGGGATACCTCTTCCACCCTCATACCTCGGCTGGACGGATACCCACCGACCGGGCCTACCGCACGTACGTGGATGCCATCATGCGGCTCTCGCCACCGAGTCATGAGGAGCAGAATACCCTCCGATCGGAACTGATCGGGACCCGGAGCGTGGTGGAGGAGGTGCTCCGCCGGGCGGCCCAGGTGCTCGGCGTTCTGACCCAGGAGCTGGGGGTGGCCGTTGCGCCCGCGCTGGATCAGATGGTCATGGAGCGGCTGGAGCTGGTTCAGGTTGCCGCCGAGCGCCTGTTGCTGGTGTTCAACCTCCGCAGCGGGGTGGTCCGCACCATTTTCGTCGAGATTCCCGGTCTGGTCCCTGCTTCCTCGGTCCAGCAGGTCTCCCAGATACTCAACGAGCGGCTCGCAGGGCTCACGCTCCAGGAGATTCGCAATACCCTGCCGGAACGCCTCCGTGATGCTGCCGGGAGCGAGGGTGGGCGCGAGCTGTTGAACATCTTTATTGCCGAGGGGGACGGTCTGTTCGACCTTTCGAACGAAGACAGCACGGTTGTGCTGGGCAGCGCCCAAATGCTGGCCGACCAGCCGGAGTTCGCCTCCAATTCCCGCATGCGTGAACTCCTCCGGCTAACGGAGGGGCGGGACCTGCTCAAACAGGCACTCCAGTCGCGCCGGCAGCGGGGGCTCTCTATCACCATCGGGGGAGAGAACCCCGACACCAGACTCAGCGATTTTACCCTGGTCACCTCCTCCTACGAGGCGGGCGGCCTCAAAGGGGTGATCGGGGTCATGGGTCCGACCCGGATGCCTTATGACAAGATCATCGGACTGGTGGAGCACACCAGCCGTCTGGTGGAGGGATTGCTGGAGTGAATGATTTTTACACGCTGCTCGGAGTCACGCGCACGGCCACCGAGCTGGAGATCAAGAAGGCGTATCGCAAGCTAGCCATGGAGTATCACCCCGACCGGAACTCCGCCCCCGAGGCTGAGGCACGGTTCAAGGAGATCACCGAGGCCTACGAGGTGCTCCGGGATGCCCAGAAGCGCTCGGCGTACGACCGCTACGGCAAGGCCGGGGTCGGTGCGGGGGGCGGCTTCGGGTTCCATCATGTCGATCTCAGTGAAGCGCTCAACATCTTCATGCGCGACTTCGGTGGATTCGAGTCCATCTTCGGCGGGGGCCGATCCCGCACCGACGAGCGCCGGGGTCAGGACGTGCGGGTGACGGTCCGGCTCACGCTGACCGAAGTGGCGCTGGGAGTGAAGAAGACAGTCAAGATCAAGAGCCCGGAACGCTGCACCGTGTGTAACGGCAGCGGAGCCAAGGCCGGAACGCGGCCGACCACCTGTACCAGCTGCGGCGGCAGTGGCGAGGTGCGCCGGGCAGCGCGCAGCATTCTCGGGCAGTTTGTCTCAGTGGGCGCCTGTCCCACCTGCAACGGGGAAGGGTCGCTGGTGCTCGAGCCGTGCGAGGTCTGCCGCGGTGAGGGGCGGGTACGGGCGGAGCGCACGGTATCGGTGGATATCCCTGCCGGCGTCTCGAGCAATAACTACCTGACCCTGCGGGGACAGGGTGCTGCTGGCCCGCGCGCAGGTCCGAGTGGCGATCTGTTGGTGATGATCGACATCAAGGACGACGACCGCTTCGAGCGGCAGGGCAACGATCTCATCCACGATCTTCCGCTCTCGTTCTCGCAGGCAGCGCTCGGCGGCGAGCACACAGTGCCGACGCCTTACGGCGAAGAACACCTGAGGATTCCGTCCGGCACCCAGACCGACACAGTGCTCCGGCTCCGAGGCAAGGGGCTTCCCATCCTGGGGCAGGATGGCAAAGGCGATCTGCTGGTTCGGGTGCACGTGTGGACCCCGGAGCGCCTGACCAGCGAACAGGAACGGCTCCTCCAGGAGTTGGCCAAGCTGGAGGGGGAGCCACCCAAGCACTCACCGGGATTCTGGTCCAAGCTCAAGGAAGCGCTGGGCGCATGAGCTGGTGGGCCATCGACGTGCGCCCGACGGCGGAGCAAAGAGATCGGATAACGGCGTGGCTGGTTGCCCGGACTGGGCATGCGGTGGAGGAGCGCGACGACGGAACACTGGTCACCTTTGCTGCTGATGAGGCCAGTGCCGAAGCGCTCGTGGCGCAGCTGGCGCGCGAGGTCGACCCCTCGACCGAGACTCAACGCCGCCTGCTGGAAACGGTGGATTGGTCCACCCGTTGGCGTGACGGCCTGGGGCCACGGCGCTTCGGGCGGCTCACGGTTGTTCCCTCCTGGGCGCCGGAAGCGGCCTATCCGGACCAGCACACCGTCGTGCTCGACCCTGAGAGCGCATTCGGCAGCGGGGAACACGGCTCCACCCGCGTCGCCCTGACCCTGCTGGAGCAGCTGCTGCAACCCGGCCACCTGGTGCTGGACCTCGGCAGTGGAAGCGGCATTCTGGCCATCGCAGCCGTGAAGCTGGGTGCAGTATGTGCCATCGGGATCGAGACCGATGCCGAAGCCAACGAGGTCGCCATGCGGAACGCCGACCGCAATGGTGTTTCCGCCGGGGTCGAGTTTCTGGAAGGCGACGCCGGCATTCTCGCTCCGCTAGTTGGACCGGCCGACCTGATCCTCTCGAACATCCTTCGCACCGCCAACACCGCACTGCTCCCCTCGATCACCAGAGCCCTTCAGCCGGACGGCTGCGTGATCTTCTCCGGTATGGAGCACACGGAGGCCTCCGAGTTCCTCCAGGCACTCCGGACGGCGGATTTCACGCCGGTTGGTGAGAGTCTGGACGATGGCTGGTGGGGGGTGGCCGCCATTCCCGCCCTGCAATGAGGGTGCTCATCTCGCCGGGCAGCGCGGTGGTGGGGAAGCGGGCGAGTCTGGACGAGAGCGAGGCGCATCATCTGCGTGTGCGGCGGGCTCGGGAGGATGAGGGAGTTGAGGTGCTGGATGGCTCGGGGCTGACCGGAACGGGGCGATTGGTGCGGGTCGGTCCGGACTGGATGGTCGAGATCCAGTCAGCGGAACGCCAGCCGGCGCAACCGCACCTCACGCTCGCTGTTGCCGCAGGAGATCGGGAGCGGTTCACCTGGATGGCGGAAAAGGCAGTCGAGCTCGGGGTCAGCGCGATCGTTCCCCTCGACACGGCGCACACCGCGGGCGTGGCAACGCGGTTCCGGGAGGTCCACGCCGCGAAGCTTCGACGCGTGGTGCTCGAGGCCACTAAGCAGTGCGGGGCAGCCTGGGCGCCCACGATCGAGCCCACGGTCGCGCTGGAAAGGTTTCTCACCCGCCCCAATCCCGGCAGCGGTTGGCTGGCCGATCCGGCCGGAGTCCTCCCTCCGGACAGGCTGGATGACACTCCGCTCGTCGTGGTAATTGGACCCGAGGGTGGGTTTACAGCCGAGGAGCGGGCGGCGCTGGTAGCCGCCAGATATCGGCCGGTGGCGCTGGGGACCAACATTCTGAGATTCGAGACTGCTGCCCTTGCGGCGGCAGCAGTGGCTGGAACGGCGAGACTGCGGGGGAATCATGGCTGACTGTCTCTTCTGCAAGATCGTAGCGGGCGACATTCCCGCGAAGATCGTCAAACGCTCGGATGATGCCCTGGCCTTCCGAGACATCGATGCGAAGGCCCCAGTCCATGTGCTGGTGATCCCAACCCGGCACATCGCGGCCGTGCGAGACGCGAAGGGAGGCGATGGCGAGCGCCTGCTCGGCAAGCTGTTGGCTTTTGCTGCCACGGTAGCGAGCGAGGAGGGGTTGGACCGAGAGGGCTATCGGATTGTGACCAATACCGGCCGCAATGCCGGTCAGAGCGTGGATCACCTGCATCTGCACCTGCTCGGCGGGCGAAAGATGACGTGGCCCCCGGGTTAGCGGGAAGGACAGGAAGGACGGGAGAGTGGCGACGATGTCATGCTGAGCACAGCGAAGGATCTCGAGGCCGATTCTTGCCCCCCAACTCTCTCCCGAATAAGTTTTCAACTTGTTTGATAGCCGCCCTTACCGGGCCGAGAGGGGTGAGTAAGCGAATGCCAGAGGTCATCGTTCATGATGACGAGAGCTTCGAGCGGGCGCTCAGACGGTTCAAGAAAAAGTGCGAGAAGGCCGGTATCCTGTCGGACCTTCGCAAGCACCGTCACTTCGAAAAGCCGAGCGAAAAGCGGAAGCGCAAAATGAGTGCTGCGGTCCGCAAAACCCGGCGGGGTCCGCGTGTCCCCAGAGTCTAGCCTGACCGCCACCTTGCGGACCGCGCTCAACGCCGCCCGCAAGGCGCAGGATAAAGAACGCACCCTCGTTCTCGGCACGATCCTCGCCAACCTCAAGAATCGAGAGATCGAACTGCGACGCCCCGCCTCAGACGACGAGGTGGTGGACGTGCTGCGCAAGGGCATCAAGATCAGGCGGGAGGCGGTAGAGCAGTACACCACGGGGTCCAGGCCGGAGCTTGCCGAGGCGGAGTCTGCCCAGATCAAGGTGCTTGAGGAGTTTCTGCCGCCGGCGGTGGATCCCGAGGAGATTCGGGTCGCAGTGCGGCAAGCCATCGCCGGCGGTGCCAAGGATATCGGAAAAGTCATGGCCCAGGTGCTGCCCCGCTACAAGGGCAAGGCGGATGGAAAGGTGATCAACCAGATCGTGCGCGAGGAGCTCCAGGCCGGCTGATGCCGCAGGTGGAACCGCAGACTCATCCCGGGGTGCCGGCCCACACACAGGGCGGCACCCCGTTGCCGTTGCCGGCGGAGCAGAGCGCCGACGCGCTCGACACCATCGAGTTCGCCGCCGTGCTCGAGCAGGTGGCCGGCCACGCGGTGGGCCCCCTCGGCGCCGCACGGGTCCGGGATCGCTGGCCGACTGACGACGTCGAGTGGATCCAGGAGGAGCTGGCCCGCGTGGGACAAGTGGCGGGCCTCTTCCGCCGGGGCGATAGCCTCCTGGCCGAGCCTATCCCCGACGTCACCCGAGCGGTGGCGCGGCTCAGAATCGAGGGCAGCGTCCTCGAAGGAGTGGAGCTTGCCGGGCTGCAGCGCGTGCTGGCCGCCGCGCGCCTGGTCCACGCGGATCTGAGGAGGGTGGCGGACACGGCCCCACTGGCCGGCGGTCTCGCTCGCTCGCTGCCGGATAAGGCGATCGAGCGCCGGCTGGAGCTCTCCCTGGATCCCGATGGCAACCTGCTGGACACCGCCAGTCCCCGGCTGGCCGCCGCGCGGCGCGAAGTACAGGCCGCCAGGCAGCGTCTGCTCCGCCGCCTCGACACGCTGCTCCGGGGGCTGGACGCGGGGACGGCGCCTTCGGACGCGTCGGTCACCCTGCGCGCGGGACGGTACGTGATTCCGGTGCGGCGAGATTCCCGGAGCCGGCCACCGGGAATCATCCATGACGAATCGGGGAGCGCCGGGACCCTCTTCATCGAGCCCTCAGACGCGATCGAGCTGGGCAACGCGCTGCGCGAGGCGCAGGTCGAAGAGGAGAGGGAGACGCTGCGGGTCCTCCGCGAGCTCACCGACCTCCTGCGGCCGGAGTTGCCGCTGGTGCGGAATGCCGTCGAGATGTGCGTCGCGGTGGACGACCTCGTCGCCCGCGCGCGCTATGCGGTGGCGACCAACGGCGAGGTCCCGGGCGTGGCGGCCGCACCGGCTGCCCTCAGGATCGTGAATGGCCGCCACCCCCTGTTGCTCGCCGGCTCGGCGCCGGTGATCCCGTTCGATCTGGATCTGGAGGAGCAGGAGCGCACGCTGCTCATCAGCGGACCGAACACGGGCGGCAAGACCGTCTTGCTCAAAGCCGTTGGTCTCGCGGCGGCCCTGGCAGGAAGCGGTATCATTCCACCGGTCGGTCCCGGCAGCCAGCTTCCAATCTTTCGCCGGTTCTACGCCGACATCGGCGACCGACAATCCATCGCCGCCAGCTTGTCTACGTTCAGTGCCCATGTGCGCATGCTCCGCCGGATGCTGGAGGAGGCGGACGATGCCACCCTTGTGTTGCTGGATGAGATCGGAAGCGGAACCGATCCCGCGGAAGGCGCGGCGCTGGCCGGAGCGTCCCTGGTCTCATTGACCCAAAGGGGAACCGTGTCCCTGGCGACGACACACCTGGGATCGCTCAAGGATCTGGCCAGCCATACCGCGGGAATCGTTAATGCATCACTTCAATTCGACGGCGTAACTCTCACTCCCACTTACCGTTTCTTGAAGGGCATTCCGGGACGCTCGTACGGGCTCGCCATCGCTCGACGGCTGGGTGTGGACCCGGGAATTCTGACCGATGCCGAAGCGCGGGTCCCCGCTGCCGAACGCAGCCTGGATGCCCTGCTCGCCGCGGTGGAGGAGCGGGAGCGCGAGCTTCAGATCGCACAGGGCACACTGGCGGAGCGCGCGGTGGACCTCGACTCCCTGTCGGCCCGCCTTGCGCTACAGAATGAATCTCAGACCGTCCGAGAAGCGGAGCTCAAGCGGCGGGAAAAGGAAGCGGAGCGCCAGGGCCGGCAGCAGGCCCGCACCTACCTGCTCGAGGCTCGACAGCGGGTGGAGGAGGCGCTGGCCGCCGCCCGTGGCGCGGCAGACGAGGCTGCGGCGCGCGAAGCCAGAAGGCTGGTTGAAGATGCCATTCGGACGGAGGGGGAGGCGTTAGAAAAGGCCGAGAGGACGGAGAGGACGGACGGGCGGACAGATGGACAGCCGGGCGGTTTTCAACCTGGCGACCGCGTTAAGGTGACGGGAGGTCCTACCGGTCAAGTCCTGGAGGTTCGCTCAGACGGAAAGTTGGTGGTAGGCTCTGGAGCCGTACGCATGGTAGTTGAGCCAACAGCGCTCAGTGCGGCTGCTCCGTCCGTCCGTCCGCCCGTCCATCCGTCCTCTCCGTCTTCTCCATCCCCCCTCGAGATCGACCTCCGGGGCATGACTGGCGAGGAGGCGGAGATGGCGACGTTGGCAGCGGTGGACGCTGCAGTGCTATCGGAGCATCCCTATCTGCGCATCATTCATGGCATGGGTACCGGTGTGGTTCGGGAAAGAGTGCAGCGGGTGGTCTCCAAGGACGGCCGGGTGTTGCGTTACGCTTTCGCGCCCCGCAACCAGGGTGGTACTGGCGTGACCATCGTCGAGTTTTCCGCATGAGCATGATCCCCGACGAGACCATCGAGCAGGTCCGCGACAGCACCGACATTGTCGGGCTGATCGGAGAGTCGGTGGCGCTCAAGCGCACCGGCTCAGACTATCGCGGCCCCTGCCCGTTCCACGGCGGCACCAATCGGAACTTCGCCGTCATTCCGAAGAAGGGCCGCTACTACTGCTTCGTGTGCCATGAGTCGGGAGACGTCTTCTCCTGGTTCATGAAACGGCTTGGCATGGACTATCCCACCGCCGTTCGCGAGGCGGCCCGGCGGACGGGGATCGTGATTCCGGAGCGCCCGGAGCGCGCCGGCCCCGACCCGCACGAGCCACTCTATAGTGCCGTGGCGGTGGCCCACGATTGGTTTGCCCGTCAGCTGCTGGAACAGCCCGAGGCCGGGACCGCTCGGGAGTACCTCGAGGGCCGGGACATCCCGCTGGATACCGGCGCCATGCTGGGTCTAGGCTTTGCCCCCGCGGGCAAGACGTTTCTCAAGGCCATGGCCGATCTCGGAATCGCCGAGTCCGTCCTGCTCCAGGCAGGGCTGGCGGCGCAGCGCGAAGACGGCTCAGTGATACCGCGGTTCCGGGGCCGGCTCCTGTTTCCCATCCACGACCTGCGGGGACGGGTCGTCGGGTTGGGAGGAAGGCTGCTCGGGCCCGGCGAGCCGAAGTACCTCAACTCACCCGAGACCGACATCTTTCACAAGGGGAAGCAGCTCTACAATCTGCACCAGGCCAAGGGAGCGATTCGAAAAGAGGAGTCGGTGCTCCTGGTCGAGGGATACTTCGACGTGATCCGGCTCTCGCTCGTAGGAGTGGAGCACGTGATCGCGCCGCTGGGCACGGCGCTCACGCCGGATCAGGCCACGTTGCTCAAGCGCTTTGCCCCCGCCGCTACCATCCTGTATGACAGCGATCTACCCGGGCTTCGCGCCACCTTTCGCGCCGGGGACGAGCTCCTGCGTCACGCCATCCGGGTTCGGGTGGCCACGCTGCCACCGGGCGAAGATCCCGACACGCTGGTGAAAAGGGGAGGGGTCGCCGCGCTCGACGGCGTGCTGGGGGACGCGATCGACCTGCTCGAGCGGAAGATCCAGATGCTGGAGCGGAAGGGCTACTTCGAGGGTGTCGAGCACCGGCGCGAAGCGCTCGACCGACTATTGCCCACGATCCGCGCGGCCGCGGATCCGATTACCCGTGAGTTGTATCTTTCGCTCACCGCGGAACGCGCCGGCGTCAGCAAGGAGGTGCTCGAGCAGGAGCTGCGGGAAGGCAGGGGGCAGGGCAGTGGTCCTGATACCGATCCACGGCGTAGTCGCCCTCAAGACCAGGCAACGAAGCGTCCCCGCGGTCGGCGTAATCCGGAGACACGCCTGTTAGCTGCAATGCTGGCCGCGCCGGAACTGATCGCCCGTGCCAAGGAGGACATCGCCCCCTTGCTTCTCGAAAATCCCCGGCTGCGGGAGATCTTCGAGACCCTGATCCGGAGTGATGCGGCGGCTGGTCAATTGCCGGAGGGCCTGACCGAGAACGCCGCCGCGGCATGGTCATACGTGAAGGAATCCGCTGAGGAGCTGAGCAACCAGGAAGTATCCTCGCTCTACGACAGCGCTGCACAGATTCTGAGGGCCCGCTCCCATTACCGTGAGATGGACGCACTCACCGATCCCGGCGAAAAGCAAAAGCAGCGAGCGGCGTTAAGGACTCAGTATCCCGCCGCGGACGACTGGTACGCGTACCAGAAGGCGGCGGCGAGGGCCACCCGCACTGCGAATCGTTCCCGAGGAGCATGAATGCACCCTGACCTAGTGAAACTGATCGATCTTCAAGCGAAGGATGCAAAGGTGGCTGCATGTGAACAGCGGTTGGTTGACTTGAACGGGGAGACGGCCGGCTTGGATCAGGCTCTCCAAGGCGCTCGTGATCTGCTCCAGAAGGCCCGGCAAACCGCCGCCGACGGGCAGCGTCGCCGCGACGAGCTGGAGACCAAAATCGAAAGTTACCGGATACTGCAGGACCGGCGGCGCCTGAGGCTGGAACAGGTGCGGAACCCGAAGGACGCCTCGACCCTGATGACCGAGCTGGACCTGGCGCAGTCGGTTATGGCCAAGGAGGAGAACGACTGGGTGCGGAGTGCCGACGCGGTGGTTCAGCTGGAGGTCAAGGTGAAGGATGCGGAGCGGAGTCTCGAGGCAGTCGAGGCCGAGCAGGCTCCCGAACGCGCGAAGGTGGCGGAGCGTCGGGCCGCGCTGGAAGCCGAGCGGGATGCCGCGTTGGGCGTGCGCGAAGCCAGTGCAGCCCAGCTCGACAAGACGATCCGCAACCGCTACGACCGCCTACGGCGCAGCCGCTCAAATGATGTGATCGTGCCCCTGGTTGGCGGCACCTGCGGCGGCTGCCACACCGCGGTGCCGCTCAACCGCAGAGGCCAGATCCGAGCCGGACAGGTGGTCGACGCGTGCGAGGCCTGCGGAGCGATTCTGTACCCAAACGAGGCGGCCGGGTCGGCATGATGCTCTCCCTCCGGGCTACTCTCTCATGGTGAGCGTTTTTCCCGCCCCCATGCTTCGCTGGGCGGTCATGCCGGAGCCGGATCCCGCACAGGTGAAGGCGTTGGCTGCCGCTCTCCGGCTTCCGCCCGCGCTTGCCGCCCTCCTGGTGCAGCGAGGCCACGGGTCGGAGGAGGCGGCGCGCCGTTTCCTCCGGCCGTCCCTGGACGAGCTATCCGACCCGCACGCGCTGGCCGGCATGGCTGAGGCGGTGGAGACCATCGCCGGCACTGTCCGCGCCGGCGGCCGCATTCTGGTCCATGGTGACTACGATGTCGACGGCCAGTGCTCCTCGACACTCCTCACCCGCGCCTTGCGTCTGGCCGGTGCCGATGTGCTGCCCTTCCTGCCCCACCGTCTCCGGGATGGTTACGACTTCGGGCCTGCCGGCCTCGAGGCGGCCCGGTCCGCCGGTGCCTCACTCATCATCACGTGTGATTGCGGCATCACGGCAGTCGAGGCTGTTCGCGCCGCCCGGGAGGCGGGCATCGAGGTGGTAGTCACCGATCACCATCTGCCCGGGGCGGAGTTGCCGCCAGCCCAGGCGGTGGTAGACCCACAGCGGGCGGACGACCGCTCGGGGGCCAATCACCTCTGCGGAACCGGAATCGCATTCAAGCTGGTTCAGGCGCTGGTGCCTGCGCTCGGTCTCCCCGCCAATCTTCCATTCCATCTGCTGGACCTGGTGGCGCTGGCCACCGTGGCGGACGTAGTTCCACTCCAGGGCGAGAACCGGATCCTGGTGCGACACGGGCTCAAGCTGCTGGCCGACAGCCGTTGGCTGGGAGTTCGAGCCCTGGTCGAAGCCACCGGGCTGGCCGGCAAGGAGATCGTGGCCCGCCACCTGGGTTTCGTGCTCGGTCCCCGACTCAACGCTGCGGGGAGGGTCGCCGATGCCACCGACGGGCTCCGGCTGTTGTTGAGTGACGACCCGGCAGAGGCCGCGGGACTGGCGCAACGGCTCGAAGGGCTCAACGTCGAACGCCAGGCGCTGGACCAGCGGATGCTGGACGAAGCGCTGGAACAGGTCGAGCGCACCGCCGATCCGGAGCGCGATGCGGGCCTGGTGCTCGTCGGCGACGGCTGGCACCCCGGCGTCGTCGGCATCGTGGCCTCGAGGGTGGTCGAACGCTACGGACGTCCTACCTTCCTCATCGCCTTCGATGGCGACATCGGCAAGGGCTCCGGTCGAAGCACCTCGCGTTTCGACCTCCATGCGGCCCTCCTCTCTTGCGGCGACCTGCTGGAGCGGTTCGGTGGTCACCGGATGGCCGCCGGACTCACGATTCATCGGACCCATCTCGATGAATTCCGCGAGAGGTTCGGCGACGTGGCTCGGCAGAAGCTCGGCCCGGAAGACCTTGGCCCCGAGCAGCGGGTCGATCTTGAGATCGGCCTGGAGGAAGTGACCCACGAGCTGGAACGCCTCTGCCGCTACCTGGAGCCGTGTGGCCAGGGGAACCCGGGACCGGTGTTCGGGGTCAGGGGCGTCCGTTTCACCAACCGCTGCACGGTGGGCAACGGACATCTCAAGGGCGTGCTCGATGACGGCCGCAGCCGGGTCCCGGTGATCGGCTTTCAGTGGTCCGACCGGGTCTCCTGGCTGGGAGACGACCTGGTGGATGCGGCCTTTCGGATCGAGTGCAACGAGTGGAACGGGATGGTCACGCTACAGGCGAGGTTGTGCGCCTTGTCGCCCCACTCGACGTAGAAGACGGAAGACGGGAAGGATGGGAAGGACGGAAAGGTTCGCTAGGAGTACTGCCCTGCTCCAACATTGTCGTTCTCCTCGCCATGGAGTCACGCTTTCCCGTCTTTCCGTCCTTCCCGTCCTTCCCGCCCTTGAGAATCGTCGCGGGGCAGTTCGGCGGACGCCGGTTGGTAATGCCGAAGGATTCGCGCGTGCGTCCGACAGCCGACCGGGTGCGGGAAGCCTGGATGAGCATTCTGGGTGAGGAGCTGGCCGGCGCCCGGGTGCTCGACCTCTTTGCCGGCAGCGGGGCCCTGGGTCTGGAGGCGTTGTCGAGGGGTGCGGAGTCGGTGACGTTCGTGGAGCTGAACCCGCCATCACTCAAAGCGCTGCATCAGAATATCGGCGCTCTCGGCGCGGAAGCGGCCAGTACGGTGCACCGCGGCGATGCCATGCGCTTCGCCGAGCGCCTCACACCGGAAGCATTCGACCTGGTGCTGGCCGATCCCCCCTACACGCCGGACCTTGCATCGGGACTGGTGGCGCTCTTCCGCCGAAACCCATTCGGGCGCATTCTTTCGGTCGAGCATCCTAGCAGCCTCGAGCTCGACGGCGATACCCGCCGCTACGGCGACACCGCCATCACCTTCTGCCACGCGCCATGACTCGCATCGCCGTCTATCCCGGCTCATTCGATCCGCTGACCCGGGGCCACGAGGATCTGGTTCGCCGGAGCCTGGCCCTGGCCGACCAGCTCATCGTTGCGGTGGCCGTGAACGTCGGAAAGCAGCCGCTGTTCTCGGTCGAGGAACGGCTGGAGATGCTGCGGGCCGCCATCGGCGATGAGCCCCGGGTCTCCTTTCAATCGTTCGACGGGTTGTTGGCGGAGTTTGCCAAGAGAGTGGGCGCCAGCATCATCGTGCGCGGGCTTCGCGCCGTGAGCGACTTCGAGTACGAGTTTCAGATGGCCCTGATGAACCGGCAGCTGCATCCGTCGCTCGAGACTGTCTTTCTCGTCCCTGCGGTAGACCTGACCTACCTCAGCTCCAGCCTGGTGCGCGAGGTAGCGCGATTCGGTGGGGACGTGCGGCCGATGGTCCACCCGGTGGTGGCCACCGCGCTGGCCCGGCGATTCCAGGCATGAGCTTTCGCAGCCGCTTGCTGGAGCGCGCGGCGGCGGGGCGCGCGAGGATCGTCCTCTGTGAAGGGGCCGACCCACGAGTCCAGGCGGCGGCGGAAGAACTCCGGTCCAAGGGCGTCCTCGATCCTATTGTGCTCGGCGGCCCCGGACTCGATCCGGCCAAAGATCCTCGTCTCGGCAAGATCGCCCAGTTTCTTCGAGAACGCCGCCCCGAGCGGGTACGAGACGGCGTGCATGCCCTCGACATCGCCGCCGATCCACTGCTCTTCGGGGCCGCACTGGTGGCGCTGGGCGAAGCGGAGGGGTGTGTGGCCGGCGCAGCCTGCCCAACCGGCGAGGTCGTGCGGGCCGCGCTCTGGGCGATCGGCACCGCTCCCGGCGTGAGTCTGGTGAGCTCTTCCTTCTATATGGTTCTGCCCGACGACACCGTGCTGACCTTCACCGATTGCGCCGTGGTTCCGGAGCCGACACCCGGCCAGCTGGCCGAGATTGCGCTGGCCGCGGCGCGGGACCGGTCCAAGCTGGTCGGCGACTCGCCCCGGGTGGCGTTCCTCTCGTACAGCACCAAGGGAAGCGCCGGCGGTCCTCACGTGGCTCGGGTGCAGGAGGCGGCCGGCCATTTTCACCAGCTTGCGCCCAACATCGCATCGGATGGGGAGATTCAGGCCGACACCGCCCTCAGCCCGGAAGTAGGCGAACGGAAAGCACCCGGCTCCCCGGTAGGCGGCCGCGCCAATGTGCTGGTCTTCCCCGACCTGGACGCCGGAAACATCGGGTACAAGCTGGTCCAACGCCTGGCCGGTGCAATAGCCATCGGCCCCATTCTGCAGGGGCTGGCGCGCCCGATGGCCGACCTGTCGCGGGGGGCCACCCCCGATGATATTGTCGTGGTGGCAGCGATGGTGGCGCTGCAATCCAGTGGTGTAACCAGTTGAGGGAGTGATTCATGGGCTTTAGCCAGACCAAGGGCCCCAACGGGGTGGTCGTGGTACAGGTGGAGGGGCAGCTCATCGTGGGCAATCGACATGAGCTCAAGGATCTGGTGCAGGCCGCGCTGGAGCGGGGTGAGCGTCGCCTGCTCATCGATTTTTCCAGCACCGGGTATATCGATTCCTCCGGTCTCGGCGCGCTGGTGTCGATTTCGAAGCGGATTCGGGAGGTGGGCGGCGAGCTCCGGCTCTCCGGGCTCAACGACGACCTTCGATCCCTCTTCGAGCTGACGAAGCTCGATACCCTCTTCGCCATCACCGAGACGCCCGAGCAAGCCCTCACCAGCTTCTAGCCTCGCTGACCGGATGACTTCGCCGCTCCGTCTCTGCGTTCGCCGGACCTCGGCATCGGAGGCCACCGGCTCGGCGACACTGGTCACTCTGCGCCTCCCCAGCGATGTGAATTGCATCGAGGAGGCGGTGGAGCTCGTCACCCGGCATTGCCTGGCCGGTCACTACACCACCAAGACTATTCAGTTCCGGCTTCGAGTGGTGCTCTCGGAGGCGCTCAGCAACGCCATCGTGCGCGGGAACGGCGAGGACCACACCAAATGGGTCGATGTCCGGGTCGAGCTGGTCCCTGACGCAATTCGACTCTCGGTCACCGACGAAGGTCCCGGTTTTGATCCGGGCGCGGTACCCGAGCCGCTCCGGCCGGAGCAGCTCGACGAGGCCGGTGGGCGCGGCCTCTATCTCATCCGCAAGCTCGTGGATGCGGTGCAGTTCAACGAGCAAGGGAACTCCATCTGCATGATACTGCGCCGCCCGTAGGGCGGCTCGATCACCTGCTCGACGGCCTCGGTGCTCTCGTGGACGGACGGGTGCGCCTGTGGCGCTCGAACGGTTCCGCCCTGCACCTGGTGGCTGGTGAGGACCCGGGCTGGACCCTCGCGCCTCCGGCGCGGCCCGGCATCGGGCCCACCCCTGGGGGTGCGGCGTGGCTCCAGCCGGTGACCGGCGCGCCTGGCCTCTGGCTCGAGGTGGCGGGGCAGGACGAACACGACCTGCGACAGGCGGCGCCCAGAGTATTGTTGCTGGTAGCGGCGTTGCTGGAATCGGAACGGCAGCGGGCTTACGTGGCCGAGGAGTTGGCGGGCCGGTACGAGGAGATCGAGCTGCTCTATGCGATCAGCGAGATCCTGGGGCGCACCGTCCGGCTGGAGGAGGCAGCCCAGATCATCGTGCGGGAGGTAAGCGCGGTAGTTGGCGCCCGCCGGGCGTCCATCATGGTGTTCGACGAGACCAGCGGTGCCCTCCGGACCGTGGCTGCGCGGGGCTTTGCGCCCGAAGGGTTGGTTCCGGTGCCGGTGGAGGACGACTGCTCGATCGCAGCCCGAGTCTACCGTGAGAGGCGCACCGTGACGTTCGACCCCTCGGACCCGGACTCGGTGCCGTCCGAATGCGGTGGCGCGCGAGGCTACCGGGGATATTCGTTCCTCAGTGTACCCATAACCTACGCCGCCCCCGGCACTGAGGTCCGCTGCGTGGGGGTGATGAACCTGACCGACCGGATCGGTGGTGACCGCTTCACGCTGGACGACCGGAAGCTGGTGAGCGCCGTCGCGAACCAGATCGGCGCCGCCGTGGAGAACGCCCGGTTGGTCGAACGCGATGCCCAGCAGCAGCGGCTGCAGCGCGAGCTCGAGCTGGCCCACGATCTCCAGCTGAAGCTGCTTCCCTCACCCGCAGTGCTCCAGGGCGATGCCGAGGTGGCCGCACGCTGCCTGCCGGCCGACTCGGTGGGCGGCGACTTCTACACCTTCAGCCGGCTAGGACGGGGCAAGGTGGGTGTGATGCTGGGCGATGTGGCGTCGCACGGGTTCTCTGCCGCGCTGGTGATGGCGCTGGTCATGTCCGCCGCAGGGATCCATGCGGCCACCTCGAGGACTCCGGACGAAACTCTCAGCGCGCTGCTCGACAGTCTATCGACCGAGCTGGCCCGGACCGAGATGCACTTCAGTGTGTTCTACGGCATGCTCGATCCCCATGCCGGACGTCTGGTATACGCCAGTGCCGGCCATCCCCACGCGTTCCGGATGCCGCGCACCGGTCCGCCCGAGCGGCTCGAGGCCACGGCGCCCCCACTCGGACTGGCTACAGCCGGTAACATTCAGCGACGCCAGCTCCCCTGGTCGATCGGTGAGGACCTCCTGGTCCTTTGGACCGACGGCCTGGTGGATGCACGAAACGACGCGGGTGAGCCGTTCGGCGAGCAGCGGCTGCTCCACGAGGTCGGCGTGCATCGGCACGAAACTCCCGAGGCAATAGTCCGCGCGGTGCTGGAGCAGGCGGAGGCCTTTGGTGCCCGTCCCACCGACGACCGTACGCTCCTGGTTCTTCGGATCTAGCGGTGCCCCATGCGAAGCGCCGCCTGGGACAGCACTTTCTCACCGATCCCAGGCTGCTGGCGCGGATCGCCGATGCGCTCGAGGCGGGCGCCGGCGATGTGGTGCTGGAGATCGGGCCGGGAAGGGGAGGCCTGACCGCGCCGCTCCTCGAGCGGGCGGGACGTGTCATTGCCATCGAAAAGGATCGGGAACTGATTCCGATTCTGAAATCCCGGTTCCCCGCACTGGAACTGATCGAGGCCGACGCGCTCGAGCTCGATTGGCACCCCTTCGCGCCGCCAGGCGGACCCGGACTGTTGGTCACCGGCAACATTCCCTACAACATCACCTCTCCGCTCATCGACAAGGCGCTGCTGCCGCCGACACCCGCCCGCATCGTCTTCCTGGTGCAGAAGGAAGTTGCTGACCGGGTGACGGCTGCGGCCGGCACCTCCGATTACGGGGCGCTGAGCATCGGGGTGCAGGCCGTCGCCCGGGCGGAACGATTGTTCACCGTACCGGCGGGAGCATTCCAGCCGCGGCCGAAGGTCGATTCCGCCGTGCTGCGGCTGACGCCATTGAGCCGGCCGCTCATTGCCGATGTCGAACGGGAGAGCTTCCGGGTTCTGGTGGTTGGTCTGTTCGGTTTCCGCCGCAAGCAGATGTTGCGCGGCATGCGGGAATTCACCGGGTGGGACGCCGCGCGGGTGAGCGCGGTGCTGGCCGCGGCCGGGATCCAAGAGACGGTGCGCCCTGAGGTGCTGACTCCGGCGGAATTCGTGCAGCTGCGCCGATCACTCGTTGACGGAGGCTGGAGCATGCGGTAGCTTTGTGAAACATTTCACATAAATCAGGGTGAATGCGCAAAGTCGCCGAGTCCACCGTCCGCCGCCTGTCGCTCTATCTCCGTTTTCTGGAGGAGTTCGAAGAACAGGGCATCGATACCGTCAGCTCCGGCGCCCTGGCCTCGCGGGGCGGCACCACCTCGGCGCAGGTGCGGAAGGATCTCTCCTTCTTCGGCTCTTTCGGCAAGCGCGGGCTGGGTTACCCGGTTCCGGAGCTGGCCGACCGGATGCGGGGAATCCTGGGGCTGAAGCGCCGCTACCGGGTGGGGATGATCGGGGCAGGGAAGATCGGCAGCGCGCTGGTGCAGTACCGCGGGTTCAAGCAGCGCGGGTTCGACATCGTGGCCATCTTCGACAGCGATCCCTCCAAGATCGGCCGGCAGTGGAACGGTCTGACGGTGCAGGACATTGCCACGCTGGAGAAGGAGCTCGGCCGAGAACCGCTCGACATGGCGGTGCTCGTGGTCCCCGGCGATGTCGCCCAGGCGGTTACCGACCGCCTCATCGCGCTCCGCGTCAAGGCCATCCTCAACTTCGCGCCGGTACAGCTCGCGGTTCCCGATGATGTGGTGGTGAAGACGGTGAACCTTGCCTTAGAGCTGGAGACCCTGAGCTACGCCCTAGCGAACAGATGACGGGAAAGACGGGAAGGTTGCTTGCTCGATCTTTGACCTCAAGGTCCCGAACCGATGGAGGAGGTCCCTCGTTACACTCGGCATGAGGTGGTTCTTCCAACTCCCATCCTTCCCGTCTTTCCCGTCCTTCAACTAGTTTCTTGTATGTCCGTTCATGTCACTTCTGAGATCGGTGTGTTGCAATCCGTGCTGGTGCACACCCCCGGGCGTGAGCTCGAGGCGGTGACACCGGGCAATCGGGCCGACTACCTCTACGACGACATCATCGATCTGGAAATCGCGCAGCGGGAGCATCGCCAGTTCGTCTCGGTGCTCAAGCGGTTTGCCCGGGTACTCCAGGTGCGCGACCTCCTGGCCGAGATTCTGCTCCAACCGGAGGGGCGCGACTATCTCATCAGCAAGACGATGGACGTGGTTCCCTCGGACGCCTTGGCCCAGCGCCTGACCGGGCTGCCTGCCGAAGAGATCGTGAACATGCTGATCGAGGGCACCGAGGAGGAAAGTGGGCCGATCTCGCGGGCGCTCAATGAGGTGGGGTTTGCCTTTCCTCCGCTGCCGAATCTGTTTTTCCCTCGGGACATCGGGATGGTCATCGGCGAGCACGTCGTCGTCGGCGCCATGCGACACGGGGTGCGCTGGACCGAGGAGCTGCTGATCAACGCTCTCTTCCGGTTCCATCCGGAGCTGGCCAACGCCGGCCTGCTGTACGACGGATCGGAAGAACGGCGCAGCAACTACACCCTGGAGGGCGGGGACGTGCATTACCTGCGTCCCGACTTGCTGGTGGTGGGCTTCAGTGAGCGAACCTCCCCGGCGGCACTGGATCAACTGTGCGAAACGGTCTTCGACCGCGGCCTGGTCACCGACGTCCTGGTTGTGGTCATGCCGAAGGCGCCGGCCGCGATTCATCTGGACATGATCTTCTCCCAGGTCGACCACGAGCTATGTGTGGTCTATCCTCCGTTTTTCGTGGGGCCCGAGCGATTGGCGGTGCTCCACCGCCGAAAGGGAACCGATGGCGTGCGTGAAATGCCTAACTTCTTTGCCGCCCTGCAAGCGGTGAACCTGCCGCTGGAGCCGGTCTTCGCCGGGGGCGAGCGGCGCATCAACCAGGAGCGGGAGCAATGGAGTTCCGCCTGCAACTTCCTGGCGGTACGCCCCGGCACGGTGGTGAGCTATCGCCGGAACGACGCCACGCTCTGCGAGCTGACCAATGTCGGCTTCCGGGTTGTGCCCGCGGTCAACTTCCTGGCGTTCGATGACTGGACCGATGCGAAGCACCGCACGGTAATCACCGTCGAGGGCAGCGAGCTGGCCAGAGGCGGGGGTGGCCCCCGCTGCATGTCGCTCCCCCTGCGCCGGGCCGCGCTGTGATCGGCACCTCGGCCTATCCCGACAGCACCCTGCTGGAACGGGTGCTGGCCCAGCTCCGACTGGGTCCACGTACGCCCTCGATCCTGTGTCACGAGGTGCTCGGTCTCCTGGGTGCCCCCGCGGCCATCTGCGATCGGGTTGCCATTGCCCTGCTGGGTGCCGATCCCCGGGTGCGGCAGCTGGATGACGGTCGCTGGGGGCTGGTGCCGGAGGCACAGGGCTCCCCGCTGTTGGACGACTGCGCCTTTGCCGTGGTGGACGTGGAGACCACCGGTATGCGCGCGGGCTACGGCGACCGCATCACCGAGATCGCGGTGGCCGTGGTCCACGGCGAGCGCCGGGAGATCATATTCGAATCTCTGGTCAATCCCGAGCGATCCATTCCCCGCGGCATCTGCAGTATCACGAATATCACCAATGAGATGGTGCGCCACGCCCCCCGATTCTCCGAGGTCGCCGAGCGGCTGCTGGCGGCCCTCGCGGGAAGGGTGTTCGTGGCTCACAACGCCAGGTTCGACTGGAATTTCGTGAGTGCCGAGCTGCGCCGTTCCCGTGACCTCACCCTGGATGGAACCCGGTTCTGCACCGTCCGTCTGGCCCGCCGCCTGGTCAAAGGGGTACGCTCGTGCGGGCTGGACAACCTCTGCCGCTTCTTTGGATTTCACAACGCTGCGCGGCACCGGGCTGCCGGTGACGCCCTGGTCACCGCCGAGCTGTTGTGCCGGCTTCTCCTTTTGGCGCGGGAAGAAGGTGCCCGCACTCTCCAGGATCTCATGGTGATCGAGGCGCGGCGGTCCCGCGGCCGGCGGCGGCGCAGGCGATCCGCGATGCCGACCGAGCCCCGGGCGGACTCGTGCCAGGAGGAGCTGGCGTGACACTGCTCTCCTCGTTCAAGGTCGGCGGGCTCCGCTGTCACACCCTGGAGGGAGGGCTCCAGCGTCTCGACGGAGGTGCCATGTTCGGGGTGGTGCCGCGGACGCTCTGGAAAACCCGGATCGAGCCCGACGAGCGCAACCGCATCCCGTTGGCCATGCGCTGCGTGCTGATCGAGCACGACGATGGGCTCATCCTGATCGACACCGCGTTGGGCAACAAGGAAGATGCCAAGTTTCTCGACATCTACGGAGTTGAGAACCAGGGACTCGAGGGCGCCACCCAGCTGGAGGATGCGTTGGCATCGGCCGGATTTCTGCCTCGCGACGTGAAGTGGGTGATCAACACCCATCTTCACTTCGATCACGCCGGCGGGAACACCACGATGGACCCCGACCTGGAAAATGATCCCAGGCGACACGTCCGGCCCACCTTCCCCAATGCCACCTACGTCGTGCAGCGGGGCGAGCTGGAGTTTGCCCGCCATACCAACGAGCGAACCCGCGCCAGCTATCTGCCGCACAACTTCGAGCCCATCGTGGCGGCCAACCGCTGGCGGTTGCTGGATGGGGACAGCGAGGTGCTGCCGGGAATCTCGGTGCGGCTGACACCGGGGCACGTGCCGTTCCATCAGGCCGTGATGCTGCGGAACCGGGGCGAGACCGCGCTGTTCGTGGGTGATCTCTTTCCAACCACTGCCCACTTGCCGCTGCCGTGGATCATGGGGTACGACCTGGAGCCGCTCCGAACCCTGGAGAGCAAGCGCGCGGTCCTGAACGAAGCCGTGGCCGGCGGATGGCGCCTGATCTTCGAGCACGACCCCCAGGTGGCCCTGGCGACGCCGGTGCGGGATGGAAAAGGGGTGGTGTTACGCGATATTACGCCCGCACCCCAGCCGGGCAACGTGGTTTCTGGTTGACACTTGCCTTGGTGCTGGCTACCTTCCGCACCTCGTGAAAGCGGGGAATCGAGTTCCCCCACCCTGAGCCTGCCGGCCCGTGCCGCAGCGCAGCCGGGTCCTGGCTTCGAAGTGAATCGGTAGGCTCTCGCCACCGTGGGCTTCGCGTCGTGGGCATCCGGTCATCGCCGGGTGCCCTTTTTCTTTCTCGCGTTGGAGGCACGAACTGTCCACGAACGATCGCGAAAAGCGAATCCGCGTCAACCGCATGATCCGGATCAGCCCCGTGCGAGTCATCACCGCCGCCGGTGAGCAGCTCGGGGTCCTGCCGATCGAGGAGGCCCTGGCGGCCGCCCTGGAACGCGGGTTGGATCTCGTGGAAGTAGCGCCGACCGCTCGGCCCCCCGTGGTCAAGATCATGGATTACGGGAAGTTCAAGTTCGAGGAGGCCAAAGCCGCCCGCGCGGCCAAGAAAAAGCAGCACATCATTCAGCTCAAGGAAGTGAAGTACCGCCCCGGAATCGATGACCACGATTTCGACTTCAAGACCCGCCATGCGCGGGAGTTCCTGGGCGAAGGCAACAAGGTCAAGGTGACCATGATGTTTCGGGGCCGGCAGATGGCTCATCTCGAGCTGGGCAAGGCGGTGCTCGACCGGGTGGCGGCCAACCTGGCGGATGTCGGGAAAATCGAATCCGACGCCAAGCTCGAGGGCCGCAACATGACGATGGTGATCGCGCCGAAATAGGGCGCGACCAACGGGAGCAACAATGCCGAAGATGAAGACCAAGCGTGCCGCTATGAAGCGCTTCAAGAAGACGGGAACGGGGAAGCTCAAGCGCTGGCATGCCAATCATACGCATATCCTGACCAAGAAGACCCGCAAGCGGAAGAATCGGCTCAAGAAGCCCGATCTCGTCAGCCCGGCGGATTTCCCTCGCGTCAGCCGTCTCCTTCAGGCGTAAGGATATCTCATGGCTCGGGTCAAGAATGGCGTGGCACACCACGCCCGGAAGAAGAAGATCATGGAGGCCGCCAAGGGTGCACGGGGCGGCCGGAGCAAGCTATACAAGGCGGCCAAGGAGACGGCCGAGCGCGCCATGCGCTATGCCTACCGCGACCGGCGCAAGAAGAAGGGCGAGTTCCGGGCCCTCTGGATCACCCGCATCAACGCAGCGGCACGGATTCAGGGCATGAGCTACAGCCGCCTCATGGCCGGCCTTCGGAAGGCAGGGGTCGACATCAACCGGAAGGTCCTGGCCGACCTGGCGGTGCACGATCTCGATGCCTTTGCCAAGATCGCCGAGATGGCAAAGAGCGCCGACCGCTCCTAAGGCCTGCCCGGTGGAACCCGCACGGAGTTGCGGGTCTGCCTTGCCCGGATGGGGCCGTTTCGCACTGGGCGGGCGGCCCCATCGGCGTACTCACATCATCGTCTCCGAGCTAGATGTCCAAGCCAACCGGCTTTCCCGATCTCGATGCGTTCCTGCCCCGGCTCGAGGCTGTGCCCCGCCTCAGCGTGGACCAGCTCGCCTCCGAGCTGATTGCCGTGCTCGGTCGCAAGAACGGAGCTCTCACTGAGGCGCTGAAATCGGTTCCCTCGCTGCCCCTCGATCAGCGGAAGGGCTATGGTGCCGCCGTCAACCAGCTCAAGGCCAGCTTCGAGGCGGCGTTCGCCGCCCGGCGGGCGGTGCTGGACGCGGAGCGTCGCGGCCGCGAGTCGGCCGGGATCGACCTCACCATGCCGGGCCGCCGGCGCTGGGTTGGAGCCGAGCATCCGGTTACCGGGGTAGTCAACGAGATCGTGGAGATCTTCCGCGCGCTCGGTTTCACGGTGGCCGTCGGTCCCGAGGTCGAGACCGAGTGGTACAACTTCACCGCGCTCAACTTTCCGGCCGACCACCCGGCCATGGACATGCACGACACGCTGTACGTGGATGCGCCACCGATTCCGGGTGAGCAGGGAGGGAGGTTGTTACTGCGGACCCATACCTCCCCGGTGCAGATCCGCGCCATGCTCCAGTCGCCGCCCCCGGTGCGGGTCATCATTCCCGGGCTGGTCTATCGCAACGACCCCTTCGATGCGTCGCACGCGCCGGCCTTTTCCCAGATCGAAGGCCTGGCCGTCGACGAGGGCATCTCCTTCGTGGATCTGAAGGCCACGTTAGCCCACTTCGCCCATCGGTTCTTCTCGCCGAGCACCAAGGTTCGCTTCCGGCCTTCGTTCTTCCCCTTCACCGAGCCGTCGGCGGAGATGGACGTCGAGTGCCAGCTCTGCCACGGCAGCGGCTGCCCGGCCTGCAAGGGGACCGGCTGGATGGAGATCCTGGGCTGCGGGATGGTCCATCCCGTCGTGTTCGAAAACACCGGGGTCGACCCCGAGCGTTACACCGGTTGGGCCTTCGGCATGGGCCCGCATCGGATCACCATGCTGCGGTTCGGCATCCCGGACATCCGGCTGCTGTATGACGGGGACATGCGGTTCCTGGAGCAGTTTGCGCCGGGGCAGAACCGGTCATGAACGTCTCCCTCCGCTGGCTCGAGGACTTCCTCCGCCGCCGGCTGGACGTCAAAGACGTCATCGAGCGGCTGGCCATGCTGGGCGCCCCGGTGGATGCCGTGGAGCCACTCCATGCCGGGCTGGGTGACGTGCTCATCGGACTGGTGGAGGAGGTGCGGCCGCATCCCAACGCCGACCGGCTTCGGGTCTGCCTGGTGAACGACGGAACGGCCGAGCGGCGCAACGTCGTGTGCGGCGCAGCGAACGTGGCGGCGGGACGGAAGTACCCCTTCGCGCCGGTCGGCGCCACGCTGCCAGGCGGCCTCCGCATTGAAAAGCGCAAGCTCAGGGGTGAAGCGTCAGAGGGGATGCTGTGTTCCGCCCGGGAGCTGGGCTTGGGTCAGGACGGCGAGGGGATCTGGGACCTGGGGACCGATGCCGCCCCGGGCACCCGCCTGCTGGAAGCGGTGCCGGTCGAGGATCAACGGCTGATCGTCGACGTCGGTCCCAACCGTCCCGACCTGTTGGGGCACAAGGGCGTTGCCCGCGAGCTCTCGGTGTCGTATGGGGTGCCGTTCCGGCTGCCAGTCATTCCGGGCTCACCCACCATCGAGGTGCCTCCGGTGCGTCGGGTGGGCAACAGCGCGGAGGTCGGTGGGGTGCGGGTGGCCATCGAGGATCTCGAGGGCTGTCCCCGATTCCTCGGGGCCGTCATCAGGGGAGTGAAGATCGGTCCTTCGCCGGACTGGTTGGCTCGACGGCTCGAGGCCGCCGGCGTCCGGTCGATCAACAACGTGGTGGACGCCACCAACTACGTCATGCTGGAGCTCAACCAGCCCATGCACGCCTATGACATCGCGCGGCTGCGGGGACCCAGCGTGGTGGCCCGGCGGGCGCGAGCCGGGGAGACGGTGATCACCCTCGACGGCATAGACCGCACCCTGAAGCCTGAGATGACCGTGATCGCCGACGATGGCGGAGCGATCGGGATCGCGGGCGTAATGGGTGGGGCCGCCACCGAGGTCACCCCCGAGACGGTTGATGTATTCCTCGAGTGTGCCTACTTCACGCCCGCCGGGGTCAGGCGCACCCGGCGCGCGCTGGGACTCTCGACCGAAGCGAGCTACCGGTTCGAGCGTGGCATCGATCGCTGGGGTGGAGTCGAGGCCCTCCGGCGCTGCATCGAGATCATCGGTCCCAGCGCGGGTGGCGCGCTGACCGGGGCCCCGGTGGATGTGGGGCCCGGGCCGTCGAATCCCCCGCGAATCTTCCTGCGGCCGGCACGGGTGGCCCAAATCCTTGGCGTGGAGCTGCCCTGGCAGTTGCTGGAGAGCTACCTGGTGGCGGTCGGCGCCACCCTCGTCTCCAAGCCGGAAGACGCTCGCATTGCAGTCGAAGCGCCCAGTTGGCGCCCCGATCTGGTGCGAGAGGTAGACCTCATCGAGGAAGTCGCCCGGCTGCACGGCTACGAGAAGTTCCCGGCCGATCTCCGCCCGTTCCGGCCCGGCCTGCTGCCCGACGCGCCGATCGAGCGCGCCGCGGCCGTGGTGCGTGAGGGGCTCGCCCGCCAGGGATTCTTCGAGGTCTCGCCGTTGCCAACCGGACCGGCCGACGGCGCGGACAGCGTGCGCCTGCTGAACCCGCTGTCGAGCACCGAGGGGTACCTACGCCGGCGCCTGTTGCCTGGCCTGGTGCGGCTCGTCGAAGGCAACTGGGCGAAGCATGTCGCCGACGTGCGGCTGTTCGAGATCGGCACCGTGTTCACCGCCGCCGCCAACGGCGAGCGCCCGCGCGAGGAGTACCATGTGGCGGCGGTTCTGACCGGCCACCGGGAGCCGCCGCACTGGACCGGCACGGGCCAGGATCGATTCGATTCCTGGGATCTCAAGGGGCAATTCGAGGCGGCCGTTGCTCTGGCGATTCCGGGAGGCGCGGTGCAGGTTGAAGGGTCGGAATGGATCGCCCGGGACTCGGAGGGCCGTACCGTCGGTTGGGCGGCGCCGGTGACAGCCGATGCCCCTGTCTGGGCCGCTCCGCTCTTCGGTTTCGAGCTGTTGCTGGATCCGGCTCCGCGCCGCCCGGTGCGATTCGCGACCCTGCCCTCGACCCCGTCGTCCGAACGGGTGCTCGCTCTCCTCCTTGGTGAGGGCATCACGGTAGGGCAAGTCGAGGAGTTGCTTCGACGGGTTGGCGGCGAGCTGCTCGAGTCGATCCTGGTCGAGAGCGACTATCGGGGGCCCGAGCTGCCGGCCGGCCGGCGCAGCGTGGCGTTCCGGCTCACCTTCCGGGCCGCCGATCGTACCCTGCGCGATCCGGAAATAGACGCTATCGAGGTCCGCATGCTCACTGCGCTGGCCACCGAGCTCGGCGTCCAGCGCCGCGATGCAGGCGCCCCAAGGGGTGGAGAGTGAACGTGGTCTACCATTACGAGCGGCCCGACCAGCAGGCCATGGCCGATCTGGAGCAGCTGCTCCATAATCTGGCCGAAGAGCTGGCCGGCTGGCGGAGGAGAACGTTAAAGGCGGAGGCCGAGCTGCAGGACGTCCGCGCCAACGGCGGCGTGCTCGCCGGCCCGGAGCTCAATCAGGCCCGCCAGCGGGTGATCGAGCTCGAGATGGAAAACCAGGCGTTGCGGCAGCGGATCGACGGAGCCAAGGAGCGGCTCAAGACTCTGACCGGCCGGCTCACCTTTCTGGAGCAGCATGGTGGAGGCAACGCCGCGTGAGTACGACCAAGAATGCGGTTCGAGTCATCATCGGGGGCGAGGAGTACACTGTCCGCTCCGAGCTTCCGCCCGAGTATACCCGTGAGGTGGCCGCATACCTCGACGCGGCGCTGAAGCGGGTGCGAGACACCCTACCGATGGTTGAGACGCACAAGGCTGCCATCCTGGCGGCGCTCTCCATCACCGACGAGCTCTTTCAGGCCCGCCGGGGCGACCGCGACGTCGCCGACCGGCTCACCGCCATGGCGGATGACCTGGCCCGGCTCCTCCCACCAGCCAAGCGCGGTACTCGCGCAGTTTCCTGAGGGAAGAATCGCCATGCTAGAGTCTGTCCTCCTGGCGGTTTTCGCGGGGGTGGCTGCGGCACTCGGCGGCTCCCTGCTGTTCATCCTGTTCTACACCCGGAATCAGCGACGGAGCGCCACCGGTATTCTCACGGTCGCGCGAGCGGAGGCTGAGCGAATCCGCTCGGAGGGGCAGCGGGAGGCTGAGGCGGCCAAAGCCGAGCTGCTGCTTAGCTCCAAGATGGAGACCCTCAAGCTGCGGGAGGAACTCGACCGCGAGATCCTCCGCCGGCGGGAGGAATGGGACCGGCTGGAGCGCCGCGCCGAGGAGCGCGCCCGGGCCCAGGAGCGCAAGCTCGAGGAAATCGATACCCGGGAGCGGGGAGCCGCGCACCGCGAGGAGGCGCTGACCCAGCGGGAGCTGAACCTCCGCAGTCGCGAGGGCGAGGCCGACCGGCTGGCGCAGGAACAGCGGGTCAAGTTGGAGCGCATCGCGGGACTCACTGCCGAGGATGCCCGGCGCGAGATCCTCCAGCGGATCGAGGACGAGGCCCGCGGCCAGGCCGCTGCCCTGGTGCGCGACATCAAGGAGCAGGCCCGCCGCGGCGCTGACCGGGATGCACGGCGAATCATCTCCATGGCGATCCAGCGGCTGGGTGCCGAGCACACGGCCGAGAGTACGGTGGCCGCGGTCGCCCTGCCAAGTGACGAGATGAAGGGCCGCATCATCGGGCGGGAGGGCAGGAACATCCGTGCCTTCGAGACCGCCACCGGGGTCGACGTCATCATCGACGACACCCCGGACACCGTGATCATCTCCTGCTTCGATCCGATCCGCCGCGAGGTGGCGCGCCGGTCACTCGAGGCACTCATCGTGGACGGCCGCATCCACCCCGGACGGATTGAAGAGATCGTGGTGAAGGTCCGGGCCGAGCTGGAAAACCAGCTGGTCGAGCTGGGCGAGCAGGCGGCGTACGACACCGGTGTGCACGGGCTCCACCCCGAGATGATCAAGCTGATCGGCCGGATGCGTTACCGCACCTCCTATGGCCAGAACATCCTCGACCACTCCAAGGAGGTGGCCTGGCTGGCCGGTATGATGGCCGCCGAGCTGCACGTGGACGTCCTCCTGGCCAAGCGAGGCGCCCTGCTGCACGATGTGGGCAAGGTGCTCACCCACGACAGCGAGGGGACGCACGTGGAGCTGGGCGTGGAAGTGGCCCGGAAATACGGGGAAAGCCCTGCCGTGATCAACTGCATTCAGGCTCATCACGACGACGTGCCCCACGAATCCACCGAGTCGGTGCTGGTGCAGGCCGCCGACGCCATCAGCGGCTCGCGGCCGGGGGCCCGGCGTGAGGCCTTCGAGAGCTACGTGAAGCGGCTGACCCGGCTGGAAGAAATCGCTAATGCCTTTCCCGGGGTGGAGAAGAGCAACGTCATCCAGGCGGGCCGGGAGATCCGGGTCGTGGTGACCCCCGATCGGATTGACGACGGCGCCGCGGCGCAGCTCTCCGAGTCGATCGCCCGAAAGATCGAGGGCGAGCTTCAGTATCCCGGTCAGATCAAGGTGGTGGTGATCCGGGAGACCCGAGCCGTGGATTTCGCGCGATGAGCGCCAGGATCCTCGACGGCACGGCAATCGCCAGATCGATTCGGGAGGAAGTAGCAGCTGAGGTGTTACGCGTGAGGCGGGATGGGCGCAAACCCGGACTCGCCGCTGTGTTGGTGGGCGAAGACCCCGCCAGCGCCGTCTATGTCCGGTCCAAGGGCAAGGCGTGCGAGGAAGCCGGAATGCACTCAGTCACCATCCGGTTGCCGGTCGACACGTCCGAGGCCGAGCTCCTGGCCACCGTCGACCGGCTCAATGGCGATCCTGCGATTCACGGCATTCTGGTACAGCTGCCGCTGCCCAAGCACATCAACAGCGAAAAGGTGCTGCGCCGGATCGACCCGGGCAAAGACGTGGACGGCTTCCATCCGGTGAATGTCGGCAAGCTGGTGACCGGGGACGCGACCGCGTTCCGGCCGGCCACGCCCTATGGCGTCCAGCAGATGCTGCTTCGCTCCGGCATCGAGACCAAAGGCGCGCACGCCGTGATCGTGGGTCGCTCGAACATCGTGGGCAAGCCGATGGCCAACCTGTTGATCCAGCAGGGGCCCGGTGGCGACGCGACGGTCACCGTATGCCACTCGCGGACCCGCGATCTCCCCGCGGTGACGCGGCAGGCCGATATCCTGGTGGCCGCCATCGGAAAGCCCGAGTTCGTGACGGCTGACATGGTCCGCCCCGGGGCGGTCGTCGTCGATGTGGGTATCAACCGGGTGGATGACACCTCGCGGCCGAAGGGTTATCGCCTCGTCGGCGATGTGGCCTACGAGCCGGTAGCCCAGATCGCCTCCGCTATCACCCCAGTCCCCGGCGGCGTGGGGCCCATGACCATAGCCATGCTGCTTCAGAACACCCTGCAGGCCATGAAGCAGGCGGAACTCGACTGATTTGCCTATGACCTTATCGCTGTCGCTTGACATCCCCTCTGTTTCAGACCAGGTCTGGTCCGTCGGTCAGCTCAACACTGCGATCAATCGGCTGATTGACGGCAGTCTGCCCCCGATCTGGGTGCGCGGCGAGGTGCTGCAATGCAAGGTGTGGTCGAGTGGACACTGGTACTTCACCCTGCGTGACCGCCGGAGCCAGGTTCGCTGCTGCATGTTCCGGCTGAATGCTTCCCGAGCGGGGAAGCCGCCGGCGGACGGAACCGAGGTCTTCGTGCTGGCCAAGGCGGGGCTGTACGAGGAGAAGGGGGAGTTTCAGCTGGTCGTCGCCCGCATGCTTCCGACCAGTGCGGTGGGCCAGAAGCAGCAGGAGCTGGAGCGGGTGAAGCTTCTCCTGCAGCAGGACGGCCTGTTCGATCCGATGCGCAAGCGCTCGGTGCCGCCCTACGTCAGCACCATCGCGCTGGTGACCTCGCGCGATGGTGCGGCGCTCAAGGACGTGGTCACCGTCACCCGCAAGCGATGGCCCTGCGCCCGAATCCTGTTGGTCTCCGCACGGGTGCAGGGCGAAGGCGCGGTGGACGACCTGGTTCGCGCGCTCAAACTGGTCAATCGGATTCCGGGACTCGATCTCTGCATCGTGGGCCGGGGTGGCGGGGCCCGGGAGGACCTTGCCGCCTTCAACAGTGAGGCCGTATGCCGGGCCCTCGCCAACGTGAAGGTCCCGACGATCTCGGCCGTGGGGCACGAGATCGATATCTCGCTGACCGACCTGGTTGCCGATCTGCGTGCGGCCACTCCCTCCGCCGCGGCGGAGCTGGCGGTGGCGGACCGGCGGGACGTGCTCCGGCTGGTTGACGACCTGTCGCTGCGGCTCGCCGCGGGACTCACCGGACGGACCCGGCTGGCGGCGGCTCGCCTGGCCCGGAGCAAGGACCGCCTGCATGCGGCCGTGGAGGGGGTGCTCGACTCGCGCCGAAATTTGGCCGACCGGCTCGGTGCCCAGCTCGATGCGTTGAGCCCTCTCCGGGTGCTCGGTCGCGGCTACGCCGTTCCGTTGGACGATGCCGGCCGGGTGCTCAAGCGGCAGGCCGATTTTATCAAGGACGCCAGCTTCCGACTGCGGGTGGTCGACGGAGACGTCCGCGCACGGGTGGAGTGAGGTCATGCGGAAATCAGATGCCGTCGCCGCGGCTCCCGCCCTGGCCGACGAGCTCGCCCGGCTGGAGGAGATCGTTCGAAAGCTGGAAGCGGACGATGTGGAGCTGGACGCGGCGCTGCTGCTGTTTGAGGAAGGTGTGGCCCGACTCCGAGCCGCGCGAGAACGGCTGGTGGCCGCCGAGGTGAAGGTACAGGCCGTCCTGGAGGAGGCGGGCGGCGACATCAGGGTCACTGATCTCGATGCCTGAAGCCGCTTCGGCGGCAGCGACGGATCTGCTGACGGAGGCGAGGGACCGAACCGACGCGCTGCTCAGCGGGTGGGCAAAGCGCCTGGAGCTGGAGATCGGCGGCCGTCAGGGCCAGGCGTTGTCCTATGCGCTCCGGACACCGGGCAAGCGGGTTCGGGCGGCGCTGCTCATGGCCGCGTATCGCGCGCTCGGAGGCAGATCGTCGGGCATCGCGGGCGTGGCCGCGGCGGTCGAGACCGTGCACACCTATTCCCTGGTGCACGACGATCTCCCCTGCATGGACAATGACGACCTCCGCCGCGGCCGCCCCACCACCCATCGCGCCTTCGACGTTGCCACGGCGACCCGGGTCGGCTTCCTGCTGGTGCCGGTGGCAGCCCGCCTCCTTGCCGTTGCGTCGGCGGAGCTCGGTCTGCCCGCCGGCACCCTCGGTTCGATGGCGGGTGAGCTGTTTCATGCCGGGGGCATCGAGGGGATGGTGGGAGGGCAGTGGCTCGACTTGGAAGCCGAGCGTCGGAGGTTGCCACTTCCCGAGCTGATCGAGGTCCATCGGGGCAAGACCGGGGCCCTCATTCGAGCCGCCTGTACCCTCGGCGGGATGTCTGCGGAGGCTGGGCCCGTTCAGTTGAAGGGCCTTACTGCCTTTGGCGAGGATATCGGACTCGCCTTCCAGATAGCCGATGATATCCTGGATGCCACCGGAACGAGCGAGGAGCTTGGCAAGCCGGCCGGTCGCGACGCCCAGCTGGCAAAGTCTACCTACGTCGTCCTGCTCGGCATCGATGGAGCCCGGGCAGAGGCGCAGCGCCTCGCCAAGAGCGCGGTGGGCCACCTCAGCCAGGCAGGGGTCAGCTCGGAGGCACTGGGGGCCTTGGCCGGGTATATTGTGACCAGGAGCTCTTAGCAGCAGAATCCGATCTAAGTCTGTGTCACTCAAGGCTCTCACACCATGTCCTTGCTCTCCACGATCAAGTCCCCCGACGACCTGAAGCGCCTGCGCCGGGACCAGCTTCCTGACCTGGCCCAGGAGATCCGCGACCGGCTCATCGAGTGCTGCTCGATCACCGGCGGTCATATTGGGGCCAGCCTCGGCGTGGTCGAGTTGACCATCGCGCTGCTCTACGAGTTCGAGTCGCCGACCGACAAGATCGTCTGGGACGTAGGCCACCAGGCCTATACGTGGAAGCTGCTCACCGGCCGGGACGAGTCCTTCCCGACGCTGCGGCAGCGCGATGGAATCTCGGGGTTCCTCAAGCGCAGTGAAAACAAGCACGACCATTTTGGCGCCGGCCACGCGGGCACCGCCATGTCCGCCGCGCTGGGCATGGCCACCGCGCGGGACCTCAAGGGCGAGCAGTACAAGGTGGCGGCGGTGGTAGGTGATGGCGCCCTCACCTGCGGTCTCTCCTACGAGGGCATGAACAACGCCGGCCATTCCGAACGGGACATCATCCTGATCGTGAACGACAACGGCATGTCGATCTCGCCCAACGTCGGCGCGATCAGCAAGACGCTGGGCCGCATCGTCGCCGACCCGAGAACCAACCGGCTGCGTGAGCGGATCAAGGGGCTCACCTTCGCCCTTGGCGGCGTCTTCGGCGAGGGGGTGGTGGAATTCGCCCGGAACGTGGAGGAGAGCGTCAAGAACCTCTTCTCACCCGGAATGTTCTTTGAGGAGCTGGGTTTCCGTTACTTCGGCCCGATCGACGGGCACGACCTGCAAAAGCTCACCGATACGCTCCGATTCGTGCGCGGGATGAGCGGCCCCCGGGTCATCCACGTCATGACTCAGAAGGGCAAGGGCTTTTCCTTCGCCGAGTCCAATCAGGAGAAGTGGCACGGCCTGGCCGCCTACGATCCGGTCACCGGAGAAGCACGCAAGAAGTCGAGTGGACCGCCCACCTGGACCCAGCTGTTCGGCGAAGCCTTGACGGCACTGGGGGGAGAGCATCCCGAGCTGGTGGCCATCACCGCCGCCATGCCTTCGGGCACCGGCACCGGCATTTTTCAAAAGAAGTACCCGGAGCGGTTCTTCGATGTCGGCATCGCCGAGGGACATGCCGTAACCTTTGCCGGCGGCCTCGCTACCCAGGGAATCCGGCCGGTCTGCGCCATTTACAGCACTTTCCTCCAACGGGCCTACGACAACGTCATTCACGACGTCGCGGTCCAGCATCTGCCGGTGCTCTTCTGCATGGACCGGGCAGGGCTCGTGGGGGAGGACGGACAGACTCACATGGGACTGTACGACATCGCCTACATGCTGGCGGTTCCCGGCATGACGGTCACCGCGCCCAAGGATGGCGACGAGCTCATCGGGTTGCTGCGCACCGGGCTGGCGCACGATGGCCCCTTCAGCACCCGGTATCCCCGGGACAAGGCGCCGGACGAGCCTCGCCCTGTCTCCGATATTCCGCCGGTCCCCTATGGAACCTGGGAGCAGCTGCGGCGGGGCAAGGATGTTGCCATCCTCGCGGTAGGCACCATGGTGCTGCCGGCGGTAGAGGCGGCAGAGATCCTGGCTCAGGACGGAATCGACTGCGCGGTGGTGAACTGCCGGTTCGTCAAGCCGATGGATGCGGCGATGGTGGAATCGCTGGCCCAGCAGCATCCCATTCTGGTGACGGTCGAAGAGGGCACCATCGTCAACGGATTCGGCTCCTATCTGGCGGAGACCCTGCAGACCACGCATCCCGAGGTGCGGGTGGTGGCACTGGGCGTACCCGACCGGCTCATCGAGCAGGCGCCCCGCGCTGAGCAGCTGGACAGCTTCGGCCTGACCGCCGGAGGAATCGCCCGGCGAATCACGGCATTGCAACACGAAGAGAGCCTCGAGGCCAGATGAAGGTCGGCGTCGTCGGCAATCCTCGATACGGGGACCTCAAGGGTGTTCTGGAACAGGTGGCCATCGCGGCACCGTATCGTGGGATCACGCTCTACAGTGAGCCCCGCCTCGAGTCGTTCTGGAACCGGGAGGTTCCCTCCTTCGAGGATGTCCAGCTCGATGCCCTGATCACTTTTGGGGGTGACGGCACCTTGCTGCGGGGAGCCCGGCTCCTCGGCGGGCGCGAGACCCCGATCCTCGGCGTGAACCTCGGCCGGGTGGGTTTTCTGACCACCGCCACCCGCGAATCGCTCGATGACGCCCTGGAATTTCTCGTCACCGGGAAGTTCCAGATCGAGCGGCGTCAGGCGCTGCGGGCGGCCATTCGCGATGCGGAGGGAGAAACCCGCGCGATCCAGATGGCCGTCAACGATGTGGCAGTCCATAAGGGTGGCGTCGCCCGGGTGATCCGGGTCAACGTCTTCATTCACGGTGACAACGTCGGTCCGTACAGCGCCGACGGGATCATCGTCGCCACGCCTACGGGATCCACGGCCTATAGCCTGAGCGCGGGGGGTCCCATCGTCGTGCCCGGGGTCGAGGCCATCATCGTTACCCCGATCGCGGCACACACGCTCGCAGTTCGCCCCCTCGTGGTTCCCGCGACCTACCGGATCGTGATCGAGCCGATCGCCGGCTGGTCCGAGGATCTGCTGGTCTCATTCGATGGCCAGACCGGCACCACCCTCGCCCCGGGTGAGTCGGTGGACGTGTGTCGCGCCGACCATCGCGTGTGTTTGATTCGTTTGGGTGGCGACGGATTCTTCGGGCGGATGCGGCAGAAGCTGCACTGGGGTGATCTGTCGGGGCGAGCGCAGGATCCGTAATGCTCACCGAACTCCGCGTCCGAGATCTCGCCACCATCGCCGACGTCACCCTTCAGCTTGGCCCCGGGCTCAACGTGCTCACCGGCGAGACGGGGGCGGGGAAGTCCATGCTGGTCGACGCCCTCTCCCTGCTTCTGGGTGAACGGGCGGCCGGCGCCAGCGTCCGCCCGGGGGCCGCCAAGTTGGTGGTCGAGGGCGCCTTCGAGGAGATCGACTCTGCCAGCCGCCGGCGGATCGAGGACCTGGGGCTCGATGTCGAGGATGGCCGGGTGGTGGTGCGGCGGGAGGTATCCTCCGAAGGTCGCTCGCGCGCCTGGGTGAACGGGAGCCCCACCACTGCAGCCGTGCTCTCTGAGCTCGGCGCACTTCTGGTGGATCTCCACGGACAACACGAGACCCAGTCGTTATTGCACGCGGAGTCGCAGCGCGAGATCCTCGACGCGTTCGCCCATGCCGAGCCGGACAGAACCGCGGTTGCCGAGGCGTATGCCGCCCTTTCCCGGCTTCGTGCCGAGGAGGTGGAGCTTGCCGCACGACGCGATGAAGTCCGCCGCCGGGCCGACTACCTGCGGCATGTGGTCGATGAGATCGATGGCGCCAGGATCAAGCCCGGAGAAGATGAGAGCCTTCAGCTCGAGGCCCGCCGTCTGAGCCAGGCGGGCACTCTGATGGAGCAGGCGCAGCGGATCGTGGATGCGCTTGAAGGTGAGACGGGAAATGCACTGGGAGCGCTGGGAGTAGCCGGCCGGGCACTGTCCAGCCTGGAGAAAGTGGACCCCGGTGTGAGTACCTGGCGCGAGCTGTTGGATACCGGCTATGCCAATCTGTCGGAGCTCACCCGGCTCGCCGCCGACTACGCCGGCTCGGTGCAGGAGGATCCCGAGCGGCTGGGGCTCGTCGAGCGGCGCAGAGATGTTCTCTCGCGACTGACCGGAAAGTATGGAGCGACCCTCGACCAGGTCCTGGCAACCCGGGATCAGGCGGCGGGGGAGCTGGATCTGCTGGACACCGCAGACACCGACCTGCGCGCGCTCGCAGCCCGTCGCGCGGCCGCGGAGGAAGCACTTCGCGCCGCGGCCTCGGCGCTCAGTGGCCGCCGCCGCGAGGCCGCCGACCGGCTCGCGCGAGGGGTCAACCGCCTGCTGCCACAGCTGGGACTTCCGGGAGGAAAGTTGTCAGTGGGGCTGGTCTCGCTGGCCGAAGCCGGCGCACACGGCCAGGAAAACGTGCAGCTGAACGTGGAGCTCAATCTAGGACTCGAGCCCAAGCCCCTGGCCAAGGTGGCCTCCGGCGGAGAGCTGTCCCGCCTCATGCTCGCGCTGAAGGTGGTGCTGGTCAAGCACGATGCCATCCCCACCCTCGTATTCGATGAGGTTGACCAGGGGATCGGGGGGGAGACGGGGGCGCAGGTTGGCTCTGCCCTGGCCGAGGTGGCTGAGCGCCATCAGGTGCTGGTGATCACTCACCTGCCGCAGATCGCCGCCCGGGCGGATGGGCATCTGGTGGTATCGAAGCGGGCCCGCGCGGGGATTGCCACCAGCGACGTGCAGGTGCTCCACGGCGAGGACCGGATAAACGAGATTGCGCGCATGCTGGGAGATACGGAGGGCGACGCCGCCCGGCGGCATGCCCAGGCGCTGCTGCGGAAGGAACGAGTCGCCCGGCGATAGCCCTACCGGCTGTTACCACAACCCGAAATACATCCTGAGCTTCGCTTGGACCCGATGGGTGTCCGGTACCCGGCCCTTGCTCGAGCGCAGCACCCGCTCATAGCTCCAGCTCGCATCCACCGGCAACCCTTTGCCACCCGGCCTGAGCCGGCCCGGATTGGAGTAGGTGATGCCGGCGGAGAGTTGCGTGGCATTGGCTGCGGTCTCTTCAGCGAGCACGCCCGGGTCCACACCGGGTAGCGCGTCTGCGGGGGACGAATAGGAGACCTGGTCCTCCTTGCGGGTCCAGTGCTGCACGCCGGCCTGGAGTGCCAGCGTCCGGGCCAACCGGTAGAACGGGCGAACCTCGATCGCAACGATATCGCCGGGATCTCGCCGCACCCGCGCGAGCCGGTCGGGCCCGACAAAGGGTTGGCTGGGTGGTCCCACCCGGGCCACCACGTCGAGGGGGAACTGCCGGACATAGCTGCCAGCCAGCCGGGCGCCGAAGGCGCCGGCGCCGATATCGGTGACCAGGTCGATCTGGACATCGGTGTGGCCGCCACTCGTGCCGATATCGAGCGGTCGGTCGGTCTGCTCGCGGAGTCCGGTGGGAAAACGCACCAGTCCCGACACCGCAGCCCGGAGCCCACCCCGCCTGACGCCACGATCCCAACCATCCACGAGGGTAAAGGAGACGCCGGCCTCGGCATCGCCTCGGAAGGTCACTCTGGATTCACCCACTCGGAGGGCCAGAGGCCCGGCGAGCACCTGTCTCAATCCATCCTCGCCCAACGGATCGAGGGGGAGTACCGGAATCAGGTCGAAGCCCGGGACATCCAGACTGGATGTCAGCGTGTTCTGGAGTCCTTGTATGCGGGTCAGCACCGTGGCACCGGCTCCGCTGGCGGCCGTGGGCACGACCGGCGACGCCGTTAGAGGATCGGCCAACAGTCCGAACAGGTCGGACCGCAGGGCGGTGGCGTCGGCCAGCGTAGCCTCCGCCAGCGTTCGCTGCGCCGGATTTCCGTTGTAGTCACCAGCGGCGAGCTTGCTGCTCAGCGTCGCCAGCGCGGCATCGAAATCCTGAAAGAAGGAGATCTGGCTGGCGTCGCCAGGGTTGAGGCCGGCATCGGTACCGGCAGGGTCGAGCTGCAGGCGCGGCTGCACCCGGGTACGCACCAGCGGAATGCGTCCGAAGATCGTGATTCGATTGGTGAGACCAAGGCCCAATCCGAAGCCTCCCTTGCCGACATCGGCCAGCGCATCCGTGGTCAGCGCACCTAGATTGAGATGGTAGCCGCTGTTGCCGACGATCCGGCCGATTCGCATGTCGGCGTCTATCAGGAGGGGAATCCGGTCGCTGCCGAGCGCCGGGCTGGAAAGATCGGCGCCGTAGCCCTCCCGCGTGCCGTTGCGGAACTGCCGGTCGAAGGTTTCCAGTGACCCGTCCAGCTCGACCCGGAGTGTGCCGGCCGGCACCCCCACCGGTGAGAACTGCGCCCACACCCGCGATGGCAGGACCAGACAGGCGATCACTCCGAGGCGCCGCACGCAATGCCCCACAGTCCCTCCCGAGAGAAGCCGTTCAACCCGACTCGCCTGTCGTCCGCAAGGCTCGCAACTTCGCTGTTTACCTCGACCTTTGCTACCCGACCGACGGTGGCAGCATCGGCGCCTGGGCGGGTGAATCTGATCGGGGAGCACACCGATTATAACGGCGGCCCGGTCCTGCCGGTGGCCCTGGAACGGCGCACCGCAGTGGCTGCCCGTGCAGCCCCACACTGGGCAGTGGTTTCGGGTTCGGATGGCGAGATTCACCAGATCGATATCGCCGCGCCCATGCGGCGGGCCTGGACCGACTATGTCGTCGGCGTGGTCCGAGAGCTTCGGGCGATACGTGCCGCGCCCCCCGGCGCAGAGCTGGCGTTGGCCACCGACGTCCCCATCGGGGCGGGCCTTTCCTCGTCGGCTGCGCTGGCGGTGGCGGCCGCCAAGGCGTTGAGCCTGCTGGCCGGAAAGCGGCTCTCTCCTGCCGCGCTCGTGGAGGTGGCGTTTCGCGCCGAGCATTATCAGGTCGGCGTTCGTTGTGGTCGAATGGATCAGACCATCGCGGCCCACGCGCACCGGAGCTCAGCGCTCCTGTTCGAGACCGCGAGCGGCGTGCTGCAACCGGTCCCGTTTCCTGGCCGGCTCTGGATCGTGGAGACTGGTGTGTCCCACCGGCTCACCGGCGGCGGGCTCAACCAACGACGCCGTGAGTGCGAGGAAGCGCTGGCCTTCTGTCGGGATTGGCGCCCGGGGTTGGCTTACCTTGCCCAACTCTTGCCGGGTGACCTGCCCGAGATCGAGCGCCGGCTTCCCCCTCCCCTGGTACCTCGAGTCCGGCACGTCGTCACCGAGACGGCGCGCACCCGGGCCGCAGCCGGTGCGCTGGCAGCCGGCGATCTGGCCACACTGGGCCGGCTGCTGGTCGAGGGGCACGAGTCACTTCGAGCCGACTACGAATCCACGATTCCGGAGGCGGATCTCATCGTGACCTCGGCGGTTGAGCACGGCGCCTTCGGTGCCAGGCTCACCGGGGCGGGCTGGGGCGGGGCGGTGGTAGTGCTGGCGCCGCCAGCGCGGGAAGCGAGGATTGTGGCGGAGATCGGCGGTGATTTTCAGAAGCGGTACCAGCGGTTGCCCAAGACCTGGTGCACCCGGGCATCCCGTGGGGTGCGGCGCGAGACGATTCCCGATTAAGTCGGTATATTTGCTCACCCCCTGGCCCGGGTGGCGGAATCGGTAGACGCAAGGGACTTAAAATCCCTTGGGGGAAACCCCGTGCGGGTTCGAGTCCCGCCCCGGGCACTGAAGCACCTCCGGTCGTCCCTCTTTATTCCAGTTGGTGAACCACACCCGAATCACTCGGGTTGCTGGAGCGCGTCATACACATCGAGCGAGATGTTGAGATCGCGACGGAGCTCGGCGTCGCCGCTCACCAGCGCGTCCCAGGTGAGCTCGTGCCCCTTCCGTCCGCCCTTGGGTACGATCCTGACGCCCTGGGGACCAACGCTCACGGTGTAGAGCTTTCCCTCGAGCTCGAGCTCCCGCTTGATGGTTTTATCCAGCCGGGTTGCCATGCAGTCCTCCCGCTTGGCGGTATGACAGACGCGCGCCGCTACTGTGGCGATATCGACCAGGTGATCTGTTCCCGCACCCCGAACGGCTCACTAATCACCGGGTCCCCGCCGTGACGTACTGGCCGCGCCTCGAAGCGGATGGAGTTGGCTCCGGCGGTCACCGTGGAGGGGAGGGCGAACACGGCGGTCTCGCCTCCGGGGAGGAATCCGAGGCGGATGCGCTCGCCATCGCTGCGGATGGCGAAGATGTCCATGTCGAGGGAGGCGCGATTCTCGATCCGCGCTCGCGGTTGATCACCCGAGTCGGGTTCGGGGGTGGTGTCGGGCGACCCGCTGCTGCTGCACGAGAGAGTTAAGAGGACCATGAGAAGCATGGGCACGCGGTGGACGGCCGGCATAGGTTGCTCGCGGACAAGGGATAGATAAGATCACCAGCTGAGTCCGGTACCGGCAGTGATTCCCGACACTTCCGGGCTGGAAGGTCTCCAACCACCAGGAGGAGCCATGGCGCAGCAGATTAGGCCCGGGTTCGCCCTGGAAGAACGCATCCTTTACGGAGCCGCGGGCTGAATGGAATCCGCCGAGTTCGATGGCCGAGTCCGGTTGTCCGTGTATCGCCACTTTGTCCGTCACGGCCTCGCTCCCACGGTCCGCGACCTCAGCGACCAGCTCGGTACTGCGCCGGCAGCAGTCGCCGCCAGTCTCGAACGGCTCGCCGCCGCCCACGTGCTGGTGCTGGACCCGGCCAGCCGCCGGCTTTGGATGGCCATGCCCTTCTCGGCAGTTCCCACCGCCTTCCGGGTTCGCACCTCGGGGGGCGAGTGGTGGGCAAACTGCGCCTGGGACGCCCTGGGGATTTCGGCGATGCTCCAGGCCCCTGCCGAAATCACTTCCAATTGCCCCGACTGCGGTGACCCACCATCGATCCGCACTACGGGCCGCTCGCTCTCGGCCGGGTCCGGGGTGGTCCACTTCGCAGTTCCCGCCGCCTCGTGGTGGGATGATATCGGCTTTACCTGATCGACGATTCTGCTCTTCCGGTCGGAGGAGGATGTGGCGCGCTGGTGCAGGGAACGGAGCCGGCCTGTCGGCTCGACCATGTCGCTTTCGACCGCCTGGGCGCTGGCCGAGGCGTGGTACGCCGATCGCCTCGAACCGGCATGGCGCCGCCGCACGGCCCCCGAGGCCCAGGCCGTGTTCACCAGCCTGGGCCTCACCGATCCATTCTGGCGTCTGCCCCCGCCTGCCGCTTCTCCCGATTCGTGAGACGTTTCCTGATGGGCCTCGCCATCGGGGTTGGGATCTGGTTGCTCTCCCCCCTCGTCACCGGAAGACGGGAGCCCTGGGACGCTGGGGGCGGCTACTACGAGGCCTCCCTGCTGGGTGCCGGCTTGCTGGGAGGTCTTCTGTTTCCGGGAGATTCGCGACTGTTTGTCGCCGGCATCTTCGTTGGGCAGGTGATGGTCCTGCTGGGAGGCGTGCTGCGCGATCCCTCCAGTGGCGGGCTCTGGCCGCTCGGTATGGTGTTCCTCGCCTTCTACACTGTGCTCGCTCTGCTGGGAGCGATACTGGGTAGCGGCCTGCGAGGGCGCTTGAGCCGGCAGACCCCGTGAGCCTCCTTCAAACCGAGCGGCTGAGCCTCCGCCGGATGTCGGTGGACGATGCCGAGTTCATCCTCGAGCTGCTCAACGACCCTTCTTTCCTTCGATTCGTGGGAGACAAGGGAGTGCGGACGCCGGAGGATGCACGCCAGTATATCCTGACCGGACCGATGGACAGCTATGAGCGGCACGGCTTCGGCCTGTGGGTGGTCGAGCTCAAGGGCTCGAAGAGCCCGATCGGGATCTGCGGCCTGCTGAAGCGCGATACCTTGCCCGATGTCGACATCGGGTTTGCCTTCCTCCCGCAGTACCGGTCCAAGGGATACGCTGTCGAATCGGCCGCCGCGGTCATGAGTTACGCGAGAGGCGTTTTGGGGCTCGGGCGCATCGTGGCCATCACCGATGAGGACAACGGCGGCTCGATCAGGGTGCTGGAAAAGATCGGCATGAGCTTCGATCGGATGATCCGGCTCTCCGATGACGGCCCGGAAATCAGGCTGCTGGCGTCAGACGCATAGCCAATCGTCCCATCCCCCGGTTCACTCTTCTGTTGTTGGTTACCGCGGGCTAACTTTTTGTGGTGCCCGCCCGTTGATGCCGTCACCGGCCGGCAAATGGCTGAGGTTCCATGCACTACCTCCTGTTCTACGATGTCGTCCCTGACTACGCCCTCCGCCGCCTGCCGTTCCGGGCCGCACATCTGGAGTACGCCCGTCCCTTCGTCGAGCGGGGTGACCTGGTGCTGGGCGGAGCCCTGGCCGATCCGGTGGACGCTGCGGTGCTGTTGTTCCGGGGGCCAACCCCGGAGGTGGCCCGGACCTTTGCGGCTGCTGACCCCTATGTCCAAAGCGGTATTGTCATCGGGTGGCGGGTACGGCCCTGGACCACCGTGGTTGGCCCCGGCGCCGAGGTGGCGCTGACGTGATTGACCGCTGAATGCTCGAGACCATTCGCCGATTCGTTCGCGAGCGTCTTGTTCCAACAGCGGATCCCAGCGCCGCCCCGGCACCCGACCCGGTACAGCTGGCCGCCTGTGCGCTGCTTCTGGAGCTGGCCCATGCCGACAACGAATTCAGCCCCGAAGAGCAACGGCACATCGAAAGCACGCTCCAGCGCCAATTCGGTCTCGACGAGCCGTCGGGGGCAGAGCTCCTGCGTCTGGCCGAGGCGGCACGGGCCCAATCCCTGGACCATTTTCAATTCACCCGGCTGGTCGCCGCGGAGTACACTCTGGCTCAGCGGATGGCACTCGCCGAAGTGATGTGGGGGGTCATCCTGGCCGACGGGCGTCTGAGCGACCACGAGACCCATCTGGTTCGGAAGATGGCCAGCCTGATGCAGCTGGAGCCGGCCTACCTGGCCGAGGCCCGGCGGGCGGCCACCCGGGAGTCCTGAGCGGCCGGGTCACCCCTCCGGGCCACGCTTTGGCGGTGGCGACCGACCCCCGTCAAAGGGCCGGCTGGTCGCTTTTGCGACACGCTCCAGGCGCGGCGTGTCGCATTTTCGTCGTCGCATGGCTTACTTGCCCCGGCCCCCGTCGCATCTCAGGAGACCCTATGCGAGCGCTCTTCCTGCTTCTCGTCATCGGCGCCGCTCTCGCCGGCGGCTCGTATGCCGGCGCCCGTTTTACCGCCGGGAAACTGGTAGGCCCCAATCCGCCTACACTTGGCCCCCCTACCAGCCGGTTCGCCTTCACCGGTATTCCGAATCTGCCGGCCAAGCCGCGCGGCTGGGTCATCGCATATCCCAATGCCTCCGGATTTGGGCGGGGAGGGCCGGAAATTTATGTCAGCGTCACCGGAGATCTGCTGGGGACCCGCCCCAAGGATCTCCGTGCCCAACTTGAGGCATTGAAGCCCGTAGAACCTTGAAGAGAACGGAGGCTGTATGCATGCCACATGGCCGACCCGGCTAGGATGCCTGCTCCTGCTCGGAGCTGCAACCTACCTTCCCAATCCCATCCGGCTGAGCGCGACCCAGACCCGACCCACCATCTGGCAGGCCACGCTCGGTGAGCCACAGCCGGTCACCCCGGAGCTGAGCACCGAACAGCTCCAGCAGCTTCTCGAGGCGAGAAGCACCCCGGTCCTCGATGTCCGCTCGGCTCAGGAGTACGCCATCGCGCACATACCCGGAAGCATCAACCTGTACGAAAAGGAAGTGGAGCAAGTCGTGCGTGCGTACCCGGACAAGGCGGCGGCGCTGGTGCTGTACTGCAATGGGCCGTTCTGCGGAAAGTCCAAGCGCCTGTCTCAGGAGCTGATTGGACGGGGGTACACCAACGTGAAGCGGTACCAGCTCGGCTTGCCGGTGTGGCGCGCTCTCGGGAACACGGTGCAGACCGATCTCGCTGGAGCGCGATACATCCGGGCTGGAGACAAGACGGCCGTGTGGGTCGACGCGCGGACCGCAGCGGATTTTGCCCGTGGCACACTGCCCGGGGCGGTCAACATTCGGCCGGGCGAGGCTGAAGCGGCGAACGACGATGGGCGGCTCCCCAAGAAGGATAAGGGAACCCGGGTGGTTGTCTTTGCCGACACGCCCGACGGAGCGCGGCAGGTGGCGGCGGAGGTGGCCCACAAGGCGTACTGGAACAGCAGCTACTTCGGCGGATCGTTTCGAGACCTGAACGCCGTGTCCGCGAGGTAGACTCCATCGCCGGGGACATGAAGGCCGGACGCGGAAGCTCTCCGCATCAGCTCGCGCTGCGGGCAACGGTGCACTGCCTCGCCGGCTGCAGCATCGGGGAGATTCTGGGCATGGCCCTCGGCGCGACCCTCGGCTGGTCCAATCCCACGACCATCGTCGTCGCGGTGATCCTGGCATTCATCTTCGGGTACACGCTCACCCTCATTCCCTTGAGGAGTGCCGGGCTCGGGTGGAAGACCGTGCTTGGGCTGGCATTCGCGTCAGACACCCTCTCCATCGCACTGATGGAAATCGTCGACAACGCCGTTCTGCTGGTCATTCCCGGCGCGATGGATGCCCGGGTATCCAGCCCGCTCTTCTGGGCCAGTATGGCGGCCTCCCTGTTGCTCGCGGGAGTGGCGGCCTACCCCTTGAACCGGTGGTTGATCCTTCGGGGCCGCGGGCATGCCGTCGTCCATGCCTATCACGGCACAGAGCACGGTCACCACGGCTGACACAGTGTTCCTGGGAGACCGACCCTGAGAATCTGGGTGGATGCCGACGCCGCGCCCCGGGACGTCAAGGATCTGGTGTACCGGGCGGCAAGACGGCTCGGTGTGGCAACCGTCCTGGTGGCAAATCAGCGGCTCCAGGCCCCACCGGGGGTCCCGCTGGTCACTGCCGTGTGGGTCGAGGGGGGTCCGGATGTAGCCGACCAGTACATCGCCGAGCACGCCGAAGCCGGCGATCTGGTGGTCACCCAGGACATTCCTCTGGCCGCGCTCCTGGTCCCGAGGCAGGTCGTGGTTCTGGACCCTCGTGGCGAGGAACATACCGCCGAGACGATAGGGGAACGGCTTTCCATCCGTGATTTCATGGAGGCATTGCGTCGTGGGGGAGCGGTAACCAGCGGGCCGCCGCCCTACGATGCCCGGGCCAAACAGGCATTTGCCGCCGCCCTGGACCGGGCCCTGACTCGGCTGCTTCGGCCCCGCTGAGCGCACCGCATCACTCGGCGCGGCAGCGAGTTGCCTCGACGCTCTCCTGAAAGGGCCTCGATGAGGTTAAGTTTCATCTGCTTCCGCTTCATCCTTGATGTGGCTGCTCCCTCTCTGGTAGGACCTCATGCCCAAAAAGAAATCGGCTCAGCCAAGCCCGACGGCGTCTACCGCGATACATCCTCTGGCCGAACGGGTCCAGGCCCGCATGGCCGAAGTCGGGCTCGCCCTGGATCAAAGGGCCCGCGCCTCACGCCCTCGTTCCAAGCGGGTGCGACCGCCGAAAGCCAGCCAGCCCGCAGCGGTGAGCCCGCAGACGGCGACGCCGACCCCAACCCGTGAAGCCAGCTCCCTCCGCCGGGTGTTCAACGAGCTGGCCATCACCCACCGTCAGTTTCGCCTGCGCAGCGGCCAACATGCCTCGCCCGCGCTCCGGGATGCGGCGCGAGCCTTCAAGGAGGCGCCGAGCTTTCCCCAGCTGGTCCTGGTTGCAGCCTTCCTCGAAGAAGACGGCCTGCTCGAGTGGTAACTGTCTAGCTGACAGGCGCTCGCAGGCGGTTTTCCCAGCGTCCGGCCGGTCGCCGGCCGGACTGCATCACTTGGAGCATCTTTGCCAAAGCGCAATTACGGGTTCGAGAAGCGGCAGAAGGAACTGACCAAGCAGCGCCAGAAGGAAGAGAAGAAACAGCGCAAGCTCGAGCGGGCAAAGGAATCGGCTGAAGAGACCCCGGTCGAGGGCGCTCCGGCCGATCCGATCGCGCTCGAGGAGTAACTCGATCCGCGGTGCAACCCAGCTGAGCCAACGCCCCCGCGGAGCCTGGCATGCACGAGCACGTTACGCTGTTGCCCCCCGAAGCGCGCTCCGACGAGCGAGGTCTATCGTCCTCGCTTCCCGCCGATCTCCTGGAGCAGGTTCGCGGGCGGCTGCGTCTTCTCACGATGCTCATCCTCATCGCCTTCGCCTTCGATCCGGTTCTCTACTTTCTTGCCTGGTCGGTAGCTACTCTCGCACGCGTTCCCTTGACCGCCGGCTCGTTCGCGAGGACCGGGTTCCTGGCGCTCAATATCGGCGCCGTAGTGGCCTCCGCCGTGCTCTGGCGGGCCGCAGGCAGTCGCAAGGTGTCTGCGACCCGCCTTCACACCCTCGGCCTGGTCTACGAAGTAGTCATCTGTTTCGTGATGGCGGTGGCGACCTTCTGGCAGTTCTACCTGGACAAGGGCGAGCTCCCCAACCTCACCTGGGTTCCGGCGGTGGTCATCCTGTTTCCCCTGATCCTGCCGGGGCCGCCGCGCCGGATGCTCGCGGCCGCCATGCTCGCGGCAGCGATGCCTCTGCTGGCGCTCTTGCTGCTCGAGGTGACCGGCAAGGTAGAGGCGAATGCCGGCGACTACGTCGACCTGGTCTTCAGCGGCGCCTTTGCGGTCGTGTTTGCCTACATGGGTGCCCGAGTGATCTACCGGTTGGGACGGGAGGTGGCGGCGGCGAGGGAGTTGGGGAGCTACCGGCTGGAAGAACGGCTGGGGCAGGGTGGAATGGGCGAGGTCTGGCGGGCGCAGCATCGAATGCTGGCCCGACCGGCCGCCATCAAGGTCATTCGTCCCGCCCTTGCGACCGAGCAGGGGCGGGGTGCTCCACCCGATCTGCAGCACCGTTTCGAACGAGAGGCTCAGGCGATCGCCCGGCTTCGCTCCCCCCACACGGTGAACCTCTTCGACTTCGGGCTGGCCAACAACGGCGATTTCTACTACGCGATGGAATTGCTGGATGGGCTCGACGCAGACCGGCTGGTGCGGCGCTTCGGCCCGGTGCCGGCGGAACGGGCCATCTACCTGCTGCGCCAGGTGTGTCACTCCTTGTCCGAGGCGGAATCCTGCGGCCTGGTTCATCGCGACATCAAGCCGGCGAACATCTTTCTGTGTCGCTACGGTGAGGACTGTGACTTCGTGAAGGTTCTCGATTTCGGCCTGGTCAAGGCGTTCGACGACCATGGAGACGCCGGGCAGACCCTGACTCGCGAGCACACGGTCCACGGCACACCGGCATTCATCGCACCCGAGCAGGCGTTGGGCCGATCCAAGCTGGACGGCAGGGTGGATATTTACGCTACGGGGTGCGTGGCCTACTGGCTGCTGACGGGGCAGCTGGTATTCACTGCGGACACCTCGATGGCGCTCCTCATGCACCACGTGCATACTCCACCGCCGGCCCCGTCGTCTCGCGCCGAGCAGGCCATACCACCGGAGCTCGACCAGTTGGTGCTCTCCTGCCTGGCCAAGAACCCCACCGAGCGGCCGCAGTCGGCGCGGGAGCTGTCGACCCGGCTGGGAGAGGTCAACGGGGCGGGGCTATGGACCGAACAGCAGGCCCACAAGTGGTGGTCAAAGCATCAGCCGGCCCGGGCCTGAAACTGGATTACTGAGATTTCCCACACGAGAAAGCAGGCGTCTCATGCAGTCTCTGAAGGCACTCATCGAGCGGTCCAACCGGAAGGCGTTGAAGGAGGTCGACGTGCGGGTAACCGTTACCGACTCGACTACGGGCCGCCAGTCCTGGCATGGGGAGTTCATGTCCCGCACCGCCGATGGGTTTCTGCCGAGCGAGCGGATCTGGCTGACGCTGGACAACGGGCAACGAGGCATGGCCAACATCAGCGAGACCCACTTCAACAGCCGCACACCCGAGGCGACCCTGATTCAGTTCCTGGGTAAGGGCCCGCTGGCGTAGCCCTTCCTCGCGGATCCTCTACGCGATGGCGGCCGGGGACGTGGCCGCATTCCACCCGCGCGTGGGCAAGCGCGGAATGCGGCTGGCGACGTAGATTCCGGGCTCGTTCAGCCTCGCTCTGACCCGGAATTCTCTCGATGGCATCGCCACGCGTCCTATCCCGCCTGCGTAAGCTCTGTCTCGCCTTGCCCGAGGCCCATGAAGTCGAGGCCTGGGGTGAACCGACCTTCCGGATACGCAATAAGCTATTCGCCATGTACGCCGGCGCGGGCAACCACCATGGTGCCGGCCGCCCCGCGGTATGGTGTAAGGCCTCCGCGACGAATCAGGCGATGATGGTGAAGGCCGAGCCCGGGCGCTTCTTCGTGCCGCCGTACGTGGGACCGAGTGGCTGGGTCGGTGTGTGGCTCGATGGCGCGGTGGCGTGGGACGACCTCGCCGATCTGCTCCTCGATGCCTACCTGCTGGCGGCGCCCAAGCGTCTCGCCGCACAACTCCGCAACAGCTGACCAGGGCTGCCGGAGGCGACACCTTGGGTATCCGCGTCGTCCGCCTCGGAACCCCTCGCCACGATGACGAGGGCGTCCGCCTCGGAACCGTGCGCCGCCCTCCTCGCGGCGTGCGGAAGGAGGATTTCGGGCGGCGCGACTACTTCGACGTTTGGGTTCCCGACCTGGCGCCAAGCGCTCCACTGGTCTCCTGGGCCTCCTCCCAGCCGCTCACCCCGAGGCGCTGGGCCACATTCGTGCGCCGCTACCGGGCCGAGATGCGGAGGCCGGCAGCGCAACGACTGATCGCATTGCTGGCCGCCCTCTCCGCACGGCAGAACTTTTCCGTGGGCTGCTACTGCGCCGATGAATCCCGGTGCCATCGGTCGGTGCTCAGAGAGCTATTCCGGACCGCTGGGGGAGTGATCATGGATTCTGATTTCGGCCATCTTCCGTGAGCAATGCCCGGGAGCCCCGCTTCACCCTGGATCACGTCGAGCTGTACGTCCCCGACCGGGTCAGCGCGGCCGCCTGGTACGCCCGGGTGCTTGGCTGTGAGCCCGTGGCTGGGACCGAATCGTGGGCCTCCGACCCCGACGGCCCGATGATGATCTCGCCCGATGGTGGCAAGACCAAGCTGGCCCTGTTCGCCGGCGAGGGCCAAGGGAGCCGTCCTACCGCCGGGTTTCACCGGGTGGCGTTTCGGGTGAGCGCAACCGAATTTCTGGCATTCACCGCAAGGATGGCCGGGCTCGGTGTGAAGGACGCGCGGGTGGTGGACCATGGCGGTGCCTGGTCGGTCTACTTCTCGGACCCGTCGGGGTATCGGCTGGAAGTCACGACCTACGAGGTAGAGCCAGTGCGCGCCGTGCGGGGTGCCGGCCAGCCCTGGTCGGACTAGCAGAAATCCGACGGGGATGGCGGGCGAAAGATCAGATCGAACCCAAGAAAGAGAGTCTTGGCGAAGGGGTAGAACAGGATTGGAGCAACAACCATCAGGACAGCGCCGCCGTACAGGAGCAGGTCCCAGGGGGGAGTGGGCCAGGTGGCGGCCAGGATGCCGAGAAAGACGAGGGCGAACGCCAGCTCGGCCGCGACGATGTTGAACATGTATGCGCCGACCTGATATCCCTCCTCACCCCGCTCCAATCGTAGTCCACACACCGGGCAGCGTGGACGTATGCGGAGCCATGACTCGAAGATCCGCCCGGCCCCACAGTTGGGACAGCGGAGGCGCAGCGCGCGCCAAAGGAAGACCGCGGCCCGTTTCCAGGAAGTCAGCATGACCCAGTATAAGGAGTCCTGGCGGAGGAGGCATGGTGAGTGAGCCAATGACCGATGATCGCGTGATCCGGCTGCTCGAGGAGCTCCGCGACCTGCAACGAGCCCATGTCGAGAACTACCGTGAAGCGCTGCGGAATCAGCAGGAATCGATTCGGCTGCAGCAGGCGGGGCTTCGGCGGGTCCGCTGGATTCTGATGGCGGCCGCCGTGGTGCTCGTCTTCGCTATCGTGACGCTGGTGGCGCTTCTCGCCCGGGTATCGGAAAGTCTGCGCTAGACGAGCTCAGCTCACGGTGTTGCCGGCCTTCCGTTGCCGCCGTCGGTCAGGAATCGGACGGCCCCGTTGCTCTGCCGAGTCCAGATCGTAAGGTACTTGGAATGGGTAGGCTGACGATCCTTGCTGGCGATGATGGCTTCGCCCACGGTCCAGCCGAGATCGCCGCTGCCGGCGGCGCCGGCGGCCACCGGATGCCAGCGCCACAGGGCGGGGAAGTCCACCGCTCGGCCGATGGCCCGGGGGCCTCGGGTGAGCAGACCTCGATCCCCGAAGGTGACCGCCTCTGGAGCAGCCCATCGCTCGAACGCCACAGCGGCCCCACTGTCGGCTGCGAGCCGCGCAAAGGCGAGATCGGCGGCGACAAAAGGCCCCCCGCTCCCGCGCGCCTCGATGGCCGCCCTGCTCGGCGGGATTCCGCCGGTTTGCTTCGGCTTGGGAAGCCGGGGCATTCCAGCAAACACCAGCGCGGCGATCGTCCAGCTGGTCCCGTCGCGTCGCCAGGCAGCGATGTAACTACCGATCTCGGGTGCCCGCCGGCTGGCGCCGGCCACGCTCACCCCCCACGTTATGCCGAGGCTCGAGTCCCGGGCGAGCTCGACACCCAGCGGCTGCCAGGTGAGCTGAAGCGAGTCGGTGGGAAGCCCCGCCAGAAACCGTTTCAAGTCGGAAGCTCCGGCCACGACGGGCGCACCGGGCCAAAGCAGAATTCCGTCCCGGTGCATGCTGCCAAGGACGGCATCCGCAAAACCCGAATCGTGGCTCCGCTCCGCGGTGGCCCGCTCGGTAGTGAGAAGAGCGGTTCTCTGGTCCTGGGCTGCGATGCGCTGTCCCGCGGTGAGCAGCAGGCCGCTGAGGCCGACCGTGATCACCCGGCGAAGTCGAGTCATGATCCAGCCTCCCGCGCTGCGGTGTGGGCTTGCGGTCCATCTCCCTACGCGACACTCGGGCGTAGGATTCACGGCATGACCGGGGCAGGATACACAGGCGTCATCAAACGTGCGGGGCTAGGTTATTGGCATGCACCCCAGACTTGCTGAGCTGCTAGCCTACACCGAGCGGCAACGCGCCGGGCTCTTCGACGCCGTCTCGCTTATCCCCGAGGCACTGCGGGACCGGCGTCTGGATCCCGCCATCTGGTCGGTTGCGGAGGTGCTCGAGCATCTGCACCGGGTCGAGAAAGGCATTGCCAGGTTGCTCACCCGGTCGGTGGAGCAGGCCAAGGCCGCCGGCCTCGAGCCGGAGCACGAAGGCGGCTCCATGCTGGGCTCGCTCGATACCCTGCGCCTTCTCGACCGCAGTTTCCATCTCAGCGCGCCCGACCCGGTAATGCCGCGAGGCGACCTTACCGCCGCGCAGGCGGTGGCGGCGCTGACGGAGTCGCGCCAGGTGCTGGTCTCCGCGCTCGAGGCCGGGGACGGTCTGGCTCTGGGCCGGATCGAGTATCCGCACCCCCTCCTCGGCTCACTCAACCTGTATCAATGGGTTCTGTTCGTGGGACAGCATGAGGCGAGGCACGCCGGTCAGCTCCAGGACATCGCCCGCCGGCTCGCGCAATAGACCGAACAGAGATAACTCCTGGAGTCGCCAGTGTCGCTCGACGGCAGGATGACTGCCTCGCTTCGATGAAGGGAGGAGCATGCTGATCTGCCAATGGCAGCGTTTGCCGGCTGGCTGGCAAAAACCCCAAGCAACACATTTCAGTGAAATAGCGACCCACGCATCGGGAGGTCTCATGCTCGGCGGAAAAAGCTGGGACGAGTGGATTGCACAGTATGGCCGGAGTCATCAGCACCCGATCAATCGCCTGTGCCATACCCTCGGTATTCCGCTCATTGCCCTGTCGATTCCGCTCTTGGTGGCGGCAATCTGGGTCGGGGGGTTGTGGCCCGCCGCCCTGGGGCTGTTCGTGCTCGGCTGGATTTTCCAGTTTGTCGGGCATGCCATCGAGGGCAAGCCTCCCGAGTTCCTGCACGACTGGCGCTTCTTGTTCGTAGGCCTGCGCTGGTGGGTGGCGAAGATGCGAGGCCGTGCCTAGATGCAAATTTCTGCAGTGCAGGCGCCGTCTCACGGATTGTCATCCATCCGTAATCCGCGCGTAACCCTCGAAAGCACACTGCGACGTCACCTTTGACGGGTGGGCAGGGTGATGTCTTCGTACTGGGTGATGCGGTATGCGGCTCTACGTTTTCCTCCTGCTAGCCGGCTCGACCGTCTCGAGCCTCAACGCACAGAAGCCGTCTGTCCTCGCGCCGTATTTCGGGGCATCGCAGATCCGGACGACTGCGACTGCCACCCGCTCCATCCCACCCGATCTGGCCATTGCGCAGTTCGAATTTTCCGCCCGAGATTCCACGCTGAAGGACGCGTCCCGGGCCGCGCTCGTCATAGGAGAGGCGATTCGGCGCGCGGTAAAGAAGGCAGGGGTCCCCGACGATTCGATCCTGGGCCGGGGATCCGTGTCCTACCCCTGGGACCAGGCCACCCAAATGGAGATCAAACAGAACTCCGAGTTTAGACGCTACGATACGACGTACGTCTTCAAGGATTTGATCGTGGTTCGCATCCGTGATCTGAAGCGGGTGGGTGCGGTGCTGGATGCAGCCCTGGGGGCAGGAGCCCAGAAGCTGGTGTCGGTTCAGTTCAGCTCGAGCCGGGTTCAGGAGGCAGGTCAGGAGGCGCTGGCCGAGGCCACCCGCCAGGCGCGACGCAATGCGGAGCTGATGGCCGAAGCCGGCGGAGGCAGGGTGGGGCGTCCACTGGAGCTGACCACGGAGAAGCCCGCGTCGGCAGACTCATTCTACGACCTTCGTCCCGCACTCAGCCCCAGTAACAGCACCGGCAATCGGGATGGTCTGAGGGCCAGACCCCCGGATGCCGAGGTCCGGGTTTCGGTCTACGGGCGCTGGGAGCTGCTGGCTGCGAGCGACTCAATCCCGCCATAAGGCTCGACCACATAGGCCTCCATCGCGAAGTACTCGGCCAGCCCCAGCCGGTCGAGCTCCGCCGCCGTCCCCTTGTTCCGTGCCTCTACCCGCTGCCAGAACTCGCGCTCGTCCGGCCCCGGAAACGGGGCCGTGTCCTTCTGTGATTGGTGCTTGAAGATCGCCTGGATCTTGAGCCGGAGCTCCTCCTGCGAGAGGGGTACCAGCCAGGTTGCCTCGGTCACGGGCCACTCCTGCCATGCCCCTCGATACAACCACACTTCGGGCCGTTCCAGGCCGGCGGCCACCGACTGCTCCAGCGCCCGCTGGATGGCTTCCTTGCAGAGCCTATGGGTCCCATGCGGGTCGGAGAGGTCGCCGGCAACGAACACCAGCTCGGGGCGAAGCTCCTCCAGCAGCGCCTGCACGATGGCCACATCGTCCTGGCCTATGGGATCCTTCCTGACCTTCCCGGTGCGATAGAACGGAAGGTCGAGGAAGCGGGCGGCCCGCTCGTCGAGCCCCAGCGTGCGGATACCCGCCACGGCCTCGGACTCGCGGATGATGCGCTTGGTGTCCTGCACTTCTGCAATGTCTACGTCGCCCGCCTGCTTGCCGGCAAGGAACCGGTCGATCCGGGTGCCCAGATCCTGGGCCGCGTCCTTCGAGAGGCGCCGCTCCAGCGCCAATCGCCGCATGAAATCCACATGTCGGCGAACATCGTGATCGAACACCGCCAGATTACCGCTGGTCATGTATGCAACGGTGATGTCGTTGCCATTCACCGCCAGCTTGTGCAGGATGCCGCCCATGGAGATGACGTCATCGTCCGGATGGGGTGAGAAGCAGAGGATGCGCTTTCCCCGCGGCAACTTGGAGCGGCCCCGAATCTTGGCACCGAGAGCGTTGAACACTTCCCCGTTGAGCGCGCCGGGTGATCCGTACCGGGCTACGAGGGCCGACAGGCGGTGCTCGGCGTAGTCGCGTTGAGTGAGCTTGAGAATCGCCTTCTTGCTCTGGTGCGACAGCCACACCACCGCGCGTACCACCAGGCTGCCGGTCCATTCCACCGGGCCGAGCAGCCAGGGCGTCGCCACCCGGGTGAGCGCCGCGGCCGCGGGTCCATCCAGATAGAACGTGGTGTCGGGATGCTGCTGGAGGAAGGTGGCGGCAACCTCATGATCGACCTCGCCCTCGACCGCCCGCCGAACGATGTCGGCCTTGTGCTCGCCGGTGGCGAGCATGAGGATTTCGCGGGCGTCGAAGATCGTTGCGACACCCATGGTGATCGCTTCCCGAGGTACGTTCTCCTCCCCGAAAAAGTCCGCGGCCGTGTCCTTTCGAGTCACCAGATCGAGGGTCACGACCCGGGTACGGCTTTCTGCTCCCGACCCCGGCTCGTTGAATCCGATGTGGCCGGTACGCCCGATTCCCAGCAGCTGGAGATCGATGCCCCCCGCGGCTCGAATCGCCTCCTCGTAGCGCCGGCACTCGACCTCCACTTCATCTCGCCTCACATCGCCTCGAGGGATGTGGACGTTCGCCGCCGCAATGTCGAGCTGGGAGAAAAGGTTTTCCCACATGAACCGGTGGTATGAGTGGATGCTGCCGGGATCCATCGGGTAGTATTCGTCGAGATTGAAGGTGATCACGTCGGCGAAGCTGAGCCCCTCGTCACGGTGCATCCGGATCAGCTCGCGATAGACCCCGATAGGAGTCGAGCCGGTAGCCAGGCCGAGCACCGGCCGCCTGCCGGCGGCTCGGCGCTCCTGGATCACCTGAGCGATCCGGCGCGCGACCAGGCAGCCGATCCGGTCGTGGTCGTCCACGATGACGGTGCGGATCCGTTCCCGGCCCAGGCCTGTATCAGTCGGAGGTGTTTTCATCTCTGAACGAAGTATCGGATGGGGGAGCTCGGCCCTGCACAATCCAGCAGGCTGCCGCTCACGCAAAGGTAGCCGGGGAGCGACATTGGCCGCAGCTTCCCCTGGGATCCTTCCGTGGAGACCGATCATGGAGCCCCGGCTCAGTTTTGTCACCCTCGGTGTCGCCGATCTCGAGCGCGCTACCCGCTTTTATGAGGCGGGCCTCGGATTGACCCGACTGGACTCTCCTCCCACCGTCTCGTTCTTCGAGCTGGGCAGGACCTGGCTTGCGCTGTACCCTCGGCAGCTGCTCGCGGAGGACGCGGGAGTGCCAGCCGCGGGCTCTGGGTTTCCCGGGTTCGCTCTGGCCCATAACGTCCGCTCAAAGGCCGAGGCGGACCGCTTGCTCGAGGACGCCGCCCGCGCGGGAGGCCGCATCGTCAAGCCGGCCCAGGAGGCCGATTGGGGTGGCTACTCCGGCTACTTCGCCGATCCGGACGGGTTCCTCTGGGAGGTGGCGTGGAATCCCCGGTTCCCCCACGTCTAGCCTCGCCGGAACGCGGGAACGAACGTAGAATGAAGCGGGCTCTCAATCGTGCTGGACACGGGCTACCATGACCAGCGAGGAAAGAGTGGACAAGGAAGAACTGCACACGGCCGAAGATGCTTCGGCGGGGGAGCTGTGGCGGAACAGCTGGAAGCTGCTTCTCACCCTCGCTGCGCTGGGGCTCATCGTGGTGCCTCTCATTCGGGAGTTTCCGCTGGGACAGAGTACCCGCACCGGGCTGCTGGCCTGGCTGCTGGTCGTGCTCGCCATGTACTGGCTCTACGCGGGACTGGGGTACCGGCCCTTGCTGCTGCTCCAGCTGGTGCTGTTCTCGACCGCTGCTGCACTGCTCAGTGCCAAGCTCCTGCTGGTGGCCATCGACGTGCGCAGCATGGCGGTGCTTCGCTACGCGGCCCGGGGGCTCATTCTCGTGGGTGCCGGCTGCGCCATCGCCAATCTCGGCGCCATGCTCATCTTGTTCTGGCGCCGGTCCCGGGAGGACACGGCCCTGCCCGGCAGTCAGCCCCGGCTTTGAGCGATCCGCCGGTCGAATGGCGCCGGGGCGAATTCACCGTCTCTACCGACCGCGGGCGCATCGATAACATCGCCGCGCTCACCCTCCTGCGCGCGACGTTTTGGGCCGTGGGGATGGACTCTGCGGTGCTCGCTCGCGCCATCGCCAATTCGGTTTCCTTCGGAGTCTATCACACCGAGGTCCTGGTCGGATTCGGCCGGGTGGTCACCGATTTAGCCACCTACGCCTATTGGACTGACGTGGTAATCGCCGACCGCTATCGGCGGCAGGGACTGGGGCACTGGCTTTCCGAGTGCATGTTGGCTCACCCTGATCTCCAGCGGTTGCGCCGCGTGGCCCTCCTCACCCGTGACGCCGAGGCGCTGTATGCCAAACTCGGCTTTACCCTCGGTGCCGGATCGCTGATCTACATGGAGCATCGCAGCTCATGACTACGCGTTGGCTCTTGGCCGGCTTTCACCTGCTCGCACTCGGAATCGGACTCGGTGCCGTATGGGCTCGGCGGGTGGCGTTGACCTCGCGCCTCGACCCCGCGGGACTCCGCTCCGTCTTCCTGGCCGACACATTTTGGGGGATGGCCGCGGGACTGTGGATCGCTACCGGCCTGTGGCGTCTTCTTGCCGGGGTGGAGAAGGACACCGCTTACTACCTGCACAACCACCTGTTCCTCGGCAAGATGGCGCTGCTCGCCGTCATCCTGGTACTGGAGGTCCGGCCCATGATGACCTTGATCAGGTGGCGACGCCAGGTGGCCCGCGGAGAGCAGCCTGACACCAGTACTGCTCCCGGGCTTGCCCGGATCAGCCTGGTGCAGGCGGGGCTCGTCGCCCTCATGGTGTTCCTCGCCGCGGGCATGGCCCGTGGACTTGGTGCTTCCTTGCCATCCCACTAGCAGACTCCGGAGGACAGCATGCTGCAACTGAATGCGTCTCGCGTTGTGGTGGGAGGTCTCGCCGCCGGTCTGGTCATGAACATCATCGATGCGGTCACCAACGGGTTCCTGCTGGGAGAGCGATGGAAGGTCCAGACCGAGGCGCTGAACCCCGGTCTCATCACCAAGGCCGAGTCCGGCACGTGGGGATGGGTCATCGTGGACTTCATCCTGGGAATCATCATCGTGTGGCTGTACGCCGCCATTCGCCCACGGTTCGGGCCCGGCCCCCGTACCGCCTTGACGGCGGCGCTCGTCGTCTGGCTCACCGCACATGTGGCCTACGCCTCCTACGCCTTCATGGGGTACTACTCCTGGTCGCTGATCGGTGGGAGCAGTGTGGGTGGTCTGGTGGCGGCAGTCGCGGGGGGCTACATCGGCGCCCGCCTCTACACCGAGAGTGCATAGCGCGGATACGCTAACTGACAATAGAACATTGGCTTACTGAGCTCCACTTAAAGTAAGAGTCGAAGGCTCCAGGGAGCGGCGATGCCATGCGTGGTCCTCGACATCGAGGTCGTGCAGCAAAGGCCACAGGCCTTGCCCAGGTGCAGCTACAAGGATTCTTTACGCCCACATCGAGAGGAGCCGATCACGCGACGGAGGGCTGATGGCGGAGCCAAGCTTGGTGGACCAGGTAGCCATCCTGAATGCCACACTGAGTGCGATCGAGGAGCGGCTGGCGCGGGGGCACGCGCCGGTGGAAGGGCTGGAGGACTTCAAGAGCGCCCTCGATGATGTGCGGCTCCGGCTCTGGGGCCTGCTGAGTGCGGCGGGTGGAGACGACTACAAGGGCTTCCAGGAGAGGTTTCGCATCCGGAGGGCGACGGAGATGAGCCGCGGGCTGGGTGGAGACCTGCGGGCCGGTGCCATCAGCGGACGGCACCGGGAGCTGGCCGGCCTCAGAGAGGCGGCGAGCGAGCTGGCCCAGAGCATCGAGCAGGCGCACCGGCCGGCTTTCTAGCCACCAAGCCTATTTTTGGAGGGGTGATGTCCAAGCGTGAAGATCAGCGGATTGCGGCGCTGGCCAAGAAGAACGCCGAGAAAGTGGTGCCTCCCAAGGCCGATCGCGCGGCCAAGTTCGATTCCACCTTGCGGCAGAAGCCCGCCGAAGAAGATGCCGAGACCAAGCGCCTGTTCAAGGACATGAAGCGCCGGGAGTTCTGAGCGGTCGCATGGCCCCTCCACGGCCCCGGCGGCCGGTTGCGGCAGTTGTCATTTCCCTCCTGCTTCTCGGCGGGGCACTCCTTCTCATCGGTCTGGCGGTTCAACGCTTCGTTCCGATCACCCGCGGGTTGTTGCCGGGGCGGAGTGAGACGACCGTCACCCACGGGGTGGTGGTCGAGCGAGTGCGGGCGGTGGCTCAGCTGGTTACCAGCGAAACCACGGTCCGCGATGTCGTGGTGTACCAGAACCGTCGCCTCGGCTCCACCAAGCGGTCACTCGTCGTGGTCACCGGCAAGGTGATGGCGGGAATCGACCTGGATGCCGGAACCCAGGTGGACGTCGATGAGCAGGAGCGCCGTGTCCGGGTCGTGCTCCCCCCAGCCAAAGTGCTCGGCGTCGAAGTGACCCAGCTGCGAACGTACGACGAGCGCAGCGGGTTGTGGAATCCATTCCGGCCAGCCGACCGGGATACCATCTACACCCTGGCGCGCGAACAGTTGATCAGCGCTGCCGGAGAGCTGGGGGTCGCGGCCCACGCGGAAGAGAGTGCAAGGCGGCTGCTGGGCGCGCTGATCCACGCCGACGGCTACACCGTAGAGGTCACGTTTGGTGCGCGCGCAGCCCCACCCGTACGGCGCGAGACCGACTGATGCCAGTCACCGCAAGAGAATAGAGGACTTAGTGCCATTCAGCGGCCTGAAGCTTCATCCCGATCTCCTGAAGGGCATCAAGGAGCTTGGGTTCACCCGCCCGACGCCGATTCAGGAGGCAGCGATCCCTCCGGCTCTCGCCGGCCGGGATGTGCTCGCGTGCGCTATGACCGGCAGCGGCAAGACCGCGGCGTTTCTCCTTCCGATTCTGCATAAGCTGATCGCGCGGCCGCGAGGCGTGACCCGTGCGCTGGTGCTCACGCCGACCCGGGAGCTCGCGGCCCAGATTCTCGAGGATCTCAACGACCTGGCCGTGCACACGCCCATCACCGGCGCCGCGGTGTTCGGTGGGGTCGGGATGGGGCCGCAGGAGCATGCATTCCGGAGCGGGGTGGATGTGCTGGTGGCAACGCCGGGACGCCTGCTCGATCACTTCAGGATGCCGTACGCCAAGCTGGCAGGGGTCGAGCACCTGGTGCTCGACGAGGCGGACCGCATGCTGGATATGGGCTTTCTCCCTGACATCCGGCGGGTGCTGCGGCACCTGCCGCAGAAGCGGCAGACGCTCTTCTTCAGTGCCACCATGCCGGCCCCGATTCTCAGCCTGACCCGCGACATTCTCCGCAACCCGGAGTCGATCCAGCTGGACCGGAAGCCCTCGCCAGCAGTGGGGATTACCCAGGCCGTCTATCCGGTGCCTCAGGAGCTCAAGTCCGCGCTGCTCGTCGCCCTGCTCCAGCGAGGCGAGATGCAGGAGGCTCTGGTCTTCACCCGCACCAAGCACCGGGCTAACCGGCTGGCCGACTACCTGGCGCGCCACGGGATCAAGTCAGAGCGGATTCACGGCAACCGCTCTCAACCGCAGCGCACCGAGGCCCTGGCCGGCTTCAAGAGTGGGAAGTACCGGGTGCTGGTAGCCACCGATATCGCCGCCCGGGGAATCGACGTGGAGGCGCTGGGCCACGTCGTCAACTTCGACGTACCGGCGGCGGCCGAGGATTACATTCACCGAGTAGGCCGAACCGCCCGGGCGGAGATGACCGGTGACGCCTTTACGCTGGTGGCGCCCCAGGAGGAGGCGGAGCTGCGCACCATCGAACGGATGGTGGGGAAGCGGCTCCCGCGCATTACCGTTCCGGACTTCGATTACAACGCCAAGCCGGAAACGCGCTTCGAGGTGCCGTTGGCGGAGCGGATCGCCGCCATCCGGGCAAGAAAGGCGGAGGATCGAGCCCGGTCGAAGGCCAAGGAAGCGCGCCGCACGGCACACGGTACCCGACCGCCGGATCGGGGCCCCGCCGCCCGGCCGGGCCAGCGGGGCGGCCGGGGTCGTCCGCGGAACGGGGGGTCTCCCCGCTGAGACTGGAGAAACCATGGATCAGGTGACCGTCCATTACGAAGGCAAGCAGGTCACCGCCTCCCTGAGCGAAGGCGAGACCACGTCCGGCCAAGCGCTCCCCAGCAAGAAGGCTCCGCTGTGGCACGTGAGCATTGCGGGCACGGCGTTGACCAAGTTCCCGGCCACCCCCTCAGACACCGAGGAACTGGTCCGGGAGCGAGTGCTTCGCTGGCTCCGGGAGCACCCCGACATGCTCGATCGCGATCAGATCGTGCTCGGAGGAGGTTGACTGCGGTTAGATTCCTCCAGCGGTCGTGGTCCGAGCTTACATATCATTCCAAGCGAGCCTTCTGTGAGCACCCATAAAGTCGAGCAGCGCCGCCTCAGTCATCGGGGCCGGGAGTTTCACTTTGTATCGTATGACGCCCAGATCGCCAACGAGCGGCGCGGCGTCGAAGCGGTACCGCCCATGTGGTACCTGATGAATGAGGGCAAGCGCCGGCCGGTGTTACCCCACGTCCCCGGTCAGGAGCTCATGGAGCTCGACGACGCGCTGCTCCGGTGGGTGGATGAGCAGGTCTTCGGTGCCAAGGCCCCCGTCCTTCAGCGTCAGCGGAAGTAGGCAGTAGCCCAACCCAAAGGGGCTCCCCCGGTGTTTGATGCGCTCAACCCCGATTCCCCCGCCTTCTGGTACCGACTCGGCACCGCCATTCTCTGCGGTGGGATCATCGGCCTCGAGCGCCAGCTCCGGGGCAAGGCGGCGGGCATTCGCACCAGCATTCTTATCTGCCTCGGTACCGAGCTGTTCGTCAGTCTGGGGGCGTCGTTTGGTGGTGAGCGGGTAGACCCTACGAGGGTGTTGGCGCAGGTGGTCACCGGAATAGGCTTCCTGGGTGGCGGAGTGATTCTGGCTCGTGAAGGCGCCATAGTCGGTGTGACCTCGGCGGCGGTCATCTGGATGCTGGCCGCGCTGGGCTCGATGATCGGGCTCGGCCACCTCGGCGCCGCACTCATACTCACCCTCATCACCGTCGCCCTCCTGCTGGGTGTCGAGCTCCTCGAATCGGTCTTCCGGCGACTGCGCCAAGGGGCCCACGAGCGGGAGATGTCCAAGATCGAGCTGGAGGACTGACCGCAACACCCATGGCTCGCGCTGCCCTGTTGGCCTTGCTCCTGGTCGCCTGCGTCGATCGTCCAGCCGGGAATGATGTCCCGGCGAAGCCGCTCGCGCGCAACTCGGGTGACAGCGCCTTTGCCCTAGTCCAGAAGCGCGGTCATGCCGCCATGGGGGTTGATCAGTACACCTCCTTCCATCAGTTCGAGCCGCTCCCCGACGGGGGCCGGATCAGCCTGCAGCGCAACCCCAGCGACACCGCCGGAGTGGACCAGATCAGATCTCACATGCGCCGGATCGCGGCGGCGTTCGCGCGGGGCGACTTTGCCCTCCCCGGCTTCGTGCACGACCGCAATGTCCCCGGCACGGCCGTGATGTCCGCCCGCCGGTCCCAGATCAGGTACGTGGCCGACACCCTGCCCGGCGGTGGAGAGCTGCGCCTTCAAACCTCGGATTCCACGGCCATCGCCGCCATCCACCAGTTCCTCGGCTTTCAGCGGCAGGATCATCGGGTCACCGGTCACGGAGCCCAGCACTGAGGTCGTCTCTGCTGCTCCAGTGGGTTGCAGGCATCCTCGATCGCGACCTGCAGACGCTCCGGCGGGAGGTGGAGGCGTACCCCGACGAGCGCGGGCTGTGGCAGGAGGTGCCGGGCATCTCCAACGTGGCCGGCACCCTGGCTCTGCACCTCGCGGGGAACCTGCAGCACTACGTCGGGGCCCAGCTGGGCCGGACGGGATATCGTGAGGGATCGTCCGGCTGAGTTCGCCCGCCGGGACGTCCCGCGTGCGGAGCTGCTCCACCAGATCGAAGCCGCGCGCGCAGCCGTCAAGGGCGCGCTGTCAGGCGCGGTTCCTCCCGATCTCGAGGCCGAGTTTCCCGAGCCAGTTGCGGGTAAGCGGCTGAGTACCGGCGACTACCTGCTGCATCTCACCACTCACTTTGCCTACCATCTGGGCCAGATCGACTACCATCGCCGGGTTGTAACCGGCGCCGCAGTCGGCGTCGACGCCGTGCGGCCATCAGAATTGAGCTCAGCGCGATGATCCTCTTCCTCCTGCTGGCGCTCGCGGCCGGCGTACTGCTTCCGGTACAGGCAGGCCTCAATGCTCAGCTCAGGGCCGCCCTGGGCTCGCCCGTCGCCGCCGCCCTCGTCTCGTTTCTGGTCGGTACGGCCGGACTGGCAACTGTCGCGCTTCTGCTGCGGGTCCCGCTTCCTCTTGGACGGGCATGGACCATCACCAGTCCATGGCAGTGGAGCGGGGGCCTGATCGGTGCCGTCTATGTGTTGGCCGCCATTGTGCTGGCCCCGAGGCTCGGCGCGGCCACTCTCATTGCGGCGGTGGTGGCCGGCCAAATGATCACATCGCTGGTCCTCGACCAGTATGGGCTGGTCGGATTTCCCGTCCATTCGCTGACGCTGGTCCGCCTGCTGGGCGCGGTCCTGGTAATCGCCGGCGTGATCCTGATCCAGCGGTGAGCCATCACCTCTTCCAGCTGATGGAAGCGCTGTGACGGTCAAGCGAGAGGCCCTCGTACTGGTCGGACTGGTCCTGGCCGTAGACGCGATCTTCATTGCTGTGTATTTCGGGGCAGGGATCGAGGGGGCATCGGACAGCCTGAAGATCGCCTTCACGGTGGTGTGGACCATCATCACCTTGGCGGTAGTTATCCGGGGCCTCACCCGAATCCGCAGCGCCCGCGCGAGCCGCCCATCACGCTAGACCAACGATCGGCCTGGTGGCTCTGAGCGTGAACCGTTCTCCAAGACCATCGAGTAAGAGGAGCCTGCGGCCAATCGGATCCAAGCGGATACCCGGGTGACGCGCGTCCAGCCCGGCGCCCCGACACCACTCGGCGCAATCTGGGATGGGGCGGGGGTCAACTTCGCGGTCTTTTCCCGGCACGCCACCCGGGTGGAGCTCTGCCTCTTTGCCCATCCAGGGGACAGGGTCGATGCGGCACGGGTCGATCTGCAACGTACCGACGATGTCTGGCACGCCTATCTGCCGGACGTCGTCCCCGGGCAGGCCTACGGGTATCGGGTGCACGGCCCCTACGCTCCTGCCGAAGGTCACCGCTTCAATCCGGCCAAGCTTCTCCTGGATCCCTACGCCAGGGCCATCAGCGGCACGATGGAGTGGAGCGACGCCCTGGCGGGCTATCCGCTCCGAAGCCCCGATCCCGATCGCGATCTGATCCCGGACCCGCAGGACAGCGCGGGTGCCGTGCCGAAGAGTCTGGTCATCGACCCTGCGTTCTCCTGGGGCGACGATTCGCCACCAGAGACACCGTGGGACCAGACTGTGATTTACGAGGCGCATGTCAAAGGCATGACTCAGCTGCAGCCGGAAGTCCCTGAGGCTCTGCGGGGGACCTACCTCGGACTGGCCAGCAGCCCGATCATCAGCCATTTGAAGAAGCTTGGGATAACCGCCATCGAGCTGCTGCCGGTCCATCAGATTGCGGCAGAGCAGCGGCTGAGCGAGCAAGGCCTGACCAATTACTGGGGCTACAACTCCATCGCCTACTTCGCTCCTGATATCCGTTATGCCAGCCGCGCGGCTACTCGCGGCGAACAGGTCACTGAGTTCAAGACCATGGTCAGGCAGTTCCATCGAGAGGGCATCGAAGTGCTTCTCGACGTGGTTTACAACCATACCGGCGAAGGGAATCATCTCGGTCCCACGCTCTCCTTCCGGGGGATCGATAACGCAGTGTACTACTGGCCCCACCCGGAGAATCCCCGTTTCTACACCGATTTTACCGGCTGCGGCAACACCGTCGATCCGCGGAAGGCCCCGACGCTGGAGCTGATACTGGACAGTCTCAGGTACTGGGTGCGGGACATGCACGTGGACGGCTTCCGCTTCGACATTGCGCCGGTTCTCGGCCGGGGTAACAGCGGGTTCGACCCGGGAAGCGAATTTTTCTCCCTGCTGCGTCGGGATCCAATCCTGGCCAACGTAAAGCTCATCGCCGAGCCCTGGGACCTGGGCCCGGACGGCTACCAGGTCGGCAGGTTTCCGGCCGGCTGGAGCGAGTGGAACGGCAAGTACCGGGATACCGTCCGCCATTTCTGGCGGGGAGATCCGGGCCATCTCGGCAGTCTCGCCTCCCGGCTAGCCGGCAGCAGCGATCTGTACCAAGCCAGCCAGCGTGCCCCACAGGCCAGCGTCAACTTCGTAACCTGTCACGATGGCTTCACTCTTCAGGACCTGGTCAGCTATGAGCGGAAATACAACGAAGCCAACGGGGAGGGGAATCGCGACGGTAACAACCACAACCTGAGCCGCAACTGGGGGGTGGAGGGGCCGACCGACGTGGCTCGCACGGCACACATCCGGCAGCGAATCAAGCGAGACCTCCTCGCTACGCTGGCCTTCTCTCAGGGCGTTCCGATGATCGCTCATGGTGACGAGCTGGGCCGCACCCAGCGGGGAAACAACAACGCGTACTGCCAGGACAGCCCGCTCACCTGGATCGACTGGGGGCTTTCGCCGGAAAATCAGGAGCTGCTGGAGTTCACCCGAAAGGTCCTTGCCCTGCGTGCGGCAATGCCGCTGCTGCGACGCCGAGCTTTCTTCCGCCCCGGGAAAGACCTGACCTGGCTCCGACCCGATGGCCTGGAGATGACCGAGGCCGACTGGAAGGATGACAGCGGGCATTTACTGGGGATGTGCATTCGGGCCGGCGACCATGGCGATATCGAGCAGGGGGAAGAGCGGGGCAACGAGGAGGAGATCCTACTTCTGTTGAACGGGGGCGGCAGGACCAGGTCGTTTGTGCTGCCCAGCGCGGATCGGTCCGGGGGCTGGACCGTAATGCTCGACACGTCAGGATCCCAGGTGCCGCCGAGCCAAGACCGGGTCAGTCTCGCGCCGCACTCCCTCATGCTGCTGCGGCGCCACCAATCCGGCTGAGGAGCGTCAGCTCGCCGGCTCACCGCGCAAAGCGCGCTGCACCTGGTCCGGGAAGTTCCGAATATCGATCGGCTTGGTGATGTAGCCGTCGAAGCCGGCATCGAGAGCGCGCTCCCGGTCTCCAGTCATGGCGTGGGCGGTCAGGGCGATCACCCGGACTCCGGCATGCGGCGAGTTCCTGATCTCCCGCAGCAGCGCGAAACCATCCTTCCCCGGGAGCTGGATGTCCATCAGCACCAGCTCGGGCGATCCTCCTGCGATGACATCGAGTAACCCCTCGCCTCCCGGAAGACCGGTCACCTCGTGGCCCTTGAGCCGGAGGATAGTTCGAAACAGCTTCATGTTGTCGGGACTATCTTCCACGATCAGGATCTTTGCCATGCCTGCTCCCGCTCGAATCGGGGTGCCCCATCAGTAGTACACTCCTGGCTGACCTCCGGCAACGCGAGCGGCCGTCACCCGGCTGATCGTGCGTCCGTCTTCCCTCGCCGTGATCGGCCTCGGCGCGATCGGGGGCTCCCTGGCCTGGCAGGCTCGTCTCGCGGGAGTTCAGCGGGTGGTGGGCTTCTCGCCCGATCTCGCCGAAGGGGTTCAGGCGCTCAAAGCCTCCGCGATCACCGACCTGGCCGAGACTCCCGCCCGCGCGGTTCGGGGTGCCGACCTGGTGGTGCTCGCCGTTCCTCCCCGTGCCACGCTCGAGCTGATCTCCCAACTCGCCGGCGCGCTCGAAGCGGGCGCGATCCTGACCGACGTCTGCAGCGTGAAGGGTCCCGTAATTCAGCAGGCCGTGGCGGCCGGGCTGGGTGACCGGTTCGCGGGAGGGCATCCCTTGGCCGGCACCCACGAGTCGGGGTTCTCCTCGGCCCGGCCCGACCGGCTCCGTGGCTGCGTGGTGTACATCTGCGAGAGTGGAACCGCCGGTGGCCATCGCGCCGCCGGGAGCGTCGCCAGCTTCTGGCAACACACGATGGAGGCCTCCCCCATCCGGATAAGCGCGGAGAACCACGATCGCCAGCTCGCCTGGACCAGTCATCTGCCTCAGGCGGTGGCCTACGCGCTGGCCAGGAGCCTGGCCGGGCAGGGGCTTTCCGGCGTCTCTTACGGAAGCGGCGCCAAGGATGCTACCCGGCTCGCGGCCAGCAACCCGGACATGTGGATCGACATCCTGCTCTACAACCAGCCGGCGGTAAATCAGGCGCTGGAGCAGACGGAGGGGCAACTGGCCGAGCTGCGCCGGCTGCTCGCCGGCCGGGATCTGGCAGGACTTCACCAGTTCCTCAGCGCGGCGCAGGCTTTCCGGCAGGGCATCGACCGATGAGAGTGGCAGGCAGCGTTCGCGTCCCCGGCGACAAGAGCATCACCCACCGGGTACTGCTCCTGGCGGCGCTTACCCGGGGCACCAGCCACATCGGGGGAGCACTGACCTCACTCGATGCCCGCTCGAGCGCCCGGGTGTTGCGACAGCTGGGGGCCGAGCTCTCACCGCTCCGGCCCGGCAGCACGGTGACAATTCGCGGCAAGGGCCGGTTCCGCCGCCCCGGTGGCAGACTCTTCTGCGGCAACTCGGGTACTACCACCCGGCTCCTCCTGGGCTTGCTCTCCGCCCACCGGTTCTCCGCGACACTTACCGGGGACCGCTCCCTCCGCCGCCGGCCGATGCGCCGGGTCACGGTCCCGCTCACCGCGATGGGGGCTCGGTTCACCGAGCAGAACGGTGACGGCTTGCCTCTCACCGTCAGAGGGGAGCGCCTGCGGCCGCTCAGCTATGAGATGCCGGTGTCCAGCGCGCAGATCAAGAGCGCCGTTCTGCTCGCCGGGATGGCAGGGGAGGTGAGTGTCGCCCTCAGGGAGCCTCACGGGCGCTCCCGTGACCACACCGAGCGGTTGCTCCAGGCATTCGGGTACGGTGTCGCCGAGAAGGACGGATGGATCCACTTCACTCCCGGCGGACACCTGGAGCCGTTCGATATTCAGGTGCCGGGAGATCCCTCGTCGGCCGCCTTTCTGGTCGGCGCCGCCGTCCTGGCCGAGGCGGGTGAGCTCCGCGTGGCCGGCGTCGGCGTAAACCCCACCCGCACCGGTTTTCTCCAGGTCCTGAGCCGCATGGGCGCCGGGGTCCAGGTCGAGAATGAATCCATCCGCTTTGGTGAGCCGGTAGGCGATCTCATCGTTCGCCCGGCCGCGCTGGGTAGCACCGAGGTGGTAGCGGGTGAAATTCCCGGCCTGATCGACGAGATACCCTTGCTCGCGGTGCTGGCATCCAGGGCCACGGGTGTCACCACGTTTCGGGAGGTGGGCGAGCTGCGGGTCAAGGAGAGCGACCGGCTGGGTCTTATCGCCGAGAACCTGCGCGCCGTCGGAGTGGAGGCGGCGGTAGTGGCTGACGATCTCGTGGTCGTGGGACATGGTTCACCGCCGCGGGGGAGGGTCCGAACCGAGGGTGATCATCGGCTCGCGATGGCCTTCGCCGTGCTGGGTACGGTTCCGGGGGCACGGGTTCAAGTGGATGATATGGCCTGTGCGGCGGTCAGCTTCCCGGGATTCTCAGCTACGCTGCGGGCCATTGGCGCCGGAGGCGGCCGATGAGCGGCGGGGTGATTGCCATCGACGGTCCTTCGGCCTCCGGAAAATCCAGCACCGCGCGGGCGGTGGCGGAAGCCCTCGGCTTTGCCCATCTGGACTCGGGATCACTCTATCGCGGGGTGACGCTGGTAGGTCTGCGGGAGCTGGCCCGGCACGGGCGTCGGGGAAAGGATCCGGCGCTCGACCTGGCTCCCGAGACGCTTCTCCGCGCCGCCGAGGACCGGGGCCTGATGCTCCAGCCGGACGGGGCCGGCTTCGCGGCCTACCTCGAGGGAGAGCCGGTGGACGATGCGCTCCGGGGCGCCGACGTTACCGCCCGGGTGTCCGCCATCTCGGCCATCCCGGTGGTGCGCGAATGGATCAACGCCCGGCTCCGGGCCATGGTTCGGGCGGGTCAGAATGTCGTGGTGGACGGTCGCGATATCGGGACGGTCGTCTTTCCCGATGCCGACCTGAAGATTTTTCTGACGGCCTCGCCTGAGGCCCGGGCCGGTCGGCGCATCAGCCAGCGGGGCCATGCGGTGCATCCCGAACGGGTCGACGCCGAAGCCGCGGCGCTGGCTGCACGCGACCACGCAGACTCGACCCGGGCCGTGGCGCCGCTTCGGCCGGCGGACGATGCCGTACATCTGGACACCACTTCCATGGGCTTTGCCGAACAGGTTCGATTCATCGTCGAGAGAGCCCGCCCGATCTTCGGCGACCGCTGAATCTCCGCCGCCCCGATCAGAACATCGTGTTCGTATTGGCGGACGTCTCCGGTACCGGTTGGAGCACGTCCCAATGCTCCACGATCTTGCCGTTTCCATCCAGCCGAAAGATGTCGATCCCCGCCCATTCCCGGTCGCCCGGCCACTCCTGGCGGCAGTGCAACACGACCAGGTCTCCTTCCGCCAGCACTCGTTCGAAGTGGACCCGCTTTCCCGGGTACTCCTCGGCCATGCGGGTGAAGTAGTCGACGAAGGCCTCCTTCCCGTCGGCCACGGTCGGGTTGTGTTGACGATACTCGTTCCCGACGTAGCGCCGCACGGCCTCGGCGGGCTGGGCTTGGTTGAACATCAAATCGTAGAACGAAGTCACGGTCTGCTTGTTCTTTTCGAGCCGGGTCACAGTTCACCTGTGGTCGAGATGCCGAGAAACCATTGGTGGCTGGCAGGAGTTCCCGCCGGGCTATTCACCGTGCCTTCACGGCCCTCGTACGCGGCATTTCCCCGGCCGATACTAGGGTTGTGCCTGGTGGATCCTTCCCGACTGTTACGTGAGAATGGGCCACTGCCAACCGCTTGATGAGCCTTGCCTTGTGGGGTCTTGAGAGCTATTCTCCGTGGCTCTTGCCGCTGGCACTTCCGCCGGTGGCGTGGTCAACCCGAACCCGTGGCCCCTAAGGCGCGGCTTTCAAAGGACGGCATACCTCCGCATGCTCGATCAACTCAATCCTTCCACCGACCAGTTCATCACCCAGACCGGCCTGCGCGTCCGCCAGGATCTCTACGACGAAGACTACTCCGACGCCGACTACGAGCAGATGCTCTCGATGTACGAGGGCACCATGTCTCAGATCGTCGAAGGCGAGATCGTCAAGTCCAAGGTCCTCCGGGTCACCGATAACGCCGTAATCCTCGACGTCGGCTTCAAGTCTGAAGGGTCGGTGCCGCTGGATGAGTTCAAGGACCCGCACTCCCTCAAGGAAGGGGATGAGGTCGAGGTCTTTCTCGAGCACCTGGAGGACCAGGAAGGTGCCGTCGTCCTGTCGAAGAAGAAGGCCGACTTCATGCGGGTCTGGGAAAAGATCCGCGTGGCCCACGAGAGCGATCAGCCGGTGGAAGGCACCTTGGTCAAGAAGATCAAGGGCGGCGTGGTCGTCAACCTGATGGGCGTCGATGCGTTCCTCCCCGGCAGCCAGATTGCGCTCCGGCGGGTCCCCAACATCGACGAGCTCCTGGGTCAGACCTACGAATTCAAGATCATCAAGCTCAACAAGCGGCGCCGGAATATCGTGGTCAGCCGCCGGGTGATACTGGAGAACGAGCGGGCCCACAAGCGCGAGCACCTGATGAAGGAGCTTGCGGTCGGCCAGGTGCGGAAGGGCGTGGTCAAGAACATCACCGACTTCGGCGCCTTCATCGATCTGGGCGGCGTGGACGGCCTGCTGCACATCACCGACATGTCCTACGGCCGGGTGTCTCACCCAACCGAAATGGTCACGATCGGCAAGGAGGTCGAGGTCAAGATTCTCGACATCGACTGGCAGCGGGAGCGCATCAGCCTGGGCATGAAGCAGCTGCAGTCCTATCCCTGGCAGAACGTGGCGGCCAAGTATCCGGTCGGTACCCGGGTGCAGGGCAAGGTGGTCTCGATCACCAACTATGGCGCCTTTGTCGAGATCGAGCCGGGCATCGAAGGCCTGGTGCACATCTCGGAGATGAGCTGGACCCGGAACGTCCGCCACCCCTCGAAGATCGTGAGCATCGGCGAGACCATCGAGGCCGTGGTGCTCAAGGTCGACGAGGCGGAGGAGAAGATCTCGCTCGGCATGAAGCAGACCGAGCAGGATCCCTGGATGGTGCTCCCGCTCAAGTACCCGGTCGGCACCCGGATCAACGGCAAGGTGCGGAACCTGACCAGCTTCGGGGCCTTCGTCGAGATCGAGCCGGGCATCGACGGCTTGATTCACATCTCCGACATGTCCTGGACCAAGCGGGTGCAGCACCCGTCCGAAGTGGTCAAGAAGGGTGATGCCGTGGACGTGGTCATCCTCAACATCGACGCCGAGAACAAGCGGATCTCCCTGGGCCTCAAGCAGGCCGAGGAAGACCCCTGGCTCAAGATCGGTGAGACCTATCCCATCGGGATGGAGCTTCGTGGCCGTGCGGTGCGCCTGATGGACAAGGGTGTGGTGGTGGATCTGGGCAACGACATCGAAGGGTTCGTGCCGATGTCCCAGCTCGGGGTGCCCAACATCGAGAACCCGGGCGACGCGGTAAAGGAAGGCCAGGTGCTCGACCTCAAGGTGCTCGAGGTCGACCCGATCCATCATCGTATCGTGCTGGCCGTCATCGGCTACCCCGACGAGCCGATCATTCCGCCGGTCAAGCCTCCGGCGTACGAAGAGAGCGCGGCGACGGAATAGGCGGGTCAGCGGGACAGCTTTAGGAAACACCAAGGGGCCGAGCTCACCACGAGTCTTCGGCCCCTTCGCTGCGCTCAGGGGTGACATGCCTTTGCTGCCCCGCTGCCTACATTACCGCGTGAAGAACGAAAGCCCGACCGAGGCGCCAAGCAATCCATCCGTGCCGCCGCCCTCAGGGAAGTGGCCGGCAGCGGTTATCTCGTACCGGACAGCAAGCCGGTCAGCGATGCGCGAACGCGAGCCGATGCCAATTCCCAGCTCGACCGCCGAGCTTCCATCGGAGAAACTGTCGTCGAAGTACTGGAGCCCGACAAATGGGCGGGCGTAGGTGTTGGTTCTGGTGGCGGAAAAGTTGTAGAGCGCTCCGGCCTCCAACGCGAGGACGGCGAACGACGAGCCGTCCGACGAGATTCGCGTGAGCGACAGCGCCGGCTCGAACGCCAGCCGCTCGCCGGACGGGAACGCGGCACGCACGCGCTGGAAGGGGATCGAGATGGCAAGCACGTTGGCGTCAACCGAATACTGGAACCCGCCGTCGAGGCCGATCTCTATGCCCCGCTGCTGGGCGGAAACAAGGGATGGGACAAAGAACGCGGCGGCAAGGAGAGTCCAGTGACACGAGGGGCGCATAGCACCTCCGGGGCGGGATGACGCGAATGTGGACCGGTGAGCCCAGAGAGTGCCCGGTGATCGGGGAAAGGGCAAGGGTAGACGCTCCGTCCTCTCCGTCTTCTCCGTCCTCTCCGTCCTCGGTATCTTCCCCCGCGATGCCCGACCCCCGCAAACTCCTCGACGAACTCCATCACCGCCAATCCCTCGCCGAACAGGGAGGGGGAGCGGACCGGGTGGCCCAGCAGCACAAGAAGGGCAAGCTCACCGCTCGCGAGCGGCTCGACCTCCTGCTCGACGAAGGCAGTTTCGTGGAGCTGGATCGTTTCGTCACCCACCGGTCCACCGATTTCGGTTTGGAGCAGCAGGTCTTCCCTGGCGATGGGGTCGTCACCGGCTCGGGCCGGATTGACGGCCGGTTGGTCTACGTCTTCTCCCAGGACTTCACGGTTTTCGGCGGATCGCTTTCGGAAGCCCACGCCGAGAAGATCTGCAAGATCATGGACCTGGCTCAGCGGAACGGCGCGCCGGTGATCGGATTGAACGACTCGGGCGGCGCCAGAATCCAGGAGGGCGTGGCCTCGCTGGGGGGATACGCCGACATCTTCCTCCGCAACACGCTGGCCTCCGGGGTCATTCCCCAGATCTCGGCGATCCTGGGCCCCTGTGCCGGCGGCGCGGTCTACAGCCCCGCCATTACCGACTTCATCTTCATGGTCCGGGGGGTCAGCTACATGTTCGTGACCGGACCGAACGTGGTGAAGACGGTTACTCATGAAGAGGTGAGCTTCGACGAGCTTGGCGGGGCCGATACTCACGGCGGCATCTCTGGCGTCGCCCACTTTGTCCACGATTCCGAGCCGGAATGCATTCAGGCCATCCGCGACCTGGTTGGCTTTCTCCCCCTCAACAACCTCGACCAGCCCCCGGAGCGGCCCACCGCCGATCCCCGCGACCGGCGTGACGAGGCGCTGCTCGACCTGATTCCCGATAGCCCCAACAAGCCGTACGACATGCACGACGTGATCGGACGAGTCGTGGATGAGGCGGTCTTCCTCGAAGTCCAGCGAGGCCATGCCGACAACATCGTGGTGGGGTTCGCCCGCCTTGGTGGCAGTCCGGTGGGCATCGTGGCGAATCAGCCCGCGGTCCTGGCCGGTGTCCTGGACATCAATGCGTCCATCAAAGCGGCCCGGTTCATCCGCTTCTGCGACTGCTTCAATCTGCCGGTGGTGACGTTCGTGGACGTGCCGGGATTCCTGCCGGGGGTAGCCCAGGAGCACGGCGGCATCATCAAGCACGGCGCCAAGCTGCTCTATGCCTTCTGTGAGGCGACGGTGCCGAAGCTCACCGTGATCACCCGGAAGGCCTACGGGGGCGCCTACGACGTCATGAGCTCCAAGCACATCCGGGGCGACGTGAACCTGGCGTGGCCTTCGGCCGAGATCGCGGTGATGGGCCCCAAAGGTGCCGTCGAGATCCTGTTTAAGGACGAGATTGCGCGGGCGGCGGATCCACAGGCCGCCACCGGGCAGCTGATCGACGAATACACCGAGAAGTTCGCCCATCCCTACGCGGCGGCCGCCAGGGGCTATATCGACGACGTCATCGACCCTCGGGACACCCGTCCGCGCTTGATCGAAGCCTTGGGGACTCTGCGGGGCAAACGCGACCGGAACCCGCCCAAGAAGCACGGGAACATTCCGTTGTAAGTCTCCAGACTCCAGTCGCCAGAGTTGCCGGTGCAGCTTAAGGGCCACCGCGGCTGACGGGTGGCTTGAGCTGTGACCGGCGACCGGCGACTGGCGACCAGCCGGGGATTCCCGGTGCGGACTTGGCCACCCGCGACGTCCCCCTACTAGCAAACTCATGGCCCGTGAGCCATTTTTGTCACACATGTTTCAGGTAGTCCTCTAATGCTCAACATTGCGAGCTAACCCGGTGCTCCGCTTCTCCTCCCAGAGTGTTGCCCTGGCTGCCGTCCTCTCGGCGGTAGGGGCCGGCGAGCTGCGGGCGCAGGCAGCGGTGGACCCCAATGTGGCGCCCAGGGCGGCTGCCCTCGAGCGCTCCGGCGAGCGCCCCATGGCCATCGGCCTCCTCGGCCGCTATCTCGCCACCGCCCCGGACGACGGGCGAGCCTGGTTTCAGCTCGGGCGCTTTTACCTGCTCGATGCGCGTGACTGGCACCTTCAGGGCCACCGGGGAGATCCCGATGGCCTTCTCTACTTGGATTTCGCGGCCACCGCCTTCGACCAGGCGGTCCGGCTCTCGGTGGACTCCGGCATCGTCTTTCGCGGACTGGCCGAGCTGGAACGGTCGGTCGTCTTCCTCGAAGACTCCGGCTGGGGCGCCAGCAGCCGGCCCCGGCCCGGATCGGACGTCCCCCCGCTGCCATCGTTCATCCTCGAGCTGGGCGCCAATCTCCTGGCTTCCTGCCCGGTCGGTGGCGTCCTGCTGGTGGGCACCGATCTCGAGGCGCTGTCGGTCTGGTATGACCACGTGAGCCTCCGCACCCGGAAAATCCTGTCCCTCCGTCCTGAGCGGTACGCCACCGACTCGCTGTATCGCCGCCGGATGGCCGAGGCGATGGAGGCCGACCCAGCTCTCCCCATCCGCCACGCGCTGGCCGATGTAGCGGCGCGCCGGCCTCTCTGTCTCTCCCCCACGGCCGACACCGCAGCCGCGCCCGTTCTCACCTGGACCTCATCCCGCCTGGCCCGGGTGAGCCGTCCGGTGCAGCCGGGTCCTGAAGCGCTCTCCGTGACCGAGCTGCTCGGCGCCATGCGCCAGGGTGGATCGGTTTGGGTCGGCGAGGTCCTAGGGGTGTACGACAGCGCCGCCCGCTACAACGGGCTCCTCTGCAGCAGCTTCCTCCTCGTGTTCGGAGACGCGCCCCCACCTGCATGCCGTCAGTAGAAGGCCAGGACGGAGAGGTCGCTTTCGAGCGCTATACCTCTCCCTTCGAGCAGCAGACTCACCAGTCCAGCGGTGCCCTCCGGACCATGAAACGGGTCCTCATCGCCAATCGCGGCGAGATCGCCCTTCGAATCATCCGAGCCTGCCATGAAGAAGGCCTCGAGGCGGTCGCGGTCTACTCGGCTGCGGACCGAGGCAGCGCGCATGTGCGAGCCGCCGATCGCGCCATAGCGATCGGTCCGGCTCCACCTTCCGAGAGCTACCTCTCGATCGAGCGATTGATCGCGGCGGCCAAGGAGTCCGGCGCCGACGCCGTTCACCCGGGGTACGGGTTCCTGGCCGAGCGGGCCACATTCGCCGAAGCCGTACAGGCCGCCGATTTGATTTGGGTGGGGCCGCCGGCCGCGGCCATCCGGGCCATGGGTGACAAGACCGAGGCTCGGCGGCGGATGCGCGATGCCGGAGTGCCGGTGGTGCCGGGAGGGGCCACCCCGGTCAAGGATCATGGGGAGGCGTTCGCCGCCGCGGAGGAGATCGGTTACCCGGTGATCGTGAAGGCGGTCGCGGGCGGCGGTGGCAAGGGCATGCGGGTGGTGAAGGACGCAAGTACCCTGACGGCTGCCCTCGACACCGCCGCTTCCGAGGCGCTCAAGGCGTTCGGTGACCCAGGCATCTACCTGGAGAAGTTCATCGCGCGGCCGCGGCACGTGGAGATCCAGATTCTGGCGGACGACGAGCGTACCCTGCATCTGGGCGAGCGAGAGTGCTCGATTCAGCGCCGGCACCAGAAGCTGGTCGAAGAGGCACCGTCAATGGCGCTCTCGGTCGACCTGCGTGAGTGGATGGGGTCTGCCGCCGTCTCCGCGGCCCAGGCGGTCGGATACCGCGGCGCGGGAACCTGCGAGTTTCTGCTCACCGACGACAACAGCTTCTACTTCCTGGAGATGAACACCAGAATCCAGGTGGAGCATCCGGTTACCGAGCTGGTGTACGGCGTGGATCTGGTCAGGGAGCAGCTTCGGATCGCGGCCGGCGAGCCGATGCGGGTTCATGGCGGCTGGCTCAATCCTCGTGGGTGGGCGCTCGAGTGCCGCATTACCAGTGAGGATCCCGCCAACGGCTTTCTGCCCTCCACCGGCCGCATCGAATATCTCAGGGTGCCTGCGGGCCCCGGAGTTCGGTGGGACAGCGGAATCGAGATTGGCGACGAAGTCACCCGCCACTACGACTCCCTGCTCGCCAAACTGATCGTCTGGGCGCCGGACCGGGCTCAGGCGGTCACCCGCATGATCCAGGCTCTGGATGAGCTGGTGGTAGTCGGGGTCGCCACCAACCAGGCCTTTCATCGCCGGCTGATGGCGGACCCCGAGTTCCGAAAGGGCGAGATCGACATCCAGTTTCTCGAGCGGCGCACCGACCTGCTCGCCCCCGCCGATTCTCCGGCCCGAATGCTGGACCTGGCGGTAGCAGCGGCGTTGGCGGAGGATCAGGCCCGCCAAGCGCGGCTTCCCGCGGCCGCGGGCGAGGCAGGATCGTCCAGCGAGTGGGCCCGGCAGGCGCGGCGTGAAGGGCTCAGGTGACCGAGGTTCGAATCCTCCGCCTGGCCGCTGGCGGCGATGGGGTCGGCAAGCTGCCCGATGGGAAGACGGTCTTCGTACCCCGCACCGCCCCCGGAGACCTGGTTGAGCTGGCCGAGCTCCGCGAGCACAAGCGCTTTTCCCGTGCGCGGCTGGGACGGTTGCTGGAGGCTTCTCCCGGCCGGGTGGAGCCCCGTTGCCCCCACTACGTCCGGGATGAGTGTGGTGGCTGCCAGTTCCAGCATCTGACTTACGAAGCCCAACTTTTCGGCCGGCGCACTTTTGTGGGTGACGCGCTCCGGCGGCTGGGCAAACGGGATCTACCCGACCCTCCGATCGTTCCTGCCGCGAAGATCTTCGATTACCGGACCAAGCTGACGCTCCATGTGAGCGAGGACGAACGCCGGATCGGCCTCCATCCCTACGGGAGGCCGGATCAGGTGTTCGACCTCGAATGGTGTCACATTACCGTCCCCGAGCTGATGGAGCTGTGGCAGTCCATTCGGAAGCTTCGCCCGTTTCTGCCTCCCCGCGTCCAACAGATCGTGCTCCGCCTGGATCGGAACGGCGGGAGGCATGTCTTGGTTCGGGTGGGTGAAGGCGAGGTGTGGAACGGCTTCGAGCGACTGCGCCGCGAGCTCGAGCGACGGGCCACCCCGGTTACCATATGGTACCAGCCCGAAGGTGGCGCGGCGCGAGCCGTGGCCGGAGCGGACGAGGCCTTTCCTGCAACGGTCTTCGAGCAGGTCCATCCCGAGATGGGCGATCAGGTTCGCGCCTTTGCACTGGAGCAGCTGGGTGATGTGTCGGGCCGTCGGGTGTGGGATCTCTATGCCGGCATCGGGGAGACGACCGTGCAGCTGATCGCGAAAGGCGCCTCGGTCGAGAGCGTGGAGCTCGACCGGCGAGCCGTGGCGGAGGCGGAAGCTCGGGGCCCGGCCGCGAGGCGGCACAGCGGCAGGGTGGAGGATCTCTTGCCCGAGCTACGCCCGCCCGATCTGGTGATTGTGAACCCTCCGCGAACCGGGATGGACCAACGGGTGAGCGCCGAGCTCGACCGCCTGGCGCCCAGTCGCCTGGTCTACATCTCCTGCGACCCTGCGACCCTCGCGCGGGATCTTCAGCGCCTCCAGCGCTTTGGGGTCTGCCTGGTTCAGGCCTTCGACCTGTTTCCCCAGACTACCCACGTCGAGACCGTCGCCGTTCTGGAGCCGCAGTGAAATACGCCGTTCTGCTGGACGGTCAGGTGATCGAGGTGGAGGTCGATGGGGACCAGGTCACCGTGGCCGGCCAGCCCCACACGGCCACTCTGGGACTGATTCCCGGCACTCCGCTGCGCCAGTTACTGCTGGACGGGCGGCCGACGACGCTCTCGGTGGAATCACTCGGCCGGGGCCGCTGGGCGCTCGCGCCCGCCGGGGAGCGCCGGGAGGTCGAAGTCCTCGACGAGCGGACTCTGCACATCCGAAGCCTCACCAGCAACGGCGACCGCCCGCGGTCCAGCCCGACCCTGAAGGCGCCCATGCCCGGCCTGGTGCTCCGGGTGCAGGTCACTCCGGGACAGGCGGTGGCCGCCGGCGCGGGGCTGGTGGTGCTCGAAGCGATGAAGATGGAGAACGAGCTGAAGGCGCCGGCATCCGCGGTGGTGCGGGCGGTTCGGGTGCAGCCGGGCGAGGCAGTGGAGAAAGGGCAGGTCCTGATCGAGTTCGAGGCTTGACCCAACCCCATGTCTCTCGCTATTTTGTGAGTCTGTTTCGGTTTGGCCCGGTCCAAAGCCCAAGGCAGCAGAAGACATGAAGACCTTTACCGCCACGCCGGCGGACATCAGTCACGACTGGCACGTTGTCGACGCCGACGGGGTTCCGCTCGGCCGCTTGGCGAGCGTCGTGGCCCAGCTCATTCGCGGCAAGCATAAGCCGACCTACACGCCCCACATGGACGGTGGTGATTTCGTGGTGGTCGTCAATGCCGCGAAGATCAAGCTGACCGGAAAGAAGTTGACCAACAAGCGCTACTTCTCCCATTCCGGCTACATGGGGCATGAGCGGTTCACCGCCGCGCGTGACCTGCTGGCTAAGCATCCGGACCGGGTCATCGAGAAGGCCGTGTTCGGCATGTTGCCGAAGACTTCGCTGGCCAAGCAGCACCTGCGCGGCAAGCTCAAGGTCTACGCCGGTGCCGAGCACCCGCACGCGGCCCAGCAGCCCAAACCGTTCTCCGTTACTCCGTCGAAGGCGAGCGCATGACCGCGGTACCTCAGTTCCGGTGGCAGGCGGTGGGCCGACGCAAGACCAGCGTCGCCCGGGTGTATCTGACCCCCGGCACCGGCAAGTGGGACGTCAACGGGCGCACGCTCGGTGACTATTTCCCGAGGCCCTCGCTGGTGCAGCACATTCAGCAGTCGTTCACCGCCACCGACACCCTGGGCGCATTCGACGTAAAGGCGCACGTGAATGGTGGCGGCCAGGCGGGCCAGGCGGGAGCCCTGCGGCATGCCATCGCCCGGGCTCTGGTCGAGGCCGATGGCCAGCACCGGATCAAGCTCCGCGCGGCCGGTCTCATGACCCGTGATCCCCGTGCCGTCGAGCGCAAGAAGCCCGGCCAGCCCGGGGCACGTAAGCGGTTCCAGTTCAGCAAGCGGTAATAAACAGGCGGACGGATGGACGGGCGGACGGATCTGACCGCCCTGTCCGTCAGTCCGCCCGACCTCGCACACCGCCGGATCCTGCTGTGGGTGTCCTGAGGCTCTGCCGAGGGATCGCAGTCAGGAGATGAACGCGGTGGACGCACAACCCCAAATCGGACGGGATATCAACTAGCGCATGGCACAGCCCCAACTGCAGGACCTGCTCGAGGCCGGCGTACATTTCGGCCACCAGACCCGCCGGTGGAATCCGAAGATGCGACGGTTCATCTTCGCCGAACGCTCCGGCATCTACATCATCGACCTCCAGAAAACTCTCCGTCAGATCGGCAAGGCCCAGGAGCTCCTGAAGGGTGTGGTGCTCAAGGGCGAGGGGGTGCTCTTCGTCTGCACTAAGAAGCAGCTCAAGGCCATCGTCCAGGCGGAAGCCGAGACGGCGGGCGCGTACTACGTCACCGAGCGCTGGTTGGGCGGCATGCTGACCAACTTCCAGACGCTGAAAAAGCAGATTCGTCGGTTACGGGAGTTGGAGCAGGGAGCGGCAGAAGGCGATTTCGAGAACTACACCAAGAAGGAAAAGCTGCTCTTCGAGCGGGAGCGGGTAAAGCTCAGCCGGAACCTGGAGGGTATCAAGGGAATGGGTCGCCTTCCCGGTGCCCTCTTCGTGGTGGACGCCAAGAAGGAAAAGATCGCCGTTGCCGAGGCCAACAAGCTGGGGATCCCGGTGGTGGCCATCGTGGATACCAACGCCGATCCCGACGTCATCACCGTGCCGGTACCCGGAAACGACGATGCGATCCGGTCGGTCTCGCTCATCACGGCTGCCCTGTCCGACGTGATCAAGGAAGCCCGCTCCCAGATGCCGATGCGCGAGGTCACCGAGGACCTCGAGGCGGAGACCTACAGCACCGACGCCGGCAGCGAGGGCGACGCCGATGCCGACCGCAAGCGCCGCCGGCCCCGTCGCAAGCGGCGGCCGAAGCCCGAGGCCATTGCCGCCCGGCTCAAGACCGACGCCGATGCAGAGGGGGTTCCCGAAACCGCCGCCCCCGGAGCGGCAAGCGACTCGGGCGCCTAAAATCACCCGGACCGCTGGCATTTTCCGCCGCTCTCAGGCCGTGCAGGCCGTGAGCGGCGGCTTTACTATTCACCCCTGAGTTGACCCGGTTGGAGACTATGGCAAGCACGACGATTTCTCCCAAAGACGTAAGCGAGCTCCGGACCCGCACCGGCGCCGGAATGATGGACTGCAAGCGTGCGCTGGAAGAGTCCGGCGGCGACATGGACAAGGCCTCGGAGATCCTGCGCAAGAAGGGGATCGCCAAGGCCGAGAAACGCACCGGCAGAAACGCCTCCCAAGGGCTGGTGGTGAGCTACATCCATCACAACGCCCAGGTAGGGGTGCTGCTGGAGCTCAACTGCGAGACCGACTTCGTCGCCCGCACCGACGAGTTCAGCCAGCTGGCCCGGGAAATTGCGCTTCATATCGCGTCTGCCGACCCGATCGGCGTGAACCCGGAAGACATCCCGGCCGACCTGGTGGACCGGGAGCGGCGGATTGCGGAGGAGCAGGTGGCCAAAGAAGGAAAGCCGGAGAACATTCGCGGCAAGATCGTAGACGGCAAGCTGAAGAAATTCGTGGCCGAGCGTACCCTGACCGAGCAGCCGTTCGTGAAGGACGACTCCAAGACGGTCGGCCAGCTCCTGAAGGAGGCATCGGGCAAGCTGGGCGAGGCAATCTCGATCCGGCGCTTTGCGCGGTTCAAAATCGGGGAAGCCTGATGGCGCTCGCCTACACCCGCGCCCTGCTCAAGATTTCGGGCGAGGCGCTGGCCGGCGATAAGGGCTTCGGCCTCGACTACCAGGTCGTCGAGGCCTTCGCCGCAGAGATCAAGGCGGTCCATGCCCTGGGCGTGCACCTCGCGCTGGTCGTGGGTGGGGGCAACATCATTCGCGGGACCACGGCCAGCCGGGAAGGGCTCGACCGGGTCTCGGCCGACTACATGGGCATGCTGGGCACCGTCATCAACGCGCTGGCATTGCAGGATGTTCTGGAGAAGATCGGGGTCGATACCCGGGTCATGACCGCGATCCGCATGGAGTCGGTGGCAGAACCCTACATCCGCCGCCGGGCCATCCGCCATCTGGAGAAGGGTCGGCTCATCATCTTTGCCGCCGGCACCGGCAATCCGTTCTTCTCCACCGACACGGCGGGCGTGCTGCGGGCACTGGAAGTGGAAGCCCAGGTGATTCTGAAGGCGACGAATGTGGATGGGGTCTACACCGGCGATCCGCGGACCGACCCGACCGCCACGTTCATTCCCGAGCTCACCTTCCAGGAAGCGATCGTCAAGAACTACGCCGTTATGGACGCCAATGCGTTCGGATTGTGCAAGGCCAACCAGCTTCCGATTGTCGTCTTCAACATCAACCAGCCCGGCGCCATCACGCGCGTGCTGCGGGGTGAGCGGGTAGGGACCATCGTCCGATGAGCACCATCCCCGAATTGACGAAGCACGGACGCGAACTGATGCACAAAGCGGTGGAGAGCACCAAGCGTGAGTTCTCTTCCATCCGAAGCGGCAAGGCCAGCGTGTCGCTGCTCGATCTGGTGCGAGTCGAGGCCTACGGCAGCGCGGTTCCGCTGAACCAGGTCGCCATGGTCGCGGCTCCCGAGCCTCGGCTCCTCACTGTCCAACCATTCGACAAATCCCTGACCCAGGCCATCGAGAAGGCGATCCGGGACTCCGACCTCGGCCTCAACCCCGCCACCCAGGGCAACCTCATCCGGGTGCCGCTGCCGGCCCTCTCGGAAGAGCGGCGCAGGGACCTGGTGAAGGTGGTCCACAAGTTGGGGGAAGAGGGACGGGTGGCCGTGCGCCACGCCCGCACCGATACACTCTCCAAGATCAAGAAGCTCGAAAAAATCTCGGAGGACGACAAGACCCGCGCCGAGAAGGAGATTCAGAAGCACACCGACGACCACATCAAGCAGATCGAGGGGCTCATTCACTCGAAAGAGGCCGAGATCCTGGAAGTCTGATCGGATGAGCAACAACCTGCTGCAACAGCTGCGGGTGCACGGGGCCGTCCCGGCTCACGTCGCCATCATCATGGACGGCAATGGCCGCTGGGCCAAGGGCCGCGCGCTGCCGCGCCCTCTGGGACACCACGCCGGCATGAAATCGGTCCGCGAGGTGGTGGAAGGTTGTCTAGAGGCAGGGGTGGGAGTTCTCACCCTGTTCGCCTTCAGCCAGGAGAACTGGAAAAGGCCGGCCGGTGAGATCGAGGCGCTCATGAAGCTCCTGGAGGAATACATCGCCAGGGAGGCCAGCGAGCTCCGGGGTCAGGGCGTGTCGGTTCGGATTCTAGGACATCTCGACCGACTGGGGACCAGCGCGCGCCGGGCAGTAGACCGGATCATGGCAGAAACCGCCGGCGGCGAGTCGTTGGCTCTCAACCTCTGCATCTCGTACAGCGCTCGTGCCGAGATCGCACGGGCAGCGCGGCTGCTCGCCGAGTCCGCTGCCGCGGGTCAGCTCGATCCCCAGGATATCGACGAGAACGCCGTTGGGCGGCTGCTGTACACCGCGGAGTGGCCCGATCCCGACCTGTTGATCCGCACCTCGGGGGAGATGCGAATCTCCAATTTTCTGCTGTGGCAGCTTGCCTACGCCGAGCTCTATGTCACCCCTGTCCTCTGGCCCGATTTCACTCGGCGCCACCTGTTCGAGGCCATCCTGGAATTCCAGCGGCGCGACCGGCGCTTCGGCCGCGTATCCGTTTGATGGATTCCAATCTCGTCCGGCGGGTGGGGTTTGCCGTCGTCGCGATCCCGCTTGCCCTGGCCGTCATCTGGTATGGTGGTCTGCCGCTCGCTCTCTTGCTGTCTCTGACGAGCGCCCTGGCCGTACGGGAGCTGTTCGATCTCGCGGGCCGGCAGGGCGTGCACCCAGCCAGAGTGTTGGGTTTGGTAAGTGCGGCGGCCGTGGCTCCCATCACGTACGCCGCGCTGGTTGCGCCCGATATTGGCGAGCGGGTGCAGGCGAGCTGGCCCTACCTGGTGGCGCTCTGGACCATCGCGCTGCTGGGATGGGCCCTGGCCGCCAGATCGCCGGCCGAGAAGCCGCTCGAGGCCGCCGGCGTGACGCTGCTGGCGGTGGTCTACACCGGGGCTCTACCGGCTTTCCTGCTCGGTATCAGGCATCTTTCCCATCCGGGGCGCTCCTGGGCTGGTGCCTGGCTGGTATTCTTTCCGCTGGTTGTCACCTGGGTGTGTGATACCGCGGCGATGTTCGGTGGCCGGGCCCTGGGGGGCCCCAAGCTGGCGCCGGCGATCAGCCCCGGCAAAACGCGCTCCGGGGCAGCCTCCGGAGTCGTCGGCGGGCTGCTGGTGGCTCCAATTTTCGGGACTCTGGTGTTTCCCCGAGTCGGACTCGAGGTCCCGCTCTGGCAGCTTCTGGTGCTGGCGGGAGTGCTCTCGGTGGTCGGACAGATCGGCGACCTCGCCGAGTCCCTTTTCAAGCGTGAGGCCGGGGTGAAGGATTCCAGTAGCCTGATCCCGGGGCATGGCGGGGTGCTCGACCGCTTTGATTCGCTCTACTTCGTCATTCCTACCGCAGCTGCGCTTTATCGCCTGTTTGGGGTGGTCTGATGAGCGTTCCGCGAGTGCAGCCCCCAAAAAAGCCGTCCCGGACGTCACCGGTGAGCCAGGGTGCGGTCGGGGCGAAGAAGGGACGGCGGGGGGTGGTGGTCCTGGGCTCCACTGGCTCGATCGGACGCAGCACGCTGGACGTGCTTCGGCGACAGCAGGACCATTTCAAAGTGGTAGCTCTGACGGCCGGGCGAAACCAGGACGAATTTGCCGCCCAGGTAGCGGAGTGGCAGCCGACGTACGCCGGTCTTGCGGGCCCTGCGGACGACGTGCGCTGGCCCAGTGGGCCCGAGGTTCTGGTGGAGGCCGCTACCCATCCCGATGCGGACATTGTGGTCAACGCCGTGGTTGGGGCGGCCGGACTCGACGCCACGCTGGCGGCACTCCGGGCCGGCAAGCGGGTGGCCCTGGCCAACAAGGAGACCCTGGTGATGGCCGGCGACCTCGTGGCCCAGGCGGCGTGTGCCGGCGGGGGTGAGATCGTTCCCATCGACTCGGAGCACAGCGCCATACTTCAGTGTGTTACCGGGCGAGAAAGCGGGCTCGCCCGTCTCATCCTGACGGCCTCGGGTGGTCCGTTCCGGGAATGGGCAGCCGAGCGGGTCTGGAATGCCACGGTCGAGGAGGCGCTCCAGCACCCGACCTGGCGGATGGGGCACAAGATCACGGTCGACTGCGCCACACTGGCCAACAAGGCCTTGGAGCTGATCGAGGCCCACCACCTGTTCGGCCTCTCGTATGATGCGCTCGAGGTGGTGGTCCATCCGCAGAGCATCGTCCACGCGTTCGCCGAGTTTCACGACGGCAGCGTGCTGGCGCAGCTGGGGTTCCCCTCCATGGAGCTGCCGATTCTCTACGCCTTGACCCATCCGGAGCGGCTGCCCGATGCCGGAGTCCGGCGTTTCGATCCGGTCGCCGCCGGCCCGCTTACCTTCGAGCCGGTTCGCGTCGCTGTCTTTCCAGCTCTCGCCTCCGGCCTGGCGGCCGGTCGGGCCGGCGGCACTGCACCGGCCGTGTTTAATGCGGCTAACGAGGTGGCGGTCGCGGCCTTTCTTGAGAGAGCCATTTCTTTTGGGCGCATCAGCGAGACGATCGAGCGCGCGCTCGACGCGCACGCGCCCGTCCCCGCCAGCTCCGTGGAAGCGGTGCGTGCGGCTGACCGCTGGGCTCGGGAACAGGCCCGGCAGAGTGTGAGGCACTAGTGTTGTTGACCATACTGGCCCTAATCGTCGTTCTGGGCGTTCTGATTTTCGTGCATGAGGCAGGGCACTTCGTTGCGGCCAAATGGGCCGGAATCTACGTCCACCGCTTCTCCCTCGGTCTCGGCCCGCCGGTCCCCTGGCTCACCTTCCGGCGGGGGGAAACCGAATACACCATCTCCTGGCTGCCGCTTGGCGGTTATGTCAAGATGGCCAGCAAGGAAGAGGACATCGGAAGCAGCGCCCTCGAGGGCGGCGCTCCATCCATCCAGGTGCCTCCCGACCGGGTGTTCGAGGCCAAGCCTATCTGGGTGCGGATGGTGGTGATCCTGGCGGGCGTTGCCATGAACGCGCTCTTTGCCTGGGCCGTCTTCACCTTCCTGGCGTACAAGAACGGACGCCAGACCGACCCGGTCACGACCATCGGGCGCGTGGTCGTGGACGACATCCCTCCGGAGGCGGAGGCGCTGAAGCAGATCCGGTCCGGCACTGCGATCCTGCGGATCAACGGCGACTCGATGAAGTCATGGGACGCGATTGTCTCCGCGATCGCGAACACTCCGGCGCCCGAGGTACGGATCGACCTTTCCGACGGGACCACGGTGGTCCTGCCGATCCATCCCGATGCCCTGGAACAGCGGATCAAGGCGGCCCAGGCTCTACAGCCGTATCGGGCGCCCGTGGTAGGCGAGGTGCTCCCGGACAAGCCGGCCGCACAGGCCGGGATTCAGGAGGGCGACACCATCGTGGCCGTGAACGGGCGGCCAGTCCAGCAGTGGTACGATCTGCTGGAGACGCTCCGGGCGAGCAGCGGACAGCTTCTCACGGTGGAGGTAGCGCGGGGCGGGAAGCGACTGTCGTTCGACGTCCGGCCCTACATCGACACCATCCCCGGGCCTGACGGCAAGCCGCTCCCCATCCCGCGAATCGGCGTGGCGGTGGGAACCGGGTTCATCTCTCAGCCGCTGAGCCTGAGTGAGGCTGTCGCCGAGGGGGGCGGGGCCACCCTCAAGGCCTCCACTCAGATCGTTCGCACGGTCCGGGGCCTCTTCAGTGGCCGGATATCCGGGCGCGCGGTCGGCGGCCCCATCCTCATCGGCCAGCTGGCCGGGGAGAGCGCCCGATTGGGGCTCGACTCCTTCCTGGGCTTCATGGCGCTGATCTCGATCAATCTCGCGGTTCTGAATCTGCTGCCCATTCCGGTGCTCGACGGCGGTCAGTTTCTCTTTCTCCTGGCCGAGGCGATGATCCGCCGGCCCTTGCCGATGAAGCTGCGGGAGAGGCTTACCACGGTGGGCTTGGTGCTCATCATTCTGCTCATGGGGCTGGCCTTCTCCAACGACATCAGGCGGGTCTTCGGGGGCTGACAGTATTGTCCCGCTCGACTGCTCAGGTCACCTCGTCGGTCACGTCGCCGATCAGCTCTTCCAATGTGTCCGGTGCACGCCGCCTGCACTCCCGTTTCAGGCCATCGATTTCGGTGGCCAGGAACGTACCCAGCAATCCATCATTACTCACCTCAAAAGCCGGCAGATCCTTCTTGGCTGCGGTGTTCGAATAGAACGCGATCACGGCGCGCTGGTCGAACTGGTAAAACGAGTAGCTGGGATAGCGACCGAACAGCCAAATGTCTGCCGGCTTGCCGAAGTCCCTGGCCAGACGGGCACAGTATTTATAGGCGTCAACCACCAGGGTAGGGGTCAGGGGGCCATCCTCGAAGCGTCTGGAGAGCGAAAACATGAGCTCGTGGTTTCCCAGATCGGGGAGGAAGATCTCCATGGTCGTGCCGTCGCGCCCGAGGTAGGCCTTGATCGCGGCATCGTGATTTTCGCGCCACCGCCGTGAATGGATGAAGTACAGGACCATCCTGTTGGATTCGGCTATCAAGTCCTCGAAGCGCTGGTAGAAGCCGCCAAAGGGGCCTACCCGGACAATGCCCGCGGCGGGTTCAGGATGAGTCGTCATGAGGTGCAGATGCTATCTCATCGGGGACTCAGCAGCAAGAACGATCCAGGGAAGTCCAGTGACCGGCTGAGCCCCGAGCGCTCAACCAGCCCTGCTGGAGTCAGGCCCTGGAATCGCTGATCCGGAAGTCGGCCGCTGAGGTGGAGGCCGAGGGGGAGCGGCTGCTGGCCAACGATCTGAACCGCCTGTCCCACTTGCCCGATCCGGGGGGCCCTGCTTATTTTCCCGTGCTACAACGGATTACGGCGCAAGACTTTACTCAGAGGACACCAGGCGGCATGAGCTTCGACAAGCAGGCGGTGACGGCCAAGCACCAGGCCCACGAAACCGATACCGGATCGACCAAGGTGCAGGTGGCGCTGCTCACCGAGCGGATCAATTCCCTCACCGATCATTTCCGCACCCATTCCAAGGACCATCACAGTCGCCGCGGGCTGCTGAAGATGGTTGGGACCCGCCGCCGGCTGCTCACGTACCTCAAGCGAAGCGATCTGCCGACATACCGGGCGCTCATCGAGCAGCTCGGCCTCCGGCACTAGCCGCCGCGCGCGACAGGGGGCGTCCTGATCGACTATCGGGACGCCCCCTCTGTTTTAGAGGGTCAAGGGTCTAGGGTCGAGCGTCTACCACTGACGGTGACTGCTCACGAGACCTTGACCCTAGACTCCAGACCCTAGACTTGCAGCAAAGACGCCATTCACAGAGAGAGAGTGCAGTGACCGCACAGAGGATTGAAACCGAATTCGCCGGCCGCCCGTTGGTCCTCGAGACCGGGCGCATGGCGAGGCAAGCCGCTGGTTCCGCCGTTCTTCGCTATGGCGATTCCGTAGTACTCGCCGCCGTGACCGTCTCCCAGAATGTTTCCAGCCTGCCGTTCTTCCCCCTCACCGTCGAATATCGCGAGAAGACCTACGCCGCCGGCAAGATCCCCGGGGGGTTTCTCAAGCGGGAGGGTCGTCCGTCGGACAAGGAGATCCTGGCCAGCCGCCTGATCGACCGTTCGATCCGGCCGCTGTTTCCGGAAGGCTTCAAGAACGAAGTGCAGGTCTTCGTGACCGTCCTCTCCGCGGATCAGGAGAACGATGCCGACGTGCTGGGCGTGGTTGCCGCCGCCAGTGCGCTCGGTCTCTCGACGGTGCCGTGGAACGGTCCTCTGGCGGCCGTGCGGGTTGGCCGGGTGGAGGGAAACTGGATTCTCAATCCGACCTTCCAGCAGCTCGAGTTCTCCAGCATCGATCTGGTGGTGAGCGGCTCGGCGGACTCGATCGTGATGGTCGAGGGTGGCTCACTCGAGATCTCCGAAGCGGAGATCATCGAGGCGTTGAAGGTGGCCCAGAAGGGGATTCGCGAGCTCCTCGGGTTGCAGAAGCAGCTCATCGACAAGGCCGGGCCGACTCAAAAGATCAAATGGACCAAGGTGGAGCCCGACCAGGTGCTCCTGGCCAAGGTTCGTCAGCTGGCGGAAGAGGCCATGGCGCAGGCCATCAATGCCAAGGACAAGGCCGGCCGATCCTCCGGGGTCAAGGCAGTAAAGGAACAGATTCTTCAGACGCTCCTGGTCGAGCACGCGGAACGGGGACGTGACATCAGTGAGGAGCTGGAGGAAATCGAGTACCGGGTGATGCGGAAGCAGGTCCTGGAGCGGTCCGAGCGGGTGGATGGACGCGACCTCGACACCATCCGGCCGATCTCGGTCGAAACCGGGGTGCTGCCCCGGACCCACGGATCGGCCGTCTTTACCCGGGGTCAGACCCAGGCGCTCGTGTCGGCAACGCTGGGTACCGCGGACGACGAGCAGCGGATCGACAGCATCGACGTGGCCGGTGAGACCACCAAGTCATTCATGCTGCACTACAACTTCCCGCCGTACGCCACCGGTGAGGTGAAGATGATGCGGGGCACCAGCCGCCGGGAGATCGGCCACGGTGCCTTGGCGGAGCGGGCATTGCAGCCGCTGCTTCCCCACTACGAGGACTTTCCCTACACCCTGCGAATCGTCTCCGAGATCCTGGAGTCGAACGGGTCGTCCTCGATGGCCACCGTCTGCGGCGGTTCGCTGGCGTTGATGGATGCGGGCGTGCCGATGAAGGCCGCCTGCGCCGGTGTCGCCATGGGCCTGATCAAGGAGGGCGACAAGGTCGCCATCCTGACCGACATTCTGGGCTCGGAGGACCATCTCGGCGACATGGACTTCAAGGTGGCCGGAACCGAGAAGGGCATCACTTCCATCCAGATGGACATCAAGATCATGGGCCTCGAGCTCAAGATCATGGAACAGGCGCTGGAGCGGGCCCGGAAGGGCCGCTTGCACATCCTCAAGGAGATGGCCAAGTCCTTGCCGATGCCGCGCACCGAGCTGTCCAAGTACGCGCCCCGGATCTTCACGATGCAGATCAAGCCGGACAAGATCGGCGACGTGATCGGGCCGAAGGGCAAGACCATTCGCGGCATTCAGGACGCCACCGGCGCCAAGATCAGCATCGAGGACACCGGGGTGGTCACCATCTCGGCGGTGGGCGGCGAGGCCGGCGAGAAGGCGCGTGCCATGGTGGCGGCCATCACCACGGAGCCCGAAGTGGGGCGGACCTACGAAGGTCCGGTCAAGAGCACGACCGCGTTCGGCGCCTTCGTGGAAATCCTGCCCGGAGTCGAAGGGTTGCTCCACATCAGCGAGCTGCAGCACGGCCGCACCGAGAAGACCGAAGACGTGGTCAAGAAGGGCGACATCGTCCAGGTCAAGCTGCTCGAGGTGGACGACCGCGGCCGCATGAAGCTTTCCCGGAAGGCGCTCCTGCCCAGGGACTAGCCCTTCGTGGAAACGGTTGAACTCGACGAAGGGTTGCGCCGGACCACTGCGCCGAACGGACTGGTCGTTCTCACTGAGATACTACCAGCCGTCCGTTCGGCGGCGGTGGGTATTTACGTCCGCACCGCCAGCGCCCATGAGCCACGCCGCCAGCTGGGGATTTCCCATCTGCTGGAGCACATGGTCTTTAAAGGCACCGAGCGCCGTACCGCGCAACAGCTCGCTCTGGAGCTGGAGATCCGGGGCGGTGGCCTGGACGCCTTCACCGGCCGCGACTACACCAGCTATCAGGCTCACGTGCTCGACGCCGACGTGCCGCTGGCGGTCGAGATCCTCACCGATCTGGTCCGCCGTCCGCTGCTGCGCGACAGCGACCTGGAGCCCGAGCGGAATGTGATTTTGGAGGAGATCAGCGGGGTCGCCGACACGCCGGACGACCTGGTCTTCGAGCTGCACGCCGAGGCACTGTGGCCGGAGCACCCGTACGGCTACTCCATTCTCGGCACCCGGGAATCGCTGGCGGCGCTCTCGGCCGGGGACCTCAAGGTCCTGCACCGGGACGGCTACCGCCGGGGAAACTGCGTGATTGCCGCGGCGGGGCACGTCAATCACGATCAGCTGCTCACCGTGCTCGAGCGGGAAGGCTGGTTCGAGGGTGGTACTCGTGAGCCGCCTCGCCCGGCGGTTGCTCCGGCTCCGGCCGTTCGGGGCGGCTGCCGTGCCGAGGAGCGGGAGACCGCGCAGACCCATATCGTCTTCGGCACCGACACCTTTCCGCTGCGCGATCCTCGCCGCTTTCCGCTGGCCATCCTCACCAATGTCTTTGGGGGCGGCATGTCCAGCCGCCTCTTCCAGCGGGTGCGGGAAGAGCTGGGACTGGCCTACGCTATCTTCGCCTACAAGCACTTTTATCAGAGCTCGGGTCAGCTGGGCGTCTACGTTGGCACTCAGCCGGCGACCGCCGACCGCGCGGTAGAGGCGATCCAGACGGAGTACGCCCGCCTGGCCCGCGAAGGCCTTCCCTTGGCGGAGCTGGCCAATGGCAAGCAACAACTCAAGGGCCAGGTGATTCTCTCGCTGGAGAGCCCGGCTGCCCGGATGGGCCGGCTGGCGGGCTTCATCCTGCACGATGACCGCTACCGGCCCCTGGATGAAATGCTCAGTGAGATCGATAGCGTTACGCCCGAGGAGATCGCCGCCGTGGCCAGCGAGTTCTTCGCTCCCGAGAGACAGACCGTGGTACGTTTGGGACCGGAAAAAGCGTGAACAGTAAACGGTAAACGGTGAACGGGCCGCCCCGTCACCACCACCCGTTCACTGTTCACCGTTCACCGTTCACGCTCACCTGGAATCATCCATGAAGATCGGCGTCCCGAAGGAGATCAAGACCAACGAGAACCGTATTGCGCTGGTGCCTGCCGGAGCCGAGGCTCTGGTAGGGGCGGGACACTCGGTGTTCGTGGAGCAGGGGGCCGGGGCCGGCAGCGGATTTTCCGACGACGCCTATCGAAGCGTGGGTGCCACCATGCTGCCGACCGCGGACGAGGTGTGGCAGCAGGCCGAGATGATCATGAAGGTCAAGGAGCCGATTGCCGTCGAGTGGCCCCGGATGCGGCGGGGACAGGTGATCTACACCTACTTCCATTTCGCCGCGGCGGAGGATCTCACTCGCGCCGTCATCGACTCGGGGGCCGTGGCGGTGGCGTATGAGACCGTGCAGCTCGGGAGTGGCGAGCTCCCGCTGCTCACGCCGATGTCCGAGGTGGCCGGTCGGATGGCGGTCCAGGAAGGTGCCAAGTACCTCGAAAAAGTGTTCGGCGGCAGCGGAATCCTGCTGGGCGGGGTTCCCGGCGTGGCCCCTGGAGAGGTCGCGATCATCGGAGGCGGGGTGGTAGGCATCAATGCCGCCAAAATGGCCGCCGGCCTCGGCGCCCACGTCACCATCCTGGACATTTCGCTGGACCGGCTACGCTACCTCAATGACGTGCTCCCAGCCAACGTGGATACGGTTTACTCCAACCGCCACAACATCCTGGATGCGATCCGCCGGGCGGATCTGGTGGTGGGGGCCGTGCTCCTGCCGGGCGCCAAGGCCCCCCATCTGGTGAAGCGGGCCGATCTCAAGCTGATGAAGCCGGGGTCTGTCATCGTGGACGTCGCGGTCGACCAGGGCGGCTGCGTCGAGACCATCAAACCCACCACCCATGAGAACCCCACGTACTTCGTAGACGGCATTCTGCACTACGCCGTCGCAAATATGCCGGGGGGTGTCCCCCGGACGTCCACCCTGGCCCTCACCAATGCTACGCTGCCATACGGACTTAAGCTCGCCAAGCAAGGTTGGCGTGCTGCGTGCAAGTCCGACAACGCGTTACGGCTCGGCCTGAACGTGGTCGAGGGGAAGGTGGTGTACCCGGGGGTGGCCGAAGCCTTCCGTCTCCCCCTGACCGACGTCAACAGCCTTGTCTGACCGGGTGCTGTCCGAGGCGGCGGTCGAGGTCCTGATTGCGCGCCTGCCCCATGCCGAGGGGCTGCCGCTGCCGACACCGGCGACCCCGGGTTCCGCCGGCTACGACCTGGCCAGCGCTGAAGACGGTGAGCTGGCCCCGCTCGAGCGAAAGCTGTTCCGGACTGGCTTCAGCATCGCGGTACCGGTGGGGTATGAGTGCCAGCTGCGCCCCCGATCCGGCCTGGCGCTGCGGCACGGCATCACCCTACCGAACACCCCGGCGACGATCGACAGCGACTATCGGGGCGAGCTGATGGTGGCGCTGGTGAATCTTGGTTCCGAAGTGTTTCAGGTGACCCGGGGCATGCGCATTGCCCAGATGGTTGTCGCACGAGTGGAGCGAGTGGCATTCTATCCGGTGGCAGAGTTGCCCCCTACCGCACGAGGCTCTGGTGGATTCGGAAGCAGCGGCACGTAAAGGTGACAAGACCCGCTACCAGCCGGGAAAGCGCCCGAGTACCTTCTCAACCTATGTGCCTAGCGGCTCCTCGATGAAATTTCCCGGCCTGAACCTGATGTCCTGGCTGCCCGCCAATGAAATCGCAGTGGATCTCGGTACGGCCAACACCCTCATCTACGTGAAGGGCGAGGGGATTGTGCTCAACGAGCCGTCCGTGGTCGCGATCGAAAAGGCCACGGGCAAGATCAAGGGTATCGGGCTCGAGGCCAAGCGCATGCTGGGTCGCACGCCGGATGGGATCCTGGCGGTGCGGCCGCTGAAGGATGGGGTCATCGCCGACTTCGATGTCACCGAGAAGATGCTCCGCTACTTCCTCAAGACCATCATCGACAAGCACGTATTCCGGGTCAAGCCGAAGGTGATCGTGTGCGTTCCCTCCGGGATCACCGAGGTCGAGCGCCGCGCGGTGCGCGATTCGGCCGAGACGGCCGGCGCCAAGCAGGTGCTCATGGTCGCCGAACCGATGGCCGCCGCCATCGGCGTGGGTTTGCCGGTGGAGACTCCCACCGGGAACATGGTCATCGATATCGGTGGCGGCACCACCGAAATTGCGGTCATCGCCCTGTCCGGTATCGTCTCCGACACCTCGATTCGCACCGGGGGTGACGAGCTCGATCAGGCCATCGTCCAGTTCATGCGCAAGAATTACAATCTCCTGGTCGGAGAGCCCACCGCCGAGGCCATCAAGATCAAAATCGGCTCCGCCGCACCGACCGGTGAGGAGCGGGAGATGGAAGTGAAAGGGCGCGACCTGGTATCCGGGATCCCGAAGACCGTGCGGGTGCACTCGACCGAGATCCGCGAAGCGGTCCAGGAACCGATTCAGCAGATCGTGGATGCGGTGCGGCGCGCGCTCGAGATTACCCCACCGGAGCTGGCCAGCGATATCGTCGATCGGGGGATCGTCATGACCGGCGGCGGTGCGTTGATCCGGGGGCTGGACCTGCTCCTCGCCCAGGAGACCGGGCTCCCCATCCACGTTGACGAGGATCCGCTGACCTGCGTCGTCCGCGGGACGGGCCGCATCCTGGACGACTTCGAGAAATACCGCAGCGTTCTGTCGTCCTGAGCATGATCAGCGCGTCAGATCGCCGTTACACCCGCCGGGACACAGTGCTTTTTCTGCTCTGTCTCGGCCTCTCCTTGCTAGGACTCTTCTCGCCCGCTACCTGGGGACACGGGGTGGCCGACACCCTTCGGGAGACGGTGCTTTCCCCGCTGGTCTGGCTCCAGACCCGGGCGGAGGAGGGACGCACCAGCCGGGTACGCTTCCGCCAGGTAACCTCCGAACGCGATTCCACCGCTTACCTTTCGCAGTTTCTGCCGTCGCTCAGGGCCGAGAACGAACGCCTTCGCCAGCTGCTGCGGCTCAGCCGACGGGTCAATAGTGGCTATGTCCCGGCCGAGGTGCTGCACCAGCCCCAGGCGATGGACGGGCGGACGCTGCTCCTGAGCGCCGGGTCGCGGCAGGGGGTGGCGGTGTTCAATCCGGTGGTGACGCCGGAGGGATTGATCGGCATGGTGTCCAGTGTCTCCGGCAAGAGCAGTGTGGCCATGTCCTGGGCCCATCCGGAGTTTCGAGTCAGCGCGTTTACCGTCAGCGGTAATGCCTTCGGCGTTGTGGCCCCCTCCAATGAGGGCCGGAACGGGGAAGGGGCTCTGGAGTTTCGCGGCGTGCCCTACCGGGATTCGGTGCCGCTGGGCACACTGGTGCTCTCCTCCGGCCTGGGTGGCGTGTTTCCCAAGGGAATTCCGGTCGGTACCGTGATCGGGACCGTGCGCGAAGAGGCGGGTTGGGAGCGGGTCTACCGGCTGCGTCCCGCAGCCAACCCGGGCTCCGCGGCCCACGTCCTGGTGCTGGTGGGCACCCCCCAGGTCCGCGATCTGGCCGGCGCGTTCCCCAGTGACTCCCTGCTGGAGGCGCTGCGGCTGGATTCGATCGCACGCCTGCGCCGGGCCGACTCCGTGGTTCAGGCGGTCAAGGCCGCCCGAGCGGCGCGGCGTGATTCCTTGATCCGGGTGCGGGCTTCTCCGATCCAGGGTGGTGCCCCGGCTCCGCAGGTGCAGGGCGGCGCTCCGGTTTCCCCCATCCAGGGTGGCACGTCGAGCGTACCGGCGACAGCGCCAAAGGACTCGGCCCCATGAGCTCCAACCGGGTCAGCCGGGTTCAGCTGGTGCTGGTGATGATCCTCCTCGTGGTGCTCCAGTTCTACCTGCGCCCCCGTCTCTGGGACGCGCGGATCAGTCCGGATTTCCTGCTGATCGCCCTCATGCTCTTTGCCATGCGAAGCAGCCCGGGGGTGGCGGCCCTGGCCGGGTTCGCCGTCGGGCTGACCGCAGACACGCTCACCCCCGCCCGGTTTGGCGCCGGTGCCCTGGCCTACACCCTGGTCGGATACCTGGGCTCGTGGGGCCGAGCCGTGTTCTTCGCCGACAATATGCTGGTCAACGCGGGCTTTGTGGCTGCCGGGCTATGGCTCCGAGATTTCATCGTCCTGGTGGCGAGCGGAACCGACCACCGCCAGATGCTCACTGAGCTGACCTTGTACAGCCCGTTGCAGGCGCTGACGACCGCGGGCTTTGCCCTCATCGTCCTGATCCTGTTCCGGAGCATATTCTCCGTCCGGCTCGACGCATGAACGGCTTCGATTCGTACCGGCTCCGGGAGCGGGCCGATATCGCCCGGATGATCCTCATTGTGGCCTTCCTGGTGCTCTCCGGCGCCTTCTTCAGGACCCAGGTAATCCAGCACAACAAGTTCCAGCTGAAGGCGGAGACCAACCGGCTGCGGCCGATTCCACTCACGCCGCCGCGGGGGTCGATTCTCGACCGCCATGGCCGCATTATCGCCGAGAATGTGCCTGGCTACTCGGTCAAGCTCCTGGCATCTTCGCCTGACTCGTTGCGAGCGGTGATTGCCCAGGTGCGGCGCTTCGTGCCGGTCGACAGCGCGCAGGTCACCGACATCGTGGAGCGCTTTCTCCACGCCCGCTATCAACCGGCGCTCATCTTCGGCGACGCGTCGTTCGAAGTCATCGCCAAGCTCGAGGAGCATCGCTCGGTGCTGCCGGGCCTGGTGATTCAGGCGGAGCCCAAGCGGGTCTATCCCGCCGGGAAATCCGTGGCCCACCTGGCGGGGTACGTCTCCGAGGTTACCGAGGCTGATCTGGGCGCCGATCGCTATCCGGGGGCCGTGCTCGGCTCCATCGTCGGCAAGGCGGGACTGGAGCGGGAGTACGACGACACCCTCCGGGGAAACGAAGGGGTGCGCTACATCGAGGTAAACGCGCGCGGCCGCCTGGTCCGGGAGGGCGCCGCTTCGGCCGCGCTGCCGCCGACGCCGGGGAACCCCATCACCACGACCATCGACCTCGATCTCCAGCGCTTCATCGACAGCATCTGGCCGGCCGGTATGCGGGGCGCGATGGTTGCCCTGACGCCGCAGGGTGAGGTGCGCGCGCTATATTCGGCCCCCACCTTCGATCCCAACCACTTTGTCGGCGGGATTTCCTCGGCGGAATGGCGAAAGCTGAACACCGACCCCGCCCGACCCCTGCTCAATCGCGTGATTCAGGCGCGCTATCCGCCGGCCTCGCCCTTCAAGCTCGCGATCTCGGCCATGGCGCTCAAGCGCAACTTGATCAAGCTGAGCACCAGGATGCCGGAGCCGTGCCGCGGGGGGATGCGGCTGGGCAACCGGGTGTTCCGCTGCTGGAAGAAGGAGGGCCACGGCTCCCTCGACCTGATCGGGGCGGTAGCCGCGAGCTGCGATGTGTACTTCTACCAGCTTGGCCTGCAGCTCGGCCTCGATGCCATCATCCAGGATGGCGTCTTCATGGGCTTTCGGGACAAGAGCGGGATCGATCTGGAGAACGAGCTGAGTCCGATCTGGCCTTCCTCCCAGGCGTACTTCGACCGGCTGTATGGACCGCGCCATTGGAGCCCGCCGGGTACCACCCTGAACTTCTCGATTGGCCAGGGCGAGAATACCCAGACCCTGATCAACATGGTCAAGTTCTACCAGGGCCTGGCGGGCCCGGGCACGGCACTCACGCCCTACATCGTACGGCCCAGCTCGACAAAGGGCAGATCGCTCGGACTCAGCGTCAAGGAGCTGGACGGACTGCGCAATGCGCTCATCGCCGTGGTAGAGCGAGGAACCGCCGCCGCGAACCGCCGCGCCGACCTCGCGGTGGCCGGCAAGACCGGGACGGCGCAAAATCCACACGGTGACGACCACGGCTGGTTCATCGCCTTCGCGCCGGCGGACAAGCCGGAGCTGGTGGTCGGCGGGATCATGGAATTTGCCAAGCACGGCACCACGGTGGCGCCCTATGTCGTCCGGACACTGCGGCGCTATATCCTCGGTCCCGAGGCCGTTGGGCCGGTGAAACTTGGGGTACTGCTGGACGAGTCGCTGACGTCGAGGGATACCGCACCGCGGCCTCTGGAGCTCGACCCCGACTCTGCGGCCGCACGTGCCGCCGCGGACTCCATCAGGCACTCGGAGGGCAACCAATGAGAGGCCCCGCCATCGACCGCAACCTGGTCATGGTCAGCCTCGCGCTCATGATGTTTGGCCTGGCCACGCTGTATTCTGCCGGCCAAACCGATGTACCTACCCGGGCGGCCGGCGTGTGGCACCGGCAGTTCCTCTGGTTCGGGGTCGGGCTGGTGGCGGCGTGGGTGATATACAACGTGTCACTCCGGGTACTGGAGTGGGTGGCCCCCGCGCTCTACGCCTTCAGCATCCTCCTGCTCGGGGTGGTGTTGATGGTCGGTACCGGCGCCGGCACCGCCGAGAGCAGCCACAGCTGGCTGTCCATCGGCGGACATCAGATCGGGCAACCTTCCGAGCTGGCCAAGGTGGCCACCGTCCTGATGCTGGCCCGATTCCTGTCCAGCCGGAAGGAAGCTCCCCGCTCGCTCAAGGACCTCATCGGTCCCGCGCTGATCGTGGGGGTGCCGTTCTTCATGGTGCTCAAGCAGCCCGATCTCGGCAGTGCCCTCGTGTTCGTGGGCATCTTCTTCGCGATGCTGTTCTGGTCCGGCGTCCGGCCCCGTCTCCTGTTCCTGTTGGCCACACCCGGCATCAGCTTGTTCCTGGCGTTCAATACGCTGGCCTGGAGCGCATGGATTATCGTATTCGTGTTGATCCTCATTGCCTGGCGACCGTACGTGTGGGATTGGACCATGTTCCTCGCAGCCAACGTGGCCATGGGCGCCATCGCCATGCCGCTCTGGACCCGGCTGGCCCCGTATCAGCAGAACCGCCTGCTGACCTTTCTCAATCCCGAGGTCGATCCACGCGCGGCGGGTTACCATGCCATTCAGTCCCGGGTCGCCATCGGATCCGGCGGGTGGTTCGGAACCGGATATACCGAGGGTCCGCAGAAGCGACTGGCGTTCCTCCCGGAGCAGCATACCGACTTCGTGTTCTCGGTGGTGGGTGAGGAGCTGGGCTTTCTCGGCGTGGTGGTGGCGCTGGGACTCTTCCTGACGCTGTTTCTGGTCCTGGTTCGGATCGCGCGGCGGGCCGCCGATCCGTTCAGCAGCCTGGCGGTCTCGGGCATCATCGGTCTGTTCTTTACCCACGTGTTCGAAAACGTTGGGATGACCGTAAACCTCATGCCGATCACCGGTATTCCGCTTCCGCTTTTCTCCTATGGCGGCTCCTTTTTCATCATTTGCTCGCTGTGTCTCGGGGTGGCGCTGAGAGTCGCTTATGACTCGAGGTCCTCGGGCTATCTTGATGCCTGACAAGGGTTTGCTCGCAGGGGTCTGGCGCGGACGCCAGGGAATTGAGAGATTCTATGGGCTCCGAATGCCGGATCTGGCACCCTTACTCCTCCAATCCACCCGCATCCTATGGCTGTGATGGCCTGGTTTAAGAAGGAACGCAAACCACGTACTTCTCAGCGTGAGCGGCTGGAGATTCCGGCCGACGCGTGGGAGAAGTGCGACAAGTGTGGCCACATCGACATTCGAGAGAAGTTCGAGAAGGCGCTGAACGTCTGCCCCGAGTGCGGCTGGCACCGCCGGATCGGGGCCGAAGACTATATCGAGATTTTGACCGATCCGGGGACCTGGCGTGAGCTCTACGCCGGACTGCGCTCGGTTGATCCGTTGGAGTTCGAGAGCTACGGCGACAGGCTGAAGCTGGCCAGGCAGAAGGGTGGGGAGGCCGACGCGGTGTACACCGGCACCGCCAGGATCGACGGGCTGCCGTTCAATCTGGCGGTGATGAACTTTGCCTTTATGGGCGGCTCGATGGGGTCCGTGGTGGGTGAGAAGATCGCCCGGCTGGCGCGGCGGTCCGTGGAAAAAAAGCTTCCCCTCGTCATCGTATCCACCTCTGGGGGAGCCCGCATGCAGGAAGGGGTTCTCTCCCTGATGCAGATGGCCAAGACGTCCGCCGCCATTGCCCAGCTGTACCGGGATTGTATTCCCTATATCTCCATCCTGACCGATCCCACCACCGGCGGCGTGTCCGCGTCGTTTGCCATGCAGGGCGACGTGGTGCTGGCCGAGCCGGGTGCCGTAATCGGGTTCGCGGGACAGCGGGTGATCAAGCAGACCATCGGCCAGGACCTGCCGGAGGGATTTCAGACCGCCGAATTTCTGCTGGAGCACGGCCAGGTGGACGACGTGGTGCCGCGCGCCTCCCTCCGGGATACAACCGCCCGACTTGTGCGCCACATGCAGGGGCAGCGTCCCCACGTCGAGATGGCCGAGCTGAGCTGACGTCGAGCGGCATTGCCGCTCTTGACGCCCCACCCACGGCCGCATCGGGTGGGGCGTCGTCGTATCGAGTTCTGCCGCCGGCCCTTCGAGGATCATGAGCACTGTTTCGCGAGCCCGGATGTCGCTGACCTACCAGGAGGCCGTGGAGTTCCTCTTCCCCCGGACCACCACGATCAAGTTCGGGCTGGCGACGACCCGTGCACTCCTCAAGTCGCTGGGCAACCCCCACGAGGTCATGCCATCGGTCCACATCGGTGGCACCAACGGGAAGGGGAGCGTGTCGACCCTGGTGGCCGCCGCGCTGGGCGAGGCCGGCTGGCGAGTCGGCCTCTATACCTCGCCTCACCTGGTCTCATTTCCGGAACGCATCAGGGTGGACGGGATGCCCATATCCGAGGAGGCCGTGGCGATGTGGACCGGCCGGCTTCTCTCCTCGATTCTCGAGCGGAAGGCGACCTTCTTCGAGGCCACCACCGCGCTCGCTTTCGCCGACTTTGCGGCCCGGGGCGCCGAGATCGCGGTGGTCGAGGTGGGGCTGGGTGGGCGGCTCGACAGCACCAACGTCGTCACCCCGCTGGCGAGCGGGGTGACCAAGATCGCGCGGGACCACATGAAGTACCTGGGTGACACCCTGGAGCTGATTGCCTGCGAGAAGGCCGGCATCGCCAAGCCAGGGGTACCGTTTGTGATCGGCGAAACCGACCCCGCCCTGGTCGAGGTGCTCCGGCGGGAGGCCAGGCGGGCGGTGGGACGGGCGGACAGCGGGGCCCGCGCCGATATCCGTGTCCTGCCCGCGGACTACGAATGGCGCGGTCCACTCAGCCTGGCGGGGCCGCATCAGCGGCGCAACGCGGCGGTGGCCCAGGGGATCCTGACGGCGCTGCCGCCGCCCTATCGCCCGACCGCCACCCAGATCGAGCGCGCCTTCGGCCTGGCCAGGATCGCCGGACGACTCGACCAGCGAGGCCGTTGGCTCTTTGACGTGGCGCACAACCCGGACGGGATGCGGTCCCTGGTCCGGGCGCTGGCCGCCACCCCGCCTCCCCGGCCCCTGCACGCACTGGTGTCGATTCTGGGCGACAAAGATTGGCCCGACATGCTGGTGCAGCTCGACCAGGTGATCGATCGCGGGGTCTTGACCATCGCGCCGACCGCTGCCGGGCGGGGCTGGGACATCGAGTGGCTCCGCCGTTGGCTCAGGGACCCCAATCGGCCTCCTGCCCACGCGGAATGGACGCTAATTCCTGATTTTGGTGAGGCAATCAAGAGGGTGCAGGAGGGGGCGGGGACCATGTTGGTGACTGGATCATTCCACACGGTCGGGGATGTCATGTCTAGCCTAGGTATGGATGTGTAATTCCTTCCCGCTCACGCCCTCCCCCCTTATACTCCGCGCATGCAAACCAAGGCCCTGCCGGGCTTTCGCGATTTTTACCCCACTGATCTCGCTCTCCGTACCCACATTTTCCAAACCTGGCGTACGGTGGCCACCCGGTATGGATTCGAGGAGTACGACGGGCCACCGCTGGAGCCGCTAGATCTCTACACCACTAAGAGTGGCGACGAGATCGTAGGCCAGCTCTACACCTTCACCGACAAGGGTGATCGCCAGGTTGCGCTCCGGCCCGAAATGACGCCGACGCTTGCCCGAATGGTGGCAGCTCGTGCCAACGGCCTGAAGAAACCCATCCGCTGGTTCTCGATCCCTCAACTGTTCCGCTACGAGCGGCAGCAACGGGGGAGACTTCGAGAGCACTTCCAGCTCAATTGTGACCTGATTGGCGAGCCGGGCCCGCTGGCCGACGCGGAGATCATCGCGCTGGCCATCGACGTGATGCGCGCCTTTGGCTTCAGCTCCACCGATGTCAAGGTTCGGCTCTCCGACCGGCGACTCCTCAACGCCGTCCTCGGCGCGATGGGATTCCAGGGAGATCAGGTGGGGCTGGCCTACCAGGTGCTCGATAAGCTGGGCCGCGGCGAGTTGCGGGAGCCGGAAGCAGGCGCTGGCCGACGCGGGTGTATCCTCGGTGCTGCTGGGAGAGCTGGATGCGCTTCGGAGGGTCAGTAGTCTCAGCGACCTGGAGCACCGATTCCCCCAGGCGCGAAGCTCGGCGGACCCCTTGCGCCAGGCGCTCGGCTCGCTGGAGGCGATGGGACTGGGCGACTTCGTGATTCTCGATCTCTCGATTGTTCGAGGACTGGCCTACTACACCGGGACCGTTTTCGAGCTGTTCGACGTCTCGACGCTCGATGCGGGCGATCTGCGGTGGGGGTCGCTACGACACCCTGCTCCAGTCGCTGGGTGGACCCGAGCTGCCGGCGCTGGGATTCGGCATGGGAGACGTCGTCCTGGCTGATCTCCTCCGCGACCGCGGGCTCCAGCCCAGCGATGATTCGAGCATCGATGTCTTTCTCGCGGGCATCACTCGGGAAGATCTCCCCTACCTGTTGGCCATGGCTCATCGGCTGCGGGATGCCGGCCTCCGGGTGGAGTATGCGTTGAGCGCCCAAAGCCTGGGCAAGCAGCTCAAGCTCGCCGACGCGAGGAACGCGCGGCTGGTGATCGTCCTGGGTCCCGATGAGCGGGCCCAGGGCCAGGTAGTGATCAAGGATCTTCGCGGCAAGGCTCAGGAGACCGTCTCCGAGGCTTCAGCCGTGGACGCCATCAAGGCACGCATCAATGGCTGAAACAAAAGCACTGACCTCCCGCGCCGCCGACTTCAGCGCCTGGTACAACGAGATCATCGCTCGCGCCGAGCTGGCCGACTACAGCCCGGTGCGCGGGTGCATGGTTATCCGGCCGAACGGCTATGCCATCTGGGAGCAGATGCAACGCGCGCTGGACCAGATGTTCAAGGACACCGGCCACCAGAACGCGTATTTCCCGCTCTTCATTCCCCAGAGCTTCATGGCCCGGGAGGCGGAGCACGTCGAGGGATTCGCGCCCGAGGTGGCGGTGGTCACTCACGGTGGCGGCAAGGAGCTGGAGGAGCCCCTTATCATCCGGCCCACATCCGAGACCATCATCTACGCGATGTACGCCAAGTGGATCCAGAGCTATCGGGACCTTCCGCTGTTGATCAATCAGTGGGCCAATGTGGTCCGCTGGGAGATGCGTACCCGTCTCTTTCTGCGCACCACCGAATTCCTCTGGCAGGAGGGGCACACGGCCCACGCTACCGAGGCGGAAGCCGAGGAGGAGGCGAGGCGGATGCTCGGGGTCTACCGCACCTTCATGGAGGAGTGGATGGCCATGCCGGTGCTCACCGGACTCAAGACCGACAGTGAGCGATTCGCCGGCGCGCTGCGGACCTACAGCTGCGAAGCGCTCATGCAGGACAACAAGGCGCTGCAGGCAGGGACCAGCCACAATCTGGGCCAGAACTTCTCTCGCGCGTTCGAGGTGACCTTCCAGACGGCGGCGGGTGGCCTGGACCATGTGTGGAACACCTCCTGGGGTGTGTCCACCCGCCTGGTGGGGGCCCTCATCATGACTCACAGCGATGACCAGGGTCTGGTCTGCCCGCCCAGGCTGGCCCAGTACCAGGTCGTCATCGTCCCGATCTACAAGACCGACGCGGAGCGCACCACGGTGCTCGACGCGTCGCAGCGGCTGCGTAAGGAGCTGGCTGCGACTGGAATCCGGGTGCACGTGGACGCCCGCGAAGGGATAAAGCCGGGCGCCAAGTACTACGAGTGGGAGGGCCGCGGCGTCCCGCTTCGGCTGGAGGTGGGCCCCCGCGACGTGGCCTCGAATTCAGTCGTGCTGGCCCGCCGCACCGGAGGAAAGAAGGAAACCATCCCCCTGGAGGGGATCTCGGGCCGGCTCACCGCCGCCATAGACCAGTTCCAGGCGGACTTGCTGGCCACCGCGCTCGCGCGACGGGAGGCCGCCAGCCTCCGGGGAGCCACCAAGGAGCAGTTCATCGCCAAGATGGAGAACGAGGGTGGTCTGGTCTACGGCGGTTTCTGCGGACGCGGGGTATGCGAGATGGAGATCAAGGAGCAGACCAAGGCCACAATTCGGGTACTGCCCGATCCCGAGTTCCGTTCACCTGTCGCCCCGACCCACTGCATGTGGTGCGGCAGGCCCAGCGTGGTCGAGGCCGTGTGGGCGAAGGCCTACTAAGCGTGGCAGCGCGGCAGGTGCCCTCTGGGCGGGTGGGCAGCGGGGCAGACTCCCCGACGGAACTCCTGTTCGCGGATGCTGGACTGGTTCGGCAAGGCGACATGCTTTATCTGGGGGACGTATCCCTCCCTGAGATTGCGAAGCAGGTGGGTACTCCGGCATACGTCTACAACGCCGAGGCGATACGAGGCCGCTACCGCTCCCTCGACGGGGCCCTGGGCTCGCTGCCGCATCGGATCTGCTTCGCGGTCAAGGCCAACAGCAATCTCGGGATTCTCCGAATTCTGCGAGACCTCGGTGCCGCAGCCGATATCGTGTCTTCGGGCGAGATGGCACGGGCTCTGGCGGCGGGTTTCGCTCCCGAGCAGATCGTCTTCAGCGGGGTGGGGAAGACCGCTGATGAGCTTCGCTCCGCGGTTCGGACCGGTGTCGGCCACCTCAACGTCGAGTCCCGTGAGGAGCTGGAGCTGGTCGGGAGCATCGCCGAGGCGGAGGCGGTTCAGGTTCGGGTAGGCATCCGGGTCAATCCCGACGTAACCACCGATACCCACCCCTACATCTCGACCGGCAAGAGTGGAATAAAATTCGGAGTTCCCACCGACCAGGTCCTCCCCGCGGCCGAGTATATCCTCCGGCACCCCAGGCTCGAGCTCACGACGCTGGCGATGCACCTGGGCAGTCAGCTGGTGGATCCCGAACCGTTCCGCCAGGGGATCGGCCGCCTGATCGATCTGGTCGAGGGGCTCCGGCGAGCCGGCGTAACCAGCCTTCAGGTACTGGATATCGGTGGGGGACTCGGGATCCGCTATTCCGATGAGCGGTCGATGGACCCGGCCGAGTTTGCCAAGGCGGTGGTGCCGCTACTTGCTCCCACGGGCCTCAAGATCTACCTGGAGCCGGGCCGGTTTCTGGTGGGAAGCGCTGGGGTGCTCCTCACCCGGGTTCTCTACCGGAAGCACTCGGGGGGGAAGGAATTCGTTGTGGTCGATGCCGGGATGAATGACCTGGTCCGGCCGAGCCACTACCAGGCTTACCACGAGGTGGTGGAGTTGGAGGCGCAGGGCCGGCCTGCGGGTCGCGCCGATGTCGTGGGCCCCGTGTGCGAGACCGGGGATTTCCTGGCGCTCGACCGGACCCTGCCGGGTCTGGAGGCCGGCGACGCGCTGGCGGTGCTTGGAGCCGGCGCCTACGGGTTCGTCATGGCCTCGAACTACAACAGCAGGCCGCGGCCGCCGGAGATCATCGTAGACAGCGGGCGGTGGTGGGTCGCCCGGCCGCGGGAGAGCGTCGACGACCTCTTTGCAACCGAACGCGTGTCACCCTGAGCGCCCGTTCCGAGCTGACCTTGAGCAAACATCACGACGGCATCCTGATCATCGACTTCGGCTCCCAGTACACCCAGCTGATTGCCCGGCGGGTACGGGAAGCTCACGTGTACTGCGAGATCCATCCGCCCACACGTACCGTAGACTGGATTCGGGACTGGAAGCCGAAGGGGATCATTCTCTCCGGTGGGCCCAACTCGGTGTACGGGGAAAACGTTCCTACCGCCGATCCGAAACTGCTGGAGCTGAACACCCCCGTTCTCGGCCTCTGCTATGGAATGCAGCTGCTCGCCCACCTGTCCGGCGGCAATGTCACCCGGGCCAGCCGCCGGGAGTACGGCCGGGCGAACGTACGGGTAGAAGGCGGCCGACTGTTCCAGGGTTTTGGGGTGGGCGAGGAAACCCCGGTCTGGATGAGCCACGGCGACCACGTGGATGTGCCGCCACCGGGCTATGCGGTGACCGCGTCCAGCAAGAACTCCCCCATTGCGGCCTTCGAGCATCGCAAGCGGCGCCTCTTCGGTGTCCAGTTCCATCCCGAGGTGGCCCATACCCCCCGTGGCGGCGAGATCCTCAACAACTTTCTGTTCGAAGTCTGCGGCTGTACACCGGACTGGACGCCCGGCCACTTCGTCGAAAGCGAGGTTGCTCGCATCCAGGAAACCGTAGGGACCAGCCGGCGGGTGATCTGCGGCCTCTCAGGCGGGGTGGATTCCTCGGTCGCCGCGGTCCTGGTCCACCGGGCTGTGGGTGACCGGCTCACCTGCATTTTCGTCGACCACGGTCTGCTGCGGCTGCACGAGCGCGAGCAGGTGGAACAGACTTTCCGCCGACATCTGGGCATAGACCTGAGGGTGGTGGACGCGCGCGAGGATTTCCTGAAACGGTTGGCCGGCATTACCGATCCGGAGGAAAAGCGCCGCCGCATCGGTCACACGTTTATCGATGTCTTCGAGGCCGAGGCGAAAACGGTGGGGAAGGATGTGGGTTTCCTGGTGCAGGGCACCCTGTATCCGGATGTCATCGAATCGCTCTCCCCAATGGGTGGCCCCTCGGTGACAATCAAGACCCACCACAACGTGGGCGGGTTACCCGAGCGGTTGCCATTCAAGCTTCTGGAGCCCCTCCGAGAGCTCTTTAAGGACGAGGTTCGCCAGGTCGGCCGCGAGCTTGGCCTTCCCGAGGAGATGGTAGGTCGGCACCCGTTTCCCGGGCCCGGCCTCGCGATCCGCATTCTGGGCGATGTCACCCCCGAGAATCTCGAGATCCTTCGGCGGGCGGATCATATCTATACCGAGGAAATCAGGGCGGCGGGACTGTACGACGATATCTGGCAGGCGTTCGCGGTGCTCCTTCCCATCCGCTCCGTGGGGGTTCAAGGCGACGACCGGACCTACGATCAGGTCGTCGCATTGCGTGCGGTGACCAGCCGGGATGGGATGACCGCCGACTGGTTCCCATTTCCACCGGAGGTGCTGGCGCGGGTGTCGGATCGGATTGCCAACGAGGTGGATGGAGTCAACCGGGTGGTGTACGACGTGAGCTCGAAGCCGCCGGCGACGATCGAGTGGGAGTGAGACGGCCCTACCGCCTTCCGGTCAGTCGCAGTGATCTCTGCCGAATTCGGGAGCTCCCATCCGGCGCCGTGATCTTCACCTCCACTAGATAGCTCCCCTCCTTCAGACGCTCCAGCCGCACGGTTCGATGAGACCTGATGGTTGCAGCCGGGGCCTTTTCGTCGAACGAAACAGCCACCAGCGGTCGCCTCTTGTCTGAGGCACGGGTGTTGGGTCGAAGCACTGTGATCTCGTGGCGATACATCACTCCGGGTGTTGCGCCGGTGGCCTCGTAATAGAGCCCGACCTCGGAGCCTTTCCGGAACAGCGATGAAGGCGCCAGGAGCACCGTGTCGGCACTCTCGGTGACCCAGGACGCGGCCCGGCCCGGTGAGCCGAGGGCGATGTCGCTCAGCCCCAGGGAATCGCCATCCGTATGGCTCACCCGCACCGAATCCCGCGGCAGCACCACGCCGGCGCTGTCGCCCTGATAGAGTGCCACGCGGTAGGTCCAACGACCCGGTGGCAGAATCAGCTCGGCCCGTCCAACCAGCCATTCGTTCCGGGTGAGCTCTCGCTGGTGCCAGATCCCGAAGGTGGTGTCCAGGGTGCCGACCGACCGCTCCTGTCGATCCAAGGCGACCAGGCGAACTCGAACGGTGTACTCCACGCCTCCGTCCACCGGCCTCCCCGCCGTACCGGGCGCGGCGATGCCAAAAACCACGTGAGCCAGGCTGCCCGCCGGTCTGCGGCCCACCGCGACTACATCGACTACTGCTGCAAGCCTGCGGGCGAACTGCAGCTCATAGCTATCGGTAGTCGTGCTGACGGCAATGCTGCTGGCTCCAATGTTTCGCTCCCGTGAGCGCGCATTGGCCGATCCGAACCGGCCCCAGTTGAGCATCCGGCTGTAGAGGGGGGAGAGCGACTGCCGGGAGAGGATCAATTGGTCCGTCGGTGCGTCAGCGGCTCCATGCAGGTCCATCACGCTCTGCACCAGCCGATAGTCATATAGATCGCCGCCGCCATTCCCATCGTACCCGCTGCTGAAGTGGAGCAGCAGGTCCCCTTCGGCCCGGACGTAGCGCCAGGATTCGTTAGGCATGGCTCCGAACACGAAGGGACGGAGGCGTTCGGCCGGCTCTCCCTGCCGGATATAGATCACCCCGCGATCGTCGACCTCAGTATTCCCCGACCGATAGGCATCCCGTCGGCCATAAAATCTGCGGCTGATACTGAGGGGAAAATGGAGCCGGGCAAAGAATACTCGGCGGTAATGTTCCCGAAGGCGCTCCCCTTCAGGCCGAAGCTCCATGTGATCGCGGTCGGTCCAGAATCGGTGCAGATAGGCGGCGCGTACTTGCCCCTTCAGCCGATCGAGCTCGCGGATCACGGAGTCCGGTGCCACCAGTTGGAGATCTGCCCGGTACCCGGCCCTTGCCTCGGGGTCATCCAGCGACGCGGCCTCGTAGTAGGCTGCCTCGCCGTCGGCCCGCCCCAATGCCAGGCGCGTGCGCGCCAGCTCGAGCAGACCCAGCGCCCGGTTCGGGCCGATCAAGAGGTAGCGCTCGAAGGCGAGGGCCGCGGAGTCGAGCGAGCCGGCGGCTCTCTCCACTCGGCCCAGAGCCAGCAGAAGGTCGGGAGGTCTGGGGTCTACCGCTCCGGCCACCCGGCGCAGCGCGTCCCGTGCATCACTCAGACGAGCCGTGTCCAGCAGCGCCAACTCCACCTCGGCCAGAGCCAGCGCCGCGGGCACGAAGCGTGGGTCGCCGTCGAGGGCTCGGGAGTAGCTCCTGCCCGCCCGGGCCAGGGCTCCGAGCCCAACCCGGCTGCCAAGCCTCAGCTTATCCAGCATCTCCCACCGGGATCGTCCTGCCTCCGCGAGTCCCAGACCGTACCATGGCTCCGGCCGCTGCGGATCCCTATCTGCTGCTCGCCGGAAGCTCGACAACGCCTCGCTGAAGTCGGGATCCGCATGCAGTTCAGCCAGCCGCAAGCCGATCAAGCCCGCCCGAAGCGGATCGGAACGGCGAAGCGGTCGAAGCAGGGCCTTCAGGGCGGTGGTATCGGAGGTCGTGGCGAGAGAGTCGTGCACTCGTTCGAAGGCGGATTGATGAACCGACGTCTGACCAGTCAGGAGGGATCCGCGAGAGGTGAGGACGACAGCCATGGCCGTCATCCTGAGTGCGCCGAAGTATCTCTGGGTAAGTGCCACCGGGGGGCCTCCTCTTACCTCTGACGTCTCACCCCTTCCTAGCTACACTCCCCTTTCCTCGAGCAGTCGCAAGAAATCGTCCGGCGACTGGAGTGCGGCAAGCCGATCCGGAACATCCGGCTCCTTGGCAAACTGGGCGATCTTGCCCAGTACCGGCAGGTACTGATTGGAGATTTCGAGCGGGGGGGCCACGATGAGGAAGAAGCTGAATACCGGTTTGCCGTCGATCGCCTGAAACTCGATCCCTTCCGGCTTACGGCCAAATGCGAGGCGCAACCGGCTCACCATCAGAGACCGGCCATGTGGAATCGCTATTCCCCGGCCTACCCCGGTGGAGCCCAGGTTTTCCCGCCGCTGGAGTATCCGGAGCAGAGTACCTGCCGAGCGCTCATCGGTCCGTAGCAGGCTCACCATCTCCGCAAGGACCTCGTCCTTCGAGCCGCCGCGGAGAGACAGCGAGATGGCGTCGGGGCTGAAGAACTCCTTGAGTCGCATGGCCCGACAAGCTACATCAACGCCGCTTCCATTGCCACCTCCATGAAGGCCAAGTATTTTATCCTCATGCAGTTGCCCTATCCATCAGCCCATCCGTTCCCGCTCATCCTGGCCCCCATGGCGGGAGTGTCGGAGGCGCCGTTTCGTCAGATCTGCCGGCGAATGGGCGCGGATCTCGTGCTATCCGAGTTCCTGTCTTCCGAGGCGATTCGGCGCCGGATCAAGACCACGCTGGAGGGGGCCGAATTCGAGCCGATCGAACGTCCGATCGGGATCCAGATCTATGGCGCGGAACCAAACGCGATGGCGGAGGCAGCCGGGCTCATTACCGAGCACTATCAGCCCGAGTTCATCGACATCAACTTCGGCTGCCCGGTCAAGAAGGTGGTGCAACGAAATGGGGGCTCGGGTTGCCTCCGGGACCTGGAGCTGGTGGACCGGATCATTCGGGCGGTCATCGGAGCCACTCACCTGCCGGTCACGGTCAAGACCCGGAGCGGATGGAGCGACGATTCCCGGGATCCTGTGTCGATTGCGCTTCGGATGCAGGACGCCGGGGCCAGGGCGTTCACCCTCCATGCCCGGACGCGGACCCAGATGTTCTCCGGCAAGGCAAACTGGGATGAGATCGCCTGTGTTGTCGAAGCCCTCGACATCCCGGTCATCGGAAACGGGGATGTCGAGTGTGCGGCGGACATCGTGCGCATGCGGGAGCACACCGGATGTGCCGGCGCCATGATCGGCCGGGGCGCCTTCGGAAATCCCTGGTTGTTCCGCGACGGCCAGGCGCTGCTGTCGGGCGCCGCGCTGGCGCCTGCCCCCGATGCGGCCGAGCGCTTCTCCGTTGCCCTGGACCACGCCCGGCTCGCGCTCCGTCTTCAGGGCGATACCCGGCGAACCGTGATGGAGTTCCGGAAACATCTCGGCTGGTACACCCGCGGGCTGCACGGCTCGAGCACCTTGCGGCAGCGCCTCTTTCAGATCGAATCGATCGCCGAGGCCGAGGCGATCTTCCTCGAGTATCTCCAGCCGGTCGCCCAGGTGGCGTGACAGCCGAGCAGCTCGAGGGCCTGCTCGCCGACGTCGCTGCCGGTCGCATTGCCCCCAAGGCAGCGCTCGAAAGGCTGCGCCACCTACCCTTCGAAGATCTCCAGTTCGCCCGGATCGACCACCACCGAGCCTTGCGGCAGGGCCACCCCGAGGTTGTGTTCTGCGAAGGGAAGACTGCCGATCAGGTCGTCGCCATCTGCGAGCGGCTGGAAGCGGCTACCGGCTCGTTTTTGGGCACCCGTGCCAATGAGGCGCTCGCCTCGCGTCTGAGCACCCGGTTCCCCCGAATGGTCTGGAATGCGCTGGCTCGAACGGTGCACCTTCCAGCGGCCGGACCCCCGCCTCCGCGTACCGGCACGATCCTCGTCGTCTGCGCCGGGACCAGCGATCTGCCCGTGGCCGAGGAGGCCGCCGTCGTGGCCGAGGCGTTCGGCCACCAGGTGGAGCGGTTGATCGATGTCGGGGTTGCCGGCCTTCATCGCCTTCTGGCAGCGGCCGAGCAGATTCAGCGCGCCCGGGTCGTGATCGTGGTGGCGGGCATGGAAGGGGCGCTGCCGAGCGTGGTTGGGGGGATGGTGAGCGTGCCGGTGATCGCGGTACCGACCAGCATCGGGTACGGCGCGTCCTTCGGGGGACTGGCGGCGCTTCTCGGGATGTTGAACTCGTGTGCAGCGGGGGTTACGGTGGTCAACATCGATAACGGCTTCGGGGCCGCCGCAGCGGCCAGCCGGATCTGCCACACATGACACTACGCACCATCGTCAACAGCAGCGAGCCGCCCTTCATCTGGCTCGACGTGGTGAATCCCACCAAGGAGGAGCTGGCGAACATCGCCCGGCAGTACGGGCTCCACTCCACGTCGGTCGAGGATTCGCTCGACCCGGAGCACCTCCCCAAATACGAGCGCATCGGAGTGGTCACCTTCGTCATCGTGCGGGCCTTCGATGAAACCGCCACCCGTGATTGCTCGACGGTTCAGGAGATGACGCGTAAGGTCGCCATTTTCTTCAGCAACGACTTCCTGATCACCATCCATCGCACCGAGCAGCCATTCCTCGCGGCCTTGGTGACCAAATACCAGAGCCCGCCGCCGGCCGGTGCCGAGCGGCGAAAGAGCTTTCTCCCCCGGGTGCTGATCGAGATCATCAATGGTGCGATCGATACCTATGAGAAACCGCTCGGCGAGGCCGAGGTTACGATTGACAAGTTTGAGGCAACGGTCTTCGGCGAGCATGAGATCAGCGGGCTGCTCCAACGCATTTACACCGAGAAGCGCAGGGTCACCCAGATGCGGCGGATGCTCTCGCACACCCTGGACGTAGTCCAAAGGCTGGTACCGGCCTCCGAACCGACGGCCCCGCTGTTCCAAGACCTTCGAGAGAACGCCGAGAGCATGTACTCGTACGCCGAGGAGCTGGTCGAGGACGTAAATAACCTGCTCAGCATCCAGCTCGCGCTGGCCTCGCACCGGACCAACGAGGTGGTACGGGTGCTCACCGTGTTCTCGGTGTTTTTCCTTCCCCTGACGTTCATCGTCGGCATCTACGGCATGAATTTCGACTTCATGCCGGAACTTCACCAGCGCTGGGGCTATCCGGCGGTGATGGGGGCGATGGGGCTGGTCACCCTGATCATCTATCTCTGGTTCCGGCGGCGGGGCTGGCTGCGGGAATGACGGAGCCGCTGGGGCTGGTTCTCCTGGCCCTGTTATCGGGTGTGACGGGCTGGCTGCTCGGGCGCCGCTACCGGGCAGCCTGGTTGCGGGATGGAGTTTCTCCCCATCTGCTTCCCGATCCGGCGCTCGAATGGCTCCGCCGCGCCCACCGGGCCCTCGGCGTGTGGATCACGGAGCTGGACCCGAACGAGGAGGGACCTAGGGCCGAGCGGATCGTCGAGCCGGAACGCCTCTCAGTGGCGCAAATCGTGGCGGTGGACCGGCGGCTGGAGCGAGCCCGCGATAAAGAACAGAGCGGGGTGGAGCGGCTGGAGGGAGGGATGCTGGTCTTCCATGCCCAGGCGGGCGCTGCGGTGGGCCTGCTTCTCCCCGACGGATCCGAGGCAACCGCGCTCGCGGTCGTCGAGGATGACCTGCGTCGGCTGCTCGAAGGTATCCGCCGCCGGCCCCAGATCGTCGCGCTCACCCAGGCGCAGTCGCAAGAGGCCTCACTCGAATCCGCCGCCAGCGTCGGGTTGCGCCTTGCCTACCAGCTGGAGCGTCCGCTCGGTGCCCAGGTGGTCGTCGCCGCCTACGAGAACCCAGAGGTAAAGCCCAGTGCCGCCGATTCTAGCACGCCGCGAGTTCGTGTGATTGGTGTCTCCGGGCGGGGCGATCGCCGGCTGCTCGACACCGTGCTGCCGGCGGAGAGCGAGCTCGCACGGGTCGCCCGGGGAACGCTCGAGCCCCTCGTCTCCCATGGGGACCCGCTGGGTGGCGTGGTGGCCGATCGGCGACACCGCCCCGAAGCCGTGCTGCTTCTGCCTATGACGTGGGATCACGGCCCGGTGGGCGCCGTGGCCATTTGGCTCGCGGGAGGGAGGGAGCCTGTCGGAGCCGCCCGAACCGAGCTGATGGAGGGATTGAGAAACGCCGCCCCGCGAATCGCTCGCGCGTTGCTGGCGGACCATCACAAGCGAGAGGCAGCGATCGACCCGCTGACGGGAATCCATAATCGCTCTGGTTTCGAGAAGATTTTTTCTCTGGTTACCGTGAAGGAGGGCGCCCTGGTTTACGCCGACCTCGACCGGTTCAAGAGTCTCAACGACACGCTCGGCCACCCGGCCGGCGACGCGGCGCTGGTCCACTTCGCTCGAATCATCCGGGAGCAGATCCGTTCGGGCGATGTGCCGGGCCGAATCGGGGGCGAGGAGTTTGCCATCTGGCTGCCCAACACGGGGCTGGAGGTCGGAGCGGGGATTGCCGAGCGCATCCGCAACAAGCTCGGTACCACCGCGTGGGACTGGCGCGGCAAGCCGTGGCCGCTGAGCGCTTCCTTTGGGGTCGCCGGCTGCCCGGAGACGAGCCGGAGCCTCGAGAACCTGCCCGCCCAGGCCGACTCGGCGCTCTACGTGGCCAAGCGCAGTGGAAGGAACCGGGTGGAGAAGGCGGGGCGGTGACGGAACGAGGGAGGAGGGAAGAAGGATTGGACGGACTCGTAAGCCGTTGCCCGGACGTCCAATAGGGCCCATGACCTAACCTACCGCTTGAGGGTCAGGATCGCTTTCTCTCCTTCCCTCATTCCTACGTTCCGCCTATTATTCCAGCACCCGGGGGCGACTTGGCTTCGACGGGTTTGATGAAGGAAATGCAGCGTGTCCAGGTCCAGTCTCCTGGTAAAACCGTCTGGAACGATTCAACTGCCAATACTGAACTGGCAATGGCTGCGTAAGCTGAGCTAACGCTCGCTTATGCTCCTTCGATGGATGGAGCCCGCCCAGGGCGCTGCCCATCGAATCGCAAATCTGGGCTGGCTGGTCGCGTCGCTCCGACGTGTCTGGTGAGATTTTTCAGGAGATAGGCTTCGGAGAGGTCGGCTCGATACCACTCCGAAGTGACGGCAGAAAGTCGAGCCTACACACGTAGACGCAGTTCTGGAAGCTCACTCGGACCAGGGTTCGATTCCCTGCGCCTCCATCTCGGGCGGTAAGGCGGTACGGCGGTAAGAACTGAGGCGGTAAGTGGGATGCGGAACCTCCGCTCCTACCAAACCGCCTCTTGTTTACCGCCCTACTGCCGTACCGCTACCGCTTACCGCCTTACCGCCGTACCGCCTTACCGCCGCGTCCTCTCTGCGCAGAAGTAGCCGGCCGCACGCTCCCCGGTCACCCCGCTTGACCAGGAACCGGCGAACCGGTCGGGGCCGACCTGTCGCACCCGAAGCGCGGTATAGCCTCCGTCGAACCGTTGCCGATCCCTCCGGTTGGCGTCCGACCCCAGCCGCATCATGATCTCCGCGGGAGGCTGACTTGGTGCGGCGCGCCGCTCCATCACCAGCACCCCCGGCTGCATCGGATCGAGCGAGGTGGTGTTCCCCACTGATACCGCATCAATCGCGGCCAGGTCTACTTCGGCCGCACCGTAGAACGGATGCAGCACCGTCGAGTCACGGGTTCCACCCAGCCTGGTGCGGTACAGGAGGCCGCCTGCCTGCGGATCGAGCCTCAGGGTGCCCTCGGTGGCCGCGCCTTTCTTGGCGCCCGAGGTGGCAACCAGCCTCAGGCGGTACTCCCCGGCGAGCGCGGCCGCTGAGCTGGCCGGCGGCAATTCACTGCTGATCGGAGCACACTCCTCCGGGGTGGCGCCTCCCGACTGGGAGCGGCAGGCGGAGAGGATAACGAGGGGCGTGGCAAGCGCGACGATCGTTCTTGCTTTCCAAACCTGATTGGTCAGAGCGGTCACGGCCGCAGCACACCGGTCACCCGTCCGTTCCGATCCACTTTCCTGATGGGGACGCGAAGGATGTCATTCTTGAGCAGAAACTTCGGCCGGCTGTCGAAGGCACGAAGCGAGAGCATCAGGTTGTAGGCGTCGGCTGCTGCCAGATCCACCGTGTACCCCTGGTCGGCGAGCGAGGCGATGGTGATGCGGCTCAGCGGGCTCGCTCCCGCGCCAATGAAGCCAGTCAGGAGCTCGTTCGTCAGGACCGACTCACGCCAATGGGCATCGGCAGTGCCCTCTCCACCGGTGTTTTCGACCGGCACCTTGGCTCCGGCGACGTACGCCACCCCCCCGGCACTATTGAAAGCGGCGATCGCCTGAGTACCGGTGAAGTGCGGATCGGTCCCATTTTCAGGAGGCAGAGAAGCATCGGCCAGAAGACCCTGAAAATCCCACAAGGTGCCGATTCCGAGGACGTGGCCCATTTCGTGGAGGATCACGTTCCCCAGAATTCCCTCATCCTCGAGCATCTGGAGGTCATCGGTATCGAATTGCATGGTTCCCATTGCCGTCAGCGGATCTCCGGGGTCTCTGATGTAGCAGGGGCCCGCTCCGCCGAGCACTCCGCCCGGGCCGTCTATGGCAACCAGCCTGACGAGGATCAGGACATCGTCGATTGTTTGATTGATTGCGGGTGTCCCCGGGCCGCAGTCTCCGGCCGTGGACTGTAGCAGTACGTCCTCGATGTCCGTGGTGATGATGCTCTGCCACCGGAGCCTGGCATTGGTGAACGCCTGGGTTTGGGCGGGCGTTGCGCTACTCAGAAATTCCAGGCCGATGTTGAACGAGGAGGGATCAGGCGACGCAGTCGCGGCGAAGGCCACCGAGAGCGCGGTGGCGGCAATACTGACCGAGACGGCCTGAGGAGAGCCGGAGACAGTTCCGGTGGTGAAGCTGGTAGCGGCTCTGCCGTCGGCACCGGTAGCCACACTGGTAGCGCCGGTGCTTCCTCCTCCCTGGCTCACGGCAAAGGTCACGGTCCGGCCGGGGATCGGGCTCCCACCGGCATCGTTCACCTGAACCACCAACGGAGCCGTGAGCTGGCTTCCCGCCAGCGCGGTCTGGCCATCGCCCGAAATCTTCTGGAGCTGAGTGGGTGTCTGAACCACAGCGACCTGCGCGGTGGCACTCGCGGATCCCGCTGTCGCGGTGACGTCGGCGGTGCCCGCCCCGGTGGCGGTGACCACACCGCTCGAGCTCACGGTGGCCACGCCGTTGTTGCTGCTGCTCCAGGTTACCGCGGCCCCCGCGAGTGAGTTGCCATTTTGATCGCTCACCGACGGGAACAGCTGCTGGGTCTGGCCCAGGGAGGTGAAGGAGAGCGACATCGCGCTCAAGCTGACGCTCGTCGGGATGCGAGATTCGGTGCTTCCGCACGCGCCAACCGAACCCAGGAGTGCGGCCCAGCCTGAGAGAACCCGTATTCTTCGAGCCATGGAGCCGACGCCAATGAGGCGACCGGCCACTACTCGTCTAAGGAGCAGCATCGACGCTCCGGAGCGGAAGGAGGAATCGCGGTACAGCGCTGAACCGCGGCAGGGGATGTTGGAGTTGGTCGGCAAAACCTATGCCGACAGCCTGGCCGGCGCCAGCCGCCCCAGGATTTTACCGGTCGCCGATTCAGGGTAGCTTATGACACTCGCCACCACAACTCGGGCCACTCTCTACCGGCCCGTCGGCACGCGTGTACTTCCTCAGTCGGGTTGGCCCTATGACCCTGTCAGCGTCTCCGCGGCCTCGCACAGACGATCTCACCCAGCTTCGCGCCGTTTTCCCGGCTCTCGAGCGACGCCACCGGGGCCACGCTGTGGCGTATTTCGATGGTCCTGGAGGCACCCAGGTTCCCCGGCCGGTGGTAGATGCCATGGCGGACTACCTCTACCACCATAACGCGAATACCCATTGGCCCTACCCAAGCAGCGAAGAAACCGACGCCCTCATTGCCGGCGCTCGCTCGGCTTTGGCCGACTTCCTGGGCGCTACGTCGGGAGAAATTGCCTTCGGCGCCAACATGACGACCCTGACGTTCCATCTCGCGCGCGGGCTGGGGCGGGGCTGGGGGCCGGGGGATCGGGTTCTGATCACCGAGCTCGACCACCATGCGAACGTCGCCCCGTGGCGCGCTCTCGAGCACGAGCGGGGAATCACGGTGCTCTCCGTGCCCATGGAGCCGGCAACCGGTCAGCTCGACTGGCTGCGATTGGAGGAGCTGTTGGCTGCCCGCCCCCGCCTTCTGGCCATTGGAGCCGCCTCGAATGCGCTGGGGACCATCACCGACGTCGCCCGGGCCGCGGCGATGGCCCGCTCGGTGGGCGCTCTCACCTTCGTGGACGCGGTTCACTACGCACCCCACGAGCTGGTGGATGTAGCAAGAATCGGGTGCGATTTTCTGGCCTGTTCCGCCTACAAATTCTACGGGCCGCATCTCGGGATTCTGTTCGGCCGCCAGGACGAGCTGGCTCGGGTGGACATCCCCAAGCTCGCGCCTGCCCCCGACACCGCGCCGGAGCGGATCGAGACCGGCACCCAGAACCACGAGGGCATCGTGGGAGCGGCGGCCGCAGTGGACTTCCTGGCGTCGCTGGGGACCGGAGAAACCCGGCGGGCTCGGCTGGCGAGCGCCTTTGTCGGGCTTCACGGCCGGGGCCGCGGTCTGCTGCAACGGCTGTGGGATGGGCTCTCAGCCTCGGACGGAGTGACCCTCTATGGCCCGAAGCCTGGCTCACCCCGCACACCGACGGTGGCCTTCACGCTGGCCGGCAGATCAGCCGACGACGTTGCCCGGCGCCTGGCCGACCGTGGGGTTTTCGTCTCCAGCGGCGATTTCTATGCGACGACCGTGGTCAGCCGGCTGGGACTGACCTCGGGCTTGGTCCGAGCCGGCTGTGCCTGCTACACCACGGAGGAGGAGGTAGACAGGTTGATTGAGGGGGTCAGCAGCATGTCATCCTGAGGGCAGCGAAGGCTCCCTCCGCTGTCTACTTGCCAGCCTCCACCGGTATCCGTACCCGGGTCTTCTCCCAGTCGAGCATCAGCGAGGCGGCTTTGTCGCCCGATGGCTCAGCCGTAATGGTAAAGGTCTCGACCGGTGTCTTCAGGGTCTCACTCTTGACCTTGGCCCGGCCGAGCTCCTGAGCCTTGACCGCGGCGGTGTAGCTGTCCTCCTTGCCCCACTGCGAGGTGGACCGGTTCACGATGACCTCCCACTCCCGTGGTCCTGGCACCGTATACAGCGAATAGACGCCGGGCGGAACGTTCAGGCCGGCAACCCGGAGCGGAACCGGCGCGTAGAAAATGGTCGGCTCATTGGCGCCGGTGCGCCACAGCTTCCCGAAGGGTATGTCGCTTCCACCCAGCATCGTCCTCCCCCGAGCGGAAGGGCGGCCATAGCAAACCTTCACCGATTTTCCGGCGATACTGAAGGTCAGCGAATCGAGAGGACTCTTCCGGCCTTCGATGGGGACATTCCTGAAGGGACACACCGGATCGGGATGGGTGATCGGGCCGGGGGCTGCCACTGCGCCGCTGGTGAGGGCTGCCGCGGCAAGAACGGTGGCGAGATACATGGTGCCTCTCCTTGTAGGTGTTTAGCGCGGCCGGGCGCGAAGTGCGTCTCTGGTTTCGAGAGCGATCGATAGCGCCTTCTCGGGGTCGGCGGCAAGGCAGTTGAGGTGGCCCATCTTCCGGCCAGGCCTCGCTTCGCTCTTGCCATAAAGATGCAGGCGGACGCCGGACCGTTTCAACGCCTCGTCCCACCGCGGCTCGCCCCCCGCCCACAGATCGCCGAGCAGGTTGACCATTGCGACCGGTGACAACAACCAGGGCCGCGCCAGGGGCAGTCCGCACAGGGTGCGGAGCTGTTGCTCGAACTGGTCGGCCGAGCAGGCATCCATGGTGTAGTGGCCGCTGTTGTGCGGCCTGGGTGCCATCTCGTTGACCAGAAGCCGGCCTCCAGCAACGAACAGCTCCACCCCGAGCACTCCGACGTACGCCATTGCGTGGGCGACTCGTGTGGCCAGCTCTCGCGCCTGCTGGGCCATTGCATCCGATACCCCCGCCGGCACAACCGAGGTTTCGAGTATTCCATCCCGGTGCCGGTTCTGCGCCACCGGAAAGGTGGCGACATCGCCATCGGCGCCTCTCGCCACGATTACCGAGAGTTCACACTCCAGGTCGAGCCGGGCTTCCAGGATGCAGGGAACACCTCCGAAACGCTCGAACGCGGACCCCGCGTCCTCTTGTCGCTCGACGGTAGCCTGTCCCTTGCCATCGTATCCCAGCCGGCTGGTCTTGAGGAGAGCGGGGAGTGGGATCGAGGCCAGCGCCGCCAGGAGCTCTTCCTTGTTTTCTACCGCGCGGAACGGAGCCGTAGCGAACCCGTGGCGTTGGAGGAAGCTCTTTTCGGCGGCCCGATCCTGGGTGATGGCAACGGCCTCGACCGGCGGGCGGACCAGGGATGACCGGGCGAGTCTCTGAAGGGTGGCGGCGGGGACATTCTCGAACTCGGTCGTGACCGCGGCGCAGCTGGCGGAGAGCTCGGCCAGGGCTGGCTCGTCATCGTACGGAGCACGGATATGGCGGTCGGCCACGGCGCCGGCAGGACTCTGCGGGTCGGGATCGAGTACCACGACGTGGTACCCCATGGTGCGGGCCTGCAAGGTGAACATCCTGCCCAGCTGTCCGCCTCCCACGACGCCGACAGTGGCGCCGGGAAGGATCATGAAGGCTCCGGCAGCTTCAGATCCAGCACCCGGCGCTCCTGGCTGCGGCGGAATTCGTCCAGCCGCTCGCTCAGATCCGGATCGTTGAGTGCCAGGATGGCCACGGCGTAGAGTCCCGCGTTGCCGGCGCCGGCGTTGCCGATCGCGAAGGTGGCGACCGGAACCCCGGCGGGCATCTGGACGATCGAGAGCAGCGAATCGAGGCCCTGCAGATGCTTGGTGGGAATGGGGACGCCGAGGACGGGCAGGGTGGTCTTGGCGGCGAGCATGCCGGGCAGGTGGGCCGCCCCGCCGGCCCCTGCAATGATACACCGCAGTCCTCGGCCCGCCGCATCCTCGGCATACCGATACAGCTGATCGGGCGTCCGGTGGGCCGACACCACCCGGGCCTCGTGGGCCACGCCGAACTCCGTCAGCCGGCGGGCGGCGTGCTGCATGACTTCCCAGTCGGAGTCGCTGCCCATCACGATGCCCACCAGGGCCTCTGTCATCGATATCCTCGGGCGGCGGGAGCCGGTGGTTTAGACGGTGGCGCGGGTGCGGTCCATGGTGCCTCGTGCGGCCAGCGCGGCCTGTGCCGCCGCCAGCCGGGCAATGGGCACCCGGAAGGGGGAACAGGAGACGTAGTTCATCCCCAGCCGGTCGCAGAAGGCAACGGCAGCTGGTTCGCCGCCATGCTCGCCGCAGATGCCGAGCTTGAGATCCGGACGGGTTCGCCGGCCCAGGTCGCAGGCCATCGCGATCAGCTTGCCGACTCCTGCCTGGTCGAGGACCTGGAAGGGATCGTCCTCGATCACCCCATGCTCCAGGTAGTAGGGGAGAAAGCGTCCGGCATCGTCGCGGGACAACCCCCAGGTGGTCTGGGTTAGGTCGTTGGTGCCGAACGAGAAGAACTGCGCCTCCCGGGCAATCTCATCGGCGGTCAACGCCGCCCGGGGTAGCTCGATCATGGTTCCGAGCAGGTAGGGAACGGTGATCTGCCGCTCCTGGAAGACCTCCTCCGCCACCTGCCGTACGATGAGCGCCTGCTTCCGGAACTCGACCACGCTGGCAGTCAGCGGGATCATCACCTCGGGCATCACCCGGCCCTTTCCGGGCGGCGACGGTACAGGCGGCCTCGAAGATGGCACGGACCTGCATTTCGGTGATCTCGGGATAGATGATCCCGAGCCGGCAGCCTCGCAGCCCAAGCATCGGGTTCACCTCGTGCAGCCGGTCCACGATGGCACGGAGCGCGGCCGGTTCCAGCTTGAGCTCGCTTGCCAGGGCCTCCATCTCCGCCGGCTCCTTGGGCAGGAACTCGTGCAACGGGGGGTCGAGCAGGCGGATGGTGACCGGGTACCCCTCCATGGCGCGGAAGATGGCCTCGAAATCACCGCGCTGCATGGGGAGCAGCTTGGCCAGCGCCCGCTTTCTGCCAGCGGCGTCCTGGGCGACGATCATCTCCCGCATGGCCATCGAGCCGGTCTCCGGTGAAGAACATGTGCTCGGTGCGGCAGAGCCCAATGCCTTCGGCGCCGAAGTCGCGGCCGCGGTGGGCATCGGCGGGAGTGTCGGCGTTTACCCGCACGCGGAGCTGCATGATCCGGTCGGCCCACTTCATTACCCGATTGAAGTTGCCGCTGAGCTCGGGCGCGATGAGCGCTGCCTGTCCGGCAAAGACCTTTCCACTGCTTCCATCCACCGTGATCCACTCGCCCTCGCCGACACTGCGGCCATTCACCGAGAAGCGGCTGGTTTTCTCATCGACCTCCAGCCCCTGAGCGCCGGCAACGCAGGGTTTGCCCATCCCGCGGGCTACCACCGCGGCATGGGAGGTCATGCCGCCACGGGCGGTCAGGATGGCCTTGGCCGTCACCATTCCGTGGAAATCATCGGGTGAGGTTTCCCGGCGCACCAGGATGACCGCCTGCCCGGCACGCCCCAGTCGCTCCGCTTTGTCGGCGTCGAAGACCACCGTCCCACAGGCGGCGCCGGGAGAGGCCGGAAGCCCTGTGGTCAGGAGGTCCAGCTTGCTGTGCGGATCGATCGTTGGATGCAGGAGCTGGTTCAGGTCGTTGGGCGGGATCCGCGCGACGGCCTCCTGTTCGGAGATCAGCTCCTCATCGACCATGTCGCACGCGATGCGCACCGCGGCGTGACCCGACCGCTGCCCCCGCCGAGTCTGGAGCATGTAGAGATTGCCGCGCTCGATGGTGAACTCCATGTCCTGCACATCGCGGAAATGGCGCTCCAGGGTACGAGCCAGGCGTTCGAGCTCCTGATAGGCATGAGGGAGCTTGTCCTTCAACTGCTCGATCGGCAGCGGGGTGCGGCTTCCCGACACGACGTCCTCGCCCTGGGCGTTGAGAAGAAACTCGCCGTAGAGCCGCTGCTCACCGGTGGAAGGATCCCGGCTGAACGTCACGCCGGTCCCGGAATCCTCCCCCAGGTTGCCGAAGACCATCGCCACGATGTTGACTGCCGTGCCCATGGAATCCGGGATATCGTGCAGCTTTCGATAGTCGATGGCCCGCCGGGTATTCCAGCTTTCGAATACGGCGGCGATGGCGCCCCAGAGCTGGTCGAGCGGCTCGGTGGGAAATTCCCGTCCCGACTCGGCCCGAACGTGTTCCTTGAACCGGCGGACGATCGCCTGCATTTCCTCCACCGGCAGGTCGATGTCGCGCTCGAGGCCGCAGCGCTGCTTGTGCTCCTCCATGATCCGGTCGAACGGCTTCTTCGACAGCTCGAACACCACCGTGCCGTACATCTGGACGAAGCGGCGATAGGAGTCCCAGGCAAATCGTGGATTCCCGCTCTGCCGGGTGAGCCCTTCCACCGTTACGTCATTCAGGCCCAGGTTCAGGATCGTCTCCATCATTCCCGGCATGGACACCGCCGCCCCTGACCGCACCGACACCAGCAGCGGATTATCGCCATCGCCCAGGTGCTTGCCGGTAGCGGTCTCGAGCCGCTGGAGGGCGTTCTCGACCTGGGCCTGAAGCCGCTTGGGAAACTGATGGCTCTCGAGATAGTGGAGGCAGAGATTGCTGGCGATGGTGAAGCCGGGAGGCACCGGGATGCCGATGGTGGTCATCTCGGCGAGCCCCGCTCCCTTGCCACCGAGGACATCCTTCATGGCGGCCGTGCCGTCGGCCCGGCCCTGGCCGAAGAAGTAGACCAGCGGCTGGGTGTACGGCCCGCTCATGCTATGGTGCGGATGAGCGGTATGTCGTGCCGCAGCGGCACCAGCTGATCCGGGGTCGCAGTCGGGTACTTACCCGAGAAACAGGCGTGGCAGAAACCGGTGTCCTTGCCGGCGGCCGCCAGCATTCCGTCCAGTGAGAGATAGCCGAGCGAGTCCACTCCCAGGAACTGCCGGATCTCCTCGATCGAGTGGGTTGCCCCGATCAGCTCCGCCCGGGTCGGGGTATCGATGCCGTAGTGACACGGCCCGGTGATCGGTGGCGAACCCAGCCGCAGGTGCACCTCCCGGGCGCCGGCCCCACGGATCATCTGCACCAGCTCCTTGCTGGTGTTGCCCCGAACCAGGCTGTCGTCCACGACCACCACCGACTTCCCTTCGATGACCTCGCGCACCGGGTTGAACTTGATCTTCACCTTGGCCACCCGGAGCGCCTGGGTCGGGTTGATGAAGGTCCGGCCCACGTAGTGATTCCGGATGAGCCCGTGCTCCAGCTTGATGCCGGACGCCTCGGCAAAGCCGAGCGCCATGGCGTTGGAGCTATCCGGCACGCTGAACACGACCTCGCCCTCCGGCGCCGGCTGTTCCCTGGCAAGCTGCCGACCGAGCTCGCGGCGCACTCCATCGACCGACTTGCCGAACACGGTGCTGTCCGGCCGGGCGAAGTACACCAGCTCGAAGACGCAGCGGCTCACCGGTCGGTGGGCAAGCCTGGGGAGGTGGGTGACCCGGCCATCGTCGATCCGGATGAAGTCTCCCGGGCGCAGCTCGCAGCTGAAGGAGGCTCCGATCAGATCCAGGGCACAGGTCTCCGATGCCACGACGATACCGGTGCCGAGCCGGCCGATGACCAGCGGGCGGAACCCGCGGCTGTCGATGACGGCATACATCGTCCGGCCCACGGTGATCACGAGGCTGTAGGCCCCGTCCACCTGTTCCAGCGCGTCACGGATCTGCTCTTCGACGGTTTCGGCCTCGGAGCGTGCGATCAGATGTACCAGCACTTCGGTGTCGCTGGAGCCGGTAAAGATCGCGCCTCGCGACACCAGGTCGTGCTTGATGGCGGGGGCGTTGATGAGGTTGCCATTGTGAGCGATGGCGAGCGGCCCGCAGCGGGTATTCACGTTGCAGGGCTGGGCGTTGGCCAGCACGGTGCTGCCGGTGGTCGAGTAGCGGGTGTGGCCCACCGCGACGTCGCCCGGGAGCGCCGCCAGGTTCTCGTCGTCGAAGTTCTCGGAGACCAGCCCCATCCCGCGATGGGATCGGGCGGTGCCATCGCGGTCAATGGCGACGATCCCGGCGCTCTCCTGTCCCCGGTGCTGCAGGGCATAGAGTCCGAGATAGGTCAGCCGGGACGCGTCGGGGATTCCGGAAACGCCGATGATGCCACACATGCTTACTCTCCTACCACCCGGTCCACGTCGGTGCGCTGCATCCGGCGCGGAATGGCTTCTGAGTAGATCCTGCGAAGGGCCTCGGTGCTCCAGGAGAACAGTTGAGGCCCCATCTGCAGTTCCAGAGTCCCGGCGCTCTCGACCCGCCCGGCATGAAAGACCGGCACCCGGTACTCATGGCTCAACGCAATGAGGCGGCGCGCCTGGTTCGGTGCACAGCTGACGATGGCGCGGGCGCCGTCTTCGCCGTAGAGCACCCCTTCGACCGGAACGTCCGGGGCGTACCCGGTAAGGTCAATGGTGGCTCCCAGACTGCCGGGCACGTAGGGACCACCCATGGCGGCCTCCGCCAGGGTGACCGCCAGCCCGCCCTCCGAGCAGTCGTGGGCGGACCGAAGCAGGTGCTGTTCGGCCGCCGCCACCAGGAAGCGCTGCAATTGGAGCTCGGCCTCGAGATCGACCGCCGGTGGATCTCCGCCAACCAGGTCGCATACCTCAGCCCAATAGGCCGAGCCACCCAGGATCCCGCTGGTCTCACCGACGATGAACACTTCGTCCTGGGGCGAGCTGAAATGGCTTCCCACTCGATCCTCGACCCGGGACAGCAGTCCCACCATGCCGATCGTGGGCGTGGGGTCGATGGCGCCGGTGGGACTCTCATTGTAGAACGAGACATTGCCGCCGGTGACAGGCGTGCTGAACACCCGGCACGCATCCGAGATACCCCGGGCGGCCTCGCGGAACTGGAAGAACACGTCCGGCTTCTCCGGATTGCCGAAGTTCAAGCAGTCGGTAATGCCCAGCGGCCGGGCGCCGGTGCAGGCGATGTTGCGCGCCGCCTCGGCCACCGCCGCCTTGCCTCCCTCGTAGGGATCCAGCGCAACCAGGCGGCTGTTGCAGTCCACCGTCATCGCCAGGCCGAACCGGGCCCCCGGGACCCGGATCACGCCGGCATCGGAGCCGGGCGGGAGCACGGTGGAGGCCTGGACAGTGGAGTCGTACTGCTCGTAGACCCAACGCTTGCTGGCGATGTTGGGGTGATCGAGCAGGAGCTCCAGGGCACCTTCCAGGTCCACCACCGGAGGTCCGGCATCGACCGAATCTCGTCGTGCCCGGGCCTCCTCGCCTTCCGTGGCCTCGGGATGGTAAATGGGACAATCCTCGACCAGACGCTGGCCCGGAATGGCCGCTACGGTCTGACCGTGGTGCCGCACCCGAAAGATCCCGTCGTCGGTTACCTGGCCAATCGGCGTGGCGCCCAGCTCCCACCGGGCGCACACCGCCTGGATCTCCGTAACGCGGCCGGGCTCGGCAACGATAAGCATTCGCTCCTGCGATTCGGACAGCAGGATCTCGTACGGAGTCATCCCCTCCTCGCGAGTCGGCACCAGCCCGGTATCGATCTCGACGCCGACGCCACCCCGAGCCGCCATTTCGGCGGATGAGCTCGTGAGCCCGGCCGCACCCATGTCCTGAATGGCGACGATGAGGCCCGAGGTGATGAGCTCGAGACTGGCCTCCAGCAGGAGCTTCTCGGTGAAGGGATCGCCCACCTGGACCTGGGGCCGGCGCGCCTCGCTCTTTTCCGACAGCTCCTCGGAGGCGAAGCTGGCGCCGTGGATTCCGTCCCGGCCGGTCCGCGCCCCTACCGCGAGCAGCACGTTGCCCACCCCCTGGGCTGCCGCGCGGATGAGGTCGCTCTCCCGCAGCAGCCCGACGCACATGGCATTGACCAGCGGGTTCCCGCTGTACCCCGGGGCGAAATTCACTTCACCACCCAGCGTGGGTACGCCGACGCAGTTGCCGTAGTCTCCGACCCCGCGTACCACGCCGGCGAACAGGTAGCGGCTGCGTGGCTCCTCCAACGGTCCGAAGCGCAGGCTGTTCAGCAGGGCCACCGGGCGGGCGCCCATGGTGAACACGTCCCGCAGAATGCCGCCCACCCCGGTGGCCGCGCCCTGGTATGGCTCGACCGCGGAAGGGTGGTTGTGGGATTCGATCTTGAACGCCACGGCCCAGCCCTCCGGGAGCCGGAGCACCCCGGCGTTTTCTCCGGGGCCTTGCACCACCTGCGGGCCGGTGGTGGGAAAGGTCTTCAGCACCGGCTTCGAATGCTTGTAGGAGCAGTGCTCCGACCAGAGCGCGGAGAACACACCCAGCTCGGTGAATGTGGGACTCCGGCCGAGCATCTCGACAATGCGGCCGTACTCCAGCTGGTTCAGGTTGTGATCCCGAACCAGGTCGGGAGTCACCGGCGGTTCGCCGGGAAGCGAAACCGCCTCGGTTCCGGGACTGGCCACGCTCGAACCGGTCACCTGAGCCTCCTCAGCGAGGGCTACCTGGGCCGTGCGACGACTTGTCCGCTCCACGGGGCGAGCGACGGAAGGTGGACAGCGCATCGGAGAGCACCCGGGTGATCACGCTCGGATGATCCTCCTTGGCCACCGCCTCGAGCTCACCCGCATCGAGCCACATACCGCCGCAGTGAGGGCAGGTCTCGATGGTGACTCCGTGGTACTGGCTGCTCACCAGGTCGTATCCGTCCTTCGGGCACTTCATGTAGTGGGTCTTTCGTTCCGCCTCGACGCTGGCCGCCATGGCCCGCTCCCGCTGTTTGCGCATCAGCTCGGCATCTTCCCGGGCGAAGTATTCGTCCTCGTTGCGGCTTGGCTTCTCCGGCTTCATGGGCTCTATACCCCTCAGTTGGAGCTCACCTGGTGCGAGCTGATCATGGAGGTGAAAAATCCGCTGCCGCCGGTCAACCCGAGCAGCCGGTCGGCGGCGCGTTCCGGATGCGGCATGATGCCGACCACATTCCCGTCCGGATTGCAGATGCCGGCGATGTGGTTGGCGGACCCGTTCGGGTTGGGTTGGAAGGGCGACCGCTCGGTTGCCGCCACATAGCGCAGCACTACTCTCTCCTCGGCCTCCAGCATGCGGAGGGTATCGGGTGCCGCCACGAAGCGGCCCTCGCCGTGGGCGACCGGCAGGCGTAACCGCTCCTCGGGCTCGTAATCACAGGTGAACGCGGTATCGATCTGCTCGACGGTCACATCCACCGGCTTGGACACGAAGGTCAGGCCGGCGTTCCGCATCAGGGCCCCGGGCAGGAGATGGGCCTCGCACAGAATCTGAAAGCCGTTGCAGATCCCCAGCACGGGCCCGCCGGCCTTGGCATGGCGCTGGACCGCCTGCATCACCGGACTGAACCGGGCGATGGCGCCGGAGCGAAGGTAATCGCCATAGCTGAACCCACCCGGTAACACCACCACATCGGCCCCGCGCAGGTCGGTTTCGCGATGCCACACGAAATAGGCATCCGCGCCGACGCTCTCGGCCGCGCGCAGCGTGTCGAAGTCGCAGTTGCTGCCGGGAAATCGAACCACCGCCACCCGCGGCATCAGTCGGTCTCCACGTCCAGCAGGTAATCCTCGGTTACCGGATTGGCCAGGAGCTTGTCACACATCTGGCGGGCCCGGGTCTCGGCCTCGTCACGGGAGGCGGCCGTCACGTCGAGCTCGATGGCGCGGCCGATCCGGACCGCTCCGGCCTCCTCGAAGCCCAGCGCGGTAAGGGCATGCTCCACTGCCTGACCCTGAGGGTCGAGGAGGCCGGCCCGGGGCATCACGCGTACGTGCACTCGGAAGGTCATTGGTCCGGCTCCTGGCGGCGATCGGCCCACCGGCCGCGCCGTTCGTGGGAGAGGGGTGGGGGCAACGTGGGGTCGTGGGCATCGGCCAGCCGCTCGTCCACAATGGGCACCGGCTCGGGGCGCTCCATGAGCCCGAGAACCGTGGCGCGGACGATGCCGAACCCGACGTAGAACAAACCTAAGGGGAACAGGAAATACTCGGGTGCGAACAGACCGCCCAGCAGAATGATGAGATGCACGCTCAGTCCGAAGATACCTTTTCGGCTGCGGACTCCTATCGGCGGGAACTTGGGATACTTGACGTTGCTCACCATCAACACGGCCAGGAGCAGCATCAGCACCACCAGGCCTTCGTGCTGGAGATCCAGATAGGCGAGCGAGGCCCGGTACCAGTTGGTCTGGCTGAACGGGTAGTACACCGCGAGCGTCATCCCCGCGGCCGGTGACGGCAACCCGGTGAACCAGCCGCTGGGCGGCTTGCCGGCTGAGAGCACGTTGAAGCGGGCCAGCCTGAGTGCCACCGCCACGACGTAGATGTAGCAGAGGATCCAGGCGAATCGGCCGGCGTTGGAGAAATCGAGAAAATACATCAGCAGGGCAGGGGCCACCCCGAACGAGATGACGTCCACCAGCGAGTCGAGCTCGGCGCCGAACCGGGTTCCGGTGCCCGATAGTCTCGCGACCCTTCCGTCCAGCATGTCGAGGATACCGGCAAAGACGATGAACCATCCGGCCCAGCGGAAGTTGCCGTTGAAGGCCGACACGATCGCCCAAAATCCGAAGAAGAGGTTGCCGAGCGTGAAGGCGCTGGGCATGACCACGACCACCTGCCGCATCGACGGGCGTCTCAGACCTTCCCTGCGCTGTCTCAAGTCCATTCGGCCACCACGGTCATACCTGCCTTGGTTGTATCGCCGGGCTTCACCAGGAATCGAACTCGATCGCACGGCAAGAACAGGTCCACCCGCGACCCGAAGCGGATCATGCCCAGGCGATCCCCCTGTTGCACCGGGGTACCGACCTGGTGATCGGTCACGATCCTGCGGGCAATGAGACCGGCGATCTGGCGGACCAGCAGCTTGCCCCGGGAGGTGGTGAGGCCGACCGAGGATTGCTCATTGACGAGACTCGACTTTTCCGAGCCGGCGTGACCGAACTTGCCGGGATTGTAATGCCGATACGCGACGGTACCCTGGGCCGGATATCGGTTCACATGGACATCGAAAACGTTCATGAAGATCGAAAGCCGGCAGGAGTGGGCTGCCATGAACGCGGGCTCCTCGGTCTCGACGATGCTCACCACTTTGCCGTCCGCCGGAGCCAGGATCAGGCGTTCACCCCGTTGCCCCCCGCGCTCCGGATCCCGAAAGAACGCCACGACCCAGACAGCCAGGACTACCCAGAGAGCGCAGGCGATCCAGAGGACCCGTGAGTCAGAACGGAGCGCGGCGAAGATGAGGACGACGGCCAAGACCCAGGCACCGACGATGAACCACAGGCCCTCGGGGGCAGTCCGCATCAGCGATCGTGCTCCAGGCTGCGTCCGGTCAGCAGCCGATAGGCCTCGAGATAGCGTCGGCTCGTCGCCTCGACCACGTCGGCCGGCAACCGGGGCGGCGGGGCTTCGCCATCCCAGCTTCCTGCGGCCCTGAGCGAGGCCAGATAGTCCCGTAGCGGTTGCTTGTCGAAGCTGGGCTGGGTGCGGCCTGGCAGGTACCGGTCAGCGGGCCAGAAGCGGGACGAATCGGGTGTGAGCAGCTCGTCGATCAGGCGGAGGGTGCCATCCGCGTCGGTCCCGAACTCGAATTTGGTGTCCGCGATGATGATCCCCCGCGAGGCGGCGTGGTCGCGGCCCGCCTGGTAGAGCGCAAAGCTGGCCTGACGCAGGCGGGCGGCAAGCGCCGGACCCAGCTCCTGGGCGACCGCATCGACAGGGACATTCATGTCGTGGCCCGATTCCGCCTTCGTGGCTGGTGAGAACAGCGGCGGATCGAGGCGCGCGCTCTCGACCAGGCCGGACGCCAACGGCTCCCCCGCGAGCGTGCCCCGGCTCCGATATTCGGCCCAGGCCGATCCCGCCAGGTATCCGCGGACGACGCACTCGAACGGCACCGGCACGGCTCGGCGAACCAGCATCGCGCGGCCGGCGATCTGCTCCTCCAGGCCCTCGAGCTGCGGCACCCGCTCCAGGATCTGCTTCGTGCTCGCGCTGACGTAGTGCGAGGGAAACACCTTGGCCAACAGCTCGAACCAGAAGGCGCTCATCTGGGTGAGCACCGCGCCCTTCCGCGGAATGGCCTCGTGCATGATCACGTCGAAGGCGCTGACCCGATCAGTGGCGACAACCAGCAGGTGCCCGGCGTCCACCTCGTAGACCTCGCGCACCTTGCCCCGGCGCAGCAAGGGAAGCGGAAGCCGGCTTTCGGCAAGCGTGCCCGGGCTCCGCGCCGCGCTGGCCTTCATACCTTGACCTCCGCCGGCTCGGCTTCCGCGGCCAGTGGCCGGGCGCGCTTGAGCAGTGGCTGGAGATATTCCTCGACGAACTCGCCCACCTGCTGGGCGGCCCGTCCGGTGTACTTGCCGGGCTCGAGCTCCGCCTGGAGTGCGGCGGCTGGGACCCCCCGGAATGCGGGATCGGATGCGAGCCTTTCGAGGAGAGTGTTGGGTTCCCCCCGGCTGACGACCTCCGCCACCGCGAGGCTGTGCTTTCGGACCACCTCGTGTAGCGCCTGACGGTCACCGCCGGCCGCCGTACCGAGCATCAACCACCGCTCGGTGGCCATGAACGGCATCTGCTCATCCACATGCCGGCGGATGGTGTCCTCGCGGACTTCGAGGCCCGCCGCGATGTTGGTGGCCAGCACCAGAATGGCGTCAGTGCCGAGGAACCCCTCCGGAAGGGTCAATCGCCGGTTGGCGCTGTCATCCAGGCTCCGCTCGAGCCATTGGCTCGCCGCGGTGTTTGCCGTATTGGCCTGAAGCGAGACTACGAATCGGGCCAGCCCGCTGATCCGTTCCGCCCGCATCGGATTGCGCTTGTAGGCCATGGCGCTGGAGCCGATCTGCTCCTGCTCGAACGGCTCCAGCAGCTCGCCCTCGTGCTGCAGCAGCCGGAGGTCGCCCGCCAGCTTTGCCGCCGACTGGGCGATGCCGCTCAGGGTATCGAGCACGGCGCTGTCGGCCTTGCGGGTGTAGGTCTGGCCGGTGACCGGAAAGGATGCGGCGAACCCGAGCTTGGCCGTGACCCGCCGGTCCAGCTCTCTGACCTTCTCATGGCTGTTCCCGAACAGCTCCAGGAACGAGGCCTGCGTACCGGTGGTGCCTTTGCAGCCTCTGAGCCGCATGGTCTCGATCCGGCGGCAAACCTCCTCGACATCGATGGCGAAGTCCTGCATCCAGAGCGTAGCCCGCTTACCGACGGTAGTGAGCTGAGCCGGCTGAAAGTGGGTGTATGCCAGACAGGGAAGACCGGCGTGTCGGGCGGCGAAGCGCTCCAGCGCGCCGAGAACCGCGATCAGCCGGCCCAGCAGGAGACGCAGGCCGTCACGCATGACCACGAGATCGGCGTTGTCGGTGACGAACGCGCTGGTAGCGCCGAGATGGAGGTACGGCCGGGCAGCCGGGGCCTGGTCACCGAAGGCGTGGATGTGCGCCATCACGTCGTGCCGGAACCGACGCTCGTACCGGGCCGCGACCTCCAGGTCGGCATCGTCCAGATGGGCCCGCATCTGCGAAACGGCCTGCTCCGGAATGTCGAGCCCCAGCTCCCGCTCGGCCTCGGCGAGCGCCAGCCAGAGCCGGCGCCAGAGCCCGATCCGGTGCCGCTCGCCCCACAGCGTCTGCATGGCGGGGGAGGCGTAGCGCGACCCCAGCGGGGAGCGCCAGCGGTCGTCGGTCATCGGAACATCAGGTCGGTGAAAGTCACCTGGCCCTCACGCTCGACGTAGATCCGGATGACCTGTCCCGGACGGACGTTGAGGAGGCTCGACACCTCGGCGGCGTTGCGTACCGGGGTTCGGTCGATGGCGAGAATGACGTCCCCCGGTTGCAGTCCGGTCGCCCGGCTGACCTGGGGGGAGAGGCGGAAGATCAGCGCCCCCTGGTCGCTTCGGATGGAACGCTCGGCCTGGATGGCGGGCGTCACGTTGATCAGCTGGAGGTCCTGCAGCACGGTGATCTTCTCGGCCGTCACCGTGGGCAGGTCACCGGTAACGATCCGCCGCGAGACGCTCCCGGTGCCGCTCCGCACCGCCACCTGCACCGCGTCACCCACGTGCAGGTCGAGCTTCACCGCTTCCCAATCCAGATAGTTGCGCAGCCGCCGTCCATTCGCCTCGACCAGGACGTCGTTCCGGCGCACCCCGGCGCGAGCCGCGGGTCCCTCCGGCGTCACGCTCGAGACTACCACACCGCCCTGACTCTTCCATTCGCGCATGGCCCTGGCACCCTGGACCTCGAGGCCGATCCAGGCCCGCCGCACCGATCTGCTCCTGATGATCTCGTCGGCCACCCGGACGGCACGCTCGATAGGGATGGCGAAGCCCAGCCCAACCGAGCCGCCGCTGCTGCTGAAGATCGACGAATTGACGCCGACCACCTCCCCCAGCGCGTTGGTGAGCGGACCGCCCGAATTACCGGGGTTGATGGCGGCATCGGTCTGGATCATGTCGAGGTAGAGACCGGTCTGGTCGCCGCCGGGCAGGATGTTTCGCCCGGTGGCGCTCACCACCCCGACCGAGACCGAAGGCTCGGCGTTGCCCAGCAGGTAGGCGTAGGGGTTTCCCAGCGCCACGACCCACTCACCGATCATCAGGTCAGTACTGTGGCCAAGGGCGACCGTAGGCAGATTCTGACGGTCGACCTTCAGCACGGCGATATCGCTCAACGGATCTTCACCCACCACCGTGGCGGGGAGGTCGCTGCCGTCTGGAAGCGTCACCACGACGCGGTCGGCCTTGGACACGACGTGCTGATTGGTGACGATGATCCCGTTCGACCGGATGACGAATCCGGTTCCGCTGCCCTGCACCACGCGGGCGCCTTCCGGCAGGAAGAAGTAGTCGAAGGGAGAGCGGCGCTCGGTCTGCTGCCGCGAGCTGACGTTGATCGAGACCACGGCTGGGCCAACCCGGTCCGCCGCGGCCACCAGCGCGGTGCGGCGTGACGAGTTGGTGGCATTCTGGGCTTCGGCCACCCGGGCCGAGGTCTGGGCCCCAGCCGTGGCCACGCGCATGCGGGGCGCTTCCCCGCTGCGGCACCCTGCCACGACCAGGGCGATGGTGAGAGCGGAGAGGCTACGCCAGGTGTAGCGCGGCATGTGGCTCTCCTGCGAGGTCGGCGAACAGCTCCGGCGGGTAGACTGCCGCCACGAAGTAGAGACCCTGGGGCGGGGCTGGAGGACTGGTGCCGGCGTTGTCTTCCCGACGCAGCAGCGCCGCCATGTCCTCGAGCGGCCGGCGTCCGAGCCCGATGTCCACCATGGTGCCGACCAGCATCCGGACCATCCGCTGAAGAAACCGATCCGCCTCGATCTGAAGGGTCACCCCCTGGCCGTCAGCCCGCCGGCTCCAATCCGCGTGGATGATCCGGCAGCGATAGTGCGGTTTGTCGGTTTTGGCCGCGAAAGCGCGGAAATCGTGCTCGCCGCGAATAGCCCCGGCTGACGCACCGAGCAGCTTGAGGTCGAGCGGTTTCCCCAGCGCCCACTCGAACTGCCGCCGAAACGGCGAGGCCGCGGCTTCATCGAGGCCGATGCGATAGAGATAGCGCCGCGAAAGGGCTGACTTGCGGGCATGGAACCCGGGCTGCATCGGGTGAACCGATTCCACCCAGCAATCCCTGGGCAGCAGGGCGTTGAGCGCCCGCCGAAGCGACGGTGCGGACCAGGTGGGCGGTGCGCTGAAGCTGATACCCTGGCCCATGGAGTGGACCCCGGCATCGGTGCGCCCGGCCGCGTGGGCTACGGTCCGGCGCTCAAAGAGACGTTGGAGGACGCGCTCGACCTCGATCTGAACCGAGCGCCCGGCGGGTTGGCGTTGCCACCCGACAAAGCCGGTGCCGTCGTAGTGTAGTGTGGCGAGGTAGGTCCGGCTCATCGGCCCGGAATCTAGCGGTTTTGGATACCCCGGGCAAGCCACGCAAATGCTTGTCACGATTGACAAAAGCCGCTCTTGCCGGGTACAATTTTTTTCCCCCGCGCCACTCCCGTTTTCCTGGTTTTGGGACCAGTGACCCTCGACGCCCCACTGCGCTTCGCCATTCAGCAGCTCGCCCAGGGCACGTCCCTCGACCGGGAGGCTACCGCGGCCGCATTCGGTGTGGTCATGCGGGGGGAAGCGAGCGCGGTTCAGACCGCGGCCCTGCTCATGGGCTTGCGGGCAAAGGGAGAAACGGTCGCCGAAATGGCCGGGGCGGTGCTGGCGCTCCGCTGCTCCATGGTAGCGCTGGAGACCGACGACCCCAGCCTTCTTGTCGATACCTGCGGCACCGGCGGTGGCCGGGTCGGCACGCTCAACATCTCCACCGCGGCCGCGTTCGTGGTGGCCGGCGCCGGGGTTCCGGTCGCCAAGCATGGCAACCGGAGCTACACCTCGCGGTCCGGGTCCGCCGACGTACTGGAAGCGCTCGGAATCGACATCCACCTTGCGCCGGCAGACGCGGCGAAGCTGTTGCAGTCGATCGGCCTCACATTTCTGTTTGCACCCACCTACCACCCCGCCATGCGTCACGTGGGCCCGGTGCGTAAGGAGCTTGGGGTTCCCACGATCATGAACCTCCTCGGGCCGCTGGCGAATCCGGCCGGGGTGACCCGCCAGGTTGTTGGAGTGGCGGATGCAGCCCGGGCAAAGCTGGTGGCCGAGACGCTGGCGGCACTCGGGTCCCGCCACGCCCTCGTGCTCCACGCGACCGTCGGCATGGACGAGATCAGTCCATCGGGATCGACGCTGGTATGGGAGGTCAAGGACGGAGAAGTGAACACCTGGGCGCTGGATCCGGCGAGATACGATCTGGAGTGCGGGGATCTGGCGAGTCTCGCGGGTGGTGAGCCGGCGGAAAATGCGTCTCGCATAGAGCGACTCTTCTCCGGCGAAGGGGACAGGGTGGTACGTTGTGCCGTGCTGCTGAATGCTGCTGCGGCGCTCTACGTGTCGGCCAATGGCTGGTCGCTGGAGGAGGCGGTGGGACGGGTGGAGGAGTCCCTCGCCAATGGGGCCGCGGCGCGCGTTCTCGACCGGTTCCGGAAGGCGGCGCCGGCTCACAAAACGACGTGAGCGGTGAACGGTAAACGGTACTGGGTGGGACGGCGCGTTCACTGTTCACTGTTTACTGTTCACGCTGTTAATACTTACGAATCACCCCGACAACCACGCCCTGGATGAGTACGTCCCGCTCCTGAAACCGCATGGGCTGCATGGTAGGGTTGGCGGGCTGGAGCCGAATCCAGCCACCGGCCTCGCGGTAGAACTTCTTGACGGTTGCCTCGCTGCCGTTAACGAGGGCGATTACCATCTCGCCGCTCTCGGCGGTCTGCTTGCCGTGGACTACGACGATGTCTCCGTCCACGATGTGCTCGTCAATCATCGACGTGCCCTGCACCTTGAGGGCGTAATTGGGACCGCGCCGGGGCAGCATCTGGTCGGGAACCGCGATGGTTTCCTGGTGCATGAGCGATTCGATCGGCGTGCCGGCGGCCACCTTGCCCAGAAGCGGAATCTCGCTCGCCGCAGAAGTACCGCGGGGCGGAAGAACCTCGATCGAGCGGCTCTCGTTGTAAGAGCGGCGGATGTACCCTTTGCGCTCGAGATTGGTCAGATGCTCATGCACCGTCGCTAAGGATTGGAAGCCGAAGTGCTCGGCGATTTCCTCGAAGCTCGGCGCGTAGCCCTGCCCGTGGATGTGGCCCTGCAGGTAGCTGAGTATCTCGCTTTGACGCTTGGTCAGGGGCATCAGGATCTCCTCGCAAGGCTGCGGACGTGACCGAATAGAGCCCGAATAAGCATACCCGAATACCGGCCGAAGGACAAGATGCGCGTCAGTCTCGATCAGATCCTTCGATCCACCCGCGGGAACCTGGAGACCCTGCACGCCCGGCGTGCGACCCTGGAGCGGGACGTGGCCACCAGTCCGGTTCCGGCTTCCTTCCGGGCCGCCCTCCGAAAGGCCACCGTGGCGGTCATCGCCGAGGTGAAGCGCCGGTCGCCGTCTGCCGGAGCGATTCGAGAGGATCTGGACCCGGCCGAGCGGGCCGCCCTATACGCTGAGCACGGCGCGGCCGCCATCTCGGTGTTGACGGATGGACCCTACTTCGGGGGCTCCATCCAGGATCTCCGCGCCGCCGCCCAGCGCTCTCCGGTTCCGGTCCTGCGCAAGGATTTCATCCTGGACCAGGTTCAGATACTCGAGGCTCGGGCGGCGGGGGCCGCCGCCGTGCTTCTCATCGTCAGGGCGCTTGGCGCCCGGCTCGCACCGCTGCTGAGCTGCGCGGCCGATCTGCGGCTGGACGCTCTGGTGGAAGTACATACCGCTGAGGAGCTCAAGACGGCTCTGGAGGCAGGGGCGTCCATCATCGGGGTGAACAGCCGGGACCTGGACACCTTCGCAATCGACACGGAGAGTGCCTGGAAAATCGTCGCCAGTGTTCCCGCTGAATGCATCGCCGTGGCGGAGAGTGGGATGGCAGGACAGGAGGACGTCCAGCGGGCGGCGGCGGCGGGGGCTGACGCGGTCCTGATCGGAACAGCGCTTTCCGCGGCAGTCTCGCCCGGCGGCCTTCTCAGGGAGCTCACGCGAGTGGTCCGACGTGCTCGCTAAGATCAAGTTCTGCGGCATCATGCAACCCGGCGACGCAACGGCTGCGGCCGAGGCCGGCGCGGGCTATCTCGGCGTTGTTTTTGCTGAAGGTCCAAGGGCCGTAACGGTGCGGGAAGCAGGGGAAGTCGTCAGGGCCGCCGCGGGGGTTCCAGTCCTAGGGGTTTTCGCTGCTCAATCGCCCGCTGAGATCCTCCGGATAGCCGAACAAGCGGACCTGAGTGGTGCCCAGCTGCACGGCCCCTACTCCCGGGCCGATGCCGCCCTTCTCCGGACCCACGGAATCGAAGTCTGGCGCGTGGTACGCATCGCAGGCCCCGCTGACCTGGATAGGCTCGACGAGGCGGTTCTCGACGCCGATGTGGTCCTGGTCGAGCCCAGGGTCCCGCACGCCCTTGGGGGGTACCGGCGTCTCGCTGGACCTGAGGCTCGCCCGGCAGGCCCGAAGCCGGCTGGCGGGCCCGATGGCTCTGGCCGGCGGGCTGACGGCTGACAACGTGGGACGGGCACTGGCCGAGGTTCGTCCCGAAATAGTCGACGTGAGCTCAGGCGTTGAGCGCCGGCCCGGGATCAAGGACCCCAATACTATCGCGCGATTTGTGGAGGCTGTGTTTGCCCAGAGTTCAGTCGCCTGAGCAGGGTGTGACCGGGCGGTTTGGTCCGTATGGAGGGCGCTATGTGCCCGAGACTCTGGTCGCCGCGCTCGACGACCTGGCGTCGCTCTACGACGAGGCCCGGCAGGATCCCGCTTTTTGGGCAGAGCTCGATCAATTGCTGGCGGAGTTTGTGGGCCGGCCGTCGCCGCTATCCGAAGCCCCCCGCTTGGGCCAGGCGGTTGGCGCGCGGGTGGTGCTCAAGCGGGAAGACCTGAACCATACCGGTGCCCACAAGATCAACAACACCGTAGGGCAGGGGCTCCTGGCGCTTCGGATGGGAAAGCGCAGGATCATCGCCGAGACCGGCGCCGGTCAGCACGGCGTTGCCACCGCCACGGTCTGCGCTCGTTTCGGGCTCGAGTGCGTCGTGTACATGGGAGCGGAGGACGTCCGGCGTCAGCGCTTGAACGTGTATCGCATGGAACTGCTGGGCGCCACGGTGGTGCCGGTGGAGTCTGGAACCCGAACTCTCAAGGACGCCACCAACGAAGCGTTGCGGGACTGGGTCACCAACGTACCGACCACCCATTACATCATCGGCTCGGTAGTCGGCCCGGATCCCTTCCCCCGCATGGTACGGGACTTTCAGGCAGTGATCGGCCGCGAGGCACGGGCTCAGATGCTGGAGCGCTACGACAGCCTTCCTCACGCCGTTGTGGCCTGCGTCGGTGGTGGGTCGAATGCCATCGGAATCTTCAGCGGATTCCTGGATGATCCGGGTGTCCGGCTGGTCGGGGTGGAGGCGGCAGGGGAGGGGATGGCGACCGGTCATCACAGCGCCACGCTCACCGCCGGCACGCCCGGCGTGCTCCATGGCAGCTTGAGCTATCTGCTGCAGGACGCGGACGGCCAGGTTTCGCCGGCCCACTCCATCTCGGCGGGCCTGGACTACCCCGGTGTGGGGCCGGAACACAGCTATCTGCGGGACACCGGCCGGGTGACCTACGAGACGGCAACCGACGCCGAGGCGCTCGATGCCTTCCAGGCCCTCAGCCGCCTTGAAGGCATCATTCCCGCGCTCGAGACCGCCCACGCCTTGGCCTGGGTTCAGCGCTCCGCGGGACAGTGGTCCCGCGGTCAGACGGTCCTCGTGTGCCTCAGCGGAAGAGGTGACAAGGACGTCGCTCACGTGGCCGATCTCCTGGGGAGGCAGGTGTGACGACGGAGCCGACGTCGACCCACCCTGTTCCGGCCTCCCAGGTTTCGGACCTGATTCAAGCCATGGTCAAGGCACTCCGTGCCTTCCAGATGTACCTCCCGAACAATCCGATTTACCAGCGTGCCATCCAAAATGTCCGGAATGCCTTCGGCCCAATCTGGGTGGCCACCGACGAGCTAGTCATCCATGTCGGAGAGACCGATCTGCGCTGGGAGGAGCAGTCGGTCTACCATCAGACCAACAAGAGCGAGAGTGTGGCCTGGAGCCTGTTCAAGGACGGCATGCGCGAGCTGACCATCCACAAAGGGGCTGAGCTCGAAGAGCTGCCTCGATTGCTGGCGGTGATCAATCAGGCGCGTTTTCTCCCGGCAGATGCGGGCGATGACCTGCTCACTCTGCTCTGGACGCTGGAATTCGAGCACATCAAATACCGCTTCATCGACGTTTTCTCCGAAGGCGGGGGAGAACTGCCGGGCCCTTCGGGACCCGCCGGCGGATCGGCCAGTGCGGAGGAGCGCAGGGCCCAGGTGGCGGAGGAGGTTCAGGACCGACCCAAGAGCATCATCGATCTCGACGACGTTGATTCCACGCTCTACTTCCTCGACGAAGACGAGATCTCCTATCTCGCCCGTGAGGTGCAGGAGGAGTACAAGCGGGACGTTCGGGGCAGCGCTCTCAACGTGCTGTTCGACCTGATGGAGACCCAACCCGAGGGCGGCGTGCGGGACGAGGTTCTCGGGGTGCTCGAGCAGCTCTTTCCCAACCTGCTTGCCAGCCGGGATTTTCGAAGCGCGGCCGCGGTGCTGCGTGAATCCAAGCTGCTGAGAGAGCGAGCGAGCAACCTCCGTTTGGAGCAGGTCCAGCGGCTCGATGGCTTCGTGGCTAGGCTGAGCGAGCCCACGATCGTGGGGCAGGTGCTCCAATCCCTCGACGAAGCCAGCGGCCTGGGCCTCGATGAGGATGCCGCCGGGGTGCTGCGCGAGCTCAGGGCGACGGCACTGGAGCCGCTGGTCAGCTGGCTTCCCAATCTTTCCTCCGCCCCCCTGCGCAAGATGTTGGAGGACGTGACCGATAAGCTGGCCAGCAGCAGCATCGCCGAGGTCCAGCGTCTGCTTCGCCAGCCCGATTCGCCCGCCCTGGCCGGGATAGTCGCCCTCTGCGGCCGGCTGCAACTGCATCATGCGGTGCCCGGCTTTACCGAGGTCATTTCCCACCCTGACCCGGCGGTCCGCCTGGCCGCGGTGCAGACCCTGAGCCAGCTGGGAACACCGGGTGCTCTTACGTTACTGGACCGCGCGATGGAGGATCCCGATCGGGCGGTTCGGCTCACCGCCGTCAGGGGGGTTGGCGCTCGAGGCTACAAGGGGGCCCTGCGGCGAGTCGAGGCTGTCGTGCTGGGCAAATCGCCCAAGGGAATCGATCTCACCGAGAAGATGGCCTTCTTCGAAGCCTATGGGGCCATAGCGGGACCCGGCGGCCTGAAGGTGCTCAGCACGATTCTCCTCCAGCGCGGGCTGCTCAAGATGAAGGAGCCGCCGGAAACCCGGGCCTGTGCGGCCATGGCCCTGGGCCGGATCAAGACCGCCGAGGCGCGTGACCTGCTCCAGCGAGCCGCCGAGGACAAGGAGCTGGTGGTCCGTAACGCCGTGAACCGCGCGCTGCGGGGTGCGTCGTCGTGACCCATCCCAGCGAAGGCACCCAGGAACGCTCTGCACCCGAGGGCCAGCTACGTCAGGGTGGGCGGTTGCTGTTACTGGCGCTGTACACCGCCCTTCGCAGCCTCAAGCTCTATCCGCTCGAGAATACAACGGTGCAGAAGGCACTCGACGATCTGGACGCCTCCGCCCGGTCACTGCTGCAGACGGAAGTCGAGCTGGAGATACGAATGGCGGGCGACTTCCTCTTCGTCAACTCCACGCGATTACGCGTCGAGCTGGACAACTACGCCTCGTTCAGCCACATCCTGGCCATGTTGCGGGCCTTCGAGATCGGCGTTCTGCACGTCCGGACCGGGATGGAGCGGCGAGAGTGGCAGATCTTCCTCAGCCTCCTGCTCAGCATCAGCCAGCAGGGGGTGACCGAGGAGCGCCTGGAGGTGCTTCAGGAGCGACTGGATGCCGCCAAGGTGATCCACCTCGAGGTAGAGCGCGCCCAGCCGGAAGGGGGCAGCTCGGAGGAGTCTCGGCACCAGGCAAAACGGGTGTATGCCGAGGGCGTGGCAGTCACCCGAGACGTGGTGGCCGGGGTTCGCCTCGGCCGGGGACCGCGCCTCAAGCGGGTGAAGCGCGCGGTCCAGCTGGTGGTCGACCAGGTGCTCAACAACGAGATGTCCATGGTGGGCATGACCACCGTGCGGGATTACGACGAATACACGTTCACTCACTCGGTCAACGTCTGCGTTTTCTCCGTGGCTCTGGGCAAGAAGCTGGGCTTCTCCAAGGTCCAGCTTCTCGATCTCGGAATGACCGCCCTGCTGCACGACGTGGGCAAGGCCAGGGTTCCAGCCGAGATCCTGAACAAGACCGGCAGCCTCGACGAGCGGGAGTGGAGGTTCATCCAGCAACACCCCTGGCTGGGCGCGCTGACCCTGTTCGGCATGCGGGCGTACGAGGAGGTTCCGTACCGCTCGATTCTGGTGGCTCACGAGCATCACATGAAGATGGATCTCACCGGCTACCCCAAGACGATCAGGCCGCGCACGCTCGGCATGTTCTCCCGCATCGTGTCGGTGGCCGATGGATTCGATGCCGCCACTACCCGGCGGGTGTATACCACCACACCGATCGAGCCGGATCAGGTGCTCAAGGAGATGTGGGACAATCCGAAGCGCGGCTACGACCGCGTGGTGGTGAAAGCGCTGATCAACCTCATCGGCATCTACCCGGTCGGTACCTGCGTCATTTTGGACACGCTCGAAGTGGGGATCGTGGCGGCACCCAACCCGGATGGCCAGCAGCTCAACCGCCCGCTGGTGCGCATCGCGGTTGACGTGGACGGAGCCACCGTGCCTCTGCCGGGCAATCAGGTGAGCCTCACGGAAAAGGATGAGAGCGGGGCCTACAAGCGGTCTATCGTCAAGGTCACCAACCCCAGCCGATTCGGACTCACGCCTGGCGATTACTTTGTCTGAGTCCGGCCTTGCGCCGGCCTGGACCGCGCTCAGGTCCGCCGGACGCAAGGCCCTGATTCCCTACCTGACCGCCGGCTACCCGACACCGGACGCCAGCGCCGCCGCGCTCCGTTCCGCCGCGGATGTGGCCGATATCCTCGAGGTCGGCGTACCCTTCAGCGACCCGCTGGCAGACGGCCCGACCATCCAGCGCTCCACTTTCGAGGCGCTTCGCCAGGGTATGACCCTGGCCGGTACCCTGGAGCTCATTGCCCGGGCCGAACTGGCACGGCCGGTGGTGGTATTCAGCTACCTGAATCCCATTCTTCAGTTCGGAGTGGATCGGTTTCTCCGCCAGGCGGAGGAGCTGGGCATCGCGGGGCTATTGCTCACCGACCTGCCGGCGGGAAGCGATCCGGCTGTGGAGTCGGCGGTCCAGCGGAGCCGGCTGGATCTCGTTCGCCTGGTGGCGCCTACCACTCGGACCGAGCGCCTGGCCGTGACGCTGGATGGGGCCCAGGGCTTCGTCTACCTGGTTGCCCGGCTTGGCGTCACCGGCGCCAGGTCGTCCCTCGATGTCGAGCTGCAGGACTCGATCGCGCGGGTGCGGAAGGCCACCTCGCTGCCTCTGGCGGTGGGGTTTGGAATCTCTACCCCGGAGCAGGCGCGCGCGGTTGCGCGTATGGCCGACGGTGTGGTGGTGGGGAGTGCCCTGGTCGATATTCTGGGACGGGACGGAGTTGGAGCCGCTCGGAGCTTTCTGGACGCGCTGCGTGATGCACTCGACGGGGGGGAGGCCCAATGACGGTCAGCATCCCGACGCTGCTGCGTCGCTACACCACCACCCTCTGGGCCGGTGGGGGCATCCTCACCGCGGCGGTGCTCCTCTACGACCAGCGCTGGATCCACCATCCAGTCTCCACCATGCTGCTCATGGTCAGTATTTTCGTGCTGCGGTCCGTACCGGTCCGGCTGAGCAAGTACTCCTACCTCACCCAATCGGGAATACCCACACTGGTCGGCGCCGTGTGCGTGGGACCGGCGCCAGTGGTCGCTGGACTCTGGGTCGGCGTGGTAGCGGCCGATGTTTTCGGCCTTCGGAAACAGCCGCGAGCGGGACTGGTCAACGGCGGCCGCGAGGTAATCGGATTCGTGGCCGCGTTCGGTCCCTACGCCGCGCTCCTCGCACTGGATGGGACGACCGAGCTGACCGTCGACTTCCTACCCGCGGCCGTCATCCTGGTATCGCTCTTCTTCTTCATCAGCCGAGCCCTGTTCTACTTCAGCCTCCTGATCCGGAACAAGCTGGAGGGTGCCGAGAAGATTCTCATCCTGCGCTGGGAGATCAGCTCCTACCTTCTCACCCTGATCGGTACCACGGTCGTGATCGCCGCGCTGACATCGCTGGCGCCGGTGGGTTGGCTGGCAGTCGCCCTGGCCCTGGGGGTTTTGGGACTGCTCACCCGGCAGATTCTCGACGAAGCAATCGGGGCCGAAGACCTGAACAAGGTTCACCTCATGGAGTCGGCAATCGCGAGCAACGCGACGCTTCAGGGATCCTTCAGCCAGATCGAGCGCCTGGCCTACCGGCTTCTCGACTGGGGCGACTTCCGGGTCTTTCGAGTATCCGGGTCGGATGCGTCGATGACGTACCGCAGCTCACTCGGCCGCCCCAACCGGAGTGAGCCACCGGCCTCGATCGGCCCGCTGCGAAGCCAGGCAGTCGAGAGCCGGGAGCCGGTCATCGTCCGGGATGTGCGGAATGACGATCGGCTGGGCGACTTCACGGACGACGTCAGGATGCTGGTGATTCATCCGATCCGGTTCGGCGACGAGGTCCTGGGAACCCTCGAGGTGGAGCATCACAAGCGCCACGCCTACGGGCCCAAGGACCTCGTGGCGATGAGTACCCTGGCCGGCCAGATGGCCACCGCGATTCACATCGCCGAATTGCGCCGGCCGCTGGTGCTCACGGTGGGCCAGATCGGAGACCAGGTCACCTCGCTGGCCCGGGTAGCCGACTCCCTCCGCGCCTCGGCGACCGCGCTGGCCGATGTGTCGCTAGGCATGCGGCAAGGTGCGGTCGAGCTGGAGAAATTCGCCACCGGTGGGCTCAAGGCCACGGGGTTGCTCGCCAACGCGTCGCAGGAGATGATGGATCAGGGGGCCCAGGCAGCGGCGGCGAGCGGAACCGCGGCCGTCGTGGCGGCCCGAAACCGGGCGGTCATCGGAGACGCCATTGCCCGGCTGGTAGAGCTCAAGGGCTTCGTCGCCGTCGGGGCCGACCGGGTCGCCGCGCTCGGCGCGCTCACTCAGCGCATCACCGGCTTCATCGGCACCATTCGGGAGATCGCCGATCTGACGAACCTCATCGCCCTGAACGCGGCTATCGAGGCGGCCCGCGCCGGGCGGGAAGGGCGGGGCTTCGCGGTCGTGGCTTCAGAGGTCAGAGATCTGGCGGCCCAGAGTCTCCACGCGGCGCGCGAAGCCGGTGCCCTTCTAGGGGAGATTACAACCCAGGTCTCCGCTGTTTCCGGCCAGATGGAGCGGGGCCGTGATGTCGTGGCCGGAGTCGAGGAGCTCAGTGCCGACGCGGCAAAGGCGCTCGACGCCATCGTCGGCACCACCGGCGAGGCGGGTGGCCATGCCAAGGCCATCGCGTCGACGGCGGCCCAGCAACGGGACGCGGTCAACTCGCTTACCGGCCAGATCGAGCAGGTGGCGGCGAGCTCGGCGCGCAGCCGGGCGGACACCGACACTCTGGCCCGGCGGGCGGGCGAGGCGGCGGCGGGGCAGGCCGATCTCGAGCGCGCCATCCGAGAGCTGGGCGAGCTGGCGGCGGACCTGCAGCGGATTGCGAGTCACTTTGCCGTCGAGGGCTGATCGCACGCCGGGGCGGGAACAGGCGTACGTCGCACTGGGCAGCAACCTCGGCGATCGTGCCGGCCACCTCCGGAGAGCCCGCAAGGCACTGGCGTCGTTACCAGAGACCGATCTGGTTGGAGAATCGGCCATCGAAGAAACCGCCCCGCTGGGTGGCATGCAGCAGCCGCCCTACCTCAACCAGATGGTCTTGCTGGAGACCGGTCTGGAGCCTCGAGCCCTGCTCCAGGCCTGCCAGGCGATCGAGCGTGCGGAGGGACGGGAGCGGACCGAGCACTGGGGCGCCCGCACGCTGGACCTCGACATCGTTCGGTTCGGCTCCCGGCAGGTAACCGACCGCGACCTTATCATTCCTCATCCCGAGCTGTCCAATCGCGACTTCTGGCAGCGAGAGCTGGCGGAATTGAGCTCCCATGACCGCTGAATCCCGTCCCCTGTCGGTGCTCGACCTGGTCGCGATGAAAGCGGCAGGCCGGCGCATTGTCATGCTGACCTGCTACGATGCCGCCTTCGCCCGGTTGCTGGAGCAGGCCGAGGTCGACGTGCTGCTGGTGGGCGACTCGCTCAACCAGGTGCTCGCGGGGCACGAGACCACGCTGAGTACCACGCTGGACCAGATGATCTATCACGCTGCCGCGGTCCGGCGCGGCTCCCGCCGGGCGCTGGTCTTTGTGGACCTGCCGTTCCTGACCTACCAGGTGTCCATCCCCGAAGCGATTCGCAACGCCGGCCGGGTCCTCCAGGAGAGTGGGGCACACGGAGTGAAGCTCGAAGGCGGGCGACACATGGCGGAGACGGTGGGAGCCCTGGTGGAGCGCGGTATTCCCGTCATCGGACATCTCGGCCTCACGCCCCAGTCGGTGCATGCGCTCGGTGGCTACCGGGTACAGGGCCGGGACGAAAACTCGGCCGAGCGGTTGCTGTCGGATGCAAAGGCGCTGGAAGCAGCCGGGGCGTGCGCCATCGTATTGGAGCTCATCCCTGCGCCGGTGGCAGCTCGAATCTCCAAGGCACTCACCGTTCCCACTGTGGGCATCGGTGCCGGCCCGCAGTGTGACGGTCAGGTGCTGGTCCTGCACGACATGCTCGGCCTCAATGAGCAGTTCGCTCCCAAGTTTCTCAAGCACTATGCCCAGCTCGGCGAGTCGGTCCGCACCGCGGTGCGCAGCTTCGCCGCCGAGGTTCGGGAGGGGAAGTACCCGGGAAAGGAGCACAGCTTTGAGTGAGTCGGGAGTCGCCAGTCGCGAGTCGCCAGTCGCGAGCGACCGACTCATGATCGAACTCACCACTGTCCCCGACCTCCGTTCCTGGACTCGCGCGCAGCGCGCCGCCGGCCGGCGGATCGGCTTCGTCCCCACCATGGGATACCTGCACGAGGGTCACCTGGCCCTGGTGGACGAAGCCAGGCGCCGGGCTGACGTCGTAATCCTCAGCATCTTCGTCAACCCGCTTCAGTTTGGTCCCTCGGAGGATCTGGCGCGGTATCCGCGGGACCTTCCCCGGGATCGGGCGCTGGCATCGGCTCGCGGCGTGGATGCGCTCTTTCGACCCGAAGTGGCGACGATGTACCCGCCCGGGTCGGAAGTGCGCATATCTCCGGGATCCATCGCGGAGCGATGGGAGGGCGCCGCGCGGCCGGGTCACTTTGCCGGCGTGCTGACGGTGGTTGCCAAGCTGCTTCATCTGGTGGAGCCCGATCTGGCCTGCTTCGGGCAGAAGGATGTTCAGCAACTGACGCTGGTCCGACGGATGGTGCGGGATCTGGACTGGCCGGTGGAGATCGTTGCCGTGCCTACCGTGCGGGAGCCCGACGGCCTCGCTCTCAGCAGCCGAAATGGCTATCTGGGAGCGGACGACCGCAAGCGGGCAGTAGTGCTGAGCCGTGCGCTGCAGGCGGCGCACCGCGCCTGGCTGGACGGAGAGACTCGGGCCGCGGCTCTGGATGGGCGAATGCGCCAGGAGCTGAGCACGGAGCCCACGGTGGCGGTCGAGTATATTTCGATCGCCGACCCCGAGACGCTCGCACCGGTGGAGACAGCCGATGAACGTACCGTGGTAGCCATCGCGGGCCGAATCGGGGGCACTCGGCTCATCGATAACATCAGGCTGGGAGAAGGAATCCGCTGACCGAATCGGACACCGCGCGATCGCCGCGCCTCACGCCTCCCGGACTGCGGCCCACGTTGCCCGAGTGGGCCGTCGTCACGCCGGAACGGGTGGGACATATCCAGCGGGTGGCGGAGCTCGCCTCGGGCTGGGCCGAGCAGATGGGAGTGCCGGATTCGGAGCGGAATCGCTGGCTTCGCGCCGTCTGGCTCCACGATGCACTGCGGGACGCGCCCCAGGAGGAGCTGGCCAAGTGGGCCCCCTCGAGTCCCGGTCCTCGGGAGCTCTGGCATGGTCCGGCCAGTGCCGCTCATGCCAAGGCGCAAGGCGAAATCGACCGGGGCGTGCTCGATGCGGTCCGGTATCACTCCGTCGGCCTAGCCGAGTGGGACATGGTGGGCCGCGTTCTCTATTGTGCCGACTTCCTCGACCCGGAGCGCCCGTTCGACCGCGAAGGCCGCGCCCAGCTGGCCGCGCGCCTGCCCCGAGACCCCACCGGTGTTCTCCGCGAAGTCGCTCGTGCCCGCCTCCTCCATGTGATCAAGACCGGATGGCCCATCCTCGAACCTACCTTCCGATTCTGGAACAACCTCACCGCCGCTGGTTCTGGCTCGCGCTGAGCGGCGCGCTGCTTCTGCTCGCGGCAGGGAGTGGCTTCCTGTTGCGGAGCGAGCACCAGGAGCCGGAGGTGGATCATGCCTTTGCCATCCCCCCGGTGCGAGGTCGGGTGATCATCGAGGTGCTGAACGGCACCCGTAGACAGGGTGCGGCCCGCACGGCCACCCGGATGCTGCGGGGCAGGGGTCTCGACGTGGTCTTTCTGGGCAACGCCGATTCGGCCGAGGCGCTGACCCGGGTGATCGTACGCCGAGGAGATCCGGACACCCATTACATCGTCGCAGTGCTGGGGACGGGAAAGGTCGTGGTGGAGCCCGATACCTTTCGCCGGGTGGACGTGAGCGTGATTTTGGGAGAGGATTTCAGGCCGCGTCTGAGCATTCACCCGTGAAACAGCGTGAGCGGGACTAGGATGAGCATGAGCGGACCGCTCACGCTTTTCGTTTCCCGCTTACGCTTTCCCCCACCCGCAAACCCCGATCACAATATCCATCACATTCGTCCCAGTGAGTCCCGGCTTGAGCAGGGCACCCACCGAGTCGAGCGCGGGATAGGCGTCATGCCCCGCGAGGTCCTGAGCGGGATTTCGCCCTCGTGATTTGATCCCGGCCCAGGTTCGGCCGTCCACGGCCGCGCCAGCGGCATCGGTGGGCCCGTCCCGGCCATCGGTGCCTGCTGCCAACAGAGCGATTCCATCCGGGGCGCCTTCGAGCCCGCGGGCCGCGGCCAGCGCGAGCTCCTGGGACCGCCCGCCCAGGCCGGCTGGACTTTCGCCCAGGGTCACCGTCGTTTCCCCTCCCCAGATCCAGCAGGTTGGAGAGCGCGTTGGTTGCGGGATCGACAGTCGAACGCAATTATTCAAAAGACTGGCGGCGACACTCGCTCCCGCCGCCGCCGCCTCCCCGGCAAGCGGTGTCTCCACCACTCGAGGAGCCAGGCCCAACTCAGCCGCACGTTTTGCCGCAGCTTCGAGGGCCAACCTGTTACTGGCAACCAGCTCGAGAGTCACCCCCGCAAAGGCCTGATCTCCCGGCTTTGGCGTTTCGGGTGTTTCTCCGGAGGCGGCGGACGATACCACCTGCCGGGCTGACTCGGGGATTCTGGACCAGAGCCCAGCACCTTCGAGCAAGGAACGGATGTCCGCCGCTGTAGTGGGGTCGGGGACGCAGGGGCCCGAGCCGATCGCGGCGAGGTCGTCGCCAATGACATCGGAAACGACGTAGACCCGGACCCGCGCGGGCGCGAGGGCGCGAGCAAGCTTTCCCCCACCCCAGCGGGAGAAGCGTTTGCGGATGCGGTTCATCGCGGTGATATCGAGGCCGGAGCCCAGCAGCAGGGCGTAGATCGCGGTGAGGTGGGCCGGCGTGATGCCTGGCTCGGGGGCACCGACCAGGCTGGTGGTTCCGCCCGAGAGCAACAGCCAGACCTCATCGGAGGGCCCCACCCGGCTGGCTACCGCTCCGACCGCCTCAGCCGCGGCCAAGGAGCCGGGTCCCGGTTCAGGGTGTTCGCCCCGCACCAGCTTGAGCCGGGGATGTGGGCTCTGGCCTTCGCTGGGAGCCACGATGAGGCCGCCTTCGGGGTCGCGACCGCGGGAACCCAGGACCTCCACGGCCGTGGCCGCCATGGGGAGCGCCGCCTTCCCCAGCGCCAGGATCCAGACCCTCTGGGCGGGGTCGAGCTCCAGCTCCTCGAGCCGGGCGGCCAGGGCGGGACCGGGTGCGGCTGCGGCGGTGGCGGCGCGGTAGAGGTCGAGCAGCAGGTCCCGGACGGATGGCTCCGATCGGCGGCTCAAGCCGGGCTCTTGTGAAAAAGTTCACAAAGTGTTAAGAATGGTGGGCGCATAAATATTCAGGACTCGAAAAGAGTCTAGGGTCAAGGTTCGAAGGACCGAGCAACACCGTCTGGTGACGTCTAGAGTCTAGTCTCTGCTCCCAGATTCGGAATTGTTCGACTGAGACCCCAGACCCTAGACTGTAGACCCTAGACTCTAGACCCTAGACTCTAGACCCTCTACTCGCTCCACTCCAAAAACGAGGTCCCCCACATGGCCGGCCGCAACCATCTCTTCGTTCCCGGGCCCACCAATGTGCCCGACCGGGTTCTCCGCGCCATGCACCGCGCCATGGAGGATCATCGCTCCTCTGACTTTCCCGCACTTGCCGCACCGGTTCTCGAGGACCTGAAGAAGATCTTCAAGACCACGACCGGCCAGGTGTTCATCTTCCCGTCGAGCGGGACCGGAGCCTGGGAAGCGTCGCTGTCGAACACGCTCTCCCCGGGAGACAGAGTGCTCGCCTCGCGGTTCGGCATGTTCAGCCACCTCTGGATCGACATGGCGCAGCGCCTCGGGCTCCAGGTGGATGTGATCGAGGCCGAGTGGGGGGAGGGCGCCCCGATCGAGCGCTATCAGGAGGCGCTCGAGGCGGACAAGGGGCATGCCATCAAGGCCGTGCTCTTTACCCACAACGAAACGGCCACCGGGGTCACCAGCGACGTAGCCCCCATGCGCCGCGCGCTCAACGACACCAGGCACCCGGCCCTCCTGATGGTAGACGGGGTGAGCTCGATCGGAAGCATCGACTTCCGGATGGACGAATGGGGCGTGGACCTCGCCGTCACCGGCTCCCAAAAGGGGCTCATGCTTCCCGCCGGGCTCGGCATCGTGGCCGCGAGCCAGAAGGCGCTGGCGCTCTACGATCAGGCCAAGCTCCCCCGGGTGTTCTTCGATTTTGGCGACATGCGAAAGGCCAACACCACCGGCTACTTCCCGTACACGCCGTCGCTTCCCTTGCTCTATGGCCTGCGCGAGTCCATCGACGTGTTGATGGAAGAGGGTCTGGAAAACGTGTTTGCCCGCCATCACCGCCTGGCCGAAGGCACCCGGCAGGCGGTGAAGGCCTGGGGCCTGGAGCTGTGTGCCCGGGCGCCGAAGTGGCACTCCGACACCGTAAGCGCCATCATGGTTCCCGCCGGATTCAATGGAGCCGAGGTGATCGACGTGGCGTATCGGCGCTATAACCTCGCGCTGGGCGCAGGGCTGGCCCGCATGGCCGGGAAGCTGTTCCGCATCGGACATCTGGGCGACCTGAACGAGCTGATGCTGATGGGTGCCATCGCAGGGGCCGAAATGGCCATGCGGGATGTCGGCATCAAGGTCACCCCGGGCAGTGGTGTCGCAGCCGCTGAAGAATACTGGCGCAGCACGGCCGCCCCGCTATCGAAGCGTGAGCTCCCGGCGCGGGCACCGGACGCCCAACCGGCACCGGCGTCCTCCAAGGCCAAGGCCACGGCCGGCGCGGGCCGATGAGCCATACCCGCTATGAGCCGGCCCGTGCGCGGCTGCAGCGCAGCGAGCTGGCCGTCCCTGGTTCCCAACCGGCCATGTTTCGGAAGGCCCTCGAGGGGGAAGCGGACTACATCTTCCTCGATCTCGAGGACGCGGTGGCTCCCGGCGACAAGGAGCAGGCCCGGCTCAACGTGATCGCCAGCCTGCTCCAGGATGACTGGCGCGAGCGGGGCAAGACGATCTCGGTCCGGATCAATGGCATCGACACCCACTACATGTATCGCGATGTGGTGGACGTGGTCGAGCAGGCGGGGCACCGGTTGGACAGCGTGCTCATCCCCAAGGTAGGTGTTCCCGCCGACGTGTATCTGGTGGACGCCCTGCTCACCCAGATCGAGGAAGCCAAAGGCATTCCGCACCGCATCGGTATCGACGTGCTGATCGAGACGGCCCTTGGCATGGCCAATGTCGAGGCGATCGCGCAGTCGAGCCGCCGGCTCGAGGCCATGCACTTCGGCGTGGCCGATTATGCCGCGAGCTGCCGGGCCCGCACCGTCAACATCGGCGGGCTCAATCCCGACTACCCGGGAGACCAGTGGCACGCGGCGCTCTCGCGGATGGTCGTGGCCTGCCGGGCGTATGGTCTCCGTGCCATCGACGGGCCGTTCGGTGATTTCAAGGACCCGGAGGGGTACAATGCCGCCGCCCGCCGGGGTGCGGCCCTCGGCATCGAGGGGAAGTGGGCGATTCATCCCTCGCAGATCGCGCTCGCCAATGAGGTGTTCACGCCCCCGCCCAAGGAAGTCGAGCGGGCCAGGCGCATCCTGGAGGCGCTGGACCAGGCGGCTCGAGAGGGCCGCGGCGCCGCCCAGCTGGACGGCCGCATGATCGACGCGGCGTCCGCGCGGATGGCGCAGAATGTGGTGGATACGGCGGAAGCAATTGGGAGCAAGTCGCCGGTCGCAAGTCGCAAGTCGCCGGCGGCAGTTTCCTGACGTAACCTCGCGCCTGGTGGCTGGCGACTGATGACCGGCGACTGACGACTGGCGACTATTTCCAACTCTGACCTCCGCTTCCGGATCGACTATGGACATCCACGAATATCAGGCCAAGGAGCTCCTCGCCGGATTCGGCGTCGCCATTCCCCGCGGCGGCGTGGCCTACAGCCCGGAGCAGGCCGTCTACCGGGCCTCCGAAATCGGCGGGGCGCGCTGGGCGGTGAAGGCGCAGATCCACTCCGGCGCCCGCGGCAAGGCCGGCGGCATCAAGCTGTGCTCCAATGAGGATGAGGTCCGCCAGGCGGCCAAGACTCTGCTGGGCAAGCGCCTGGTAACGCATCAGACCGGTCCGGAGGGACGGGTGGTCCACCGGCTCTATGTCGAGGCGGCCGTTCCGATCGAGCGGGAGCTCTACCTGGGTCTGGTGCTGGACCGGAAGACCGAGCGGATCATGATCGTGGCCCACCCGCAGGGCGGGATGGAAATCGAAGAGATCGCCAAGACCGCGCCCGACTCCATTCTCCGGGAATCGGTGGAGCCGGCCATCGGCATGAGTGCGTTCCAGGCCCGGGAGATCGCCTACGGTCTGGGACTCGCCCCGGCCCAGGTGAGCCGCGCGGTGACCACCCTGCTCGGCGCCTATCGCGCCTTCCGCGACCTGGACGCGACCATGGTCGAGATCAATCCGCTGGTGGTCGCCAAGGACGGGCAGGTCCTGGCGCTCGACTGCAAGATGACCTTCGATGACAACGCCATGTTCCGCCGCCCCAATGTCAGTGAGCTGCGCGACTACGCCGAGGAGGATCCGCGGGAGGCACAGGCGGCGGAGCACGGGCTCAATTATGTCGGGCTGGACGGCGACATCGGCTGCATCATCAACGGGGCCGGGCTCGCGATGGCCACCATGGACATGATCAAACACGCCGGAGGCCAACCGGCCAATTTCCTCGATGTAGGTGGCGGTGCGTCACCGGAGCGGGTCGCGGCCGCCTTCCGCCTGGTGCTCTCCGATGCGAAGGTCGGCGCGATCCTGGTGAACATCTTTGCCGGGATCAACCGCTGCGACTGGGTGGCCCAGGGTGTGGTGCAGGCCGCGCGCGACATCCAGATGCGGGTACCCCTGGTCGTCCGCCTGGCCGGAACCAACGTGGAAGAAGGGCGGCGCATCGTACGGGAGAGCGGATTGCCGATCATTACCGCCGAAACGCTGTCTGAAGCCGCCGATCGCGTCGTTGCCGCACTGAAAGGTGCGCGCGCCCAGTCCACCGCCCACGGGAACGGTGCTCCATGAGTATCCTGATCGACGAACGAACCCGGGTCATCGTCCAGGGCTTCACCGGTGAGAAGGCGACGTTCCATGCCGGGGAGATGATGAAGTACGGCACCAACGTCGTCGGTGGGGTGACGCCGGGGAAGGGTGGGAGCCGCCATCTCGACCGGCCGGTCTTCAACACGGTGAAGGAAGCCGTGCGTGAGGTCGGGGCCGAGGCCAGCATCGTCTTCGTACCGGCCGCGTTCTGCGCCGACTCGATCATGGAGGCGGCCAACGCCGGGATCCGGCTGGTTTGCACCATCACCGACGGTATTCCCGCCCAGGATATGATGATGGTGAAGCGCTATCTCTTCCGTTTTCCCCGGGAGCGGCGAACCACGTTGATCGGCCCCAACTGTGCGGGCATCATCAGCGCGGGCAAGGCCATGCTCGGGATCATGCCGGGGCACATCTATTCCCGGGGGAACGTAGGCGTGGTCAGCCGGTCCGGTACCCTGGGCTACGAGGCCGCGGCACAGATGAACGCGCTCGGCATCGGGCAGACCACCAGTGTCGGCATCGGCGGCGATCCCATCAACGGCAGCTCCTTCGTGGACATGCTCAAGCTGTTCGAAGAGGATCCGGAGACCGAAGCCGTCATGATGATCGGCGAGATCGGCGGGCCGCAGGAGGCCGAAGCGGCGCTCTTCGTCAAGGACAACATGACCAAGCCGGTCATCGGCTACGTCGCGGGCTTGACCGCTCCCAAGGGGCGCCGGATGGGCCATGCCGGCGCCATCATCTCGGCCTTCGGCGACACTGCGGCGGAGAAGGCCGAGATCATGCGCTCGGCTGGACTGATGGTCGCCCCCAGTCCGGCGGAGCTGGGCTCTACCGTCGCCGGAGCGCTCGCGAAAAAGCCGTCGCGTAAGACCGTCGCCGTGAAGTGAGCAAGCGCCCAACCGTGGTCGTGACCCGCCGCCTTCCCGAGCCGGTCGAGAGGGAGGTGAGCCGGGAGTTCGATGCCCGGCTCAATCGTGACGACCGGCCACTGGGTCCCGACGGTCTGCAGGAAGCGCTCCGCACCGCCGACGCGCTGCTCTGCACGGTGACCGACCGCCTCACCGCCGACGTGCTCAGCGTCGAACCTCACCGGGCCCGGCTGCTGGCGAACTTCGGAGTCGGCTTCAATAACATCGATACCGAGGCCGCCAAGGCCCATGGACTCGCGGTGTCGAACACCCCCGACGTTCTGACCGAAGCCACCGCGGACATCGCCATCACCTTGCTGCTGATGGCCAGCCGCCGCACCGGGGAAGGGGAGCGCCATGTGCGGGCCGGTGCCTGGACCGGCTGGCGTCCCACCCATATGCTGGGGACGCAGGTGAGCGGAAAGGTGCTGGGCCTGGTGGGAATGGGCCGAATCGCCCGGGCGGTTGCCCGGCGCGCCCACCACGGCTTCGGCATGCGGGTGATCTTCCACGACCCATACCCACCCACCCCGGCCGAAGCGGCGTCCCTCGGAGCCGAGCCGAGAGCCAGCCTGGAGCAGGTTCTCGAGGAGGCGGATTTCGTTTCGCTCCACTGTCCGGCGACTCCCGAGACCCGTCACCTGATGAACCGCGAGCGGCTGGCGCGCATGCGGCCCGGTGCGCTGTTGATCAACACCGCGCGGGGGGATGTGGTGGATGAAGCGGCACTGGTTGAAGCGCTGGCGAGTGGGACCATCGCCGGGGCCGGGCTCGACGTGTACGAGAAAGAGCCCCAGGTCTCCCCGGCGCTCCTCGCCATGGAGAACGTGGTGCTGCTCCCCCATCTCGGCAGCGCCACCCAGGAGACCCGCATTGCCATGGGGATGCGAGCCCTCGAGAACCTGCGCCTCTTCTTTAGCGGCGCACCCCTCCGCGACCGCGTAGTGTGACCCACACCGCACTCGAGCCCTTCTCCACCGACTTGCTGCCGGAGTCGGCCGATCCGGCGGCGGCAAGTGCCGCGGCTTACGCCCAGGAAGTCGTGGAGCTCCTGTCCACGCTCCTCCTCGACCTGGTGCGTGAGCGCCAGCCCGAGGTCGAGTCGGTGCTCCGGGGAGAACGCCAGCCGTCCAGTCTCGATCCCGAGCTCCTGGCCCGGACGCTCCAGGTACAGGGGATCTGGTTTCAGCTGCTCAGCATCGCGGAGCAGAACGCGGCCATGCGCCGTCGCCGCCAGGTCGAGATCGAGCGCGGCTACGACCAGCTGCGCGGCACCTTTGCCCAGGTCGTGTCCAGCGCCGCCGCCAGTGGCTCGAAGCCGCTGGAGATCCGGGAGCTGTTGGACGTCCTGCGGATTCGCCCCGTCATTACTGCCCATCCTACGGAAGCCCGGCGGGTCACTGTCCTGGAGAAGCACCGCCGGATCTACCGCCGGCTGGTTGACCTCGAGTCCCCCCGCTGGACGCCCCGGGAGCGACAGGCCCTGGTTGATGGTCTGCGCAACGAGATCGAGCTCCTGTGGACCACCGGCGAGCTCCGTCTCGCCAAACCCACGGTTCCCCAGGAAGTGTTCTGGGGGCTGCACTTCTTCAACGAAACCCTGTTCGAGGCCATACCCGACCTGCTGGATAAACTCGAGCGGGCGCTGGCGCACGCCTACCCCGGCGAGCAGTTCACGATCCCTCCGTTTTTCCAGTTCGGCTCCTGGGTCGGCGGCGACCGAGACGGGAACCCGTTCGTCACCAACGACGTCACCCGCAGCACCATTCTGGAGAACCGTCTCACCGGGCTCAGGCGCTATCGGCGGCGGCTCTCCGAGCTGGTTCGGGCCCTCAGCATCACCGAGCGCGCCATGGCGGTGCCGGAGAACTTCCGCGAAGCACTCGCTCGCGAGCTGGAGGCGACCGGAGAAGGGGACGAGATCGCGGCCCGCAATCCAGGGGAAATCTTTCGCCAGTATCTCGCCTGCATGGGGCGGCGGCTCGATGTCATGATCGCGGCGTCCGAGCGGGGCCAAACCTCGTTCGACGCGGCCGGGTATGCCTCGGCCGAGGCCCTGATCGCCGATCTCCGGCTGATCGAGGAAGCCCTCGAGTTTGGTGGCAGCACGTCGCTGGCATCCACTCTGGTGCGCCCGGTTCGGCGTGAGGTCGAGTCCTTCCGGTTCTCCACCGTACGGCTCGACGCCCGGGAGAACACCACCAAGCTCAATGCAGCTCTGGCCGACCTCTGGCGGGCGGGCGGACAGGGGGACGGACGGACAGGCGGTCAGCCACCGGAACAGGACTCCGATGAGTGGCGGCAATGGATTGCCGCGGAGCTGGCACGACCGCTGTCTCCTGGTGCCCAGCCTCTCGCGCTGCCACCCGACTCGGCCGAAACCCTCGGGATGTTTCAGCTGATCGGGCAGCTGCGGGAGGAGATCGATCGCGAGGCCTTCGGCACGTTCGTGCTCAGCATGACTCGGAGCGTGGCCGACGTGCTCGGCGCCTACCTCCTTGCCAAGACGGCCGGCCTCTTCGGCGACACCGCCGGGGTCGAGAGCTCGACCCTTCCGATCGTGCCGCTGTTCGAGACGATCGAGGATCTGCAGCGGGCACCCGCCATCATGAAGGAGCTGCTCGCCGTGCCGCTGGTGCGCCGGAGCGTCCGGTCGCAGGGTGGGGTGCAGGAAGTGATGATCGGCTACTCCGACTCCAACAAGGACGGCGGCTTCCTCACTTCGAACTGGGAGCTCAGCAAGGCGCAGATCAAGCTGACCCGGTTGGGCCGGGAGAGCGGAGTGCCGATCGCGTTCTTCCATGGCCGCGGCGGCTCGGTGAGCCGGGGAGGCGCGCCGACGGGTCGCGCCATCGCCGCTCAGCCGGCTGGCTCGATCAATGGCAGGATGCGGATCACCGAGCAGGGCGAGGTGGTGTCATTCAAGTATGCCAACCGCGGTACGGCGCAGTATCAGATCGAGCTGCTGGCCGCCAGCGTCGTGGAGCACTCCCTCAAGTCGGAGCGGGAGAAGGCGCTGCTGCCCACTGCGGAGTTCGACGAAGCCATGGAGGCTCTTTCCGGCGCGGCGCAGGCCTCCTACCGCGGGCTGGTGGACCACCCGGATCTGTTTGCGTACTACCAGGCTGCCAGCCCGTTGGAGGAGATTTCGCTGCTCAACATGGGATCCCGGCCGGCCCGCCGGTTTGGCGCCCGCTCCCTCAGCGATCTGCGGGCGATACCCTGGGTGTTCGCCTGGTCGCAGAATCGTCATTTCATCCCCGGCTGGTACGGGGTCGGCAGCGGTATCCTCACGTTCCTCCAGGTGCGGGGTCAGCGAGGAGCGACCCTGCTGGACCGGATGTTTGCCGAGTCGCGGCTGTTCCGGCTGATCGTGGACGAGGTCGAGAAGACCCTGTCCTACGTCGATCTCGGAATAGCGCGGGAGTACGCCGAGCTGGTGCCCGATCCCGGAGTGCGGGCCAACATTCTGGGTTTGGTCGAAGAGGAGTACCATCGCACGGTTGAAGCGGTGCTGCGGATCAGTGGCGGCAAGGAGCTGGCCGAGCGCTATCCCCGGTTTCGCCGCCGGCTGGCTCGCCGGCTGCCCACCATCAATCAGGTCAGCCGGCAGCAGATCGAGCTGCTCCGCCGCTTCCGCGAGTCGGGTGGAGACAAGACGCAGGAAGAGCAGCTCTCGGCGCTGCTGCTATCGATCAACTGTATTGCTGCGGGGTTTGGGGCGACGGGGTAGAAGCGGGTAGGCGGGTAAGTGGGTAAGCGGGTAAGTGGGTGTCGCTCGCGGAGAGGCGGGTAAGCGGGTAAGTAGGTCGGTGGGGCACGACGAGCCGGCACACTGTGTCATTCCGAGCGCAGCGAGGAATCGGCCGGGTTTACATGGTCACCACGATCTCGAATAGACCGGCAGGTTTCAAGATCCCCGATGTCTCGGGTAGGAAGAAGAAGGCATGGCGGCTGATGATCCGCCCGTGTGGAATCGCCCAACGACGCGAGAAACGAAGGCACCATGGCGCGGCATCGATCAGCCCCAGCTCGGGCTTGTAAAGCTGCTCGACTTCGCCAGGGTGGGTGCGCATCCAGTCGTCGGGGCCGACACCATCCTCTAGTTCGATCAGTGCAGCGATTGTGGATGAGGCGAGCGCGGCCGGGTCGACAGGAGGAGGTGTGGGACGTGCTGCCGGTGGTTCCGGCGCCAAGACCTCGGGAACGGCGAACGGTTTCACGGACCTCTTGGGCTGCAGGCTGTCCTGAGCCCACAGTGGACCAACAACAAGCAGCGCGAGCCAGAGGACCAGACGCAGGATACCCGCCTGAGCGCTCACGACCGGAGCGACCGATGGGACCAATGAACGGATTGTAGCGACGTCACGCTATGGCCCCCTCGCTTCGCTCAGGGTGACAATTCCCGCTTACCCGCTTACCCGCTTACCCGCCTACCCGCCCGCTTCTTCTCTACCTCCACCCTGAGCTGCCCGCACGCGGCGTTGATGTCCAGCCCTCGGCTCCGGCGCACGACGGCTTCTACGCCCTGGTTGCGCAGTCGGTCGCTGAAGGCGCGGATGCGGGTCACTGTGGTGGGCGTCAGATCGGGCGCGCCGCCCGGATGGAGCGGCAGGATATTCACCAGTGCGCCGAGCCTGCGGGCTAGCTTCCCCAGCTGAGCGGCATCGGCGTCGCTGTCATTGAACCCTCCGATCATCACGTACTCGAACGTCACCCGCTTGCGAAAGGCCTCCGCCGCCTTCAGGACCGAGTCGAGCTCGTACTTCTTCTCGATCGGCATCATGGTGAGACGCTGGGCCGAGGTCGGGGCGTGCAGGGAGATCGCCAATCGAAATTGCTCCGGCCGCTTGGCGAACGCCGCCATCCCCGGCAGAATGCCCACGGTCGACACGGTGATGTGCCGGGCGCCGATGCCGAAGCCATCCGGATGATTGAGGATGCTGAGGGCGGCGTCCACCGCGGGCCAGTTGAGCAGCGGCTCACCCATTCCCATAAAGACGATATTGGTCGGCTTCTCGTCGGGATTGTTCAGCAGGATCTCCCGCACCTGTCCCGCGATCTCGAACGGGGTCAGGTTGCGCCGGAAGCCCATCCGGCCGGTGGCGCAGAACGAGCACTTGAGGGCACACCCGGCCTGCGACGAGATGCACAGCGTTCGCCGGCTGCCGGACGGAATCAGCACCGACTCGATGGCCTCCCCGTCCTCCAGGCGCCAAAGATATTTGCGGGTTCCATCGGCGGACTGCTGGACGGTGTCGGGCACCAGACGGGGCAGGGGAAAGGCGTGGTCCAGCTCGGCACGCAGTGGGCCCGGAAGATCGGTGGCCTGTTCCCACCTCTCCAGTGGGGCCTGCCACAGACGGCGAAGCATCTGCCCCGCCCGGTACGACGGCAAGCCGCGCTCGGCCACCCAGTCCACCAGGGCTTTCCGGGCGGCTTCGCGGGGTCAGGTCGAGCAGATTGCGAGCGGTGTGGGCGACGGGAAGTGAGCTGGTCATGCTGGAAAAATACCACAGCGGCACGACGGACACCGAGGGATCAAGCCGGTTCGTCGCCAAGCTCGAGAAAATAAGCTAACATCAACTCTAGTAATGCATTGCCTCGCTCCCTCCCGCGGTATAGGTTTGTGCGTATGCTATCCCGGCCGACCCCGTGCTCCTGACCGAGTTGCTCACCCCCGATCAGGTGGTCATGCCTGTGGCGGCTCGGGATAAGAGCGGCGTCATTGCCGAGCTCACTCGGCATCTGACGGATCGTTGGGGATGTGACTACGCCGCGGTGTTGGGAGCTGTCCAGGAGCGCGAGGCAGGTGGAAGTACCGGGATCGGCTTCGGGGTCGCCATCCCTCACGCCCGGGCAGCCGGTGTACCCGAGTTGAGCCTGGTCTGCGGGGTGAGCCCATCCCCGGTGCCGTTCGACTCGATCGACGGGGAGCCGGTGCGACTTTTTTTTCTGATCGTCGGCCCCCAGGCCTCGGCCGGACAGCATGTGAAGATCCTCGGACGGATCGCCAAGCTGGTGAGACACGAGCACATTCGCCAGCGGTTGGTCGCGGCGGCCACGCCCAATGAGTTCTATAACGTCCTGCTCGACGCCGAGGCTCGGTGAGTGTCGCATGAGCGCCACCGCATTCCGAACCCACCGCGCTGGAGCACTGACCCGCGCGGAGGTCGGACAAACCGTCCGGCTCGGGGGCTGGGTCCACCGGCGGCGGGATCTCGGCGGACTGGTCTTCATCGACCTCCGCGACCGTGCGGGGCTGGTGCAGCTTTCATGTAATCCTGCCTGGACGCCGCCCGACGTCATGGAGCGGGCGGCCGCCCTCGGAGCCGAGACCGTCGTGCTCGTCAGTGGCAGGGTCGAGGCGCGCCCGGACCCCGCGCGTGATCCGACTCTCTCCTCTCGCGAGGTGGAGGTGCACGTGACTGGCCTGGAGGTTGTGGGCCCGGCCCAGACCCCGGCGATTCCGGTAGCCCGGAAGGAAAAGGAGGAGCTTCCCGCGGAAGAGCTCCGGCTCAAGCACCGGGTGCTGGATCTGCGGAGGCCGGAGCTCCAGGCCAACATGCAGCTGCGCCACCGTCTCCTGCAACGCGCGCGGCGGACCCTTACCGAGCTCGAGTTCCTCGAGATCGAGACTCCGATCCTCACCAAGCCCACCCCCGAGGGTGCCAGAGACTATCTGGTGCCCAGCAGGGTGCATCCTCTTGAGTTCTATGCCCTCCCGCAGTCACCGCAGATCTACAAGCAGCTGCTGATGGTGGCCGGCTACGACCGCTACTTCCAGATCGCCCGGTGCTTTCGGGATGAAGACCTCCGGGCAGACCGGCAGCCGGAGTTCACCCAGATCGATCTCGAGGCGTCGTTCGTATCAGCCGAGGACGTGATGCAGGTGGTGGAGCAGGTGCTGGTCGAGCTCTGGGGGGAGGCCGGCGTTCAGGTGGCACGTCCCTTTCCGCGTATGGTCTACCGGGATGCGCTGGAGCGATACGGAAGCGACAAGCCCGATCTGCGCTATGATCTGGAGATTCGGGACCTCTCCCCCCTGGTGGGTCAGGATGCGGCGGCGTTCGTCACCGGCGCGCGAGCGGCAGGCTCCCGGGTTCGAGGCATCGTCGTCCCCGGCGGGGCGGCTCTCAGCCGCAAGGATCTGGATGCACTCGCGGCTCAGGCCAAGGAAGCGCGTGCCGGCGGCCTGATCTGGGCCCGGCGCACGGGCGCCGGATGGGAGGGCCAGGGGGTAAAGGCGGTCGGGCAGTCTCTGCTCGACGCGCTGGGCGGCGGCGAGGGCGATCTCCTGGTTGCCCTGGTTGGCCCTGACGCGGTCACCTCTCCGGCACTGCACGCCGTGCGCACTGCGTTGATTCGGCTGCCCGGGCTAAAGCCCCGGACCGATCACTCCTTCAGCTGGATCGTCGACTTCCCCCTGTTCGAGGTGGATCCCGAGACCGGAAAGCATGTGCCGGCGCACCATCCTTTCACGGCACCCCATCCAGACGACTTGGACAAGCTGGAGCGGGATCCGGGGAGCTGCAGGGCGCTCCACTATGACGCCGTGTACAACGGAAATGAGCTCGGCAGCGGATCGATCCGAATTACCGATCCAGCCGTCCAGCGCCAGATATTCTCCCTGCTCGGCATTCCCGAGGGGGACGTTCGCCGCCGGTTCGGGTTCCTGCTCGATGGGCTGGCCGCCGGGGCTCCGCCGCATGGCGGATTTGCGCTCGGTTTTGATCGCATCGCGATGTTCCTGGCGGGCGCAAGCTCGCTGCGAGACGTCATCGCCTTTCCCAAGACCACTGCCGCGCGGGCGCTCTTCGAAGGCGCGCCAACGCCGGTCGACCCGGCCGATCTCCGGGCCCTTCATTTGGAGGCACTCAGTGAGAGTAAGAAGTAGGGTGTGAGGTAAGAACCCCTTACCTCTCACCTCCCAACTCTTACCTTCAAACATGACCGACGACATCCAGACCCGCATGTCCGCCGAGGGCGCCGATCCGCTGCTCTTTGCGGGCGTAAACGACAGCAACCTCCTTGAGCTCCAGCGCACCCTGGGTGTGCGGGTTTCGTTTCGGGGTGAGGCGGTAACGCTCTCCGGATCTACCGAGCAGGTGGAGCGAGCCGGCCCGGTGGTGCAGGGACTCCTCGATCTGGCCCGCATGGGGGAGACGGTCACGCCGGACGACGTCTACAGGTTGGCTGCCGAAGGACCCAACAGCGAGCTTCCGCCGCAGACCTCCGACGGCAAGATCGTCCTGCCCGGATTGCGCCGCGCGATCGTTCCCAAGACCCAGGGCCAGCGCGAATACCTTCAGGCCATCAGCGGGCACGACATCGTAGTGGGCATCGGCCCCGCGGGAACCGGCAAGACCTATCTGGCAGTCGCCAAGGCGGTGGAGGCGCTGGCCCGCAAACGGGTCAAGCGCATTATCCTCGCCCGGCCCGCGGTCGAGGCCGGAGAATCTCTGGGATTCCTGCCGGGAGACCTCCAGGCCAAGGTCGATCCCTACCTGCGGCCGCTGTACGACGCGTTGGAAGACATGATGCCGCACGACCGGGTGCAGCGCGCGCTGGAGACGCGCACCATCGAGATCGCTCCCCTGGCCTATATGCGGGGCCGCACCCTGGCGGATGCATTCATCATTCTCGATGAAGCGCAGAACGCCACCGGCGCGCAGATGAAGATGTTTCTCACCCGCCTCGGGGTGAACAGCAGGACAGTCGTGACCGGTGACAAGACCCAGATCGACCTGCCTCAGCGCGAGGACTCGGGTCTGATCCAGATCGAGCGCCTGCTTCCCGGGATCGAGGGAATCTCCTTCTGCTATCTGCACGAGTCCGATGTCGTCCGGCATCGGCTGGTACGCGAGATCATCCGGGCATACGCGGAGGATCAGAACGGCTGATGCCTCAGCGGCCGAGCATGCCATTCTGGGAAAGCTGGATCTGGGCCTCGCCAGGGGAGCGGATCCGGTATCACCTGGTGCGCTGGGCACCGCTGTTCGCCGTCGCACTGCTCACGTATCTGGCTTTCCCCCCACCGATCGGCATCGGTGCGCCGGTACCCGCGGTGGGCGAGATCTCGAAGCGCGCCGTGGTGGCGCCGTTCGCGTTCGAGGTCCGGAAATCCCCCGAGGAGATCGCCCGGGAGGGGCAGTCTCGCGCGCTGACCGCCCAGCCGGTCTACCGGTTCAGCCCGACCGCCTACGACTCCTCGCTGGCTCGAGCCCGGGGGTTCTTCGCCGAGCTGGAGCGGGCCAGCGAATCAGGGGGGCCGGACGCGGTCAAGGCGGCCATAGGGTCGCGGGTGCGGCTCGGGCCCGAGGAGACCCGTTATCTGGGGGACTCCACCAACCGACGCCAGCTCCAGGAGGTGGCCACCCACTTCCTGGCTGAGGGACTCCAACGCGGGGTGGCCGATGCGGGTGCAATACGAAGCGAGACCAGCAATGACATCTCCCTCCGGAGAGGGGAAACCGAGCGCATCGTCCCCCGGGACTCGATTCTGACGTTTGCCGATCTCATGGAGCAAGCCGAGGCGGCGGGAACCAACCTTCCCACCCCCGCCGGCCAGCGCACGCTCCGGCGCCTGGTCGGTGCGTTCTATCATCCCACCATCGTACTCGACCCGTTCATCACCACCGCGCGGCGAGAGCAACTGCGCGGCAGCGTAGATCCGGTCAAATACTCGGTCCGCACCGGCGAGCGCATTCTTCGGGCGGGCGAGCCCGTCACCGATGAGGCGCGGGCCAAGCTGATCTCCCTGCGGGAGGAACATCGCCGGCGAGGTACCGGCGGTCTTGCACTCCGGAGCGCGGCTGGAGCGCTGCTGTACAATGCCATCGTGCTCAGCGCGTTCTGGCTGCTCATCGTGTTTTACAAGCGGGACAGCTACGCCCAGCTCCGGGAGATGGCGTTTTTCGCGGCACTGTTCGCCATGGTCATCCTGCTCACCGCGGGCCTGGCCAGTCTCTTTCCCGGGCGGCCGGAGCTGGTACCGATTCCGTTCGCGGCCATCCTGGTGACCATGCTGTACAACGGCCGGATCGGGGTATTCGCCGCCGTCACCCTGGCGATTCTCCTCGATGGGCAGTGGGCGCTGCGGGAAAGCCATATGCTGTTCTTCGGCCTGGTGGGTGGGGTGGCCGGGGCGGTGGGCATCCGGGTGGTACGGCGGCGGCGGCATCTCTACGTGACGATCGGCGTGCTGGCGGTGGCGAGCATTCTGGCCACGATCTCTATCGGCCTGAGCCAGGGCTGGTCGACCCGCACGATCCTCGGTAGCAGTCTGCTCGGACTGGTGATGGCGCTGGCCAGTGCCGCCCTGGCGATGATGGCGATGCCGGCGGCCGAGTCGGCTACCCGCATCACCACCGATCTCACCCTGCTGGAGCTCTCGGACCTGGGCCGCCCGCTCCTCCGCCGGCTCGCGCTGGAAGCTCCCGGCACCTGGGCTCACAGTCTGGCCATGGCAAACCTGTGCGAGTCCGCCTGCAACATCATCGGGGCGAACGGGCTGCTGGCTCGGGTCGGCTGCTACTACCACGACATCGGGAAGCTCGCCAGCCCGAGCCACTTCGTCGAGAATCAGGGGGGTGGCCCCAATCCGCACGACCTGATGCGGCCGCAGGACTCGGCCAAGATCATTCAGAGCCATGTGGCGGACGGCCTTGCGCTGGCGGAGGCCGCCCACCTCCCCCAGGTGGTGAAAGCCTTTATTCCAGAACACCATGGCACGACCTACATAACCTACTTTCTCAGCAGGGCACGAGGCAGCGACCCCGATGGACGGGTCGATCCGGCGGACTACCGCTACCCGGGGCCCCGGCCGCAGTCGGCCGAGACGGCGGTGGCCATGCTGGCGGATTCGGCGGAGGCGGCTGTCAGGGTTCTGCCCAACCCCACGCCTGAAGCGGTGCGCAGCGCCATCGAACACCTGGTGCAGCAGAAGCTGGGCTCGGGACAGCTCGACGACGCACCGCTTACCCTGCGGGACCTCGACCGCATCAAGCGTGAGTTCGCGCGGGTGATGTCGGGCACCTACCACAAGCGCATCGGCTACCCCCGTCCCAGTGGCGGCAACGTCGCACCGGAATTCCAGTCCGCCGAGCGGGAGTGAGGTCGTGGTGAGCGGCCGCCGTCTCCCGCTGTCGCGCGCGCTGGTTCGGCGCGTGGTTGAGTCCGTTCTCGAGGCCGAGCGCCGCAAGGGGCTGGTCTCGGTCACCTTTCTCGGCCGCGACTCGATGCGACGGCTCAATGCCACCCACAAGGGACACGACCGGCCGACGGATGTGCTCACCTTCGCGTTGGGTGGCTCCAGCGGGTCGGTAATCGGCGACGTCTACATCTGTCCCTGGGTGGCGCGCCGCGAAGCGCGGGCTCGGGGCATTCCGGTGAGGGAAGAGCTGATTCGGCTGGTGGTGCACGGCACCCTGCATGCGATGGGGCGGGAGCATCCGGATGGCCCGGACCGCACCCGCTCCGCCATGTGGCGGCGGCAAGAGCGCTACGTCGAGGCGCTCGCGTGATTCCCTTCTTCCATTTCTTCATCGCGCCGCTGGTGGCCGCGGCGTTGACGCTCTGGGCTGCCTGGTTGGCGCTCGCGGCCGAGGCGGACGCCGATCTACCGCGCTCCCTCAGCGGCCAGATCGGCTCCTCCGCCGGCACGGGCACTCTATCACGCAACCTGCACGTCGCCCACCTGGCGCTCCTGGTGCTGGCCGGCGCCGCGGCAGGCGTCGCGGTGGCGTGGTGGGCCTGGTCCCCCGCGGCCGGACTGATGCGGCTCTTCCTCGCGGTGCTGCTCGTCTGGGTTCTGGGCGACCTGGTCCCGCGGTTGCTGGCGGCGGTGGCGCCCGAGCTCACCCTGCCCGCGCGCCGGGCGGCGGTGGCGACGCTGGTTCCTTTCCAACCGCTATTGCGGCTGGCGGGGTGGGCCGACGCACGCGCGCGGGACCGCGCCCCGGTGCGGACAACCCGGCAGGCCGGCGCGGCGCAGCGGGACATGCTGCTCGGCGTCTTCGCGCTCGCCGATACCACGGTGGCGGAGGTGATGACTCCGCGAATCGATATCATCGCGGTGGATTCCGCCTCCGAGCGCGAGGAGGTGGTCAGGACCCTGCAGAACTCCGAGCACGCCAGGCTGCTGGTCTACGACGGGCACCCCGACGAAGTGGTTGGAGTCGTGTATGCCAAGGACATCCTCACCTTGGGCCCGGAGGATACCAGGCCCTGGCGGGCACTCATCCGGCCTGCGGCTTTCGTACCCGAGGCCAAGACGCTCGACCGCCAGGTGCGCGACTTCCAGCGTGGACCCAGCCACCTGGCGGTGGTGGTGGACGAATTCGGTGGTACGGCCGGCATCGTCACGCTGGAGGACATTCTGGAGCAGATCGTCGGTGAGATCCAGGACGAGTACGACACCGACGAAGTGGCGCCGATCCAGGTGATGAGCGAGGACCAGTGGCGGGTCGAGGGCGGAGTGGCCCTCACCGAGCTCGAATCCACACTCGGCCACAGCTTCGACCGCGACGACGTGAGCACCGTCGGTGGTCTGGTGCTGGCGGAGTTCGGCCGAGTGCCCCGAGTGGGCGAATCGATCAACGTCAAAGGTTTCCGGCTCGTGGTCGAGCACGTGGTTCGCCGCCGGGTCAAACGCATCGCGGTTCACCGCCCGCGGATCGAGGCAACGGTCGCCTCGGAAAAGGCCAGCCGATGACCTGGCTGGCGATCCTTTTAGGGATCGCGCTCACCGCCTTCGGCGCCACCGCCGGCGCGGCACTCATTACCGTGAGCCGCGCGGAGCTCACCCGCGCGGTGGGGCGGCGGCTGCGGGGTGCATCGCCCTCGCTGAGCGGACTGGCCCAGATCGACTACTACCTCACCGCGGCGTCGGCTACCACTTCGCTGGGCGTCCTGCTGTTGGGGGCGTCGATACCAGGTCTGGTGGCCGGTTCCGGTGCGCCTCGCCTGGTCGTTGGAGTCGCGCTGCTCGCCGTGCCGCTGGTGTTGTTCGCGGCCTATCTGGTTCCGCGCTGGCTGACGCAGCCGCGGGCCGAGACGGTGGCGGACCGGGTCATTCCCATCCTGCGACCATGGTCGCGGGTGCTGGGCCTCGTGCTTCCGGCCCGGACCGCCACTCGGCCGACCGATCTGCGGTCCATCTGGCGGGAGGGAGCGGCGGTCGGGGTGGCGGATGACCAGGAGCTGATGATGGTCGGCGGGGTCATGGCCTTCAGCACCCGACCGGTGCGTGAGGTGATGACCCCCCGCACCGACATCGTGGCCATCCAGGAGAATGCGCCGCTGACGGAAATCCGCCTCGTGTTTGCCGGCAGTGGCTACAGCCGGATCCCGATAATCCGGAACACGCTGGACGACATCGTCGGCATGCTGCACGCCTTCGATCTCTTCAAGCTCCAGCCGGGAGATCCGCTTCCGATACGGCCGGTAGCGGTGACCCCCGCCAGCCGAAACTGCGGTGATCTCCTGCTCGACATGCAACGAGAGCGACGCCACCTGGCGGTGGTGCTCGACGAATTCGGGGGCACGCTCGGCATTGCGACGCTGGAGGATCTGCTGGAGGAGCTGGTAGGCGAGATCTTCGACGAGCATGACGAGGAGGTACACCCCATTCCCGGTGCCGCCACCGGCGTCTTCGAAACCGATGGCAATGCCTCGCACGAAGCGATCCAGGAACGATTCGGAGTGCTGCTGCCCTCCGGACGAGCCACCACCATTGGGGGCCTGCTGGCCGAGTGGGCCGGCCGGATCCCCAGCGCCGGGGAGCGGTTCGTGGTGCGCGGCCTGGAGTTCGACGTCATTCAGGCCTCGCCCACCAGGGTCGAGCGCCTCCTGATCCGCCCCGCCCCCGCCCCCGCGGTTCCTCTCCTTCCGGGCACCTCATGAAGAGGCTGCTCCAGCCCTCCGGGCAGGTCATGAAGAAGCTGCTCCATCGGATGGTTGACCTGGTGCGGAAGGGGGAGATGGCGCTCTTCGTCCGCCGGGCGCACGACATCGAGGCGGTGGACCTGGCCGAGGTGCTCTCCGCCCTGGACGACAAGGAGCGGCTGGCGGCGGTACAGGCGCTACCCGCCGAGCTCTCCAGCCAGGCGCTGGCCGAGATGCCGGAGGAGGCCCATGCATCGGAGACACTGGCCGCGCTCGACCCCGGACGGGCGGCAGAGATCGTCGGGGAGCTCGACGACGATGACGCCGCCGACATCCTGGGCGAGCTCGATCAGAGTCAGCAGGAACAGATTCTCTCGGGCGTCCACGACCGGGCCGAGGTAGACCGGCTCCTGCGCTATCACGAGGAGACCGCCGGCGGCCGGATGACCACCCACGTGGTGTCCGTGCCCGACACGGCCACCGCGGAGCACGCGCTGGAAGAGATTCGGCGTCAGGCAGAGGAGGTGGAGGACTTCTATCAGGTGTTCGTGGTGGATTCGGAGGGCAGGCTGGTCGGGGTCCTGCCCTTCAAGGATCTGGTGATCAGCCGGCCGGATCGTCCGGTCCGCGCCTTCATGGCCGACGCCGACATCTCGGTTACGCCGGACCTGGACCAGGAAGAGGTGGCGCGGTTGATGGCGCGCTATAACCTGCCCAGCGTGCCGGTGGTGGACGACCAGGGGCGGCTCCTGGGGCGGGTAACCTTCGATGACGTCATCGACGTGGTCGAAGCGGAGACCACCGAGGACCTGCTAAAATTCGGCGGCGTCTCGCCCGACGAGGATCTGGCTGCGGGCTGGAGAGACGCGGTCCGGAGCCGGCTGCCCTGGTTATCGCTGAACCTGCTCACCGCATTCCTGGCCGGCGGCGTGGTCTACCTCTTTCAGCACACCATCCAGCAGACACTGGCGCTGGCGATCTGGATGCCCATCATCGCGGGCATGGGTGGCAACGCCGGCACCCAGGCGCTCGCGGTCACGGTTCGGCGCCTGGCGCTAGGGCTGATCCCGGTAGATGTGTTCACCCGGGTGGTGGGCAAGGAAATTCTGGTGGGCATGACCAACGGCCTGGTCATGGGAATCGCCGTCGGCAGCGTGGCAGCGCTCATGGGGGAGGGAGCGCGCCTGGGCCTGGTCGTCTTCCTGGCTATGATGGGCAACCTGATGGTCGCCGGATTCGCCGGGGCGTTCATTCCCCTCATCCTCGAGCGGACGGGCATCGACCCGGCGGTGGCCTCCTCGATCTTCGTCACGACATTCACCGACGTCTGCGGCTTTCTGCTGCTGCTGGGCCTCGCCGGAGCGCTACTGTTGTGATTGTGGCTCCCGTAAACAATCTCCTCGCACTACGTAGAATGCTCATCTCCAGGAGTCACGTCTGCTCGTCCCGAAGCTCGTAACCACACTCAAGACCTATAACCGCGAACAGTTCGTCGCGGACCTGACCGCCGGCGTGATTGTGGGCATCGTGGCGCTTCCATTGGCCATCGCCTTCGCCATCGCCAGCGGAGTAACCCCCGACCGCGGCCTGTACACCGCGGTCATTGCGGGGTTCATCATCTCCGCGCTCGGCGGCTCAAGGGTGCAGATCGGTGGCCCGACCGGCGCTTTCGTCGTGATCGTCTATGGGATCGTGCAGAAGTACGGCGTCGACGGGCTGATGGTGGCCACAATCATGGCTGGGATCTTCCTGATCGGGTTGGGCCTGGCCCGGGTCGGGGGCGCCATCAAATTCATTCCCTTCCCGGTCGTCACCGGTTTCACCAGCGCTATCGCGGCGATCCTTACGGTCCAGCAGCTGCGAGACGTGCTGGGGTTGCGCTTGCAATCCGCTCCACCGGAGGTGATCGAACGGCTTCTGGTGTACGCCCGGAATATCAGCTCCATCAACCCCTACGCCGTGGCACTCTCCGCCGGCACCCTCATCATTATGGGGCTCTGGCCTAGGGTCGGCCGCAAGATTCCGGGCCCCTTCGTCGCCCTGATCGTGATGACTGTAGTCGCCCAGCTGCTGGATCTGCCGGTCGAGACCATCGGCTCCCGTTTCGGCGAGATCCATGTGGGGTTCCCCCAAATCACGCTGCCCTCGACTTCCCTGGCGGATATCCGTGCGCTGGTAGGTCCCGCAATGGCCATTGCGGCGCTCGGCGCCATCGAGTCGCTGCTCTCGGCGGTGGTGGCAGACGGGATGACCGGAGGGCGCCATCGCTCCAACATGGAGCTGGTGGCGCAGGGAGTGGCCAACGTGGTCTCACCTCTCTTCGGCGGCATGCCCGCCACCGGTGCGATTGCGCGCACTGCCACCAACGTCAAGAGCGGCGGACGGACCCCCGTCGCGGGTATAGTCCACGCCCTCACCCTGCTGGTCATTACCCTCTTTCTGGGCCACTGGGCGGCCTTGATTCCCCTGGCCACGCTCGCGGCCATCGTGCTCTGGGTGGCGTACCGGATGGCGGAATGGCGGGTCTTCAGGAGCGAGCTGAGCGCGCCCAAGAGCGACGCCATTGTGATGCTGGTGACTTTCCTGCTCACCTTACTGGTCGATCTGACCGTGGGAATCGGGGTGGGGATGGTGCTGGCTTCGTTCCTCTTCATGAAGCGGATGGCCGAGGTAACCAACGTGACGCTGGTCTCCCGGGAGCTCCAGGACACCGGCCCTAGTCCGGATCATTCGGGTGCCATCTATCGCCGGAACATCCCCCCGGGCGTCGAGGTCTATGAGATCAACGGACCGTTCTTCTTCGGGGCTGCGGAGAAGTTCAAGGACACGCTGAGCGAGGTCTCGAAGAAGCCCAAGGTCCTGATCATCCGCATGCGCCACGTGCCTGCGATCGACTCCACGGCGATGCACGCGCTCCGGGATCTGGTGCGACGTACCCGCAAGGACCGGACGGTGGTCCTCTTTTCAGACGTGCACGCGCAGCCGCTCGTGGCTCTCGAGCGGTCCGGGCTGCTGGAGGAGATTGGAGAGGAGAACCTGTTCGGCGATATCGATGAGGCGCTCGCGGCGGCCAAGTTGCATGTCGGCATCCCTCCGGACCCCACGTCGTCACGGCTCTCCGCGTAGATGCACCTGCAGGACCTCCTCATCCGGTACGGCCTGTTTGCGGTGCTGGTCGGATCTGCCTTCGAGGGCGACTTCACCCTCCTTCTCGCGGGGGTAGTCGCCCATCTCGGTATTTTCGCCTTTCCGCTGGCGGTGGCAGCCGGCGCGCTCGGGAGTCTGGTGGGTGACTGCGCCTGGTACTGCCTGGGGCGGTTTCGCGGGCCGCGATTCCGGGAGAGCAGATTCTATCGCCGGGTGGGGCCCACGATCGAGCGGCTGGCGGCGCAGATGGGGCCCTGGCAGCTGCTGGCCGCCCGCTTCGTCTACGGAACCAAGAGCGCCAGCATGATCTTCTGGGGGCTGCACGGCCTGTCCTTTCGCCGGTTCCTCCTCATCGACTCGATCGGCTGCGTGCTCGGCTCGCTGGTGTTCACCAGCCTGGGCTACCTCCTGAGCGGCAGCGCCACGGTGCTCCTGGGGCACGTCAAGCGGGTCGAGCTGTGGCTGCTGGGCGCCGCGATCGTGGGGGTGGTGGTGGTGTTTCTCATCGACAAGACCGCCAAGCACGAGCTGCATCTCGACGAGGCGGACAGGCGGACGGATGGACAGGCGGACGGAAAGGAGGAAGAGAGGTAGGGCGGTACGGCGCTAGGAGTCATGGGAGGACTCCAACCGGGCCGAGGAGGGGGTCTTCAGTACCCGCTCTCCTCCGGCGAAGGGCAGGCTCCGCGAGCGATCGGATGGGTGTAGGTCCACATGCCGCCACAGCACAAGCAAAAGCAATCACGAAAGCACGAAAAACGGCCGAAAGCACGAAAGGTGGCCTCATTAGCATTGTTGTTTTCGTGTTTTCGTTCTTTCGGGCTTTCGTGTTATTCAGTATCGATCTGCAACGCATGCCTGCAACCCGCGCTGTGATCATGATTCAGTTCAGTGTTCTACATCACAGCCCGCCGCTGACGGCGGATGCACCCTAACCCCAAATACGGCGTCCGCTGTGGCAACCGTCGCGTTCGTGACGTCATAGGTCAGACGTCGTTCCGACGGCAAGCCGTTTCATTTCCGTGGCTTCAATCGATCAGGAGGCAAATCATGGCTGCCGCACAACCCATCGTCCCTTGCTTGTGGTTCGACAGCCAGGCCGAAGAGGCGGCACGGTATTACGCGGGCATCTTCAAGAACTCGAAAATCGGCGCTATCTCGAGGTATGGCGAAGCCGGACGTGAGGTGCACAAAAGGCCTCCCGGATCGGTGATGACGGTCGACTTCGAGCTCAACGGGCAGCCGTTCACCGCGCTCAACGGCGGCCCCGTGTTCAAGTTCAACGAGGCCATCTCCTTCCAGATCATGTGCCGGACGCAGGAGGAGCTGGATCACTACTGGAACAAGCTCACCGTGGGTGGGGACAAGGACGCCCAGCAGTGCGGCTGGCTCAAGGACAAGTTCGGCCTGTCCTGGCAGGTGGTGCCGACCGTGCTGGTCGAGATGATGAAGGATCCGGATCCGGAGAAGTCGGGGCGGGTCATGGAGGCGATGCTGCAGATGAAGAAGCTCGACATCGCCGAGCTGGAGCGGGCGTATGCCGGAGAGGGCGTCGTAAGTCACCGCTGAGCGGAGCCTGACATTTTCGGCTAGTGGCTACCTATGCGTCCCGCCGTCCGAGGCTTCTGGAGTAAGTGCGTCTGCCCCGGCGGCGGGGCGTCTGCCGCTCCGATCAGCGCTCGCCAGTCCACCACGAACGTCTGGCCGACGCCGATTGCCGCGTCCTGGCACCGAACGGATCGAATCGCCAGGACTACATCACCCAGGTCCGGGCGATAGGCGGGTACCCGCAGGATCGCGGCACCCAGCGCGCCGGCGAGTAGACCGACGAGCAGAATCACCAATCCCGGTGCCCCTGCGTCGAGCAGGAGACCCTGCTCGAGAATCCGCGCCGCACCCAGCACGGTGAACGCGATCCCGGACACGAGAGCCACCAGACCCAATACTCTCACCAGAATGTTGAACACCCGCCAGTACGAGGTCTCCCAGCTTGTCATAGTGGCTCACCAGGAAGAGGGTATAAACGCCTGAGGGCATCCCTGCGAAGCGTGCCCTGGAAAGCGGCCAACCCGACTTAGGCCTTCGCGGCCTCCATTTGGGCGCGCATGGCCTGCATCCCCTCCCGATTCGGGCCATAGAGGCCCGGCGGGATTCCGCCGGCCATCCGGCACATCAACACCAGCTGCCCGCGATGATGGATCAGGTGATGGAGCAGCTCGCCCCAGAGCACGTCACGAATCGTCAGCTGCCGGCCATCAAAGAATGTCACCGAGTCATCGAGCCGGTCGTTCGCCAGGCTCTCGAGCCGCGCCATGGCTTGCTCGTGTACCCGGCCATACCCTGGAGCCAACAGCCTGATCTCGCGAGGCCGCTTGAGATCGGGCGGCTCGTCCTCGAAGCTGAACCTCCCCTCGGCGATTCCGAAGCTCAAGCACGCGTCGATTTCGCTGAGGTGCCATGCCAGCTCTCCGATCGAGCGACCCTTGGGGTCGGGACGGAAGTCGTACTGGTCGGCTGGGAGTGCTTCGAGAACTTGGATGGTGCGCTGCGCCTCGGAGTGCCAGACGTTGCGGAAGGTGTCAATCTCGTTGAGGTGAGTCATGGGAAACCTCCGGGAGAAGCGGATCGTTTCCGGGCGGTGGTACAACGGTACACGCTCTGTCGAGGTGGGGCCAGAGCGGCGACTCTCAGGCGACGGTCGTCCCGAACAGGGCACCGATGGCGGCGGTGAGACCCATGGCGAGGGCCCCCCAAAATACCACCCGCACCGCACCGACCAGCGGGCGCGCACCGCCCACCTGTGCCGCCAGTGCTCCCAGCCCTCCCAAGCAGAGGAGCGAGGCCCCGGCCACCGCCGGCACCAGCCTGGAGCCGGGGACAAGGAGCACGATGATTAAGGGGAGTGCCGCCCCGACGGCAAACGTGAGGGCCGAGGTGAGGGCCGCCTGAACCGGCCGGGCGCTGAGGGCCGCGGTGATACCCAATTCGTCCCGGGCGTGCGCGGCAAGGGCGTCGTGGGCCATAAGCTCCTGGGCCACCTGCTGGGCCAGCGCGGGCGTCAATCCGCGCTCGGTATAGATCGCGGCCAGCTCCTCCTGTTCCGCCGGCCCGCCGGCGGCAAGCTCTCCCCGCTCCCGCTCCAGATCGGCCCGCTCGGTGTCGGCCTGGGAGCTGACCGACACGTACTCGCCGGCCGCCATGGACATGGCGCCGGCCACGAGCCCCGCGACTCCCGGCGACGAGGACGGCCGATCGACTCGCCTCGGCCGCCGCCACGCCCAGCACCAGACTCGCCGTAGAGACGATCCCATCATTGGCGCCGAGTACCGCGGCTCGAAGCCAACCGATCCGCTCGGTGCGATGCTCCTCTCGATGCCGCGGACGCATAGGGCCTCACCATTCTGCTCGAGTTAGACGGCGCTCGGCTGCCCGTTCCGATCTGCTCCGGTACACATCGGTGCTTAAGTACTTGAGGCCGGAGTCGGCCATCAGAGTGACCACGCTGGCACCAGGCCCCAGCCGCTCCGCAACTCGAATCCATGGTTCGTCAGATGTCGTGCACGAAGAACGTAATGACCATCGACGCGAGCATGGTCGCGGCCAGAAGGGCCACCAGGCTGGCTGTCCCGGCGCCCAGCCCCGCGATCCAACCTCGCTTCCAGCCTCTCGCGACGCCGATCGTCGTAGCGCCCACGGTCGCCAGCAAGAAGAGGGTCCACGAAATCCAGGCGGGCAGGGCCGAAGGATAGAAGGTGTACGGGATGGTGAGGTCCATCGGATCTCCGGGTATCGGGCGAGGGATGGCGCGTCGGTCCGCTACGGCTTTGAGCCCGCGCGGCGCGACCGCACCCTCCGCGAAACAGCTCGCCCCGCGCGCTCCAGTCCGGCCCCCGCGAGCAAGAGCAACCCGCTGCAGAAGACGACTGCCGGCACCAGTCCCCAGGGCTCGTGGGCATGGAGCGCGAAGGTCGGCTGCTGCAAGAGCAGCCGTCCCACCACCAGAATGTAGGGTAGGGCCAGGAGGTCGAGACCGAGATCGTAGACGAACGTCCCCTGATGGGGGCGGACGCGATAATACACCGTGATGAACCCAACCACGTAGAGCACGACGAAGGCCCAACCGAGCTTCGACCGGAGCACCCCCATTCACACCCCTAGGCGTGACTCACGGTGGCTCTCATGGTTTTAGCGGCTTCCACGAAGGCTCGCAGGCGCCGGTTAAAGGCTCCCGCATCATCCCAGAAGCACGCGTGTCCCACGCCGGCCATCAGATGAACTTCGGCGTGAGCCATGCCGGCCTTATGCTGAGCGACGGCAGCGGGCCTCACAACCGCATCATCGGCACCATGGGTGATCAGGACGGGCTTACGGATCTTCGGTAGAAGATCGTCATTGTCGAATGATCGAGAGAACAGCCCCTGACGGACATAGGGTGGAACGGACACACTGAACCCCAGCATCTGGTACAGGTCCTGGGCTGGGAGCTCGGCCGAGAAGCACAGGCGCAGGAGCGACTCGAGACTGCCTACGCTCTCCTGCACATCGGCAGCAAAGAAACCTGGCACGAGAGCAAGAAACTCGGGGGTGAGCACGGACATCGCCTCATCAGTGCCCAACTTGGTAACGGCACCGACGAGGTTGATACCGCCGATGCCGTCCTCACCATAGTGCCGGATGTAGTCGAGGATGACGAGTGGCCCATACGACCAGCCACTCAGGATGGGATGATCGAGATCCAGGGTCGTTATTACTGCGTTGACGTCATCAGCCCACAGATGCGAGTCGCCGTAGCCCTCGCGAGGTTTATCGGAGAGACCATGCCCCCGCATATCCATGGCCACGAGCCGGTAGCTGTCGGCGAGGTCCGAGCTCAGCTGGCGACTCCAGGTGAGCCAGCACTGGGAAGCGCCGTGGATAAAGATGATCGGACGGCCCTTCGGGTTACCGGTCTCGACCAGGTGGAGCCGTATGCCTCCGCCGCCGGTGATACGATGCTCCTTCATCATGTTCCTCCTATTGCTGACGCTGCTGCCTGCCGGACTGGTTAGACATCTTCTTCGCCGCTGGCTTCGCGGACCGCACTGATCACCGCATGACCGGCGTGGAACAGCTCGGACAGCGGGTGCCTCATCTCGCCGAGATCCTCTTCGGCAGGCTTAGCTGTGACTCGGCCTCGGCGAAGAAGGGGCCGTGGGTAGCACGCACCGACTCATGCTCCCCCGCGCCGATGACGCCGCCACCACCGCTGAAGTACACGCTGGTACTGCCCTCCGCAAACACGACCAGGGTGGCGACGGCCTCCGGGTATCCGGTTTCCATGAGAATGCCGAAGACGGTCGGGTGGGCGCTGCTGGGCGCCACCCCGATGTCTCGCGCAGTCCGGGTGAGGGCCTGCGCGCGGAGGCGCTGGGACGTCTCTGCGGGATTGCTAGCCGGTTTGCGACGCGACCAGAAGGCCATGGTGCCACCTAACGGGCTGAATGCCTGAGCCACGCGCGGATGGAGTTTCCCAGGCTACTGCCCACCGAGGGCAGCTTCACCCAGCGTCCGTCCGACAGTATGAGCGTCGTCGGCAGGCCTTTGGCCTCCTCCACCCCCGCGATGTTGGTCACCGGGTAGGCCCGCCGACCCCGTAGGTCGGTAACGAGCAGCGCCTCGTCCGTGAGTTGGACGCGATACAAAACAGTCTCAACGATGCCGGCCACACCGAGCACGGTCATGCACGCAAGTGCAATCGAGACCCAGGTCCATCCCCGCTCGCGGTAGGTCATCGCGGCACCGGTCGCAAAGAGCATGGCTACGAACACCGAGATGGCTGTCGCGACAGGTCCGGAGCGGAAGACTCGACGACCTCGGTAGGTACCCATGGTGAGATCCGTAGCGGGCGGTTGCAGCTCGGTCTAACGGCTCTGTTCAGTTCCCCCGAGTCCTACTCTCTCGACCAGAGGCCAGTAGCGCGGATCGCGACGGATCGGGTCAAACCGCGGATGAACCCGGAGTAGAATCATTCCCGACGCGCGCTCCGTGATCGCCGTCTCCAGCCACTGGAACGCCTCATCGATGTCGCCCAGCTGGGCATGCACCCCAGCGATGCCCCATGCCGAGATCACGCGCGAAGCCCGTGCCGCGGTCAGCTCAGCAAGGATTCGCCTTGCCTCAGCCTCGTTCCCAGCCGAGGCCGCTAGATGGGCGAGACCGAACGACGGGCCGGCGACGCCGCCCCCTACCCGTTGTCCCTCTCCGTAGGCCGCGCGTGCCTCGTCGAAGCGGCCCAGTGCCTCGTAGGCACGCGCGAGACCGGTGTGCGCGCCGTCGAATTGGCGGTCGAGCTCGATAGCCATCCGGAAGTGGAAAATCGATTTCTCGTGCTCACGGGCAAAATAGTAGGCGTCCCCCAGCGCCGTCCGAGCCAGGGCCGACATCGGGTCGAGCCGTACGCCGGTGTTCGCCGCGGCAAGGGCCTCCTCATGCCGCTCGAATGCGTAGAGCGCCCGACCGAGCACGATGTAGACCATCCCGCTGCTCGACCTCAGCTCGATCGCCCGCTCGAGCGACCGGATCCCGCCGATGAGATCCCCGCTGAAACACCGGATCGTGCCGAGCGTGGCGTGAGCCTCCCCCAGCAGGGGGTCGAGCTCCAGGGCACGGTGTGCCGCGGCACTCGCCTCGGGGAGCGCCTCGGCCGGCACCAACGATCCTCGGACCGTTCCGATCATCAGGGCGTCCGCCAGCGCCGCCCAAGCCGGGGCATGGACGGAATCGAGCTCCAGCGCTCGGCGGGCGTGGCGCAGGCCCAGCTCCACCCCCTCGCGGGAGGCGGCCATGGACGCGTGCCGACTCTTTAGGTATTCGAGGTGAGCTTCCGGATTGACGGCACCGCGCCTGGCGAGCTGCATCATCTCGCTGGGGGTCAGCTGGACGGAAATCTCCCGAGCCACGGTCGCAGCCAGTTCACTCTGCAGGTCGAGGACATCCCGGAGCTCGCGATCATAGCGGGCCGACCAGATCGTGAGGTCCGTTCGGGCGGCGACCAGCTGAACGCTGAGGCGCACGCGGGTGCCGACCAGCAGCGCCGAACCTTCCAGCACCGCGTCGACATTCAGCTCGCGGGCAATCTCGGGGAGCGACTTGGTGCTCGCTTTGTACTGCATCGCGGAAGTGCGCGAGATCACGCGGAGCTCGCGGATCAACGCCAGGTCGGAGATGATGGCCTCCGTCATACCGTCGCCGAAGTATTCCTGGGCAGGGTCGTTGGAGCCGTTACGCAACGGCAGCACGGCAATCGCCCGGATGACCTCGCCGGCGGCAATGGTTACGATGCCGGTTGGCGTGCCATTGGCGATGGCTCGTAATGCCGAACCAACCAGGGCAGCGGATCCGGGGCGGTGTTGCGGGTCCTTGCTCAGACAGGCCGCCACCAGCTGGTCGAGCGCGTCAGGTGCGTCGGAGCGAAAGGAGCGCAACGGCGGCGCGGCATTGCTGAAGATCTCGAACATCAGGGCTTCGCGGCGGGTCTTGACGAAGGGCCGCCGGGCAGTGGCCATCTCGAACAGCATCACTCCCAGGGCATAGATGTCGGTGCGTGCGTCGTCCGCTTCCCCCATCAACTGCTCGGGGGCCATGTAGGGCAGGGATCCCAGGATCAGGCCGGTTATGGTCAGCTGCTCCGCACCTGCATCCCCACCCATCAGGCCGGCAATGCCGAAGTCCAGGATCTTGGGGAGACCGCCGTCGCTGAGAACTACATTGCCGGGCTTGAGGTCGCGGTGAAGGATGCCACGCTGATGGGCCTCGTGGAGCGCGTCTGCAATGGCCGCACCAAAGCGGAGCAAGTCCTCAACCGGGAGTGGGCCATGCGCGATGCGCGCCTCGAGTGTGCCCCCGGGTACGAACTCCATGACGAGGAAGTCCACGTCGTCCTGCACGTCGAAGTCAAAGATCGTGGCGACGCCGGGATGGGAGAGCCGCGAGAGGACATGGGCTTCCCGCTGAAAACGGGCACGCGACGTGGGATCGCGAAAGTTGGCCTGCATGAGGAGCTTGATGGCGACCACACGATCCAAGTTGGCGTCGTATGCCTTCCAAACTTCTCCCATCCCGCCCGCGCCCACGCGCTCGAGCAGCCGCTATCGGCCGATGTCGGTGCCAGCTTCACGCAGGCTTAACAGGGCGTCGCATCCGCCTCCGGAATACCTGAATCTTCCATCTCATCCCGGAAGAGTTCCGTACGAGGTAGGCCGCTACACTCTCAAGCGATCCGCTCTCCAATTCTCACCTGTTTCTCGAATCGCCTGACGATTTGAGATCACCGGCGGCGCAGCGTCGAGCGAGCTCCGCGCCTCCTCATCCGAAGCGAAGCGGAGCCCTACCAGTTGCGATGGCCTGAGCGTTCCGATGGTGGCATGCTCTTCGACGCGCATCAGTTTCTGAAGCCGTAGGCGTTCCTCGAGCCTGATCACCCGCGTCTGAGCGGTCAGCGCCATCGCTCAGGCCATCAATCCCAGTCCGAGGAGTGCGATCGCCACCGTCACCGCCCAGGCATGATACAGCGTCTCGTACTCGTAAAGTCGAGCGAGCTCAACGATGACATTGATGACGAGAACCGGCGCGATGAAGAAATCGTACGGAGGTAGGAATCGGCGTGCGCCTTGTAGCTCTGCGCCAGTCGCGCATGAGCTCTCTCGTTGGGGTACCAAATAATAGAGGCGTGGAGGAGTTGCTATCCCGCTTGTTTGCGCTCCCCCACAAGCCAACACGGCGCTTGCCAGGCAGCACGGTTCGGCTTGCTATGTCGGGTTGCCCCGGCCCCTAGCGCTCCGGACCCACTCGGCGCGACTCGGATCCCTGCGCCAGCAGCCGCTCGGCGAAGTCCAGGCGCTCCTGCGTCTCGCTCAGCTCGCGCCGCATGGTGCTGACGTCGGCCTCGAGCGCTTCGAGGGCGTCGAACACCTCGAGCCGGACCTGGCTCTCGCTTCCGACGGGGCCGGGCCGCAGGCGCTGAGCCCATAGCCCGAACGCCAGCCCGAGCGCCGCGTGAACCGCGGCATGCCACGGCTCGGCCGATCCAGCCGCGAATCCGACTGCAACCAGGTTGATGCCACTCAACACCACCGCGATCGGCTGCCAGAGTGCGGGCTTGAAGGTCATGGAGATCCTCTCGAGTCTGGGACGCGCCCACCTTACTGCCGCCACGCCCAGAAAGTTCCACCCAGCAACACCCAGAAGATGGGCGGGCGGGTCTTTTGCGTCGAGCCCCAGGCTCGGGCTGCGGGTGTACAGGCGGACAGCGGGGTAGCGGGGCAGCGGGGCAGTTCCCTCCGTCCCCCTCAACGCTCCTTCCGGTACATCCGCATCGCGATCGGCGCGGCCACCAGCACGATGACCGCCGAGGCCGACCAGCACCCAGGCGACGTCAGTCCCCACCGGCTGCCGTGCATGAGCCCGCGCGACGCGTTGGCCAGGTGGGTCACCGGGTTGTGGCCGACGACCGCCTGCAGCCAGCCCGGCATGGTCTCTGAGCTCCACGAAGATGTTGCTGGCGAACGTGAGCGGCATGAGGAAGATGAAGCTCGTCGTCATGACCGACTCGGGCGTCCGGACCAGCATCCCGACGATGATCCAGAGCCAGGACAGGGCGAAGGCGAACACCAGCACCAGCGCGACGGCCAGCAGCACGCCCACCGCGCCGCCCTGGGGCCGGAAGCCGAGGATGAAGCCGACGACCAGGATCAGCGTCGACGCGACCGAGTAGCGGAAGAGGTCGCCCGCCAGCGCGCCGAGGAGGGGCGCCGGCTGCCACATCGGCAGCGAGCGGAAGCGGTCGAACAGGCCCTTCGTGGATGTCGGTGTTGAGGCCCATGCCGGTGTACACCGTGATGAAGATGACGGTCTGCACCAGGATCCCGGGCAGCAGGTACTGGATGTACTCGCCGCGGCGAGCCCGCGAGCGCGCCGCCGAACATGTAGGTGAACAGCAGCGTGAACATGATCGGCATCACGGTCACGTCGAAGAGCTGGAACGGCACGTGCTTGATCTTGAGCATCGCGCGCCAGGCGAGGGTCAGCACGGCGGACAGCGGCCGACGCGGGCCGGGGCCGGGCCCGCGTCGCGAGCAGCTGGTGGGTCCGCTCGCCCGTGGGAGGAGGACGTCGGTGGTCATGGCTTGGCCTCCTCCGGGCCGCGGCTTCGGCGGTGCGGCCGGTGAGCGCGAAGAACACCTCGTCGAGGCTGGGCTTCCCCAGCGAGAACTCGGCGACCTCGACGCTGTCCTGGGTGAGCGCCGCGAGGACCGCGGCCGCCTGCGCCGGGCTCGCGAGCCGGGCGGTCAGCGTCGGTCGGGTCGGCCACCGGCAGGACGCCGTTGCCCAGCACCCGCTCGACCAGCTCCTGGGCCCGGCCGCGCTGGTCCGCGCTGGCCAGCCGCACGTGCAGGGCGTTGGAGCCGACCGACGCCTTGAGCTCGCGGCTGGTGCCCTCGGCGATGACCCGGCCGTGGTCGATGACGGCCAGCCGCTCGGCCAGCCGGTCGGCCTCCTCCAGGTACTGCGTCGTGAGCAGCACGGTGGTGCCCTCGGCCGCGATGCGGCGCACGAGGTCCCACACCTGGTTCCGGCTGCGCGGGTCGAGGCCGGTGGTGGGCTCATCGAGGAAGAGGACCTCCGGGATGGCCACCAGGCTCGCGGCGATGTCGATCCGGCGGCGCATGCCGCCGGAGTAGGTCCGCACCTGGCGCCCGGCGGCCTCGGCGAGGCCGAAGGCCTCGAGCAGCTCGGCGCGCGCGCGCCGGGCCTCGCGCCAGGACAGGCCCAGCAGGCGGCCGACCAGGACCAGGTTCTCGTGGCCGGTGAGGTCCTCGTCGACCGAGGCGTACTGGCCGGTGAGGCTCACCTTCTGCCGCACCAGCCGCGGCCTCGCGCACGACGTCGTGGCCGAGCACGGTCGCGCGTGCCGGCGTCGGGCCGGAGCAGGGTGGCGAGGATGCGGATGGTGGTGGTCTTGCCGGCGCCGTTGGGGCCCAGCAGACCGTAGACCGAGCCCCGCGGATCCGCAGGTCGACGCCGTCCAGGGCGCGCGTGGCGCCGAAGGTCTTGATCAGGCCGCTGGTCTCGATCGCATTGGTCATGGGTCAGTACAGCGTGTCCGCTGGTTGCATGTGAAGTTGCGCCATTGGCAACAATCTCCTGGTCTCAGTTCGTCGAACCAGAGGCCCGCAAATTCGACAGCCGCGGCGCACGATGCAATACCGGGTGGCCTACCGGTGACCGGTCTTGCCGCCACAAACACCCAATCAAGCGTCAGGTGACCGACAGCGACAGCGGAGCCCCGAGAAAGCGCCCGTAGCGTGCCGCGGCCTGGGTCAGCCCACGCCGCTCGGCCGGGGTGAGCCGCCTCAGGGTTGTCACGTTCACCATGACCTTCTTTGGACCGGGAACCGTTCTCCACGTGCCCGCCACCTGCCCGGCGATCACGAGCGCATGCTGAAAGCCGCCCAGCACGTAGGCCGGACGCGGCACCGCCTGATGGTCCCGGTACGAGACCAGGTACTCGTCGTATATCGGCAACAGATGCACGCCGGTCTTCCGGCCTGGGGGACGAGCGGCTGTGCGGCCGAGGGACCAGTACTTTAGACCGTCCATGTCGTGAGACCGGGCCCGGTTCATCTCCAGACCTCGTTTGGCATCGGCCGTCCTGAGTCCGGACCACCAGATGAAGTCACGGATGGTGGCGGGGCCGTGGCTGGTGAAGTAGCGGCGAGCCAGCTCGGCCAGAGCCTCATCGCGGGACAGGCGCGGAGCGGCCGGGGCCCGATCGGCGAGAAGCGCGTAGGTGAACTGCTTACCCCGGCGGGGGCCGCTGCAGATGACGCCCTCGAGCTCGGCGTGCATCGCGATGTGCGCCAGTTCCCTGGACCTGCCGGGTAGCCCCGCACGCTCGAGGTGGGCGCCGAGCTCCCGGCGGGTCAGATACCCACGATCGCCCAGTGCGCGCTCGATGACACCGGTTGCGCGAGTCATCAACCCGGCATCGAGACCCAGCAGCCGGTCGTAGGACGACATGGTGCGATGCACGTGGGGCGCGGTGAGCTCCAGCATCCAGCGGATGTCGCCCGGAGTGACGAAGTGCCAGGTGGGACGGAGGAGGTGGGTGCGGAGAATTCTTCCCTGGTCGAGTGCCCGGTTCAGTGCCGCGTCGGTGGCCCTCGGCGGCAGGCGGAGGCCGAGCGCCCACTTGGCCGGTCCGTATTCCTGGGCCTGCACCGCTCCCAGCCAGGCGACCATCTTCGCCGCGCCGGCCGGACCGGGGCGAGTGATCCGCTGGTTATGAAGTCTGTGGTCGGTGATCAGCACGGGCGGACCGGCGGACGGGCGGTCGGGCGGACAGTCGGACGGTCGGACGGTCGGACGGACAAGCGAGTCATCCCGAGCGTAGCGAGGGATCGCTTAATGAGACGTCACAATCGCGATCTCGAACGGACGCCTCATCGCCCAGCCGACAAGGCTTTTGCCCCCGCCTGCGCGATTTGGCCGTCCTGCTCCGAGGTCACGCCGCTGACCCCGATGGCGCCAACTACTTGATCTCCCACGAGGAGTGGAACACCGCCCTCGATTGGCATCGCGCCGGCCAGGCGGAGCACGCCGATGCGACCGGACGCCACGGCATCGGCAAACGCTTTCGTGGGGCGGCGGAACAGCACGGCCGACTTGCCCTTGTCCTGGGCGACGACAACGCTGCCGAGCTGGGCGCCGTCCATGCGCCGGAGATGCAGCAGATGACCACCGCCGTCCAGTATGGCGATCACCACATTCCACTGGTTGCGGGTCGCCTCGGCCTGGGCAGCGTCGGCGATCCGGGTTGCGGCTGCCAATGTGAGGGACGGCGATTGAGCCGCGGCGCGGCGTGGAAGAGCGAGCCAGGTGACGAGCAGTACTGCTACGGCGAGTATCTGGCGCATGACTGTGAGTCCCTTAAGGTTTACCATCCCGCCTTACCACCTGACCGCCTTAATCTAGGTCATCTCGAGCGAGAGGCGGAAGCAGGAACCCTGGTGGCGCCTGCCGCGCGGTGCGACGCTTCGAACGCTTCGAACATCCGTCCCACCAACGCGACCCTGGAGAAGCTCGATGCGGCGCTCAGTCTGTTGTTCGATTCTCTGGCTCCTCGGAACAGCCGCGCCTCCTCAACTGCCCCGCCTCGATCGGGTGCGTCTGGCCGAGGCTTTCCGGCTCGCGGACGAAGTGTGCGAGGACGTCTGGCCCGGCTGGGGACGCACGCCGTTCGGGGTGCTGCTCGTCACCGACTCGATCGAATTTCTCGTCGGCCATTCCCGGCCGAGTGCGGACTTTGCCCGGCAGGGCTACGACAGCCTCATGAAGCAGGAGGTCTGGACCCGTCCGCGGCAGTTCCTCCCAACCCTGCTCGCCACTTTCCCGGCCGTGAGTGGGATCCCCACCTCGTCGTCGGATCCGCCGAGCTGACCGGCAAATCGTCAACCGCCTGGGTACTGACCCTGCTCCACGAGCACTTCCACCAATGGCAGTACTCGGAGCCCGGCTATTACGCGGGCGTGGCGCGGCTCGACCTGGCCCATGGCGACTCGACCGGGCAATGGATGCTGGACTACGCCTTCCCCTACGACTCCGGCCCGGTGCAGCAGGCCGTCCGCCGTCTGGCCAGCGCGCTCGGCCGGGCCCTTGATGCCACCCCGACGCCCAGAGCGGTGAAAGCTGTCGTGGCTGCTCGAGACACGTTGCGCAGCCGTTTGTCCCCCGCGGACTATCGGTACTTCGAGTTCCAGCTGTGGCAGGAAGGTGTGGCGCGCTTCATCGAGTACGCGGTCGCCCGGGAAGGCGCCGAGTCGGGGAGTCCGCGACTGCATTCCGGAGCGTATCGGACTACCAGCCATACAGCGGAGCCGCCGAAGGAGCGCGCCGAAGTCTGCGACGGGAGCTGGACCAACTGGCGTTGGGCCGCCAACGGCGGGTCGCCTTCTATCCGCTCGGCGCGGCCATCGCCCTCCTCCTGGAGGAGACCCGCCCTGACTGGAAGCGGGCCTACGCCGCGCGACCGTTCGCACTCGCAGCGCTCCTGCGGGCGGCGGACGGGCGGACGGGCGGTAAGGCGGTACGGCGGTAAGGGCGACCGGGCGACCGGGCGACCAGGCGGCCGGGCGCAAGGGTGTCATTTCGAGCGTAGCGAGAAATCGGGTGGGTTTACGTCGGCAAGAAAGGCTCCATGGGCCGACGTTTGCCGGGCCGATCCCCCTCGCCTTGATTGCTCGGGGCAGGCTCTCGCTACGCTCGGGATGACTCGCTTGCCCGTCCACCCGCCTACCGCCGCTTCATCTACCGCCTGCCCGCCTGCCCGCCACACTCACGACTCCCGTAGGCGGTACCCAACGCCCGGCTCGGTCGTCAACAGACGAGGCCGGGTTGGATCACGCTCCAGTTTGTGGCGAAGCTGGGCCATGTAGACCCGCAGATAATGGGTCTGATCCACATAGTTCGCGCCCCAGACCTCCTGGAGCAGCTGCCGGTGGGTGATGACTCTGCCGGCGTGCCGTATCAATGCCGCCAGCAGCTTGTACTCGGTCGGGGTGAGGTGCGCCTCCTCGTCGGACCCGGAAGACCTGTCGGCGTGCCAGGTCGACTCGCAGCTCGCCAGCCTGGAAGACAACCTGCGGTACGGTGCCCGGCGGGGACGCAGAGTGTTTCAGCGCGACTCGAATCCGTGCCAGCAGCTCGGACGCGCCGAAAGGCTTGGTGAGATAGTCGTCGGCGCCCAGGTCGAGGGCGGTGACCTTGTCGTGCTCCTGTCCCCGGGCGGAGATCACGATGATCGGGGTAGACGCGGAACGGCGGATTTCCCGGGTAACATCGAGGCCATCCAGGTCAGGGAGGCCGAGATCGAGCAGGATGACGTCCGGGTTGCGTCCAGCCGCCTGGGCCAGCCCCTCGCGTGCCGAGGCGGCTTCGACGACCTGATAATCGTGCGCCCGAAGCGTGGTCCTCAGGAAGCGCCGCATCTGAGGCTCATCCTCGATCAGAAGGACCAGAGGACCCGGAGCTCCCATCGGTCAGCGCTCTGCCGCTGCCTCAGCCGGCAGCGTGGGCACAGGCGGACCCTCGAGCGGAAGGGTGAAGCGGAAGCAGGCTCCGGCGCCCTGGCCGGCTTCCAGCCAGATCCGGCCACCGTGGGCGGCGATGATGCCACGGCAGATCGTCAGGCCCAGGCCGGAACCGCCCGCGGGGCCGGCATCATCCGTCCGCGCCGTTCGATGGAACTTCCGGAATACGCTCTCCTCGTCACCCGGTGGTATCCCTGGCCCACGGTCGAGCAACCTCGACCGTTACGGCATCGGCGCTCGGCCCACGCGGATACTCTGATGGGGGTTCCCCGGGGCGTGTATTTCGCCGCATTCTCCAGGAGGTTGATGAAGACCTGCTCGATGAGCAGCTCGTCGATCGGCACCAGCGGGAGATCCGGTCTCAGCTCAGTGGTGACGGCATGCCCGGCCAGGCGCTCCTCCAGTCGCAAGAGGGCAACCCCGAGCGCCTCCTCCAGCGGCTGCCACTGCTTGTGCACTGCCAGGGCATCGGCTCTCCACCCGCACCATGTCCAGGAGATTGGTGACCAGCCGTGTCATCCGGCGGGATTCCTCGAGAATGGTTTCCGCCATCTCCCGTTGGGCTTCGGCGTGACAGCCCGCCGGACTCCTGAAGCAGGCTGCTGGCGGCACCCTCGATGCTGCCGAGCGGCGTGCGGAGATCGTGAGACAGCGAGCTCAGCAGCGCGGTGCGAAGCCGCTCGGACTCGACCTCCACGCGGGTGTGTTCCTGGGCCTGAGAAAGGATGGCACGCTCGAACGCCGCCGCCGCTTGCCCGGCGAGCGCCTCCACCGTCTCCCGCTCCGGCTCCGGCAGAAGGTCGTCGTGCGACGTGGGGTGGATGGTGACCACGCCGAGAGTCCGGTGGGAGCTCTTCAGCGGCACCACCAGGGCTTCGGCTTCGGCGCAGTGACGGGTGCCCCGCGCCGGCGCTCTCGCCGTTCCGGAATGCCCAGGTCGCTGCCACTCTGACGTCGAGGCTCTCGAAGAGTCCTTCGGCCGGCCATTCCTCCGCCCGGGCACCATCGACTCCGTCGAGGAACACCTGGGCCTCGCCGTGTCCCGCTTCGGCGAGGTGCCGGGTCGCGATGCCAAGCTGGTCCTGGAGGCTTTCACTCGCGGACAGGTCGCGGCTCAACGCGTACAGCGCCCGGGCACGGGTTTCGCGCTCACTGGCATCCTGCACCTGTTCCCGAATACGGGCGGTGAGCTGGCCCATGCTCAACGCCACCGCGAGCATCACGCCGAAGGTGAGGTAGTAGGCAGGGTCCTGGACGTGGAAGGCGTAGTACGGCGGGACAAAGAGGAGATCGAAGGCGGCGATGCTGAGCAGCGATGCGAGGAGAGCAGGCCCCCGCCGATAGCGATAGCCCACCACAACCACCGCGAGCAGGAACAGCATCGCCACGTCGATGATCTGCAGATCCCGGCGGAGTAGCAGCCCCACGACGGTGGTGGCGAGAATGATGCAAACAGACCAGGCATACTCGCTGATCCGTCGTACCCTCCAGAAGGCGCATCATGCCAGCAAATCTACGGTGTCCCGCCATCAAGATTCCATCAAGATTGCCGGCGCCGGGCTGACAGGACGTTCTCCGGGCGACAGACTTCTCGTCATGCTCGAGTCCTCGACTGCGCCGCCTGATCGTCGGTGGCCCCGCGCGACCTGCGGGACCGCCGGCTCTTTCACCGGCTGTCGCTCATCCCTTTCCTGGCATGGGTCGGCCTGGGAGCCGACGGGCTGTCCTCCTCCGCCTACGGCCCCGAGGAGGCGTTCAAGGCGCTCGGACAGCACACCTACCTGGCGGTGGCGCTGGCGGCGCTCATGGCCATCACCGTGCTGCTCATCTCGGCCGCCTACCGCCGCATCATCGAGGAGTTCCCCAGCGGCGGCGGCGGATACGTCGTGGCAAGCAACCTGCTTGGGCCCAGTACCGGGGTCGTCTCCGGCTCCGCGCTGCTGGTGGACTACGTCCTCACCATCACCATCTCGATCGCGGCCGCGGGTGACGCGCTGTTCAGCTTCCTGCCGCTGGAGTGGCACGGGTGGAAGCAGCCGGTCGAGCTCGGCTTGATCCTGGGCCTCACGACCCTGAACATCCGGGGCGTCCGTGAGTCGGTGATCGCCCTGCTGCCGGTGTTTCTCCTCTTCCTGGTGACCCACGCTGTGCTCATCGGCGGCGGCATCCTGGGGCACCTGCCGGAGCTGCCCGCGACCGCGCGCGCCGTCCGGGAGGGCTTCGCGGATGGTGCCGCCACGCTGGGCATCGGTGGCCTGCTGCTGCTCTTCCTCCGGGCCTACTCACTCGGCGGCGGCACCTATACCGGCATCGAGGCGGTGTCCAACGGCCTGCCGATCATGCGGGAACCCAAGGTCGAGACCGGCAAGCGCACCATGGTGTACATGGGCACATCGCTCGCCTTCACCGCGTCTGGCCTCCTGCTCTGCTACCTGCTGTGGCAGGTCGCGCCGGTCCCGGGGAAGACCATGAACGCCGTGCTGACCGAGAGCCTGGCTGGAGGACTTCCCTTCGGTGAGACCTTCGTTGTGGTCACGCTCTTCTCGGAGGCGGCGCTGCTCGTGGTGGCGGCGCAGGCGGGGTTCATCGACGGCCCCCGGGTATTGGCCAACATGGCGGTCGACTCCTGGGTGCCTCACCGGTTCGCCGCGCTTTCCGAGCGTCTCACCACCCAGAACGGGATCCTCCTGATGGGCGCGGCCGCGCTGGCGGCGCTGGTCTACACCAGTGGGCAATGTGGGTCACCTGGTGGTGATGTACAGCATCAACGTCTTCCTGACCTTCTCGCTCTCCATGCTGGCCATGCTGCGCTTCTGGCACCAGCACCGCCGGACGCGACCGCGAGTGGCGCCGGCGCCTGGCGCTCTTTGCCGCCGGCTTCGTGCTTTGCGCCACGATTCTCGTTACGACGACCTACGAAAAGTTCGCGGAGGGCGGCTGGGTCACCATTGTCATCACCATAGCCGTCATCGGTCTCTGCTTTGTCATCCGGCGGCACTATCGCACGGTAAACACCCAGCTCGACCGGCTGTATCGTGAGCTCGGCGACCTTCCCCGTACGACGCCAACCCGGCCGACCGGGGCGCTCGGGCAGGTCGATCCCCAGAAACCTGCCGCTGCCGTGCTGGTGGGCTCCTACGGCGGAGTAGGGATCCACACCGTGCTGAACGTCTTTCGATCCTTCCCCGGCCATTTCAAGGGCCTGGTGTTCGTGACGGTGGGGGTGATCGATTCGGGAGAGTTCAAGGGGGAGCATGCGGTGGAGGACTTGCGCCGGCGGACCGAGGAGATGCTGGCCCACTACGTCTCGCTCGCCGCGGGTCTAGGGGTACCCGCGGTGGGCCGAATGGCCATCGGGACGGAGGCGGTGGCCGAAGCCGAGAAGCTATGCCTGGAAGTTGCTCGCGAGTTTCCGAAAGTCGTGTTCTTCGCGGGGAAGATGATCTTTCAGCGGGAGAGGTGGTATCACCGTTTGCTGCACAACGAGACCGCGCTCGCGGTGGAAAAACGGCTTCGGTGGGTCGGCAAGACGATGGTGACCCTGCCCATCCGGGTGAGAGAGGAAGGCGGTAGATAAAGCGGCGGTAGCGGCGGCGGTAGGGCGGTAGGGTGGGGAAGGAATGGGAGTCATTGCGAGGTGGGTAACCGCCGAAGCAATCCCGCGGGTAGCGGCGACGGCCTCCCCCCTTGGACTCACGGAGTAAGTGTGAAAGACAGTCCTTAGGGCGAACCATGAGAACCTGAGTGAGGCAGTGCGGTGAGCCGATAGGAAATGCGTTGCGCGTTGTTTCGAACCAGGGCCGAGCTAGCCCGACAGACCCCGGCAACTCCCACCGACTCAGCGCACTACCACCCGAATCTGTTTGTCTGTAACCACGCGTCTCATCTCCAAAGACACCAACTGGTGGACTCAGTCCGTTCTGCTGACATGGGTCAGGTGGCGCCTGATTTCAGTTGAGCGACGCGGCGACAACACATGCCTTGCTGTGCTGCAGCGAGGTTTTAATGCATGACGATCTCTCTGAAAATGCGTAAACCTACGACTCGCGTCGAGCCCTCGACTCGAGGACCGGCTCGGTGAGGAAGCGATGCATGAGCCTGCACCACAAGCCATTGTGACGTTCCCGCTTGCCTGACCCTCCGGCTCTGGCGACCTTTCACCCATGGACCTCGATCTCCTGATCTCCGAGCTGGTTGCCGGCAAGACCGCGGCGCTGGCCCGGGCGATTTCGGTGGTCGAGAACGGCCGACCCGGTTTCGAAAAGCTCCTGGCCGAGGTCCACCGGTCCCTCGGCAAAGCCCGCCGCATCGGGATCACCGGCCCGCCCGGGGCAGGGAAGTCCACCCTGGTCGAGCGCCTGGTCTCCGCCTACCGCTCCGCCGGGCTCAAAGTCGCCGTCATTGCCGTCGATCCCACCAGCCCCTTCACCGGCGGCGCCCTCCTGGGCGACCGCATCCGCATGGAATCCGTCGCCCTGGACCAGGGCGTCTACATCCGCTCCATGGCCACCCGCAGCTCGCTCGGCGGGCTCGCCACCACCACCCGCGAAGTGTGCGACCTGCTCGATGCCGCTGGGTTCGACCGGATCCTGGTCGAGACGGTGGGCGTGGGTCAGTCCGAGCTGGACGTGGCCCGGATGGCGGACTCGACGGTGCTGGTGCTGGTGCCTGAGTCGGGCGACGGGATCCAGACGCTCAAGTCCGGGATCATGGAGATCGGCGACATCTTCATCGTGAATAAGGCCGATAGGCAGGGCGCCGAGAACCTGCGCCGGGAGATAGAGGTCACGTTGGGGATTCGGAGAGGCAACGCGTTCCGGCACATGACGGCTCACCACGGGATCAAGGGTGTGAAGGTGCCCCCGAAGAGATCGAGGACACGAGAGGTTTCGGCCCCCTCGGGCCTTGCAGGCCCTCAGGGTGACAACCCAAGCTCTCGGCGTGACAACCAAGGCCCTCAGGGTGACAATTCCTCCAACAGCCCATGGGAACAGCCTGTACTCCTTACGACTGCAGCGAAGGGCGATGGAATCCCCGATCTCGTCGCTGCACTCGATAGACATCACGAACACCTGACCGCCTCAGGCGAGCTGGAACTGCGGCGCCGGCGGCGGCTCTCCGACCGGACCCGCGAGGTGGTTGACCGGGCGACCCAGAAGTGGATCTGGGAGGAGACCCGCGCCGAGCAGCTCATCGGGGAGCGGCTGGACCAGGTGGTGGCGGGTCGGATGAGTCCCTACGACGTGGCGGCGGAAGTTCTCGACGGCCTGAAACAGGGCGCGCGCATATGACGGCTCGGCGGGCAAAGAGCGACGATCAGGCCCCCCGGCTCTCCGATCAGGAGCGCGAGCTGGAGCAGCTCCGGGCCGAGCTTGCCGCCTGGCGAGCCAAGGCCGCGGCCCTGCCGGTGCGGGACGACCTGAATGCGACTACCGTCTCCGGTGAGGCAGTCGAGGCGGTATACACCCCGCTCGATCTCTCGCCCGACGTGGTCGCCGCCACCGGCCTTCCCGGCCAGTTCCCCTTTACCCGCGGCATCCACCCCACGATGTATCGCGGCCGGCTCTGGACCATGCGGCAGTTCGCCGGGTTCGGCACCGCCGAGGACACCAACGAGCGCTACAAGTTCCTGCTGGAGCGGGGCCAGACCGGCCTCTCGGTGGCGTTCGATTTTCCCACCCTGATGGGCTACGACTCCGACCATCCCCGCTCCGAGGGTGAGGTCGGCAAGTGCGGCGTGGCGATCTCGAGCCTGGCCGATATGGAGACCCTGTTCGACGGGATCCCGCTGCACAAGGTCTCCACCTCCATGACCATCAACGGTCCGGCGGCCATGCTCTTCTGCTTCTACGTGGCAGCGGCGGAGAAACAGGGCGTCCCGATCGACCAGCTTCAGGGCACCATCCAGAACGACATCCTCAAGGAGTACATGGCGCAGCACGCCTGGATCTTTCCGGCGGAGCCCGCGCTCAAGATCATCGTTGATCTCTTCGAGTGGGCCGCGGAGCACACCCCGAACTGGAACACGATCTCCATTTCCGGGTACCACATCCGCGAAGCGGGATCCACCGCGGCGCAGGAGCTGGCCTTTACCCTGGCCAACGGGTTCTGCTACGTGGAGCACGGCGTCGCGCGCGGACTGGATGTGGACAGCTTCGGCCCTCGGCTCTCGTTCTTCTGGGACGTCCACAACGACTTCTTCGAGGAGATCGCCAAGCTTAGGGCCGCGCGCCGGATCTGGGCCCGGCACATGCGCGACCGCTACGGGGCGCGGGACCCCCGCAGCTGGAAGATGCGGTTCCACTGCCAGACGGCCGGTGTCACCCTGACCGCGCAACAGCCGCACAACAACGTGGCCCGGGTAGCGTACCAGGCGCTGGCGGCGGTGCTGGGCGGGACCCAGTCGCTGCACACCAATGCCCTGGATGAGACCCTCGCCCTGCCCACCGAGGAATCGGTCCGCATCGCCCTCCGTACCCAGCAGATTCTCGCTTACGAGTCCGGCGTGCCCAACGTGGCCGACCCGCTGGGCGGATCGTACTACGTGGAAGCCCTGACCGACCGGCTGGAGCGCGAGGCCGAGGGCCTCTTCGCCGAGATTGACGCCCAGGGCGGCGTGGTGAGCGCGATCGAGTCCGGCTGGTTTCAGCGCCAGATCGCCCATTCCTCCATGCGATTCCAGGCGGAGCTGGAGCAGGGGCGGCGGACGATCGTGGGGGTGAACGACTTCGTCGAGGAGGCGGAAGCCCCGGTCGAGATCCTCCGGGTCGGCGGGGCGGCCGAGGTGACGCAGCGGAAACGCATCGCCGGCCTCCGGGCCCGGCGGGACCCGGACCTGGTAGCCACGCGGCTCGAAGCCTTGGGACGGGCGGCCGCCAACGACGAGAACATCATACCAGCCATGCTGGACTGTGCGCGGGCATACTGCACGCTCTACGAGATCCGGCATGTGCTCGAGGAGATTTATGGGAGCTATAGGGAGCCGGTCTTCTTTTAAGGAAGGACGGAGAGGGCGGAGAGGACGGACAGGGCGGAAAGAGTCTGGACCGAAGAGCCTGCCCCGAGCAACAAGCGAGGGGCACCGGAGGCGCAGGCAGAGTTCGCCCCGAGCCAGCAAGCGAGACCGAATGGACAGAATGGCTCCCGCCCGGCAGCGGCGGTCCAATTGCCGTCGGCCGAGCTCCTGGATCGGCTCACCCGGGTTCAGCCTGGAAACCACCGGGTGGTGTCCTTCTATCTGAAGCTCGAGCCGCGCGACCGGTCCCGGGGCAAATACCTGATCAAGGTCAAGAACCGGATGAAAGCGGCGGTCCAGGCCCTGCCGCGGCTGGGTCTCGAGCGCCGCATCGCCGAGGAAGTGGGTCGAGATCTCGACCGGGTACACCAGTTCGTCCGCAACCCGGCGAGCCTGCCGCACACGCAGGGCCTGGCCGTCTTCGCCTGTGAGGGGATCGGCCTGTTCGAGGTCGTGGCCCTGCCGGTGGTGCATCGCTCCCGCCTTTCTATAGATGGCAGCGCCCAGGTGCGCGAGCTCGCGTCGGTGGAAGACGAGTTTGGCCGCCTGATCACCGTGGTGCTGGATCGCAGCCGGGCCCGGTTCTTCGAGGTGACGGCCCACGATTCCCGCGAGCTGTCGGGTCTGCACTCGGAAGCCACCCGGGGCAAGCGGTTCCACTCCGACAACGACGGGAGTAGCGGCTGGGGGGAGCACACCTACAACAATCGCATCCGCCAGGAGAAGCAGCGGCACTTCGAGGCGATCGCCCGGGAGCTCTTCGCCATGGACCGGCGGCGCCCGGCCCACGGCATCGTGCTGGCGGGTACCGGTGCGGACGCCGGGGCGGTGGAGCCCTTCCTCCACTCCTATCTCGCCGAGCGATTGATCGGGACCGTCCGGCTCAATCCGAAGGACGCCACCTCGGCGTCGGTTCACTCCGCCACGCTCGCGGTGCGGGAAGCCTATGAGCGAGCCTCGGAGCGGGAATTGGTGCATGAGATGCTCGAAGGCGTGGGCACCGGATGGGGCATCAACGGCTTGAGCCCGACCTTGAAGGCACTGTCGCGCGGGCAGGTGCGCTCGCTGCTGGTGCACGCCGATGCCAGCGAGGCAGGCTTTCGCTGCGGCGACTCCGGGCGCCTGGCGCTGACCGAGCGGGAATGCGGCGGTGAGGGAGCTCCCGTGCCGGTGCTCGACATCGTGGACGACGCCATCGAGGAAGCGTTGCGGCAGGGAGTGGATGTCAATGTGGTCTACGAGCCCGAGGCTCGGGATTCGATCGAGAGCCTGGCCGCGCTGCTGCGCTTTCGTTGAGTACCTGCCGGACTCCGTCCCCTCGCTCCGCTCGGAGCCCCTCCCCTCGCTTGCTGGCTCGGGGAAGGGGCTTCGCGCGGTTCTGTTCGACGCCGGCAATACCCTGCTGTTCCTGGATTACGGCAGAATGGCCCAGGCGGTGGGAGCGGCCCTGGGGCTGCCGCTGACCGGCGCGGGGCTGGCGGCCCATGAGGCCGAGGCGGCTCAGGCCATGGAACGGGCAGGGGGCTCAGGGGATGGGGAGCGCGCGGCCATATACCTGGAAGCGCTCTTTCGGGCCAGCGGCGTGCCGCCGGATCGGATGCCGGAGGTGCGCGACTGCCTCCAGCGGTTGCATCTCGAGCGGCATCTCTGGTGCTCGATCCACGAGCGCACTCACGAGTCGCTGAGCCGGCTCCGGGCCGCCGGGCTTCGTCTCGGTATCGTGTCGAACAGCGACGGGCGGGTCGAGCAGGCCCTGGCCGTTTCCGGTCTACGCGATTATTTCGACGTGGTCATCGATTCGAGTCTGGTGGGGGTCGAGAAGCCCGATCCCGCGATCTTCCAGGCGGCGCTCGACGCGCTGGGCGTCGGCCCCGAGGAAGCGCTCTATGTGGGTGACCTCTACGAGGTGGACGTGCTCGGCGCCCGGGCGGCTGGAATCGAGGCCGTGCTTCTGGCCCCCGCGAGTCCCGGTCCCGGACGACCATGCCGCACCGCCGGATCGATAGCCGAGCTGGTGGACGCCCTCTTGCCCGGAGAACGGCAGTGAAAGCGATTGTCATTCTGAGCGCCGGATCCTGGGCACCAAGAGATCCTTCTGCGCGAAGCGAAGACTCTCGCTCGGCCTGACCACGGAGAGATCCTTGCTACGCTCAGGACGCCAGTCGCTAACGTGGCCGCGGACCCAGGTCCGGCCCATCCGGGTGCTGGTGGCCAAGCCCGGCCTCGACGGCCACGACCGTGGGGCCAAGGTGGTGGCGGCCGCGCTGCGCGACGCCGGTATGGAGGTGGTGTACACCGGCCTGCACCAGACACCGGAGATGATTGCCACCGCCGCGGTGCAGGAGGACGTGGACGTCGTCGGCCTTTCGATTCTTTCCGGCGCCCACATGACCCTCTTTCCCCGGGTTCGGCAGCTGCTCCAGGAGATGGGCCGGCCCGAAACCCTCGTCACCGGCGGGGGGATCATTCCGCCGGAGGACATGGCCGCGCTTCAGCAGCTGGGCATCGGCAAGCTGTTTGGACCCGGCACCCCTACCACCGACCTCATCGAATACATCCAAACGTGGGCCAAGTCTCATCTCGAGTCATGAGCCCAGCCGGTAGCCGCCTCAGAGCTCTCACCGAGGAATACCAACAGCTCGCCGCGAAACTGCAGCAGGGTGGCGGGCCGGCCCGCGTCGCCAAGATGCACGAGCAGGGGAAGCTGTCTCCCCGGGAGCGGGTGCAGGGGCTGCTCGACCCGGGCACGCCCTGGCTCGAGCTCGGGCTGCTGGTGGCCTACGACCAGTACGAGGGGCAGGCACCCGGGGCCGGCGTCATCACCGGCCTGGGCGTGGTCGAGGGCCGCGAGGTGGTGGTGGTCGCCAACGACGCCACGGTGAAGGCCGGCTCCTGGTGGCCCGAGACGATTCGCAAGATCCTCCGGGCCCAGGAAGTCGCCATGCGGCAGCGGATTCCGATCGTGTATCTGGTAGACAGCGCGGGGGTGAACCTGCCCTATCAGGGCGGGGTGTTCCCCGGACAGTACGGCGCGGCCCGGATCTTCTACTACAACTCGATCATGCGCCGGTATCTGCACGTCCCCCAGATCAGCGCGGTCATGGGCAGCTGCATCGCGGGGGGTGCGTACCTGCCGGCCCTCTCCGACGTGATCTTCATGGTCGAGGGAACCAGCTTCATGGGATTGGGTGGACCGAACCTGGTGAAGGGTGCCACCGGTCAGACCATCGATTCCGAGACCCTGGGCGGAGCCCGGACCCACACCGAGCTGAGTGCCGTGGCCCACTACCGGGCCGCCAACGACTCGGAGTGTCTGGCCCGCATTCGAGAGTACATCGGGCGGCTGCCCCTGACCTCGGGGCTGAGCCATCGGCTCCAACCCGTCCGCCCGCCCGCCCGTCCGCCATCCGACCTCTACGACATCCTTCCGGCGGATCACCGGCTCTCCTACGACATGCGGCAGGTGCTCGCCTGCATCCTGGATGGCGGCGCGCTCGACGAATTTCAGCCCGATGTAGCTCGGGAGATGCTGTGCGGCCACGCCCATATCGAGGGACGGCCCGTCGCGGTGATTGCCAACCAGCGCGGCGTGATCAAGGGACAGCAGGGCGAGCGTCCCCGCTTCGGCGGCATCGTCTACACCGGCAGCGCGGAGAAGGTGGCCTACTTCATCGAGACGGCCAACCGGGAGCGGCTACCCATTCTCTTCATTCAGGACGTGAGCGGGTTCATGGTCGGCCCCGAGGCGGAGCAGTCGGGGATCATCCGCGCCGGAGCCAGGTTCGTGGAGGCCATGGCCACCGCCGTCGTGCCCAAGATCGTCCTCACCGTGAACCACGCCTCGGGCGCGGGTTACTACGCCATGGCCGGGCAGGGCTTCGATCCCGACTTCATCCTCTCCTGGCCCACCGGCCGCATGGGGGTGATGGAAGGCGAATCGGCGGTGATGGCGGTGCACGGGGCCGAGATCGAGAAGGCGCGGCAAGAGGGACGGGAGCCATCGAAGGAGGCCAAATCGTCGATGAGCTCGATGCGGGCGGATTACGAGCAGCAGCTGGATGCCAAGTTCGCCGGGGCGCGCGGCTTCGTGGACGCCATCCTCACCCCGGAGGAGACCCGGGACCAGCTCGCCTTCACCCTGAGAATCGCCGCCAACTACGCCGGCCCGCACCTCGGCCCGTTCGTTCTCCCGCCGCTCGATGCGGCGATCACCCGCTAGTGTAGTGTCGCCAAATCTCCTTCACTAGTTGACCTTGCGAGGACCTGGCGCACTCCTGTCCGGGGGCGTGGCGCCTGCGCGGGGCGGCAGCGTTCTGGGCGAGCCCCTTCGGCTTCGAGCGCCGACTTCCCCCCGCCACACCCCTTGCGCTCAGCCGTCGGGCTCATCCCAGTGCCGCTGCCGGCCCCATCGTCGACTATGGCACGATACTTTGGCGACACTACACAAGGAGCAGCATGCCCTCGCTGCGTATGACCCTCGCTGCGCTGGCGTTCGCGCTCGCGTGCGCCCAAACAGCCGGAGCCCAAGCCACCGGAGCCCAAACGGTCCGAGCCCGAGCTGCCGCTGCCCAAGCCGAACATCGATCCGGGCCGGCTGCCGCCCAAGGATGGCCGGTGCCACCCACGGCCTCGGTGCCGGCGATCCGTACGACACCCTTCAGCCGGTGGTTCCGCCCGAGGCCGCCTACGCGCATGGCTGGATGCCGCTCGCCAGCACCGGGGTCAACGACTTCCTGCGGAGCCACCCGACATTCGACGGCCGCGGCGTGCTCATCGGCATCCTCGATACCGGTATCGATCCGGGGATCCCGGGACTGAGCCGGACTTCGACCGACACCCCCAAGCTGCTCGACCTGCGGGATTTCTCGGATGAGGGCGCGGTGCCCTTGCGGCGCATCACACCGGTGGGCGACTCGGTGGAGTTTGCCGGACGGAAGCTGGGCGGATTCGGCCGGGTGACGGCGCTCAACACCCAGGGTCCGTACTACGCCGGCCTGATCAGCGAGCTGCCACTGGGCCTGCCGCCGGCCTCCGATCTGAATGGCAACGGGACGGTGGGAGACAGCCTGATCCTGGTGGTCACCCGCGCCAGCGATGGGTGGGTGGTCTTTGCGGATACCGACGGCGATCGCTCCCTTGCTGGAGAGCGCCCGGTGCACGACTACCTCCAGGCTCGGGAGACCTTCGCCTGGGCCGCGCGGGGACGCAAGCCGTTGCTCACCGTGGCCGCCAATTTTTCGGCGAGAGGGACGGAGCCCGAGCTCGATCTCGTCTTCGACAGCTACGGCCACGGGTCGCATGTCGCCGGCATTGCCGCGGGCAACGATCTCTACGGCGTGGGCGGGTTCGACGGGGTTGCACCCGGCGCACAACTGCTCGGCCTCAAGATCGCCAACAGCGCTCAGGGGAGCATCACCACCACCGGCAGCATGATGCGCGCGATGGACTACGCCATCCGGTTCGCGGCAGGCGCGCCGGCTTCCGCTGATCTTGAATCTGAGCTTCGGTGTGGGCAACGAGATCGAGGGTCAGGCCCGCATCGACGCCCTGATCGATTCGGTGCTCGCGGCCCATCCCGAGCTGGTGTTCACCATCAGCGTCGGCAATGATGGGCCGGGTCTCTCGACCGTCGGATTCCCCGGCTCGGCGCGACGCGCCATCGGCGTGGGGGCCACCGTGCCGGGGACCTTTCTGCTGCCCGATCGCAGCGGCGCGCGTCCCGAGGACCAGCTGGCCTATTTCAGCTCCAGAGGCGCCGAGCTGGCCAAGCCGGAGATCGTCACTCCCGGAGTGGCCTATTCCGCGGTGCCCCGGTGGAACACGGGACAGGAGATCGCGCAGGGCACCAGCATGGCAGGGCCCCATGCGGCCGGGCTCTGCGCGCTGCTCGTCTCGGCGGCGGTGCAGGAGAAGCGTTCCATCGATGCCAGGGCGATCAAGCAGGCGCTGATGGTGACCGCCAGGCCGCTGGCGGGGGAAACCTTCGTGGACGAGGGCACCGGATTGCCCGACATCGAGGCCGCCTATCGCTGGCTGCAAGGCAATCGGGTGATTCCGGACATCATGGTGCGGGTCGCCGGAAGTCCGGGCGTAAATGCCGCCTACCAGGAGATCGGTGCCGGTGCCCGCCCTCAGGCAGTCCGGCAATTCGAGCTGCTGAGACCCGCTTCGGCTCCTTCGGCGGTCTACACCCTGCGCAGCGATTCACCGTGGCTGACGTCGCCCGCCAGGGTGACCCTCACCGGCGCCAGGGGTACGGTGCAGGTCCGATACGATCTCGCCGCTCTGAAACCGCCCGGCGCCTACGTGGGCACGATCACAGGGTGGGGAGCCGACACGCTTGCGGGTCCCGCGTTCCGGTTGGTCAACACGATTGTCGTACCGGTACCAGCGACAGCCGGGGCGAGTGAGCTCAGATCCGGGGTGAAGCTGGAATCCGGCGGATCGGTGGGCACCTTCTTCCGGGCCGACAGCGCCCGCCCATTCCAAGTGCGGGTCTCCAGCAGAGGCCCGGCAGAGAAGGGGCTCGCCTTCCTGCATGAACCGAACGGCATGCCCTACCGGGACGAGGCCGTGCGTCCGATCGGCGGCGGGAGTGGAGCGGCGGTTTATCAGGTGGACGGGCGCGACGCGGTCAGGGGAACCTACGAGGTGGTGGCGGTTGCGCCCACGCCTCAGGCAATCAACGTCGGCGTGCAGGTAACCCAGTCTCCTCTCCGGCTGCACCTGACCCGGAATGACAACGAGGCCGTGGCCACCCTGTCCAATGCCACTGCTGCACCGGTGCAGGCGGAGGTGGCGGTGCTGCTCGGGGGTGGCGAGCGGGTGGAAACCGTACTCGCCCGCGGCTCGGCGACAAAGCGGATTCCCTTCGTGGCTCCGGCGTGGGCCAAGTCGGTGCTGGTGGATATCACCATGGACCGGGCGCAGTGGGGGAAGTTCACCGACTTCGGCGTCACCCTGTTCGACTCGGTCGGCAGACAGATTGCCAAGGGACCGTTGAACTACGCCGTGGGACGGCTACAGGCGGCGCTGCCTGAGGGCCACGGCGACATGCCGGTGGAGCTGGGACTCTTTCCCGGCTTTGCCGATCCGAATGATGACCAGCAGTGGATGCTTCGAGCCGCAATCCGGCTCTACGCCGACTCGGCCGTCACGCTCCAGCCCCGGCAGGTGAGCGAAGCGACGGTCACCGTCGCACCATCCAGGAACGCCTCGGTGGTTTTTCCGGTGCCCGAGAGCCCCTGGCCGCTGGGAGACGGATTCTTTCCGCTCGGGATCCTGGTGGCCCGGGCGGCGGAGCACACCTGGACCCGGGAAAGTGGCCTTTCGCTTCCAGAGCCAGTGCCCGGGCGATGACTAAAGCAGTCACCAGTCCCCAGTCGCCGGTCACCAGTCGCGAGTGGCCACCACGCGTGGTCCGGGTTGCCGCCGGGCAGGGGTTCTGGGGGGACTGGCTCGAGGCGCCGGTGCGCCAGGTCCGGGGCGGGCCGATAGACTATTTGATGATGGACTACCTGGCCGAGGTGACCATGTCCATCATGCAGAAGCAGAAATCACGCGACCCCAAGGCCGGCTACGCGCGCGATTTCGTTCCGCTGATGGAGCGGATCCTGCCGGACATCGTCGAGAAGAACATCAAGGTCACCTCGAACGCGGGCGGGGTGAACCCGCGCGGCTGCGCCGAGGCGGTGCTGGAGGTGGCTCGTCGCCTGGGGTTGTCGGGGAGGCTCAAGGTGGGGCTGGTGACGGGTGACGACCTGCTCGGCCGGCTGGATGAGCTGATCGCCGCGGGCCATCCGCTCAACAATATGGAGACCGGACGCCCGCTCGCCGACATCCGGGACCGGGTCCTCTCGGCCAACGCGTATCTCGGGATGGGCCCCATCGTGGAGGCATTGCGCGGGGGTGCCGATGTGGTGATCACCGGGCGGGTGACGGATACCGGGCTCACGCTGGGACCGATCTTCCACGAGTTCGGCTGGCCCACCGAGGATTGGGACAAGGTGGCCGCAGGCACGGTGGCGGGACACATCATCGAGTGCGGCGCGCAATGCTCCGGCGGCAACCTCCTGAAGGACTGGCGGGCGGTGAAGGGATTGGGTGATCCTGGCTTCCCCATCGTCGAGGCCTCTCCCGATGGCAGCTTCGTGGTCACCAAGCATCCAGGGACCGGTGGTGTGGTATCGGTCGCCTCGGTCAGCGAGCAGTTGGTCTACGAGATGGGCGATCCTCATGCCTACATCACGCCCGACGGCGTCGCCGACTTCACCAGCATTCAGCTGAAGCAGGCGGGGCGCGACCGGGTTCGGGTCAGCGGAATCCGGGGCGGCCCGCGGACTCCGCTGCTCAAGGTCTCCGTCGCCTACTTCTACGGCTACAAGGCAGTCGGGACTCTGGTGTATTCCTGGCCTGAGGCCTACGACAAGGCGCGCGCCGCCGACCGCATTCTCCGCGAGCGGCTGAAGGACCTGGGCCTCGAGTTCGAGCAGATCCTGACCGAGTTCGTGGGCGCCAATGCCACGCACGGTGCGCTGAGTGGTCCCCCCGACCCGGACGCTCCCGAGATCCAGCTTCGAGTCGGCGTGCGGGCCAAGGATCGCGCTCCGGTCGAGCGGTTCACCCGCGAGATCGCGCCGCTGGTTTTGACCGGCCCACCCAGTGTCACCGGCTTCGCCGGCGGGCGGCCCGCCGTCGAGGAGGTCGTAGCCTATTGGCCGGCCCTCATCGATCGCAAGCAAGTGGAGCCGGGCGTCAAGGTAGAGATTCTTTCAGCCTAGCTTCGATGCTGGGGGGCGCGGTGCGAGCCTCGCCTTCGGACAAAAGAACGCAGTCCTTCGGCGAGGTCTCCGCACCGCTTTGGTTATGCTTCGACTCGAGACCGGTTGGTTCTGCGGAGGCACTGCGTTCTTTTGTGCCGGAGCAGAACCACCGGGCGACCCCTTCCGTGGCGGTCCAGAGAGGATTGGGATGTCATCCAATAGCAAAAAGCGGCAATCCAAGTCCAAGACTGTCCGCCCGTCCGCCCGTCCATCCGTCCAACTGCGGTACCTCGCGCACGCCCGCTCCGGCGACAAGGGCGACACTGCCAACGTAGGGCTGATTGCGCTGGAGCCGGAGTACTACCCTCTGCTGCAGCGGGAGGTGACCGTGGCGCGAGTCGCCCGGCACTTCAAGGGAATGGTGACCGGGGTCGAGCGGTTCGAGCTGCCCAACCTCAATGCGCTGAACTTTCTGCTGCACGGCGCGCTCGACGGCGGTGGAACCATCTCCCTCAAGACCGATGCCCAGGGAAAGGTCTACTCCACCGCGCTGCTCCGGATGGAAATCCCGGTTCCCGCGGCGCTGGCCCGCCGGTTGAACCGCGCGGCTCGAAATGACGCCCGAGTCCTCCGTCCTCACCGTCGCTCGAGAACGGCGTTTTCGGCATCACGCTGAATCGCCCCGCCAAGCGCAACGCGCTCAGCTCCGAGATGATCGAGTTGTTGCATGAGGCACTCCACCGGGCCGATCTCGAGAGCGGCGCGCGGGTGGTACTGATTCGCGGGGCGGGGAAGGACTTCTGTGCCGGAGCCGATCTGGACGAGCTGCTCGCCTCGGCCGATAAGTCCGAGGACGAGAACGCCGCATCCGCCCTTCGCCTGGGCCTGCTGTTCGAGAAGCTGCGAGCGCTGCCCCAGCCGGTGATTGCGCTGGTACAGGGACGGGCGTTGGCCGGCGGCGCCGGTCTGGCCACGGCCTGCGACCTCCTGATGGCAGCGAAGAGCGCCCAGGTCGGCTATCCCGAAATCCAACGGGGCTTTGTTCCCGCCATGGTCACCACCCTGCTCCGTCGGCTCACGGGTGAGAAGCTCGCGCTGGACCTGATCCTCACCGGCCGGGTTCTGCCCGCTGAGGAGGCCATGGCGGCGGGCCTGGTCAGCCGGGTGGTGCCGGATGCCGAGCTGGAGCGGGAGGGCAACGCCCTGGCGGCCCGTCTGGCGGCGTCGAGCGCCTCGGCGCTGGCGCTCACCAAGCGGCTCTTCTATGAGCTGGATGGGAAGAGCCTGGCCGAGGGGATCGAGCTGGGTGCCCGGGTCAACGCCGTGGCGAGAAGCACGCCCGACTTTCGGGATGCCCTGGTCCGGTTTCTCCGACCGTGAATCAACTGCGGCTGGGGCTGGCTATCTGCGGGTTCGTGCTGGCCGCGCTCGGGGTGGCCCTCGGCGAGCCGCGACTGGCCTGGGGCGCAATCGTGGTGCTCCTGGGTTCGCTGATTCTTCGGTTGATCCTGCGCAAGCGGGGAAATGGGAATTCCATGCCGTGACGAACATTGTGACCCGGCTCACTGGTACCTCAACAGGCAGCACTTACCTTCCCCTCTGAACAACCCCGTTGGAGCTGATACCTTGCCACTAAGGAGGATGATATGAGGGGGCTAGTAAAGGGTGCTGTAGCACTCGCGGTTGGAATGCTGCTCAGTGCACCCGTTGCTCACGCACAAGGTGCCGAGTTTTCGCTGGGTGGCGGAGCTACGGTGCCGCTAAGCGACTTTAGCGACTTCACCAAGACAGGATTTCACGGTCTGGTCGCCGTGTCGTTTGCCCCGAGCTCATTTCCCTTGGGGATTCAGATCGACGGCATGTACCAGCGGCTCAAGAATGAAGACATCATCCCTGGCGACCGTACCAGCCAGATCCTCCAGGGAACGGCAAACCTGATCTACAAGTTCAAGACCTCCGAAGAGAGCACCTTCCGCCCGTATCTGATCGGCGGAGTCGGCATCTATAACTTCAAGCAAGTCAGCGGCGACGATGTCGCCGGGCCGGGAGTCGGCAACACCGGCAACACCGGCACCGATTTCGGCCTGAACGGCGGAGCCGGATTCGACATCAAGGCCGGTGCCGTGGGCCTGTTCGTTGAAGGGCGCTTCCACAACGTCTTCAGCGATGGAACGGATGCGCAGTTCATTCCGATCACTCTAGGCGTAAGGTTCGGCGGGAACTAGCGGGAAGAGCCTGCCCCGAGCCAACAAGCGAGGGGATCGGGAAAGCGTAGCGAGGGACCTACTCCGCAAGCATCTGGAACAAGTGGAGTAGGTCCCTCGTTCGCTATCACTCGCTCGGGATGAGGAACCTTCCCGCCTACCCTCTACCGCCTGCCCGGTTTACTGTGGGATCGGGTCGTCGTTACGGTGACCAGTCTGGCTGGTAGTCGTCGGCCAGACTATTCGCAGTAAGGTTTCTCACATCCCTTCCTTTCGCACTCATGACAAGAACGTCGTAGTTGTACGGCTCTAGTACCCGACCGCTCGTAAAGGCGATCTTGCTGCCGTTCGGGGACCAGGATGGCTCGAAATCGTACGCGGGATGATTAGTGAGATTGACACGGTGACTCCCGTCGTCCTTCATGACATAGATCTCGCTATTCTGAAACTGCTGATTGGGTACCTCGCCCGCCACCGCAATCCTGCGAGAGGGGGACCAGCTGGGGCAGCAATTTTCCGAGGTCGAGGTGCTGTTGGTGATGTTCCTAAGGTGGGCAGCCATCGGGCTTGACTGTGTAGATGTCAGCGACTCCTGGATCGCTGCCGCCTGAAGACACCACACGAACAAACGCGATCTCATTGCCCTTCGGAGACCATACCGGCGATAGATCAAACCCCCCGCTCGTGATCCTCACTGGGTCAGTGCCGTCGGCGTTCATCACATATATGCTCAGCTCGCCACTACGAAACATGGCGCCTGCGAAGGCGATCTTGCGCCCGTCAGGGGACCATGCGGGCCAGTTCTCTTGGAGCGCCGAATTAGTCACGTCAAGGGTATTGCTACCGATCGGCGTTCATGACGCAAATATCGAAGCCGCACGTAAACGCCAGCTTCCTGCCGTCCGGCGACCAGTCAGGATCCCCATCCCTTGAGGCGAGGTTCGTCAGCCTGGCTACGTCAGTCCCATCGACATTCATGCTGTAGATTTCGAAGTTCCCATCGCGGTTGCTGGAGAACGCAATCCTCTGAGTTTTGTGGGCCTTGACTATCCTGATCCTCGAGGGTCACCGTGGTGGGCGACTCTGAGGGTCCGGTCTGCGTCGATCTACCGTCGCAGCCCAGAAGCACACAGAAGGCGAGTAGCGGCAATCGAGCCTGATGCGGTGATGAAAGGCATTGCGAATCCTCCCGGTGAAGGTAGCGTCGTAGCGCTGACCCTAGCAGTGGTAAGTCAAGCAGCCCTCGAGTCATCCTAGAGCTCGGGCAGAGGGCCTGGCCGCCTCACCAGCGGCCGCCTGCCTTCCCCGTAGCACCTCCCCGCGGGCTTCCGGTTCATACCTGGCGGCGCTTCGCAACATCCTACGGGCATGACCGACCGCATGTCCGAGGCCAGGCGCCTCCTGCAACACCACTTCGGCTATGCCGATTTCCGGCCGGGTCAGACCCCAGTCATTCAGTCAATCCTCGCTGGACAGGACACGCTGGCGATCCTGCCAACCGGCGGCGGCAAGTCGATCTGTTTCCAGATTCCGGCCCTCGTGCTGGGTGGGCTGAGTGTCGTGGTCTCGCCTCTGATCTCACTGATGCAGGACCAGGTCGAGGCCGCCCGCGCCCGCGGTCTGCCGGCCGCATGTCTCAACAGCAGTCTCGGAACCGCCGAACAGGAGGCGGTGCTCCAAGGCATCGCCGACGGCTCCTTACGCCTGCTGTACGTCTCGCCCGAGCGCCTCGAGCGCTTGAGCCTGGAGCTTCGGCGCCAGGGCATCCGGCCCAGCCTGCTCGTGGTGGACGAAGCCCACTGTATCGCCGAGTGGGGCCATGACTTTCGGCCCAGCTACCGTAAGCTGGCCGGTGCTCGCTACCGGTTGGGCCAACCTCAGGCCGTGGCTCTCACTGGGAGCGCCACCGCCGGTGTCCGGGACGAGATCGTGCGAGCCCTGAGGCTCCGCCCAGGGTTTGCGCTCCACCTGGGCTCGTTCGACCGGCCCAACCTCTGGTTCGGAGCGGTTCAGGTCGGGAGCGAGCGCGAGCGTCTGAGAGCGCTGCTGGCGCTGCTTCGGGGCGACGACGCCATGGCCATCGTCTACGCCCCCACCCGCGGCAGCACTGAGGCGGTCGCCCGTGCGCTGTGCCACGCGGGGCACCGGGCGGCCCCGTACCATGCCGGGCTCACCAAAGGGACCCGCGCCGCTACGCTGGATGGGTTCCTCCGCGACCGGATCGACGTGATCGTGGCCACCTGCGCCTTCGGGATGGGCATCGACAAGCCGAGTGTACGGCTGGTGGTGCATTGGACGCCGCCACCGACCCCGGAGGCCTATTACCAGGAGGCCGGTCGGGCCGGCCGGGATGGTGAGTTCGCCCGCTGCCTCCTCCTCTGGCGTCCAGCGGATACCGAGCTCCATCGCCGCCAGTTGGAGGTCACCTTCCCCCGGGCTCGCCTCCTGGAGCGCATCTGGCGGCACCCCGAGGGAAGGGTAGGAGTGCCGCGCAATGTCCTCGAGTCAGCCGAGCGACTGCGTCACGAGCTACACCCAGAACGTGGTCCGGTGGACTGGCGGCCAGTCCGTGAGCGCCGCCGGCGCGCAGAGGCGCGGATCCAGGCGGTGGAACAATACGCCCGAGAGGCCCGCTGCCGTCGTGCTCGCCTGGTCGGATACTTCGGCGAGTCGCTGGACCGATGCGCCGGGTGCGATCGATGTGGGTCGCGGCCGGTTCGATCCCCAGCGGCCCCCGACGTCTCGGTCCGGCTGGCCCGACTGTGTCGCGCCCTGGCAGAGCGGAGGACGGTGTGGGGAGGCTGTCCCCTGGAGCCGGATGTCCTGCTTCGCCTGGCAAGACACCCACCGGCGGACGCCGCGGCTCTGGCCGACGTGCCAGGCGTCGGCCCTGCGCTGGCGGAAAGACTCGGGCGCACCATCCTGAGTGCACTCGGTAGCCGCTGCCCGGCCGCACCGGAGGCAGAGGAGAATTTGGTGTTTGCTTCCCTGAAGCAGTGGCGTGCAAGCGTGGCCGGGGCGATGGGAGTGCCGGCGTATGCCGTCATCCCGGACAGTGTCTTGCGCGCTATCGCGGGCGCGCAGCCGCAGAGCCGACTGGATCTCGCGAGGATCCGGGGCGTGGGTCCACGCACGCTGGCCAAGTTCGGAGAGGATCTCCTGGGTCTCATCACTCACCCCATCCCTCCGGTACCCGAGCGGTCGGAGCTCTAACCTGTGGTAAGTTCCTCCAGACGGGCGTCAGGGAAGCAACTCAGACTTTCTGGGAGGACCGGTCATGCAGATCGATCTCTACACCAAACTCATCCTTACCATCATCGCTGGGTGTCTACTTGCCTCGCTTCTCCGGAGTGGCATCGGTGTGACTCCCCTCGAGGCTCAGCGAGCCATCACCTGCCATGGTCAGATGACGGCAAACGCGCACGGGGGAACGCGGGCTAACGTTGGGGGGTACGACTTCGAAGTCAGTTGTCCCTAGACGGCACCGGTCTTGGAACAGGTCCCTCTGACAGGTTAGCTTGGTGCTCATCATGGACGACTCTCTCTACTTCACCGAACAGCACCTCCAGGTCCGCGAGATGGTCCGGGACTTCTCCGCCACCCATGTCGCGCCCGTGGCTCGGGAGCTCGACCGCACCTCCACCTTTCCCTGGGATAACATCAAGGCCATGGGTGAGCTGGGGCTCCTAGGGGTGCCCTGGAGCGAGGAGCTGGGCGGTGCCGGGATGGACCAGCTCTCGTATTACATCACCATCCACGAGATGGCCAAGGTGGACGCCAGTCACGCCCTGACCATCAGTGCCCACACCAACCTGGGCACGTCACCCATTGTCGAATTCGGCACCGAGGAGCAGAAGCGCCGCTACGTTCCGCTGCTGGCTTCCGGACGGGTGCTGGGTGGATTCGGGCTGACCGAGCCTGGCGCCGGCAGCGACGCCGGGGGAACGGCCACGACCGCCGTGGACAAGGGCGATCACTACCTGATCAACGGCTCCAAGATCTTCATCACCCACGCCGGCGTGGGTGAGATCTTCGTCATCACCGCGCGCACCACGCCGGGCAAAGACAACAAGGGCATCACCAGCTTCATCGTCACCAAGGACACCGTGGATCTCGATCTGTGCCGCAAGCTGGGCACGGGCCATGTGGCCGATCTGCCTAAGACCAAAGGAGTTCGGGCGGGAAAAAAGGAAGACAAGATGGGCTGGCGCGCCAGCGACACCCGGGAGCTGATGTTCGAGGACGCTGTCGTCCCCAAGGAAAACCTGCTCGGTAAGCCGGGCTACGGCTTCATCAACTTCCTCAAGACCCTGGATGCGGGACGGATCGGGATCGCCGCGCTGTCGCTCGGCATTGCCGAAGGTGCCTACGAGGAGGCGCTGCGCTACGCCGGTGTGAGAAAGCAGTTCGGCCGGCCCATCGGGAGCTTCCAAGGCGTGAGCTTCCAGCTGGCCGATATGGCGATGGAGATCGAGGCGGGCACTCACCTTCTGTACCACGCCGCCTGGCTGAAGCAGAACGGAAGGCCGTTCAAGAAAGAAGCGGCGATGGCCAAGCTCTACTGCTCCGAGCTCGCCATGCGCGCCACCACCAAGGCGGTTCAGATCTTTGGGGGCTACGGCTACACCACCGATTACCCGGTTGAGCGCATGATGCGCGATGCCAAGGTCTGCGAGATCGGCGAGGGTACCAGCGAGATCCAGCGGATCGTGATTGCGAGGCATATCCTCGGCGAGACAGTGGATTAAGTCTGTCTAGGGTCAAGGGTCTAGGGTCTATGTGCAGATGCCAGACCACCGCGCTAGCGATCCCGAGATCGTCGCAATAGTGACATTTGACCCATTCGGCTGGCCCATTCAGGCCAGCTTGCCATGACCCTAGCCATAGCCAATAGCCCCCCCGTCATTGCTCTAAGATCGCCCGCTACATATAATTAGCCCCAGCAGCGACGCGCTTTCCCGCGGCATGCTCCTCATTCGGCGTGGGCAGGCCAGCCGGGGAGCGCGTTTTCTCTGGGGTGAGTGAATCATCGGAGCCAGCGCTTCGGTGATCTCCACGAGGTCATACTTGAAGCGTGAGATCCTGATTAACGGGAGCCAGCGGGAAACCCGCGTGGCCATCCTGGAAGACGATAGGCTGGTTGAGCTGCTGGTGGACCGCCCCGACCATCGCCGCACGGTGGGTGACATCTACCTCGGCCGGGTGGAGGCGGTTCTTCCCGGCATCCAGGCCGCCTTCGTCGACATCGGTCAGGAGAAAAGCGCATTTCTGCACGCCTCCGACCTCCTCGAGCCGGATGAGGACGAGGAGCCCGAGGAAGAGGAAGCCTCGACGGAAGAGAGAGGCCGCGGCCGACCCGCCCGAGTCGAGCGCAGAGCCCCCGCCGAGGGTTCCGCTCCCGAGCGGAAGGGTGGCTGGCGGAGCCGGGATCGCCGCCGGGGCCGTCGAGGCAACGGCGCCGCGAGCGAGAAATCCTCCAACGAGGTGCGGCAGCGCGAGATCTCTCCCCGCCGGGCCCTCCCCAACATCCAGGACATCCTCAAGAAGGGCCAGAGCCTACCGGTCCAGGTCACCAAGGAACCGATCGGCTCCAAGGGCTGCCGGGTCACGGCGCAGATCTCCCTGCCGGGGCGATTCCTGGTCTACATGCCGTATGCCTCGAAAGTGGGGGTGAGCCGGAAGATCGAGAGTCGGGAGCAGCGGGCGAAGTTGCGGGAGATGGTCACCAAGCTGCTCCCCAAGGACTCCGGCGGCGTGATCGTGCGGACGGTGGCCGAAGGGGTGACGGAGGATCACTTCCGCCGGGAGATCGACTCCCTCCTGGCATTGTGGAAGAAGATCAATCGGAAAAAGAGCTTCGTCCGCCGAGCGCCGGCACTGCTCCAGCGGGAGACCAGTCTGACCCGGGGGATCATCCGGGACCTGTTCAGCGCCAAGGTCGATGCCCTGCACGTGGACATGAAGGAGCTGTACAACGAGATCGAGCAGTACCTCCAGCAGATCGATCCCGACCTCATGAGCCGGGTTCATCTCTACAACGAGCCCACCCCGCTCTTCGACAAGTTCGACATCGAGTCGGAGATCCGCGATCTCTTCAAGGCCCGGGTCGAGCTTCCGACCGGCGGGTCGCTGGTGATCCAGCCGACCGAGGCGCTGATCAGCATTGACGTCAATACCGGCCGCTACACCGGGAAGAAGGACCCCGAGAAGACGATCCTGCGCACCAACATCGAGGCAGCCAAGGAGATCGCCCGGCAGATCCGCCTTCGCGACATCGGCGGGATCATCGTGTGCGACTTCATCGACATGGAGACGAGGTCCAACCGGGACAAGGTCCTCCAGGAGCTCAGGACCCATCTCGGTCGCGATCGGGCGCGCACCAAAGCCCTGGCCGTGTCGGAGCTCGGCCTGGTGGAGATGACCCGGCAGCGAGTGCGCCCGTCCCTCTGGCATTCGATGACCACCGATTGCCCCACGTGTGCCGCCAGCGGGCGGGTCTTCACTCCGGAGGTGGTGGCCCGCCGGCTGGAGCGCGCCCTCAAGCGCGCCGGCCATGAACGGCGGGAGCGCCAGCTCACCGTCCGCCTGCATCCCGAGGTCGCCCTCTACCTGCTCGAGGAGGAGCCCAGGCTGCTCCAGACGCTGACCAAGCTGACCGGGGTGGACATCGAGCTCCGGGATGACCCGATGATGCGGCTGGACGAGTTCCGGCTCATGAGCCGGCCGGCCGGGCGGGACGTAACTGATCTTTACGCGGTCGCGTAAAGAGGCGGGGAAGCGGGTAAGCGGGTAGGCGGGACAGCGGGGCAGCCGAATCACGCTGTCATCCTGAGCGAAGCGAAGGATCGTCCCGGGCGACGTCTTGTGACGCGCGAGTGCTGACCCCGACCGGCTTACCCGCTTACCATCCTACCCGCTTACCAGCCCCTTGTCACAAGCCTCGTGCCTGCCTAAGTTTACCGGCTATCGCTGGACCACCTTTTGTCGATGGGTTTTTCATGTACGCCATTTTCAGGGCGTTGGGCAAGCAGTTCAAAGCCGAAAAGGGGAAGACCCTCAGGCTTCCGCTGATGAGTGCGGAGCCGGGCTCCAAGGTCACCTTCGATGAGGTGCTCCTCTCCTCCGACGGCGAGACCATCAAGGCCGGCGCGCCCCTGATCAAGGGTGCCAAGGTCATGGCCGAAGTGGTCGGCGATGGCAAGGAGAAGAAGATCTACGTCTTCAAGTTCAAGCGGCGGAAGAATTATCGCCGGAAGACCGGACACCGGCAGAAGTTCACCGAAGTCCGCATTACCGACGTCAAGCTCGGGTAGGGATAGATGGCACATAAAAAGGGCGTAGGCTCCAGCCGTAACGGTCGGACGAGCAATCCCCAGTATCTTGGCGTGAAGCGCTATGGTGGGGAAAAGGTCGCGGCCGGCAACATCCTGGTCCGCCAGCGCGGTACCAAGTTCCACGCCGGCAGAAACGTCCGCCGGGCCAACGATGACACCCTCTTCGCCTTGGTGGACGGGGTCGTCAAGTTCGAGTTCAAGGACAAGAACCGGCAGAAGGTCTCGGTTTACCCGGCCGAGGCAACCGCCTCCTGAGCTGGTGGCTCCGAGATGACAAGGGACGCGGAATCCACTCCGCGTCCCTTTCTATTTATGTTAAAGATGGCAATGGGCTATGAGCTATGGGCTAAGAGTGGAGGGTGGGGGGTTAGGGACGTATGCCGGACCGGAGGCTTTGCCCACAGCCCATGACCCATAGCCCATAGCCTACAAATTGGAGGTTTTAAATGACCAAATCCACGCTCTTCGACCGGCTGAATCAGGAGCTCGAGGCATTCGGCAAGAAGGCTCAGGCCGCCCTCGACGAAGGAAAGCTTCAAATCGAGCTGCTGCGGCTTCGGCGCAGACTGGACGGTGCTGCGCGGGACCTGGGGCTGCTGGTGCATCGCCGCGAACGGGGTGGGGACACCGATGCACGTCGGTTCGACGCGATCATGTTGCGTATCGACGACCTGCAGGCGGAGGTGGCTCGCCTGGAAAAGCAGATAGCCGAGTCACGCCGGGGAAGCGGATCGACCCGTTCGAGGCCAGTAGCAGCCGAGGTTCCGGCCGAGACCACGGAGACGCCCGGGGCGGTCTAGGCCTTCAGGCCCGCGAGGCCTGGTCGAGGCGTGGTGCGATCGCAACCCGGATCCTGTCCGGGTAGTTGCCACAGAGGCCGTCCACCCCTAGCCGCACCATGCGGTCGAGGTCACCGATCTCGTTCACCGTCCACGCCACCACGGCAGAGCCCGCCTCGTGGACTTGGGTGACCAAGTCCTGGTCTACCTGCTGCCATTCCTGCCACAGAGTAGTTGCGCCCGCCGCGCGCATGACGGACACCGGGTCTCGGAGATAGGCGGACAGCAGGATCCCCCGTCGGAGGCTGGGGCGCGCCTCCCCCAGCCGGTGCACGATCCGATGGTCGAAGCTGTGGATAGCGTAACGCTGCGGGGCCGGCCCCCGATCGAGAATGGCGAGCAGCACGGGGTCGTACTCTGGTGGGAGGCCCTTCACCTCGACCCACACGTCCCGATCCCCCACCAGGTCCAGTATCTCGGTGAGGACCGGAAGCGCCTCGCCGTTGGGGATCCGGAGCTGGCGGGCCTGGGCCAGCGTGAGCTCGGCGATAGGCCCGACCCCGGGAATCTCCGGGTCATGGTGGACCACGATCCCGCCATCTTGAGTAGCGTGGATGTCCAGCTCCACGCCGTCGGCATCGAGCATGATCGCCCGTCGAAAGGCGGCCCTTGAGTTTTCGTATTCGTAGCCGGAGGCGCCGCGATGGGCGATGACACTTGGGCGTCGCATCGCCTAAGATAGCGCCGCCTGATCGAGACGGCCAAGTTAACAAATCCGCCACATAATCGTCTCACAATCCGGATGAGCGCCGCCACGATGCCGGGCTTCGTTAAACCCGACTCAGATACCGACCCGGCCCTGGTTGCCGCCTACCGCGCCGGGGACCAGCGCGCTGCGGCCGAGCTGGTCGGGAGGCACACCGCGGCGCTGGGGCGGTTTCTCTACAGCCTGGGCGCGGACCGCGACGATCTGGAGGACCTGGTACAGGAGACGCTGTTTCGGGCCTTCCGCCGGGTGGACAGTTGGCGTGGCGGGGCCTCGTTTCGGAGCTGGTTGTTGACCATCGGCAGCAACCTGCTGCGCGATGAAGTCCGCAAGCGAAAGGGCCAGGTGGTCTCGATCGAGGGCCGTGATCTCCCCGATCGAGCCGATCCTGCGGCGGACCTGGCCGCGGGCGAGGCCCAAGAGCGGGTGCGGGAGGGGCTCGCGAGCCTGCCCCGGCTTCAGCGGGAGGTTTTCCTCCTGCGGGCGCAGGAGGGCAAGGAATACGGCGAGATCGCCGCGGTACTCGGCACCACCCCGGGAGCGGCACGGGTCCATTACCATCACGCGGTCAAGCGGCTGAAGGAGCTGGTTCGATGAGCGAGTGTGAGTGGCTATCCGATCGTATGCCGGTAATCGCTCAGGGCCGGGCCGAATGGACCCCGGACGAGATCCGTCACCTGAATGAGTGCGGGCCATGCCAGAGGGAATGGGAGTTGATGCAGCTGGCGAGCCAGTTGGGAGTCGAAGCCGGGCTGGCACTCGACCCGGATGCCATCGCTGCCGGGGTGCTCCGGCGCCTGGCCGCTGAGCGGGCGGTGGGGCGGCGACGCCGCCGGGAATGGACTTTTGCAGGCCTCGCTGCCGCCGCGGCGCTGGTAGCGGCAATCTGGACCGGCGGCCTGGAAGGTGGGTCATCGAAGACCCCACCCGTCGACACCGAGGTAGCTGCACGGCTCTCGATCCCACTCCCCGAGCTCGAGACGCTGGAGCCGGTCGAGCTGGACTCGGTGTTACAGACCATGGATGAGTCGATCGTCAGTGGGCCTACCGGCGACGACCCGGCCTTGGGTGATCTCAATAATGATGAGCTCGAACGAGTTCTTTACTCCTGGGAGGGTTGATGCGAAACGCATATTTCTGGTCTCTGATCCTGGCGTTGGCTCCGTTCAGCGTGGCAGGGGCACAACGGCCGGATTCCGCCGCTGTTCGGGGGGATTCCCTGCGCCACCGCATCGAGGAGCGGTTTGCGGTGCGGGCGCAGCAGGAGCTGGGGCTTACCAATGAGCAGACCACCAAGCTCCGAGCCACCAGCCAGCAGTTCGGCGCCCGGCGGGGTGAGCTCCGCGCGCAAAGCCAGCGGTTGCGGGAAGCGCTGTCGGCGCAGCTTCGGCCTGGAGTCGCGGCCAATCAGGACAGCGTAGCCAAACTCACCGATGCGATGATCGGGCTCAGGATGGCCGAGGCGCAGATCTCCCGCGATGAGGTCAAGGAGCAGTCGAAGTATCTCAATCCGGTGCAGCGGGCGCGGCTTTATGTGATGCGCGAGCGATTTGCCCATCGGGTGAAGGAAGTGCACGGCCACCGGGGAGACATGGGAATGCGCCGGGGAGAAATGCGGCGGCACTGGGGCGAGATGGGGAGCGAAAATGAGATGCGGGGGGGAGATCGCCCGCGGCAGCGGGAAAAGACTCCACGGGATAGCGGCGGCCGAATCTAGAAAGAAACCGCGTGAACGGTGAACGGTGAACGGGCACTCCAACCTGTTCACCGTTTACTGTTTACCGTTTACGCTTGTTAGCCAGTGCGGTTTCCCCTCCCCCCGTCGTCGGTCTCCCGCTAGATTTCCAGCACTTCCCTTACAGGATACTGCGATGCGCCGCTGGACGTCGCTGACGCTCGCTCTGCTCTCCCTGCCGTGGCTCGCCGCCGCGGTCCAGGCACCGACCGTCTACCGGATCCCCGTTACTGGGGTAGTCGAGAACGGGCTGGCGCCGTACGTCGCACGTAGCCTGCGGGAGGCCGAGGCGGCCGGGGCGGTTGCTGCATTCCTCGATATCGACACCCCAGGCGGCAGAATCGACGCCGCGGAGCGCATCGCTGACGCGGTGCGCAACGCCCGCATCCCGGTCTACGGCTTCGTCAACCCGCGGGCCTACAGCGCGGGAGCGCTCATTGCGATCGCCACTAACGGTATCTACATGCGGCCTGGGGCCGTGATCGGAGCGGCCACACCGGTGGACGGGCAGGGCACCAAGGCCTCCGAAAAAATGGTGTCGGCCATGCGGGCCGAGTTTCGATCCATGGCCGAGCAGCGGGGCCTCGATCCGAAGCTTGCCGAGGCGATGGTGGATGAGAACGTCGAGATCCCGAACGTGGTCAAGAAGGGTCAGCTGCTGACCCTGAGCACCGGCGAAGCGGTAAGACTTCGCTTTGCCAAGGGTGCGGTGGCCGACGAGGCGGCGCTGCTCGAGGCCATCGGTCACCCTGGAGCGCGGGTGGTGACCACCGAGCCGAATTGGGCGGAGGGCATGGTTCGCTTCCTCACCAACCCCCTGGTAGCGCCGCTCCTGCTCTCACTCGGCATCCTCGGTCTGGTGTTCGAGATCAAGACCGGTGCCTTCGGCGTCGGCGGGATCCTCAGCCTGGTCTCTCTCGGTCTCTTCTTCGGTTCCAGTTTGATCCTCGGCCTGGCGGGGTGGGAGGAGGTGCTCCTGTTGGGCCTCGGGGCAATTGCCCTGGCCGTCGAGATCTTCATTCTCCCGGGATTCGGCGTGGCCGGCGTGCTGGGAGCCGTGGCGATCGTGGCGGCGATGGTTCTGGCCATGATGGGCGCGCATCCCTCCTCCGGGGATGTGGCTCAGGCTCTCGCCGTACTCGGTGCCAGCATCTTCATCACGCTGGCGGTGATCTACGCCTGGCTCCGTCACCTGCCCAACAGCGGGCGTTTCAGCGGTCTGCTGCTCCAGGGCGCGGTGCACAAGTCTCAAGGCTTCGTGTCGGCACCGAACCGCGGCGATCTCGTGGGACGTGATGGCGTGGCCGTCACTGACCTCCGTCCTTCGGGCACGGCCCGTGTGGGTGAGGAGCGGATCGACGTGGTCACCGAAGGGGAGTATGTGGCGCAGGGCAGCCGAGTCCAGGTGGTGCAGAGCGACGGGTACCGGCACGTGGTGCGGGCGGTTTTGTAGGAGTCAGGAGTCGGGAGTCGGGAGTCAGGGGAAGCCGCGGAAGAGGACTCCTCATCCCGACCTAGAGCGAAGCGAAGGGGAGGGACCTACTACGCTTCCTTCCGGAGCTCGAGAGGTAGGTTCCTCGCTACGCTCGGAATGAGGATTCTTTCTCCTGACTCCCGACTCCCGACTCCTGACTTTTTCTCTCACTCAAGGACGTCCTCGTGGATCAATCCACACTGAGCCTGGGCGTGGTGTTCGCGCTCATCTTCATCGGTTTCATTCTCCTCATCATTTTCTTCCGCTTCATCCCGGTTGGTCTCTGGATCACGGCCTGGGCCTCGGGGGTGCCGGTGTCGTTCTTGACCCTGTTCGGCATGCGATTTCGCAAGGTAAACCCCTCCTATATCGTGAACCCGCTGATCAACGCTTCCAAGGCTGGGCTGAACCTCGAGATCAACGAGCTGGAGGCGCACTATCTCTCCGGGGGCAATGTCCAGCGAGTGGTGAGTGCTCTCATCTCGGCCGACAAGGCAGGCATCCCGCTCAGCTTCAAACAGGCCACGGCGATCGACCTGGCCGGCCGGGACGTCTTCGAGGCGGTCCAGGTGAGTGTCAACCCGAAGGTGATCACCACCCCCAAGGTGGCCGCGATGGCCAAGGACGGCATTCAGCTGCTCGCGCTCGCCCGGGTCACGGTTCGGGCCAATATCAACCGGTTGGTGGGCGGCGCCGGCGAGGAGACGATCCTGGCACGAGTGGGGGAGGGAATCGTGAGCACCATCGGCTCCGCGTCTTCGCATAAGGCGGTGCTGGAGAACCCGGATTTGATCTCGAAGACGGTGCTCGCCAAGGGGCTCGACGCGGGAACCGCGTTCGAGATCCTGTCCATCGATATCGCGGACGTGGATGTGGGCAAGAACATCGGGGCCGAGCTCCAGACTGACCAGGCCGAGGCCGACAAGCGAATTGCGCAGGCCAAGGCGGAGGAGCGCCGTGCACTCGCGGTGGCCATGGAACAGGAGTTCAAGGCTGAGGCTCAGAACCAGCGATCGAAGGTGATCGCGGCCGAAGCCCAGATCCCGCTGGCAATGGCCGAAGCGTTTCGCAACGGGAACCTGGGGGTCATGGACTACCAGCGCTACCGAAACGTTCAGGCCGATACCACCATGCGGCAGTCGATCGCCGGTCAGGGCGATGCCAACACGGCGCAGGGATCCTGAGCCGTGGACTTCGACGCGGTCCTGGTTCTCGGCGCCCTGTGGTTTCTGGTCAACCTGTTTGCGGGCCTCAAGCGCAAGAGCCGGCCTCCCGCCCCACCAGAGGCAAGGGATCCGGTCGGGACGGCCCCGGTGTCGCGACCTGACCCCACCCAGCGGGAAGGCTCCCGTCTGGAGCAGGTGTTGCGGCAGTTCCAGCGCGCGCTGGAAGAGGCCGAGTCGACCGGCAGGGATGTGAGGTTGCCGTTCCCGGAGGCCGAGGAGGTCGAGGAACGTGAGTCGCTGGAGATGGAGCCCGAGGTGGTGAGCCTGGAGCGGGACGTGCGTCGGGCACCGAGACAGGAGTTCACCCAGGACGCGGATGCGGAGCAACTCGTGGCCCGCCGGATCACGGCGGCTGCGGCCCGGGACGCTACCCGGACCAAGGCGGACCACATCAAGTTCGACAACCAGATCCGGCAGGAGCCGGCCGACCACACCGCCACCCGCGGCTACACCGCCGAGCAGCTCCGCCGGGCGGTGGTATGGCGCGAGATCATCGGGCCGCCGGTTTCTCTCCGGGAAACTGGTTCTGGTAGGCCGCCATCGCACGAGTGATCGCCGTGCGCGCGGCCGTAGCGCCCTCGAAGCCGCGGGTCTCGGTGTGGGTTCCCTCCAGATCCTTGTAAACCCGAAAGAAGTGCTCGATTTCCTTCAGGTAGTGCTGCGGGATGTCGGCCAGCTCGTTCAGCCCCGCGGAGTAGGGATCGCCCAGCGGCACCGCGAGGACCTTCTCGTCCGCTACACCCGAGTCCACCAGGTGGAACAGACCGATCGGCCGGGCATCGACCAGGCAGCCGGTGAAGACCGGGATCGTCATCAGCACCAGAACGTCGAGCGGATCCCCGTCCTCACCCAGAGTTCGGGGAAGGAAGCCGTAATCACCCGGGTAGTGCACCGCGCTGTGGAGGACCCGGTCGAGCCGGAACACCCCGAGCTTCTTGTCCAGCTCGTATTTGTTGCGCTCATTGGTGGGGATCTCGACGACCGCGGTGACCTCCACCGGCGGGTTTGGCCCGGTGGGGATGTCATGCCAGGGGTGAAGGCCACGGGGCGGAATGATGGGCACGATCGAATCTCGTTTTCGAGAGGATCGGAATACTATCGTGAGCCGAGAACGCGACCAAGTCCGGACCGTCTACCGCTTGCGTCGCCGACTTTCCCCGACGATGTTACCCGCCCGGCCCGAGTGGCGGAATGGCAGACGCAGCGGACTCAAAATCCGCCGAGGGCAACCTCGTGCGAGTTCGACTCTCGCCTCGGGCACTACGACACTGCAACGACTTAGCCCCGCCATCAGCCGGCGGGACGTTGGCGCCTCGCTGGGCGAGCACATGCCGGGTCATGGCGAGCGCCAGTTCATGTTCCCCCATGAACACCTCACCCAGCTTCTCCTCCCGCAATAACTCCGCCTCCTCATCGCTGTGGGTGCGGAGCACGGTGGCGATTCTAGGATTCAGGGTGCGCGCCATCTCGACCATCCTCCGCACCTTCACCACGTCTGGAGTAGCGATCACGAGCAGGCTCGCCCGCGCCACGTGGGCCTGGATAAGCACCTCAGGCTCCGACGCGTCGCCGGAGACGGCGTGTACGCCGCGCGCCCGCAGGCGCTCTACCGACTCCCGGTTCTGCTCGGCCACGACGTAGGGGATTCCTCGCTCGCTCATCGCCTCAGCGATCCGAGTCCCGACCCGCCCATAGCCGACCAACACCACATGGCCGGACAGCGTATCCACATCGACGGTGGCCGGCAGTTCCGCCAGTGGATCGTCCCGCCGCTCCAAGGCTCGTGCCACGCTGGACTTTGATCTCGCCCACTGCTGGACCGGCCCTATGGCGGCGAAGACGAGCGGGTTGAGGGTGATAGAGATCAACGCACCGGCGAGAATCAGGCTCTGTCCTTCGGTTGGCACGAGCCCAAGGCTTACCCCGAGGGCGGCCAGAATGAAGGAGAACTCCCCGATCTGTGCCAGGCTGGCGCCCACCGTCAGGGCGGTATTGAGCGGATAGCGGAAGGCCAGGACCAGAGCTACTGCGGCGGCTGTCTTGCCCAACATGATGATGGCGACCACAGCGAGCAGCTTGAGCGGCTCCCGGAGGACAATCGCCGGGTCGAACAACATACCGACCGAGACGAAGAACAGCACCGAGAACGCGTCTCTGAGCGGCAACGATTCCTCGGCCGCGCGGTGACTCAGGGCCGACTCGCGCATCATCATCCCGGCGAAGAACGCCCCCAGCGCAAAGGAGACACTGAATAGCTCGGCCGAGGCATAGGCCACCCCCACCGCGGCTGAGATGACGGCCAGAGTGAAGAGCTCCCGAGAGCCGGTGCGGGCCACCGCCCAGAGCAGCTTGGGTAAGAGTCTCTTGCCTGCGATCAGCATGAGGGCCACGAATGCGGCCACCTTCCCCAGCGTTACCGCCAGCGCGAGCCACAGGTTTTCTGAGCCCCCCGCGGCTACGGCGACTTTTCCCCCGAGCATCGGGGCCAGGGCGGGGAGCAGGACCAGGACCAGCACCACCGCCAGGTCCTCGACCACCAGCCATCCCACTGCGATCCGGCCGTTGAGCGATTCCAGCACCCGTCGTGCCTCCAGCGCCCGAAGCAGCACCACCGTGCTGGCCACCGAGAGGGCGATGCCGAACACCAGTCCCGCCCCGAGGCTCCAACCCCACCACATCGCGGTGGCGGCACCCAACGCGGTAGCCACCGCGATTTGGACGATTGCGCCGGGGATGGCGATTCGACGGACCGCCATCAGGTCCTCGATCGAGAAGTGCAATCCCACCCCGAACATCATCAGCATCACGCCGATCTCGGCTAACTGACTGGTGAGCTCCACGTCCGCAACGAAGCCCGGCGTGGCGGGGCCAGCGATGATGCCCGCGACCAGATAGCCCACGAGCGGGGGGACGCCGACCTTGGTGGCCAGGAAGCCCATGATGAGGGCCAGGCCCAAGCCGGCCGCGATCGTCGTGATCAGGCTGATGTCGTGAGGCACGATTCCCCCTGTTGTCGGGAGCCCAGGATCATGTGCCGCGGGGAGGGCACCGGACGCGGCGGTCGCCACGCCCGGCCAGATTCCCAATAACTACGTGTCGTTGCTCGGTGAGTCGGGCGGTACCGTCCGCTCCGAGCCCTGCTTGCTCCCTGACGTGAAGATTAGAGAACACGCGGCGCCGAGAAGCATCGCCGACAAAAGGTACGCAGACCAATGGACGCCTGGAGGCAGCTGCTCCCACTGGTCTCGGAACGCCACCGCCACAAATCCGGGAGCTAGACTGAGGATGATAAGGATCCAGATCGCGCGAGTTCTGCCCCAACGAGATCTCTGGGGCGCTTCGGTCGAATCACCCGTTCCAGAAGCGCGCTCGCGCTCCCTCTCTTGCATTGTCTCCAACATGGTTGATCCTCCCTGGGGAGCCACCGGTGGTATCAGGTCCACGATGGCCACCCACTTGGCCTAAGTGCGCACGCAGCGTGGCCATTCGAGCGATATCACGCTCGTGTGCCGACTGCGACGGAATGGTCGAAGGAGTGCCCGGCCGGCGATGAAAGCCGAGGCCGTTCAGTTTCCGAGCGGAGGGCCGGTCGGAAAGGGAGGGAAGTTGCGGGCGGGCCCGCGAGCGGGAGTCTGCCGCGGTGGAAAGGTCCCGACAACCAGGTAACTGGTGGAAATCTGCGACGGGGTAGCCGCCGCGAGAGCGGTCCCCCAAGAAGCGCCCTGACGGTCGAGAGGTCGGGTCTTGAGCGTCGGCAGCTGCCGAGCGACTGGATCGGATGGACGGGCCGCCGGAAAGGCGGACACTTCGACCGCCTGCAGCGTTGCCCTATCTCTAATGGCGAGAGGCTTGCTCGCGAGAAGGGGGCAAGTCAGCAGTGCGATGATCAGCGGAACCCAAACAGCAGAAAGCCGGCGACGCATTCCCCAATGCTAGGCGGGTGGGTAAAACATTTGTACCCCTAGGAAGAAACGCCCGGCTGATCTAGCGGGCGTTTCTTTCCTACTGTTCGGGCCGAGCCCAGCGGCTAGCCGTTGATGATGATCCCCCGCGTGGCGGGCGCAATGCGGTCTTCCAGTTCCTCGACAGCTAACTCGACCTTTTCGGCGTCCCTGCCGGTTGCGGCCTTGATCTGAGCCTTTTGGGCCTCAGTCAGCTCAATCTCCACGAGCTTCTGCTTGGCCATTGGATCCTCCTAGTCGTAGGGATACGTCTCAAACCGTAGCGACCTTTCGTGAATTTCTCGTGAATCAGCTTTTCGCCCTGGTGATCGTGATCCTGAAGCCGTCCGGGTCCTGAGCCGTGAAGCCGTAGTTGTCATAGCGCTCCCCCGGCTCTTCGAGGATGGTGCCGCCGAAGGACCGAAGGCGTGCAGCGATGGCATCGACGTCCTGGCTGGTGTCGCACCAGAGCCGGAACCCTATTCCCTTCGCTCGGTCGCGTCCCTTGGCGAAGTCGTCCTGCGTGAGCCCGAACTCACACGACCCTGCCTTGAGCATTACACCCTCGAGCTTGCCGCCATCCTCCCAGCGTTCCGCCACATGGAAACCGAGCCCATCCCGGTACCACGCCAGACTGAGCTGGAGATCGTTAGTGGTGAACGTCGGGGTGATCGAGCGGAGCCGGAGCGACTGGGACTTGCGGCGCTCCGGTTGACTGGATGTCTGGGCCTTTGCCGGCATGTACTCCTCCTTGAATTAGGGCCCTTTTGCGGTCGCTAAGGGCATCAGTAGTAATTCTCTTACCCGGCCGTCCGTCTCCATCAGGTCGGACCCTGCCGGCCCCAACGTTCCCCGGGCGGAGGCACGTCCGTATTGCGGAGCGGGGGAATCTTGGTACTGAACGGCACACCGGTGATGCGGTCGGTATTGTCGTCACGCACCCGGTAGGCGGCCGGAAAATCCGCCGATTGCTCCATCCAATCTTGCAGGACCCCGGCAAGCTCGCGAACGGTCTTGGCGTACGCCGGATCGTCGGCCACGTTCCGGAGCTCCCACGGATCAGCGGCCAGATCGTACAGCTCGAGTCGAGCGCGGGGGGCCTCGAACAGGCGCTGCTGCGCCGGGGTCAGCCGGCCCGCCCTGGCGCGAGCCCGAAGCGCCTGGAAGGAGGGGCTGGTCCCGATGTCGGCGGCGGTACAGAGTGGGAGGGCGGTGTAGGCATCGGTGCGGATCAACTTGAAGCGCATGGTGCGGACTGCCCGCTGGTGCTCGTCGCAGTCGTGCCAGTTGCGCTCGCTGAAAACGTAGGTACGGCCGGCGTACGAGCCGGGCTCGGTCAGCATCGGCAGGAAGCTCTTGCCTTGGATCGCCTCCGGCGGGCGCACGCCGGTAAGCTCCAGGATCGTGGGCGTCAGGTCTACTGTGGTTACCTGGCCACGATCGTAGCTCGACTTCCCCCGAATGTGACCGGGCCAGGAAAACACCAGTGGGGTCCGGGTGCCGGAATCGTACAGTGTGCCTTTCTCGCGGGGGAAAGGAGCGCCATTGTCGCTGAGAAACACCACCAGCGTGTTGTCGCGCAGGTTCCTGCGGTCGAGCTCGGCCAGTAACAGGGCGATCTGATCGTCCATCCGGCCAATGGCGTCGTAGTAGAGGGCGAGATCCTTCCGAGTCCCCGGTGTGTCGGCGAGATGAGGCGGCACCGCCACCCGCGCGGGGGAGTGCCCGCCCCCCACGGCGTCGGTGTTGTACGGGCGATGAGGCTCGTGGAAGCCGACCCAGAGGAAGAATGGCTGGGTGCCGGCGGAGTCCAGAAACGCTGGGAACGCCTCCACGATCTCCGGCGAGTACCACTGGAACTGCCGCTCGGCGTTGGGGCCGAAGTGGGTCTTTGCCATGTGCCCGGTGAAGTAGCCCCGCTGCTGCAGGAAATGGGGAAGGATGCGGTCTCCGTCCGGAAGTGGGGTGTGCAGGTCCTCAGCCCCGACGGCGTGCGCATACCTCCCTGTCAGGGTGCTGATTCTCGAGGGGCTGCACTGCGGTGTGGTACCGAAGGCAAACTTCACCCGCAACCCTGAGCGGGCCAGCCGGTCGATGCTGGGCGTTTGGATAAAACGGTTGCCGTAGATGCCCGTGTCGCGCCAACCGAGGTCGTCACCGACGAGCACGATGATGTTGGGAAGCGGATCGTGGGCTGCTTGGGCGAGCAGCGGCAGAGGAACCGCTGCCAGACCCGCGGCCATACCGGCCGCGGCGAGACGCAGAAGAATTGCCATCCCCCCATCCTGACCCCATTCGGCGCCGGGGTCAATCCCGATTAGACTCCTTCATGACGCTGCGCCTCACCGGATTGAACATCTACCCGATCAAATCGGCGCGGGGGATTCCGCTCGCCGAATCGGCGGTGGACGAGTTCGGTCTGCGCTACGATCGGCGATGGATGGTGGTGGACGAGTCCGGCCTCTTTCTCTCCCAACGCAGCCATTCCAGGCTTGCCCTGGTCGTTCCCAGTTTCAGAGATGGAATGCTTCAAATAGACGCGCCCGGAATGCCCACCCTGCAGACGCCGCTTCATCCTAGGAGTACCGTCGCCACCAACGTCACCGTGTGGGACGATACCTGCCCAGCCACGTGGGTTGGCGAGCGGGCGGCCGAATGGTTTTCCGATTTTCTCGGCTCGGCGTGCAGCCTGGTTCACATGGCAGATGAAGTCGTCCGGCCCGCCAATCCTGCCTTCGCAGCGTCCGGTGTGCGGGTGGGCTTTGCGGACGCGTTTCCGTTCTTGCTGATCTCCGAGGAGTCGCTGGCCGATCTGAATCGCCGGCTGGCCGATCCGCTGCCCATGAATCGGTTTCGGCCCAACCTGGTGGTCGCGGGCGTTGAGCCGTACGCCGAGGATGGCTGGCAGAAGATCGAGATCGGGGGCATCCGGCTCCAGGTGGTAAAACCCTGCGCCCGCTGCCTGGTCACGACCACGGATCAGGCCACCGGCGACCGGGGCAAGGAGCCGCTTCGCACCTTGGCGACGTATCGCAAAGTGGGAGGCGAGGTGATGTTTGGGCAGAATGTGGTTCACGAGAACACCGGACGACTTACGGTCGGGGATTCAGTGGTAATGAGATGAGGTGACTGGCGCGGGATTCCCTGCGGTTTAGCGGAAGGCCGCGCTCTGACCCCTTCGCTGCGCTCAGGGTGACATATCTCGCCAATAGCCAATAGCCCCTCGCGATTAGATTCCCGCCCCATGGAAATCCAGATCTTCGGCATCAAGAAAAGCCCCGAAACCCGAAAAGCCCTTCGCTTCTTTGCCGAGCGTCGGGTCAAGACCCATTTCGTGGACCTCCAGGAGCGCGCCGCGTCGCCCGGAGAGCTGCAGCGCTTTGCCCAGAAGTTCGGCGTCGGAGCATTGGTGGACCGAGATTCCCGTCGTTTCCTCGAGCTCGGCTTGGGCGCGGCGCGCCTCAGCGACGAGCGCTGGCTCGAAAAACTGGTAGAGCAGCCTCTGATCCTCCGGATGCCGCTGGTGCGGCATGGCTCCCTGCTGACCGTCGGGGAGGCCACGGAGACCTGGCAAGGCTGGACCGGCCGGTGACGCAGCTCTCCGTGTCCAGCGTTGCGGTCGAGTTCGGCGCAACCCGCCTCTTCAGCGATGTCACCTTCACGGTCGGCCGGGGCGAGAAGTGGGGTGTGATCGGCCGAAACGGCACCGGGAAGACCACGCTCTTCCGGCTTCTCACTGGTGAGGCCGAGCCGACCAGGGGCACGGTTTCCCGTGTCTCCGGTCTCAAGTTCTCGGTCATGGAACAACACCGCGAGTTTGTCGGCGCCACCACCGTCTGGGAAGCAGCAGCCGGGCCATTCGCGGATCTGCTGGAGCTGGAGCGCTCCCTTGCGGCGCAGGGAACCGCCCTGGCCGAAGCCGGCGACCGTTGCACTCCGGCGATGCTGGCGCGCTACGATCGCGATCTGGAACGGTTCGAGCGTGAAGGCGGGTACACCCTGGCACCCCGTATCGACGCCGTCCTCCACGGTCTGGGCTTCGATCCCGACCAGGCTCGGACCCGGGCGATTTACGGGTTGAGCGGGGGAGAGCGGGGCCGGGTCGCTCTGGCCCAGCAGCTGGTGGCTCCCGCCGACGTCCTCCTGCTCGACGAGCCCACCAACCATCTCGATCTCGAGACCACCCGCTGGCTGGAAGGCTATCTGGCCCAGCTGGACGCCACCGTGCTCCTGATCAGTCACGACCGTGCTTTCCTCCAGGCGGTGGCGGACCACGTGCTGCATCTGGAAGCGGGCACGGTGACGCCCTACACCGGCGATTACGACACCTTCGTCCGGCTGCGGGCGGAACGGCGCATGGCCCAGCAGCGCGCCTACACCAAGCAATCGAAGGTGATCGCCTCGGAAGAAGATTTCATTCGTCGCAATATCGCGGGGCAGAACAGTGCCCAGGCCAAGGGCCGCCGGCGCCGGTTGGAGCGGGTAAGCCGTCTCAGCGCGCCCGAGGGTGAGGAAGGGGTGATGTCGCTCCGGCTCGAGGCCGACGCCCGGGGCGGCGACCAGGTGCTGGTGGCGGAGAACGTCCGGGTTGCGATCGGAGATCGGGTACTCCTGGACCGATTCTCGACTCGGGTCCGCCGGGGCGATGTGATAGGCTTTGTCGGTCCCAACGGGGCAGGGAAGACGACACTGCTTCGCGCGTGTGTGGGTGAGCGCCCCACCGATGGGGGCGAGGTCCGGATTCCAGAGTCGGTCCGCCTGGCCCATTACCGTCAGGACCTGGCGCAGGTCCCGCCCAACCGGTCGTTGTATGAGCTGATCAACGACCTCCGGCCGGCCTGGGGGCGCGGAGCCATTCAGGGGCACCTGGGACGGTTCGGCTTCTCCGGTGATTCGGTGCTTCGTCAAACGGCCACCCTGTCGGGCGGAGAGCGCGCCCGCGTGGCGCTGGCGATGATGATGCTGTCGGGCGCCAACCTGCTCCTGTTCGACGAGCCCACCAACCACCTCGATGTCGAGTCGATCGAAGCCCTCGAGGACGCGATCGAGTCCTACAACGGAACCGTGATCCTGGTGAGCCACGACCGCGCCTTACTCCGTGCGCTCACCACCCGGGTGTGGGTGCTGCACGAGGGACGGATCACCGACTTCCCCGGCAGCTTCGAGGAGTGGGAAACCGCCAGCACGGAGCGGGCCCATGCTGCGTCGGTTGCGGCCGCTGAGGAGGAATCGCTCAGGCGGGTCCACGAGCGGAAGCAGACTCGCCGCTCGGATACGGGCCGGAAGCAGCAGCAGTCGGCCCGGCGTATGGCCGAGCGGGCGCTGGCGGAGGCCGAATCCGCGGTGACCGAGTGGGAAGGTCGCGTCGCCGCTCTTCGGTCGCGGCTGGAGGATCCGGCACTCTATGCCACGGCGGAGGGTGGAATCCAGGCCCGTGCCATCGGCGGTGACCTGGAGGTAGCGCGGAAGGAACTGGAGCGGGCGTTCAGGCAGTGGGAGGAGTCGACCGCTGCGTTGGAGAAAGAGCCGGCCGCGGACTCAGGCTGACACTGAAGCCGTCACCACAGGGGCTGACCGGAGGGTCTGTAGCACCACGCAGTACCGCTCGGTGAGCTTTAGCAGGGTGTCGATCTGGTCTTGGGTCGCCTCAGTATCGAGCTTCAGATGCAGCCGGATCGTCTGGAATCCCACCGGGACCTCCTTGCTCACACCCAGAGTGCCGCGGAAATCCAGATCTCCTTCGACCTCGACCGTCCCACCCCGAACCGGAATCTCGAGCGCTGTCGCCACCGCCCGCAGGGTGACGCCGGCGCAGGCTGCGAGCGCCTCGAGCAGCATGTCACCCGAGCAGGCCTGGAGACCCGATCCGCCCGTGGCCGGGTGGAGACCCGCCTCTACCAGGGCCCGGCCGGTCTCGACCCGGCAGCTCACGCCCGGAGCGTCCAGCCGGCCGGACGCCCTCAGGGTCACGACCGCTCTGGCGGGGTCGTCGCGGTACAGCTGCTTAAGCGGTGCCTGAAGCGCGCGGAGGTCCTCGGTTTCCATCGTCTGCATCCGGTAGAGGGTACCGAGAAGCGTAGTGCATGGAAAGCAAAACGGGAGCGGCCAGGCCGCTCCCGTTCGCTAGTGCAGGTGAAACCAGCTTAGTGCGACGTGACGCCCAGGCCGATTTGCAGCACGTTGGCCGAACCGCCATCGAAGCTGCCCCGGAACCAGTTCGCCACCGGAGTAACCGACAGGTTGCGGCTAACCCGGACGTCGTAGCCGACGCCGCCCAGCAACCCGAAGCCCGACGTGCTAGCAAAGCTATTGTCGAGCACGGAATAGCCGGCGCCAGCCTTCACGAACATGCCGTTCGTGGTCATGGGGTACCAGTAGATCGCACCGGAAACGTTACCCATGGTGAGCCGCGCGCCTGCTTCGCTCTTGGTCCAGCCGTTGGTCTCCACACCCAGCAGAATGTTCTGCCGGAGGGTGCCGCCCAGCTTCAGGTAGCCGCTCGGCGCGCCGACACGGTCGCAACCATCGCAACCCAGCGAGCCGTAGCCCAACCCGCCGCCGATCCAGAATCCCTGCCGCGTCTGCGCCTGCTGAGCCGAAGCTGAGCCGGCCAGCAGAACCGCGAGAACCGCGCTGAACCCAATTGCCCGGAGTGTACCCATGTCGCCTCTTGAGTGAAGGAGTGTGTGCCGAAGGCCGACCGCCAGCCGACGGCGAGGGGTCGCCGCGGGAGGTGAATCGGTCTCGGGTCGGAGATGGGAAGGCCGGGAGAGCCTAGGCTCGTTCGGCAGCCGGACGATCCCTCGCAAGCTTGCCCTGAGTGAAACGAAGGGCTCGGGATTCCTGGCTTTGCGTCCCCGCCTCACGACGGGTTTGCCTTTATCGACAGCCGCGTGTGGCGGCGCCGCGTCTCAGAAGCAAAATGCGGACCAATTGACGCTGGAAACGCGGGCGGGGTACAAAACGAAACGGGAGCGGCAAGCCGCTCCCGTTCGTGTTACTGGACCAGCTCCGGAATTAGCGCCGGCGGGCTGGGGCCGGCTTGCTGCCGAAGCTATACGCCACGGTCAGGCCAAACGTAGGATCGCTGTTGTCCAGGCCCAGCGGAATGTCGACGCTGGGGCGGACGGCGATCTGCTGGTTGAAGATGAAGCCAACACCCAGGCGAGCCTGCCCGTAGGTGTCCGACACCTCGTTGGTCGTGGTGCCGTTATCCAGCGAGAGCTTGCCGTACGCCAGGCCCAGGCCCGCGGTCGGAATAATCTGCATGCGGGGGCTGGCGCCCATCGTGGTGCCAAGCGAGAAGCCAACATTGGCTGCACGGCTCGAGGCGTCGAGGCCGAGCGCGTCGTCATCCGGGCCCATGCCGATCTCGAAGCTGGCGGTCGGGCACACATGGATGTTGGCAGCCTTGCCTACGGTCATCTGGTAGCCAACGTTGGCCCCGATGCCCAGGGAAGAGGCATCCGCCCCGTCAAAGGACGTGGTGGAGATCTGCGCGCCGGCGAAGACGCTGGCGGGCAGCCCGTAGCTGAACCCTGCACCGAACCGGTTCATGCCATCGGCGAATTGCCCGTTGCCGGACACCTGCATGTTGCCATGGGAAAACGAGGCCAAGCCAAGACAGGTCTGGGCCACCGCCGGCGATTGAACGATCGCAAGCAGGGCAAGCGAAACCACGAGACTGCGGCGCATTAGTGTCTCCGACGCTGAAGTGTGGACGCTCCCTGCACGATCGAGATCGATCGTCAACGCAGCGCCTGGGGCGGCGACTGCGAACTCGCGCGAGCAGGGGTCTGAAACGGAAACGCCCATCCCGGATGGGACAGGCCGAAGGGGGAGCTAGGGGCTCGGCTTCGGCAGCTGGACAATCCTTAGGCGCTTACGCGCTTAGGACTCCTGGCTTTGCGTCCCCGCCTCACGACGGGTTTGCCTTTATCGGCGCCGCCCTTAGGGGCGACGAAGACACGCTAACCAGAGGTTGCACGGCGCGCAAGTGGGGGTTGCAAGCAGTCACTTGCTTACAACGGTATTTTGCAGTATACTGGCGCCATGACAGTTCGGGACAAGCTGCTCGCGGCCGCCGCGAGCCTGTATGCCGAGGCGGGGTATCGCGGCGCCACCACCCGGCGCATCGCGGTGGAGGCGGGGGTGAACGAAATCACCCTCTTCCGCCACTTCGGCTCCAAAGAGGCGCTGATGCGGGAGGCCATTGCCCGGGCCGGGCACTCGCTGGTGACGGAGCTGCTGCCGCAGACTCCCCGTGACCCGTTCCGCGAGCTGAGGGATTGGGCCAAAGCTCACATCGCGGAGCTGCGGGAGCGCAGATCCTTGATCCGCACCTGCATGGGAGAGATCGAAGAGCATCCGGGAATCTTCTCCGAACCGAACAGCCCGCCCGCCGTGGCTGCAAAGGCCCTCTGCCATTACCTCCGCCGACTTCGGGCAACCGGTCTGGCCAAGGCTCCGTTCGATGAGACGGCTGCGTCCGCCATGTTGATGGGTGCGCTCTTCGCCGACGCGATGGGCCGGGATATCATGCCCGACTTGTACCGGAGCGGACCCGAGGAGGCCCTGGACCAGTATGTCCGGCTTTTTCTTCGGGGTCTGGGGGTTGGTCTGCGTAAGTCACAGGGTACTGGATGAAAACATCTCGCGTTCAACAGTATTTCTTCGCCGTCGCCCTGGCCGTGGGCGGCACTGCTACCCCGGCGCGGCTGACGGCGCAGACGCCGGCAGGACAGGGGCGACCGGTCACGCTGGGTGAGGCCCTCGAGCTCGCCGAGAAGCGCAGCGAGTCGGTCGGCATTGCCCGGGCCGGGCTCGCCCGCGCCGAGGGCGACCGCCGACGAGCCCGCAGCGCGTACTTTCCTCAGCTCAACGGCACGGCTTCCTACCAGCGGACGCTCCAGAGTCAGTTTTCTGCTCTGGAGGGGAGCACGGATACCAGCTCGACACCCGCTCCTGCCTGCGACCGGTTCGTGGCGCAGCCGGGTTTGCCCATCGACCAGCGCCTCGACTCGCTGGAAAGCGCGGTCGAATGCGCCAGTGCCGAGGACCCGTTCGGAGGCCTGCGAGACCTGCCGTTCGGGCGGGAGAACACCTACCGTTTCGGCCTTTCCTTTTCCCAGACCCTGTTCAGCGGTGGGCAACTGCGGGGACAAACGCAGGCCGCTGGTGCAGGGGTTCGGAGCGCCGCCATCGGCCTGACCTCGGCCAGGGCTCAGCTGCTGCTCGACGTGACCGGAGCGTACTACGACGCCACCCTGGCCGATCGCCTGCTTACCATCGCACAGGCTACGCTCGACCAGGCAGACACGACACTGAGTCAAACCCAGCTGGCGCGGCAGGTCGGCAATCTCTCCGAGTTCGATCTGCTCCGCGCGCGAGTGACCCGGGACAACCAGCGGCCCATCGTGATTCAGCGGCGAGCCGACCGTGATCTGGCCTACTTCCGCCTCAAGTCTCTGCTGGATGTTCCCCTGGACGAGCCGGTCGTGCTCACGACCGAACTGGGGGACACGACGCTGGCTGATTCGGCCCGGCTGCAATCTGTGGTCGGAACGACGGGGGATACCGGAACCGCGGCACGGGCTCCTGTGCGTCAAGCATCCGAGGCGGTCCAGGCGCAGCGTGGCCTCCTCCGGGTGGCCCGGGGCCAGCGCCTGCCCCAGGTGGCGCTCACATCGCAGTATGCCCAGCTCGGCTATCCGGAGAAGGTCTCTCCGTTTGGGGCTCGATTCGTGGACGATTGGGTGGTCTCGCTTGGCCTTCAGCTTCCGATTTTCACCGGGGGCCGTATCGGCGGTGAGGAGGATGTGGCCCGCGCCAACCTGAGCGAGGCGGAGTTGCGGCTGCAGCAGACGCACGAGCTGGCGGAGGTGGATGCGCGCAACGTGGCCATCCAGCTCGAGGCCGCGGAAGCGGCATGGCAGGCAAGCGCGGGCACGGTCGAGCAGGCCGCACGCGCCTATGAGATTGCCGAGCTGCGTTACCGCGAGGGCCTTTCGACCCAGACCGAGTTGCTCGATTCCCGCATTCAGCTCCAGCAGGCCCAGGCCAGCCGTGCCCGGGCAGCCCGGGACCTTCAGGTGGCCAAGGTACGGGTCCTGTTGCTCCCGGCCCTCCCGCTGGCCGGGGTGGGCGGCGCAGGTGCGCCGGGTGCCACGGCTCCTGCCTCCGTCCAGTCCACGACCACCACGCCGATGTATCAGCCGCCTCCGCCGACCGCGGAGAGCGACTTCACAGGAATCACCCAACCGGGAGCGGCAGGCCAATGATGGGTCAGCAGCGGTGTCGAGTGGGACAGATGCGTTCCCGGGCCATCCTGGCCGTGCTTACTCTCGCTCTGGCCTCGTGTAGGGATAAGGCAACCGATACGGGAATGGCGGCCGCCGATCCGGTGGTGCTGGTGGGGCAGGAAAACATCGCGGTGGCGAAACTGGAGGAGCTGAGGAGCGGTCCTCCCATCTCGGGGTCCCTTGAGGCGAGGAATGAAGCCCGGGTTCGCGCCGAGCTCGGGGGCCCGGTAGAGCGCACCTTCGCCGACGAGGGACAGCGGGTGCGGCGGGGGATGTTGCTCGCCCGCATCGATGACTCCGCCGTGCGGGACTCCTATCTCTCGGCCAAGTCGGCGGTGCGCAGTGCCGAGTCCGCGCTCCAGGTTGCCCAGCGCAACGCCGAGCGGGCCAGCCGGCTGGCACAGGCAGGCGCCCTGCCGGAGCGTGACCTCGAAACCGCCCAGTTGAACGCCACCAACGCCGAGGGCGCGCTGGCCGATGCGCGGGCGAGGCTGGCCCTGGCTCAGAAGCAGCTCGGCAACACCCTGGTCCGCGCACCGATCAGCGGTGCGGTGAGCGAGCGGGCGGTGGACCCGGGCGATGTCGTGCAGGTAGGAGCGGAGCTCTTCACCATCGTTGATCTGAGCAGCCTGCGTCTCGAGGCCACGGTCCCGGTTGAGGAAATCGACCGGCTCAAGGTGGGCACACCGGTGGAGTTCAACGTCAGCGGCTACGATCGCCGCTTCAGCGGGCGGATCGAGCGGATCAATCCGGCCGTCGATCCTGCAACTCGCCAGGTGCGCATCTATGTGGCGATACCCAACGCCGAGCACTCCCTGGTGGCAGGTCTCTATGCCGAGGGCCGGGTAGCCACCGATGCTCGGCGGGCTGTGGCAGTGCCGACCTCCGCGGTGGATCGCCGGGGCACGGAGCCCGTGATCCACCGGCTCAAGACCGGCAAGGTCGACGTGGTACCGGTGCGGGTGGGCGTCCGTGACGAGGCCACCGAGCTGGTGGAGATCCACTCCGGGATTACGCCGGGCGACACCGTGCTGCTCGGCTCGGCTCAAGGGCTGACCGAGGGGGCCGCTGTTCGGATCACCGAGGAGGAGGAGGGCAGCCGCTGATGTTTATCTCCGACTTTGCCATCAAGCGGCCCATCGTCACCGTCACAGCCATGGTGGCGCTGGTGGTCTTTGGCATCTTCGCCCTGCTGAACCTGCATACCGATGAGTTCCCCGACATTCAGCAGCCCGTCATCGGGCTCACGATCGTCTACCCGGGGGCCACTCCCTCGGAGGTAACCCGGGAAATCATCGACCCGATCGAGGACGCCATCTTCGGCATCAGCGGCGTAGACGGTGAGAAATCCACCTGTTCCGGGACCGACGGCCTGGCCTCCTGCACCATTTTCTTCGACTTCGAGAAGCCGATCCAGCAGGCGTCACAGGATATCCGGGACGCCATCTCCACCAAGCGCGACGATCTTCCGGTGGAGATGGAGGAGCCGGTGCTGACCCGGTTCGACCCGTCCGAGCAGCCGATCATCACCATGACCCTGACCTCCGCTTCCGTGCCGGCCACGACCCTGAGCCGGCTGGCCGATCCCGGCGTGGCTCGCGCGCTGCGGGCGATTGGCGGGGTGGCCCAGGTGAGCGTGGTGGGCAACATCGAGCGGGAGATGACGGTCGAGCTCCAGCCTCAGGCCCTTCAGGCATCCGGCGTGAGCGTCTCAGAGGTGGTACAGGCGCTCCAGGCACAGAACCTGGCAGCACCGGTGGGGCGGCTGAATGGCGAGCTGGAGGAGCGCACCATCCGGTTGCAGGGCCGGGCTGAAGGGCCGGCGGATTTCGCCAAGCTCGTCGTGGCCGAGCGGGAGGGGCAGACGATCCGCCTGGGTCAGGTGGCCAAGGTATACGACGGCACCGAGGAGCCGCGCACCCTGGCGCTCTACGACGACCGGCAGGCGGTGGGGCTCGAGATCATCAAGTCCAAGGGATACAGCACGACTCAGGTGAGCGATCAGATCCGAGCCCGCGTTGCCCGTCTGCAGAGCACCATGCCTGCCGGAGTGAAGCTCGAGATCGTCCAGGACGCGGGCGAGCGGGTCAGCCGGGCCGTGGCCAACGTGCAGGAGGCCCTGATAGAGGGAGCCCTGCTGACGGTGCTGGTGGTCTTCCTCTTCCTGAACTCCTGGCGCTCGACGGTGATCACCGGCCTGGCACTGCCGGTATCGGTGCTGGCCAGCTTCATCGCCGTCTGGGCCTTCGGGTTCACCCTGAATACGATGTCCCTGCTGGGCCTGTCGCTCTCGATCGGCATTCTGATCGACGACGCCATCGTGGTGCGGGAGAACATCGTCCGGCACATCGAGATGGGGAAGGACCACATGCGGGCCTCCATCGAGGGTACCGACGAGATCGGACTCGCCGTGGCCGCCACCACGTTCTCGATCGTCGCGGTCTTCGTCCCGGTGGCGTTCATGTACGGAATCGCGGGGCAGTGGTTCAAGCCGTTTGCCCTGACCATTGCCTGCGCCGTGCTGGTCTCGCTCTTCGTCAGCTTCTCGCTGGACCCGATGCTTTCGGCCTATTGGGCCGACCCCCAGACCGAGGCGCACGAGCGACGCAACCCCATTGCGCGGACGCTCGACCGCTTCAATCGGTGGTTCGACCGCCAGGCAGGGCGGTATCAGAGGCTGATCGCCTGGGCGCTCGACCACCGGCTCGCGATGGTGCTCATTGCGGTGGGGTCGTTCGTCGGCGCCATCGCGCTTCAGGCCACCGTCGGCGGCGCCGGGTTTATCCCGGTGAGCGACCGCAGCGAAGTGAGCCTGATCGTCGAGACCCCGCCGGGCTCGAACCTCGAATACACCCGGCTCAAATCGGAGGAGGTGGCGCGGATCGCCAGGGCGCATAAGGAGGTGGCCTACACCTACACCGCCGTTGGTACGCCGATCCCGCTCCGTGCCCCCGGTGTAGACCAGTCGCTGATCTACGTTCGGCTGATTCCCAAGGCCAAGCGGGACATCAGTCAGGATGAGCTGGGCAGCACTCTGCGGCAGGAGCTGAGCCGCGTCGGCGGAGCCAGCATTTCGGTTTTCACCAGCGGCTTCGGCGGAGCCATGAAGCAGATCCAGATCGAGATGCGGGGCCAGGACCCGACAGTACTGACCCGGCTGGCCTCGCGCGCCGCCGCCCTGGTGAGGAAGGTCCCGGGCGCGGTGGACGTGGGGCTCTCGACCCGGGGTGAGCGGCCGGAGCTGGTGGTGGAGCTCAATCGCGGCCTGGCAGGCTCACTCGGGGTGACCGTCTCCCAGGTTGCGCAATCGCTACGGCCGGCATTCGCCGGAATCGACGCGGGCGACTGGGTCGATCCCACGGGGGAAACGCGCGATGTGACCGTGCGGCTGACCCCCGAAGCCCGAAAACGGACCATAGATCTGGAACGACTCCCACTGGTGATTACCGGCGCCGAGGGCAAGCCGGTGACCCTGCCCCTGGGCCAGGTGGCCAGCATCCGTGAGGGCATCGGCCCGGCGCAGATCAACCATCTGAATCGGGAGACCGTGGTGAACGTTCAGGCCAACGTACAGGGACGCTCCCTGACGGAGGTGACGCGGGACATCAATGCCACGCTCGAGAGCCTCCGGCTTCCACCGGGGTACCGTATTACGCAGGGCGGGGAAGCGCGGGATCAGCAGGAGGTGTTCACCCGCATCTTCACGGCGCTGGGCGCGGCGGTGCTGCTGATGTACCTGATCCTGGTGGTTCAGTTCGGCTCGTTCCTCGACCCGCTGGCGATCCTCATCTCGCTACCGCTCTCACTCATCGGTGTGGTGCTGGCGCTGATCGTCACCCACGATACGCTCAATATCATGAGCCTGATCGGGGTGATCCTGCTGATGGGCATCGTGGCCAAGAACGCGATCCTGCTCATCGACTTCGCCAAGTGGGAGCACGAGCGCGGAACCCCGCTGCGTGAAGCGCTGATCGAGGCCGGCCGGATCCGGCTCCGGCCCATCATGATGACCACCATCGCCCTGATCGCCGGAATGATTCCGGTGGCGCTGGGCCGGGGCGAGGGAGCCGACTTCCGGGCGCCGCTGGGCCGAGCGGTGATCGGCGGGGTCATCACCTCTACCTTGCTGACGCTGCTGGTGATCCCCACCGTGTATGAGATCCTGGACAACTTCCGGTCGTGGATGGCCGAGAAGGTCTGGCGCCGGATCTTCAAGCCACACGCGGGGCCGGCGGCCACACCGGCAGTTTCGGCCGAGTAGCAGGAGTTGCTCGCGGATCTACCGGATGGATGGGAGCTGGTATGCTCCTGGACAAAATCAAGACGTTGTGCCTCGCCGCGCTACCGGTATTGGCGCCGCTCGACGCATTGGCCCAACACCAAGCGGAGAACGTCGCAGTGCAGATGCGGCACGTCGACTTTCACGTCGATTCCACCATAGTACTGCGCATCGACTATCTCCGGGGTGAGCTCCAGCCGACTTCTCCCGAGCATTCGCCCTACTTCGACGACAAATCTTCCTTCACGCTGGGGATTGATTCCGCCCGGATCCGGATGTCACCCCGATCGCTCAGCGAGCTGCTGAACCGCTACACCTTCGCCTACCCGGGTTCGCCACTCCGCAGGCTGACCATTACGATCGAGAAGGGTCAGCTGAGGCAGCGGGGTACCATGCGCGGTATCTCTTTCGAGATGCTGGGGGAGCTTACACTCACTCCGGACGGAGAGCTCCGGATTCATCCCAAATCGGTCAAGGCCGCTGGGATCGGGGTTGGCGGGCTAATGAAATTCTTCGGGCTCCATCTCGACAAGCTGGTCAAGCTCAGGGCCGGTCGGGGAGTTCGGATTCAGAAGGACGACTTTTTCCTGTCGCCGCCCGCTCTCCTGCCTCCTCCGAGGGTAGAGGGCAGGGTCGGGGGCATCGAGGTGACTGACAGCGAGATCGTGCAGGTGTTCCAGCCCCCAGCCGGGAAGGAGGTCCGACAACTAGCGGTGCCGGACCGGAAGGCCACCAACTACATGTATTATCGGGGCAACCTTCTCCGATTCGGGAAGCTCACCATGCACGATACGGATCTGTTGATTGTGGACGCCGTGCCCGAGGACCCGTTCGACTTCTTCCTCGACGAGTACAAGGCTCAGCTCGTCGCGGGCTACTCGAGGACCAGGGCCGATGAGGGACTGACCGTCGTGATGCAGGATTACAAGCGAGCGCCGGCACTTCCTCGCATCAGGGCAGCTCGCCAATGATCTTCCGAAATTCCGTTTCGTTGAAGGCCCGCAGTGTCTCCGTCCTCACATTCCCCAACGCACCGAGTGCCAGCATCATCTTGGCCAATGCGGTATCGTCCGGCAGCTCGGCGATAGCCACCGCATCGTATCGCCCAATCGTGAGAAAGAATGTCTTCAGCTCGCCCCCGGCCCGCTTATATGCCTGCCGGGCGGCTTCCAGCCGTTCGGGACCCTTCTTGATGCTGGCGATACCCTGCTGGGTGTAGGTGAGAAGGGAAATGTAGGTTGGCATGAGTGGCCTCGGAGAGCTATGGGGATGGGCTATGGGCTATGGGCTCTAACGTGCAGCGCCGGCCAGGGGGGCGCTAGATAGGCCCGCTGGCGCCGCGGCCTGTCCCGCGCCAGTATACAGGCGGTCTCCGAGCCTTCCCGCAGCATGATTTTCCATCGAGGAGCCCCCTGATTGACTAACCGGTGGGTCACCGCCGTGCTCGCCACGGTCCTGCTCGCTACCGCCTGTGGTGGCGGGAGTTCGCTCCCGGGACCCGCCGTGGTCACTTTCCCCATCAGCGCGCTGGGTGCGGAGGGACGGGTGCTGGTGGGACAGCTGTCCCGGTTCATGAAGGAGAACCCCGGCATCAAGGTCGTTCAGCGGGTGACGCCCGACGCGGCCGACCAGAAGCACCAGCTCTACGTGCAATGGCTCAACGCGGGCGCCAGCGATCCGGACATCCTCCAGCTGGATGTCATCTGGACCCCGGAGTTCGCCGCCGCCGGATGGATCCTCCCGCTGGATCGATTTCTTCCCGACACCGCCGCATTTTTCCGCCCGACCATCGCAGGCCAACCGCTGGCAGGACAGTCTGTATGCCCTCCCGTGGTTCGCCGACGTCGGGATGCTCTATTGGCGTACCGACCTGATGAGCAGCGCGCCGTCCACCTTCGAGGATCTGGTTCGCCAGGCTCGGCGGGCCAGGCAACCGGGCGGCCCCCGCTACGGCTTTGTGTGGCAGGGCGCGCGGTACGAGGGCCTGATAACCACCTTCCTGGAGTATCTCGGCGCCCATGGCGGCCGCATTCTCGACGGTGGCCGGGTGGTGGTCAACTCGGAGGCCGGGCTCCGGGCGCTGACTGAAATGCAGAACGAGATCTATCGGGATGGAATCGTCCCTACGACAGTCCTGACCTGGCATGAGGAGGAGTCCCGGTTCGCCTTTCAGAATGGCGAGGCCGCCTTCATGCGGAACTGGCCCTACGCCTACCCGCTGATGCAGGACAGCTCCCAATCGCGGGTGGCCGGCAAGTTCTCGGTTGCGCCGATGCCGGCCGGTCCGGGCGGCGTGCCCACGGCGGCTATAGGCGGAGCGCAGCTGGCGATCAACCGGAAGAGCGAGCATCCCGAGGCCGCCTGGGCAGTGATCGACTATCTCACCCGGCCGGAACAGATGCGGGAGCGCGCCGAGGTGGTCGGGCAGTTTCCCACCCGCTCCGGCCTCTACGATGACCCCGATCTCGCATCCGGACTGGCCATCCCGCCGGCCATGGTCCGCCGCATCATCGAGTATTCGGTTCCCCGGCCCGTCACTCCGGTGTATACCCAGCTCTCGGAGATCCTGCAGATTCACCTCCACCGCGCCCTCACCCGGCAAGCTGACTCCTGCCGCGGCGCTGGCTCGCGCGCAGGAGGAGATGCAGCGCCTGTTGAACCGGGTGGGGCTGGGAACGGGAGCGCCGGTTGCCCGGCGCTGATCCGCGGTCCGGCATAGAGCGTCAGGAGGCTCGGGTAGCCTGGAGTATGGTTCTCCCGGCGGTCCTGACCATCCTGCTGGTGGCGTTATTTCCGCTGGCCTGGACGGTGTGGGAATCGCTCCACCTGCACGACCTTCGAATGCCCTGGCTGGGAAAGCCGTTCGTCGGGATCGACAACTATGCCGAAGCGCTCCGCGACCCCCGGTTCTGGGCGTCTCTCGGTCATACGGCGTTCTTCGCGGTCGACCAGTGTGGGGCTCGAGCTGATCATCGGACTGTGGCTGGCACTGGCCTTGAACCGCGCCTTCCGCGGCCGGGGCCTGGTGCGGGCCGCGGTGCTGATTCCCTGGGCCATCCCGACGGTGGTGTCGGCCCTGCTCTGGCGCTTCATGTTCGAGGGCCAGACCGGCATCGTGAATAGCCTGCTGGTCGGCCTCGGCGCTAGTCGATGAACCGGTAGTGTGGTTCATCCACCCGACGGCGGCATGGGTTCCGGTCATCCTGGCCGACGTCTGGAAGACTACGCCGTTCGTGGCCCTGCTGCTCCTGGCCGGCCTGCAGAACATCGATGCCTCGCTCTATGAGGCCGCGCGGATCGATGGCGCCATCGGCCTGGCGCCAATTCCGCCACGTGACCCTGCCGCTGCTCAAGCCAGCCATCCTCGTGGCGCTGATCTTCCGCACGCTGGATGCATTCCGGGTGTTCGATCTGATCTACGCCCTCACCGGGGGCGGCCCGGGTACCTCCACTGAGCCGATCGCGCTGTACACCTTCAACGCCCTGCTCCAGAACCTGCAGTTCGGCTACGGATCGGCGCTGTCGGTGATCGTATTTCTGATCACCTTCTGCCTGGCGATCCTCTACATCAAGCTGTTGGGTGCGGAGCTGACCGGAGCCAAGCGTTGAGAGGCCGGGGATGGTGGCCGGCCGTGGTGCTTGCCCTGCTGGTGGGGGCCAGCGCCTTTCCATTCTACTGGGCCATTCTCTCCTCGTTCACGCCCGAGTCCAGGCTCTTCCAGGAGCCATCGCTGCTGCCAAGCCAGCTGGTACTGGACCACTATCGAGCGCTGTTTACCGAGCGAAACTTCTGGCTTCCGATCCGGAATTCGCTCATCGTCGCCGGTGCCACGACCATCTTCTGCGTGGCGCTCGGCGCGCTTCTGCGCCTACGCTCTCGCGCGGCTCGAATTCCGGGGCAAGGCGCTGCTGCTGGGGTTCATCCTGGCGGTCGGGATGTTTCCCCAGATCTCGGTTGTGTCGCCGCTGTATCTGCTGCTGCGCGAGCTCCGGCTCATCAATACCTATCCCGGGCTGGTGCTCCCGTACCTGACCTTCGCCATGCCGCTCACGGTGTGGCTTCTGGTGGGCTTCTTCCGCCAGCTCCCGGGAGAGCTGGAGGAAGCGGCGATGGTGGATGGCGCCGGCCGGCTGCGCGCCTTTTGGGAGGTGATCGTGCCTCTGGCGGTGCCCGGCATCGCCACCACCGCGATCCTCACCTTCGTGTACAGCTGGAACGAATTCCTCTTCGCGCTGTCCTTCACGCTGGGGCCGGAACGGCAGACCGTTCCGGTCGCCATCGCGCTCTTTCGGGGGCAGTATCAGGTCCCCTGGGGCCAGATTCTCGCGGCGGCGGTCATCGCCACCTTGCCGGTGACGCTGCTCGTGCTCGCCTTCCAGCGCCGGATCGTGCAGGGACTCACCGCCGGCGCGGTGAAAGGGTAACCATGGCACTGGTTCGACTGGAGGGCGTCGGCAAGACCTACCCCAACGGCCACGTGGCCGCTCAGGGGCTCGACCTCGAGATCCGCGACGGGGAATTCATGGTCCTGGTGGGACCATCGGGGTGCGGCAAGAGCACCGCCTTGCGAATGATCGCCGGGCTGGAGACGCCCACGTCCGGCCGCATCCTGATCGGCGATCGCGACGTGACGGCGCTGCCGCCCCAGGACCGCGACATCGCGATGGTCTTTCAGACCTACGCCCTGTACCCCCACATGACCGTGCGGGAGAACCTTGCGTTTGGCCTCCGGATGCGCGGCACCGCGACGGAGACCATCGACCAGCGGGTGAGGGAAGCGTCCCGGGCGCTCGGGCTGGATCCGGTGCTGGGTCGCCGGCCGGCACAGCTCTCCGGCGGGCAGCGCCAGCGGGTGGCCCTGGGCCGGGCCATCGTTCGGGAGCCCAAGGTGTTCCTGTTCGACGAGCCGCTCTCCAACCTCGACGCCAAGCTCCGGGTGGAGACCCGGGCCGAGCTGGCGCGACTGCACCGCCGGCTCGGAGCCACCGTCGTGTACGTCACCCACGACCAGGAAGAGGCCATGACGCTGGGCTGGCGCGTGGCGGTGATGCGCGACGGGTTCCTCCAGCAGGTCGCGCCTCCGATGGAGCTGTATCGCCATCCGGCCAACCGTTTCGTGGCCGAGTTCGTGGGATCCCCGGGGATGAACTTCCTGCCGGGTGACGCGGTGGCCGGGATGGGCTCCTCCGACGCGGGGGCGACGCTCGGCATTCGACCGCACGACCTGACGATCGTCTCCCAGGGAGCGGGGGACGCGGATGCCTGGGTGGACGTGGTCGAGCCGAGGGGTAGCGAGCTGCTGGTCTACCTCCGGTTGGGAGCCAAGGGCGATGGGGCTGAGTTACGGGTGGTGGCGCCGCCCGAGCCTGCGATCGAGGAGGAACGCGTGGTGGGAGTGCGCTTCGACCGGACCCGGTTGCATTGGTTCGAGCGGGAGAGTGGTCGAAGAGTAGGGTAGGACCCGGCTCCGGCCTAGCTCCTCGCCTGCTGCTCGGCGGAGTCGAAGACGCGATATCGCCAGCGTTGGTAGCCGAGGAACGCGGCCATCAGCACGATGGCAATGAGGGCACCGACCGAATGATGCGAGAAGGACCTGATCTTCGACGAGGAGATCGCCGACCAGCAAGGCTACGCCCACGCCGGCAACGATGCTGTTGATGAACGCGACCATGCTGGCAGTGGTCGTGATAAAGCGCGACCAGCAGCCCAAGCCGGAGCGCCGGCGTTGCGCGCGCCTCCGGCCAGCGACCACTCTCGGCGGCAAAGTGGTCGCGCCGCCTCGGGTGTAAGTGTGCGGTAATAGCCGCGGATGCGCGCGATGTCTGTCAGGAACTGCATGCTCTCGAGGTTGCTGTCCACCAGGCGAACCACCGTAAAGACCCCGAGCAGGAACAAAGCTGGCAGCACGATGGCGACGAAGGGCACAAAAATCTCCGGCGAGCGCGACGCAAATCCCATCGCGATCAGGGAGCTGGACAATGACAGGATGTAGAGGGACGCCCGGGTGCCCGCCTCGTTGGTCGTGGCATTCACCGCCGTCTGGAGCACGAAGTGCTCGGTCGTCAACGCCGAGATAAAGGCCGACTGCCGTTCCTTGTCATCCATGAGGAACCCCTTCGGTCCAGGTGCCGACGCCGTCACGGCCGAGCCCGGATCTTGCCCAGCACGAACTCCACCGCCAGGTCTGTCGTATTCCAGAGCTGCACATCCGAGCTGGTCCCATAGCGGACCGGCACCAGTTTTTCGCCCCTCATCTCATAGCTCCAGAGCTCGTTGTGTTGCAGTCCGGACGCATTCACCGCAGCCAAGGTGCGGTGCAACGCGTCCTCCAGCTCCCTGCTGCCCACGACCCGCCCGGCGCTGATCCGTCGAGAGGTCTCCTCGGCGGCGGATATCTGGTTCGCGAGGCCGAGGAACAGGAGGTTAACCTCGCGCCCCCAGACCACACGGGGCCCGTGGTACTGGTCGGCTTGGAATCGCTCCCAGATCTGACGGGAAGCGTAGGCGTCGTTAGCCACCAGAGGGCCAAGTCCATCCACCAACAGTCCTCCGGGATATGGTCGAAGGAAGGGGACAAGTTCTGCGAGGGCTTCGGCCGGCTTCAAGTCCGGATTCAGGAATAACCCGGTGGCGGGGTCGGTGCTGACCACGGGAATCGGCCGACCATTGGTGTCGAGTGAGAGGGCAAGAAAGGTGAGCGAGTCCGTTACCTCGCCGTGCTCCGCCATCACATCTCTCCAATAGCGTCGCTCCGGCGCAGGGAGCCATGCCAACTTCGCGGCGATGCGGCGTTGGATCTCCGCCGACGCGAGAGTCACCCTGAAGTGACGGCGGGCGCCACTCCAGGTCTCGATGGCCCGACTCAGCGACGAGCGGTCGCGGACATAACCTGCGAGGGCACCGTTGGGCTCCGCGATCAGGCTGTCGAGCGTTGGCGGCGTTATGCCCAGGGATGGTAAGACCCCCAGGATCGTGTCTATGGACCGCAATGCCTTGGGCACCCAGATGACGTTGATGTCCATCGCAAAGCGCCCGCCCGCGTAGCCCGCATCACTGTCGCGCCAGCTGGCGGATCGCCAGTGGGTGGCGTCACGCCGGGGGAAACTGACCAGCCTGATGGCCCGGGCGTCGTCGGCGTAGGGACGAGTCCAGGTCGCCAGGAGCGACATCTCGCGCAGCAACAGCGCCAGACGGGTGCCCCGTCCATCGGAGCTGTCGAACAGGAAAGTGCGCTTCTGTTCCTTGGTTACGGCGGAATCAGCGAGATATCGCGCGGCGAGCACGGGTAACTGGAACTCGTCGTCGATCATATGGTAGTTCTCACGCGTCTTCTGCAGCTCCCCCAGAACGGCGCGGGCCTGTGCCAGGAGGGTGAGGGCCTGTTGCCGCTGCCCGGCTCGCGTCGCGCGGAAGTACCCCCTGACCAGCGAGTCGTAGACCATCGCGTTCTCCCGGATGGCCTGGCCTCCGAGCGCCTCCTCGTGGCTCACGTCGCCCTTGGGACCCAGCTTCCGCAGCACACTGGCTATCACGTGCTCCGACATCCCGGCGGTCCAGATAGGCCGCATCATGAGGGCGGTCATCATCATGTCGCGGCCGAAGTAGGTGGCGAAGTTCGGCAGGCCGGCCATGAGCTTTTCCTTCGAGCTCAGCAGCTCGACCCCCCGTACCTGGCGCTCCATCCGGCGGTAACGCATCTGGCCGGCGCTGTCGGTTGTGGCCGCTGCCCCCTCCAGGAATTTCAGGAAGCTGGGGTTGAAGATCTCGTCACGCCTGAGCGGAGTCAGTGGCGCAGCATCGGTGGCAACCCGAACGGCGAGATTGATGGGGGAGCCGGGGCGGGTCCGGATCGAAACCCTTTCCTCTTGTACCTCGACTTTCACCCGCCGGGGGTCCACCCGGAGCTCCAGAATGAGCCGGTTCCGCGCATCGAGCGAAGCGCGCTCCGCCCTTACGGTGCAGACAGTATCTGAACAGGTCGAGGTCATGGTCGGCCCGAGTCGCGAGCGCAGACTCTCCACGGCAGCCGCGGCAAGGAGCGCCAGATGCCGCTGTCGCTCCGCACGTGGGAGCCGGGCCACATCCGCCACCAGCACCGACTCCTCGGCCACGCGAAAGGGTGCCAGTGTCAATGGCTGCAAGTGTCGTTTGCCGTATTGGTAGTCGCGCTCGACCCTCATCGAGCCCAGGAGAAATCCACCCAGTTCGATGCGGGACGCACCGGCTACGAGCCGATACTCGATGCTTCGTAGGTCACCATCCGTGACCTCCGCTTCGCGGGCCCCCCAGGTCAGGCGGGCCGGGCGCCCGGCGGCGTCGCGTACTGTAAACCCGGCACTCTCGTTGGCTGCGTCGGCCCAGAGGGTGACGACCCGACTGCCGCGGGGCTCGAGGTACACTTGCACCGTGTTCTGCTTCGAGTCTCGATAGAAGCGGGTCTTGTATCCCTGGTACGAGGCGGTGTCATCCAGGCCGGGTTCGGGGAAATCGAGTACGGGAAGTGTGGGCTGAACACTTGCTCGATGGCGAGCTGGGGGGTCGGGGCATCCTCCACGCGCCTTCGCACTTGCTACGCTCGCGCGGCAACCTTCGAGATCTGCTGGCAAGTGCTGACGCGCGCTGCGGACACCCCGACCCTCCAGCTCGCCACGGCTCAGGGCGACAGCGCACAGGAGCAGGCTTAGACCTGGTGCGCGGAGGATCATCGTTGGACCGGTGCTTGGCTGGGCACGATCCGTCGGCCCGATGCGTCCACGATGACGTCGTAGCGCCGGCCGCGTACCTGGATGTTCCGGAGAACCAGCCGCTTGACGCTCGAGGGGAGGACCGGGGGGAAGGCCAGCTCCAACCCCCGCTCGCCCAGTCGGAGCCCGGTCCATCCATAGATCACCTGCTGGAGGAAGCCGCCGGCGCCGGTGACGAAATTGACCGCATCGTTGGTCGGTGTCTCGGAGAGCATGAGGAAGGGGCCCTTCAGGTGGGTTCGATAGCTGAACGGCAGCAGCGAGTCCACCATCGCGCGATCGTTGAGCTCCGCCGCGCCCACTGAGAGGATGGTGGAGCCCATCATGGCCCCCGGGCCCTTCTTCAGCAGGTGTGCGAAGGCCTGCTCGAGCTGTGCCCGCTTGGCTCGCGGACTCATTGGCACCGCGAGCGGATAGCTCAAAAGCGGGGTGACCCACCCCAGGGTGGAGTCGGGAGCGCCCTCATAGGTGCGAAAGAACTGACTCGCCGAATCGTAGGGCAGGTGGAGTCTGGAGGCGAGCAGGCTCCAACGGGGGTCCGCGGGCTTGCCCACTCGCTTGGTCGCTGCTGCCGCGATCTCCAGGTTCTTGCGTGCGACGGCGTTGGTGTACGCGTCGTCAGTCACGCCGATCAGTCCCTCCGCCACCGATACCACATTCTCGATGTGACAGCGCTCGGAGGCGTCACAGGTCGAGCGGCTGACCCAGAAGTCGGCGGTTTCGCGTATGACCGGAAAGCCCTCCTCGGCTAGCCAGGTGGAGTCCCCGGTGGCGAGATAGTACTGCCATTGCGCCAGGGCCACGTCTCCAGTGACGTGGATCTCCGACCGCGCATTCTGGATCGCGAAGCGCGGTGTGGTCTCCTCCCCGCGCTCATCCGCCTCCCAGGGGTACATCGCCCCGCGGAACCCGTTTGCCCGGGCATTCTTGAGGGCCGCCGGGAGGGTACGCCCGCGGAAGGCCACCAGCGAGTGGGCGACGTCGGGGTGGGTCAGGAGCAGGGAAGGGAACATCCAAGTGTCGGAGTCCCAGAAGATGTGGCCGTAATAGCCGGCGCTGGAAAGCCCCATCGGCGGAATGCCGAGCTTCGTGCCTGAGTCCGCGCTGCAAAGCAGGTAGAAGAGCATCGAGCGGACCACCCGCTGCAGCTCGGGGTTTCCCTCGACCTCGATGTCGGTCTCCCAGCGGCGGAGCCAGGCGCGGGCGTTGTCCGCGGCGAGCCTCTCGAACCCGCGGGCTCGAGCCTCCTCCACGTCGCGACTGGCGCGCTCCAGCGGGTGCGGAGACTCGTCCGATGAAACGATGCTCCCGATCTGAGAGAAGGTGTAGGTGCGACCGGGGGAGGCATCGAAGGCGATCTCCACCAGTGCCGTGTCGCCCGAGGCGGTAGTACTGGCCTTCGCGCCCGGGAGATCAGGGGCCCAGGAGACGGCCAGGGCCTCAGCCAGTTCAGTTGTGCGGCCCACCGGTGTGGAGGTCATCGACACGAGGGCCCCACGGCGCTCACGCTCCGAGCGCCGGGAACGGGTGATCATTTGGCCCGGGTACCAGACGTCGGCGGGCTTCCAGGCCGGATCTGACCGCTCCAGCCTGGCCAGGAGCAGGCGGCGCGGAGGTGGCCACCCTATCAGCGCGAACCGAACCCGCATCCGGCCGGAGTGCTGCGGGGTCAGGTCGAGCCGCATCGCGGTGAGGTTTGGGTCGGCCCGGGAGACGAAGGTTTCGATCCGTACCGAGGTATTTCGGCTGCCGTTGACCCAGGTATAGCTGGTGCGCGCCGTCCCGGTTCGCATGTCGACCAGTTGCCGGTAGGCGCGTACGGCGCTATCCGGTGCCTGCTTCATTTCGATCCAGCGATCGCCGTCGAAGACACCGATGGCATTCCAGGCCGGAATGACTACGAGGCGCGGCACGTCGCCCGGAGAGTCCTCGTAGAGCCCAGCCCGGAAGGAGGGCGAGGCGCCGATTCCCATTGCGGGAATGACGACGCCGAGCCGGCCGTTGCCCACGAACGGCGAGGGCGAGCGGTGGGGATTGCCGGTGACGAGGAGGAATGTGGAGTCCCCGGTGGTGCCGGCCGGCTGCTGCGCTTCAAGACGGGCGCCGGGCAGCGCATGCGTCCAGCACAGCGCCGCCACCAGCGTCGGGCCTACTCTCATCTATGCTCCTCTAGCAGACCGGCGGCGGCCACAATGGCCCGCCGCCGGCGCTGCGATTCGTCATCTTACCAGTATGCTGCTACCTGCCGCCTCCGAAGTCATACTCGATCGAGGCTTGCAGCCGACGAGGCAGGATCGGCCGGGCAAAGAAGAGGGTGGAGCCGACACCGACCAGCCGCGGATTTCCTTCTTCCAGCCCCTTGCTCTGAAATGCGTTCAACAGATCGACGTTGACCCTGGTTCCAGCGTTGGGGATAGCGAATCCCACGCCGAAGTTGAAGTAATTGTAAGAGGGCAGCTTAAGACCTGAAATTCGATCTCGGGGTGACTCAATGAAGCGCGAACCGACCGAGTGCCAGTCGGCCTTGAGCTGGAGTCCCGCCGCCCGCTGGGGCGAGTAGATCGCCGCCAGATTCCCGATTATGGTGGGAATGCCGGCGAGACGTTGCCCTACCAGACTGTCGATCCCAGGACCCTGCTCGGATCGGAGGACGGTGCCGGTCCCGATAAGCTGGAGTCCTTCCACCGGAGCGGCGGACACCTCGACCTCGGCGCCAAAGGAGCGAGCCTCGGGATCGCTTGTGGTTCGCCAGACCAGTTCCCCGGTCCCCGGATCGATTACCGCACCCTGTCCCGTGATATTCTTGAGCTTGGTATAGAAACCGTTGACCGCCAACCCTACTCGGTCTGCGGCGTATTTCACACCGCCCTCGACCGTCTGGACCTCCTCCGGTTCGAAGACCTCCACCTGCTCCTGGACTTTGTTCTCCAAGAACTTATCCAGTTCTGGCATCCGGTAGCCCCGTGCAGCTGCGCCATAGACCGCCAGATTGTCATTCACTTTGTAGTTCAGTCCAACAGAGGCCGACCAGTCGGAAAGGGCACGGTTCAAGTGCCTGAACGTGTTGTTGCCAAACACTATGTTGTCGTAGGGCGTCGCTGGATTCGCGTCCAGGTCGAATGGGGCTGTGTTTTCCGAGGTCTGTACGAAGGTATTGTATTCGGCCCTAACGCCCAGATCGGCCCGGAGCCGGTCGGTAACCTGAACTTCGCCACCGATCACACCGGATATCATCGTCGTCTGTCCCGACCCGTTCTGGTAGTTGGACACAAATCTCTTGAACCCGTTTTGGGTGACGTTTACCGGCGCTCCGCCACCAGCCGGGGTGACCACCAGATCGAGGAAGCGAGGAATGTTTCGAACGTCGGTCAGGATATCGGTAAAGAACCAGTGATTGTCCTGGGTGTAATTGGCAAAATAGCCCCCGATCGAGAGCGAGTGCGGCCCAAAACTCCGGCGCAAGGTGAGCTGATTCTGAACCGCTGAAATCGGCTTGTCGATGTGCCATTCACCCTGGCGGGCAACCAGCCCGTTGGGGGTGTCAAAGGGAAGTCGATTTCGCGCCGGTGTGGCATCGAAGTGGTTGGTAAAGAAGTACTGGCCGGTGCTGCCGGCGGGAAACCCCAGCCCGCCCTCACCCAGGGGAGCCGTGATAAAGTCCGACGCAGCGAACAGGTTACCGTTCGGTATGGCATTCCATTCCTGGTTGTTCTGCATTACTCCCGCTGTATTCTGGAGATGCCAGTCATCCGACAGATCTAGCGAGACGTCGGCGGTAAACCACGTTGCCTTGGTCTTGAGTCCATTGTCCAGCGGCAGCTTCAGCGGGTCGCCAGTCGGAGTTGGTACGCTGATCTCTACTCCTTCCGGCGTGACCATTGACCCGTAGTCGCTGAACCCGGGTACGTACTGGGGGTCGGTTGGATTGGTGAAGGGCAGTGGAACGATGAACAGGTTCCTGTCGTCGATATGCTTGACGGAGAATCGCAGGTAGCCCTTGTCCAGGAGCCGGGTGATGCTGGCCTTTAGTTGCCCGCCCCGAATTCCGGGGTACCCGGGGTCGCGCACGCCATGATCGTAGCGATAGAAGCCGCCAGCATTGAAGCGCCAGTCACTACCCAATGGCCCGTTCATGTTGAGATCGTAGCGCGCGAGGCCCTTGGTAGCGGCTGTTGCTCGCATCGTTCCGCCGAACTCCGGGCCCCCGGACTTGTTGATAAAGTTCACGATCGCACCGGGAGCATTGGACCGGAACAAAGGTGAGCTTCCCCCTCGCACAACCTCCATGCGCTCAATATTGGTATCAAAGCGGAACAGGTTATCGGCGTTCATGAAGTAGGTATGCATCGCGGGGTATACGGGAAGCCCATCCTCCAGGAAGGCCACGTACTCCACGCCGAGGATGCCGCGAATAGAGTAATTCTGGTTGACTTCACCACCCGAGCTCTCGACCCGGGTGAATCCGGGAACGTAGCGCAGCATCTCTGTGGTACTCCGGGGCGCGGCAGCTTCAACCTCTGTGGCGGTCAGCGTCGTGACCGCGACACTGGCGTCGAGATTCAGTCTCGGCGACTGGGTGCCCGTGACCACCATGGTCTGGAGTTGAAGCGGATCTCTGCGAAGAGAAAAGTCCTGAATGGTTCGCTGCCCGGCTTCGACTTGTACGCTGGCTGCCTCGGGTCGGAGGCCCAGCATGCGGACCCGAAGGGTGTGAGTGCCCGCCGGAACCCGCTGGAGGACGTACTCTCCGTTCGGCCGGCTCTGGGTACCGAGTGACGGGCGCTCGATGTACACCTGAGCACCCCCCACGGGTGATCCCTCCTCGTCCACAACTCTGCCACCGATGCTACCGGTTGGGGCATCAGCTTGCGCCGCCGCGGTCGATATTCGACTTGAGAAAAGAGCGACGACCCCAGCCACGGCAAGGGAGACCAGGCGATATGGGAAGGCGGGTCGGGCTGCACGCGAGCTCCAGATCATAGCGGCATCCTCCAATTTCTCGAGAATTTCGCGATCGAGCGCACCTCACGAACGTTCAGCGGCAACTGCGAGGGGTGGGGAGCGCCGAAGCGCCTCGGAACGGTTCGGGAGGCCCGTGCGGACATCCCGGAATCATACTGTCACCTATTTGTGGGCCCGTCAACCGGGAATTTCCCGTATCCCCCTCTCGGTCGTTTCCCGGCTCACGTCCGCCGGCTGGCCGCGACTCTCCGGCGGGACAGCCACACTCCCGCGAGCAGTGCCAGGCCGAACACCAGCATCACCAACCCCCACCACAGGTTGATGTTCACCGACAGCGATCGGGCATAATGGGACGAATCTCCGGCGGTAGCCAGCCCATAACCGGTTAGGAGAAGGCCCAGAGCCGTGAAGAGGCCCCCGATCGGGACCCGGACATCCAGCCCCACTGACGCACTCATGATCCGCCTCTAGAAGAACACGAAGTTGAGGGCTACCGTCAGCCCCAGTACGACCATGGCCAGCACCCACGGGCGCCGAATCCACGCCAGCGCCCGGTCGCTGGGCCGGGGGGTGAGGGAGTAGACCAATCCCCGCAGCTCCTCCTCGGGCCGGGGCCGCGTGGCCAGGCTCACCAGGATCGTGACCACAAGGCAGGTGGTCCACGCGATGATCGCGGTCCAGAATGTCTGCGCGAGCTCGCTGGGGTAGGTATGCAGCACGCCGAGAAACCCGCCCTTCACTCCGGAGTGGGCGCCGGCAGGAAGGGTGAGCCCGTGGTGGATCGCCGCGGCGATGGTACCGGAGAGGAGGCCGGCAAAGGCTCCATGGCCGGTGGTACGGCGCCAGAACATGCCCAGCGCAAAGGTGGCGAACAGCGGGGCATTGACGAACGCGAAAACGAGCTGAAGTAGATCCATGATGTTGTTGAACGCGCTGGCAAGGTAGGCCGCACCGATGGCCAGCACGATCCCGCCCACGGTCGCGATCCGCCCCATCATCAGGTAGTGTGCATCGGAGGCGCCGCGCCGGATGTGGCTCTGATAGATGTCGTAGGTCCACACGGTGTTGAAGGCCGTAACGTTTCCGGCCATGCCCGACATGAACGAGGCCAGCAGCGCGGTGAGCCCAAGCCCCAGCATCCCCGCGGGGAAGAGCTGGACTAGCATCATCGGTGTGGCCAGGTCGTAATCCAGCACGACACGCCCCGCGCTATCGAGGAGCGGCCCCCCACCGGCGGCGAGTTTGGCAGGGATGAGCCCCTGTCCCCCACCCCCGGCATGCTCGCCGACGAGCACCAGCGCGATCATGCCCGGGAGGATCACCAGGAACGGAAACAGCATCTTGGGCACGGCGGCGATGAGCGGGGTACGCCGGGCCGCCGTCATCGAATCCGCCGCCATGGCGCGCTGCACCACCAGGAAGTCGGTGCACCAGTACCCGAACGAGAGCACGAACCCGAGCCCCATGACCAGACCGAACCACTCGACCCCGACCGGGTTGCTGGCCGAGTCGCCCAAGTTGGACCAGGCCGAGGTGTACGCATTAGGCGGAAACCCGCGCGCAGTTGACACCTCCGCCAGGCGGGCGCTCAGACCCTCCCAGCCTCCGACTGCATGGAGTCCGAGCCAGACCAACGGGATGAATCCGAACACGATGAGAAAGAACTGGAGTACTTCGTTGTAAATCGCGCTGGTGAGTCCGCCTAGCAGCACGTAGGCCAGCACGATCACCGCCGAGACGAGAATGCTGACGTCGAAACTCCATCCGAGGAGGAGGTTGAAGAGCTTTCCCATGGCGTACATCGAAACACCGGACGAAAAGACCGTCATCGCGGCAAACGAGACCGCGTTCAGTGTCCGGGTTTTCTCATCGAACCGGAGCCGGAGATATTCGGGAACCGAGCGGGCTCGGGAGCCGTAGTAGAACGGCATCATGAAGAGTCCCACGAACACCATGGCGGGGATAGCGCCGATCCAATAGAAGTGGCTGGTCGCGATGCCGTACTTGGCACCCGATGCCCCCATGCCAATGACCTCCTGGGCACCCAGGTTGGCCGAGATGAACGCGATGCCGGTGATCCACGCGGGGAGCGAGCGGCCCGACAGGAAGAAATCGGTGCTGGTGCGCATGACGCGGCGCAGGATCCACCCCACGCCGAGCACCACGGCGAAGTAGATCGCCATGACGGCGTAATCGATGCCTGTGAGGTTGGTGACCGGAGTGCCCGGCATGTCGCTCCGTTTGGGGAAACTCAGGCTGTTGAAGTTGCTGTCCGAACGGCTGGCGGGAATTCCTGAACATAGTGTCACCTAAATTGTGGTGAGTCAACCTTTCCTAGCCTGAGTTCACCCTCGCAGGACTCCGAGGGGTACGTGACCCAAACGGCGACGGCCACTGGAACGCGGATGGAGCGCTGGGTGCTGGTGGCCAGCATCCTCGGCTCGAGCATGGCGTTCATCGATGGAACAGTCGTGAATGTCGCCCTCCCCACGCTTCAGCAGGCGGTGGGCGCTACGGCGGCCGAGGTCCAGTGGGTGGTGGAGAGCTACGCGCTGGTCATGGGGGCGCTCCTCCTTCTGGGGGGTGCCTTGGGTGATCGGGTGGGCCGTCGCCGGGTCTTTGCCATCGGGACGGCCCTCTTCGCCGGCGCCTCGGTGGCCTGCGCCCTGGCCCCCGGAATCGAGTGGCTCATCCTGGGGCGGGCGGTGCAGGGACTCGGGGCCGCGTTCTTGGTGCCCGGTAGCCTGGCACTGCTCGGCGCGTGTATCCCGCCCGAACGCCGGGGGCAGGCAATCGGCCGCTGGTCGGCGATCTCGGCCGCGACGGCGGGCATCGGTCCGCTGCTCGGCGGCTGGTTGGTCCAGGAGGTATCGTGGCGGGCAATCTTCTGGCTCAACCTTCCACTCGCTGCTGTGACTCTCTTCATCACCCTCCGGTATGTGCCGGAAAGCCGAGACCCCGGCGCGAATCGCCTGGACCTGCCTGGCGCCGGCCTCGTCACGCTCGGGCTCGCTGGACTGGTCTTCGGCCTGCTGGAGGCCCCGCGATTCGGGTTCGACCACCCGTTGATCATCGCTGCGCTCTCCGTCGGAGTGCTCCTGTTGTTCGCGTTCCTCGCAGTCGAGACCCGCTCCACCGCTCCGATGATGCCGCTGGATGTCTTTCGGTCGCCCACGTTCAGAGGCGTCAACCTGCTGACATTCCTCCTCTACGGGGCCCTCGGCGGCGCCCTATACTTCCTGCCATTCGACCTGATTCAGGTGCATCACTACCGTCCCGCCGCCGCGGGAGCCGCCCTGATGCCGTTGATCGTCCTGATATCGGTGCTGTCGGGATGGGCCGGCCGGCTGGGAGACCGTTTTGGCGCCCGGGCGCTCCTCATTGCCGGCCCGTTGATGGCCGGGCTCGGGTTCGCGCTGCTGGCGCTACCGGGAACGAGCGGCGACTACTGGACCACCTTCTTCCCTGGGATGACCGTGTTGGGCCTGGGCATGGCGGGAACCGTAGCGCCGCTCACGACCACGGTCATGGATGCGGTGCCAGCCGAGCGCGCCGGGCTGGCATCTGGAATCAACAACACAGTTTCCCGGGCGGCCTCCCTCCTGGCTATCGCGATCTTCGGGATCATCGTCTACCACGGATTCAGCCGGGGGCTGGATCGGCGGCTGGACGAGCTGGGGGTTTCGCCCGAGGTACAACAGCTTCTTACCAGCGAGCGCAGGAAGCTCGCGGCGGCGGCGGTGCCTCCCTCCATTCCGACCGGCCTTAGATCCGCGCTCAGGGCTGCCATCGAGAGCTCGTTCGTAGATGCCTTCCGGATGGTCATGCTGCTCTCCGCTGCGCTGGCCCTGGGGGGCGCGGTGTGCGCGTGGCTCCTGGTGGGAGTTACTCCAGGAGGTACTGCACGGTCGAGACCACCCGGACGATCTTCTGGAGCTGGCCCCCCTCGTTGACGCCCGGAGCCTGATCCCGCGGCAGGATGACGAATATGCCTTGATTGGCGTAGCGGATGTCCCCCAGCGCAGTCCGTGAGTCGGCCGCGAACTGCTGAGCTGCCGCGCGCGCGTTGGCAGTGGCTTCGGCTACCATGGCCGGCTTGAGTTGGTTGAGCTTGGTAAACACGAAGGTGGGTCCGCCAATGCCGTATTCACCGCTGGATGAGAGAATGACGCCCCCCTTGACCAACTCGCTGACCCGCTGACTCGCTGCCAGCACCACCTGTGGCTTGTCCGATCTGACCATCACGGTCTGTTGAATGACGAAGCGGGTGCCGCCCCGCTCGCCCTGGAAGCGGTTGGCTTCGGCATCGGAGACCTCCAGCGCCAGCAGCTGAACCCCCGTCGTGTCGATGCCATGCCGGGTCAGAAACGAGTAGACCTCCCGAGTGTCGCGGGTTATCTCGGCCTGGGCCACGGCCAGGTCGTTGCCGGTGGTGACGAACCGGAGCGGCCAGAGCGCCAGGTCCGCTGCCACCTCCCGCTCCGCCAGGCCTTTGACCTCGACGTAGCGGGCGGCGGTCCGGCCGCGGAGGAAGCCGTGCCCGACAAACCAGCCGGCCAGCGCCAGCCCCACTGCTACCAGAACAGCGGGGAGTGTCAGACGATCCAGCATCCGCAGGCCGGCGGTCACCGAATACCTACCAATCCGCGGCAGGCTTCGATCAGCTTTGCCGGATCGTATCCCACGCCATCCTTGAACACCATTGCCACATTCCGGATCTCCGCCGGCCGGGCGATCGGGTCGCCCTTGATCACAATCAAGTCCGCGAGCTTGCCGGTCGTCACACTGCCGAGCCGCTTGTCCTCGCCGAGGATGGTCGCGCCGTTGAGGGTCATGATGCGGATCGCCTCAACCGGGGTGAAGCCGGCTTCGATCAGGAGCTCATAGTTGCGCTGGTCCCCGAAGCCGGGCAGCGCCCCGCCGTTCCCGGTCGGGTCAACACCCGCCGCGAGCAGACCGCCGGCCCGTACGAACTCGAGCTCGAACTGTTGCGCGTTGCGGAACACCTCGGGGGAAATGGCGAATGCGCCGGACTCGCTCAACCGCGCGCGGCTGGTCAGATACTCGGCCTTGGCGTCGGGAGCCATCGCTTCCAGCACCCTGGGCTCCAGCGGCGGTCGATTAGGCACAAAGAGCTCGAACACCGCGAGAGTGGAAGTCATCGGCACCTTGTGGGATACCATCTCGCGAATCGTGGACCTGGCCGCTTCTCCCTTCATGTCCAGGCTGGCGAGCTTGGCCAGCGCATCCGGGGGGCAGAAGTCCGGCCGCTTCTCCGGATCGAAGTCCGTGTTCACGAACAATCCATGCTCCAGGTTGTCGATGCCGAGCGCTACCGCCTCCCGAAAGCTCACGGAGCAGAGATGTCCGGTCACCTTCACGCCGCGCTTGTGGGCCTGCTTGATGGCCGCCCCGAGCACCTCGCGGCTCACGTCGGTGTAGAACTTGAGCCAGGTCACGCCCTCCGATGCCCAGTAGTCCACCACCCGCCGCACGGCCTCGGCCGTGTTCACCTTGTGCATGCTGCCGACCCCCTGGCCGCCGGTGAGATAGGGGCCGGCTATATGCATCCGCGGTCCGGCCAGCTGGCGGGCGTCGATCAGCCGCCGGAGGTTGATCTCGGCATAGGGGGAGTGCGATCCCGTGGTTCGTATCGTGGTGACGCCGCTCCCCAGGTAGAGCAGCGGAGCGGTGCCGTTGCTCTGTACTGACCGCAGGTTGGTGGTGTAGAAGGTGTGGTCGTGCAGTCCCACGATTCCGGGCATGACGGTATGTCCACTCAGGTCCATCACCTTGGCCCCGTTGGGCAAGGGGGTGGACCCGGCAGATCCCAGGGCGCTGATCCGCCCCTCGGAGATCACCAGGGTCTGGTCCTCCGCCGGCGCGGCTCCGGTGCCATCCACGATCCGGACGTGCGTAAGGGCCACAACCGGCGCCTCCACGCTGATGAAGCGTTGAACGGCGGGGGACGGGGCTTGAGCAGGGAGTGGAACGACGGAGACGACGGAGAAGGCGGAGAGGACGGTGAGAAGGGACAGATAAGCCTTGCGCATGCGATACGCTCCTAAAGTGACAAGATCACTGTTTACCTTCCGTCCTCTCGGTCCTCCGCGCTCTCCGTCTTGTCAGCGGTCAACCGTGATGACGGTGTGCATGCCCGACTCGAGGTGCTCGGCGATGTGGCAGTGCAGCATCCACCGGCCCGGGTTGCTGGTATCCACCAACAGATCCACCGTTCCGCCGGCAGGAACCAGGACGGTGTCCTTCCAGACCGGATCCTCGTTGAGAACCCCGTTTCGCGCGAGCACCAGGAAACGCTGTCCGTGAAGGTGAATCGGATGCCCCATGGGGTGCAGCACGTGCTTGTCGTTTACCAGCCGGACGACAAGCGGCTTGTCGCGCGGCACCCGCCAATCTAACGCCATTCCTTCGGCCCCGGAGAGGCTATCGCGTATGATCCAGGTCACATCCCGGCCGGTACTGAGCCAGTCCATCATCGGCATCGTGCTGGTCCACTCCACGGGATGGACGTAGGCGGTGTCCAGCCGGAGTGCCTGGATCAGCGCAAAGGGCAGGGTACCGGTCCGAAGCGTAAGCTCGAGGATGCGGTCGGGCACTCGACCGGCTACGCTCCGCGCCAGCACCAGGAGTGGATTCGAGCTTGAGCCTTTCTCTGCCGCCGCTTCCGGAACCGGCTTCCCGGTCACCCTCACCCGGCCCAGGGTATCCACTTCAGGGAAGAAGCGGCCGGTCATCCGGTCAATCCCGCGCACCCGGTTGACCAGGTAGTATGTCCCGGGCCGGGTGAGCCGGGCCTCAACCAGGTAGCGCTCTGCGGGGGCAATGACCACGCTCTCGACGGTGCGGGGAGCCGCAAAGGCACCCGCATCACCTGCGATGACACGCATTCGGGCGCCCTCGAGAGACAGGTTGAAGGTGCGCGCACTGGCCGCATTGGTGAGATGCAGTCGGACTCGTTCGCCCGGCCGAGCCTCCAGGCGCCAGTCCTCGGCCCCATTTACCAGCAGGGTGTTGCCGAAGCGGCCCATGAGCGCGTGGGTGGGGGCCTCGCGGCCATAGGGGATCAATCCCCCGTCGCCGATGAGCAGGTCATCCAACATGAGAAACTCTTCCCGCCCGTTCGCGGAGTTTATCCTGAGCGCATGCGAAGGGCTCATCGCAGGCTCGTCCGCCAGTCCATCCGTCGGCCCGCCCCCCCGAGCCCGGACCATGACGTTGCCGGCGAGCCCGAGGTCCTGTGCGGCATCCTCCCGATTGTGCGGGTGATACCAGAACAGGCCGGCATCCGGCGCGTGTACCCGATAGACGAACTCGCCGCCTGGCGGCACCGCCGGCTGGGTGAGGCCGGGCACGCCGTCATCGGCATTGGCGAGGCGCAGGCCGTGCCAATGGATCGAGCTCGGGAGGTCGGTGAGGTTCCGAAACCGCACGGTCACCGTTGCGCCCTGGGGAATCTCCAGCCTTGGGCCCGGGATCTGCCCATCATAGGCGTACATGACAAGCGAGTGCCCGCGGATGGTCCGGCCGACCTTGCCCGCGGTGAGGGTGATGCTGTCTCCATCGGTGAGCTGATACGATCGGCTGGGCGATGCACCAGGCAGCGTCCTGCCGAGATAGTCGGGCAGGAAGGGGGTTACGTCCGGCAGGAAGCGCTCCAGGCCAAAAGGCATCCGGCTGACGGTCGGGTGCATGGGAGGCATCCTCCACCCTGGTCTTCGGTGGTCATGTTCCGGCCGGCCTGCCGGCGGAAGCGTGGTGACGCCGTGCGGGGCCATGAGCTGGCTGGGGGAGCTTCCTCGCAGTACCAGCGGGCCGTCGCGGGTCCTGGCTCGAGCCGAGCGCTCGGCGCTCACCATGATGATGAAGCGCTCGAGGCTAACCGGGCCGGTGACGGTGCGGCCGTTCCCGACGGCCCCCAGCGGGATCACCGGGTCGAGGTCAGGAGTCGTGGCCCAGGCCACGTAGGAGTGGTAACGGCCAAGTGATGTGGGCTCGGGGAGGCCGGACAGGGTAAGCACCAGGCGGGAGAGAACTCTGCCATCCCGGGTAACCGAGAGCCCGAAGGGTCCGGATTCCGGCTGCAGCACGGCCGTGCCCGATGCCAGGGGAGCAATGGCCGTCGAAAAGAGTGGAAGGCAGTAGATCGAGGGATCGGCATCGCGGGTGTGCGCGGTGCAGAGCGAGTCCTGCGCTACCGCACGGTTGATGACTGTCGCCATCAGCAGCAGATGTATCAAGGAGGAGTGCCGCTCATGGTAGCGACGCTCCTGCGCAGTTTTTCACCACGAAGGCACGAAGACAAGAACAAGGACACAAGGAAAGCAACCGTGGACGATGGTGTTTCGATAGGCTCCCGGAGCTTAAACTAGAGGCGGCTTACCTGCTGAGCTAACCGTTCCCGTCCGCTCCGACTCAGCCGGCACCGGGTCCCGCTTTGCAACACCGCCACCTGCTCTCCGTTCGCGATGATCTTGATCTCCCGGACCTTCCCGAGGTTGACGATGGTCGATCGATGGATCCGAATGAACCGTGACGCTGGCAGTCTCCGCTCGAACCCGCTGATCGTCTCCCGCACCAGATCGGCCCGCCCCGTTGAATGCACCCGCACATAGTCCCCCCGTGCCTCCACCCACTCGATGTCGTCGAGCGGCACCAGCAAGACCCCCTGCGCGATGCGGATAGGGACTCGGTCGGGCACCGTCCTAACGGCGGTCCCTCCCGGCCAGGCGTCGGGCGTGCCGGCGAGGGATCCCAGCTCTCTCACGAATGACAACATTCGCTCGAGGTCTCCAGCCGACCGCTGCCGGATCCGTTCCTTCGCATGCGCTACCGCCGCGTGGAACCGCTGATCGCTGAATGGCTTGAGCAGATAGTCCGCGGCGTGCACATCGAACGCCCTGAGGGTGTACTCATCATAGGCTGTGACGAACACGATCAGTGGCGCCCAGCCTGGTGGGATTCGCGCCAGCACCTCGAATCCATCCCGCCGCGGCATCTGGACATCGAGGAAGACCAGGTCGGGGCGGAGCCGTTGGATCGCCTCGACCGTCTGCACCCCATCGGAGCACTCGCCCAGGATCTGGAACTCGTCATCGCCGGCCAGGAGGAGCTGAATGGTCCGCCGTGCGGCCGGCTCATCATCGGCGATAAGAACCCGGATCGGACTGGTCACGGGAGTTCCTCCCGCTCCGACCGCCATGGTACCTCGAGCACCGCGAGGGTCCCGCGCTCGTCCGGAAGCAATTCGAGCAAGTATCCGGAGCCGTAAAGCCGCCGCAGCCGGGCTCGAATGTTGGAGAGCCCCACGCCACCCGCACTGGCCACGCCTCCCCCGGTGTAGGCCGGCCCATCGTTCCGGACCTCCACCCGGAGCGATTGATCTCGTCGCCGCGCGCTGACCTCGACTCGTCCAGCGGTCGGATCCTGCGCGATCCCGTGGCGGATGGCGTTCTCCACCAGCGGCTGCAGGGCCATCGTCGGGATGCTTGCCTCCAAGGTGTCAGGCCCGACTTCGAATCGAACTGCCAGCCTGTCGCAGAACCGACTCTGCTCGATCTCCAGGTACGCTTCGATAAAGCTCAACTCCTCCCTGAGCGGTACCTCGTTCCGCTGCACGTTTCCCAGCGTCTGCCGGAACAGCTCCCCCAGCCGGGCGATGGTCGCCGTGGCGGCCTCGCCCCGTCCCTCGCGCACCAGCGACGCGATGGTGTGCAGAGTGTTGAAGAGGAAATGGGGTTGGAGCTGCATCCGGAGTGCGGCGAGCTGGGCCTGCGTCAGCTCCGCCTGCAACGCAAGCGACTCCAGCTCGCCATCGCGGGTGGAGCGGTAGTACTCCGTTGCATGCGCTGCCGCGACGATGACCCAGTAGATGATGAAAGCAAAGTGGAAGTAGCGGAGCACGATCCGAGGGTAGACCTCGCTGAACGGGCCGATGAAGCTCACCGTGGGGCCGAAGTACTGGTTGATCGCGGTCACCATCGCCAGATCGACGAGTGCGACCATTGTCCCGCACACGAGGTGAACCATGAGGGCGCCCACCCACTGGTCCCGCTCGAGTCGGAACCGGCGGCCCAACGAAAAGACGATCGGGGTCAGGAGGGCCCAGGAGTACCAATCCTGCAGGCCGGCAAGGGTGGCCTGCTCGAAAGTCAGCGGCCGACCCACAGCCAGCATGCCGAAGTACACGAATGCGACGCTGGACCAGCCTAGCGGCGTAGCGACGGCAAAGGCGAGAAGCCAGATCCTGGCCCAGCCCGGAGTGGGATGACCGGTGACCTGCGGGTCATGTGACATGAGGGAATCCCTGGGCTAGCCCTGCCGATGGGTGGAGACTCGCGGCAAATCTACCCGCCCAGCGCCGGGGCGGGGACATCCCGCGACGAATCGACGCCCCGGCGCGACGGACGATGCTCCCCGCACGGTGAGGGGGCACTAGGAAGCGGCAAACACCTCGGCTCACCGGCGCGCTCCGCTCGTCGCCCATTGGTGAACGCTCACCGATGTTGGCCGCAGATTGGTCGCTTGGCCTCTGGTCGGTCCATCAGGCTGCTCGTAGCATCGAACGCAGGTTCACCCAGCCTCACGACATCGGACGACACGTCAAACAGGGAGAAGCGTATGCACAGCATTCGGGGTGCTGGAAGTCTCGTACTCGGATTAGCGCTGGCGGCCTGCACCGACGACCACGCGGCACTGGCGCCGGAAGCCGGTCTCCCCGCGCTCCAAGCTGGCGCGGTAACCGCATCGGTCACCGGGAGCGGTCACCATACACGTATCGTCGCAGGAGTCGAGGGTCTCACGACCTTCTCTTTCACTGCGATTCGGAGGGCTGATGGCACCACCAGCGGGCAGTACCAATACGATTTCCGCGCCGCGGGCTTTTCGGTGCATGGCCCGGTGACCTGCCTCTCCGTCCGCGGCAACGAGGCCTGGATCGGCGGAACGGTTGGTGACATCAACAGTCCCGACCCCGAGGATCAATCGCTCGTCGGCGTGGACATGTGGTGGCGCCTGCAGGACAACGGAGAGGGAGCCGGTGACGCGCCGGATCTCACAACCGGAGTCGGCTTTGCCTTCCCCGGCAGCACAATTACGGCTGAGAGTTGGTGTCGCGACCAGCCGGCACTGCTCATCCTTCGCGAAGTGGAATCCGGCAACATCCTGGTCAGAGCCCAATGAGTGGCGAGTGGCTCGGCGGGACCACTGGCGCCGCCGGGCCACCTCCCTCGCTCCACACCACACCGTCAAATCATTCCAACCGGGCTCGGATGGTGCAAGACACCAGCCACCCGCCCCTCATAGCCTAGAACATGCGAGATCAACATCGACAGAAACAGGATCTCATCAACGAGGTGGTCGCGCTCCGGAAGCAGGTTGCCGACTTGCGGACCGAAATGGCGGCTCGGCGCCGGGTCGAGGAGGCTCTCCGGCACTCCGAAGAGCAGCTCCGGAGGTTGGTGGATGGCTCGCCCGCTGGTCTCTGTCTCTTCAACTCCGATGGTGCGCTCATCGCGGCTGGGGCGCCGTTTGCCCGAATGCTGGGCTACGAATCCGTCGCGGAGCTGCTCAGCGTGAGCCGGGTTCTGGGTGTGTTCGCCGGCGGCGCCGAACGGGCGCGAGTGGTAGAGCTGATCGAACGGGGAGAGGAGCGGCTCGGGGAGGTCCTGTTCCGCTGTAAGAACGGCGAACCCCATGCCTCCTGTGTGATCGGAACAGCCTGCAAGGATCCCGATGCCGTCGCCCTGGTGGCGCTGGAAGCTTTCAATGCCGCATGCTCCGGCGATATGCATTCGGAGTGAGCCCGGTATGACGCTTAAAGAACCGGGTGAAGTGACTCTGGTCGGCAAAGCCCGCGGCGAGGGCCACCGCGGTCAGAGAGGACTCTGAACAGACCAGCTCCCGGGCGGCCCAGTCGAGCCGCAGCCGCCGCACGTACGATCCCATCGACAGCTTGAAGTGATTGCGGAAGACGCGGGCTAGATGGGCGGGGTGAACACCCACGGCGGTGGCCACGTCGGCCGTTCGAATCACCTCAGTGAACTGCGCGTGAAGCAGCTCCTGCGCCCTCAGCAGCCATGGCGGAGCCCGGCGTATTCCTGCGGTCTCGACCCGCGCCAGCGTCGCCAGCATCTCCAGAACTATGCCCTCGGCTGCCATGGCCGAGAGGTCGTCGGCCCGGTCGAGCTCGCGGGCAAGACGCGAGGCTCGCTCCGCAATCCCGGCGTGATGGCAGTGGGTGGCCTGATCCAGGAACCGGGCGAAAGGGCGAAGCAGCTCGGTGCTGGCAGCGTCCGGCTGGACCACTACGACGTGAGCTCCGGCCGACCCGATGAAGTTCGCGTGAGTCTCACCCGCGGGCTCGGTGAACACCGTCGTGGGAGGGCAGTGGTACTCTCTCCCAGAGAGGCGGAGATCGAAGGAGCCGTCCAGCATGACGGCCACGCAAGCGCGGTCGTGGGTGTGGTCCGCCAGGACCTCCTGGGCCGGAAACCAGGCCTCGACCACCGCGAACCCCTCGAGTCCAAGCGATCGGAAGCTGGGACTCCCCATGGTGACGGGGACAGGGCGGATCGACGCGGTCATGGGTCCTCCACGAATGATGCAGTCCGCAACTTCTCTCCATGTGACGTTTCAGCCACGACCGCGCTGCACACCAAATGCGCTTGTCCCGTTCCATCGCCGCGACTGCGGTTCAAGACCTCCGCCCCGGCAGCCCCTATCCTGCCTCTGACTGCCTTTCACAATACTGAAGGAGGAGATGATGCGGACCGCCAAATGGGTTGGCAGCGGAATACTTGCCGCGAGTGCGCTGGCATGCGGCCCCACGGCCCCGGACGGCTCGAGGTCCGGTGTGGAATCTGACGGGCAGGACCCGAAGAAGACCGGGCTCGAGCAGAAGGTGACCGGCGAAGGACAATTCGTGCATCCGGATTTCGGAACCGTCACCTTTTCATTTTCGGCCAAGCGCGACGGCGAGGGACAGGTCAAGGGTCAGTTATACCAGAACCAGCACGACCTTGGATTCGAGTACGGGGGTATTGTCACCTGCTTCGCGGTGGATCCGGTGAACCACAGGGCCTGGATCGGTGGAGTGCTCACCAGCAGCAATGATCCGGACCCGGTCACAGAGGTCGGCGACGACGTCTGGTTCCGGGTGCTCGATCTGGGCCAGGGCAGCCCCGAGACGGATCGGAGCACATTCTTCGGGTTCGACCAGGGCGTGCCGCCGTTCGATACCTCGGAGAACTATTGTGCGGCCCAGCCCTGGCCGGCCGACAATGCGCGGACATGGCCGGTGGTTACGGGGAACATCATGATTCACTAGGAAGTGAGAAGTGAGAAGTGAGAAGGAGAGGTAAGAAGTGAGAAGTAAGAAGTAAGAAGTAAGAAGGGAGAGGTTGTCCTCCGGAGCCCTTGCTTCGCCGAGGACAGGCTCCGCGGAGGACTTACCTCTCCCTTCTTACTTCTCACTTCTCACTTCTCACTCTCCGAAGCAGTCCGTACTCCGCCGCCGCGCGTATCGCCGGCAGGCGCTCGATGGTGGCACCGAAGCCCCAGAGCTGGACGTAGCCCGCGCCGGGCCGATCGCTACGATAGCTCCGCACCCACGCCGTGGCCATGCCATCGCGATTGAGGGCGAGCGCCTGGGTCACGGCGCTCGTAGCTATGGGATAATCGCCCCGGAATGTCCGTTCGATTCCCCAGCGGCGTCCCTCGGCCGTCGGCGCCGCCGCGCCTTCGTCGTAATCGAGGGTCGCGGCGGGGACGCCGAGGAGCTGCTCGATCCGTTTGGGCTCGTCACCCAGGACGGCACCCGTGGAGTCGCGCACCACGGCTCCGAGCGGCACGCTAAAGTTGACGACCTTCCCGCCAGCGTTGAGGTAGCGGCGGAGCAAGACCGTGTCCGCCAGCGTGGGGGCCACGTTCTGCGGCACCACGTCCATGGCGAACACCACCGCGCTCGGAACTTGATCGCCGATTCGGTCCGCGAAAAAGCTGGCCAGTGAACCGCGGTCCAGCACCTGATAGCCGAGCTCTCTGAAGTACTCCAGCGCCAGCCGTCCCCCGGGGGTAGCTGGCTTGCCGGCCAGGGTCGAGTCGTAGAAGACGGCCATCCGGGGGATCACCGGGCTGACCTCGTGGATGGCCACCACGGTGCCGGCTTCGGTTCCGAGATAGAGCTCGCCATGGGCCGCCGCGGGAGACGAGTTCGACGCCTCATCGAGCGGGAGCCGCCAGCGGATGGCGCCGGTGGCGGGATCTAACGCGAGCAGGTCACCGGCGGCCGCATCGGTTCGGGCGGTGGCGATGACCAGCGAGCTGCCCACGATAAGCGGCGAGGCAAGCACGTTGGATCCGGTCGGCAGATTCCAGACCTCGCGGCCGGTTCCGGATTCAAGCGCCTGGACGAAATGTCCGTCCGACGACCCCACGAAGACCTTCCGCCCGTGCACCGCCGGCGAGCCGATGACCCAGGAACCCCGGTGACTAACCCGCCAGCGCCGCTTTCCCGTTGCCTCCTCGAGGGCGTATATGGCGCCGTCCCTGGACCCGACGTATACCGATTGGTTCGCGATGGCGGCCGAGCTCTGAACCGCCCGCCGGTCGAAGCCGAACTTTTTCGAGTCCAGGGTATCGCCCTCGGTCCGATGTACCCAGCGCTCCTTGCCGGTATGCAGATCGAGTGCGTACACCCACCCGCCCCAGGAGCCGACTACTACCAGGCCATCATGTACCGAGGGAGTCGCGCGGATCCGGCCGTTGGTCTGGCTCCGCCAGTGCTGCTTGCCGCTGGCGAGATCGAGCGAGTAGACGCCACCGTCCGCCGCCCCAATGACGACGCTGGAGCCCACGATCACCGGCGACGAAGCCCAGAGATCCCAGCCGCCCGCCGGTGAGGTGTTGGCCGGAAGGGCAGGGCCGGTCTGGAGCGACCAGCGGGGCCGGCCTGAGCTCTCGTCCACGGCAAAGATGCGTCCCCCGAGCGTGGCCGCGACGACCAGGCCGTTGGCCACGGCGGGCGAGGCATCTACCGCGCCGCCGGCATCAAAGCGCCAGACGATCCTCCCGTTGGTTCGGTCGAGAGCATAGAGGTTGCCGTCGCCACTGCCGACGAATATCCGGGTGTCCGTGACCGCCGGCGAAGAGCGCACCGCGCCCCCGGTTTGCACCTGCCACTTCACACCCCCCTGTCCGGAAAAGGACCGCGCGTTCGAGACGCCGGTGTGCTCCGGGTTGCCCCGAAACATTACTGCCGGAGGGTCGGCGCCGGCGCTGGCACAGGCAAGGAGCAGGAGCAGGGGAGTGGTTCGGGGATGAATCATCATGGGAACAGGACGACAGCGAGGAGTGTCGGGTTTCGAACGGTCTGTGTGCCTGACGTGAACGCCGGCGTCAAAGGATGGACCAGAACCAACATCATGGGCCTCGGGTTGGAGGTGAGCCGTGCGGGCGCTCGTCCTGTTTCTTGCTCTCGCCAGTTGTAGTGGTGGGAATGCCGCGCTCGAGCCGAGTCCCAGCTACCGGGTTCTGTTCATCGGCAACAGCCTCACCTACTTCAACGATCTCCCGGGCACGGTGGCGCAGCTTGCCTCCTCCGTAAAGGAGACGGTCGAGGTCGCCTCGGTGGCCCGGCCCAACTTCGCGCTGATCGATCACGTGAATGGGAAGAGCAACGCCGTCGAGGTCATCCAGAGCGGTGAGTGGGACTTCGTGGTTCTCCAGCAGGGGCCGTCGAGTCTCGATCTATCGCGTGACACCCTGATCCTGGCCACCAAACTACTCGATCCCTACATCACCGGGGCGGGCGGTCGCAGCGCGTTGTTGATGGTGTGGCCCGAGTCCACCCGGTTCGAATTCTTCGATGAGGTACGGGTGTCCTACCAGCTCGCGGCCCAGGAAGTCGATGGCTTGTTCCTTCCGGCCGGCGAGGCCTGGCTCGCCGCATGGGCGATGGACCCTCAGCTCCAGCTGTACGGGCCGGATGGCTACCACCCCTCGGAGCTGGGCACCTACTTGGCCGCTCTGGTGGTGTACGAGGGAATTACCGGGCACGACGCGCGGGTGCTGCCGGCCGCGGCCGTGGCGGCTGGCCGGACACTCAACGTCCCGGAGAGCACGGTGCGGTTGCTCCAGCGGGCGGCGCATGAGGCCGTGACGCGGTTCGGGGCTCCGTAGTCATACTCCGTGATGGCTTCCGCGCTCAGGCGCCAAGCCCGGTGACCAGCAGGCTCAGGCCCAGCAGGACCAGGAACAGGGACACGACGCGGCGAAACTGAGTCTCAGGAAGGCGACGAAGCACTCGCTCTCCGTACAGCGTCCCCCCTAGGACGCCCGCGATGGCGAGGCCGATCAGCGGCCAGTGCTGCATCAGCATTGCTCCGGTGTGGTAGAGGTAGACCGGCAGCCGGACTGCGTCGACCACCAGCGCTGATGCGGTCGCCGTCGCCACGAAATGCTTCGGCGACAACGACACGCCGAGCAGGGCAGCGGACCGGATCCCTCCCTGATTGCCCACCAGCCCACCGAAAAATCCCGAGAGAATCCCCCCGACGATCGCCCAGGGGCCCCGGAGCTGCACCCGAACGGTGAGATTAGCCAGCCCCGACACCCCGGCGAGCACAAGCAAGCCTCCCAGCACCCGGGTGAGAACCAGATTCGACAGCTCGCCCTGCCAGAGTGCACCGGCGAGGCCACCTGCCGCGCTGGGGAGGCCGAACTTCCACAGTACCGGCCAATCAATGGCGCGGCGGAGGCGAACGCATCGCAGGGCGGTGCCGGCCGCGTGCGGCACAGCCACCGCGGCGACCGCCAGCTGGGTTCCGAGCCGAAGCGCCAGGAGTGGGGTCAGGAGGCTCCCGATCCCGAAGCCCGTGACGGCCGCGGTGCCACCGGCCACAACCGCGACTGCAAGAACGGCCAGGAGGAAAACCATCAGGCGCTCGGGGTACAGGCAACCAGCAGATTGCAGCGACGAATCGGGGCATCCCTGAGGCCCCGAAACCGGAACGTCACGGTAGCTGTTAGGTTACACGAGAGAGCAATTCCGGCACGGACATTGCTCGATTTATCGCTGAACTCAGCCTGGGGGATTGCGTGCCAAAACGCACCGTGTTCACGCCGAGCACCGACCCAACTCCACCGCCGCCGACGGCGCTGCTGCTGTTCATTCAGCGGGCCCAGCTGGCGTTGGTCTACCAGGAACCAGCCGAGGCGGAGGACGCGGTAGATCCCGCGGCCCCCAAGCACGCCGCCTAGCGCACTACCTCCGCTGCGCCGGCGTTGCTCCCTTCCGAACAGCGCTTCACGTCTTCCGCTCCTGCTTCCACATTCCGAGCACCCTGCCCTCCGGGTCCTCGAACAGCGAGAACTGTCCCACGCCTGGGACATCCTGCCGCTCCACGATGATCTTCCCGCCGGCCTGCTTGATCTTCTGCCCGTAGGCGTCGAGGTCGTCGATGTGGCCGGCCCATGGCTGCCTCCCGGGTTAGGGGGTATTGGGGAAGTTGGTCGTCACGCCGCCCCGGCGCACGGTACGCGCAACCCGCTCGGCGAAGATCCGTGACCCCGCCCGCACCATTCCCTCGGGTGGTCCCTTGAGCTCAGTGGAGTCGTCCAGAATGATCCTGCCCGTGGGGGCGTGAATCAGCTGGCCGGTGAACAGCCAGATGAGGTTGCTGGTCTTGCTGACCTTGGCGATGACCACCCAGGGTGCCTTGAGTGAGTCGGCCACCGTCCGGGCACAGGCGACGATCACGTTGCAGGGCTGTTTTCCGGTAGTTGCCTGCGCCATCGGCGAGGCCGCCACCAGCGCTACCCGGCTTCCGGCCAGCAGCTGCGGACCCAGCAGCTCCTGGAGTTTGCCGGTCAACACCTGGGTGGAGAGCGCGGCGCGAGAGGAATCCGCGGCCTCCTGCATGTTCGCCTGTGCGTTGTAGAGCGCCACCGGCAGGACCACCACCCTGGCGCTGGGCGGCTCCAGCGGGGAGCTACTGTCGGTTTGCGCCGCGATATCACGCCCGGCGAGCATGGCGAGCAGGCACAAAAGGGGTGGCACGGCTCGCTCGAGGCGGAGTGGGTTAGTCATCGAAGAAAGATAAGCCGGCCGATCGGGGGCGGCCGGGCCGCCCAGGCGTCTTGTGGGCAGGCCATCTGGCTATTAAATTAAGGCCATATGGCTAGACCTCTACACGTCACCCTGGTTCCGGCTTCGGGAGCCGGCACGGCGGATCTGAACGAGATCCAGTCCCGGATCCGTTCCGGACACACGGAAGGCCACTATTACGTGGCCCTCCTCGGGCTCCGCAGCTACGAGCCGCTGGCGCTTGACCGGCATGTCCGGAAGGGCCTCGCCTATTCCAGCGTCGCTCGCTTCCAGCGAAATACCACTTTGTCCGCCCGGGCTATCGCGGAGCTGATCCAGATCCCCACCCGCACGCTGACCCGGCGCAAGAGCGAAGGCAAGCTGGCACCGGAGGAGTCCGATCGGCTGGTGCGGGCCTCCCGGATCTTCGGCCGCGCCATGGAGCTGTTCGAGGGCGACAGCAAAGCCGCGCGGACCTGGCTCACGTCGGCCCAGCCGGCGCTCGGCGGGCTGGTGCCACTGGACCTGGCCCGAACCGATGTGGGTGCCGGCGAAGTCGAGGGACTCATCGGCCGGCTGGAATACGGCATTCCCTCCTGATCAGTGCCGTTGATTACAGCCTGGAGATTGATCAAGTCCCGCCACGCGGCGACGGCCTTCGACGGGGAGGGCGCCCGGCTCCACGGTGGGCGCTGGAACAGCCCCGGCACCCGGGTCGCCTATGCGTCGGACAGCATCGCACTCGCGGCGCTCGAGGTGCTGGCTCACCTGCAATCAACCGCAGTGCTCCAGGGCTATTCGGTGGCCACCCTCCGCTTTCCGGAGGAGTGTGTCGAGGTCCTCGATACCACGGCGCTGCCGGGTCGCTGGCGCCGGTTCCCCTCCCCAACCGAGAACCGGGCAATCGGAGACCAGTGGGTGGCCGAGGGAAGATCGCTGGTGCTCCGGGTGCCCAGCGCCATCATCCCTGCTGCGGCCAACTTCCTGATCAATCCGTCGCACGCTGACTTTGACAAGGTGGTGATTGGGCGCCCGGAGCGGTTCGCCTTCGATCCCCGGCTGTTGCGCAGCAGGTAGGTGGGGAAGCGGGGAAGCGGGGAGGGTCGCTGTTACGATCTGGGTTCATCTTCGGCCAACGCTGTTCCTTGTTTTCCAGGCGAGTTTACTGGGCTGTGACGGAGTAGAAACCCGCCGCCGACAATCGCTACCAGGTAGAGCACCACGCCCACCAGATGCACCGCGTCGGCCAGCGCGGCGTCACGGCTCAGCCATCCCCAGTCGCCCAGCAGCCTCGCCCAGTCGTGCTCTCCGCCCCCTACCAGTGGAAGCTCCTCGGCTCGAGCGTCTCTGATATAGACCGAGATGTTCCAGCAGTTCTGGCCCATCCACCAGAGCGGCACCGTTGCTCCGTGCCGGTCGCCGGCCCGCCACAATGCCACGACAAAGGCCGCCGGCACGATGAGTTGAAACAGGGTGCCGCCCAGGATGGTCAGCGTCTCACCCGCGAAGCTGAAGATCAGGTGACCGGTCTCGTGGATGGCCAGGTCCAGACTGTCGAGCCAGCGATAGTCTCCAGGGTTCCGGAGGCAGACATAGCCGTAGATCGCTAACGCCAGGGTGAGGACGGCCCGCCAACGCCGGTCCATGGAAGGCAACTAGTGCCGCACGATCGAGCCAAGCACGGCTACGCCTTCTATCTCGATCAGCAGCTCGGGCCGCGCAAGGCTGGTAACCGCCACCAGGGTATTGGCCGGCGGTTGGTTCTTGGCGAGGTAGCGGGTTCGCACCTCACGCAGAGTGGGGACGTGTTTGATATCGGTGATGAAGGTGGTTGTCTTGACCAGGTCTGCCATGCTGCCACCTACGCTCTCCAGCGCGTGCTGGAGATTGCGGTAGACCTGGTCGGCTTGCGCCGCGAAATTGCCCTCCCCAACGACCTTCCCCGCGCTGTCAAAGGCGACCTGCCCGGCGATGTAGACCGTCCGGCCATCCGGGGCGATCACCAGGTGGGTGTAGCCGGTGGGCTTGACCAAGCCTTTCGGATTAAGGTACCGAGTACCGGTTGTCTGGGCCGCCGCGGCACATGGTATCAGTGCCAGAAGCAGGAGCACCTGGTAGATCATGAGATACCTCGCAAAGAGTGGCAAAAGACGATTCACTGTTCGAGCTCATAGACTGCCTCGATAACGCTGCCGTTCCAGACCATCTTCCACTGGCCATCGGCATACCAGCCAACTTCGCCACCGGCAGGCACCCGCATGCCGGCCTGCTCCCGGTAGCTGTAAAAGTGTCCCTCCCACGGGGTCTGCCGGTAACCGCCCTTCACCTTCTCCCACCGACCGGGGGTGTAGACGCCGCGTACCTCGCCGGTTGGGCTGAACCGGAATTCCAACGCTACTGTCTGGCCGGCGTCGGACAAGGTCGCCAGGGCCTTGTTGTCGTCGATGGGGCTCCAGTGAAGAGCCGGGCCTGGCAGCAGGGCGGTGGGGTACCACACCGCCTCCGCCAGATAGCGGTGAAGCGCACCTGAATTCAATTCCATGCGGCCGCTATCGCTGGCGAGGGCTATGGCGGACTGAAGACTCACCCGGCCGGCTCCCTGACCCCGGATGTAGCTATCCAACACCTGGACGTGGAATGGCCCCAGGATTCTGACCCGCGCGTCCCAGACGAAGCCGGCCGACCGTGCGGTGACCACCTGTCGGGCGTCGAAGGACAGCCAGCGGTCACTTCGGGTATTGGTTCGGAGCCTGCCTCTCTGTCTCAGGCGCGCCACCGTGATCAGGCGTTGCCCATCTCGCAATGCGTACTCGAGGTAGCGCGCTACCGGTGCCGGCACTCGCGTGAGCGCGGCAAAGTCGGCTCGTCCGGCGTCGGCCGGCCCGGCGGACTCCAGCAGGGTGCTCACCAGCTCGGCCGTGGAGCGCCCGAGTCTCACCCCCGTCTCCGCCGTCGGCTTACCCACCAGTACGCGGTCGCCAGGGTAACCGTGAGGCCCAGCGTGACAGACTCCCGCAGATTTATCCGGGTGGCGAGCGCCAGCGAGACAACCACGCCGATGACTGCGAGGCCGGTACCCATGGGCGCGCGGAAGAGCGCCGGCGGGACGTCGGTTCCTTCCTGCCGTCGCAGCACGGGAAGGGCGGCACAGACCAGCCCGTAGACGAAGAGGCGTGACACCGATGCCAGGCTCAGGTTCTGGAGTAATCCCGCCTGATTTGCCAGGCCCCAGGAGATGGCCGCGAAAAAGAGAATGGAGACCCAGGGTGTCCGGAATCTGGGATGCACCCGGGCGAAGAATGCGGGAAAATCTCCCCGGTCGGCCATCGCCATACTCAGCCGCGGAACCGTGAGCATGTTGCTCGCGAGCCAGCCATAGACCGAAATCAATGCCGCCACCGTAATGATCGCCGCGCCGGCGTCACCGAGCATCATGCGGGCCGAGTCGGCCAGGGGCCGATTGGTGGCACCCGGCTCAGGGAGCGTGGCCAGCACGGTGAGCTGGGCCAGGAGATAGAGCAGCGCCGCCAGCCCCAGCCCACTTAATAGCGCCACCGGTGCGTCGCGCCGCGGAGTCCTGGCTTCGGACAGAGGGATGACGGCCGACTCGAATCCGCCATAGGCGAACATGAGAAGCAGGAGCACCTCGAGCCAGCTGGAAAGGGATGGATCGGCCGGTATCGGCGCCGGCACGGCCTTCCCGCCCGCAATCCAGACCAGGCCGATCATCCCGAAGACCAGGAGCGGGGTGATCTTCACCAGCGCGAACCCGTTGCTGACCCTGGCGCCGGACATGACACTGCGGATATTGACGGCGGCGAGAAAGGCGATGAACAGCGTGGTGGTGGCGATTCCCCCCAGGCGGGTCCCGGCCCAGGGCCAGAAGCCCGCCAGGTAGGTGGAGAAGACGTTGGCCTGCACGGCGGCGGTGATGGCGCGAACGAAATAGCTCAGCCATCCTACCTGCATGCCGACGAAGGGGCCAAACGCGACCCGGGTGAAGAGGTAGGCTCCGCCGGTGCCGGAGAACCGGGAGGCAACCTCCGCAAAACACAGGATCATCGCGGCACAGCAGAGGGCCGCGAGGGCCCACGCCGCCAGGCTCATCCACCCCAGCCGGTCGGCCAGAGGGCCGGGCAGCACGAATACGCTCGACCCTATGATCCCATTCAGGACGAGGCCGGTGAGACTCCAGCGGCCGAGGGAGCGGACCAGCTCGGGGCGTGCGGTCATCCGGTGAGGTATAGGGGGCTGTTGTCTGTTGGCGGTTGGCTATCGGCGACTGCCGTCGGTGACGCCTCTATCTAACTGCTTGATCGGCTCACCCCGTGCCGATCTGGCGATGAGCTCGGCCAGCCTCCGCTGGCGAGTCTCTTCCCGTTTGGCTTCCATCACCCAGAACGCGCTGGTCCGCTGATACCAGGGGGGCTGGGCTCGAAAGAAGGCCCAGGCCCGCTGGTTTGCCCGCAGCTTCTTCAGCGAGCCGGCGTCGAGCTGGCGCGGGCGGGACTCGTAGGAATAGCGCCGCGGGTTGGCCGCCTCACGGGCGGCATAGGCGGCTCTGCCGGAGGGATGCATCCGGCCCTCCGCCTCGAGCTCCTCCACCCGGCGGATGTTGATCCGACTCCAGGTACTTTTCGGCTTTCGAGGGGTGAAGCGGACGCTGAAGCTGACCTCGTCCACGCTTCGCCGGACCCCATCGATCCACCCAAAGGACAGCGCTTCGTCCAGGGCTTCTCGATAGGTCAGCCCCTTATCGCTGGCGTGGACCTTGTAACACCGGAGCAGGAGCTCCGGCGTGGTTCGATGATTCTTCTCCAGCCATTTTCTGAACTGCTGCCGCGAGGCGAACGTCGAAATCCTCATCGCCTGCGTCGCCGCTAAGTGGCATCGGCCCTCTCCCACGGGTCGTAGGTGCCGAAGGTCCAGAGCCGGCCCTCGAGATCGCGGCAGGTAAAGCCGCGACCACCGTAATCCTCGTCCTTGATGTCGAGCATGATCTCCGCCTTGGCTGCCTTGGCCCGGGCGTAGACGATGTCGGCGTCGGTGACGATGACGTAGGAGCTCTGGGTCTCCGCTCCCCCGATCTCATCCGGCTGCTTCATCAGCCGGCCGAACGCGCTGTCCTGCACCGATCCCACCATGATCATGCCATTCCCGAAGCTGAGCTGAGCATGGGCGATCGTGCCGTCCTCCCCGGGCACGACGAGCTGCTTCTCGAAGCCGAACACGCGGCAGAGCCATTCAATGGCGGCCGGCGCATCACGGTAGCGGAGGCAGGGGATCACGGTTGCCTTGGTTTCCTTCGCGACAGCGGGCATGATGGTTCCTTCGAGGTCGAAGTTGGGAGGTTATCGAACAACCGCTCGGGCAATCGCCAGCTCCGGGCGATGGTCGTCGGCCTTGCTCAAGAGCTTCAGAAACTCTCGGTATCCGGTCTTGGCCGTCGCCCGATCACCCGCAAGCTCGGCTGCGCGGGCGGCGCCGAACAGGCTCCGCGCCCGGCCCGGTTCCCGAGCCAGCGTCGCCTGATATGCGGTCCGCGCCTCGGCGTAGCGTCCTGCGGCCAGGAGCATGTCACCCAGCAGCTCACGCGCCGGTAGCAGCTCGGCCGGAGTTATCGGGTGTTTGTCGGTGACGTCCTCGGTGTCGGCGGCGGCCCTAGCCGTGGCAAGACCGCCGAGGCTGTCGCCGGTGGCGAACTGGATCCATGCTGCCGCAGCATCCCGCTTGATGCCTACCACCCGGCTCCAATAGGGCTCCGGCCGAGAGGCTAGCGCCTTCGCAATGCTGTCTAACGCCGCTACCTCGACTCGGGCTTCCTTGGGCCGTCCACTCCGGGCCCTGCCGATCGCCCGGGTGAAGCGGCTCAACGCCGCGGTCACATCGATCGCGGTTGAATCGGGGGCGGGGAAAACCGCGGCAGCGGGCCAGTCGCCTTGCTCCAGCGGGATCCGCGCTGCCATGGCGATGCGGTTGTATGGCCCGATCAGGGGATTCGTTGGCGGCGCCACCCGCCCCATCTGGACCACGGCGACGGCGGCCCGCGCCGCGGAGTCCTGTCCCCGCTGAAGATACGAGTAGACCGCATAATCCAGGGCGTGAAGCCCCTCGCCGGTCATAGTCCAGGGCCCTGTCGCCTTGGCATGCGCCACGCCGGCGTTAAACGCCTTCCAGTTGGAGGCAACTGCCTCGTCCCAGAGGCCGAGGCGGACAAAGATGTGCGACGGCATGTGCTGCGCGTGCGGGGCCGCGGGCGCAATGCCGGCGTAACGCCGGGCCGCCGCCAGGCCATGGGCCGCGAGCCGCGGTGAATCGGATGAGTGGATGACATAGTGTGCCAGGCCCGGGTGGTCCGGATGCCGGGCGAACAGCGGATCGAGGATGGCGATGGCCCGTTTCTGCTGGGCGAAGGTGGTGTCGGTGCGCGGTGCCGTGGCGAGCTGAGCCAAGGCGTAGTAGATGGCGACCTCGGTATCAGCGGGATAATCCCGGTAGAGCCGCGCCATGGTGTCAGCGTAGGCTTGGAGGCGCACGGCGTTGGAGACGCCGGCGACATCGCGGTAGAGCGCGCTGGTGGCGGCGATGAACCCCCGCTCGCGTGCGCTTCCTGCGGGCTGCGCCGCCGCCCGCTCGGCCGCCTGCGCACCTGCCAGGAGCCCAGGGGCCGACGGTCCTCCGGCGAAAGGATTCCCCCACGCGTTGAGCGCCAGTCCCCAGTGAGCCATCGCGCAGTTCGGGTCGGCTTCGAGCACCGCCGCGAAGGCCCGCGGCCCCTCGTCGAACCAGAAGGAATGGAGCCCAGCCATCGCGTGCTCGAAGCGGGAACGAGCCTGGACAGTGCATGACACGGGAAAGCTGACGTGACCCAGCCGCCCGACACCGTGGTGGTGGTTGTTGGCCTCCTGCGCGATTACTGCCGGTGCGCTGGCCAGGGCCACAAGCGTGATCAGCAGGCCCGTCAAAGTGATGCCCAAGATTCCTCCTTGAGTCTGTAACGATTCACCCGAATTCCGTCTCATGCCAGGGGCTGCACCGGAGCCCGTTCCAACCGCTTCTCGTTCGTCCCGTTGGCTTTCCGAGTCGGGTTTTTCATGCCACGCCGTCCGGGCCGTCGGGTTCCTTCACAGATCAGAAACCGAACACTTGAGCGCCCTCGTGGCACGGGCAATACTGCCGAGACACTCGCAAGGGACGCCATGTTTTCACCGACTCGTCGTGGCCGGACGCTGGATCTTTGCCTCGCGGCGCTGATGCTGACGGGGACGGCCTGCGGTGCAGGCGCGCCTGCGGTCCCGGCCTCCATCCCCGAGCCGGTGGCCGCGCCGCCCCAGACTTCCGGACTCCGCCGACAGAAGGCTGTGCAACGGCCTCAGCCCAAGGCTCAGGAACAGCCTCAGCCGAAGGCCCCGCAACGGCCTCAGCCGAAGGCTGTGCCGGCGCGTACCCGCACGGCGCCAGCGGCTCGAGCCGACAGCGCCGCGCTCGAGCGCGCGGTGACCCGGCAGTACGCGCACTGGCCACTGGCCATAGCCCTGGCGCGGAGAAGCGGCAACCCGGAGGTGGCCGAGCAGGCGGCGGCGGCCCTGGTGCGAGAGGCTGAGCGGCTGCGGCTGAGCCCGAGCCTCCTTGGAGCGGTCCTGCTCATCGAGAACACGCCGCTCGACCCGACGGCCGTGAGCAGCCAGGGGGCCATTGGCCTGATGCAGGTGATGCCCGTACATCGGGGGAGCTACGGCTGCTTTGCCGACCTGATCAATGTCGAGACCAACATCTGTCACGGTGCCAGCATCCTGAAGCACATGGTGCGGCGGACCAAGTCCATATCGCTGGCCCTGAAGCGATACAATGGGTGCGTACGGGGCAGAAATACTCCACGCTGCTATCGCTATCCGGTCCGGGTTCTCCGGACTGCGTCCCGGCTGCGCCGGGAGATACTGCTCACCGCGGCAGATTCCACGCTCAACCTGCAGGAGGCCCTTGCCGCCAGCCCTCGGAAGGCCGGCGCGAGCGGCCCGCAACTGGTCGTGAGCCCGGCCTCGGCCGGCTCGGAGGTTCCCTCGTCGCCCATTTCGTGCGCGTCGTTCTTCGGTTGCCTCCGCTACCGTTGGACCCTCAAGTATTAGCTTAGGTTGCTCTTGGTAAATACATAAGTCTCATGTATATAAGATAGCGCGGGTCAGTACTGAGTCTCCCGTTGGCGGCCTACGGGGTGATTGCCCGCCGCTTTCCATCGGGGCCCAGAAGGCTGATCCGGGAGCCTGACTTGTCCGCCACCAGCCACACCGCGGGCTCCACCGACTGATCCATCAGCAGGAGCCCGGTCGAGCCCGCAGCCGAGGTTCCCAGTTTGACCCGCACTCTGCCGTTGCCATCCCGGATCCGCAGGTTGCCGCTTCCGTCTTCACCGAGATGCAGCTGGAGCCGGACCTCACCCCGCGCGTCTACCAGCTCGATCGACTGAGCCCGGATGACCTCGGGGTCACCGCGCTTGGCGGCATGCGAGCCGGTCCAGGTCGAGACCACGAGCATGAGGTTGACGGCGGTAACGCCGAAGAGCAGATGAGGGGAGTCCATGGTTTCCTCGCGGATTTGAGCGACGTCAGCCGGGTGGAACCGAGATACTCTTGGCACAACCTTCACAGATGCCATGGCTGGTGCGCAGCTGGTGCTGTTGCTCGAGGAAATGTTCTACTCTCAGCCATTCCTTGCCGGAACGCACGCGCCGGCACCAGGCGCACATCACAATCAACGACTCGAGGTACTCGATCCGTCGGAAGGCGCGGTAGGTGATGGCGACAACCACGGTCCCCACGGCGACGGTCAGGAGCGACTCGACCATGCCTTCACCCCAGCGCACCGGGGTCCGGGGCGCGCCCAGCAGCAGGTGGGGCAGGTCGAACAGCTCATCCATCCAGATGATGGCAACGATGAGGAGGAAGCCCACGGATTCCAGGGCCAGCATGCGGCGAGATACGTCCTGGCGAGTAGTCACTCAGCACCGCCCTCACAGAACTTCGAATCGAGCCGGAAGACGCGGGCGGGGTTGCCGCAAAGCATGGCCCGGCTCAGGTCCGGCGTGAGAAAGTCCGCCGATTCGAGGAAGAGCGCAGCGTATCATCGGCGGTTGGTTCGGAGTTTAGACTACCGCTTGAGGCTGAGCAACAGCACGCCCGCCGCCACGCAGACGATCCCCACCCAATCTCTGGGGGCCGGCCGCTCGCCCAGAAACGCTACTGCGAAGATCGCCACCAGCACCACACTCAGCTTGTCGATCGGGGCGACGCGGTAGGCCTCGCCCAGCATTCTCTACTCCTCGAGATCGTGGCCTGAGTCCCACCTTATCGAATTCATTTCTTAGCCTTGCTCCCGTCCTCCGGTTGAGTGGCCTGCCGGATTACCGCCCGCAGATCCCTGGTCCAGCCGGCGGCGTCACCGTCAGGCGGCACGAACGACCAGAGCTCCTCGGACTGCCCCCGACCCGCGCGCAGCCGTACCCGGCTGCCCTCCCGCTCGACGGCGACATCGCGCCGGGTGCGGGGGCTGACCTCCAGGCCGATCTTGGCGTTCTTGTGGATCAGGATGGTCGTCGGTGTAACCACGATCGAGGCCCGGCGGTCCTCCCAGCGGGTCCGGCGCCGTCCCGGGGCCTCGGTATAGCGGAAGGTCAGATCGGCGGCACGGCGGACCACACCCTCACCGGCCACGCGTGCTTCGAGCTGAGCGGGAAGCTCGGCGGTGGACCCGGCTTCCCCGCAGGCCAGAGCGCTCAGGACAAGGAGCAGCTGGGCGGCAGCGGCTCTCACGCGTAAACCTTTCGGCGAATACCGGTCCAGATATCCATGGAGGTGGTTCCGGCTTTTTTCCCCTCCATGTCCTCGTCCGCCCGGTACAGGTACACGTACACCATCTGGATGGAGCTGGCGAATGACTCGCCATCCTCGGCTTCGGTGATGAGGGGAAGGTAGGTGCCGGTGTTGACGTACATCTGCACGGTCCCATCCTGATGGCCGTGGAAGTAATCATGCCGGGCACGATGAGTGTGCCCGTAGATGACCCGCTGGGTCCGGCCTGCCGGACTGGGATCTCGCAGGACCTGCTCCGAGCGGGCCCCTTCCCGGAGGTTGTCTTCCTCCTTGAACAGGAAAGGGAAGGTCCGCTCGAGGCGCTTGAGGCCTTCTACCCGGCCTCGGAAGGTACCGAAGTCCCGCCCGAGGATAAATCGCCTGGCCTGCTGCAGCCGGTCTATCAGGTCGGCCGACACGATGATGTCGCTCCGCAGGCGGTCCCACCTCTTGGCCAGCGAGCACTCGAGCAGCCCGTCGAGCGCCAGCCGGAGTGCCTGGTACAGCCGGCGGTGCTCCTCGACCGTCTCCTGCGCGCCGATCCAGTCGAGCCATTCAAACACGTGCAGCATGGGCCGGAGGTTGTTCACGTCCTTGAGCTGCTCCACGATCGGCGGTGGGGTCCCCAGCCGGGCGGCGTGGTAGATCAACCCCCCCATCAGCTCGGACGTGACTGCCTCGCCGATCGCCTGTACTCGGTAGGCTTCGGGGGAAAACCGGCTCACATTCTCCCGCGGCTTAAGCACCTTGTTGCGGAATTCCCAGCCATGGGTGTTGAGGTCCCACTCGTGGCCGTGCCGGGCAACCACGCCGTACTCCTCGGACTCCAGGGCGGCCGAAAAGCTGGAAATCTGGGGCATGGCCTTCTTGATCGCGGCCTGAAGCGAGGGGAAGTTCCAGAGCACCCGGTCGTGATTGCCGACCACATAGCGCACGGTAAACGCCGGAGTCTCCCGTTCCAGGGCCGCGAAGGTGGACTTGAGCTGTTGGGCCGTGGGCGAGCGGAGGATGTCCTTCAGGATGGCAAGGAACTGCCGCTCGATGGCCGCGCTGTCCGAGTTCATCGCGGTCTCTGGATCCAGGTCGCCGCCCCAGGGACGGTCCGCCGGCGGAATCCCTTCCCGCAGCCAATAGTCCGAGCGCCCGAAGTCGAAGGTATCGCCCAGGAGCACCACCTGGGTCTCCTTGGCGCCACGCTTCCTGGCCGTGGCAGCCACCTCGGACTCGAAGAGCCTGAACGCCTCCGGGTTGACATTCCTGGCGACGCGCTCGTCGGTGAGGTGGAGATCGCTGATCAACACCAGCATGCGGAATACCTGCGCTCGTAGGAGGTGAATCCGCCGCCGGAGCTGCCGGAGGAGCTTGGCGTTCGGCGGGGAAGGTCACATCATACAGGGGTGAACAAATATCTCGTGCGCGAAGGACAGAAGATAGATCTGGACGACTTCGATCCCGACGACACCAGTCTGGTGTCGGGTGGAAAGGCGGAGGCGAACGAACAGCTTGCGGCCATCGTGAGTCGACTGGCCGAAATCCAGGAGCTCCTGTTCGCCGGGCACCAGCAAAAGCTGCTCATCGTGCTCCAGGGAATGGACACGTCAGGCAAGGACGGCACCATCCGGCATGTCATGCGGGGCTTCAACCCACAGGGCACCCGGGTGGTGTCCTTCCGCAAACCTTCCGAGGAGGAGCTGGATCACGACTTTCTGTGGCGGGTACACAGCAAGGTGCCGGCCAGAGGCGAGGTGGTGGTATTCAACCGGAGCCACTACGAGGACGTGCTGATCGTCCGGGTTCACGATCTCGTGCCCAAGGCGGTCTGGCGGAAGCGCTACGACCAGATCAACGCCTTCGAGCGAATGCTCTCCGAGAACGGGACCGTGATCATGAAATTCTTTCTCCACATCAGCCGGGACGAGCAACGCAAGAGGCTACAGGCTCGGGTCGACGACCCGAAAAAGTGCTGGAAGTTCCAGCACGGCGATCTGGAGGAACGCAAGTTTTGGAAGGACTACATCCAGGCCTATGAGGATGCACTTTCGAAGACCTCGACCGACTGGGCACCGTGGTACGTCGTGCCCGCCAACCAGAAATGGTACCGCAACCATGTGGTGGGCTCCATCGTGGTCGAGACTTTAGACAAGCTGCGTCTCAAGTACCCGAAGTGCGACCTCTCGAACGTCGTGGTCGAGTGAGAGCAGAACGGGCCCGTCTTAGGGCACCACTGTGACCTCGATCCGCGACGGATGCTTCGGCGTATGCCAGATCCGGTGAGTCTGCGCCCTGAAGTCCGACGCCTTCGCCTGAAAGATGTTCGGCACCCAGGTCTGGGGGTTCCGGTCGTAGATCGGAAACCAGGTGCTCTGGATCTGCACCATGATGCGGTGGCCCTTGCGGAACTGATGGCTCTGCTGATGCAGGTCCACGGTAAAGCCGAGCGGGGTGTTGGGTGCCAGGGGCTCGGGCTGGGAAAAACTCTTCCGATAGCGACCGCGCATGATCTCGTGGGCGACCATCAGCTGGTAGCCGCCGAGCTTCCAGTCGTCGGGCATGCTGTCGGGGAAGACGTCGATCAGCTTGACCGCCCAATCGGCGTCTCGGCCGGTGGTGGAAGCCACCAGACGCGCGATGACATTGCCGGCGATGAGGATGTCCTCGGTCAGCGGCTCCGACACCCAGCTCACCACGTCCGGGCGGTTGGTGACAAAGCGCTGGTCCTCGGTTTCCCAGGTGCGCCAGCGTGAGCCACGGGGGTCGTAGGTCTGTTCGATGGGGCGGGGACGGTACGGCACCGGATGGGCGGGATCGGACAAGTACTGGTCGAACGCTGCCTCCCCGGCCCTGGGTGGATCGAAGGAGAGCTTGCCGGCCGCGCGGAGGTAAAGACTCTTTGCTGTGGCGCCCGCTTTGGGGGGCCAGGTATCGAAGCTGCGCCACTGCCGCGCGCCGGCATCGTAGACCATGGCCTCGGGTTGCTCGAGGCGGCCCTTATCCTTGAGATAGTACCCGAACCACGGTGCCTCAACATCCCGCAGATACTCATCTTGCGTGCCCGGATCCACTACCGGCATCCGCCGGGCAGGATTGCGCCATCCGCCGTGATTCCAGGGCCCCATCACCAGAAAATTCCGGTTGGCGGTGTCACCCCGCTCGAGCGCCTTATAGGTGGCAAGGGGACCCCAGCGGTCCTCCTGGTCCCACCACCCCCCAACCGTCAGCGTGGCCACCGCGGGCGCCTTGAGCACGGGCTGGACCGCGCGCCTCTGCCAGAGGCTGTCGTAGGCCGGATGCGCCACGAACGCATTCCAGGTGGGGACCTTTCCGTGGAAGTACCTGGGGTTGACGTTGGAGAGGGGGCCCAGGTCGAGGTACCAGTCGTAGGTGTCCCACTTGTCGATCGGGAGCGGGACCGACTGGTCGTTGCTCAGCTCCATGCTGCCGGCGTACTCGAACCCATAGGATAGCCGGAACGCGCCCTGGTGGAAGAAGTCGTCACCCATCCAGGTGTCGGTCATCGGTGCCTGGGGCGAGATCGCTTTCACGGCTGGGTGCGGGTTGATACCCGCCATGGTGGCCAGGAACCCCGGATAGGAGACGCCCAGCACACCGACCCGGCCGTTGTTGCCCGCCACGTTTTTCAGAAGCCAGGCGACGGTGTCGTAGGTGTCCGTGGTCTCGTCCACCCCCTTCTGGTCCGCCGGGTCATGCAGCGGGTGGTTCATGATGAACTGGCCCTCGCTGCCGTAGCGCCCGCGAATGTCCTGAGAGACGAAGATGTAGCCGTCGGCCGCCAGGAACCGGTAGTTGTTGGGTACCACGGTGTCGCCGGCGATGCCGTAGGGGGTGCGGGTAAGCAGAAAGGGGAGTGGATCGTGCCGACCCTGGGGCTCGCAGACGCTGGTATTCAGCTGGATCCCGTCGCGCATGGGGATCTTCACGAAGCGGCAGGCGTGCTGGGCCGGGGAGTCTTGCGAGTGAGCCGGCGGCGGCGCGACAACGGTCGCGATAAGGGTCCACAGGACGATCCGGCGCGGGATCAGCACGGGCTTTCCTTTCAATGATTGCGAAATAATGCTCAGTGGGTCGCGGCCGGGCGAGCCGATCCTTTCAACAGGAACCTCCGCATCTCCCTGACCACCTCGTCCTGGTTGGAGATGAACAGAAAGTGGTGGCCCTTCAGCTCGACCACCTTGGCGCTCGGCATCTCACGCCGCAACAGCTCGACACCCTCCAGCTGGTAGGGCCGGTATCTCCGATCCAGAAATTCCTGCGCCCGCCGCGCGCGCTCGCGGTCGGGTGATGCGGCCACGCAGGGCCGCCGTTGCTTCAGCGTCGCGAGAGTATAGAGTACCAGCGTCGGGGCCCGGATCCTGGAGTAGTCCTGCCGCCAGGCCGGGCTGCGCGCCGCGTCCTTAAAGATGATGTCGGTCGTAGTGCTCGGCGTTGTGTTGAGACGGAAGTCGGTCTCCAGCGCCGGCGACCAGAAGCCGAAGAAGCAGCGCTGGAACCAGGAACGGCCCGACTCGTAGCTGGCGAAGTCCGCCGCGGTTGCCCTCACCCTGATCGAGTCCTCGGCGATGAGACTCTCCAGTTCGGCCGCTTGAAGCAACGCATCGAGGTAGATCAGGCTGGCGACCCGGTCGGGGTAGAGAACGGCGAATCGGGTGAGCTCTCCCCCGGCGATCGAGTGGCCGGCCAGGTTTACCCGGCGGAGCCCCAGGGTGTCAAGCACCGATTTGAGGTCTGCGACCAGGGTATCGAGTCCATAACCGGCGGTCGGGTGGTCTGATTCTGCATGTCCGCGCCGAGTCATGGCGATGACGCGGAACCGGTCGGTGAAGCGGGGGGCAAGGTCATCGAAAATGTGAGCGCTGGAGCCTAGCCCCGTCAGCAAGACCAGCGGCTCACCGGCGCCGCCGAAGTCGAGATAATGAATGCGGACGCCGTGGCTGGATGCGTAGCCGGCGTGATGTGGTGCGGAATCGGACCAGGTGGTATCGGCGGGTGCGATCGGGTAGCTCGAGTCGGCCGGGTTGGTGGGCGACTCGCGCTCGACCTGGGTTCGGCGATCTCCACATCCAGCCAGCCCGAGCAGCATGAGGTACAGGACTGCCGAGATTAGGCGTCCGAATCCGGCAAGCGCCCGGTTTCCCCAGAGCCTAGGATGTTGCAAGCTGCACGACTGGAGTAATGGCGGCGTTCATCCGTTCAGCCTCGGAGTCAAGGATATGCGCAATATAGACCGTCTCCGCATCGTACTTGTCGCCTTGGTCCTGATGAGCGCGGAGATGGCGGAGGGCCAGAGTAGCGACCGGTCCAACGATCACGTCGCCTCGCTGGTGGCAAAGCTCGACAGCGGCTGGAACGGCAAGGACACCGTCAGCGTCAGCCGCTTGCTGGCGCCACGGTACCAGTACTTCACCTCACGAGGCGGACTGCGGTCGCGGGCCGAGATGCTTCGGTTTCTCGGAAGCCCCGAGTACGTGCTCGAGCAGGCGACCCGATCCGAGCTGGCCATCACCATGAGTGGCCCTGCGGCCGTCGTGAGCAGTCGCTGGCAGGGGCGGGGCACCTACCGGGGGAAGCCCTTCAGAGACGATCAGCGGTGCGGCCAGGTCTGGCTCCAGGCTGGGCGCACCTGGGAACTCCTGAGCGAGCACTGTGTCCCGATCCTACCTGATGCGCCGTAATTTGGCCCGAACGCCGGAAACTCGTCCAACCACCTGCCCGTAGATATCCTTGACGCTATTTTCCCATGAACCAGTCCCCCTGGTTTCGCCTCCACCACAACCTAGCGGACCGTGCTCGCACTCCTGTTGCTGCTTCAGGCCTCGGCCCAGAGTTCCGGCCCAGTCGTGGAAGGGAAGGGCTCGCCCACCGCAGAGATTCCCCGGCTGGAGGCTTCCATCCAGATCGACGGGAAGCTCGACGAGCAGCCCTGGTCCCAGGCGACTCGTCTCACCGGCTTTTCCCAGTATCAGCCGGTGGATGGACGCCCGGCGGAAGAACAGACCGAGGTGCTGGTGTGGTACGCACCAGACGCCATCCACTTCGGTATTATCGCGCACGATCGCAATCCGGCCGCTATCCGGGCCACCGTGGCAGACCGGGACAACATCGACAACGAGGACTACGTCGTCCTCGACCTCGACACCTTTCACGACCGCCGCCGGGCCTTCTTCTTCGGGGTAAACCCACTCGGGGTCCAGGCCGATGGAGTGCGCAGCGAGGGAGCCGGTCAGGTCAGCAGTCTCATTCCCGGAAGTGTGGACAAGAACCCCGACTTCACCTGGGAGTCGAAGGGCCGGATTACCGACGGAGGCTATGAGATCGAGATCCGGATTCCATTCAAGAGCCTCCGCTACCCCGGGAGCGGCCCGCAGACCTGGGGATTGAACGTCACCCGCATGGTCCAGCGCACCGGCTACACCGACACCTGGACCGACGTCCGCCGGGCCAATGCCAGCTTCCTCGGTCAGGAGGGAGCCATCGGCGGCCTGCACGACTTGCGGCACGGCGTCACCATCGAGGCCCAGCCGTTCATCACCGCCACCGCCGACGGCAACCGCGATGCGCTGAGCGGGCGATTCACCCGCGAGGACGTTGACCCGGACGCTGGTCTCAACCTGCGGCTCGGCTTCAGCAGCTTTGCCCTCGATGCCACTGCCAATCCCGACTTCAGCCAGGTGGAGAGCGACGAGGGCCAGGTAACCGTCAACGAACGCTTCGCCCTCTTCTTTCCGGAGAAACGCCCCTTCTTCCTCGAGGGAATCGAGCTCTTCGGCTCGCCTCAGACCCTGGTATACACCCGCCGGATCGTAAATCCCAAGGCCGGCGCCAAGTTCACCGGAAAGTTCGGCCAGCTGGGCGTGGCGCACCTGACGGCGGTGGACGATACCGACGCCGATGATGCGTGGTTCAATATCACCCGCCTGCGGCGCGACTTCGGCCTGAACTCCATCGCCGGCGTCACCTTCACTAACCGGGACCAATCCGGAGCCCACAATCGGGTCCTGGCCGGCGACTTCCGCTACGTCTGGAGCCTGTACTACGCCCAGTTCCAGTATGGCCGTTCCTGGACCAGCGGCGGGCGGAGCGCGCCCATCTGGCAGGCGGAGTATGACCGGACCGGACGCTCCTGGGGCTTCAACTACCTGCTCAACGGGCAGGGTCAGGGCTTCGACGCGCAGTCAGGGTTCGTAAACCGGCTTCGGAGTGGGGTGGTGACCGGGCACGCGTTCAATCGCTTCACCCTGTATGGAGCCCGTGGCGCGCTGCTGGAGAACTTCACGGTGTTCTTCGGGCCGGAGCGTACCTGGCTGTACGACCATTTCGGATTCAAGCCCGGGCTCGAGGGATTCGAGCAGCTGGACGGCACCTTTCAGCTCCGGGGTGGGTGGGAGCTCAACGGGCACTTCGAGCGGGACTTCGTGAACTTCCAGGACAGCAGCTTCGCGGGATACACCATCGGGAGTGCCGGGGGGCCGGCGTACCTGCCGCCAGATGACTTTTCCGGCTTTACCGCCGAGGCAAAGATCACTACACCCACCTGGCGGCAGCTCGGTGCGACGGTGTCCTATGGCCGCGGCCGCGCCGCGATTTTTCAGGAGGGAGCCACGGGGACAGGCTGGCAGCTGGTCGGTGGCGTAGATCTCCGGCCCACGTCCACCATCCGCATCACTGCGCTGGGCACCGTGTTTCGGCTGTCCCGGCTCGATGGCAGTGAGTTCGCCCGCTCCACCATCCCCCGGCTCAAGCTGGAGTACCAACCGAACCGGTCCCTCTTCTTTCGGGCAATCGGGGAGTACCGCTCCGAGCGGCGGGCCGCGCTCCAGGACCCTACCACCGGCGGCCCCCTGTTCGTGGGTGGCGTGGCGCAACCGGCGACCGAGTTCAACGGGTTCAGGCTCGATCTCCTCGCCTCGTTCGAACCGACGCCGGGGACGGTGGCGTTCCTGGGCTACGGGAGCTCGCTGGAGAGCGACCGCGAGTTCAACTGGTCACGCCTGGAGCGGGTGAACGATGGATTCTTCGTGAAGCTGGCGTATCAGGTAAGGCGGTAGGTGGGGCGGTATCCACGAACCCGTTCAACTTCCCGGTGGTCCCACGCCCGGTCGAGGAAGCGCGGCCGCGAACTCCTGCATGGTCGCGAATCGTCCGGCCGCCGACTTGGCGAGTGCCCGGCCGATCGCCTGATCCACCGCTGGCGGCACGTTGGCCTGGAGGCGCCGGACCGAGGGAACGGGTGCACGGAGTATCCGGTTGATCACCTCTGTAATCGACCGTCCGGAGTACGGCGGTCCGCCGGTCAGCATCTCATACAAGATGCATCCCAGGCTGTAGATGTCGGTCCGCTGGTCGAGGTCACGGTCCTTGCGGAGTTGCTCCGGGCTCATGTAGTAGAGGGTACCCACGATGATCCCGGTCTCGGTGAGCTTCTGATAGTCCGCAGCGCCGATCGCCCGGGCCAGCCCGAAATCCGCGATTAGAGCCTGTCCCCCCGTGAGGAGGATGTTCTCGGGCTTCACATCGCGGTGGACCACCCCGCGGCTGTGCGCGTACCCCAGGGCGGCAGCCACGTCGTGGGTGATCTTGAGCGCATCATCAAGAGAAATCCGCCGTTCCCGCTCGAGGCGTTCGTAGAGCGAGTCGCCTTCGACGTACGGCATGACGTAATAGAGGACCCCCCCTGCGTTCCCCGAGTCGTAGAGCGGCACGATGAGCGGGTGCTCCAGCGAGGCGGCGATTCCCATCTCCCGGCAAAACCGCTTGCTGTCGAGCGCACTGGCCAGGTTGGAATGCATGACCTTGATGGCCACAGGCTTCTGCTGTTGGACCTCGCGTGCGAGATAGACGGTCGCCATGCCGCCATGCCCGAGCTCGCGTTCAAGGGTATAGCGACCGGTCAGGGCCTCCGCCAGCAACTCCCGAATTACGGTCACCGACTCATACCTGACGACTCGGCGGTATGGGTGGGCCATACCCAGCAAAATCGATCCAGAGCGCTAGACGTACGCACGCCGGAGCATCTCGGCGGCCGAGTCGTCCAGCCGGTCGGCCCACCGAAGCTGATCGAAGAGCTGGAGCAGGTCGTCCTCCGACAGCCGCCGTCCTCGGAGGTCCCCGAGATCGTACACGACCCGACCTCGATGCATGATGAGCACGCGATCTCCCAGCTCCACTGCCTGGGTCATCGAGTGGGTGACCATTAACGTGGTGAGCCCGCCCGCTGCGATCGCTGCCTGGGTCAGCCTGATCACCTGCTCGGCGCTGCGCGGGTCGAGCGCGGCGGTGTGCTCATCCAGCAGGAGAAGGGTTGGCGGTACCATCGTGGCCATGAGCACGGTCAGTGCCTGTCGCTGTCCGCCGGACAACAGTCCCATGGGCAGGTCGAGGCGGTCCTCCAGGCCCATTCCCAACCGGGCCACCTTCTCTCGGGTTTCCCGCCGTCGATCCCGACCCAGAGCCGGTCGAAGCAACCGTTGCCCGCCGCGCCCGGCGGCAAGCGCCAGATTCTCCGCGACGCTCAGGTCGGACGCCGTTCCAGTGAAGGGGTTCTGGAACACTCGACCGATCAGACCAGCTCGCCGGTGTTCGGTCCAGGGGGTCACCTCCCGCCTATTCAGATAGACCCTGCCGCCAGCGAGCGGCAGGCTGCCGGCGATGGCATTCAAGAGGCTGGACTTCCCCGACCCGTTGGTGCCGACGACCACAGTGAACGTGCCCTGCTCCAGCTCCAAATCGACTGTGTCCAAGGCTCGCACCTGGCTCGGCGTGCCCGGGTGGAAGACGTGGGAGACCGCCTCCAGCCGGAGTGCGACGTCAGGCATGGCCTCGAGCGTCCTCTGCCGGGCGCCGGCGGTGCAATCCGGGCACCAGGTGCGGAAGCACCAGCACGGCAACCACGAGGAGGGCGGTCACCAGCTTGAGAGCGTTCGGGTTCAGCCCGGCCCTCACCGCACCGGCTACCAGCAAGCGAAAGACTACCGCACCTGCGACCGCTCCGGCGATCCAGCGACCCATGGGATGCCGCCCCAGCAACGCCTCCCCGACCATGAGGTTCGCCAGTCCAGCGACCAGTGCCCCGATGCCCATCTGGATGTTCGAGAAGCCCTCGTATTGGGCGAAGAGTGCCCCGGCAAGCCCGATGAGGCCGTTCGAGAGACCAAGGCCGAGCACAACCATGCGATCCACGTCGATGGCCAGAGCCTTGGCCATCTGCGGGTTGTTCCCCGCGGCTCGCATCGCCAACCCGAGATCCGTTCCCATGAAGGCCGCCAGAGCGATCGCCAGGCCCCCGACCAGCAGCGCCATCAAGATCAGGGTGGCGACGCTACCACCGCTCACGGTGGTGCCCAGCAGCGTGAGGCTGGGTGGAAGCCCGAGCAGTCGCTGTCCGAGCCGCTCGGCTAGAGTCACCATGCTCTCGGCCGGGGCGAGGGAGAGGTTGCCGCTCCCCATGACAAAGAGGCTCACCGAGTAGAGCGCTGTGCTGGTCAGGACGCCAGCCAGGAGAGCGCTCACCAGGAACTGGGTGTTGAGAATCCCTGTGATTGCCCCGGCCATGACACCCGCGATGGTGGCGATGGCGGTGGCCGGGAGAGGATGCACATCCCGCAACAGAAGTGCAGCGACCACGGCTGCCCCCACCCCGAAGGACCCATCGGCCGTGAGGTCGATCGTATGGTAGATGCGGTAGCTGATGAAAACGCCGAGACCGAGCAGGGCGAGGATAAGGCCGAGCGTCACCGCCCCGATCAGGAGGTTCACGACTCGGTCTCAGGAGACTTGGGTGATGGGCGCGACCCAGCAGACGCCGCGAACGAGCGTGCTTTCGCCCACCCCGGCCTCACCACGATCGTCCCATAAGAGATGCAGCACATCGCGTAGCTGATGGTGCCTGAAGAATCCTCGCACCAGGGCACCTAGCTCCACTGTGCGCTGGGGCAAGGGATGGTAGGAGAACACTGCGGCATGAAAATGCCCATAGAGCCGACCCATTAAACCGAGCGGGCGGAGGTGGGTCGCAAGGGGACCCTCCGGCCCCGGCGCGACCACACCGGCAATGAGTGCCGTCGTGCCGGGGTAGGTACGCTCCGGCGCGAACGACAGCCACTCGCGCACGGCTGGCACCTCGAACCGCAGGGGCGAGGTGCACTGCCCGGCGGGTGACCGCCGGATTCTTGTCCCGGAGAGCCCCGCCGTCTCGCCGGCGATGACCAGCCCTGCCATCTTGCCGCCGACGGCTTCGTGACAGACAGCCGCCAACTCGGAAAGCGGAACCGCGTCCGTGTCCGGCTGGGTGCTGAACCGAACCAGCTTTGAGAAGTCGCCCTCGCAGCTCAAACCCGATGCCAGCACCGCGCGCGGGGCGACCGGACCGTCACCAACGAGGTAGTCCGCCATCCGGGCGCCATCGCCGGGGAAACACGCGACACAGCCGGCCACCCCGACCAGCTCCCCGATGCGCTCCTGGCACTCCCCATAATTCGCCCCGATCGCGCCCAGGCCGAGGCCGAAGGCGTTGTTCGGAAAGGCCACGAGGTCACAGTCATCCGGTGCAAAGGGAGCGTGCGTCAACTGAGTCGGGTGCCCGTGCAGGTGACAACTCAACGTGGCCTCCGGAACGGAGGAGGACATCTGGTATTGGCCGCTCGTGGCGACGCCGGCCCGCATTTGCCAGGAAGACTGCCGGAGGTCAGTCGGCCCGGAGCCGGAACCGCCGGTCGCCGCCAAGCGCCAATCCCACCCGGCGATCGCCAGCGTCTCGCGCACCACCGGCGGGAGGGACGAGAGTTGGACCTCGCCCCGCAGTCCCGCCAGCTCCTGTTGCCAGCGTGTCACGACCTTGGTAGCCGCTGAGCTGATATAGGTGACCGTCGAAAGGTCAATGGTCACCGACCGCACACCGTGTCGGAGGAGGTCCTCCAGGGTGTGCGACAGGTGTTCGGCCCCTTCCCGGTCCAGCCGCCCCCCGAGCCGGAGGACCGCGGAGCCTCCCTTTCGGGTGGCGTCGATCTTCATTCTTTCTTGGCGCCCTGGCCTACGACCGAGTCAGCCTGTTTCACCAGGTCCGGCGGCAGGGTCACGCCGACCTTGCCCGCGTCGCCCGGATTGACGACCAGCCTCGTGGTCTTCAACCGGTAGAAGGGAATCGACGCCGGGCTCTCGCCCCGGAGCACCCGCGCGATCATCTTGCCCGCCTCCACACCGCCCTCCTGAAAGTCCGGGTAGAAGGAGGCGATGGCTCCCTGGAGCACCTCGAATGGCGAGGGGGAGAACACCGGCACCCGGCATTCTCTCGCCACCTTGATCAGGGCCGCAAATCCCGCGTGGGCGGGGTTGCCGAAGAGCTCGATTGCATCGACCTTCTGGCCGCAGAGCGACCGAGTCGCGTCGCCGACGTCGGCCACGTTGCTCACCGGCACGGCGGCCACCTGAAGCCCAGCCTCTCGAGCCGCCTTGGTCATTCGATCCTTGAAGGTGACCGACAGCTTCTCCTCGGGACTGAAGAGAACGCCGATCCGACGCGCTTTAGGCACGACCCGCCGGATCAGCTCCACCCGCTTGGCCTGCTCCGGGTCCCCAAAGCCGGGCGAGTATACGCCGGTGATGTTGGGAAGATGACTGCTATCGCTGGTTCCGGCGCCGGCCGCGAACGGGTCGGACAGCAGGTTAAAGACGACCGGCAAGGCCTTGACCCGTTGTACGGCCGCCTGAAGGGTCTCGTCCTGAAGGGTTACGATGACCTGGGCCTTGGCGTCGATGGCTCCGTCGATCAGACTCGGGAGCGTGGCCAGGTCACCCTGCGCGCTCGAGATCTTGAGTTCGTAATCCCGGCCGGGCTCCAAATTGGATTCTCGCAGCCCAAGCTTGATCGCGTCCTCACTCCACTCCCGGCCAATCCAGTCGGCGGCGCGAATGAGGGCAACCAGTGGCTTCGGGCTGGAACCGTCCGAGCCGCCGGCCGGCGGAGTCTTGGCATCTGGCTTGCCGCTGCAACCGGTGGCGAGGATGAGACAGGCCGCGAGGCCAACGGGTCGTAGGGATGCGGCAGACAGGGGGAGCCTCGGACGGCCGTTCATGTTTGAACCTCCAAGTCTGAGCTGACAGAACCGGCGCCGACCTGAAGGCGCCATTGTGATCACTGCACGGGCGCCCGGCGCGGCCGTCCCGGCGCGAGGCGCCCCTCGCTCCGGGCCTTGACATAGGCGTAGAGCTGCTCGATGCGCTGGTCGTCCAGCAGATCGGCGAACCCCTTCATCTCCTTGTTCTCTGACCCATTCCGCACCATCACCTTGAACGAGTCGACCGTGACGCCGCCTTCGGCCGATACGGAATACCGCAGGTCAGGTGCGTCGGCGGTGCCCACTGCGTCGGGCGCATGGCAACGCTCGCAGTACACGGCGTAGTATTTCCATCCCTGGTACTCGGTCTCCGTAACGAGCAGCTTGTCGCCGCTGGCTTCCCTGGCCGAGCTCGGGGGAGTGGCGACCGGTGCGCTCGGCGGCGGGGCCGGCTGGACCGGGGGAGCTGCTGTCTCACCGGCTGGCCGGCTGCACCCCTGCACGGCCGCCAACGCAGTTACCTCGAGGGCCCAGCTCCTCATCCGCGCGCCAATGCCGTTCCCTCGGGCCTTATCCATCTGGGTCCTCACGGTTCCCCATGGCCGGGTGGCTACAACCGCACCACTGCCTGCCCCCAGTGCTCGGGATCCTTGTCCTCTTGTAAAACCGCCGACAGATCGACGACCACGGTGTCCCCTTCGCGCCGGAGCGCATGACGGTCCAGGGCACGGGTGGCACGCCCGGAGACGAAGGCACCATCGGGCTGAAACGTGCTCTTGTGCTTCGGGCACTGAAAGCGGTGTTCCCCCTCCTGCCAGCGCAGGGCCGTGTGCTGGTGCGGACACCACAGCGAAAAGGCGTAGACCCGGTCCTGGTACCGAACCAGAATGACCTCGTGCTCCCGGTCAATGGTCGCTCCGTCCTGCGGCGGAATCGGATAGACCGCCTCGGCGCCAAGGAGGCGGAGTGCCGTAGTGAGCCTGATCGGGAATCCGAGGAAATCGCTGGGCGCGCCGAGGACGGCGGCGCAGGCGGCCAGGGAGGCCGCCTCGCGGAGGAAGTCGCGCCGGGACGCGACCGCCCCGCAAGCCGCGGAGAGAGCGCAGGAAGGTGGCCGAGTTGTCACGCTGAGCTCATTAGCACCGTGCCGGCGAGAATGAGGCCGAGCCAGAGTGCTATGCTTGCGACAGAGACGTAGCGGAGGCGGGCCCAGAGCACTGGTGAGTCGGGTTGGCCCCCCCGGAGCGCGGCCTCGGTCCGGGCGAGGAGAGCTCCATTGGCCAGGAGGAGCCCGAGCAGAAACATCTTCACCCAGAACACCGGCGAGCGCGCGAAGGTCTCGACATCAGCGGCAAACAGTAGAAACCCGCTGCCCAGCGCGATCACCAGCCCCAGCAGCACCGGTCGGTGGATGGTGTGGAGGTGCGCCAGGTGACGTATCTGGCCTGAGAGTCGCGCGGCGCGCAGGGCAATAAAGGTTTCCCGATCGGTGGCGATGGCAAAGCCGCCGCCGAGGAAGATCCCGGCGACATGGAGAAAGGTGACCGTGGTCTGAACCGCCGGGCTGTTACCGTATAGTGCCGCCCAGGGTTGGGCGAGGCCCGCCACCTGGTCGACCAGATCTGTGCCCGTTGACATCGCCAGCCTCTCCGTGCTCCTCCGAATCCACTGGTCAGCCGAGCCCTAGTCTCTCCACCAGCCCGGCGTACCGGCGGTCGGACCGCAAGGGGTCGGCCCAAGGGGCGACCCGCAGGAACACCAGTCCGGGCTCCCGAATCTGGTATGCCCGCTCCAATTGCTCGAACGCCCGATCCTTGTCGTCCATCGCCGTGAACAGGAGCGCGGACAGCAAGGCTAGCCGGTTCTCCCCGGCCAGCTTGGCCTCCAGCTCCCAAAGGATTCCGCCGGCTTCTTCCAGCCTCCCTGCCGAAGCGCAGGCATATCCCAACATCAGCTTCTTCATGGTGCGCAATCCGGGGCGTTCGACCTCCTTCCGGATATCGGCGATCGCCTCCTCGTTCTCACCCTTCGCGACAAGAGCCCACCAGAGCACCAGGCGGGCACCGAGGAACTCGGGGTCCATCCCCAACGTCTTCCGCAACTCCTCGATCGCCTGATCGTAGTTGCGGCTGAAGTACACCACCCACCCCACGGCTCGGTTCACCGGAACCGAGAGCGGGTCGAGCTGCTGGGCGCGCTTGATCGCCGCGAGCGCCTCATCGTGCCGACCCAGCGCCGCCAGGTACTCGGCGTACCACTCGTGCGCCATCACGTAACTCGACTTGAGCTCGAGGGCGCGCTTGAACTCCTTCTCCGCTCCGACCCAGTCCAGATCTCCCAGCCAACGGGCATAGGCCAGTGAGGTGTGCGCCTCGGCGAGGGTGTCGTCCATCTCCAGGGCCTTCAGCGCCATGGCCTTCGCCTGCGCCAGGTACTCCACCGGCGCCTTGGAGCCGAACCCGATGCTGAGCAGCTCGTAGGCGTCGGCCTGACCGGCATACGCGACCGCGTAGCCGGGATCTTTCTTGATGGCCTCCTCGAAATGCTCGATGGCTTTCTGGATATCCGCTGCGGACCACTTGTTCATGTGATAGCGGCCCAGGAGATACAAGTTGTACGCCTCGGCGTCGCCGGTGGCCTTCTTCTCGACCCGCTCCTTCTCCTCCGGGGAGAGGGCCAGGGAGAGCGCCCCGGTAATCTGCTGCGCTACCTCGCTCTGCACCTCGAATATGTCCGTCAGCTGGCGGTCGAAGGTATCGCCCCACAGATGCTTCTCGGTCTTGGGATCGACCAGGTGCACGACGATCCGCGCGCGCGGCCCCGCGCGACGGACGCTGCCTTCGAGGATCGCCCCAACGCCGAGCTCCTCCGCGATCGCGGTGATCTTCTTGGTCGTCTTTTTGTACTGCATGGAGGAGGTTCGGGAGATCACCTTGAGCGCGCTGATCTTCGAGAGCTGGGCGATGATATCGTCCGTGATCCCGTCGCTGAAGTACTCGTTCTCAGGATCGGTGCTCATGTTCTCGAACGGGAGGACGGCGACCGACTTCGTGGTGGAGACTTCCTGGACCATCGCCTGCGCCGCCCCCACCGCAATGGCCGCGGTCACCGGGGTAGCGAGCGCTTCAGCGAACTGGGCGGCCGAGACGAACCGATCGGCGGGCAGTTTGGCCATCGCCTTCTTCACCGCTGTATCGATGGCTTCAGGAACCAGCTCACGGAAGGCGCGGGGCGACGGTACCGGAGTGCTCACCCGGCGCGCGATGACTGCTTCGAGGGTCGTTCCATTGAACGGAGGCTCTCCCACCAGCATCTCGAAGAGCACGCACCCCAGGCTGTAGATGTCACTGCGACCGTCGAGGTACTCGCTTCCCTCGGTCTGTTCCGGGCTCATGTAGGCCGGAGTGCCGATCACCTGGCGCGGCCCGGTGAAGGGTTGCGAGCTGGCCACGCCCACCGCTCTGGCGATGCCGAAATCCGCCACGATGGCGTGGCCTGACTCCAGCATGATATTCCCCGGCTTGATGTCCCGATGTACCACGCCGGACTTGTGCGCGTAGCTCAGCGCATCGGCCACCTCACGGGTGATCTGGAGCGCGTCCCCGACCGGGAGCTGCCGTTCCCGGGCAAGGCGGTCGCGTAGGGTCTCTCCTTCGATATAGGGCATGACATAGTAGAGGAACCCCTGGGCCTCATCCGAGTCGTACAGCGGCAGGATATGGGGGTGGTGGAGGCGCGCTGCGATCTGAATCTCGTGCAGGAACCGGGCGGATCCCACCGTTTCGGTCAGCTCGGAGAGAAGCACCTTCACGGCCACCGCACGCTGATACTTGAGGTCGTGCGCCAGGAAGACCTTCGCCATCCCGCCCTGCCCCAGCTCCCGCTGGAGCTTGTACCGGGCAGCAAGCGCTGCGCTCAGGCGTTCAAAGAGCTCGGGCATTATGGCCCACCTCTACCGGACTTCGCCGACCTGGTCAGCTTCGAGGGACCCATCGGTGTTCCCCGCCAGAACCAACTCTTCACCCACCCGAACCGAGGGTGTGTCGCCCCCGCGTCGCTCACCCGGGGCGTTTACATGGCGCTCTACCGTTTTACCGGGATTCTATGCCAATATAGGCGTAAACTTGGGTGTCGCTAGATCGATCTCAGGTACACCCTGCGCGGAACTTTTGCCCGACTCATTTCTCAGGAGCCGCTCAGGTGTATTGGTCGCAACGGACCGACTGAGACACTTTGGCGTAGGGGACGTCGCAATCATCTCTGCAGTAGATGCCAGATCAGCAATCCGAACGCGCCTGCACCCAACCCACTGCGGATCGCGTGAAGCTGTCCCCAGCGGTCCAACAGCTCGGCCGCCTCGGCCGAGCGGCGATCGAGCCCGGAATCCAGCAGCCGCTTGTTGGTCGGGAAGATGACCAGGAGGGTGAATGGGATGACCGCCCCCAGCAGAAGCCCACCCAGCAGGACGAGCAGTCCGCGTCCCTGAAGCCAGGCCATGAGGGCCGCCGGGAACCCGACGGCCGCGAGCGAGGCCTGCATCACTGCCGCGCGACGGTAGCTGGGACCGAATTCCGTCACCGCCAGCTCGGTCCCGCAGTCCAGGCGGGCAGGGTGCTCCACCAACGTGATGTAGATGGCGGCGCCGGCGAAGAGGCCGGCGCAGAGCGTAGCGATGAATTCAAAGAGCATTCAACTACTCCTAGCGAGATCTACCTGCCGGGATCGAAGCACGCCGAGCTGGCCTTGGCCACCCTGGCATCGTCTCCGGCACCCACGAAGCGCAACACGATCGGCGCGTTGCTGCACGGGTCGCGATCGGGGAAGATCAGCACGTCGGTCGTATCGCCCCGCCGCACTCCGGTCCAGGCGCTGGTGCGCCCGGCCCAGGCCGCCAGGGAGTCCGGATGGATCCGGGCGGCGTCCAGCGCCCACGTCACCGGCGCGCCCGAGGCCGAGAGCCGGCTGAGGCCAACGGAATCCTGGCGGATTGCCGCCTGGAGGTACCGGCGGGCGGGCTTAGCATACGCGGTCCCCGGAAAGTCGGCCGAATACGGTTGAAACAGGATGACGGCGCTGCCGAGCAGCACGATCCCGAGCAGAGTGAGGTACAACGGCGTCTTTCCGTTCACCATGAACGCCTCCTTCGCCAGCTGACGCCGCCGTACCGGCCCGCAAGCACGCGCTAGCTCCCAGCTCGTGGCTGCCGCACCTCATAGTGTGCCGATCGGGCATCGAAGCGACGAAGCAGGTTCCGGGCAGCGGCCGGCACGACCGCGACCTCGTAGTCCGCCCCGGCAAACTGCCCCACCGCCTCCAGCGAATCGAACCACATGAGGGTCACGAACTCGACCTCCTCGGAACTCGCGTGACGGAGCAACTCGATGCCACGGTAGCCCGTGATACCTCGCCCCGCAATGCCCTGGAATATTTCCGAGCGCAGCAGGCGCTCGTACGCATCGGCATTCCCCGGTGTGGTCCAGCCATGCCAGATCCGGCAGATCATGAGGTCTCCTACTCGAGGTGAAACCGACTTCCGCTTACTACATTAGGCAAAATGATGGCTGCTCACCACGCCGGCTCTCGCCCTGGGAGCTGCTGGGTGGCCGAACCGTGGAAGGCGCGTATGCTAGCGAACTGGATCACCCTCTCGCGCTTTCCCCTCCTGCTGATAACGGTCCTCATCCTCTACTTCGGGTCGCCCTGGATTCGGCTCGCCGGAGTGGGGCTGCTCTTTCTGGGGCTGATGCTGGATACGGTCGATGGGATGGTGGCGCGCAAGCGGGGTGAGACCAGTCTGTTTGGCAGCGTCCTCGATATTGCCGCCGACCGCACCTACGAGCTGATCCTCTGGGTGTCCTTTGCCGACTTGGAGATGATCCCGGTGGCAATTCCGCTGATCATCATCGCGCGCACCACGCTCACCGACGCGTTCCGGAGCATCGGAGTGGGGCAGGGCACCGCCCCCTTCGCCCAGCACCGCACCGCGCTGAGCCGGTTCCTGGTGGGTTCATCCTGGATGCGAACCGGCTACGCGGTCACCAAGGTCGCCACGTTCTGTGGCCTGGCGCTGGCCCAGGCCTTCAGCGGCTTCTCACCGGGCACGGCCGCCGCTCGAATGGTGCCATCGATGATGGCCGGGCTCCGGGTCACGGCCTGGCTGGCGGTGCTGTTCTGCATTTTCCGAGGTCTGCCCGTAATCATCAGCTCGCTGCGCCGTTATTGGGGTATTCCGTCAACGGCTGGGGCAGAAGGAAGCTGAGGCTGGAAGTTGCGTGGGACGTCTAACGCCGGGGCCGCCCCACCAGTCCCAGCGGCACACTTCGCGTCCCCGGCCAGCTACGCACTGATCCATTGGCCTCCCGCACCGACAGCTGGCCCGAGATCCCGCCGTCGAGCAGCAGCGCCTGCCCGCAGCCAAGCGCACCCATCACCGCGGCCATCTCGGGGGAGGTCAGCCCGAACGGTACCCGCCCGAGCGCCTCGCCGAGGGCATCGAAGCGGGTCAGGGCGATGATGACGCGGCCGTCGGCCAGTGTTCCGAGCGCCAGCCGCGCGTCGCGATGCGCCAGGTCAACGCCTCTGTCCCGTTCCCTGAGGGCCTCCGGGACTGCGCCATCCTGGAGCAGCATCGGATAACTCTGGAAGGCCTCGCGCGCGGTGCCGCGCTCGCGCTCGGCCGCGACGCTGTCCGGCGCCACCAGCCGCACGGCACCCGATGCATCTACTACCAGCGCCCCGGCGAGCGGTGCGTACTCCGGCGCCAGTAGCTCTCGCCCTCCGGTGACCACCCACCCCCACGGCAGCGCGTTCCGGAATTGCCCCGCATCGAGCGCCAGCGCCGCACCGCTGTCGGCGTCGGCCACCGTCCAGCTCTGTTTCCGGGTGAACGCCGGCACTAACGCCAGGTCCACCCGCCGGGGGTCGAGCCGCACCAGCACCACGCGGGTGCGCCAGGCCTCGCTCGCACCGCGGAGCTGGAGCTCGCCCCACTCCATGCCGGCCGCACCGGGCTGCCAGAAGACCCGGCGAGCCAGAGGCGCCTCACCATCCCACCGCGCCGGGGCCGCATCCTGCCGCCACCAGGTTATCCAGCCGCCGCCCTCGCGGACCGCGAGCGCGTTGACCGGGCGCCCGGATCCCTCTCCGGACGCGGCACCGATTGCGCCGCCGGCGATGGCGGCCGCCATGCCCGAGGCCGGCGGCCAGCCGCAGGATGGGGGTCACTCGGCTACTGTCCTCCCACGCAGCCGGCCATCTGGATCCGCTGCAGCGTATCCGCGATCGCCATCAGCCTCTGGGTGTCGCCGGCCGCCTGGGCCGCCTCCGCCCGCTTACCGAGCGCTTCGATCTTGGTCTGATGCTTCTGGATGTTCTTGGCCATGCAGTCGCCCATCTGAGAGGCGGCGGCCGAAGTCTGCGGATCGAGCGCAGGCGTAGGGGTCGGTGCCGGTGTCGGAGCTGGGGCCGGCTCAGGCTTGGCCGCGCGAGCTTCGGGCTGCTCGACGATTCCCAGCAGCGGCTTGAGCTCGGCCGACTTGGCCGATACCGCCGACTTTTCCATGGGCGACGCGCCGCCCGGCGGGGTGGCGCCCTGGAGGATGGCAATGGTCCGCTCCTTCACCATTGCCAGATCGCCGGGGCTGAAACCCGAGGCCTTGATCTCCTGCTGCTCGACCCGGTTGTCGAGGTCGCGCTGTGCCTGGTAGTAGTCCTTGGGCTGCTCGGGCTGTTTCACCACGCAGCTCGGATCCATCATGGCCATGGCCGAGTCCTGATAGATGACCATGAGCTTCATGTCGCCCTTGCCCTGGGCCGCCACCATCTTCTCGGTGAACGCGCTGTACTTGTCCGCCAGCTTCGGGTTCGCCCCCACTCGCTGGTAGAAGCCCGGCTGGGCCGCCTCGCACTTGGGCTTAGCCACGGCATACGAGGCCTCGGCCTTCTTGTAGCGCCCGTAGGGTGTGTCTTGCTTGGCGGCGGCGTCACGCTCGGCCTTACCGGCCTTGAGCCCGGCGAGCAACTGGTTCACCACGTCCCCGGTGAGGACGATCATCCCGCCCTGGTCGCCGGGTGCTGCGCCCTGGGTGGGAGCTTCGGAAGCAGTGCCGGTTGCCCTCGAGACGCCCTCCTGGCCCGCCTTCTCCTTGGCCCTCTTCTTGAGGCCGCCGAACTGGGCCGAGGCCGGCGTGGCGATGGCGAGCACCGCGAGCAGGGTCACGGCGAGCCGGACGATCTTCATAATTGCTCCTTAGTGGGTTCGAGCGGCCGGCCGCCCCGGGGGGTCCGACCTTGGATTCTGTTTCTATCGATTGCTGGCGAATTCGGGAGCCAAAATGTGGGTGTTGACCCGGGAGCGCCAGCGAGCCTTCTCGCCGGCGTTCGAGGGCCAGGTGATGCGAGGCTTAGGATCTGAAGCCGACCACCACCTGGCGAGCCTCCGGCCGATCGACTCCGGGCCAAAGAGCGCTGTGCCACTCGACAATGGCCTCGATCTCGGACAGCAGGACCCAGAGATTGCCCTGGTCCAGCTTGGGATGGAGCCGCTCGATGTTCTCCAGCTCATCCCGGGACTGCACCGCACCCAGGCGGCGGAGGACCGTATCCAGGTCGGCCTGGTTGAGGGCCCGCAGGTCCCAGACACAGAGCGGAACCATTTCCGCCTTTTGATCGACTGCAAAGACGTTCTTGATGTAGAATGATTTGCCGGAACGTAGAATCAGCTCGAGCACCAGGGGTGGGATGATCTGGTCCTTGGCCCGATCCAGGTATTCCCGTACGCTCAGACTCATGAAACCGACCCCTGGTCAACGGTGAAGCACGCGGAGGCAACTACCACCTAATGATAGGCGCGCACCGCTCTAACTCGAAATCCTTTCCCGGATGACGACGGGGAAGGCAGACGTGGCGCTGGTTACCGGCGCGAATCGCGGTCTGGGGCTGGAGACCAGCCGGCAGCTTCTCGGCAGAGGTTTGCGGGTGGTGCTGAGCGGCCGGGATGAAGCGGCCACCCACCGGGCGACGCAAGACCTCGGCGGCGACTCGGGAGCCCGGATGGCTGTTCGGATGGATGTCACCGACCCCGCCAGCATCCAGGCCGCACGGCAGATGATTGAGGGCCGGTTCGGCCCGGTGGACGTCCTCGTCAACAACGCGGCCGTTCTGCTGTTCGAGAACAGCGAGATCCTCTCGATTCCGGCCGATGGATTTCGCCGCACCCTCGAGGCCAATCTGTTCGGAGTCATCGAGGTGTCACGGGCGTTCGTGCCCGCCATGGCAGAGCGGGAGTACGGCCGGGTCGTCAACGTCTCGTCCGGCGCGGGCCAGATGGAGAGTGCCTCCACCTACGCCCCGGCATATTCGATCTCGAAGGCGGCCCTCAACAAGTTCACCCGAATCCTGGCCGAGACCTATCGCGGGCGAGGCGTGCTGATCAACGCGGTGGATCCCGGCTGGGTGCGCACCGACATGGGCGGTCGGTCCGCGCCGCGCTCGGTCGAGCAGGGCGCGGACACTATCGTATGGCTTGCTACTCTCCCCGACGGCGGTCCTACCGGCGGATTCTATCGAGATCGACGCCCAATCGAGTGGTGAGCTGCATGGATTACGGCGTGCGGCGGCTCGACGGCGGCACGATACCGTTCATTCGCATGTAGGTCACCAGATTTCCGTAGTGCTCGCCGTTGTGGGTCGCGTTCAGCATCAGAGCATAGAGCCTGGTCTGTTCCTGGCCGAAGAGCTTGGTCTTCTGCTGGGTCGCCTTGTCGGTCTGCTGATAGGCGCGGGCACAGTACTGGGTCGAGGCCTTGAGCGCCGCCACCAGATCTGCCTTGGCGGTCTTGCTCTTCTCGATGTCGTCTTCCTTCCGGGGGGGATCGCCCACGGCAGCCGCGCAGATGAGGTACTGGGCGCCGGCGACATGGCCGATCAGCTGGCCGAAGCTCCGCACCTCGGGGGTTGGCCGGTAGGCATAGGTGGATTCCGGTAGCTCGGCGGCCGTGGTGGTGATGTAGGCGGTCAGCTGCTCCCAGAGCATCCGCGCCGTGTTCACGGCCGGGTTGGGGTCGGCGGTCTGGGCTCGGGCGACCGAGGGCGCCGTGGCCAAGGTGAGGGCGGAAACCATCAGGAGAGGCAGTTTCATGGGTGGCTCCGGATAGGTGTGGGTCGGCCCCAGAAGAGTACGCCCCTTAACGGGTTCCACGATAGAGGCGCTGCTGCGATCGCTTCCGGTTGCCGCCGGGACGCCGCCCCGTATACCTTGGAACCCGCGCGAGCCCTCATCGGGATCTACCCTCATGCCTTCACCGTCCCCTATGCCGTTCGAGACCTCCGTCGTCCAGGCCGCCCCGGCCGGGCACGAGACCCCATTGCTTGCGCTCGCACTCCCCCGAGGGCCCCTGCCACCCTCCCTCGCCGGACTCGATAAACAGACCGGTGGCGCCATCGGCCGACTGCTCTCCACCGGCGACTTCACCGCCAAGAAGGACGACACGGCCATGCTCTATCCGCCCGGGCCCGTGCCGCGAGTACTGCTGGTCGGGCTCGGCAAGCAGGACGAGGTAGACCGATCCGCCATCCGCCGCGCCGCGGCCGTCGCAGCCAAGCGTGCCCGCTCCCTCGGAGTGCCCCGCGCGGCATTCCATCTCTCGGCCGAAGCTCGGGGCAAGGTGAGCCCTGCCCAGGCCGGCCAAGCGATCGCCGAGGGTCTCAACCAGGGCGCCTGGCAGTACAATGAGATGAAGAAGCCGGGGGAGGATAAGAAACCGCCACTCGAGCGATTCGAGGTGCTCGCCCACGACGGGCCCGCCGAGCTGACTCAGGGCCACAGGGTGGGCGAAGCGATCGGGGCGGGGCAGACGTTTGCCCGCGGGCTCCAGGTGCTCCCGGGCAACGTCGCCACCCCGAGCTACGTGGCCAACGTCGCCCGCGAGCTGGCCCAGCGCCACGGCTTCGGGATCACCATCCTCGACAAGGCCGCCATCATCAAGGAAAAGATGGGTGCCCTCCTGTCGGTGGCGCAGGGCAGCGCCGAGGAGCCGCGCTTCATCGCCATCGAATACAAGGGCTCGGATGCCGCCCCGATCGTGCTGATCGGCAAGGGTGTCACCTTCGACACCGGCGGCATCTCGATCAAGCCGGCCCAGAACATGGAGGACATGAAGTACGACATGTCCGGCGCCGCGGCCGTGCTCGGTACCTTCGAGATGCTGGGGCGGCTGAAGCCCAAGGTGCACGTGGTCGGCCTGATCCCCAGCACCGAGAACATGCCCTCAGGCACCGCGGTGAAGCCGGGCGACGTGGTTACCAGTCACCTCGGCAAAACGATCGAGATCATCAACACCGACGCCGAGGGGCGGCTGATCCTCGCCGACGCGCTCTCATATGCCCGGCGCTACGATCCGGCGGCGGTGGTGGACATCGCGACGCTCACCGGCGCCATCGTCGTGGCGCTGGGCCATTCGGCGTCGGGGGTCATGGGCACCGACGACAAGCTGGTCGAGGAGATCCGCGATGCCGGCGACCGGGCCGACGAGCGGGTCTGGCCCTTGCCGCTGTGGGACGATTATCGTGATCTGATGAAATCCGACATCGCCGATGTCAAGAACAGCGGGGGGCGCCCTGCCGGGAGCATCTCGGCCGGCTGGTTCTTGCGCGAGTTCGTAGACGGATTTCCCTGGGCCCACCTCGACATCGCCGGCACGGCCTACTCTGACCGGGATGACGCGACCCGGGTCAAGGGGCCCACGGGCGTTGGCGTCAGGCTGTTCTCGGAGCTCGTTCTAGGTAGGAAAGCGTGAGCGGTAAGCGGTGAGCGGTAAGCGGGCGCCGCCGACGCTGTCTGCAACGTCTGTCATCCTGAGCGCAGCGAAGGATCTCTCCGTGCTGCTTCGAGGGATTCTTTTGTTCACTGTTCACTGTTTACTGTTCACGCCTTCCGTCCGCGCCCAGATCGCCGAAGACGACAGCACGACAATCGAGTCCGAGCGGGACAGTGTCAGCACCACCGAGCGCTACCTCAAGGAGCAGCTTCAGGAGAGCGTGCGCGTTCCGGTGCTGCCGCTGCTCGACGTCGAGGGCCCGCGCCCGCCACTCACCCGCATCGTCTTCACCCGCGACTCGATCGAATGGGGCCACGCCGCCACCGTGGGCGACCTCCTGACCCAGATGCCCGGTGTCTTCCTCTGGCGCGGGGGCTACATAGGAAGGCCGGAGCCGGTGAGCTTCCAGGGACGCGGCGCGGCGTCGGCCGAGTACTACCTCGATGGCATCCCCTATGTCCCAGCGGGCCTGGACAGCATCGGGGTGGATCCCGCGCTCTTCTCCATCAGCTTGCTCGACCGGATCGAGGTCGAGCGCTGGCCCGGTCAGCTGCGGGTTCATCTCTTCACCAGACGACTCGACTTTCTCGCTCCCCGCTCACGCATCGCCGTGGCCCGAGGCGACAATGACTACGCCCGCTATGAAGCATCGCTCGAGCGCCGCTTCTCCTCTGGGCTCGGCTTCGGACTCGCCGGCGATTACCTGAGCTCGCCTACCGCCAGCGGCAGCAGCAGCGATTACTCCAACACCCAGATCTGGGCCCAAGGGAGCTACATCCCCTCGGAGCGATTTGGGGTGCAGTACCAGCTGGTTCGCTCGGGGCCGAAACGCGATCCGTACGTGTCCGTGGCCACCGGAACATCGGACACGATCGGCCTCGGCTACGAGGCCAAGCGCACCGATGCGCAGATCCGAATGACGCTGAAGGGGCGGGGCACCCAGGGGCTCGGGCCTCGCGCGGATCTGATCTACGCCCGCACCGGCTGGACCGGCGAAGGACTCAAGCAGCAGATCAATCAGATCGGCGGCTATCTCACCTACCGGGCGCCGACCTTCTCCCTCACTGGCTCCGCTTTTCACCGCACCCGCTGGACTCCGCTCGACGCGCGGGCAAGCCTGGGCTGGAACCCCATCGCGCCGTTCAGCGCCAGGGGAGAGCTGGTGCACCTGAGACATTTCGGCGGCCGCAACAGCGACTATGCCAACCTCTCGGCCGGACTGGAGCTGGTGCCGGGGCTCGCCGTCACCGGCACCGCACGGATCGGCAAAGTCGTCGCGTCGCCCGCTGTCCTGACCGATCCCGAGCAGGATGTCCGCGATCTTCAGGCAGCCCTCGGCTGGAACCGCGCCCGGCTCGGCTTCCAGGTGGCCTACGCCAGGACCTCGGCTTTTGCCCCGCCGGCGTATGCCGATTTCCCCCGCGTCCCCGCGCTTGGCCCCAGTCCCCGGACCGAGTGGGTCACCGCCTCGGTGCGGCTGGCCCCGCTCCAGTGGATCACCCTGGAGACCTGGTACAGCGATCCCAGAGGCGTGACACCCGACGGGATTCCCCCCACCCACTCGGTCATTGCTGGAACCATTCGGTCCAAGTTCCTTCGGAAGTTTCCCAGCGGGATCTTCGACCTGAAGCTCAGGTTGGCGATGGAAAACTGGGGGACCGGCACGATAGGCCGTGACGCGGGCGGGACGCCGATTACCCTCAAGGGCGCCACCTTCATACGCAGCCTGATCCAGATCCAGCTGGACCGGTTCACGATCTACTGGGACCGGGGGAACCTGACCTCCAGTCCTTTGACCTATGTGCCGGGGTTCGAGATTCCGTCGTACGGCAGCAATTTCGGGGTGAGCTGGGAGTTCTTCAACTAAGGTCGGAGCCTGGGGTCCAGGGCTTGGTTCGCAGTTATGACACTATGGCCCAAGCGGTTAGAGGGCCGACATAAAGTACTATGTTAAGCCATCCAGGGCTCAGCTCTCACTCGGCATGGCCCGCCCGACTATCACCGTGATATTGTCGCTCCCGCCTCCCTCCAAGGCCTCCTCCAATAGATCCTCGCACACCTGTTTGGCGGACGTCATCGAGCGGAGTCGCTCGCGAAGCCGTCCGTCGGACACGTGCTTGGTAAGGCCGTCGCTGCACAGGAGGAGAACATTCCCCCACGTCATGTCGAAGCGGCTGACGACGGGAGCGGTCTGGCTTCCGCCGATCGAGCTCGAGAGGGTGTGCGCAAACCGGCTGCTGGAGGCATCCGCCCGGGTCAGGACGCCGAGGTCGACCAGCTCTTGAGCCATGGTCTGGTCGCGGGTGATCTGGATGAGCTCACCGCGCCGGAGCACGTAGCAGCGGCTGTCACCCACCTGAAGCAGGTACGCTTGGGGCCAGATGCCGATGTAGAGAGTGAGGGTGGTGGCCATCCCCCTGACCTCGGGGTTCTCCTCGCCACGTCGCACCAATTCCCCATGGCAACGGAGCGCGCCTTCCTCGAGCACGTCGGAGAACTCCCGATCGTCCGTCGAGTCTGTGCCATAGTAGCAGCGCATGCTGCTGGAGACGTACTGGGCCACTGCCTCGAGCGCGATCCGGCTTGCCTCTGCGCCGCGGGCCCCACCACCCACGCCGTCGGCCAGCATGGCGAGAGAGGCGAGCCGTTCGGACCCCCCCAGGAGCTGCTCGGCCTGGGGCAGGCTGGTCATGCGCACTGCGATCTGCTTCCTGAGCGAGCAGATGAGAAAATGATCCTGATTCTCGCTGCGGACTTTTCCGGGGTGGGTGAGTCCGTAAACGTCGATTTCGTCGTCCCGCGGTTTCCGTTCGACGGCGGGCACCCCGGTCATGTGGCGCGCGGTCATTGTGAGCCTCGGTTCCGTAAGCTCAAAGCAACAGCTTCCCTTGATTCAATCTGTCATCCGCCCCGCGTCGGGACCAGTACCTGCTACTCGGCGACTATCTGTGCGGAGTGTCACTGCAGGGAGATGATGGAGGCATAAGTTATTAGCGTGCCGCGGTCGTCACGGCACCAGCACAGAGGAGGCATGACCATGTTTGGAATCGGAAACCGAAAATTGCGGGCCCGGAACAGTACGTTCGCCCCCGGCAGATTGCGCGGCGCGGCGCTGGCCGGACTCGGAATGCTGGCCTGGAAATGGTGGCGCAACCGGCAGACTTCTGACACCGCCACCAACCCGGATAGGGTGTTCCCGGAGGGATCAACGTCCTCGACGAGACCGCTGTAGGCTATGGAATCGCGCGCCAGGAAGCAATAACGGAGAGGGCCACCTAGTACGGGTGGCCCTCTTGGTTTATCGCGCTACCTCCGTTCGGCGAGCGGTTACAATCGGTAGCCCACCAGCGTGCCCGGTGCGGTCCTCAGAAACAGCATTCCCGAAATGTCGTCCACCGCGTATACCGGCTCCTTCTCCTTGCCGAGATCCACCCGGGCCCGCGGCTGAGCGCTGTCCTTGTCGATCTGGAGCAGCACGTTGCCCTTGCCCTCGGGTGCCTTGGTCAGCATGAAGACCGATCCGGGAACGGCCAGGGAGGCCTTGAAGCGCTTGGTGGCCATGGCCGCGGACTGCCGCGCATAACCTTGAAGCTGGGCGCCGCCCTGAGTGAACGCCGTGGCCAGCTCCCCCGTGATGTGCTTGGCGCCAGGATCCGTGGCCTGCCGTGAGGCCTGGGCGAACGCGTCACCGTAGGCCGAAGCAACGGCGCCACGCAGTCCGGCGCGAACTGCATTGACGGCGTACAGGGCGCGGAGCAGGCCCGAGGCTTGGGGAGCGGGATAATACACCTGTTGCTTCACCTGACCGTCCCGCCCGACGACCACCAGGTTCTGAGGGGCAATGAGTACGATGCCGTCAGGACGAATTTCCATGTCTACCGGATCCTCGCCGCCCTGAAGCTTGATCTCACCACCGAGCGCCCGGTAACTCCCGTCCTCGCGATTGACGGCGTAGAGCTGGTGGTCGCGATTGGCAAACACATAGAGCGTCGATCCCTCGACCCGGTGATGCAGGTAGTACCGGTCGGCGTCGTAGCCACTCGAGCTCATGGGCTTGCCGCTCTCGATGGCGTCCTTGAACCGCGGCTGGCCCGTCGTAAGATCGATGACGTTTACCTCGGCATTGGTTCCCCGATCGGGCCGTGACACGTAGAGCAGACCGGCCGGCGTGAGCTCGGCGTAGGAGAGCTGGCCCTTGATCTTGACGTCCTTCTTCAGCCGCACGGTGGCTGCGGCCACGTCGAGCACGTTCACATAGGTCTTCGACTCGGCATCCACTGCCAGCACGGCGGCGTCGCCGGTGATGATCGCCTCCATCACGTCGCCCTTCATCTTGATCGGCTTCGAGGCGATGGTGCTCCCGTCCTCGTAGCGTGCCACGTTCAGCCCGGTCTGTACCACGCCGTTCTTCACTACCCGGCTGCCGGTACCTTCGCCCTCCGGCGCTCCCTCCGGCAGCATGATGATTCCGGCCGGATGCTGGACGATGTCGCGGATGCGGCCGTTTACCGTCGGCGGCTTGGCCCAGAGTGCCTGGCCGTCGGACAGGCGGTAGGCCATCAGCCGTTCGTCGAAGCTCACGTAGATCCGGTCGGCTCGGTCACGCGAGGGGTACAACCGCACCTGCCGCGCGACGGACCCCGCCTTGGCGGTCGGCAGTACCGCGGACCACCGAACCTCTCCGGTTCGTGCATCCATCGCCCTCAGACCCATCAGGGTATGCACCACGATCATCTCGGATCCGGCTTGCAGGACCTCGAGCTCGGTGCCTTCTGAAACCCGGCGCACCAGGCCCTGGACCAGGCCACCCAGGCCCTTCTTCTTGGGCTCGGTCTGCTCGAACAGGGTTTCGCTTGCCCACCGCTGGTCCCCGGTGGCAAGGTCGAAGAGGGCAACGACGGGCGGGCCGGCGGGCCGGCGACCGTGAATGAGGATGGTTCCGGTCTGTGGCAGAACGCGACGGGTGACGACTTCCGCTAGGCCCAGTCGTCGGGAGTCGAAGACCCCGGCACCGGTCGCCGGGTCGAAGATCAGCAGCAGTCCAGGCCGTGCCGCTTCCATGAGGAGCGATCCCTCGATCATCCGGACGCTGTCGGCCGGCAACCCGCCCAACTCGGCCTTCTCCCACGCGACCTGGCCTCGCTCGATGTCGATACCCATGAGCGCGGCGTCGCTGGAAATCAGGAGTGTACCAGATGGCGTGACCTGTTGCCACCGGATTTCACCCTTCATCTTCAGCGTCCAGGCCGGGGTGGCTCGGGCGGACGCGGCTGCCGTGGCCACGCGGGCGGAGGCAGGTGCAAGGGTCTGCGCCTGGGCGGCCCTATTGGCGACGGCCAGGGTAAGGACGAGGAGGAGGGTTCGTGTAGACGGGGCGGCCATGAGGACTCCCTGGGGACAGCGGTCACGATGGGGGTCGAGATCTGCCAGTCGAGAAGGCAGATGGCGTGCCACTGGCTGGGCTTCGCCCCAACGTCGACCCTACCAAACCCCTCATTTCACGGCTAAATTCCGCGGCTATCCCGGCTCCCTGGAGGTCGGCTTGCCGTACAGCATGACCGGGTTCGGTGCCGCGGAAGGTGCGGTGGCCGGACGGCGTCTCCGGGTCGAGATCCGGACCGTGAATCACCGCTATTTCAACCTTTCGGCCAAGCTCCCCAACGATCTCACCCTGTTCGAGGGTGAGCTGCGCGAGCGGCTGCGCCGCGATTTCGATCGCGGACATCTGTCGGTCCAGGCTCGCTGGACCGAGAGTGCCGATGGCGAGACCGGATTTACCGTGGATCTCGACCGAGCCCGCCTCGTGGCGGCGCGACTCCGGGAAATGCAATCCACCCTGGGTCTCGGCGGCGAGGTGACGGTCGAGCTGGTAGCCCGACAGCCGGAAGTGCTGAGCTCGGCCGCCAACGGAGCCGGTGAGGTCGCCTGGAGCGAGGTGGAACCGCTGGTGGGCCAGGCCGCTGCGGAATGCCGGGCCATGCGTGCCCGCGAGGGCGAGGCCCTGACCGCCGAGTTGAGGCACCGGCTCGATCTGCTGGAACAGTCGGCCAAGGGCATTATGGCACGGGCCCCCGAGCGGCTGGTCCGGGAGCGTGACCGGCTGAGGAGTGCAGTGGCCGAGCTGCTCGACGGCCGGGCGGTGAACGAGGAACGGTTGGCGCAGGAGCTGGCTTTCCTGGCCGACAAGCTCGACATCACCGAGGAGATGGTGCGGTTCAGGGCCCATGTGGCCGCGGCCCGCCAGGCGCTATCCGCCGACAAGCCGGTGGGTAAGCAGCTCGGGTTTCTGGCCCAGGAGCTCGGTCGCGAGGTGAATACCATGGGCGCCAAGGCGGGTGATGCCGAGATCGCGCAGCTGGTGATCACCATGAAGGGCGAGCTCGAGAAGTTCCGGGAACAGCTCGAGAACCTCGAGTGAAGCGGTTGTTGCTCGTGCTCTCGGCGCCTTCCGGCGGCGGGAAGACGACCATCGCAAGGCGGCTGCTCCAGGTCCGCAACGACCTCGGTTACTCGGTCTCGGCCACCACCCGGCCGATCCGCAATGGTGAGAAGGACGGAGTGGATTACCACTTCCTCACCCGCTCCGAGTTCGAGCGCCGGCGGGATGCCCATGAGTTCCTCGAGTGGGCCGAGTACGGGGCGCAGCTCTACGGCACCTTGAAGCGCGAGATTGAGGGAATTCTGGCGGCGGGACGCCACGCGGTGCTCGACATCGACATCGAGGGTGCCCGGCAGATTCGGAGGAACCTCTCCAACTCGCTTCAGGTATTCGTGCTGCCGCCGTCGGCCGACGTCCTGGTCGAGCGCCTGACCGGTAGAAACACCGAAAATCCTGACCTCCTGCGGAAGCGCCTTAACCGGGCGTCCGACGAGCTGGCTGCGGTGGCCGAGTACGACTACGCGATCGTGAACGAAGATCTGGATACCGCGGTGGCGCAGGTCTCCGCCATTCTGGATGGCAAAGCCGACGACCGACTGGTCAGCCGTCAGCGGGGCCTGCCCGTGGCGATCGAACAGTTGCGGCGCGATGTGGCGAAGGCGGCGGGGAAGATTTGAAGGGAGTCGCCAGTCGCCGGTCGACAGTCGCCAGTTGGATGCGTTGAAATCGGCTTGGACGGCTGGGAATCGTGACTGGTGACTGACGACTGGTGATTGGCGACCAACAATAAATCATCGACTATCGGAGCTCAGATGAGGATCATTACCCCCAACGAAGTCGCTCGGCAGGCCGGTAACAAGTATCTCGGCGTGCTGGTCGCGGCCAAGTTCGCCCGCTACCTGAACGAGTTCCCCAAGGATCAGCTCAATCCGTCGACCGAGAAGCTGACCACGAAGGCGATGCAGGAGCTGGTTGACGGGGAACTGAACTACAAGCTGATCCGCCGCCGCCGCTCCGAGGCCTGACCGTGTGGGCCGGCCGGCACGTCGTACTCGGCGTGTCGGGCGGGATCGCGTGCTATAAGAGCTGCATCCTCGCCCGCCGCCTGGTTGACGCGGGAGCCCGGGTAGACGCGGTCCTCACCGAGGGCGCCGCGGAGTTCGTGCGGCCACTGACATTCGAGGCGCTGACCGGGCGCCCCGTCCTGAGCTCACTCTGGGAGCCGGGAGGGGCGCTCTCTCACGTCCGGCTGGGACAGGAGGCCGACATCATCATCGTGGCCCCCGCCACGGCACACCTGATCGCCCGGGTGGCCCAAGGCCTGGCCGACGACGTGCTCACCGCGCTCCTGCTCGCGCGCACCGCGCCGCTCCTCCTGGCTCCCGCCATGAACGACGAAATGTTCGCCAATCCTGCGACCAGAGCCAACCTCGAGGCCCTGCGTACCCGGGAAGTTGCGATCGTCGGCCCGGAGATCGGGCCCCTGGCCGAAGGGCCGTCGGAGCGGCCGGGCCGCATGAGCGAGCCGGAGACCATCCTTGCCCACGGGGCCCGGCTTCTACGGGGGGGAAGCCTGAACGGTCGCCGGGTTGTGGTGACGGCCGGCCCCACGCGGGAGCCGATCGATCCGGTGCGGGTGGTGAGCAACCGTTCCAGCGGCAAGATGGGCTACCGGGTGGCCGAGGCGGCCTGGGAGCGCGGAGCCGACGTGGTGCTGATCTCGGGACCAACCGCGCTGCCGCCGCCAGTCGGGGTGACCCTGCGACAGATCGATTCGACCCGTGAGCTCGAGGCCGCCGTGCGAGCCGAGCTGCCGGCAGCCGATGTGCTGGTGATGGCCGCGGCGCCGGCCGACTACCGCCCCAGCAGCCCGAGCGAGAGCAAGCGCTCCCGGGTCGAAGGCGCGCTGGCGATTCCGATGGAGCCTACCGAAGACATCCTCGGCGCCACTAAGGGCCAGCGGAAGAAGGGAAGCGTCATTGTGGGATTTGCCCTGGAGACGGGAGACGCGCTGGCCAAGGGACTGGCCAAGCTGGAGCGCAAGAATCTCGACCTCATCGTCGTCAACGACGCGCTGGAGCCTGGCGCCGGTTTCGAGAAGGACACCAATCGGGTGGCCCTGCTCGGGCGGGACGGGTCGAGACGGATCCTTCCGCTGCAATCGAAGCGTGAGGTCGCGGAGGCAATCCTCGATGAGGTGGAGAAGTCCCTTGGCTGACGAGTGGAAGAGGTATCTGCAGCAGCAGATGGAGCTCGGGGGAGCCGAGGTGGTGCTCGGCAGCGGGTAAGTCGCCTACCCGCGTCCTCACGCGTACCGAGATCGCCCCGGCGGATCCGAGCGGCGCTCCGCGCTGGAAAAAGGGCGCGCCTCCCATCCCAGGTCCGGGCCTGGCGGTGGAAACACCGGAACACGCACTGGTCGGCGATGAGCTGGCAGCGTTGAACACCCTCGACGAGATCGCCGAGCGTATCCGTACGACGTACTGCTGCGGGCTATGTCCCGCTCGCATCAATGCGGTTCCCGGACACGGCAATCCAAGTGCTCGCCTCGTTCTGGTCGGCGAGGGACCGGGTGCCACCGAGGACGCGCAAGGTAAGCCCTTTGTGGGTCAAGCCGGGAATCTTCTCAACGGGATCCTGGAGGCTATTGAAGTTCCTCGTGATTCGGTGTACATCACCAACATCGTAAAGTGCCGCCCCCCCCAGAATCGAAAGCCCTTGCCAGATGAGATCGCGGCCTGCATTCCATATCTGCACCGTCAACTGGAAATCATTCGACCGAAAGTGATACTCACCCTTGGCAGCACGGCTGCAGAGGCCATGCTGGGGGTAAGGAAGAGTCTGGGAGAGCTTCGCAACAAGGTGCACACGTACAACGGCATTCCGCTCGTCGTGACGTACCATCCCGCGGCGCTGCTCCGCAACCCGAACTGGAAGAAGCCGACCTGGGATGACGTCCGTATCGTCAGGCAACTACTCGACCGCTGATCCTTACGTTGGCCGGTCGGCTCCCTGGAGCCAGGAGGCCGAGCAGGCCGTCCTCGGCGCCATGCTGCTGGATCAGGATGCCGCCCTCCGCGCTGCGGAGCTGGTCGACGACTCGATGTTCTACCGCGAGCCGCACCGCCGGCTCTTTCGCGCCATGCTCGCCCTCACCGAGCAGCGGACCGTCATCGACCACATTACGCTGCGCGACGAGCTGCTCCGCCGGGGCGAGCTGGAGAGCGCCGGCGGCCTGGAGTATGTGGCCGAGCTGGTCGACACGGTTCCCACCGCGGCCAACATCGAGTTCCACGCCAAGATCATCAAGGACAAGGCGATCCTCCGCCGCCTGATCGAGGCATCCACCTCGATCATCACCGAAGCCTACGACGGCCACTCGACCGCGAACGACCTCCTCGACGGGGCGGAGTCGCGCATCTTCCAGATCTCCCAGCAGCGGGGTGACGAGGGGTTCACCCGCCTCAAGGAGATGCTCTGGCCCACGATGGAGCGCATCGAAACGCTCCAGCGGAGCGGCAAAGCGATTACCGGGGTGCCGAGCGGCTTCGCAGATTTGGATGCGATGACCTCGGGCTTCCAGCCCTCCGAGCTGATCATTGTGGCCGCGCGGCCTTCCATGGGGAAGACGGCGTTCTGCCTCAACGTCGCCACCCAGGCGGCGGTCGACGGCTTCGGGGTGGCGGTCTTCTCCCTCGAGATGTCGAAGGAGGCGCTGGTGCAGCGCATGCTCTGCGCCGAGGCTCGAGTAGACAGCCAGGCGGTCCGCCGGGGCAGCCTCAAGGATCCGGACTTCACCCGGCTCGCCCGCGCAGCCGGCATCCTCCAGAGCTGCCCGGTCTGGATCGACGACTCGCCCGCGCTCACCCTGCTGGAGATGCGCTCCAAGGCGCGGCGGCTCAAGGTGGAGAACGATGTCCGGCTGATCGTGGTGGACTATCTGCAGCTCATGCGGAGCCCCGAATACTCCGAGAACCGGGTCCAGGAAATCTCCGATATCTCGCGCTCGCTCAAGGGGCTGGCCCGCGAGCTGGACATTCCAGTCATCGCGCTCTCCCAGCTCTCGCGGGCCTCGGAGCAGCGCGGCGGCGAGCGCCGGCCCATCCTCTCCGACCTGCGCGATTCCGGCGCCATCGAGCAGGATGCCGACGTGGTCATCTTCATCCACCGTCCGGAGATGTACCAGAAGGAAGACAGCGACGGCAACAGCCTTCAGGGCGTGGCGGAGGTCATCGTGGGCAAGCATCGCAACGGACCGACCGGCACCGTGGACCTCTACTTCCACAAGCAGTTCACTCGCTTCGACAATCGTACCGAGCGCGAAGGGCCCGAATAGGTGGCCAAACCGAAATCGGTCTACCGCTGCACCGAATGCGGCCACGAGCATCCCAAGTGGGTGGGCCGCTGCGAGGCATGCGGGGAGTGGAACTCGGTGGCGGAAGAGCCGGCCGGGAAGGTCGGGAAAGTCGGGAAGGGCGGGAAGGGTAGTGGCTACCGCCTTACCGCCGTACCGCCTGTGCGCCTTTCCAATATCGCGAGCGAATCGCTCACCCGCTGGCGCACGGGGTTAAACGAGTTCGACTTCGTCCTCGGCGGTGGGGTCGTCCCCGGATCGATGATTTTGATCGGCGGAGAGCCGGGGATCGGGAAATCCACGCTTCTGCTCCAGGCCGCGGCCAGGCTGGAGGCCGCGGGACGCACGGTGCTCTATGCCAGCGGTGAGGAGTCGCCCGATCAGATCCGGCTTCGTGCCGACCGCCTGGTGGAAGACGCGGGGCCGGTCCACGTGCTGGGCGAGACCCGGCTGGAAGCCATCATCGAGGCGGTGGCGGCGGTCCATGCCGACGTGGTGGTGATCGACTCCATTCAGACCGTGTACACTGACATGCTGGAGAGTGCTCCGGGCAACGTAGGGCAGGTCCGAGAATGCGCTGGCCAGTTGATGCGCTTCGCCAAGGAGAGCGGAACCTCGGTGATCGTGGTGGGGCATGTCACCAAGGGCGGCGGTATTGCGGGGCCCAAGACGCTGGAGCACATCGTGGACACGGTGCTGTACTTCGAGGGCGAGGCCACGCTCGACTACCGGTTGCTCCGCACCACTAAGAACCGGTTCGGCTCGGTGGACGAGCTCGGCGTTTTCTCCATGACCGAAAGCGGCCTCGTGGCGGTGCCCAACCCGTCCGCAGTCTTTCTCGCGGCGCGCGGTATCGGCACCAGTGGCAGCGCAGTCACGGCGCTCATGGAGGGCACCCGTCCGGTCCTGGTCGAGGTCCAGGCCCTGGCGGCCAAGTCCGGCTACGGCACACCCCAGCGGGTGGCCACCGGGCTCGATCCCCGGCGTCTGGCGGTGCTGCTCGCGGTGCTCGAGCGCCGGGCCGAGACCTCGTTTGCCGATCTGGATGTCTTCGTGCAGGTCACCGCCGGCGTCCGGCTGAATGAGCCCGGAGCCGATCTCGCCATTGCGGCGGCGCTCCTCTCCAGTCGGTACAACCGGCCCGCGCCCGCCGACGTCATCTTCCTGGGCGAGATCGGCCTGGGCGGCGAGATCCGGCCCAGTGGAGCGATCGAGCGCCGCATCGCCGAGGCGGTGCGGCTCGGCTTTCACCGGGTGTTCGGCTCGTCTCGCAGCACGGTGCAGGTGCCGGGAGCCTCACTGGTCGGCCTCGATCACGTCGAACAGCTGGTGCGGGCCCTTGCCGCGTGACGTGGGAGTCATCGTGGTCGCGGCCGGGCGTGGCGTTCGCTTCGGAGGAGAGACCGCCAAGCAGTACCGGCTGATCGGCGGGGTGCCCATGGTGCTCCGGGCCCTGCGGCCCTTCACCCTACACCCCGAGGTGGCCCAGGTAGTTCTGGTGCTCCCGCCGGCCGACGCCGCCAATCCCCCGGCTTTCCTGTCCGTCCTTTCGGCCGCTTCATCGTCCGCTCAATCCGCCGCTTCGGCGCTGTCGATCATTCCCGGTGGGACCCATCGCGGCGACTCGGTTCGTGCGGGCCTCTCGGCCTTGCGCGGAGAGTGCACCGTGGTCCTGGTGCACGACGGCGCCCGGCCTTTCGTGGACCGTGGGGTCATCGAGGCGGTAATCGCCTTTGCCCGCGCCGGTGAGGGGGCGGTTCCCGCGGTCCCGCTCAGCGATACAATCAAGGAAGCCAGCGCCGCCGATTCTACCCTTATCAGACGCACCCACCCGCGGGCGCGGCTCTGGCGGGCGCAGACGCCGCAGGGATTTCCCCGGGCAGTGCTGGAAGAGGCCCACGCCCGCGCCGCGCGCGATGGCCACCGCGCCACCGACGATGCGGCGCTGGTCGAGGCTCTCGGTATTCCCGTGCGGCTGGTGCCCGACTCCTCGCGGAACCTCAAGGTGACCACACCGGAGGACCTCGCGCTCGCTGAGCTGCTCGCCGAAGCGTCCCCGTGATACTCCCCTTTCAGACCGACGCCCAGATCGCCGAGGCGATCCCGCAGGTTGGGCGGCACCTGAGTGCCGGCAAGCTGCTGGCCTATCCCACGGAGACGGTTTACGGTCTCGGCTCTGCTCCCACGAAGCCGGCCGTGGCGGCGCTGGCCCGGCTCAAAGGGAGACCGGAAGGCAAACCGTTCTTGTTGCTCATCTCGGGGCGCAGGATGGCGGAAGAGTGGGGGCTGGTGTTCACCCCCTCGGCGACGGCGCTGTCCGATGCATTCTGGCCCGGTCCGCTGACCCTGGTGCTGCGCGGCGGCGAGGGAAGGTTGCCCGACGAGCTTCGGGGCAGGGAAGGCGGAATCGCGGTACGGTTTACCTCTCACGCCGGCATTGCCCGGCTGGTAGCAGCCACGGGTAAGCCGCTCACCTCCACATCGGCCAACCGGCCGGGTGGACCGCCGGCGCCGGGTGCCGACCGGCTGGTGGAGCTGTTCGGTACGGAGGAGCGCAGCGGCGAGCTGCTGGTGCTCGACGGCGGCGTGCTGGGCAACGTGCCGTCGTCCACGCTGGTCGATTGCACCGACATGGCGCCGCGCCTGGTGCGCGAGGGCGCGATTCCGAGGGCGGAGTTGAGACGGGCGGCTGGGAGGCTGGCACCGTGAAGGCGGGAAAGCGGGGAAGCGGGGAAGCGGGAACGTCGAATTCACGCAACGCTACGCCCGTTTTTACTTCCGTGCCTCCCCGCTTCCCCGCCTCCCCGCGTATTATCTTCCGCTGATGCGCGTCCTCTTCGTCTGCACCGGTAACACCTGCCGCAGCCCCATGGCCGAAGCGCTGTTGCGCGAGGCGCTGGCCAGCCGAGGCGCCGACCAGGTGACGGTTTCATCCGCTGGCACCGGTGCCTGGGACGGTGCTCCAGTCTCCGAAGGTGCCTACCTGGTGGGCCTGGAGCACGGACTCGACCTGAGCGGGCATCGGGCCCAACTGCTGACTCGCGAGCTGGTGAAGGCGTCTGACCTGATTCTCACCATGTCGGGCCATCATTGCGCCCGGGTGACCGAGCTGGGTGGAGAAGACAAGGTCCACCTCCTGGGCGAGTACGCCGGGCGGGACGAGGGCAACCGCGAGATCAGCGATCCGTTCGGCTCCGACATCGCCAGTTATCGTACCACCTACGAGGAGCTTCAGGAGATCATCAACGACGTGGTGGGCCGAGTAGCCGGCACCGTGCGGTGATCACCGGCTCCACGCGCGTCTTTGCGATCCTCGGAAACCCGGTCGCGCACTCCCTCTCTCCTGTCATGCACAATGCCGCCTTCCGGACCCTCGGAATTCCGGCGGCTTACGTTCCCATTGCCACCACGCCCGAGGACGTGGCCCCCCTCATTCAAGCCCTGGCCCGAGCGGGCGGGGGTGGCAACGTAACCGTGCCCTACAAGGAGGCCGCGGCGCGGGCGGTAGACGTCTGCCGGGAGTGGGCAGAGGTGGTTGGCGCGAGCAACACGTTCTGGGGTGAGAATGGCGGTAGCGTCGGCGACAATACCGACGTCCATGGGGTGCTCGAGGCTCTGAGTCAGCTGGAGGCGCCGGATGCCCCCTGGCTGATTGCAGGGACCGGTGGTGCGGCCCGGGCGGCAGTGGTGGCGGCGCGGGAGCGCGGTGTGGAAGTCGCGGTGACGTCGCGCGACAACGGCCGCCGCCGCGAGTTTGAAAGCTGGATCTCCTCGCGAGGTGTGGGGCTGGCCCCGGCTTCCGAGTGCCGGGTCCTGATCAACTCGACGCCGCTTGGCCTCCAGGCCGGCGATCCGCTGCCTATCGCTCCTGACTTGGCACCTCGAGCGGAGGTGGCGTTAGACCTGGTCTACATCTCAGGCGAGACCGCGTGGATCAAGGCAATTCGCCCCCGGGTGCGGCGGGCGGCGGACGGACGTGCCATGCTGGTGGCCCAGGGTGCGGCGGCATTCGAGCGCTGGTTTCCCGGCAAGCGCGCACCGGTGGAAGTGATGCGCGCAGCGGTCAATGCGGCCCTTCGCTAGCTGGCTCAGGTCAGGCTCGCTTGGTAGCGTCTCCACCGCTTTGGCAGGGGTGGAACGGTGGCTCCTGCCGGGCGCATGTCTGTTATGCGCCGAGCCGATCTCCGAGCGGGAAGACGACGCGCTCATCTGCGATCTGTGCCGCCTTCGCTGGCGGCCGATCCCGCACCCGGTGTGCCACCGCTGCGGGCAGCCGTCATTTCGAGGACTCGAGTGCCGCCTCTGCGCCGGCTGGCCCGAGGGCCTCAGCCGAGTGCGCAGCGCGGTCTGGTTGGAGGGCTCCGCCCGCGACGCGGTACATCAGCTGAAGTACGAGGGATGGAGCCGGGCGGCGGAAGCCATGGCTGAAGCTATGCGAGCGCTCGAGCCATTGACGGGGCAAGTATGCTTGATACCGATCCCTCTCGGTGGCCGCCGGCAGCGGCAGCGGGGTTACAATCAGAGCGAGCGGATCGCCGCGGCGCTCGGCTTGCACCTCGGCCTTCCGGTCCGGGCCGACTTGCTCGAGCGGGTGCGGGAGACGCCTACTCAAACGGCGCTTACCCCCGAGGCCCGGCACGCCAACGTTGCCGGGGCGTTTCGGGCTGGACCGGTCGAGGGCCTGAGGCTGGTGCTGGTGGACGACGTGTTCACCACGGGTGCTACCCTCGCCGCTGCCGCGTCGGCGCTGGTCGAGGCTGGCGCAGCGAGGGTCGAGGCGGTGACGTTCGCGCGTGCGGTCGTCGCGCTCGACGCAGGTGGCTGAGAGTCTAGAGTCTAGGGTCTAGGGTCTCAGTGATGCTTTGATCATGCTGTGCACTTGAGGTTGGATGTAGACCCTAGACCTTTGACCCTGGACATCACGGTTCACGAGGAGCTCAATGGCAATCCGAGTAGGCATCAATGGGTTCGGCCGGATCGGCCGCAATGTGGTTCGTGCTGCCAAGGCGATGAACGCGACGGAGCTCGACTTCGTGGCGGTGAATGACCTCACCGACACCAAGACGCTGGCCCACCTCCTCAAGTACGACTCGGTTCACGGGCGCTTTCCCGGCGACATCGGTGCCCGGGCCGATTCACTAAGCGTCGACGGCGACTCGATCAAGGTCTTGTCCGAGAAGGATCCGGCCAAGCTGCCCTGGAAGGATCTGGGGGTAGAGCTGGTGCTGGAGTCCACCGGGCGCTTTACCGACCGCGACCAGGCCGCGCTGCACCTGACCGGCGGCGCCAAGAAGGTCATCATTTCCGCCCCGGCCAAGAAGGAAGACATCACCATCTGCTACGGGGTCAACCACAAGGCCTACGACCCCGCCAAGCATCACGTCATATCCAACGCCAGTTGTACCACCAACTGCCTGGTCCCGGTGGTAAAGGTGATTTTGGATCGCTTCGGGTTCGTGAGCGGATTCATGACCACGGTGCACTCGTACACCAACGACCAGGTGATCCTCGACTTTCCCCATAAAGATCTGCGCCGGGCCCGCGCGGCGGGGCTCTCGATCATCCCGACCACCACCGGGGCGGCCAAGGCAACCTCGCTGGTGATCCCGGAAGTAAAAGGAAAGCTCGACGGTGTCTCGCTGCGGGTGCCGACGCCCGACGTCTCCGTAGTGGCTCTGACCTGTGTAGTCCAGAAGGCCACCTCGGCCGACGAGGTGAACAATGCGTTCCGCGAGGCCGCAAAGTCCGGCCCGCTCAAGGACATCCTCGTGGTGAGCGACGAACCGTTGGTATCAGTGGACTACATCGGGTCGCTCCAGTCGAGCACCATCGACGCGCTCTCGACCAACGTGGTCGGGGGCACGCTGGTAAACGTCACCTCCTGGTACGACAACGAGATGGGCTACTCGGCCCGGTGCGTCGACCTGCTGCGCTATGTCGGATCGACCCGGTGAAGCGTTCGCTCGAATCGCTGGACAAGGGATCGCTCGAAGGACGTCGCGCTCTCGTACGGGTGGACTTCAACTGTCCCATCAAGGACGGTGTGGTCACCGACGACACCCGCATCCGCGCCGCCCTCCCCACGATCAAATATTTGCGGGACCGGGGGGCCCGCCTGGTCCTGCTGTCGCACCTGGGACGCCCCAAGAACGGCCCCGACCCGAAATACTCGATGCAGCCGGTGGTCAAGGCGCTGGAGAAGCTGCTCGGCGCCCCGGTCACGTTTCTGCCCGATCCGACATCACCGGATGCGATCGCGGCTACCAAGCGCCTCCCCCGCGGCAGCGTCGCGGTGGCGGAAAACACCCGCTTCTATCCCGGGCGAGGAGCAGAACGATCTCGCGCTGGCCGAACGGTTCGCAACCCTGGGCGATCTCTACGTGAACGACGCCTTCGGGTCGGCGCACCGAGCCCACGCGAGCACCGAGGCCGTTGCTCGCATCCTGAAGCCGGCGGTCTCGGGGTTTCTCATGGAGCGGGAGCTGCGCTATCTGGGCGAGGCGTTGCATCAGCCGAAGCGCCCGTTCGTGGCGGTGCTGGGCGGGGCCAAGATCAGTGGGAAGATCGACCTGATCGAAGCACTGCTGCCCAAGGTTGACCACATCCTCCTCGGTGGCGCGATGGCCTGCACTTTCTTCAAGGCTCTGGGTCTGGAAACTGGAAAGTCCCTGGTCGAGCCCGACCGCCTGGATCTCGCGAGGGATCTCATGAAGAAGGCGGGGGAAAAGCTGGTGTTGCCCGAGGGCGCGGTCGTGGCCCGGGAGCTTGCTCCCGGCACCGAGACCCGCACCGTCAACCGCAGCGCGATCCCCCCGGATTGGGCGGTCTACGACATCGACCCGGCCACTGAGAAGGCGTTCGGCTCCCTCATCGAGGGGGCCGGAACGGCCGTATGGAACGGCCCGATGGGCGTGTTCGAGACGCCGCCGTTCGATCACGGCACCCTGGCCATCGCCCGGGCGATGGCCAACGCCACCGCTCGGGGCGCCATCACGGTGATCGGGGGCGGTGACTCGGCGGCTGCCGTGGCTCAGGCCGGACTCACCGACAAGATCACCCACGTCTCCACCGGCGGCGGCGCATCGCTGGAGTTTCTCGAGGGGAAAGAACTGCCTGGCGTAGCCGCACTGGACGAGGTGTGACGCATGGCTGAGAGATCCCTGATTTTCGCGGCCAACTGGAAAATGAACCATGGGCCCTCCGAAGCTCGTGCATTCGCCCAGAAGTTCCTGCCGCTCAGCAGTCCGGTCGAGACCCGGCGCCTCTGGTTCTTCCCACCAGCGGTCTCCATCGGTGCCCTCGCCGAGGCCATGCAGTCCCGCTCCGATGTGACCATCGGGGCACAGAACGTCCACTGGGAGCCCAAGGGCCCCTTCACCGGGGGGATCTCGATTCCGATGGTGAAGGAAGTTGGCGCCCGGCTCACCCTGGTAGGACACTCGGAGCGCCGGCACCTGTTCGGCGAGACGGACGACCAGGTTGCCAAGAAGGCCAGAGCGGCCCTCAACTCCGGAATCACCCCGCTGGTGTGCGTGGGTGAGACACTGGCCGAACGAGACGGGGCGCGGACGGAACAGGTGATCGTGCGCCAGCTTGGCACCGTGCTGCAGGCCCTCAAGCCGGACGATTGGGCCCGTTTGGTGCTGGCCTACGAGCCAGTGTGGGCGATCGGCACCGGCAAGAACGCCTCGCCTGATGACGCCGCCCAGATTCATGAGCTGATCCGCATGGAGTTGGGGCGCAACAGCGTCACCATCCGGGTACCCATTCTGTACGGAGGCAGCGTGAGCAAGGACAACGTCGCCGCGCTGCTGAGTCGGCCCCAGATCGACGGCGTCCTGGTGGGCGGAGCGAGTCTTGAAGCCGAGGGCTGGGCCGACCTGGTGGATAAGGGATCCAAGTCCAAGGTACGGCCATCCGGCTGGCATGATGCGGTTGAGGGCTAATAGCCCACGCCCCTCATGCCCGAGCTCCCCGACATCGCGCTGTACCTCAACCGCCTCGCCCCCCGGATTCTCCACCAGCCGTTGCTGAAGGTTCTGATCAGAAGCCCGTTCGTGCTCCGCTCGGTTGACCCTCCTATCTCCACGGTCGAAGGGAAGCGGGTTGTGGGACTCCGCCGCATGGGGAAGCGGATCGTGCTGGAGCTGGAAGAGAATCTCTTTCTTGTCATCCATCTCATGATTGCCGGCCGGTTCCGCTGGCGCCCTCCGGGCACCAAGCTACCCGGCAAGCTCGGGCTAGCCCTGCTGGAGTTTCCCCAGGGCGTGCTCCTCCTCACGGAGGCCGGGACCAAGCGGCGGGCCTCCATCCACCTGGTTGCCGGTGAAGCAGGGCTGGCGCAGTTCGAGCGGGGTGGCCTGGAGGTGCTCGAAACCGATCTCGCCGGCTTTGCCGCGCGTCTGACCTCGGAGAGCCACACCCTCAAGCGGGCCTTGGCCGATCCACGGCTGTTCAGCGGAATCGGCAACGCCTACTCCGATGAGATCCTGCACCGTGCCCGTCTCTCGCCCATGACGCTCACCGGGCGGTTGAGCCAGGCGGAGATCGAGCGGCTCTACCAGGCGACGCGGGCGACACTGGAGGAGTGGATCGAGCGTCTCAGCCGCGAAACCGGCGACGGGTTTCCGGAGAAGGTGACTGCGTTCCGCGAGGGCATGGCGGTACACGGTCGGTACAAGCTGCCATGTCCTGACTGCGGCACACCGGTGCAGCGAATCCGCTACGCCGACAACGAGACCAACTACTGCGCCCGTTGCCAGACCGGGGGCCGGCTGCTGGCCGACCGGGCGATGTCCCGTCTGCTCAAGCAGGACTGGCCCCGGTCGATTGATGAGGTGGAGTAAGGGGGGTCGCCAGTCGGCAGCCGGGATCGACCCAATCTCCTCATCCCGAGCGCAGCGAGGGACCTACCGCTCGTCTATCGGAAACCAATCCTTCGCTAGATCCAACCATCCAGCGTTTGTGGACTCTATCAGTCGGATCTTCTTTTCTCGTGACCACCCCTTAATCTGCCGCTCGCGATCAAATGCGAATCGTGCGCTGGGTGTCTCCTCGAAGTAGACCAATCTGGTAACGTGATAATCTTGGGTGAACCCGGGAATCTGGCCGAGGCGGTGTTGGTATACCCGTCGGAGAAGGTCCCGGGTCACCCCGGTGTATAGGACTCGGGAGCGGCTTGCGAGGATGTAGACGCAGAACTGTGATCGTGCCAAGGACCCACCAACGATGTTGGCGATTCGAGCAAATCACTTGGTGTCGAATTTCGTATGTCCTCGTCAAAGGATCCTCAACTCAACGAGCCGATTCCCGAGGAATAGGTCCTTCGCTGCGCTCAGGATGAGGAGGTTTTTCACGATTGACCTAGTCACATCTCCTGACTACACTTACCCCCTCAGGAGACCATAGAATGTTCGCTTTTCTGCTTACGCTGCTCATAATCGACGGGCTGCTGCTCTCCGTGGTGGTGCTGCTTCAGGCCGGCCAGGGCGGGGGTCTTGCCTCTCTCGGCGGGGGCGGCACGGATACCGTCCTCGGCGGCCGCCAGGCGGTGACCATTCTGACCAAGCTTACCTGGTGGTGCGGCGGAATTTTCCTGCTGCTTTCTCTGGTGCTCTCCTTCGTTCCCCGCGGCGGCAATTCGAGCGCGATCCAGGAACGGCTCCGCGCCGCAACCCCGGCCGAGCCGCAGCAGGCGCCACTCCCGCTGGGCGCACCCACCCAGCCGGCGGGCCAGGCACCCGGAGCCGCGCCGCAGCAGGCGCCGGCTCCTGCGGCACAGACTCCGAAACCTGCGACTCAGACTCCCGCCCCCGCAGCTCCGACTCCGGCCCCTCAGCCGAAAAAGTGAAGCCGGCGTTCGTACTGCTCGAGGACGGCACCTGGTTTGCCGGAACCAGCGCACGACCCATCGATCCAGCCTTCGGCGAAGTGGTCTTCACCACCAATCTCACCGGCTATCAGGAGACGTTCACCGACCCCAGCTACCTGGGTCAGATAGTCGTCATGACCGCGCCGATGATCGGGAACTATGGAATCAATCCGGAAGATTCCGAGTCCGGGCATCCGCAAGTCACCGGAGTGGTAGTACGGGAGCTCTCGCGCCACCACTCCAACTGGCGCTCTACCGAGAGCCTGGACGAATGGCTCAGCGCGGCCGGTGTGCCGGTGTTGGAAGGGATCGATACCCGCAGGCTGACCCGGCACCTTCGCGAGCGCGGCGCCATGCGCGGCGTGCTGGCCCAGGGGAGAGAGCCGTCACGCGAACTCACCGCTCAGCTGCTGGCCTCGCCTTCCATGGAGGGACTCGATCTGGCGTCCCGGGCGACCGTAGGCCAACGCCATAGTGAAGGCACCGGGCCTCACGTGGTCGCGTACGATTTTGGCATGAAGCGCAACATCGTTCGGATGCTGCTTCAAGCGGGATGCCGGGTTACCGTGGTGCCCTCCACGACCTCCGTGGCGGCGGTCCGCGAGCTAAAGCCAGACGGCCTCTTTCTTTCCAATGGGCCCGGCGACCCCGCCGCGGTCGGCTACGCGCTCGACACGATTCGCCAGCTCTCCGGGGCCGGGCTCCCCACCTTCGGCATCTGTCTCGGTCACCAGCTCGTGGGGCTGGCCTACGGTGGCAGTACCGCCAAGCTGCCCTACGGTCACAGAGGGGGGAACCACCCGGTACGAGACATCCGAACCGATCAGGTGCTCATCACCACCCAAAACCATGGTTTCGCTGTGGTTGGCGGTGCGGACGGCGTTCCCGGCGCGGCCGCGCTCGAGGTGACGCACCTGAATCTGAATGACGGCACGATCGAGGGGATTCGTCATCGCGAGCTCCCGCTCTTTGCCGTGCAGTACCACCCCGAGGCCGCGCCGGGTCCCCACGACGCGCTTCCTCACTTCGCTGAATTCATGGCCTCCATCGGAGCAGGAAAGTCCCAAAGCCACAAGCCCTTGACAGACAAGGGTTAAGCTCATAGTATCGGCCATGGGAGGCCCCTGCTGCGCTCCACTGTCTGTAACCCTTCTGGGGGATGCATGACCAAGGCCGATCTCGTAGAACAGGTAACAGCCTCCATAGCCCGCACGGCGGGCCCCATGATCTCCAAGAAGGACTGCGCCCGAGTGGTGGACGCGTTCCTGGAGGCAGTCAAGGAAGCGCTCAAGCAACAGCACAACATCGAGGTACGCGGATTCGGCACCTTCAAAATCCGCCGGCGGAAGACCCGGATGGCGCGGAACCCGCGCACCGGCGATCCGGTCGAGGTGGCCGCTCGTCCCGTCCCGGTATTCAAGCCCAGTAAAGAGTTACGCGCGTTGGTGGCGGATGAGACCTCGGAGGCCGAGCCGGCTCAGGGGATTTAGCCTTCCGCTGGTTGGCTGTCGCAGACCCAGGTCGCCCAGGGGGAACCCCCAGGGCGACCTTTCTCTACCACCACCCGGCGCCGGTTTCCGGCGGCCCTCGTAGGCGGTAACTTTCAGTATGCCAAGCACCGCGGCCCCTACCGTCACCTTGCGCGTCCTTCTCTTCGCCAGCTACGCGGACACGTTGGGCTTCGACAGCGTCGAGCTCAGTGTCAAAGCCCCCGCCACTGTGGGCGACGTCCTCGAGCGCCTGCGCGCGCTTCCCGGCGGAGACCGGCTGCCCCCCCGGCCACTCTGTGCTCTGAACCTGGCCCATGTCCGAGCCGACGCCCCGCTCTCCGGCGGAGACGAGCTGGCCATTCTGCCACCGCTCGCCGGAGGATGACCGTGTACCTGACCCGGTCGTCTCTCGATCTCGGCGAGCTGCTGGCTCTGGTTCAATCCACGGAACGAGGCGGTGTGGCCTGCTTTCTGGGCGTGGTACGGAATCACCACGGCGGGCGCGAAGTTCTCCGCCTGGAATATTCCGCCTACGCTCCGATGGTCGAAGCCGAATGCGCTCGCATCGTGGCCGAGGCGGAGTCCCGCTGGCAGGTCGCGGTCGCCCTGCGGCATCGCGTCGGCCGCCTGGAGATTGGCGATGCCGCAGTGGCAGTCGCGGTGGCGTCGGCGCACCGGGATGAGGCCTTCGTCGCCTGCCGTCACGTCATCGAGGAGCTGAAGCGCCGGGTACCAATCTGGAAGCGGGAGACGTTCGCGGACGGGTCAGTCAGCTGGGTAGGGGCTGGCGGGGAAGCGGGGAAGCGGGGAAGCGGGGAAGGAAATGCACGTCAAGAGGCACTGGAGGTAGGGGCTCGCGGGCAAGGGGAAGTGGACCGATGATGAACTTGCTTCCCCGCTTCCCCGCTTCCCCGCTGAACGACCGATACGGTCGTCCCCTCCGGAGCCTCCGCATCTCCGTGACCGACCGCTGCAACATGCGGTGCCGTTACTGCATGCCGGAGGAGGATTACATCTGGCTGCCTCGCCAATCGATTCTCTCCTTCGAGGAGATCGATCGGCTGGTGGCCATATTCGCGGGCCTGGGGGTGCACAAGGTGCGCCTTACCGGCGGCGAGCCGCTGCTGCGACACGACCTCGCCAAACTGGTGGCCTTGCTGCATCGCCATCCTTCGCTCAGTGATCTGGCGCTCACGACCAACGGCATTCTGCTGGCCCGTCACGCCGCCGAGCTGCGGGCGGCCGGACTGGGCCGGGTGACGGTGAGCCTCGATACCCTGAAGGCCGGCCGCATGCTGGAGTTTGCCCGCAGCGCCAAGCATGGCGACATTCTGGAGGGAATTGCCGCCGCCTGCGCCGCCGGGTTCGGAGTCAAGCTCAATGCCGTCGTGATCCGGGGCTACAACGACGACGAGCTCACCGACCTGGTTGAGTACGGCCGCAGGGCTGGGGTCGAGGTTCGGTTCATCGAATATATGGACGTGGGTGGCGCAACCGGATGGTCGATGGAGCAGGTGGTGAGCCGGCGAGAGATTCTCGAGCGCATCGCGCAGCACTATGGTCCGCTCGAGCCGATCGGGCAGGCCGATTGGGCGCCAGCCGAGCGATTCGCCTTGCCGGATGGAACGACCATCGGGGTCATCGCCTCGACCACGGCCCCTTTCTGCCGCACCTGCGATCGCGGGCGGCTCACCGCGGATGGGACCTGGTTTCTCTGCCTGTACGGCGAGACCGGCCTCGATCTGCGCGAGGCGCTCCGACTCGGCTGCAGCGACGAGGAGATCGCGGCCCGGATCGCCGAGCGGTGGAGCGACCGGGCCGACCGCGGTGCCGAGGTCCGGGCAGCGGATCCCGGCCGTGGCATCCTGTACCACTTGGAGTCGCTCCGGGCCGATCCTCGCCGCGAGATGCACACGCGGGGCGGGTGATGGCGCTCCAGATCGCTCTCATCCAGCCCCAGATTCCCCCCAACACCGGCAACATCGCCCGCCTCTGCGTTGCCACCGATACCCCGCTTCATCTCATCGAGCCGCTCGGCTTTTCGATCACTGATGCCGAAGTGCGCCGCGCCGGCCTGGACTACTGGGATCGCCTGGACCTCTGGGTTCATCCGGACTGGTTTGCGTTTCGCGATGCCATGAACCGCGGCCGCTGTCTCTACTTCTCGGCCAAGGCCACACAGAGCTACCTGACCGCTCCGTATCGGCCTAATAGCTGCCTGGTGTTCGGGAGCGAGACCGAGGGAATGCCACTGCGAATCCTGGAGAAACATCCCGACCAGTGCTTCACGATTCCCATGACCGGCACGGTCCGAAGCCTGAATCTGGCGAACGCGGTGAGCATCGTGCTGTACGAGGCGCTCCGCCAAACGGGTCAGGAGACCGGCGTCAAGGGTCCCGATTCGTCGCCTGAGTCGCGACTCCTGACTCCCGACTGAGATCATTATATTCGCGGCTGAAGCCGTATCTCATTCACACTTGAATCGTCGAGAGCCTGAATGCTGGCGAAAGTAGCGGTGGTCGGAGCTGGAAACGTGGGAGCGACGGCGGCCCAGCGGCTGGCCGAGAAGAATCTGGCCCGGACCGTGGTCATGATCGACGTGGTGGAGGGAGTTCCCCAGGGCAAGGGGCTCGACCAATGGCAGTCGGGGCCCATCGAAGGCTTCGACACTCGGATCATCGGAACCAACAGCTACGACGAGGCCGCCGGGGCCGAGGTATTCGTGGTGACCGCGGGCATCGCCCGAAAGCCGGGGATGAGCCGCGATGACCTGGTCAAAACCAATGCCGGCATCGTGCGTTCGGTGTCGGAGCAGATTGCCCGGGTGGCTCCGAAATCGATCATCGTGGTCGTCTCCAACCCGCTCGACGTGATGTGTTACGTCGCCATGAAGGCCAGTCGCTTTCCCCGCGAGCGTGTGCTCGGCATGGCAGGTGTGCTCGACACCGCCCGGTATCGGACGTTCCTGGCCGAAGCGCTGGACGTGTCGGTCGAGGACATCCAGGCCATGGTGCTCGGCGGCCACGGAGACACGATGGTTCCCCTGGTCTCCTATACCACGGTCTCCGGAATCCCGGTCACCCAGCTGATCGACAAGCCGAAGCTGGATGAGATCGTCACCCGCACCCGCAACGGAGGCGCGGAGATCGTGGCCTTCCTCAAGACCGGGTCGGCCTACTATGCACCCAGCGCGGCCGCGGTCCAGATGGTCGAGGCGATCGCGCTCGACAAGAAGCGGATTCTTCCGTGCTCTGCCTGGCTCCAGGGGGAGTTCGGGTTGCGTGACGTCTTCTGCGGAGTGCCCTGCAAGGTGGGACGAAAGGGGCTGGAGCGGGTGATCGAGGTAACCCTCACAGGCGCCGAGCGGGAGGAGCTGCACAAGTCGGCCGAGGCGGTTCGTTCGACCCAGACCGTCGTAGATGGGTGACGGGCTAGCGCGCATGAGTCGGCTCCGGCTTCTCTGGAATTCGTCGGTTGGCAAGAAGGTGATCATGGGCGTCACCGGCCTGATTTGGGCGGCGTACCTGATTACTCACATGGTCGCCAACCTGCTGGTGTTTCAAGGTCCGGGAAAAATCAACGCGTACAGCGCCTTTCTTCATGGCACCGGAGGCGCGTTGTGGGCGGCGCGTCTGGTTTTGATAGCCGCTCTGGTTGTCCACGTGGTCGCCGCCATCCAACTGTCCGGCCGGAGCCAGGCGGCACGCCCGATGGGCTATGCTGGAGGATCCGAGCCGCAGGTCTCCACCATTGCCGCCCGCACGATCCGGTGGGGTGGCGCGCTGATTCTGCTCTTCCTCGTATACCACATCCTGCATTTCACCGTGGGGACGGCGCATCCTGGCTTTGTCGAGGGCAACCCCTACCACAACGTCGCGACCGGTTTCCGCAACATCTTCATCGTCGGCTTCTATCTCCTGGTGATGGCCGTCGTTGGCCTTCACCTCTATCACGGGATCTGGAGCAGCGGCCGCAGTCTGGGCCTGAGTCCCCCTTCACCTCACCCACTTCGGCGGAGCGTGGCGTTGGCACTGGCGCTTCTCATCTGGCTCGGGTTCTCCGTGATCCCCATCGCGGTATACGCAGGCGTGGTGCGATGATCGTGCTGGACCCCAAGGTCCCCTCCGGCCCCATCGGCGAGAAATGGGACAGGCATCGCTTCGAGATGAAGCTGGTAAATCCGGCGAATAAGCGGAAATACACCGTGCTGATCGTGGGCAGCGGGCTCGCCGGTGCGTCGGCCGCGGCCACGCTGAGCGAGCTGGGCTACAACGTCAAATGTTTCTGCTTTCACGACTCACCTCGCCGGGCACACAGCATCGCGGCCCAGGGCGGCATCAACGCCGCCAAGAACTACCGGAACGACGGTGACAGTATCTACCGGCTGTTCTACGACACGGTCAAAGGCGGCGACTTCCGGTCACGCGAGGCCAACGTGTATCGCCTGGCCCAGATCAGCGTCGAGATCATCGACCAGTGTGTGGCCCAGGGGGTGCCGTTTGCCCGGGAATACGGGGGCCTGCTCGACAACCGTTCGTTCGGTGGTGCCCAGGTGTCTCGCACCTTCTACGCCCGGGGCCAGACCGGCCAGCAGCTGTTGCTGGGGGCCTACCAGCAGCTGGAGAAGGAGATCGCACGGGGTGGGGTAACGATGTACCCGCGAACCGAGATGCTCGATCTCATCGTCATCGACGGCCGGGCTCGCGGCATTGTGACCCGCGACATGGTCACCGGGAAGGTGTCCTCCCACCTGGGGGATGCGGTGGTCCTGGGGACCGGTGGCTACGCTAACGTCTTCTACCTCTCGACGAACGCCAAGGGCTCCAACACCACGGCCATCTGGCGGGCGCACAAGCGAGGGGCCGCCTTTGCCAATCCCTGCTTCACCCAGATCCATCCGACCTGCATTCCGGTGAGCGGGGAGTACCAGTCGAAGCTCACCCTGATGAGCGAGTCGCTCCGGAACGACGGCCGGGTCTGGGTTCCCAAACAACCGGGAGACAGGCGCCGCCCGGACCAGATCCCGGAGAACGAGCGGGACTACTATCTCGAGCGGAAGTACCCCAGCTTCGGTAACCTGGCACCCCGGGACATCGCGTCGCGTGCCGCGAAGGAAGCCTGCGACCAGGGCCACGGCGTGGGCGAGACCGGGCTCGGCGTGTACCTCGACTTCGCCGATTCCATCAGGCGACTGGGGGCGCAGGCCATTCGCGACCGGTACGGTAATCTCTTCGAGATGTACCAGCGGATTACGGACGAGAATCCGTTCGAAGCCCCGATGCGGATCTACCCCGCCGTGCACTACACCATGGGCGGGCTCTGGGTGGACTACAATCTGATGAGCACCATTCCCGGTCTGCACGTCATCGGGGAGGCCAACTTCTCGGATCACGGGGCCAACCGGTTGGGCGCCAGCGCGCTGATGCAGGGCCTGGCTGATGGGTACTTCGTTTTGCCGGCTACCATCGGCGACTACCTGGCATCGTCGAAGCCGCCCAGGGTCGAGCCCGATCACCCCGAGGTCCGCCGGGTCGAGAGCGAGGTGGCCGAGAATACCCGGAAGTTGCTGGAGATCAACGGCAAGCGCACGGTGGACTCGTTCCATCGGGAGCTGGGCAAGATCATGTGGGACTACTGCGGCATGGCCAGGCACGCCGTCGGCCTCAGGAAGGCGCTCAAGCTCATCCCGGACCTGCGGGCCGAATTCTGGCGCAACGTAAATGTCCCGGGTAGTGACACCGAGCTCAATCAGGCGCTGGAGAAGGCCGGCCGGGTGGCGGACTTCCTGGAGCTGGGCGAGCTGATGTGCCTGGACGCGCTCCACCGGGAGGAGTCGTGCGGCGGCCATTTCCGGGAGGAGTATCAGACGCCGGATGGTGAGGCACTCCGCAACGACGACCTCTTCGCCTACGTGGCCGCCTGGGAGTATGTCGAGCCCGGCAAGCCCGAACGGCTGCACCGGGAGCCGCTGGGGTTCGAGTATGTGCCGCTGGCGCAGCGGAGCTACAAGTGAGTCGCGAGTCACGCGTCTGGAGTCACGGGGCTTGGAAGCGAAACCGTATTCCAGCCGGAACAGCTCGCGACTCTCGACTCGCGACTGCTGCCTGGGGCAAATCGTGAATCTCACACTCCGCATCTGGCGCCAGCCCGGCCCCGCCGCCAAGGGGCGGCTGGTCGAGTACGAGGCCCGCGACATCAGCCCCGACATGTCGTTCCTGGAGATGCTCGACGTCATCAACGAACAGCTGATGCAGCGCGGCGAGATCCCGATCGCCTTCGATCACGACTGCCGGGAGGGGATCTGCGGCGCCTGCAGCCTGATGATCAACGGCGTGGCGCACGGCCCGATGCGGGGAACTGCTACCTGCCAGTTGCACATGCGGAGCTTCAAGGACGGAGACACCATCTCTGTCGAGCCGTGGCGAGCGCGGGCCTTTCCGATCGTCAAGGACCTGGTGGTTGACCGGGGCGCCCTCGACCGCATCATCCAGGCGGGCGGCTTCATCACCGCCCCCACCGGCGGTGCGCAGGACGCCAACACCATTCTGATTCCCAAGGATACCGTGGACACCGCTATGGACGCCGCCCAATGCATCGGGTGCGGGGCCTGCGTGGCGGCCTGCCCCAACGGGTCGTCGTCCCTGTTCACCGCGGCCAAGCTCAGTCACCTCGGGCTCCTCCCGCAGGGGCAGCCGGAGCGGTACCGGCGGGCGCTTCGGATGGTTGCACAGATGGACATCGAGCACTTCGGCGGCTGCACCCTCTACGGGGAATGCCAGGAAGCCTGCCCGAAGGAGATCAGCATCGACACGATCACCCGAATGAATCGCGACTTCCTCAGGGCCACCCTCTCCGAGGGGCGTGGCGCCGTAGCCAAGCCGGACTAATTCCTATTCCCGCGCAACCGACCGTCATCCTGAGCGCAGCGAAGGATCCCCCGGAAAGCGAGCCGACCCTTCGGTCGCTTCGCTCCCTCAGGATGACAGCGGTTTTTGTTCTCCTACTTCCCTCTGTCTGCCGGGCGCAGTCTTCCCCCTGGATCCGGTTCGGCGCCAATGGGGTCCTGCTCTACACCCAGGCCGATCCGGTGCCACACGGAGGCTCATTGGGCGAGGTCCGGCTGGTGCAGCCGGCCATCATGGCCCACGCCGGCGCACTCTCGAACCGGTTGCGGCTCCTGGCCACGCTCAATCTCGAGGGGCTGACGATTCCGGATGGCGAGCTGACCCCGGGCGCGTGGGGCGAGGGGTTCATCGATCGACGACACCCCCACACCTATTTGCATGAGCTGATATTCTCGGTCGACGATCTGCTGGGCAAGGTCGACGGAGCCGCGCGGCTCTCGCTCGCGGCGGGGAAGGGCTTTGCACCATTCGGAACCGACGACCCCATGGTACGGCCGGTGGTCCGCTACCCGGTCAATCACCACCTGGCTCAGATTCTGGAGCGGGCCGTGGCGATTGCCGCGGTGAGAACGGGACCGATTGCAGTCGAGGCCGGCCTGTTCAATGGCGACGAGCCCGAGCGTCCGGGGCAGTGGCCCAGGGTCGGCCGGTTCGGTGACTCCTGGGCGGGTCGGCTCACCCTTCTGCCGGCCGGAGGGCTCGAGCTACAGGGCTCCTACGCCCTGGTACACTCTCCGGAGCATCGCCCGGGGGCGGGAACCGACCAGCACAAGGGAAGTCTATCAGGCCGCTGGGAGGGGTCCATACGTGCGTACCCGGTCTACGCTCTGATCGAGTGGGCCCGGACCTCGGAGGCCGAGGGGTTCTTCGTGTTTCATAGCTTTCTCGCGGAAGGTGCATGGACCGCTGGACGTAGCCGTCTCCATTACCGGTTCGAGCGTACCGAGCGGCCGGAAGAGGAGCGGACCCTGGACCCGTTCCGCTCGGTGCGTCCGCACCTCGAGAACTCGATTCTGGGCACCACCCGGTGGACCATACAGACGCTCGGTTACGGCCTCCGGCTGCAAGAGCCGGTCGCCCGGCTCGGTCTGCTTCCCTTTGTCGAGCTGTCGTATGGTCGGATGGCGGATGTAGGAGGGGGGCTCTTTGATGTGCGATCGTTCTATGGCCGGACCTCGTATTGGGCGCTCAGCGTGGGGGTCCGATTGAACCCGGGCATGCCGATGCACCGGATGGGACGTTATGGAGTGGCGCAGGACACGGCGGGCCCCGGGGAAATGGACCAACATGCAGCCCATGATCACTAGGCAGCGATTCCTCGCCGTCCTCCTCCTTGGCTCGACCGCCTGCAGCGGGGAGGACGCCGCGATCCAGCCTCCGGTGCCGGCGGCAATCGCATCACTGGACGGGGATGGCCAGCAGGGACTTACCTCGGCCACGCTCGGGAATCCGCTCGCCGTCCGGGTCACCGATGGCAGCGGGAACGCAGCACCCGGAGTGGCCGTGACCTGGTCGGTGATCGATGGCGGGGGGGTGGTCACGCCCACCTCCTCGGTCACCGACGCCGATGGAGTGGAGTCGGCGGAGTTCACCCTGGGCCCGGTGGTTGGCCCGCAACGGGCGCAGGCTCAGGTCTCCGGATTGTCCGGTTCCCCGGTGATCTTCACCGCCACGGCCAGTCTTGCACTCCCACCTCCGCCTCCGCCCCCTCCTCCGCCCCCTCCGCCGCCGCCGCCACCGCCGCCCCCGAGCGTCGAGTTGACGGTTGTCGGCGGCGGCGACAACGTCCCCGACCGCTTCAGCTCCGATCTCTGGGTTCACGGTAACTACGCCTATACCGGTACCTGGGGCTTCCGGGAGGAAGTGGGGGACGCGCTCAACGTGTGGTCGCTGGGTGCAACCGGCTTACCCACCCTGGTACGGTCGGTGACCGTTCCCGGCATCGGGACCGTGAGTGACCTCCAGGTCAGCGAGGATGGCCAGCTTCTGGTCGTCAGCGGTGAGCGGGGCTCGGGTGGTGGGATCTTCCTGTACAGCCTGAGCAACCCAGCCGTACCCTCGCTCCTCGGGTCCGCCCTAGTGGGCGAGGCCGGGGTGCATACCGTTACCCTTTCGACCATCAATGGCCGCCGCTATGCCTTCGCGGCGCGGAACCCAGGGTTTACCGAGAACTCGACGGACGATCCTGCGCTCCTGATCTACGACGTGACCGACCCCAAAGCGCCCACCCAGGTTGCCAGGAAGCCGTTCCCCGAGCGCGACTTCGGGATCCACGACACCTTCGTGCGGGACGGCATCGCCTTCGCGTTCGTGTGGAATACCGGCGTCGTCATCTACGATGTGGGCAACGGCATCCGGGGCGGCTCGCCTGCGGCACCGGTCGAGATCAGCCGGCTGATCACCTCGGCGAATGGCGTCTGTTGTGGGCCGTCGGTGCACAACGGATGGTGGTTCCACAACCCGGTGAGCAACGAGCGGCGGTATCTGTTCATCGGGCAGGAGGGGGCAGCCGCGCTCGGTTCTTCGTCCAGCGGGGACATTCACGTCGTGGACCTGTCCGACCTCGCCCAGCCCCGCGAAGTGGCCTTCTTCCACCAGGACGGTGCCGGCACGCACAACTTCTGGATGGATGAGGAAAGACAGATTCTCTATGCGGCCTACTACAACGCGGGGATCGTGGCGCTCGATGTGTCGGGTACCCTCTCCGGCGATCTCTCCGGACGGCTGCTGAGCCAGGTACGGCCCGGCGGGGAGGGGAACACGTTCACCTGGGGGGTCCAGCTCGCCAACGGATATCTCTACGCGATCGACCTGCTGAGTGGGTTCTGGCAGCTGAGTACGGAGTGAAGGAACGAGGGAACGAGGGAACGATGGAAGGATGGCCCGCAGTAGAAAGCTTTGCCCTGCGTCAGGATGACGGTGGTGACGAACGGCTCACTGCGTTCCCTCGGTCCCTCGTTCCGCCCAGACATTGTTCTCCCGCCGCACATCAGGGTAGAGTTTCTTCGGATCGATCGTTACCTTGACCACCTTCATCGCCGCCGGCACGAGCACGTTGTAGCGGTTCCCCCCGTACCAGACCTCCACCGGTAAGCTCATCCTTTTCGTGCTGCCGTCGTCCATGACCAGCTCGAGCTCGACCGGCATCGGCATGGCTCCGGCATTCCGCAGGAAGATCCGGGACGCGATGCTACCGGAGTCGGAGGCCACCGAATCCACCGCCTGGTCCAGCGTCTCCGTGGTGTAGAACCAGGAACGCCAGAACCAGCTGAGGTCCTCCCCCACGCCGTCCTCAAAGCTGCGAAAGAAATCGGCCGGCGTAGGATGCTTATACGCCCAGCGAGTGATGTACGCTTTGAAGGCCGGATCGAAGCGCTCGCGTCCGATGATGTGGTCGCGCAGAAGGATCAGGCCCAGCCCCGGCTTGGTGTAGGCGGTGGTGCTCAGGCTGCCTCGTATGCGGTCGGCTGGGGTCATGATCGACTCCTCTTTGCCGGAGAGCGCAAAGGGGATGTAGATGCCGGGGTCGCCGCGGCGGTTGTAGGCCCCGGGATACTTCTTGTCCCAGTCATACCGGTTCATGAAGGTGTTGAACCCCTCGTCCATCCAGGGGTAGAGCCGCTCGTTGCTCCCCACGATCATGGGAAACCAGGTGTGGCCGATCTCGTGGTCGGTGACGCTGAACAGCGCCTGGGGGTCGGACCGGTTGTGACAGAACACGATCATGGGGTACTCCATCCCACCCTCGATACCGTTCACGTTAATGGCGACGGGATAGGGATACCGATACCAGGACGAGTAGTTATCCACGGCGAATCGGACATACTGGGTGGACTGATTCCAGATCGGCTCGGCCGATGGCGGGTAGAAGCTCATCGCCAATGTCTTTCCGCCGTTGGCTCGCGCCGCGTCCCAGACGAAATGGCGCGCCGCGGCCCAGGCGAAGTCGCGAACGCTGTCGGCGGTGAATCGCCAGGTGTGGGTGCCCGAGGGCGAACGCGGACGCGAGGCCGGGTCCGCGATCTCGTCCAGGCCCCGAATGATCACGGTCGAGTCGGTTCCCCGGGCGCGGGCGAGTCGGGCGCGCTGGGCGGCGGTCAGCACCTGGGTAGGGTTCTGCAGTGTGCCGGTAGCGGCCACCAGCATGTTGGCCGGGACTGAGAGGCTGACATCGAAGCTGCCGTACTCCAGATAGAACTCGCCCTGGCCCAAGTACTGCTCGGTGTTCCACCCCCGCACATCGTCGTACACCGCCAGCCGTGGATACCACTGCGCCACCTCGTAGACGTAGCTCCCGTCGATCAGCTCGATGCCCATCCGGTTGCTGTTGGGTCCGAAGGGGAACGACCAGCCGATATCGAGCACCTGCCGGCCCCGGGGTGGGAGCGGGCGCGGGAGATCCACCTTCATCAACGTTCCGTTGACCAGATACTTGAGCGCCGAGGCGGGAACGGTGGCGCGGCCCTTCTGTGCCGGCTGGGCTGGCTGGGTCACCCGGGTGAGGGTTACCCCTCCCTCGGCACCGCGGGTGCCGAAGCGTGAATCCTGCTCGAACAGGCGGAAGCCCCGGCTCGAGCTGTTGAAGAGGTTCTGGTCCAGCTGAAGCCACAGATAGCGCAGCGTGTCGGGCGAATTGTTGGTGTAGGTAATGCGCTCTTCCCCAGTCAGCCGCTGCGCCACGGTGTCGAGCGAGGCCCGGATCACGTAGTCCACCCGTTGCTGCCAGTAGTCCGGCCCGGGAGCGCCGCTACCGGTCCTGATTCTGTTCGCCGCCGGCAGATCGAGCCGCCGGAAGGGCGAGCGGTCTCCCAGCGACCGCGCGCTGTCTTCGGGGCTCTGGACACTGCCAGGCTGCTGGGCGATTAGGGGGGAGGCGGATACCAGGAGCAGAAGAGCACCTAAGAATTGCATTACACGTTTCCAGTCTGGTAAGGAGAAAATCGGTGTCACCCTTACTCGGCTGAAGATGGTAGCGGCCAGCAGAGCACCAATGGATCTTAGGCCTGTCGAACTTCGGCCCCCTCGCCTTCGGCTCAGGGTGACACCTAGGCTTACGTGACTTACCCGCTTACTCGCTTACCTGCCATCAGCGGCTGACGTCTTTACCTGAGCCGTATCCCGTCTCCAGGCATCATTCGTGGTGATCGCATCGGGAAAGGCGCCATCCGGGTTTACCCGGGCGCTGAGGAGCGGCTTGCCGGAACGGTCCTGGTAGACGTATCGCTCGGCCCCGTACCAGATCTCGACCGGGAGCTTCACCAGCTCCGTTGTTCCATCATCAAAGCCGAGCTCGAGCTCCACCGGCATGACGGCGTCGCCCAGATTGGCCACCGTGACCTGGGTCGAGCCCTCGGCCTGCTTGACCGACTCCACCGACTGGTCGAGCGCGGCCGTGGTGTAGAAGAAGCCACGCCAGAACCAACTGAGATCTCGTCCCGAGATTTCTTCCACCGTGCGGAAGAAGTCGGCCGGTTGGGGGTGCTTGAACGCCCACCGTCGGGTGTACTCGCGAAAGGCGCTGTCGAAGACTTCGGAGGGGAGCACCTTGTTCCGAAGCGCGAACAGGGCCACCGACGGCTTGACGTAAGCCAGGCTGAGCAGGTTTTCGCTGGCCTTGTACCGGTTGGCCGGTGTCATGATCGGCTGGGCCGTCGGAGTCTGGTCGATCTTGACCACCAGCTCCCGCTCCTGTTGCCTGACCGCGGAGTCATCCCGGTTCCAGAAGCCTTCCTCCGAGAAGGTGTTGATGAAGGTGTTGAAGCCCTCGTCCATCCAGGCATAACGCCGCTCATCCGAGCCCACGATCATCGGGTACCAGTTGTGTCCGATCTCGTGCGTCACCACCCCGAACAGGTCCGGCCCATCCTTGCCTCTGGCTTCCATGGCGAGCATGGGGTACTCCATGCCTGAGACCGGACCCTCCACCGCAGAGATCTGGGGATAGGGGTAGCGGAGCCAGCGGGTGCTGTATTCCCGGATGGAGAACCGGCTCATCCTGGCCGCATCCTTCCAGGTCTCGATCGCCGAAGGTCGGTAATACGCCTGAGCCAGCACTCCCTCCCAGCCGGCGGCATCCCACAGATACTCCGGCGATGCCGCCCAGGCTGCGTCGCGCACATTGCTAGCCCGGAAGCGCCAGGTGAGCGATCCTTCCGTCGCGGGACGGGCGGCGCCGGATCGCAGCTCCGGCTCGGTTACGATCGCAATGGTGCTGTCGGATTTGACCGCCCGGGCCAGCCGCTCCCGCTGGGAGGCGGTCAGCACCTCGGCCGGGTTCTGGAGCGTACCGGTTCCGGCGACGATGTACCCCGCCGGTACGGTGACGTCGTAGCTGATGTCGCCGTACTCCAGGTAGAATTCGCCCTGCCCCAGATATTGGTCGGTGTTCCAGCCGTGCACGTCGTCGTAGACTGCCATCCGCGGGTACCACTGCCCCATCTCATAGAGGGTACCGTCCCGGCCCATTCGGTCGGCGCCGTGTTCCGGGATGTTGAAGGCGTACGTCAGCTCCAACACGGTCTGCCCCGCCGGGGGAATGGGGCGAACCAGGTCCAGATACATCATGGTGTCATCGACCCGGGACTTCAGCAGGGCCGCGGGGCAGGGAGGCACGGGGGCAGGCAACCCTGGTGTCGCCGTCGGCTTAGCCTTCGACTTTTTCCTTGTTCTTGCTTCGCGGCTCGGCTTCGCCGCTTCCCCGCTGCACTGCGCCACTCGCTCGATCTCGAATCCCCCCTTGAACCCCGCGCCCCCAAACCGACTCTCCGAGGCAAACAGCAGCGACCCGGTGCTCCCCGGGCGAAACAGGTTTTGATCCAGCTGCATCCAAACGAACCGGAGGGTATCGGGTGAGTTGTTGGTGTACCGGATCGTTTCGGTTCCCGTGAGCCGCCGGCTGGCAGTGTCGAGCGTTGCCCGGATGGTGTAGTCGACCCGCTGTTGCCAGTAGTCCCGGCCTGGCGCGCCATCGGCCCGCCGGATCTCGCTGGGAGGGGGAAGCGGGGCCGGACTGAAGATCCCCGTGTCGGCCACCGGGGGCTGAAGCGTCGGCAGGGCCAGCGGGCGGGTGGGCTGCACCGGCTTGGGGCCGGAAGGTTCCTGTGCGCTGGCCTGTCCCTGACCGTGCCAGGTTAGAGGAGACACCAGCATGAAAGCCGTGACGGCTGCGTAACGCATGGGGTTGGAATCCTTCTTTCGCTTATAGCTTCGGCAGAGTCACCCCGGTCTGCTTCTGATACTTGCCCTTCTTGTCGCCATAGCTGGTCTGGCACACGTCGTCGTCGTCCGCCTCGAAGAACAGTACCTGACAGATCCCCTCATTGGCGTAGATCTTGGCGGGGAGGGGTGTGGTATTGCTGATCTCCAGGGTCACGTGGCCTTCCCATTCGGGCTCAAACGGAGTGACGTTGGTGATGATGCCGCAGCGGGCGTAGGTAGACTTGCCGACGCAGATGGTGAGGACGTTGCGGGGAATTCGGAAGTACTCCACCGACCGCGCCAGGGCAAAGCTGTTGGGCGGTACGATGCAGACGTCGCCGTTGAATTCGACGAAGCTGCGGGCGTCGAAGTGTTTCGGATCCACGATGACGGAGAGCACGTTGGTGAAGATCCGGAACTCCGGCGCCACCCGCATGTCGTAACCGTAGGACGACACTCCGTAGGAGATGGCTCCCTCGCGCACCTGGCCATCCACGAACGGCTCGATCATGCCGTGCTCCCGGGCCATGCGGCGGATCCAGCGGTCGGACTTGATTGACATCGCCTTAGCGGGCAGAGGGGCGGGTGTCCGCCCAGCGGGTGAAGGGGCCGGCGGGGCAGAGGTGCGCCGCAGCCGAATAGGCGCGGAATATAGTACGGTAGGAACGCCCAGGCGGCGACTACCCTTCCGGGCGGTGGCAGTCCCTGGGAGGGTCGGCCGTGTCGGGCGGATTGGGTTCAGGCGGTACCGATTGGCCCCAGTCGAGGGAGCCGAACTGATCCTGGGCTAGGCGCCGGCCAGGTCTCGAGCTCCAGCGAGCTCGCGGAATCCCCGGCTGGCTCTGGGGTCGCGGGTCGTGCGGCCACGGAAGAACTCGACCGTGTGTCCCAAGCCCTCGGCCAGGGCGATCCTCGGCTCCCAGCCCAGCCAGTCGCGGGCGCGGGTGATGTCCGGCTTCCGCTGGGTCGGATCATCCTGGGGAAGCGGGCGGTAGGTCACTCGCACGTCGCCTCCCACAATCCGGAACACCTCGTCGGCCAGCTGGCGAATGGTGAATTCGACCGGGTTGCCCAGGTTCACCGGCTCATGTCTTCCTTCGGCGGCCATCAGGCGAACCAGTCCCTCCACCAGTTCGTCCACGTAGCAGAAGGAGCGGGTCTGTTCACCCGTTCCGTAAATCGTCAGCTCCTGCCCCCGGAGCGCCTGGACGATGAAGTTCGATACTACACGGCCGTCGTTCTCGGCCATGCGGGGACCGTAGGTGTTGAAGATCCGCGCGATCCGGATGTCCACCCCATCCTGACGGTGATAGTCCATCATCAGCGTCTCGGCGATGCGCTTGCCCTCGTCATAGCAGGAGCGGGGGCCGATCGGGTTCACATTGCCCCAGTAGCTCTCCGGCTGCGGATGGACGGTCGGGTCGCCGTACACCTCGGAGGTAGAGGCCTGGAGAATGCGGGCCCGGAGACGCTTGGCCAGCACCAGCATGTTGATGGTGCCCAGGACGTTCGATTTGACCGTCTTGACCGGGTTGTACTGGTAGTGAATCGGCGAGGCGGGGCAGGCCAGGTTATAGATCTGCTCCACTTCGATGAAAAGGGGCTCGGTAACATCGTGCCGCAGGACCTCGAACCGATCGCAATCGAGCAGGTGCTCGATATTCTCTCTCCGGCCGGTGAAGAAATTATCCAGGCAGACAACATGGTGCCCGTCCGCAAGAAGCCGTTCGCAGAGGTGGGAGCCGATGAAGCCGGCACCGCCGGTTACGAGGATGCGCATGGTCCTGGTCTTGTGTTGGGAGTGGGCATGGAGCCTTGCGGCCAGCGGCTCACCAGCACCCCTGGGGGCATCTTCCATGCCGCGGCAGGGCGGCCGCCGATCCCCGAACCCAAGGCTTGGGTGCACATTTGGAGGGGCGTCAGTGGCCCAAACCGACCGTTCCCCTGTAGCCGGGGTGCGGCGGGGGTGCCCCTGGGTGTGGCCTGATCAGCACAGTCCACGCTAGCGTCGGGGCTTCGGGGTGGTCGGGGCCGGGGCCGGGGCCGGAGGTGAATCGGGCGTCTCGGTCGGCTCGGCTCGGCTCTCGGGCGGCTCGGGCAGGGTGAGGGTGCTCTGGCCCCGTGCGTCCACCCCCATGCCGACCTTTGCGCTGCCGCTGCGGTCGGCAAAGACCAGGGTGGACGCGCCACCCCGCACCAGGCTGAGCACCGTGCGGGTGGTGCCATTCTCGTCGGCAAAGAGGAGGCTCACCGTTTGATCGGGGAGCAATCCCAGCACTGCCCGGGAACGCCCGGCGCTGTCGCGCACGGTGATTCCCGAGGCCCCCCCTCCCAACACGGAGAGGCTCAACCCGGCCTTGCTCCCGGGCGTCTGCAGGAGGAGGCGCATGGAGCCATCGTCCGCCGTGGCCCAGGAGCCCCGAATGGCTCCGTCCCGATCACGGAGCAGGAACTGGCGAGCCTCGACCACGTCCGCGATGGTCCCGGGCAGCCCATGGCGAGCGGCGACGATCACCAGTGCCGTGGCGAGGCCGAGGAGCAGGGCGACGCTCACCAGTGTGCCCATCCAGAGCCGCCGCAGCCGACGATTCTCCCGCTCCAGCTCCTGGGTTCGGATCGTCATGCCCCGCTCCAACGTTTGCAGCTGACGCAGGAGCGGATCGGGTGTGGCGTCCGGCTTGACCCCGGTCATGCGGGCCCGCTCTCCAGGAAGTACGAGTGGCAGGCCCGATCGACCAGCTCGAGGGTGAGCTCCGGGGCTACCTCCCGGTATTTGGAGATGTCGGCCACGTGACCGATGAGGTCGCGGGGGTGGCAGCCGCGGGGCGGGATCCGCCGCTTGTCGTAGAACTCGGAGTAGATATAGGCCACCATCTCGGGATCGTACGCCAACCCCTCGTTGACACAGCAGCGCTGGAAGATCTCCTCATACTGGGGCCGGGTAGGATCGACTACGGCAATCTTGTAGTGGATGCGGCGGAGAAAGGCCTCCTCGACCAGCTCAGCCGGGTCCAGGTTGGTGGCGAAGATCAGGAGGCAGTCGAACGGCACCGGAAACTTGCCGCCGGTATGTAGGGTGAGGTAGTCGATCCGCTTTTCCAGCGGCACGATCCAGCGGTTCAGCAGATCCCGGGGTGGCACCCGCTGCCGGCCGAAGTCGTCCACGATCAGTACCCCTCCGTTGGCCTTCACCTGGAAGGGGGCCTGATACAGCTTGGTGAACGGGTCGTAGCGCAGGTCGAGCTGATCCAGGGTCAACTCGCCGCCGGTGAGGACCACCGGCCGCTTGACCCGGGCATAGCGCCGGTCGTAGCCGGGCCCGGTCCGGAGCCAGAGCGCGTCTCTTCCGATCGCATCGTCCGCGGTCTCGACCTCCTCGTGGTGGACCGGGTCGAAGACCAGCATGATCTGACCCTCGACATCCACGGCGTATGGCAGATACAGGATGCCGCCGAGCATCTGGGAAATGGCCTCGGCGATCGCCGTCTTGCCGTTGCCGGGGTGGCCGTAGAGAAAGATGGATTTCGATGAGTTGACTGCGGGGCCGAGGATGTCGAACAGTGAGTGATTCAGCACCAGATGGCTGAATCCGTCCCGCAGCGTATCCTGGTTGACCTGGGCCAGCCGGATGGATTGGGCGTGGATCCAAGTGCGGTACTGCGACAGCGGCACCGGTGCCGGGCCCACATACTGGCAGGCCTCGAGGGCCTCGCGCGCCCGGTCTCGTCCGGCGCCGGCGAGGTCGAAGAGGTAGCTGGCCCGGTTGGGCCCGGTGGTGCTCCGCACCTCGATGAACCGCCGCTGTTGAAGCGTCAGCAGCTCGTCATCCACCAGGGCGAACGGCAGGCACAGGAACTCTGCCAGGTGGTGGCCGGTCCGGCCACCCTGCACGTAGAGCACCTTCAGAATCAGGTCGCGCACCGCATCGGGAGACAGGCCGGTATCGCCGAGGCTATCGGGAACCGGCGGAATGGCAGGAGTCCCGGTGAGATCGGTCTCGTTGGGGATGGCACTGGTGGCGCTCACGTCACTGCCTCCGTTCTCCAATCCTTCCCCTGTGCAGGGGGCACCGCTTCGATCGACCAGGCCAGAACATCGCCGATCTCGGTACCTGAGTCATCGAGGGTCCCGGCCGGGAGCTCCAGGGCATGGACCGCGTTTCGGTGCCGGCGGGTCCGTGACCCGGGCGAGAGCGACCGGTAGGCCGCGACCACTGCTCCCTCGGCATCGAGAAATGCGACATCGAGCGAGTATGGCATGCCGTACATGTGCACCGACCGGCAGGGCGTCAGGAGGAGTCCTTCTCCCGCTTCCGGCGCCGGCCGGGCAAGCATCCCCCTGAGTCTCCCAAACCAGCCATCCGCCAGCCCGATCCGACCCCCCAGCTCACGCTGGCGCCGGGTGTTGACCACCCGCAAAAGCCGCATCAGAGCTTGCTGAACGTCCGGAAGATCGCCAGCGCCGAAGGCCCGAGCACCACCACGAACATCGCCGGAAAGACAAACAGCACCAGCGGAAACACCAGCTTGATCGTCGTCTTGGCCGCCGCCTCTTCGGCCCGCTGGCGCCGCTTGGTGCGCATGGTATCGGCGTGCACCCGCAGCGCATCGGCCACCGAGGTCCCGAACCGATCGGTCTGGATCAGCATGCTGACCAGGGATTTGATGTCGGCAAGCCCGCTGCGCTCGGCGAAGTTCTTGAGCGCCTCGTCCCGAGGGGTTCCGGCGCGCATCTCCAGGTTGATCATGGCCAGCTGCTCGCTCATGATCGGGCTCACATGGTCGATCTCATCGGCCACCCGGACCAGCGCCTGGTTGAGCCCCAGCCCGGCCTCGACGCAAACCACCAGCATGTCGAGCATGTCGGCCAGAGCGAGCTGAACCTCTTTCTGCCGCGCCTTGAGCCGGCTCCGGACGTAGAAGGTCGGACCGACCCATCCCAGCGCCATGAACCAGAGGATTCCTATCATGACCTGAGTGGCCGACGCGCCCAGCACCGGAAGGAGCAGGATCCCGGCTGCCGGCAATCCTACCGCCAGTGTCACTCGGGAGGCCCAGTAGACCGAGACCGCGCTCGCATCCGGGTATCCGGCCTGGGTCAGAAACTGGCGGACGGCGGAGTTGTCCTTGCGGCCACCTTCGACCCGCTGGCCCAGCACCCGGAGCACATTTTTCAGCCGCTCGGACTTGGCCTGACGCCGGCGGCGCGCCAGGGTGTCGTCTACATCGGTGCCGGTCTGCATCTGCTGCAGCCGTGCGGTCACTGCGCCCCGACCGGGGCGCAGCTGCATGAGCGTCAGGGCGAACAGGCCAACGGTCAGCGCCGTCAACAGGAGGATTACGGCCAGCATGGTCTCAGATCTCGATTTTGATGATCTTGCGGATCCAGAGGAATCCAATCAGCTGCATCGAAACTGCCGCCCAGGATGAGGATTTTACCGATCGGATCGGTGAACAGAATCGACATGTACCCCGGGTTCAGCATGTACAAGAGGGAGAACAGAATCAGCGGCAGCGCGGCGAGCAGGTACCCGGTCATGCGCCCCTGGGCGGTGTAGACCCGGAGCTGCCGGCGGATGGTGAACCGGGCCCGGACCACGGCCGCAAGGTTGTCGAGGATCTCCGCCAGGTTGCCGCCCACCTCCCGCTGAATCAGGATGGCGGTGACCAGGATGCGCACGTCCACCAGGTTGACCCGGTCGGCCATCCCCAGGAGCGAGTCCTGCAGGGGAAGCCCGAACCGCTGCTCCTCGAAGACCCGCCGGAACTCCCCCGACACCGGCTCGGAGCCGTCATCCGCCGCCATCTTGAACCCGGCGGTGAGCGGGTGGCCGGCGCGCAGCGCCCGCCCCACCAGATCAATGGACTCGGGGAGCAGCTCCTCGAAGGAGTTGAACCGTTTGGTGCGGCGGCGCCGGACATAGAAGTTCGGCAGCATCGCGCCTACCACCGTTGCGATCACACGCCGCCGGCATCGACCGGCTGAGGATCAGTGTCATGCTTCCCAGCGCCAGCGCCATACCCACGGACAGGAGAAGGAGTGTCTGCAGGCTCCAGGTAAGCCCGGCCTGCTGGAGCATGAACTCGGCGTCCCGCAGCTGCGGCACCCGGGCGATGATCGGCCGAAGCCAGGGCGACTGGAGGACGGCCGAACGGAAAACAGCGGAACCCCCGGCGCCCTCGAATGGAGCGTTGGCCAGGGAGCGCAGGTGATCCACCATGTGTCGCTTGCGCTGCTGCTCCTGGAGCCACTCCCAGAGCAGGACCAGCGAGACCGTGGCAAGGGAGACGGCAAGGAAGGCGACGAGCGCCGGCACCCAGATGCTGGCTGGAAGTCCTACCATCGGCCGAGTCCTCCCCGACGCAGACTCGGTCCCGGGCGCATTGGTGAACAGCAGGGAGGACAGATCGATGCCGTAGCTCTTGAGCCGATCCGAGAACCGCGGCCGGATTCCGGTGGCGCGGAAGTGGCCCAGGACCTTGTCATTCTCCGCCACACCCTCGCGCTCGTACACGAAGATGTCCTGCATGGTGATGATCTCCCCCTCCATGCCGACGATCTCGGACACCTGCATCAGCTTGCGGGAGCCGTCGGAGAGCCGGCTCACCTGAATGACCACATTGATCGCGCTGGCAATCTGCTGGCGCATGGCCCGCTCCGGCAGATCCAGGTTGGCCATGGAGATCATGGTCTCCAGCCGGCTGAGGGCATCCCGCGGGGTGTTGGCATGCAGGGTGGTCAGCGAGCCGTCATGGCCGGTGTTCATGGCCTGGAGCATGTCGATCGCTTCCGATCCGCGACACTCACCCATGATGATCCGGTCGGGTCGCATGCGGAGCGCGTTGATCAGCAGCAATCGCTGGGCAACCTCGCCCTGGCCCTCGATGTTGGCGGGACGGGTCTCCAGCCGCACCACGTGGGGCTGCTTGAGCTGGAGCTCGGCCGAGTCCTCGATGGTGACGATCCGCTCGGTCGGCGGAATGAAGGAGGACAGGATATTGAGCAGCGTGGTCTTTCCCGCTCCGGTACCGCCGGAGATCAGCACGTTGAGGCGCGCCTTGACGATCGCCTTCAGCAGCGCGAGCATCTCCTCGGTGAGGCTCTCGGTCCGCAGCAGGTCTTCGCCCGAGAGGGCATCCCGCTTGAATTTGCGGATCGAGAGATGGGGGCCGTCCAGGGCCAGCGGCTTGATGATGGCGTTCACCCGGGAGCCGTCCGGCAGGCGGGCGTCCACCATGGGCGACGAGTCATCGATCCGCCGGCCGACCGCCGACACGATCCGGTCGATGATCTGCAGCAGGTGCCTGTCGTCCTGAAACATCACCTCGGTCCGTTCCAGCCGGCCGTGGCGCTCGATGTAGACCTGCTTATAGGTGTTCACCAGGATGTCGGAGACCTCCGGGTCCTTGATCAGCGGCTCCAGCGGACCCAGACCGAAGATCTCGTCCAGGACCTGGATGACGATCGTGTCCCGCTCCTCGAAGTTGAGCGGCACCGACTCCTGGGTGATCAGGTCCTGCACCACCGTGCGCACCGCGTCGGCCACCTGCTGCCGTTCGAGACGGTCGAGGTTCGAGAGGTTGAGCCGCTCCAGCAGCTTCCGGTGGACCTTCCCCTTGACCTGCTGGAGTGCGTGCACTCCCGTGGGTGTCCTCGTCAGGCCAGGAACGGCTGCGGGGTGTTCCCCCGTAACGGCGCCCGGCCGGGCGGACTCCCAGGGAAGCGGGGGCTTCTGGCCATTCCCCCCCGCCGGCGTACCCAGCGGCAGCTTGATGTCGGTCATGCCTTACTTTCCTCCTCGCCGCTTGGCCATGCCTCTGAACGGTGCCGTCAGGGCCTGAGCCAGTCGTGAACGCTGTGATGCGCTCCGGGCGCACGCCGGTTATCTCCGCCGCGAGTCCCCTGAGGTCCCGGGTGTAGGGACAGCCGCCGTTGAGCACGATAGGCCTCCCGGCGTTCACCGACCCCATTACCGCCTCATAGTCGTTGCTGACCTTCCAATAGACCTTGAGCCCGAGACTCTTCTCGACGTCGGCCACCGAGATGGCGTCGGTGGGATCATACCGATTGAGGATCAGGCGCAACTGGTCCTCCCCCTTGGCCAGCACCCGCTTGAGCATGGGAATTCCCCGCTGGATGTTCCGCAGCGAGGGCAGATCGGCGGTGCCGACGACGAAGACCAGATCCGCCTGCTCAAAGATGGCCAGGGTGGAGGGGGCGAAAGAGCGGGGCGTATCCACCAGGATGTAGTCGTAATGCTGACGCAGGAAGGCCAGGATCCGGCGGATCTGTTCCGCCGTGACCGACTCGGCTTTCTGCGGCTGAAGCGGGGCCGACAAAAGATGGATCCCCGACGGGTGGTGCTCGATGTAGGAGGCCAGGAGACTGGCATCCATGCGCCGGAAGTTCTCGGCGAAATCCACAAAGTTGAATCGGGGATGGGAGCCGAGCACCATGGCGCTCTCGCCCAGCTCGAGATCCAGGTCCACCAGCAGCGTCTTGCTCTTGGTGCTGCGGTGGATGAGGATGGCGAGATTGGTCGCCAGGGTGGTCGAGCCGCCGCCACCTTTGAGGCTGAAGAACGACAGGATCTTGCCCGGCTGGCGCTGCTTGTCGCCATCATGCTTGCGGAGCTTGTGTGTGCTGCGAGTGGCCGCAGCGCGAAGATCGTCCGGGTCTACCGGCTTGGGGAGGTAGTCCGACACCCCGGCCCGCATGGCCTGCATCAGCTGATCGCTGGAGAGAACCGGTCCGGTGGCTATGAACAGTTGCGCCGGGTTGAGCTCCACCAGGTACTGGGCCAGCTGGAGACCGAGGTCCGGGCTGTCACCCAGATCCAGAATGATCAGCTCGGGAGTCATCCCCCGCAGGGCCTGGATCTGGTGCTCGCCGAACTGGTACAGCGGCACGCTGATCTCGAGATCCAGCGACACCGGACGGTCGGGCCCGGTCAGCAACTGCTTGACCTGGGCCACGAACGTGGAGTCGCTGGAGATAAGCGCAGCGCGCGGAAGTCGGGTATCGCTCACCAGGCAGCTCAGTTCTATTCTATGAGTTCGAGTGTCTTAACAAGGGGGCCGGTCTCGGCGCCCGGACTCCAATCCCCTCGGCGGGTCCGAGGAACCGACCCGTCGTCTCGGCCTTGCAGTTGCCCGGTGGACCGGTACACACCCGCTTTTCTATAAATACCTTGGCGAAATTGATGAACTGGATCTCATTGTCGTTTGGCGCTGTCAGGATAATGGGATCGTAAAGGCCGATGATGACTACTCGCGGACTGGCGTCCTGCCAGTTGGTCACGACAGCCGCCGACTCCACAATCCACGGTATTATTCGCCTCGTCCCAGGTCCAGATCTGCTGACGGCGGCCAGATTGATCCGATACTCCCAATCGTCGCCCAGATTTGGCTTGGAGCCATTGGCTGCCCGGACATACTCATCGCCAATCGCCGTCTCCTGACAATCGACATCGCGAATGCGCGCCGCCAGGGCACTGTCGCTCGCGTCTGCGCCGGTGTGGCCCCACGCCAGATAGTTAGAGGGGATTTCGGTGCTGCCAGGATCGTGCGCCATCAACACGATCTTACGGCCATAATCACCGGTTCGCGGCTGACCGGTGAGCGGGTCGGTGTACCCATCCCTCGTATCGCTGCCATAGCCGGTGGGATTGACGCTGTTGGGAGGATTGTAATAGTCCCCTTCGCTGGGATCATATTGCCACATCTCCCACGGTTCGTTATCGCTGTCCTTCTTGGCCCAGTCCCACTGCTGGTTGCCGTTTCTGTCGTTGAAGTCGACGAGGCTGTTTCCGTTCGCGTCCTCAGCCGGATCGGGAGAGCTATTGACCCACATGTCGGGGAGCGCCACCGGCATGAGGCACGCGGATACCCCCGCGTCCGTGGCATGGGCGGCGGCACGAGCACTGATCGCCATCGTGCTCGATCCGAAAATGCTTGCAAACCAGAGGGGGATTCCGTGCCCATTGTAGATCGCGGTCACCTTCTCGGCGCCGAGGTCCACCTGGATGGTGAGATTTCCGGCCGGAGGTGGGGCCGTGTCCACTACCACCCTGTGAACGGCATGCTGGAGCGCGTAATCCTTGGCACGGGCCCGGGCGGCCGAATCGAAGTTGAACGCCGGATCCCCGACCTGAAAGGCACTCGCTCCCGCGAGCGCGGCGGCGTCCATGGCTCGCTGCGCCTCAGCCTTGGCGGCCTTGATCATGCCGTAATCCACAGCCAGGGCACTCATGCCCAGCACCAGAAACAACATCAGCGCCATGAGAACCAGAGTGACGCCGCGCTCTCTCCGCCGACCAGACTCAATCTTGGCCATACAACCCTCCTCTAATGCTCCTGATAGCTTCTCCAGGCCGTGTCTGCGGGACCCTTCTTCATCTTCATCTGCCCTGTCCACTTCCAGTCGGCCGGCTCACCCGTGGGCAGCAACGCCGGCGTATCGCTCGGCAGTACCAGCTTGGGCGAGACCAGGACCAGGAGCTCGGTGCGCCGTTGCCGGGCGTCCTTGGACCGGAAGAACTGCCCCAGGATCGGGATGTCTCCCAGAATGGGAATCTTGGTCGAGTTGTCGGTCATGGTGTTGTCCACCAGGCCGGCGATGGCCAGATACTGCCCGTTCTTCATCTCGACTTCGGTCTCGGCCCGCCGGGTGAGCAGGCTGGGAATGGTGAAGCCGCCGAACACCAACGGGTTCGAGAAGTCCAAGGCCGACACCTCCGGTGCCACCTTCAACCGGATGCTGCCCCCCCGGGTGATCGTGGGGGTGAACCTGAGCCGGATGCCGAACTCCTTGAACACGATCGAGACGGCGTTGTTGCCCCCGCCACCCTGGACCGCGGGATAGGGAAACTCACCTCCGGCCAGGAACGTCGCCTCCCGTCCGGGGAGCGCTAACAGGTTCGGCTCCGCCAGGCTCTTCAGCAGGCCCTTTGAGGTAAGGGCGCGGATGAGCAGCTCGATGCTGGCGTTCGCGTTGAAGAGCCCGAGGTCCACGACGCCGTCGGAGAAGGTGCCGTCTTCCCCGGTGTTGGTACTCGACCAGCCCGATCCAGTCGCCCGGTCGATCCAGGCGGTGGGGATTGAGGGTGGCCAGCTGGGAGCGAAACTCCTTGATGGCGCTCTTGTTGACCTCGGCAAACCGCACCTTGAGCAACACCTGCACCGCCTCCGGCGTGGTCAGATTGTCCACGATGGTGGCCCCGGAGCCCTTGGCGATCTCGACTGCACGGTTAGCGACGCTTGCATCGCGCACCTGGCCGGAGAGCGTCACCACGTTGCCGCTGGCCATGACGTCGATGCTCTCTCCGGCGAGCACCGAGCTCAGGTAGCGCTGTAGCCCGGGCGCGTCGGCGGTCACCTCGACCGAATACAGCTTGATGGCGCCGCTGTTGTCCCAGAGGAAGAGGCTCGTGGTTCCCAGCGTCTTCCCGTTGATCAGGACCTCGGTCGGCGAGACTACGACGGCCTCGGCCACGGCGGGGTCACCAATCGAGAATCGCTGAATGGGGGTCGGGTTGACCAGGAGCGCGGACGCTCCCTTGGAGACCGAGACCACCTGCTCCGGCGACCGGACCACCCGCTGCCCCTCGGCAGCTCGGAAGAGCCCAGCGACAGCGTGAGCTGAGAGTGCGCCGGCGAAACACCACCGCCAGGTCTGCAGGAAACGAACGGTCCAACCGTGGCGGAAGATTCGCACGGACTGTCCATTGGTAAGGGTCAGGGTCTCTGGAACGTGGTTAGGGTTCGTTCACCCCCACGATACCCCTCTACCACGGTGGGATTGGCCTTGGGCACCGGGGCGACGGCACGATTGCGCTGAGGACGGCTATTCTGGGAGGATGCGGCAGCGGGAGAGAGTCGGTCGGCGCGAGCTCCACTGGTCGACACGGAGAGGGTGTCGAGCGTGTTACGAAGTGCGAGCTGAAGCCGCCCCTCCTTGGCGGCAAGGGCCAGCAGCTCGCCATCGTCCGGAGTCACCAGCAGGGTGATGACGGTGACGGTCTGAGGCTTCCCTTCCTTATCCCGCGTTACCGATTGTCCTGCCGCAAGGGTCTGGACGTTCTGCAGCAGCGTCTTGGTGATGGCCTGGGGACGGGTGGGTCCCTTGTCCAGGGTCAACATGACGTCGACGCGAGTACCCGGAATCACGAATCCGGCCACTCCGATCACCTCGTCCACTCGGACGCTGACCGCGCGCATGCCGTCCCGGATGATGATGGGGAGACCGCCACCGGCATCCTTGGTGGACATCTTGGCCGCCAGGAGAGGCTCGTTCTCGGCCACGGCGGTGATGACCCCCCGGCCCACCGCGTCCTGGGTAGACCGGATGTACCCGCTGGGCAGCGCATCTCCTGGCCAGGAGACCAGCTTGACGTCGCGGTCGGTGACCACCGCCCCCACCGGAAGGTTTCGGGCGGAGAGCACGATGTTCACCCGCTTCGGCTCGGCTGCCATGAGCGGCGTGGTGCGCTCCCTGAGATACCGGAGTGCGAGCAGCGCCGCCACCACTCCCGAGGTGAGGGCGAGGAGCGAGCATGAACCAGGGTCGTGACTTTCTCATTGATCGCTCGCCTACTGAAAGGACCGTCCATCGTCACCCATGGCCGGCTCGCTCAGCAGCATGCATGAGTCCAGGCCCGTGATTTCACCGTGAAAAACCGACTACTCGTTGCGCATGGTGGCATCAGTGGAGATCGTCACCACTGAGGGTCCCCCGGCCCACTCGAGCAGCGCGCCGATCAGCCCCATCTTGAACTGGGTGCTCGACGCTAACCGTCATCGGGGAGGCCAGTCTGCCGCCAGTCGGCGCCCGGCGCGTATCGGGTGATGGTGGCGGTCTCGATCGAGCCAGAGCCAAGCGCTCCATGATCTTTGCCTTGACATCGTTGGAGTCGACGTCCGCATCCTTAACCACGGTGTATCGGGCGCCTTCTCGTGCCGCGTCGGTCACGACCTGCTTGATGTTCCAGGCGCGGGACATTTCTGTGATGCCGGCAATGAACAGGAGCACCAGCGGAAGGACCAAGGCAAACTCCGCCAGCGCCTGGCCCCGTTCGGTCCGCCGCTTCGGATGGCAATTTCCGGCTGTCATAGACGCACTCCCTCTCCAAACCACCAGATCAGCGTTCCGACCGCGATTGGCACCGCATACGGGATCGTGAGGGCGCCGGGGGACTCCAGCGTCCGGAGCTGGCCCGTGCGGCCCAGACTTCGCCACGACTTCACCAGGTCGATCGTGTTGAAGATCAGCAAGGGCAAAAGACCCTTGCGTACCATGCTGCCCAGCGCGAACGCCCCGCCGAGCACTGCCATCAACGCGAGTGCGCTCAACACCGCGGGGAAACCGAAAAACGCTCCCACGGCGGCCAGCAACTTGACGTCCCCCCCGCCGATCGCCCTGAGAGCGTAGAGCAGCAGGGATACCGCCAGGGCCACACCGAGCCCTTGGACGCCACTTACGAAGGCGGCCAAGCCGAGCGGGGCACGCAGCGTCATCCCTGCTGCGAGCCCCGTGACCGTGAGCCAGTTCGGGATTCGATGGGTGGTGAAGTCCAACCAAGCGGCCGTGCAAACCAGCCCCGTGAGTACCACGTCCGCCACGGTCTGGATTATCAAAATCCCCTCGGGTCGAGCTCGCTGGCCCTGGGAGACTCCGCAATGGCTCTCATCACTGCCCCTTCAACTTCGACCCTCAGCCCGGCAAACTTACATGTCTGCGGTGGTCAGCTCGTTGTTGGCCTTGCCGAACAGGTTCTTGATGTGGCCGCCCATGCCCTGGATGAACACGACCACGCCAATGACGATCAGTCCGAGCAAGAGCGCGTACTCCGCCAGGCCCTGACCTGAATCGTCGTTCCAGAATTTCTTCGCGAGCTCCATCATACGGTGAACCTCCGCTGCACCTGTAGGGTTGACACTGGTGGGAATCGCGGCGATCCCGTGATTCCCGGAACGGGCGAACGCCACCCGCGCTCGCCTGAAATCTGTCCAAAATTCCTGCTGTGTCGAGTGTCACTGGTAATTTGGGGGAAAGTCCTGAGCAATGATATACCTCCGGTTCCGCGTAACCGCTAGTGCCACCATCCCGCCACCCCTGGCCAGCTTCAACCCAGCACTGTCCTTACCCCTGCCCAGGCGGGCTCCCGCCCCCACCGTTACGGCCTATATTCATGCGCCCGGGGGCTCTCGGTTCCCGTGAGGTCATCCCCCTGGTGAACCTGGCAGCCGAAGGTCATCCGTGAAGCAAACCCTGGCCTCCAGCGAGGTTGGACCACTCTCCCAGCCGATCGCCGGGGCGACTGGGCCCCGATTCGCCCCCCCCTCGATACCGGCCGTTGTCTTCGCACTGATCGCCCTATTGGTGCCGATCGGGTTGCAGATCCCCGTCCTCAATTCCGACGGCGACCTCGCCCGGCACCTGGGGCACGGCCGGTACATGTTGGAGCGCGGTGGGCTGATCCGGCAGGATCCCTTTTCGTTCACCCGCCCGGGCGAACCATTCGTCGGGTTCGAATACGGCAGCCAACTCCTCTACTCGTTGGCCGAACGAATCGGTGGCTTACCGGCAGTCGCGGTGCTGGCAGGGATACTGATCGCCACCGCCTACGCTCTGCTGACCCGGTTGTTGTTGAAGCTGGGAGTGGACCCCCTCCTCACCTCACTGACCGTGGCCGTGGCGGTGGTGCTCGGGATTGGACATTGGACGGCACGCCCGCACCTCTTCTCCTACGTGGCGGTCGTCGTGTTGCTCGACTGTCTCGAGCGCCGGCCTCGTGCCGGGATTCCGCTTACGGCCGTCCTGTTCCTTCTGTGGGCCAACATTCACGGAGGGTTCGTCTATGGGTGGATTCTCATCGGGCTCTACCTCGCCGGAAGCGCAGCCGAGCTGCTCTGGGGCGGAGAGAAGGCGGTCTGGCGTGAACGGCTTCGGTACTACGCCGGCATGCTGGCCGCGGCCACACTGGTGACGGTGATCAACCCGTACGGGCTGGAGCTGCACCGGCACCTGTTCGGCTTCTTCGGGAAGCCGTTTCTGTTGAACAACACGGCCGAATTCTCGTCCCCTGACTTCCACGAGCCCGGCGGCAAGCTGTTTCTGGTGGCGCTGCTGTTGTGCCTTGCCTCCCTCGCGGTTTCCGGCCGGCGGCCGACCATGCCCCGGCTCCTCGTGATATGCGCCGGCCTGGGATTCGCGCTCATCGCGGTCCGGAACGTTCCGCTCTTCGGACTCACCGCGGTGCCTCTCCTCGCGCTCCACCTCGACTACGCCTGGCGTCGCCTTCCCGATCTCCGGGGCCTCCGCCAACGCTTCGCGGCTACCGCGGCCCGCACCAGTACGTGGGCGTGGATTGGGTTGGTTCTGATTTCAGTCTGTTTCCTCGCCGGTGCCCGAGGCAAGGTCGGCGCCCGGAGGGTGATCGCGGATCACTTCGATTCAACCATCTTCCCGGTGGCCGCGGTGCGGCGCGCGCGCGAGGAGCGGCTGCAGGGCCGAATCTTCAGCGAGTTTACCTGGGGAGGCTACGTCGGGTATGCCTGGCCGGAACAGAAGATCTTCATTGACGGCGGGACGGACTTCTTCGGCGAAGATCTCTTCCGCGAGTATTCCGAGATCAAGCGTTTGACGCCTGGCTGGCGCCGGCTGCTGGAGAAGTGGAACATCTCGCTCATGTTACTCAATCGCCAATCGTCGCTGGCGCACGAGCTCGCCCGGGACAGCCACTGGGGGTTGTGGCACTGCGACTCGCTCGCCGTCATGCTGCAGCGCTCGGATCGGGCGAACCCTTCGGCCCCCCGATCGGATCCCGATTCATCAGAGGCTCGGCTGGATACCTGCTGGACCCGGCGAGCGCCCCAGCAGGGCAGGGTGCAGTCAGGGCCGAACCGCGACCCCGACCAGCGAGAGTCCCCAGGGAAGGCGAAACCGGCGCAGGAGGACGGCCTCGATCGCAAGTAGGCCTGCCAGGACCTCGTTGGCCACTCGGGGAGGCGCATGCAGGTCTGAATGGGCCGATTGCGTTCTCCGGAATTGTCCCCACAACCGGTGGGCACAGTAGAGTGGAAACAGGGTGCTGTTCCAGTATGATAAGCGCCTGATTTGGAGGCCCGCTCCTCCCATCAGCTGGCGTAGACCTCGCTCTACATAGCGGCGACGGTGAAAAAGGGCCGCGTCGTGGGGCCCGAACAGCCACGGGTGCGCCGGGACCGAAAATATGAACGCCCCGCCCCCACGGAGCACCCGGGCTACCTCCCCCACCGCGCGGTTATCGTCGTCGATGTGCTCCAGCACGTCCGAAGCGACGACGACGTCGAAGGTACCGGGGCGGAACGGGAGCTCGGTGCCGCTCCCACGACACAGGATTGCCCCTCCTCGACGGCCTGCCAGCTGGATGGCCCCAGCATCGGGCTCGATGCCGCATACCTGCCCGAAGGGGACATAGCTCGGCGAGTTCCCCCCGGTTCCACAGCCATAATCGAGAATCCGGAGCTGGTCTCCGCGCGGGGCGGCATAGTCCCTCAGCAGATCCACCAGCACCCGGCGCCGACCACGGAACCACCAGTGCCGGAGCTCGTGAGCATGCATGATCTGGTATTCGTCCGCACGCACTAGTGTGTTCCCTCAACGACGGCGGGCCGCTGAAAAACAGCGTATCCCTGAGCCATGCCGGCGTAGTAGTAAGTTCGAAGCTCGGCCAGGAAGCGGGGATCCTGGGAGAAGTACTTGAGGTAGTCCAGCCGGGTGACAACGCCGGCGACTCCGGGAGGGTGTGGCCGGATAATCATCAGAAGACTCGGTCGAAGCCGAACGAAGTCATTCACCACGGCGTCGAAACACCATCGCTCCGCAATCCCCATCTGTGCCGGGGGGCGGTACTCAAGCTCAGGACTGGAGGCCAGCTCTCGAGCGTATGCCGCCTGGACGCACCAGAGATTGGGGAATCTCATGGCCCAACGTCCGCCTGCCTGATCGATCATGGGAAAGTTGTCCTCGTAGCCCAGTCGCAGGACGGACCCGTCTGCCGCGTGCGCTCGAATGTAGTCGGCCATCTGCCGCTGCCGGAGGTACTGCGGCTCCTCCCGCCAGAGCTGAATCAAGGACCAACCAATTCCCGACACGGCTGCCAATAGCAAGAGCACGCTGAGCGCCAGCACACTGACCCTCTCGGCGGCGCGCCCCCGGAAACCCTCGCGGCCTGTCAACGCCACTGCGGCGAGGATTAGAGTACTGCCACTGACCGGGTAGTAGTGATAGGAGAAGCCTTTTCCTTGGAGCAGCACTCCTACCAGGAAGGCCCCGGTCGCCAGGGCGAGGACATCGCCCAGTTCAACCGTTCTTACTGAGCGGCGGACTATGGCATAAGCGAAGAGTGCGGCCAGGGCGCATAACGCTTCCGCGCTCTCCAGTACGAGTGACGTCGGGCTCCTTCGGGCGAAAGCACCATAGGTGGAAGCCAGGCGGCCCACCAGGGACAGATACTCTGGAACGGCCACACTAATGGCCAAGCCATACAGAAGGGCAAAGCCGAGAACGATCCGGTTCTCAGTGCCAAATGTCCATCGGTCACTGCGTCGTTTCCATGCTGTGTACAACAGGCAGGCGACCCAGACCAGGAGGAAGTGAGGCTTGAGGGTAAAGCCAAGCGCGGCGACCGATCCGGTCGCGACCCGGAGGGCGGGGCGGAGCAGACGCCCCTGCGCCACTGCTCCGGTTGCGTAGAGATACGGCAGCAGAGCCACCAGCGCGATGTGCTCACGCTCACCGAAATGCGCCCGCGTCCACCCGACCACCACCAGGCCCGTCGCGAGCAGGATCCAGAGCCGATCTCTCGTTCGACTGGTTGCGCTCCGGAGGATTTGATCGCTGAGGGTCAGGCAGAAACCGATCCAGGCGAGGACTGCAATGCGAAACCCAGCGGCCGGATCAAGGCCCAGCCGGTCCGAGAGGAAAACAATGGGAACCTGGAGCCACACCACCAGGGGCGGGTTGATCTCGACGAGATCGTGGTACAGGCGGTCGCCTCGGGCTACTCGACCCGCAAGATGAAGCAGCCACGCCGAGTCACTGTTCAGCGGCCGCTGAAACTCCGCCACCACCAGGCCAGCAAGGACAAGGCAGATGATGGCGACGCCAACCCAGCCTCCAATCCTCACGGTTCAACCAGCAGGGGAGGGAGGAAAGCGGACCCGGTAGAGTATAGCGTCTGCCGTGGCGCTGGAATCGACCACCTCTCCACCGGTTGCCTTCACCGCCTTTATCAGGATCGCGCGCTCGTCCAATGGGCCGTGTGCATAGTCCGACAGGATTATCCAGATAAAGGGGTTGGCCGCGGTCCGCATCCGCCAGGCCTCGCTCTCTGCCCAGCCGGGATCGGGTTCTGGAGGGGTGTAGCCTACCCCGACTCTGCCCTGGGCACCGGTGGACGTTCCAAATAGTTCTCTTTCCCCCCTCGAGACATACACCAGCCCGGCACCCTCCCCCCGCTTGCGGGCGCCTCGGCTGGCTCCGTTGACGAAGCCGGGCCCATCAGGGCCGGCGATCTCCGAGACCCACCTGAGGCGCGCCGTGTCCGGATCGCTCCAGTTGGTGGTATGGAACACCCACGCGGGAACGGCGCGCGGAAAGACATAGACTGGCTCGCTCCGGCCTCGTTGTTGGTAGAGCTCCGCCAAAGGTCTGACTTCCACGCCATGGAACCCCCAGTCGCTGGGTGGGGCCAGGGCAAGCGTGGCAGCCAGGACGAACGAGGGGTACACCAGGAGAAGCAGGACCCAGCGCGCGCGCAGTTTCGGCCATGCCCGCTCCAGCGCCTGGGCGATGACGACCGCTCCGGCCGACACCAGGATGGCGAGCAGGGGGGCGGAGAAGAGAACCAACCTGGTCGCGATCGGATATCCGCCCAGGGCGGAGGCACCGAACGCAGCCAGTATCGGCCCACCCAGCAAGAACGCGAACTCCGGGCCGCGGCGGCGGGCCACATGAGCCAACCCTATGATGGCCATTAGAAGCAGCAATGGCGAAAGATTGACTAGCCCGCGCCAACAGGTGAGGGTGCACGAAAGGTCACCGACGCCATTCCACAGTCGGGGAAAGAATCGCGGCGTCCCGGGCCGGAGGAATGCCTCGGCCCAGAACGCTCGCATGTAGGGCGCCCGGGCGTTTGTCGCATACCAGCTCAGGTAGGCCACAGCGAATGTCGTTCCCCACAGGACCGCCAGGAGTGCCAGGCGAGGAATGAGATGCGGTCGCTGTTTTCGGAGGGCCGCGATACCCAGCGCCACCACCACCGCCGCGCAGACCAACAGCGCCGGGGTGGAGAGAAGCACTCCCACCACGCCGCCGATGGTGAGCCTGATCCACCGCCGTTTTTCGTCCGGCTCCTCCATCACGCGAACTGCCAGCCACACCAGGATTGCCGCGACCAGGGCGTCGAGAATGTAGGGTTTCACTTCCACGGAATAGCGGATCAGCGGAAACGAAGTCGCCGAGAGCGCCAGCGCCACCAGCGCCTCGACCCGGCCCAGAAGCTCGTACCCCAATCGGTAACCGGCCCAGAGCAGACCGATTCCAGCCAGCAAGGGGATGATTCGCAGGGTATAGCCGGAAACTCCCCCAACCGTGATGATCAGTCGTTCCGCTAAGAGAAAGGGCACCGTGGCCACCTGGCCATAGTCGAGTGGCTGGAGCAGATCCTTGAAGGAGTGGCGGCCGACATTGAGGCCGAGCATCGCTTCGTCGCCGCTCAACGAGGCATTCTGGAGGAAGCCGACGATCCGGACCAGGGTGCCAAACAAAAGCAGGCCCAGGGCCGCGAGAGGGAGGCCGCGGATGGCCGGCACGTGGGCCTTCAACGACCCACTAACGGCTCCGGCGTCCGTGATGGGGCGCGCGTGGATTGGGGCGTGGGGGAGCGCGGCGGGAAGAGATTGAACCGCAGGATGTGCCAAACGGCGGCTGCGCCATCGCGCCAGCCGATCTTCTTGCCTTCGGCATAGGTGCGCCCGGAGTAGGAGATCCCGATCTCCCAGACCCTGGCCCTCGCCTGCGCCAGACGGGCGGTTACCTCGGGCTCGAACCCAAAGCGGTCGCTGGTCAGAACGAGCGATTTCAGGAGCGGCCCCCGAACCATCTTGTAGCCCGTTTCCATGTCACTCAGGTTCAGATTCGACAACATGTTGGAGAGAAGGGTCAGCAGCCGGTTTCCCACCGAATGCCAGAAGTACAAGACCCGGTGATCACCACCCAAAAATCGAGAGCCGAAGACGGCATCGGCCTGATCGCGGGTAATCGGCTGGAGCAACCGGACGAATTCCTGGGGGTCGTACTCCAGATCGGCGTCCTGCACGACGATCACGTCACCCGAAGCGGCCTCGATGGCGGTTCGGAGGGCAGCACCCTTTCCCCGGTTCCTGGAATGATGCAGCGCGATATCGATCTTCCCCTCGTCCCGAAGGCGATCGATCGCTGCACCCGTCCCGTCGGATGAGCCGTCGTTCACGGCGATGATCTCGATGTCGAGTGGCACCGCCCGCACCCGGTCGACCACGGCGGCCAGGGTGCGCTCCTCGTTATAAGCGGTAATCAGGACTGAAAGGCGGATCGGTTCAGACACCGACGGCTCCGATGGCGATGACGGACTGGCCGAACGGGAGTGGCACCAGATCCTCCAGCCGGAGAATCGGGACCAGGGTATCAAAGTAGCCCAGCTGCTCGGTCGGTATGCGGGGGACCTTGCGCAGGCGGGCGTTGACCCACCAGCCGATCATGCCGACCACATTGAAATAGAAAGTGCGCTCGACATGGAAGCCCGCTTCGCTCATTCGCTGGCTCAGATCGGTGCGGGTGTAACGGCGCACATGCCCGAGCTCGTGATCGAGGGACCCAAAAAGCCTCTGGAATGCCGGGACCAGGACCACGGCGCGGCCACCGGGACGCAGCATGGCGGCCATGGACCTGAGCGCCTCGACATCATCGGCGATGTGCTCGATGACGTTGAGCGCCACGACGGTATCCAGCTGGTAGTGTTGGAATCGATCCCTGGCGGAATGGTCCGGCAGGGTGATGCGGTCGACCACGACTTCCGGAGAGCCGGCGAACCTGCTCTGGAGGGTTTCGCGGTAGGCGGGGTCGGGGTCGGTCAGCACCAGAAGCTCCAGTCCCGCCTCGGCCATCAGGCTGGACATGTTTCCGATTCCTGCCCCAACCTCGCAGACGCGGCGCCCAAGATACGGAGCGAGCCTGCTGAATTGCCAGCGGTTGTATTGCGGCGCCCCCTGCATGATCTCGAGGGTCTCGGCGCCCGCCTGGTCGGCGGCCTGGAGGCTCATCGAGCTCAAGGGAGGTTCGACACCGCCTCGATGCCGTTCCCCCAGGGGGTCAGGTGGGGAACATCATACTCACCCCTGAGCCAATGGGCTCGGATACGAAATAGGTCCGCGGCCATCTTCAGCGAGTCCAGGGTCAAGCGTACCTTGGACCCCGGTTGGTGCGTCCAATTGACCGGGACCTCGGCCACCTGGTAGCCCCGCCGCCGGGCCATGACCAGCAGCTCGACATCGAAGCTGAAGCCATTCATTCGAAGGCGGGAGAAAAGATCCTGGGCCACCGGGGCGCGGAAGAGCTTGAAGCCACATTGGGTGTCTTTCACGCCTGCGTCGGCCAACCGTTCCACCAGGTGATGGAAGGTCCGGCCGATGAGGTGTCGGTACAGCTTGGCCTCGACCCGGACTCCCTCTGCCCGGAGCGCGCGCGAGCCTACCGCCACATCGCGCCCCCGAGGCGATGGCATCCTCCAGTCGCTCGATCTCAGTGATCGGGGTTGCTCCGTCTGCGTCTGCAAACAGGACGGTGCGGCCAATCGCGTTCACGACACCGGTTCGGACGGCGTAACCCTTGCCATGGTTGGCCGCCAGCCGGATCAGCCTGAGCTCGGGGAACTCCTCCGACAGTAGTCGCCCTACTGAGGTGGTCCCGTCCCGACTTCCGTCGTCGACCAGGATCAGCTCGAAAGCTCGCCCGCGAGCGCGGCAATAGCCCACTATCTCCCGAATCGTGGGCGCGATTCGGGACTCTTCGTTGTACGCTGGGATAACGATGGATAGATCCAAGGCGTCGGCCACGGGCGCTTCCGGCAACTCAAAGAGTAGTATAGGGATTGGGCCGCTGACGTCGGGCGGTTAAGCGGCGCTAGATAACAAAATGCATCAAAATCCGACCCAGCGCCAGTTGCGGCCACCCGGGGGAGTGCCGCTCAATCTCTAGATCTCGGGCTTACCTGAGAGGTAACTCTCGTGAAGTTGTAAGGATGGGCCACTGGGGACCAGTATGTATCATCGGGGAGAAGTTCGAGATCAGCCTTGAAATAGTGACGGAATACCGTCCGAAATACGTTCACCGGCGTAATGGAGTCGTAAACGATCGTGGGAGCCGCATCTGGGAGGTAGTACGCCGCAAATATGTCGGCCCGTTCAGCAAGTCGGTCCGGGGTCACGTCGCCGATGTTTGAGGTTTGAAGCAGGATGCGACCATGCCCATGGTCGCTCTGCAGCAGGATTATCGATGGTTTGGGAGAGTCGCGCAGGATATGGTCCACAATGTCTTGAAGTCTGTGATTGACGCAGCTGAGCTGGGCGACGTACGCCTGCTTTTCAGGTGTCTCATCCCGCACCAAAAAGTACGATGGCCAGAGCGGTATCCGGGTGCTACAGTCCGCATTGAAAGATGTACGGCTCGTGTGGAATAGTGATATGAGCAAAGACAAATAATGGTCGTCCGTCCCGTGACGATCTCGGCAACTCGGTCAGCTTTTCGAATTTCCAGTTGAGGATCCAGGGCGGTTCCGTGGCGAATGGTGCAAACACGTGAGAGCAGTAGATCCGCCGGCACATCCACCAGAGAACTGGCTCAGCCAGGGTCGTCCGGCGCCAAACAATCTCGAATTCATTAGGAATTTGACTGGGGTCGGGCAGCTGCAGGTCGGCAAACCGGTTACTGCCGGTGACCGCAAAGGCGGTGGGAAAGAAAATGAATCGATAGGAGCGGTCCTTTAGAAACCGCCATACTGCATTGTCTTCCACCAAATTGTTGACGTAGGCTTTGTCGCGGCTTTCGGCCCCTAACTTCTCAGGAATCTCATCTAGGTAGCGGTAGTTGAGCAACGAGGCCAATGACAGGTTGGTATACATGTAGTTTGCGCGTGGGCGGCTGGGAAGAAGGAACCCACGCTTTTGCAGAAACGCTTCGAAATTTCCATTGTCGAAACCATAGTTATCTCTGAGTGACCTCCGCCCGGTATACTTGTCGAGCACGATAAGGTAGATATCCGGCCCTCCCTTGCTGTCGCCTGCCACCGGCCTGGTCGCGGCAGCTGGTTCCAACCCCTCGTACCGACCCGAGCGCCGAGAGGCCTGACGTATCAGGGCAACCGTGGTCCATCCGACCAGTATCGCCGTGAACAGGTTCAGAAACCGAGTCAGACGCTGCAGATCCCCAGCCAACCTGAAGACCAGGACAATGATGCCGGCCAAGTAGACAACCGCCGCAAGGAGCGGCAAGACGGTGCGCGCGTACGGCGCAGACCACGTCGTCCGTTCTACGACAGCCGTTATATATCCGAACGATGCAAAGAGAATGACAGCCATGAGCGCCACAAAGGCGCGCCGTCGCGGATTCCGAATCGACCAAAGCAGGAGAAGCCAAATGGAAGCGGCGAATAGGATTGAGAGGGTGATCGGACGCAGCAAGACCCTCAAGTCGGCGATTTCGCCAGTGTTTGCCGCGGCGAGGGCCAGCACTGGATACACGGCGGCGAGAACCGGATAGAAGATCACAGGCTTGGATCTCACCGATCACCTCGTTGTGGGAAACCCAACGGGGGAGGACGAATGTGACAGCAAGCTACAAGCCCGTCCTCCTTGTGATAGCTGATTAGGGCCATCGAAAAACACCGAAGACGTTCGTGAAATCATCGGTCCAGAGCGCAATACCATCCCTGATATTCAGTTGGCGCCAGCCATTGGCACTTCCCAGGGCACCGAAAGAGGAAGCATCCGCCGCGGCGACGGCCCAGATCGAGGGATCCCCCCCCGATTCAAGCAGCTCCCGGCTGCGGCCGGTATTCTCCCGGATGAGTCCTGCCATTCCATCGGCCTTGACCAGCCGCGCCACGACCGGCTCCAGATCCAGATAGCGATTGCTCAAATGGAGAACAAGAACACCATTCTCCGACAGCTTGCTTCGATACACCGAAAACGCTTCCCGGGTCAGCAGGTGAGTGGGAATGGCGTCGGAACTGAACGCATCGACGACGATGATATCGAAGGAATGCTCCGGCGCCTCGAGCAGTGACAGGCGGCCGTCACCGAGAACGATCTCAACCCGTGCCGGTGTGTCCTGCAAATAGGTGAAATAGTTGGTATCGCGGGCCATACGAGCGATGTCCGGATCGATCTCGTAGAACACCCATTCCTCACCTTGGCCCGCGTATGCGGCCATGGCGCCCGTGCCCAGGCCGATGACGCCAACCTTCCGGCCCGGAGTGGAGGGCAGGGCACGGAAGAGGTCGCCCAGGGGCCCCTGCCGGTTGTGGTAGCTCAGCGGGCTCCCTTCGCTTGAGCGGATCGGTACTCTGGGCTCCATGCTTGGTGGTTCCATGCATCAGCACGTGCGTCTGGCTGCGGGCATCGGCTTGCACTTCACGCACTCCGAAGAAATTCCGCTCCTTGAGGAGAATGCCGGTACGCGCCTTCCCGACCACCAATCCAGCGAACACGACACCGGCGATGGCGAGGGTGAATCGCACCGGATCGCGACTCATCCGGAGGCAAATCGCCGCCACCACGGTTGATGCCACGAGGGCTGCAGCCAGCGCTGGTCGCTCGCCGATGCCCCAACGCGTCAGGATCAGCACGGCACAGGCGCCCCCGATCAGCGCCAGGTCCCAACGCCGGTGCGGATGGGAGGATGGGTCGGAACGGCGAGGCCGCACCGCACACGCGGCGACCAGGGTGAGGGAATACTCCAGCACCGAGTCGAACAGGGCAGGGGCCACCAGGGCGTTGAAGACACCGCCGAGGACACCACCGACAGCAATGCATAAATAGAAATCCGTCAGGCGATCGGCGGGCGGCTTGCTCGCTGCCAGCTCGCCATGGCAGACGAGCGCGGTCACGAAGAAGACGATCAGGTGGAGTGGCAGGAGCCACGGAGAGGAGCCGGAAGGCCCCCAGAAATCAATGACGGCCAGCGCGATGAGGCCCACCGGTTGCCATCGGACCAGCAGGGCGTGAGACAGAAGGGCGCGGCGGGCGAACACCATGGTAAACGAGAGCAGGTAGAGAACCAGCGGAACCACCCAGAGGAGCGGAACCGCCGCCACGTCCGTGGTCACATAGGTGGTGAGCGCCAGGAAGAAACTCGAAGGTACGAAGGCCAGCAGGATCCACCGGATCTTCGTCCTGGTTGGGATGGAGGTTCCTCGAGTGGTGGCCGCGCTACCATGATGCCGGCTGGTGAAACGCCGGCTGCCGTAGGCGGCCGAGACGCCCACCAGCAACACCAGTCCCACATAGCCCAGGCTCCAGAGCGTCCCTTGACCCGTCAGCGGGAGACTCGGCTCCAGCAGGAAGGGGTAGCTCAGGAGGGCGAGGAGGCTCCCCGCGTTGCTGGCCGCGTAGAGGAAGTAGGGGTTGTCCGCCTCGGGATGGGAAGTCTGGGAGAACCACACCTGCAGCAGGGGGCCAGTGCTCGAGAGCAGGATGAACGGCGCACCGAGTGAGAGCGCGAGCACCCAAAGGAGCCATACAGAGGGGTGGTCGAACCGCGTAGCGCCCGAGACGTCCGCCACCTGGATCGGCAGAGTCAGAAGACACAGCATCAACAGCGCTATGTGCAGCAAGGCGTGCCGGCGCACCCCCAACCAGCGCGGGCCGACATGGGCATACAGATAGCCCAGCAGAAGTGCACCTTGAAAGAAGAGCATACAGGTGGTCCACACCGCCGGGCTGCCCCCCAGCCAGGGGAGCACCATCTTGCCGAACATCGGCTCGATTATAAAGAGCAGGGCCGCGCTGAGGAAAACTGCCAGGGTGAACGCCAGGCCCATGGGTCGCCAGGGCAATTTGGGTTCCGACCCCTGGCGCTGTGCGTCTTCCTTCGGCCGAGCAGCCGATGAGCTCATTCCAGGCCCTGGTCGGCACCCGCCGGGTGCCACTCTGGATACATGTTGTCGTCGGTGACAAGGGGGGTCGATGCCAGACGGCTGAGAATGCTCTGACGGCTTTCAACCGCGATTGAGCTGAGGATCTTCTCCAGCCGTGCGCGATCGGCTGCGAGGTCCAGGTTGAGGACCGGCCGGCCGTCGATGCGGTAATGGCCCAGGATCTCACGGAATCGCTCGCGGTTGAACGCGATTGGCCTGTCGCTCACCGCCGCGAGGCTCAGATACCGCAGGCCATACGGAAACTCCACCATGGCGGTCTTCAAAGCCGCCCCGGAACCGGTGGTGTTGAAATAATAGACCCCGCCCGGACTCAGGTGGGCGCGCACCAGGCGGCAATATTCGCGGGACAGAAGATTGGTGCTGTGGGCTCGCCAGTGAAATGGGGTGTTCGAAACCACCATGTCGAAGCGTCGGTGGTTCCGGGCCAGCCATCGTCTGCCGTCGTCCACGACGATCGTCACCTTGGGGTTGGAGAGAAGGCTGGCCACCTGGGGATACCGGGCCACCACCTGGATGTAGCCGGGATTGATCTCCACGACCGTCAAGCTCTCGACCGCCGGGTGGTTGGCGATTACCTGGGCCCAGGAGCCGCTCGCGAGCCCGATCAGCAGTACGTGACGCGGTGCCGGGTGGAGCGCACTGATGGCATAGGCCCTGACGATCCGATTACGGTCATCCACCAGGTCGGTTGAGACTCGGCCATCGTATGCGCCGCCGCCGTAGACAGTTCCGTCCTGCGTCACCGTGATCACTCCGCTCCGATTTTCCACCACGGCGGCGAATCGCGCGCCGGGTGTCGACTGCTGGGCCGGCAGCAGTCTTTCGTAGAACCGATCGAATAACCAAGGCGTGGCAGCCACGGTGCATCCGGTGAGCCCCGCAACGAGGACGAAGCCTCCAGCCAAAGCGGCTCTGCCCATACCCCCGAGCGCCAGCAGTACGACTACGGTGATGCCGCCGACTATCATCAGCAGCGCGGCGATGGCCTGCATCGGCATGACGTCGAGCAGCACAAACCCGGTCAGAAAGCTTCCCAGGACGGAGCCCACGATATTGGCAGCGTAGAGATACGACAGCCGTGACCCCGCCAGGCGGTCGGGGGCGATGGCCAGGTGGCTGACCAGTGGGAGGACCGCGCCCAGCATCGCCGACGCCAGTGCAATGAGCCCGAACGCCGGATGTGACCCTGAGCGAGTCGTCACCCATGCCAGCATCGGGAGCACCAGAAATCCAAACAGGTTTGCCAACAGCACGAAGGCTGCGATGTGCCGGAAGTACTTCCGGTCCCCGAGGGCAGCCCGGTTCCGGCAGAAGGCGCCGCTGCCGAATGCGCCGACCGCCAGGCCCGCCAGATAAGCTCCGAGGAGAAGCCCGAACGCCGCGGGGGAGCCGCCGGTCACGAATGAGAGCGCCCGGAACCAGAGGATCTCGTAGGAGAGGGAGATGAATCCGGTGATTGCGACCACAAACAACGCGAGCGGCAGCATCATCCCCGGGGTGTACGCCGTAGCGGTCCCGCCAGGATGAAGGCCCCGACCAGAAGATTGAGGCTGGCTGCCAGACATGCGGATCCGGTCTCTCCCACCGAGCCCAGTATCAGCAACACCGCCGCCAGCGCCGCGAACGCCGAGCCCGCAGTGTTCACGAAATAGAGGAGGCCCACGGTCCGTCCGACGTTTCCCGTCGAGCGCACCAGGTAGGCCACCAGGAGGGGAAGGGTGGCGCCCATCAGACTGGTGGGGAGCATGACGACCAGCGCCATGACGGCACCACGTGGAACGGTCGGCAGACCCAGGGTGAGGCTTCCTATCCAATGAAAAAACATGAGGGACCACACCCCGAAGATGCCGATGGCAACCTCGATTGAACCGCAGAGGAGGAGGATGGTGTGATTGGTGCCCTTGGCTAGCTGCCCGCCGGCCAGGCTACCGAGCCCCAGCCCCGCCAGGAAGGCGGTGACGACCGTGGTAACCGCTTCGACATTCACTCCGAAAGTGGAGAAGAGAACCCGCTGCCAGACAACTTGGTAGAGCAACGCGGCAAACCCCGTGGTACAAAAGACCAGGGGAATCCAGACCGGAATCCGCTCGGCTGAGGGTGCAGGATCGACCGTGACCGGCACCCAGGTTTCCTACCTCAGCTTCTTCCAGTTCTGGGCGAGCTTGACCACCGCCAGCACCAGAAACACCACGGCCAGACCCCATAGGACGGTCGAGAACACCCCCTCGATTACCAACGCAGCGCTGGCGAGGAACAGGGCCAGGGCTGCCAGCCGAAGTACCGGGGTCAGTGGCCATTGCGGGGTTCTTGGTGCGGTCATCGGAATTCCTTTCAGTCCAAAGTTGAACTGGCCAGGGTTGATGCGGATCTGCAATCTGGTGCCGCTGAAAAACGAAGAGCAAGCTGCGAGGATCACGACAAGTGACAGCCTACCGCCCAGGGCGCGCCCTATTAAGAGACGTATAGTGTGGTAGGAAGGGGCTAAGGTAAAGAGGAGGCACGGCTCAACCCCCCCATGACAGCCTGGACCGGGTGTTTGCCCCTGGTTGAATCGCATCCCGGACGCGGTTAATTTCGACACCTAAGTGAAAAATTTCACTAAAGCGAGATGTGGACGCTCATGCTCCAGCCCTATGTCCCACTGCTCCTTCTGATCGTGTTCGTGGTCGCCAACGCGATCCTGATGTTGGGCGTCTCCCACATCCTCTCCACTTACCGTCGCACCCCCACCAAAATCGCCCCCTACGAATCCGGCATGCCGGTGCTGGGCGATGCCCGGGAGCGCTTCTCGGTCAAGTTCTACCTGGTGGCCATGCTCTTTATCGTATTCGACATCGAGACGGTGTTCATGATTCCCTGGGCGGTGGCGTTCCAGCAGCTCTCCGCGATCGCCGGGCTGTTGATCATCGAAATGTTCGTCTTCATCCTCATCCTCGCGGTGGGGTACGTCTATATCTGGAAGCGCGGAGCACTGCAATGGGATTGAGCAATCCCGCCATGGGTAACTCGGACGACGAGGTCACCACCGTCTCGTCGATCTCCCCCAACTGGGTCACCACCCGGCTCGACTTTCTGACCAACTGGGCTCGAGCCAACTCACTCTGGCCCATGCCATTTGGGACCGCGTGCTGTGCCATCGAGTACATGGCCACCGCCGCCAGCCGGTTCGATATCGCTCGCTTCGGGATGGAGCGGCAGAGCTTTTCTCCCCGCCAGGCCGATGTGCTGATCTGCGCCGGCCGGCTGCCGTTCAAGCTCGCGCCGGTGATCCGGCGAATCTGGGATCAGATGCCTCAGCCGAAGTGGTCGATCTCCATGGGTGCGTGCGCCTCGACCGGAGGCATCTTCGATAACTACGCCATGGTGCAGGGCATCGACACGATCATCCCGGTGGACGTCTACGTGCCGGGTTGCCCGCCGCGGCCGGAGGGGTTGATGTACGGGATCCTCCTGCTGCAGAAGAAGATCAAGGGCGAGACGATCGCGGACGAGATGCTGCGTGACGAGAAGCTGGTCGGCCCGTCCGGGCTCTTCCTCCGCCCGGAGCGGGTGGACGAGCTGAGCGAGCCCTTTGGAAACTCGGTTCAGCAGACGCGATCCAGTTGATGCCTGTGCCGATGACTTCGCCCTCTCCCTCCGTCGCGGCCCTCCGCGCCGAGTTCGGTCCCTCCATCGAACGTCACCTGGTCTCATCCGGCCAAACCATCGTCTATATAGCCCGGGACCGGTCACACGATGCCCTCGCCTGGCTTCGGGACACCCCGGGGCAGGAGTACGACTACCTCACCGATGTGACGGCGGTGGACTACCGTGATCCCGAACGCCCGCTCGAGGTGGTGTACCAGCTGCGCTCGCTGGGCCGCAAGGCGGATCTCCGGCTCAAGGTGGCCCTCGATAAGCGCGCCCCGCTGGAGGTACGGTCGGTCTACGACCTCTGGCGCGGCGCCGACTGGCTGGAGCGCGAGGTCTACGACATGTTCGGCGTGACCTTCACCGGCCATCCCGACCTTCGCCGCATCCTCATGTGGGAGACGTATGCCGAGGGGTTCCCGCTGCGGAAGGACTTTCCCCTGCGGGGACATTTCAGCCGGGCGGAACAGACCAGGCAGGCGCTGGCGGCCAACCCCGAGGCCCATTACTCCATGGAGGAGCTGTCCCTGGCCGAGGCCTATGGTGAGCTGCCCAGCGACATGCGGGAGCGGCTGGCGCGGGGGGAGCGAGGATTCCTGAAATGACACTTCGCACGGTGGAGATGGCGTTGGCCACCCCGGGTGTGGACGCGGCCGGCCACCCGACCCGGGTGCCCCTCGGTGTCTCTGGAGAGAACGGACAGTACCGCGAGGATCTCGGTGCCGAGCGCATGCTGGTGAACATCGGACCCCAGCACCCGGCCACCCACGGCGTGCTCCGGCTGGTGCTCGAGCTCGAGGGCGAGACGGTCAAGCGCTGCATCCCTCACATCGGCTATCTGCATTCCGGATTCGAGAAGCTGGGGGAATACCGGCACTACAACCAGATCATCCCGCTGACCGACCGCACCGATTATCTGTCGCCCATGGCGAACAACGTTGGCCTGGCGCTGGCCGTCGAGGCGCTGATGGGCCTGGAGCTGACCGAGCGCTGCAAGGTGCTCCGGGTCATCGCCTGCGAGATGAGCCGCATCATCTCTCATCTGGTCTGGCTCGGCACCACAGGGATCGATCTCGGGGCCTTCACTCCCTTCCTGTGGTCGTTCCAGGAACGGGAGCGGATCTACAATTTGCAGGAGGCCTGGACCGGGGCCCGGCTCACCACCAGCCTTACCCGGGTTGGCGGCTTGATGGCCGATATCCCCGATGGTTGGGAAGCCGGGCTCCGCGACTTCACCAACACCTTCCCGAAGACGCTGCAGGAAGTGGACACCATGTTCACCCGAAACGCCATCTGGATCGGGCGAACCCAGGGTGTCGGTGCGCTCACGGCCGACGAGGCGATCAACTACTCCCTTTCAGGTCCCATGCTCCGGGCCAGCGGGGTGGACTACGACGTTCGCAAGGACCGCCCCTACCTCGACTACGAGACCTACGACTTCGATGTCCCGGTCGGCGAGTACGGCGATATCTACGACCGGTATCGCCTGCGGATGGAGGAGATGGCCCAATCCAACCGGATCCTGGAGCAGGCCCTCGATCGGTTGGCCCGGCTCAAGGGCGCTCCCATCAACGTGTCCGACCCTCGGGTGGTCCTGCCTCCCAAGTCCCGTGCGATGAGCGACATGGAAGCGATGATCTTCCACTTCAAGCAGGTCATGGAAGGAGTGAAGCCGCCGGCCGGTGAGGTGTACATGGGAATCGAGAACCCCAAGGGCGAGCTGGGCTATTACATGGTGTCGGATGGCACCAGCAAGCCGGTGCGGTGGCGAATCCGTCCGCCTTCCTTTATTAACCTCGCCAGCCTCCCCACCATGTGTGAGGGTTCCCTTCTGTCCGACGTGATCGCCATCAACGCCAGCGTGGATATCGTCATGGGAGAGGTGGACCGATGAGCGGCTCAGGGCGGCAGGAACACGGGGTAGCCCACGGTGGCCACGGCGCCGAAACCGAGCCGTACGATCGCGTCTTCAAGGGCAATCAGCTGGCTCGGCTGGAACAGCTTTTTACGAAGTACCCCACCAAGCAAGCCTGCCTCTTACCCGCGCTCTGGATCGTGCAGGAAACGCGGGGCTGGATCTCCGAGCCTGCGATCGGGGAGGTGGCCGAGGTGCTGGATCTCACCCCCGCGTACGTGAAGGGTGTGGTCACGTTCTATACCATGTACCACACCCATCCGGTCGGGCGGCACTTCATTCAGGTCTGCACCACGTCGCCCTGCAACATCTGCGGGGCGGAGACCGTGCTGAAGGCGCTGCTTCAGGAGACTGGGTGCGGCGAGCTCGGAGCTACCAGCCCGGACGGCAGGTTCACCGTGATCGAAGTCGAGTGTCTCGGCGCCTGCGGGTTTCCCACGCCCATCCTGATCGGCGACGACTTCATCGAAAGCGTCACGCCCGATAAGGTCCCCGGCATCCTCCAGAGGTACAAGTAATGGGCTATCCACACCCCAGTCATCCCAAGGAGAACCCGGTCCTCTCGAAGCACTTCGGGGATCCCGAGGCCCGCTCGTACGACGGGTGGGTCAAGCGAGGGGGGTACGAGGGTCTGAAGAAGGTCCTCCGCATGACTCCCGAGGCGGTGGTGGAGGAGATCAAGACCTCCGGTCTTCGGGGCCGGGGTGGGGCGGGATTCCCCACCGGCCTCAAGTGGTCGCTCATGCCCAAGGCTGACGGGCGCCCGCACTACCTGGTGTGCAACGCCGACGAATCGGAGCCGGGCACGTTCAAGGACCGCGAGATCATGCGCTGGACCCCGCATCAGCTGCTGGAGGGATGCGCCATTGCGGCGTACGCCATCGGTGCCGAGCGCTGCTACATCTATATCCGGGGCGAGTTCACCGATGTCTACAAGATCGTGGAGAAGGCGGTCGAGGAGGCCACGGCCAAAGGGGCGCTGGGCGACAACGTCTTCGGCAGCGGTAAGCGGATCGAGATGATCCTGCACCGCGGGGCGGGTGCGTACATCTGCGGGGAAGAGACCGCGATGCTGAACTCGATCGAGGGAAAGCGGGGAAATCCCCGGATCAAGCCGCCCTACCCGGCGCAGGCGGGGGTGTTCGGCATGCCGAGCACCATCAACAACGTGGAGACCCTGGCCGCGGTCCCCCACATCGTCATGCGCGGAGGCGAGTGGTATAAGGGGCTGTCCCTCAACAACCCCAAGAGCACCGGCACCAAGCTTATCTCGGTCTGCGGCCATATCCAGCGCCCGGGGAACTACGAAGTCACCATGGGCACGCCGATGCGGGAGCTGATCTACGACATGTGCGGCGGCATACGCCCCGGTCGGACCCTTAAGGCGGTGATTCCGGGCGGATCCTCGGTGCCGATCATGAACGCGGCGGAGGCGGACGACTGCCTGCTGGACTACGAGGGCGTGGTGGCGAAGGGGTCGATGCTGGGCTCGGCCGGAATGATCGTGATGGACGATAGCACCGACATGGTATATCAGATCTGGCGGCTGGCCCGTTTCTACGCCCACGAGTCCTGCGCCCAGTGCACTCAGTGCCGGGAAGGGACGGCGTGGTCAGTCCGGATCCTGGAGCGGATTCTGGCAGGGAAGGGGAAGCAGGAGCACTTCCAGCTTTTGCTCGACCTGTCGGACAACATGACCGGTAAGACGATCTGCGTGCTCAGCGACTCGTGCGCTGCCCCGATCGTGAGCGGAATTCAGAAGTTCAGGCACGAGTTCGAGGCGTATATCCAGGGCGCCAGAGAGCCGGTATTGGCGGCGGTGTAAAAACGTCAAGGGTCAAGAGTCCAGGGTCTAGCGCGAGATCATCGCTTGGCCCTCGACTCTAGACTCCAGACTCCAGACGGGAAGAGCATGGCTGAAGAACTCGTAACCGTAACCATCGACGGTATGCCCGTGAGCGTTCCCAAGGGCACTACCATCATCGAGGCTGCCAAGCAGGCCGGCATCCTCGTGCCGCACTACTGCTACCACCCGTCGCTCCCGTCGCCCGCGGTCTGCCGGATGTGTCTGGTCGAGGTGGAAAAGGCGCCCAAGCTGATGCCCGCCTGCGTCACCGCTGTCGCCGAGGGACAGGTGGTCCATGTCGAGAGCGAAAAGGCGAAGAAGGCGCGCGAGGGCGTGCTGGAGCTTCTGCTCATCAACCACCCGCTGGACTGCCCCATCTGTGACCAGGCCGGCGAGTGCGAGCTGCAGGACTACGTATTCCAGGAGGGCCGCTCCGGCACTCGCTATGCCGACTATGCCAAGCGATACAGCCCGGTGGAAGACTTCGGCCCCGACGTGCTCTACGTGCCCAACCGCTGCATCCTGTGCACCCGATGTGTTCGCTTCATGGAGGACGTGGCCGAGGACCCCATTCTCAATGTTTCGGAGCGGGGCGACCGGGCGTACATCGGAATCTCCACCGAGCAGCTGCTCGACCACCCCTGGGCCGGGAACGTGGTGGACCTCTGTCCCGTGGGGTCGCTGATCTCCAAGGACTTTCTGCACAAGGCACGGGCCTGGGACCTCGATAAGACGGCGAGCGTGTGCCCCGGCTGCACCCAGGGCTGCAACATGACCATCGACACCCGGGATGATGTCGTGGTGCGACTGCGTCCCCGGCCGAACCTCGAGGTGAATCGCCACTTCATGTGCGACTACGGCCGAATGAACTACCGCTGGCTCAACCGGGGTGATCGGATCGAGGCCCCCCTGGTCCGGGATGGGGGGCGGCATGTCGCCACCGACTGGGACACGGCTCTCGACCGGTTGGGGCAGCTGATCCGCGGCACCTCCGGGGCGGCGGTGATTCTTGCTTCCGGCTCGGCCTCGACCGAATCGCTGGGGCTCGTCCGTCGAATGCTCGAGCGGCTGAGCGTGACCGCCGTGGTCCGGGTACCCATGGGTGAAACGGCCCCGCTCGCCGCGGTTCCCAATCTGGCGCTCCGGGCCGAGCGTGCGGCCAATCTGATCGGCGCCGAGCTCCTGGGATACGGCTCCGATTGGCCCACCGGCCTGCTCGAGCTGGCGAGCGCTGGCCTGGTAATCGTGCTGGACGCCGACCTCTCGTCGGCTGAACTGGACCTGATCGCCAAGGCTCCGGCCAGTGTGGTGGTGTTGGGGACTCTGTTTCCCGAAGGCCTCCGTAACGCGGAGCTGGTTCTCCCGATCACGACGATGGCGGAGGAGAACGGTACCTACGTGAATCGCGATCGCCGGATTCAGCGCTACAACCAGGCCAAGTCGCAGCCGGGCATGGCGCGGCCGGCCTGGTGGGTGGCAGGCGAGGTCATCGCCGGCCCGGGGCCGAGCGCCTCCGCTCCAGCCACCGCCGCCCAGGCCTTCGAGCTGCTCGGCGAGCGCTGGCCGGTATTCGCGGGCACCACCTACGATGACATCGGGTACACCGGGCGGATACTCTCCGATGCGCCTGGGTCCGCCGGGGTCAGACCCGGCGTGCGGGCGGGCGTCTCGTGACTCCCGAGCTGAAGGGGTTCCTGCTCCTCAGCGTCATCAAGATGCTGCTGGTGTTTACCGTGATCATGGTGGGTGTGGCGCTGCTGACCCTCATGGAGCGGAAGGTGAGCGCCTGGATGCAGAACCGGCGCGGGCCCAACCGGGTCGGTCCGGCCGGTCTGCTCCAGCCCGCCGCCGACGGACTGAAGAACATCCTCAAGGAAGAGACCTTTCCGGCCATGGCCAATCGCGGGCTCTTCCTCCTGGCCCCGGCGTTCTCCTTTATCCCGGCCTTGTTGTTGTTCGCCGTGATTCCGTTCGGTGCGCCGCTCCCGGTGGACTTCGATTTCACCCTCGGACCCCTGGGACGGTTTGTGCATCACGGGCCCATGCCGATGGTGGTGGCCGATCTGCCCATCGGATTCCTCTTCGTCCTGGCCATCAGCTCGATGGGAGTGTACGGCATCGCGCTGGCGGGTTGGTCATCGAACAGCAAGTACGCCTTGCTTGGCGGCCTGCGGGCCAGCGCCCAGATGGTCTCCTACGAGGTGGCCATGGGACTGAGCCTGATTCCGGTGCTGCTCCTGTCCGGCAGTGTGAGCCTGTCGACCATCGTGCAGAACCAGCAGGCCGGTCTCTGGTACGTGCTGCCGCTGTTTCTCTCCTTTTTCATCTTCCTGATCTCCGGCTTCGCCGAAACCAACCGGCTCCCGTTCGACATGCCGGAAGCCGAGTCGGAGCTGATTGCCGGCTATCACACCGAGTACAGCGCGATGAAGTTCTCCTTCTTCTTCATCGCCGAATACGCCAACGTCGTGACCGTCTGCGCCATGGTCACCACGCTTTTCTTCGGTGGCTGGGACATTCCGTTTACCCACTGGGATGAAGCCGGCGGAGTCCTCCAGAGCCTTGCGACGGCCGGCTTCTTCTTCGTCAAGGTGATGTTCTGGATCTTCTTCGTGATGTGGATCCGATGGACCCTCCCGCGCTTCCGCTACGACCAGCTCATGGCTTTGGGGTGGAAGGTCCTGATGCCGCTGGCGCTGGCCTATATCATGGTGGTCTGTGTGGCCATCTACGTGATCCACCGGTTCCTCGGCATCACCGATCCCATCCAGGAGGGCCTGGCGCTGTTCGTCGTCAGCCTGGTGGTGGCCGTCCTGGTCTTCGGACTGCTCGACAGCGGCATTTTCATCCGGGGCTCCGCCCGGCAGCGGCTCTCCCTCAATGCGCGCGCGCGCCGCGCCGCGGTGACGAACTGATGGCTATCGGCGTCAAGGTCATGAAGCGTCCCGAGCACCAGGTGAGCTACGTGCGCGCGACGCTCAAGGGTATGGCCCTCACCTTCAAGCACATGTTCGAGAAGAAGGTGACCATGCAGTACCCGGAGGAGAAGAGCACCGACAGCGAGCACGGGATGGGGCAGTGGAGTATCTCGCAGCGGTGGAGAGGCACGCACCGGATGCTCACCGACGAGCAGGGACGGTCGAAGTGCGTGGCCTGCGGATTGTGTCCTCAGATCTGCCCGGCCAACTGCATCAAGCTGGTGCCCGGCGAGGACGAGCGGGGTGATCGCTACCCCTTGATCTACGAGATTGATGAGTTCCGCTGCGTATTCTGCGGGTACTGCCAGGAGGTATGTCCCGAGGAGGCCATCCACGTCGGCGTGCACTACGAGAACGCAGAGTACAGCCGGGACCGGTTTGTCTACGACCTGGAGCGGCTCTCGTCGCAGACCCATGCGGTCTCCACGCTCTGGGACCCCACCGATCCCAAGGGTGAGTAGATGACCGAAGTGGTCTTTTACATCTTTGCCGCCGTGGCGATCCTGTCGGCCACGCTCTGCATCCTCCAGAGGAGCCCGATGGCGTCGGCCCTCTGGCTGATTTCCACGATGTTCTCGCTGGCGGCGATCTACGTGCTGCTCAACGCGCAATTCATCGCCGCCATCCAGGTGCTGGTGTACGCCGGCGCGATCATGGTGCTCTTCCTCTTTGTCATCATGCTGCTGAACCTGGGGCACACCGAGTCCGACCTCAGGGGCCCGTCCACGGTGGCGGCCACGCTGGTGATCGTCGGCCTGCTGTCGGTCGAGCTGCTGGGCTTGATCGCCTATTCACCCCGCCGGCTGGCCGACGAGCTCTCCCAGTGGCCCACGTTTACCGATCCGGCCACCGCCTTCGTCGCCGGTCAGATTACCCAGCAGGAGAGCGCTGCTCATGGGGTGGTCGGGGCGGTGGCGGCGCCGCTCTTCCAGATATACCTGATCCCGTTCGAGATCACCTCGATCCTGCTGCTCGCCGCCATAGTCGGCGCCGTCGTCCTCGCCAAGCGGAACGTCTGATGCTGCTCGGTCCCTCCCTGGCGCTCTCGGCCATCCTCTTCAGCCTCGGTGTGGCTGGGGTGTTACTCCGCCGGAACGCCATCGTGCTGTTCATGTGCATCGAGCTGATGCTGAACGCGGTGAACCTGAGCTTCGTGGCGCTGGCTCAGCTCCACGGCGCCAGCGGTTACGTGATGGTCTTCTTCGTGATGACCGTGGCGGCGGCCGAGGCCGCGGTGGGCCTGGCGATCATCATCGGGATCTTCCGGCACAAGCAGTCGGTCGATCTCCGGAACATCAACCTGCTGCGCGGTTGACACCCACGATGATGAGTCCGGTAAGGGGTGTCATCCTGAGCGAAGCGAAGGATCTCAAGTCTTGATCTCTCACTGGGTGTGGCTCACCGTCGCCCTGCCACTCGCCGGCTTTCTGGTGAACGGGGCCCTGGCCATTCGGCGGCCCGCCGCCAAGAACCTGGTCTCGATGGTTGGGGTCGGCGTTCTGCTGGCTTCGTTTGCGGTGGCCCTGGCCGTGTTCGTCGAGCTGTGGCTCCATCCGCCCCATGCTCCGCTCATCGTGAGTCTCTGGCGCTGGTTACCGGTGGGCCCGCTGCAGATCGATCTGGCATTCCAGGTGGACCAGCTCTCCGCGGTGATGCTGCTGGTAGTCACCGGGGTGGGCAGCCTCATTCATCTATTCAGTGTCGGCTACATGCAGGCGGATCCGGGATACGCGCGTTACTTCTCGTATCTGAACCTCTTTGTGGTGTTCATGCTGGTGCTGGTGCTCGGCTCCAGCTTTCCGGTGGTGTTCATCGGGTGGGAAGGGGTGGGACTCTGTTCCTACCTGCTGATCGGCTTCTGGTTCAACGACAAGGTAAACGCCGACGCGGGCAAGAAGGCCTTCATCGTCAACCGGATCGGCGATTTCGGATTCATGATCGCCATGTTCCTGATCTGGCAGCACCTGGGCACCCTGACCTTTACGGGCATGGTCGAGCGGGCCCCCGCGGTGTTCGCCGCCGGATCCGGGGTCGTGACCGCCATAACGTTGTTCCTCTTTCTGGGTTGCACCGGCAAGTCCGCGCAGATACCGCTGTATACCTGGCTTCCCGATGCCATGGCCGGTCCCACCCCGGTGTCGGCCCTGATCCACGCCGCCACCATGGTTACCGCCGGCGTGTATCTGGTGGCCCGTACGAACGTGTTGTTCGCCCTGGCGCCCCTCTCCAGCATGGTGGTGGCCGGTATCGGCGCGCTGACGGCCCTGTTCGCGGCCACGATCGCCCTGCGCCAATATGACATCAAGAAGGTGCTGGCCTACTCCACCATATCCCAGCTCGGCTACATGTTCCTCGCGGTGGGTACCGGTGCCTATGCCTCCGGCATCTTCCACCTGGTCACCCACGCCTTCTTCAAGGCGCTGCTCTTCCTGGGTGCCGGCAGCGTGATCCACGCCATGCACCACGCCTATCATGCCACCCACTCGCATGCCGACGCCCAGGACATGCGCAACATGGGCGGGCTCAAGCAGCACATGCCGGTCACCTTCTGGCTCATGCTGATCGCCACCCTCGCCATCGCCGGAATTCCGCCGTTTTCCGGGTTCTTTTCCAAGGACGAGATCCTCGCCGCCGCCTTCGGCCGTGCCGGTACCCATCCGGTGTACTACGTGTTCTACGCCATGGGGGTCGTGGCCGCGTTGCTCACCGCGTTTTACATGGCCCGGCTGATCACCATGACGTTTCTGGGCGGGAACCGAACCGGGGAGCAGGAGCGGTCCCATATCCACGACGCGCCGCGGGTCATGACCGGTCCGCTCGTGGTCCTGGGCGTCCTGAGCGCGATCGGCGGGCTCCTCAACCTGCCGCCCTTCTTTGGCGGCGGGGCGAGGCTGGAACACTGGCTCGAGCCGGTCACCGAGCCGGCCGGCCGGTTCTTACGGCTGGAGATGCCTCACGGGCAAACCGAGTTCCTCCTGGTCGGCGGCGCCGTGCTGGTTGGAGTTCTCGGCCTGTTCGCGGGATACCTCGCCACCTCCAGGCGGCGGATTCCAACCGCTGCGGAGGCGCCTCCCGAGACCGGACTCGCCCGGCTGCTCAACCGGAAGTACTACGTGGACGAGATCTACGATGCCCTCCTGGTGCGGCCGCTGGTTTGGCTTTCCCGCGTGGTGCTCTGGAAGGGGGTCGATCAGGGGGTGGTGGATGGCGCGGCCGTGAATGGGTCCGCCAAGCTCTCCCAGGGACTGGGGTGGTTCGGTAGCCGGCTCCAGACCGGGCAGGTGGGCGTCTACGTGGTGCTCTTCCTGGTTGGTGCGCTGTGGATCCTGCACGCCATGGCCAGGTGAGCCTCCGATGACCGACTTCCTTGCCTCGATCCACTACAGCCAGTGGATTCTCCACGCCCTGGTGCTCCTGCCCCTCGCCGGCGCGGTACCGGTCCTCCTGGGCGACGAGCGCGGCGCCAAGCGTTTGGCGCTCGTGGTCACTACCCTCGAGTTTCTGCTCTCGATTGGGCTCTGGTGGGCACTCGATCCCACCGACGGCGGCATGCAGCTGGTCTCCAGTGCGTCCTGGATTCCACGGTGGGGGATCAGCTACCGGGTGGGCATCGACGGTATCTCACTCTTCATGGTCCTGCTGACCACCGCGATCATGCCGCTGAGCGTGTTGGCCAGCTGGCGTCAGATCGAACGGAAAGAACGTGCTTTCTACGCCCTGATGCTCGCGCTGCTCACCGGGCTCATCGGGGTCTTCATCGCGCTCGACCTGTTCGTCTTCTACGTTTTCTTCGAGGTGATGCTGATCCCGATGTATTTCATCATCGGGATATGGGGTGGCGCCAACCGGCTCTACGCCGCCATCAAGTTCTTCATTTATACCATGGCCGGCTCGCTGCTCATGCTGGTGGCCATCGTGGTGATGGCCTGGAAGATCTCGGCGACCACCGGCACCCTCTCGTTCGCCTACGAGCACCTGCTGGAGAACGCCGGCACCCTGGGGCCGGCCGCGCCCTGGCTTTTTGCCGCCTTTGCGCTCGCATTCGCCATCAAGGTCCCGATCTTCCCGCTCCACACCTGGCTTCCCGACGCTCACGTCGAGGCGCCCACGGCGGGTAGCGTGCTCCTGGCCGCCGTCATGCTCAAGATCGGCACCTATGGATTCCTGCGGTTTGCGGTGCCGTTCTTTCCCCAGGTTGCCTTCTCGCCCGGGGTGAGCCGCCTGATGATCGTGTTGGCGGTAATCGGCATCATCTACGGTGCGCTGGTCGCAATGGTCCAGCCGGACATCAAGAAGCTGGTGGCCTACTCCTCGGTAAGCCACCTCGGCTTCGTGATGCTGGGCATTTGGGGAGCCACCCTGATCAGCGTGCAAGGCGCGCTCATGGTGATGATCAGCCATGGGATTTCGACCGGTGCCCTCTTCCTTCTTATAGGCATGATCTACGAGCGGCGGCATACCCGCATGATCGACGCCTACGGGGGGATTGCCCGGGTCGTTCCCATCTTCAGCCTGGTGCTGACGGTGGTGGCCCTTTCTTCGATCGGCCTGCCCGGACTGAATGGGTTCGTGGGCGAGTTTCTGGTTCTGCTCGGCAGCTTCGGACCGTACCCCCTGGCGACCGGCATCGCCACCACGGGTGTGATCTTCGCCGCGGCCTACCTGTTGTGGGCTCTGCAGCGCATGATCTTCAACCGACTCGACAACCCCGAGAACGAAGGGCTCCAGGACCTGACCCGGCGAGAGCTTGTCGTGTTGCTGCCGCTGCTCGTGGGCATCGTCTGGCTCGGGCTGTTTCCCGGACCGGTGCTCCGCCGGATGGAGCCTGCCACCCGGCGCTATGTGGATATGGTTCAGCCCTACGCGGCCTCGACCGCCGCGCGGCTCGGCGCCGCACCGATGCCAGGGAAGGGCCGGCCATGAACCAGCTCGACATGTCCACACCCGTGGGTGCGGCTCTTGGACTCCTTCCGGAGATCGTGCTCACCGCCTGGACCCTCGTCGTGCTGCTGGTCGCCAGCTGGCGCCACGGAACGCCGCAGGACAGTCGCCTGGCCGGGTGGCTCAGCTTTGTCGGCCTGGTACTCAGCGGCGCAGGTCTCGGGTGGCTCTGGATGAACGACGTGGGTCCGGTCGGCCTGGCGCCGATGATCGCACTGGATCCGTTCCGGTACGCGGCGCTCGCGCTCGTGCTCGTCTCCGCTGGGGTTACCATCCTGCTTTCCCTCGGCTACCTGGAGCGTGAGCGGTTGCTGGCCCCGGAGTACTACCCGCTCATCCTGCTCGCCACGTCGGGGATGATGTTCCTGAGCGGCGCCGAGGACCTCATTGTCCTGTTCCTCGGGCTCGAGGTCATGTCGGTGGCGGTCTACGTTTTGGCCGGCTACGACCGGGCCAACCCGTCATCGGCCGAGGCGGCGCTGAAGTATTTCCTCATCGGTGCCTTTGCTTCGGGTTTCCTGCTGTACGGTATCGCCCTGGTCTACGGGGCCACCGGAACCACTAACCTTTCGCTGGTCGGTGCCCAGCTCGCTGGCGGAGAGCTCTCACTAATGGCAGCGCTCGGCCTCGGCCTCCTGCTGATCGGATTCGGCTTCAAGGTGGCTGCGGTACCGTTTCATATGTGGGCCCCGGATGTGTATGACGGGGCGCCCACCCCGGTCACGGGCTTTATGGCTACCGGGGTCAAGGTGGCGGCGTTCGTTGCCTTGGTGCGGGTGCTGGTTGAAGCCTTCCCATCGGCTGAGACGGTGTGGCAACCGGTGATCTTCTGGCTGGCGGTCGCCTCGATGGTCGTGGGCAACCTGGTGGCGCTGGCGCAGCGGACACTTAAGCGGATGCTGGCCTACAGCTCCATTGCCCACGCGGGCTACCTCCTGGCCGCAGTGTGGCCGGGCAGCCGGTTGGGGGCTGCCGCGGTCCTGTTTTACCTCGCCGCCTACGTCTTCACTACGTTGGCCAGCTTCGGGTTTCTCGCGGCGCTGGGCCGCGGCGGCGAGCGGGATGTGACCTATGACGACATCGCGGGGTTGGCGGGCAGGCGTCCGTGGATGGGCCTGGGCCTGAGCGTGTGCATGCTCTCGCTCCTTGGCTTTCCGGGCACCTTCGGATTCATGGGCAAGTGGTACATCCTGTCGGCGGTCATCGCCGAAGGCCAGACGACGCTCGCGGTGGTGCTGGTAGTCACCAGCGTCATCTCCGCGGGATACTACTTGCCGGTCATCATGGCCATGTACATGAAACCTGCGGCCAGCGAAGAGTCGCATGGGGAAGCCCGGCTCTGGCCGGCAGCCGTGGGGGCGATCGCGGTGTCGGTGATCGCGTTGCTGTTGTTCGGTATCTGGCCCGCCGGCGCACTCGACGTTGCGGGACGGAGCGCGTCTACCCTCTCGCAGACCGGCCTGCCGGTTGCCAGGGAAAGCGTGAACAGTAAACCGTAAACGGTGAAGGGGCCCAAACTCCTCACCCTGTTTACCGTTCACTGTTCACTGTTCACGCAGTAAGGAGAACATGAACGTCCCCAAGTCTATTTTCCGGCAATACGACGTCCGCGGTTTGGTAGACCGCGAGCTGACCCCGGAGTTCGCCCGGGCTCTCGGCCGGGCCTTCGCCAGCGTCGCGCACGAGCGCCTCGGCCGGGCGCCGGTGGTTGCGGTGGGCCGGGACAACCGGCCTTCGGGCGATTCGTTGTCCCGAGGAGTGCGGCGGGGCATCACCGAGGCGGGAGGCACCGCCATAGACGTCGGGATGCTGCCGACTCCCGCGCTCTATTTCGCCGTATCGGCGCTGAGCACCGATGCGGGGCTCCAGGTCACCGGCTCGCACAACCCACCCGAATTCAACGGCTTCAAGATGGTGCTGGCCGGCGAGGCGTTCCACGGAGACGATATCCTGGGTCTCTGGGAGATCATTACGGCCGAGCGCTGGCGCTCGGGCGCTGGGAAGGAGAGCTCGGACGGTTCGGTGCTCCAGCGCTACCGGGAGGGCATCATCAGCCGGCACAAGCTGGAGCGGCCGGTACGAGTGGTGGTGGACTGCGGCAACGGGGTCGGCAGCCTGATCGCCGTGTCCACCATCCGCGGCCTCGGCGCTGAGGTGACGCCGCTGTTCTGCGAGTCGGATGGCAGCTTTCCCAATCACCATCCCGATCCTACGGTACCGGAGAACCTGCGCGATCTTCAGGCCGCCGTGCGCCGTACCGGGGCAGAGCTCGGCATAGCGTTCGACGGCGACGCCGACCGGCTTGGTGCCGTGGACGAGACCGGCGAGATCATCTATGGAGACCAACTTCTCGTCATCTTCGGCCGTGATGCGGTGAAACGATTCGGCCCCGGCACGCCGGTCATCTTCGACGTCAAGTGTTCGGAGGTGCTGCCCTCGGCGCTCATCGCCGCCGGTGCAAAACCGGTAATGTGGAAGACGGGGCACTCTCTCATTAAGGCCAAGATGAAGGAGCTCAAGGCCCCGCTGGCCGGTGAGATGAGCGGCCACATGTTCTTTGGGGGCGACTACCTCGGGTTCGACGATGCGCTGTTCGGGGCGGCGCGGCTGCTCGAGATCGTGAGCCGCCGGCCCTTCGGCCTGGCCACGCACCTGGCCGACCTTCCACGCACCTTTGCCACGCCCGAAATTCGGGTGGAGTGCTCCGAGGACGAGAAGTTCGGTTTGGTGGAGCGCGCCGCCAAGTATTTCGCCTCACGCTACCCGGTGAACACGATCGATGGGGTGCGAATCACCTTCCCCAAGGGGTGGGGTCTTCTCCGTGCATCGAATACCCAGCCCGTGCTCGTCATGCGCTTCGAGGCCACCGACGCGCAGGCACGCGATGCCTACCAGGCCGAGGTGGAAGGATTCCTGAAGAGCCAAAAGCGGGAGAGCCAAAGAGCGTGAGCGCCAAAAGCGTGAACGGTGAACAGTGAACAGTGAACGGGAAAGGCTTGTCACCCCAAGGCTTGGTTGTTCCCGTTTACCGTTCACCGTTTACTGTTCACGCCTTAGGTAAGCTTGTCTCGAAGAAGCCGGCGGCTCACCGCCGTGCTGGCGGGACTCGTCGCCCTGCTCTTTGCGGGCCGATGGACCGCCGTTCTCCTGGCCGACCGCTGGTGGGCCGCGGAGCTTTCGCCTGCGGCGGCCGAGTTTCTCACCGATTGGCATGTCCTCCGTTTCACGCTCGACCTCTCCGGCTGCCTGATCGCTTCCGCCTGGTTCATCGGACACCTGCTGCTGGTCTACCGTGCGGTGGGCACGGTGCAGATCCGCCGCAACGTGGCCAATCTCGAATTCCGCGAGGCCCTCACGCCTCGCACTCTGCTCACCGTGGCAATCGCATCCGGGGCACTGTTCGGCCTGCTGGTCGGCATGGGCGCCTCGGGATGGTGGCGTGAGGTCACCCTCGCCTGGCAGGGGGTATCCTATCGCATCAGCGACCCGCTGCTCGGTCGCGACCTCGGGGTGTACGTCGCCCAGCTCCCGGTCTGGCGCGCGGCTCACGGTTTTTTCCTCCTGCTGATCCTCCTGGCGCTCACCGGGGTGGCCGCACTCTACATGCTGGTGGGTGCCCTTCGCTGGATCGAGCGGCGGCCCGCCATCAACGACCACGCCCGCGCCCATCTCGGCTGGCTGCTCGCGGGCTTGGCGATTGCGCTGGCGTGGGGCTACCTCCTGGAGCCCTATGAAGTGATCGCCGGATCGGTGGATTTGCTGGACGAGCCGAGCTGGCGAACCGGCCAGGTGGTCTCTCCCGTGCTCGCGGGGGTGGCACTCGCGGCCGGCGCGCTGTCGGCACTTTGGGCAACCCGGCCGCGCCACACGCTTGTCCTTGCGGGATGGGTAATGCTGGTGAGCGCCTCCATTGTTGGCCACTGGCTGCTGCCTTCGATGCTGGGCGGGTCGGCGGCTCCGATGGTCGAGCCTCGGACCATGGAGCAGCTGGAGCGCCTGGCCTACGGGCTCGAGGGCTTGCGTGACGCCCGCCTGGAGCCGATCAGCCAGCCCATGCCGCCGGCGGTGCCATCGCTCTGGAACCCCGCGGTTCTGGGCCGGGAGCTGGCGGCGGACTCCAGTCACCTCCTTTCCATCGATCCGGCGTTGCTGATGCGACAGGGCAAGCGCCGCCCGGTCTGGCTGGTCGTGCGATCGAGCCCGGGGGAGCGGCTGGTGGTTTCGGCCGTGGCCGACAGCCGAGTGAGCCGTTCCGGCGAACCCCTCTTTCACCGACTGAGCGACACGCTCTTTCATACGGCTGCCGTGCCGTTGCTCGACCTGCCGGCTGACCTGCAGCAACCCGACGCGCCCGAGTACCGGTTGCGCCGGGGCGACGGGCCCGGCGTCCCGGTGGAATCCTGGAGCCGCCGGCTGGTGCTCGCCTGGGCCCTCCAGGCCGGCGAGCTGATCGGCCCTCTCCCAGTGGCCAGCCGCATCGATTGGCATCTGTCTCCCGAGGCCCGTCTCGGCCGCCTGGCTCCGTTTGCCGAATGGGGCGCTCCAGTGGCCCGGGTAATCAACGGTCAGCTCGTCTGGCTACTGGACGGTTACCTCGCCTCGAGCACCTTTCCGCTGACGGGCCGGGTCATGTGGCGCGACCGCCGGGTCGGGTCGGTCAGGGCCGCTTTTCTCGGGACGGTAAGCGCCGAGACCGGTGCGACCCGAGTGTTCCTGCAGCCCGGAGCCGATCGCCTGGCGGAGACCTGGGCCAGGCTGTCTCACGGTGTAGTGGAGCCAGGCTCAGCCATCCCTGAGGCCGTGCTGCGAGCCGCGCCCTATCCCGGTGACCTGTTTCGCATCCAGGCGCAGGAGCTGGAACACACGCCATGGAACGCCGGCAGCCTGGGCGGCGGGACTGGACAGTCGGCAGCGGAGCCACCTCCGCCGCAGGTCGGATGGGCGGCCGACACGTCCGGGCCGCAGCTGATCTCCACCTTCGAGTCGCCCGGTGAGCGACGCCTTAGCGCGGTGCTGATCGGATCCCGGAATGATGGTCGCACTCATCTCCAACTGGTGCGGCTCGATTCGACCACCACGCTTCCCATCCGTGGCGTGCTGGAAAACCGCTGGGCAAACTTCCCATCCTACGACGCCCTCAACGACTCGATTCGCGAAGATGGTGGAAAGCTGGAACGGGGGCCCGTTCGGGTCGACCTCGGCCCCGGCGGCCCGGTTGCGTATCAGGGCTACTATGCTGCGCGCTCCTCAGGCGGAATGGTGCTGGCCTGGGTCACCATGGCGGCTCGGGATCGGCTTGGTGCGGGCCGTACACTTGAGGAGGCCTGGAGCAACCTCTTGGGAACCACGGTTCCCGCTCCACCGGGAACCGCGCAGTCCGGACGGCTGGAGGAGGCCAAGCGGTGGCTGGAGCAAGCCGACTCGGCGCTCAGGATGGGTGATTGGTCGGAGTTCGGCCGGGCCTGGAGCGCGCTGCGCAGCGTACTGGGTTTACCTCTCGACTCGGCGAGGTTCTGAGCTTGCTCGCCTCTCGCGGCAGGACTAGCTTGGGGAGCTTTTGACCCGGGGAGTGGAATCCAAACCGGAGAGTCGCGTGCGCACCGCGGTATTGGCGCTCGGCGGCAACGCGCTGGCGCGCTCGGATGAGCCGGCCACGGTAACCAACCAGTTCCGGCACGCGCGCGAGAGCGTCGCGCCGATTGTGGAGCTGGCCAGGGAGGGATGGCGGATCGTCATCGTGCACGGCAACGGCCCGCAGGTCGGCGATGAGCTGCTGCGCAACGAGGCCGCCCGGAAAGTGGCGGAGCCGCTTCCTCTGGGAGTCCTGGTCGCCGAAACCGCGGGCTGGATCGGGTATATGCTGCAGCAATCCCTGCAGAACGCGCTCGCGGCCGCCCGGGTGCAGCGCGATGTCGTCACCGTCATCACCCAGACGCTGGTGGATCGCTACGACCCGGCGCTGAGTCGGCCGACGAAGCCGATCGGGCACCCGGTGTCCGACAAGGAAGCGGCCCGCATTCGTGAAGCCGGGCGCACGGTGGATAGGGACGGGGCCGGTGCATGGCGCCGGATGGCCACCAGCCCGATGCCGCTCGGGGTGGTGGAGTTCCCGGTTATCACCCGTCTGCTCGACCAGGGCACGGTGGTCATCGCTGCGGGTGGCGGCGGTCCACCGGTCTACCAGGATCCGCTGCTCGGACTCGAGGGCCTCGACGCCGTAGTGGATAAGGATCGCGTCTCCGCCATTCTCGCCAGCCAGCTGAATGCCGAAGTGCTGATGATCCTGACGAACGTGGATGCCGTGTTCGAGGGATGGGGAACGCCGGCGGCGCGTCCCATCCGGAGGATGAGCGTGGAGCAGGCCGAGAGCATGATCGCCGGCGGCTCGCTCGATGCCGGGGGAATGAAGCCCAAGATCGAAGCCGCGGCGGGGTTCGTGCGCCGGGGGGGGAAGCGGGCCATCATCGCCCGCCTGTCCGAAGGGCCGGCCGCGCTGCGGGGCGAGACCGGAACGACCATCATGAGGCTGCCGTGAACCTGCACGAATATCAGGCCCGAGCCCTGCTCAAGACCGCCGGCATTCCGATGCTGGACGGCGATGTGGCCTCGACTCCGACCGAAGCGGAATCCATCGCGCGCCGGCTGGGCGGCACCGTCGTGATCAAGGCCCAGGTGCATGCCGGAGGTCGGGGCAAAGCCGGTGGGGTGAAGCTGGCCCGTAATCCCGGTGAGGCGCTGGATCACGCGGCCGAGATCCTCGGAATGAGCATCAAGGGACTGGAGGTTCATAAGGTGCTCGTGGTACCCGCGGCGGATATCGCCAGCGAGAGCTACCTCGGCCTCATCATGGATCGCGAGACGCAGCGACCGGTGTTCATGGTGAGCTCGGCCGGCGGGATCGACATCGAAGAGGTGGCGGCCAAGACCCCGGAAAAGATCCTGCGGCTTGCGGTCGATCCAACCTACGGGCTGCTCCCCCACCAGGGACTCGCCCTGGCCTTTGCACTCTACAGCGACTTCACTCAGGTCAAGGCAGCGGCGCGGATCATCGAGCAGCTGTACACCGTGTTCACCACCAATGGCTGCTCCCTCGCCGAGATCAACCCCCTGGTGACCACGCCGGCCGGTCAGGTGCTCGCCCTCGACGCCAAGGTCGTCATCGACGACAACGAGCTGTTCTGGCGCCCCGACCTTGGCCTGCTGCGCGATGACACCGCCGAAGAGCCGAGCGAAGCCGCCGCCCGCCGGGCCAACCTCTCGTTCATCAAGCTCGAGGGCAACGTCGGATGCGTGGTGAACGGCGCGGGCCTGGCAATGGCGACGATGGACCTGGTGAAGTACTACGGCGGCGATCCGGCCAACTTTCTGGACATCGGTGGCAGCTCCAATCCGGAGAAGGTCATCAGCGCGCTCAAGATCATCACCAGCGATCCCAACGTGAAGGCCATCCTCTTCAATATCTTCGGCGGCATCACCCGGACCGACGACGTAGCCAACGGCATCGTGGCAGCCACCCGGCAATTCAAGGTGAAGGTACCCATCGTCATCCGGCTGACCGGCACCAACGAGACCGCGGCCATCAAGATCCTCGAGGCTGTAGGGATGCGGGCACTGAGTGACATGGACCAGGCCGTGGAGCAGGTGGTGCGCCTGGCCCGGGAGGCTGCGTGAGCATCTTTATCGACCGGAACACCCGGCTTGTGGTGCAGGGCATTACCGGCAGGGAAGGGGCATTTCATAGCCGCCACATGCTCGAGTACGGGACCGCTGTGGTGGCGGGGGTGACCCCGGGGAAGGGCGGGCAGACGTTCGAGAGCCGGGTGCCCATTTTCAATACCGTTGCTGATGCGGTGCGGTCTACCAAGGCGAATTGCTCCGTGATCTATGTGCCGCCAATGGCCGCGGCCGGAGCAATCTTCGAGGCGGTTGATGCCGGGATTCCCGCTCATCGTGTGCATCACCGAGGGCATTCCGGTCATGCACATGAGCCGGGTGATGCCTTTTGTGCGGTCTCGGGGGGCGCGCCTCATCGGGCCGAACTGTCCCGGACTCATCACTCCCGGTGCCAGCAAGGTCGGCATCATACCGGGCAACATCTGCGCCCCGGGACGGGTAGGGCTGGTCTCTCGCAGCGGAACCCTGACGTACGAGGTGGTGAATCACCTCACCCGCAGCGGCATCGGCCAGAGCACCTGCGTGGGAATCGGCGGCGACCCTATCATCGGCACCGACTTCATTGACTGCCTCCGGGCGTTCCAGGAGGATCCCGCCACCGACGCAATCGTCGTCATCGGGGAGATCGGTGGCACTGACGAGCAGAACGCCGCCGCGTTCGTGAAGGAGAAGGTGACCAAGCCGGTCGTCGGCTTCATCGCGGGACAGACCGCGCCGAAAGGGCGTCGGATGGGCCACGCCGGGGCGATCATCTCCGGGTCATCGGGTACTGCCGAGGAAAAGCTGGCGGCATTCGAGGCGGCCGGCATCGGGGTCATGCGCCGCCCGGTGGACGTGGTGGCGCTGCTTCAATCCAGACTCTAGGCTCACCGTAATCCAGGAGACACGCGGCAGTGACACTGACTCTCGGCATCGTGAAGCCCGACGCGGTGGCCACCGGCAAGACCGGGGCGATCGTGGCGCACCTTCAGAAAGCGGGCTTTGTCCTCCGGGCCGCCCGGCTGGTACGGCTTACCCGGGCTCAGGCCGCTGCGTTTTACGCGGTTCACGAGGGTCGCCCGTTCTATGCCGATCTCGTCGAGTTCATGACCAGCGGACCCTGCCTCCCCATGGCGCTCGAGCGCGAAGACGCCGTTCCTCAGATGCGGAACGTCATCGGCGCCACCGACCCGGCCGAGGCGGCACCGGGCACCATTCGGAACCTCTTCGCCGAGTCCAAGGGACGGAACGCCATTCACGCCTCGGACAGCGCCGAGAATGCTGCCCGCGAGGTGGCCTTCTTCTTCCCGGAAGCTGAGCTGGCCCATCTGTGGGGAAGGCCCTGAGGATCAGGGCTTTAGCCGCCTGGATGTAAAGCAGATTGTCACCTTGGGCCCTGGTGCGTGACAAGCCGGAACCCGACCCCTGCTTGCTTGACCCAAGTTGTTGTCGCGGCTACTTTAAGCGGCTATGCTGCGAGTAGACATACGGGACCTCCAGCGAGGCCCGGTCCGAACGGTGGGAGAGCTTCAGCCAGACGATCCCGCGTTCGATGGGTTGGACCTGAATCTGGTCGGGCCGGTATCGGTAACGGGGCAGCTTCAGGCGACGGGCCAGGGTGAGTACTTGTGGCGGGGCCAGTTCCACGGCGCATTACAGACCGAGTGCCGGCGCTGCCTTGCCGAGGTTCGCACCGAACTGGACATCGACGTGAACGCCGCCATCTTCAGCACCGATCCGGAGGCGGCGGACCATCCCGATTTCTATCCGCTGCTGGAGCGCGCTTCGCACATCGACATCCGGGACGTAGCGCGGGAAGAGTTGGCTCTGGCGGTTCCCGCCCGCCTGTTGCTCTGTCGGGAAGACTGTGCCGGCCTCTGTCTCACCTGCGGAGCGGACCTGAACGCGGGACCTTGCGGCTGCTCCGCGCCCGCCGAACCTGTTTGAGGACCTAATGGCAGTTCCCAAGCGTCGAACCTCCAAGTCCCGGAAGCGGCTGCGTCGCGGGCACCATGTCGCGGCCAGCGTCAGGACTCAGGCGTGTCCCCGGTGTGGCTCTCCCAAGCTCTCGCATCGCGTCTGCGATTCGTGCGGCTATTATCGGGGAAAGAAGCAGGTTGAGGTCGAGGACGCCTGAGGGTGATCCGCGTGGCGGTGGACGCTATGGGGGGCGACACTGCCCCGCAGGCGGAGATCGCCGGCGTGGTCCAGGCCCTCGCCGCGCTGCCCGGCAAATTCATCGTTCAGTTGGTGGGGCGCCCCGATGTCATCGGGGCGGAGCTGGCCAAGTACCCTGATGCCGATCGCAGCCGCATAGAGCTCCACGAGGCGACTGAGGTCATCGGCATGGCGGAGAAACCGCTCTCCGCCGTCCGCCGGAAACCCAAATCCAGCATCGTCATCGGTCTCGGCCTCCAGAAGGCCGGCCGCTCGGACGCGTTCGTCTCCGCCGGCAACACCGGCGCCACCCTCGCCGCATCCACCATCCTGCTCGGCCTGCACGACGGAGTCGAACGGGCCACCGTCGCCACCCTGTTTCCTACCCTGAATGAGCCGGTCCTCGTCCTCGACGGCGGGGCCAACGTCGACTGCTCGGCCCGCGAGCTGGTCAACTTCGCGTATCTCGGCAGCGTCTATATGCGCGATGTCCTGCGCCGACCCAGCCCGACCGTCGGGCTCCTCAACGTGGGGGAGGAGGAGGAGAAGGGCAACGCGATCACCCGGGAGGCCCATGCGCTCCTCAAGCGCAGCACCGGGCTGCACTACATCGGCAACATCGAGGGTCGCGACATCGTCGCCGGGCACCATAAGTTCGGAATGTTGGACGTGGTGGTGTGCGACGGCTTCGTGGGCAACGTGGTCCTCAAATTCTATGAATCGGTGGCGCGCTTGTTCATCGGGCTGGTCAAGCACGCAGCTGCCCGACATGCTTCAGCGGGCCGAGATGAAGGAGCTGTTCCGCATCCTCGACTACTCCGAGTACGGCGGCGCTCCGCTGCTCGGGGTGAAGGGTGTCTCCATCATCTGTCATGGAGCCTCACCGGCTAACGCCTTCAAGAACGCCGTGCGGGTGGCGGTGCAGTCGGTGGAAGCCGAGCTCAGCAAGCACATCGGCGCCGAGTTCGCCCTGCGCGAAGCCGCGGCCCAGGCATGATGCAGCGCCCCTTTGCCGAGATGGCGAGCATTGGCGTGGCGGTCCCGCCCGGCGTTCTCACCAATGCCGATCTCGCCCGGACCCTGGACACCTCGGACGAGTGGATCGTGGAGCGCACCGGAATCCGCGAGCGCCACATCGCCAGGCCGGAGCAGTCGGTGGCGATGCTGAGCCGCGAGGCCAGCGAGAAGGCCCTCGACCGGGCCGGGGTCAGCGCCAGCGATCTCGATGCCATCGTGCTGGCCACGGCAACACCTGATCGCCTCCTCCCTTCCACCGCGTGCGACCTCCAGGCGCTGCTCGGGGCCGACAACGCCGCTGCGTTCGATATCTCCGCCGCCTGTCCCGGGTTCGTTTTCGCCACCGCGGTCGCCGAGGGTCTCATTGCCTCGGGACAGAGCGAGACGGTGCTCGTGATTGGGGCAGAAAAGCTGTCCACCATCACCGACTTCCAGGACCGGTCCACCGCCATCTTGTTTGGCGACGGGGCCGGTGCGGCGGTCATCCGCCGGACCACCGAGAAAAACGGCCGCGGCATCCTCTCCACCTTCCTCAAGTCGGACGGGAAGCTCGCACCGCTGCTTTACCGGCCGGGCGGTGGGGCCGCCGATCCCATCAGCGAGAAGGTGGTCTGCGAGCGCTCACAGTACATGAAGATGGCCGGCCGCGAGGTGTTCAAGGCGGCAGTGCTCGCCATGTCCGAGGCCTGCGACGAGGCTCTCCAGCGCGCCGGCGTTAGCGCCGATGAGGTGGATCTCCTCATCCCCCATCAGGCCAACGTCCGGATTATCGAAGCCACCGCCAAGCATGCAGGCATGTCCATGGACAAGGTGATGGTCAACGTGGACATCTACGGAAACACCTCGTCGGCCTCCATTCCGCTGGCACTCGATCAGGCGCTCGCCGAGGGCAGGGTAAAGCAGGGCTCCCTCCTGCTGCTGGTGGCCTTTGGCGCCGGATTCACCTGGGGCAGCACCGTCATCCGGTGGTGAGCGTGGTGATGTGTCCCGGCCAGGGGGCACAAAAGGTCGGCATGGGGAAGGACCTGGCGGAGAGATTTCCGGCGGCCAGGGACACCTTCGCCGCCATCGACGACGCTTTGGGCACCGCGCTGTCGCGCCTGATGTGGGAAGGCCCCGAAGATGAGCTGACCCTGACCCACAACGCCCAGCCCGCCATCCTGGCCCATTCCGCCGCCGTTCTCGCCGTGGTGCGCGACCGGCTCGGCACTCCCGGTGCCGCGGCGGGCCACAGCCTGGGCGAGTACAGCGCGCACGTGGCCGCAGGAACGCTGAGCGACGTGGACGCGGCTCGCCTGGTGCGCCGCCGGGGTGAGCTCATGCTCGAAACCGGCCGCCGGCGGCCTGGAACCATGGCCGCCGTGCTCGGCCTCGCCACCGCGGAGGTGGAGGCCGCGTGTGACGAGGCCTCGGGTCCCGATGGCCTGGCGGTGCCAGCCAACCTCAACGCGCCCGATCAGACCGTGATCTCGGGCGACCCGGTTGGAGTCAGCCGGGCAGGGGAAGGCTGCAAGGCCCGCGGCGCCAAGCGAGTCATAGCCTTGAATGTGAGCGGCGCATTTCACTCCCCACTCATGGCCCCGGCGGTTGACGGACTCCTGGAAGCTCTGGCCGGGGCCAGATTCGCCGATCCCGAGTTTCCGGTTATCGCCAACGCGAGCGCCGAAGCGGTGCGGACCGGCCTTGACGCCAAGCGCCTCCTGGCCGATCAGCTGACGGCGCCGGTGCGCTGGGTGGCCTGCATGCAGGCGGCGGCCGAGCTCTGTCCCGGGGCCAGCTTCGTGGAGCTGGGGCCGGGCGCCGTGCTGTCCGGCCTGCTGAAACGGATAGTTCCGGGGACCAAGGCGATTACGCTGGGGACTGCGGATGAAGTGGAGAGGTTCCTGACGTGAGCGACGTGGCTGCCATCGACCTGTCCGGCAAGACCGCCTTCGTCACCGGGAGCACCCGGGGCATCGGGCTCGCCATTGCCCGGACGCTCTGTGGTGCGGGCGCCAAGGTCGCCGTGGTCGGCCGGGATCTGGAGCGGGCCCGGGCGGCAGCGGCCGGCTTAGGTGAACGCGCCGCCGGCGGTGGCCTGCGATGTGGCGGATGCGGATCAGGTCGAGAGCGCGGTCGCCGCGGCCGAGAAGGCGCTGGGACCGATCGACATCCTGGTCAACAACGCCGGCCTCACCCGGGATAATATCCTGCTCCGCCTCACCGACGAGGACTGGGATACGGTGCTGGATGCCAACCTGAAGGGCGCCTTTCACACCATCCGGGCGACCATCAAGGGGATGATGAAACGGCGGGCCGGGCGGATCATCAACATCAGCAGCATCGTGGGCTTGATCGGCAACAAAGGACAGGCAAATTACGCGGCGAGCAAGGCCGGGCTCATCGGTCTCACCAAGTCCGTGGCCAAGGAGTACGCCAGCAGGAATATTCTGGTCAACTGTATCGCCCCGGGCTTCATCGAGACCGACATGACCGATGCCTTGCCCGCAGAAGCGCGCGCCACATTATTAGAGGAGATCGCGCTCGGCCGGCTGGGCCGGCCCGAGGACGTCGCAGGGACCGTGCTGTTTCTGGCTTCCGATCTGGCGGGATACATCACCGGCCAGGTGCTGGTCGTTGACGGTGGAATGGTGATCTGAGACGGACCCGCAATCTTCAATCGAGGACGACATGAGCAACGTGGAAGAGAAGGTCAAGGATATCATCGTCGAAGAGCTCGGCGTCGAGCGTGAGAAGCTGACGAACGATGCCAGCTTCATGGAGGATCTCGGCGCAGACAGCCTCGATACCGTGGAGCTCGTCATGGCGTTCGAGAAGGAGTTCGACATTGATATCCCCGACGAAGAAGCGGAGAAGCTCCGCACCGTCGGCGATGCCATGTCGTACCTCCACGAAAAGATTGGGAAGTAGCTTGACGTCTCGTGTCGTCGTCACCGGTCTCGGACTGGTGACGCCAGTCGGAACCGATGTCGACTCGACCTGGGAGGGGTTGCTCGCCGGACGGTCCGGGGCGGCACCGATCACGAAGTTCGACGCCTCGAATCAGCGGGTGCGGTTCGCCTGCGAGGTCAAAGGCTTCGATCCCCTTCAATACATCGATCGTAAAGAGGCCCGGCGCTATGACCTCTTCGCCCAGTTCGCGCTGGCGGCCGCTCACCAGGCCATCACCCAGGCAGGCCTCGAGGGCCGGTTTCCCTCGCCCGAGCGTACCGGTGTGGTGATTGGCAGTGGGATCGGCGGGATGCAGACCTACGAGGAGAACTGTTCCCTCTTCCTGACCAAGGGGCCGGACCGGGTGTCCCCTTTCTTCGTGCCGATGTTCATCCCCGATATCGCGCCTGGATTGGTATCCATCCGCTATGGGCTCAAGGGCCCCAACTTCGCCACCGTCTCGGCCTGCGCATCCTCCGCTCACGCCATCGGCGAATCCTTTAACATGATCCGGAGCGGCGTAGCCGACGCCATGGTTACCGGTGGGGCGGAGGGAGCCATCACCGGCCTTACCGTGGCCGCCTTCGCCAACATGAAGGCGCTGTCGAGCAGGAACGATTCACCGGAGACGGCCAGCCGGCCGTTCGACCGGGATCGGGACGGCTTCGTCCTCGGTGACGGGGGTGCGGTGGTGGTGCTGGAAAGCCTGGAGCACGCCGAGCGGCGGGGAGCCCAGATCCTGGGTGAGGTGCTCGGCTACGGAGCCAGCGCGGATGCCTACCACATCACCTCGCCGGCCGAGAACGGCGAGGGCGCGCAGCAGGCCATGCGCAGCTGCCTACAGGACGGAAAGATCGACCTGAAGGATGTGGACTACATCAACGCCCACGGTACCTCCACGCCCCAGGGCGACATCGCGGAAACCGAGGCGGTCAAGGCGGTCTTCGGTGACCAGGCCCGAAAGCTGGTGTTCGGGTCCACCAAGTCCATGACCGGCCACCTGCTCGGCGCTGCCGGTGCGCTGGAGTTCGCGGCCAGCCTCCTGTCCGCAACTTGCGGAGTGATCCCGCCAACGATCAACCAGTTCAACCCCGATCCCAGGTGCGACCTCGACTCGGCACCCAACCGGAAGGTCGAGCGCAAGGTAAATGTGGCCCTCTCGAATTCCTTCGGGTTCGGCGGGCACAACGTGACGCTCGCGGTGAAGGCGCTGGGAGGCGTAGTAGCGCCGCCGCAATCAGGCCCGTTCAGCCCTCCACTCCTGCTCACCCCACCTTGATTCCAAGGTGTAGACGCTCCGAGAGGTATCGGGTAACTGCCGCAGCCTCCAGCCGAATCCCCGGCAAGTCCGACATGGCCGTCCGGACGCAGGAGGTAGAAAGCGATCCGGGGGATCTGCGCGCGCGCCAGCTCCCGGTCATTGGCGGGATCGTTCGGGAATCACCAGTAGTCCGCAGCAGGTCGCCCAGGCCTGGCACTCCACCCGGAGGAGCGGGCTGCCCGATCACGATCAGGGTGAATCGGGTGTCGTCGAGCTTTCCGTAGAGATCCTCGGGGGCGCGGTCGGCGGAGAGCTTGAGCCGCAGCCAGGGAAAGCGATCGCCGGCCCGCGGGCGCGCTGTCAGGCAGGCCCGGCAGGGTCTCCGATAGAGCGCTGCTCGGGGTAGCGAATGCCGGTCTGGGAGATCGTGACGAAATGCCAGCTTTTGAACCCTCTCGAGCCTCATCGCCAGCGCCATGATCTTCGCCAGCACCCGCGTCCGGAACAAGCCGGCCAGCCGGTGTCGGAGACCACCAGCGAGAACGCCCGGTCGGTCGTGCTCAGCAGCCGCTGAGCGACCGGGATGCGCTCGGCTTCGTAGGAGTCGAGCAGGGCCGCGCCCGCACTGCCCGACACGACGAGGGCCAGCTTCCAGCCCAGGTTGTACGCATCCTGCAGGCCGGTGTTCATGCCCTGGGCGCCGACCGGGCTGTGGATGTGCGCCGCGTCGCCCAGCAGAAAGCAACGGCGGTCACGGAAGCGCTCGGCGCGGCGATGATGGATGCGGTAGGTGGAGAACCAGCTGCATTTCTGAAAAGCCAAGCCTGATCCCGGCCTCCCTGCGGATCGAGGGAATCACCTCGTCCAGGGTTAGATCGTCCCTCCCGCGCAAGGCCGGCGGCACGATTCCGACAACCCGCCAGTGATCGGTACCGCGCATCGGGAAGAACAGGTGGAATCCGTTGCGCCAGAGATAGACGTTGAGCTCGCCCGGCACCATCGGTCCGGTCATCTGGGTGTCGGCGACGAAGAACACGTGCTCGTACGGCGCGCCTTGAAACGCGATGCCGTTCAGCTCGCGCACCGCGCTGCGGGCGCCGTCGCATCCTGCCACCCACGCCGCCGTGACTTCCCGGATGCTGCCGTCCGGTTGCTTGAGCCTGCGCGGTGACTCGATCCGCTTCCTGCGTCAGGCCGACGAGTTCCGTGTTCCACTCGACGGCCACGCCCTAGCTTACGCAGGGCCTCGCCCAGCAGCCGTTCGTTGTCGTCCTGGCCCAGGATCAGGAGAAAGGGATAGGGACTCAGATCGCGCCCGATGTCACCCAGCGGGAACCCGCGCTGCCCGCCGCCCGTGCGCCCACATGTTGGCACCGGTCGCGCGTGTCCCGAGCTCGAGCGCCCGCTCGACGATGCCGAGGTGCGAGTAGATCTCCAGCGTGCGAGCCTGCACCCCCAGTGCTCTGGTCTGGAGCGACGGACCGGCGTGCCGGTCCACGATGCGCGCGCGTACGCCTCGCCGGGCGAGTTGATTGGCGAGCATCAGCCCGGTCGGGCCGGCTCCGACGACCAGAACATCAGTGTCCATGTGAGCCTCTCAGATTCGCCTGGGGATATGCTGGGCCCCTACGGTCCACGCTCTGTCGGTCTTATGCTATCCCTCCAATGGGCTCCGTCAATGATGTCGCCGCCACTGGGGATCGGGGGAGGCACTGAGGCTTGACGCCCGTCGTTTAAAACCACATTTCTAGATTCCCCCAGCAAGAAGCGGATGATGTTTGGCCGGCTACGAGCTCCCAGGGCCACCATTTATCTGAGCCTCGCCTGCGCCTTCGCCGCGCCGGTGGGGGCCCAGGCACGCGCGCCCCGCGTCGCGCTGATCCTCGACCAGGAGAGTCCCCGGTTCCAGCCGCTGGTCGAAGCCACCCAACGGGAGATCCGCGGCTTCTTCCGTCCCGGTGAGATCGAGTTGCTGCCCCCTCGGGCGGCAGACGGCACCACCGCGGGCGTGGGCGTGCTGCTGACCGCGCCCATCCGGGACTCCTCGGTCTCCGTGGTGGTGACCCTCGGATCCATATCCTCTCATCTGCTGGCCCGGTCAGGCAGTCCCTCGAAGCCGGCGATTGCCGGCACCATCATCGATGCCTCCTGGCAGGCCATTTCCCAGAGGGAGGGCGCCAGCGGGGTCCGCAACCTGGCCTACGTGGATCAGTCGTACCCAGTCGGCAGCACGCTGGGGGATTTCCACCGGCTGATCCCCTTCCGGAGGTTGGCGATCGTGCTGGACCAGGATCTCCTGCAGGGCATCCCGCATCCTGAAGGCCAGCGCCACCAGAACTGGTTCGCCAGTCCGCGAGCCCAAGCGGTGATCGTGGCTGCGGGCGACCGGGTGGATGAAATCCTGGCCGCCATTCCGGCCGGGGTGGATGCAGTCTATCTCACCCCGCTGCCCGCCATGAGCGAGGGCGAGTACGCCCGCCTCATCGCGGAGCTCAACGCTCGCCGGCTCCCCACCCTGAGCTACATCGCGGACCCCGATGTCCGTTTCGGCGCGCTGGCCTCCTACGAGCCTCCGGAGAACTGGCAGCGGCGGGCCCGCCGAGTGGCGGTGGACCTGCAGCGCATTCTCGCCGGCGAAGACGCGGGAACCCTTCCGGTGCGGCTGGTGAGCGCGCCGCGCCTTACTCTCAACCTCGCCACCGCACGGCAGATCGGGTTCTCTCCCGGATGGAGCGTGCTCACCGACGCCGAGCTGGTCGGGGTGGACTCCGCCGGCCCGGCCGACACGCTGACGCTGGCCGAGACCATGCAGCGCGCGGCGTGAGGCCAACCTGGATCTCGCCGCCGCCGATCTGGACGTCGCCTCCGGCCGGCGAGGACGTGCACCTCGCCCGCTCCAACTCTGCTGCCCCAGATCGCAGAGCCGGATCACCCAGACCTACACCCGGCAGGGCACCGCGGCCGCCAGCCTGGGCCAGCAGCCCGAGCGGCTGCTCGACGGCGGGGTCACCTTCTCGCTCCCGCTCTACGCCGAGGACGCGTGGGCCGGCTACAGCTCGCAGCAGCAGCTCCAGCGTGGCGCGGGAGGCGCAGCGCGACCAGCTCCGGCTCGACGTCGTGCTCGACGCCGCGGACGCCTATCTCGACGTGCTTCAGGCCCGGACCCTGGCCGATGTTCAGCGCTCCAACCTGTACCGCACCCGCTCCAACCTCGAGGTTGCCCGGCTCCGCGAGGGCGTGGGCAGCGCCAGCCGGGCCGACATCTATCGCTGGCAGGGAGAGGTGGCGAATGCCCGACGGGACCTGATCTCCGCGGAGGCGCAGGTGCGGGTGTCGCATGCTCGAGCTGAAGCGCCTGCTCAACCGGCCGCTCGAGCGTCCGGCTCGCACAGCAGCCCGTGACCCTGGGCGATCCCGCGCTCCTGGCTCAGGACTCCACCGTGCTGGCCTGGTTCGATGATCCGGCGCGCTTCGAGCTGCTCACCCAGTTTCTGGTGGCGGAGGCGCTCAGGATCTCGCCCGAGCTGACCCAGGCGGAGGCCGCGATCGCCGCGCAGCGCCGCCAGCGCACCGCCGCGGGCCGGGCGTTCTGGCTGCCACCAGTTCAGCCTCCAGGGCGGCGTCAGCAACGTGTTCGACCGGGGCGGCGCGGGATCGGGCGCACCCGTCATCCCTGCTCCTTCGACGTTTCCCAGTCGCGCCCGACCTCACCTGGCAGTTCCGAGTGGAGGCCTCGCTCCCGCTCTTCACCGGCTTCGAGCGCACCTGCGACCCGGGCCCAGACCGGGCTCGACCTCGACCGGCTTCGAGGTGCAGCGCAACGCGATCCAGCTCGCGGTGGACCAGCGGGTGCGCGGCGTCGCTGGAGAATGCCGCGTCTTCCTATGCCGGCCATCGCGCTCACCCGGGATGCGGCGGAGGCCGCCGGCCGGAACTACGCCCTGGTGAGCGATTCCTACGCCAGCGGCGCCGCCTCGATCACCACCGTGCTCGATGCCCAGGACGCCGCGCTCAGCTCGGCCGAATCGGCGGCGAATGCGGTGCACGATTTTCTGCTCGATCTGATGCGGGTCGAGCGCGCGATGGGCATCGTTCGGCGCACTCCAGACCTCCGGAGCAGCGGCAGGAGTTTCTGGAGCGGTTACGCTCGTTGACAGGGAAGCAGCCGTCATGAGAACGCACAACGACAGGAGCAATCACGGACGCTGGTTGGGTGTGATGGTCATGGGCGGGCTGCTGGGCATGTCGGGAGGAAGGATCCTGCCTCCAACCCCACCGCTGCCGGTGACCGTCGTGCATGTCGGCGCACAGCGACGGCGGCGGGAACGAGACCCGCTACTCCGGCTCGATCAACGCCGACGCCTCGGTGGACGTCGCCTTCAAGGTCAGCGGCGTGGTGGACGGGGTGACCCAGGTACGTGGCGCCGATGGGCGCCGGCGCAATCTCCAGGACGGAGACGCCGTCCGGCGGGGCACTCCATTCTGGCCCGGCTCCGCCCAACCGAGTTCCGCGACCAGGTCTCGGACGCCGAGGCCACCCTGCGCCAGGCCCAGGCCGACTACGAGCGCGCGTCACAGCTCTACGAGAATCGCTCCGTCTCCAAGGCGGATTACGACGCGGCCTACGCCCGCTACACCGCCAGCCGGGCGCGCCAGAGCCAGGCGGAGCTCTCGCTCCAGCGACGCGACCCTCCGCTCACCGATCGATGGCGTCATCCTCAAACGTTCGGTGGAGGTGGGCTCGCTGGCTGGCCCCTCGGCGCCCGCCTTCACCGTCGCCGACACCCGACGAGTCAAGGTGGTGTTCGGCGTTCCCGACGTCATCGTGGCCCATCTCAAGCTCGGGCGGCCCGCTCACCATTCAGGCTGAAGCACTGCCGGGGACAGCTCCTGGAAGGCCGGATCACCCGGATCTCTCCGTCGGCCGACCCCGGCAGCCGGGTGTTCGAGGTGGAAGCCGCGCTCCCCAACCCCGACGGCCGGATGAAGGTGGGGATGCTAGCGACCCTGCGCCTGGGGGCGAGTGGCCCGGAGGAGGCGTTGTTCGTGCCGCTCGCCGCGATCGTGAGGCCAGCCGGCGATTCCACCGGATACGCGGTCTACGTGGTGCAGGAGACCAGTGCTCCGACCGCGCGTCTCAGGCGGGTGAGCCTCGGCGACGTGACCGGGAACCTGATCGCGGTTCGCGAAGGCCTCCAGTCAGGCGACCGGGTGATCCTGCGCGGCGCCACCATCGTCGCGGACGGCCAGACCGTGCGCGTCATACCGTAGCTCAAACTCCAAGCTCCCATGGCCCACCTCGACGACGCCACCCTCATCGAGAAGACCCACAACACCGCCCGGTACTTCACCGAGCAGAAGCAGGTCGCCTGGGTCGCCCTGATCGGCACCGTGCTCTGGGGGATCTTCGGCTACTTCAGCATGCCACAGCGGAAGGACCCGGACATTCCGGTCATCACGGCCATGGTGATCACTCCCTGGCCCGGGATGGACGCCGAGCGGGTGGAAGACCGGGTGACGCGGCGGATCGAAGAGACCGTGGCGGAGAATTCGGCGGTAGACGTGATCCGGTCCACCACCCGCACGGGGGTGTCCTACGTCTATGTGGATCTGAAGGAGGGGACCCCCGAGACCGGCAAGATCTTCGACGACATCGCGCTCAAGCTGAACGCGATCGAGGACCTGCCCGAGGGTGCCGGCCCGATCCAGTTCATGAAGGACTTCGGCAGCACGGCGGCGCTCACGCTGACGGTGGCCAGCCCTCCGATGGACGAGGTCCAGGTGTCGCTCCGGGCCGACCAGCTGCGCCGGACGATCGAGCATACCCGGGCGGATACCAAGGGTCAGCGGGTCACCGTGGTCTACACCTTCCCCTCGTCCATTACACTCGCGTCGGTCAGCCGGCCGGCTCGGCTCTACCTGGCGCAGGCGGTCGATGACGGCGTCTTCCGCGATGCGCGGCTGCTCGAGGGCGCCCAGTTCATCGGGGTGGACGGGGCCACCGATCGAGATGACGCCGCCATCATCGTCTCACCTGCAGCGCTTCGTCCTGGAGCGGCTCCGGGTCTCCGAGTTCCATCCCGACGGCTGGCAGGCCGTGGTCATCCGGGATCCGGCCGAAACCCGCGCCAGGCTGCTGGCGGTGGCGGGTGAGAAGTACACCTACCGGGAGATGGACGACCTCACCGAGCTGATGAAGCGGACCTTCCAGACCGTCGAGCAGGTGAGCAAGGTCGACCGCCTGGGCGTGCTGGGCGAGCAAGTGACGCTGAGCTTCTCCCAGGAGCGCCTCGCCTCCTACGGCGTCGAGATGGGGAAGCTGAGCCGACATCCTGCGGGCCCGGAACACCGCGCTGAGCGGCGGCCTGGTGGAGGTGGAAGGCCGCACCGTCGCGCTGAACCCCACCGGCGAGTTCCTCAACGAGAAGGAGATCGGCGACGTCATCGTGGGACGCTCGCGCAGCGGATCGCCGCTCTACCTCCGCGACCTGGTGGACGTGGACCGCGGCTACGAGAGCCCGCCACGCTATCTGAACTTCTACAGCTGGACCGATTCGACGGGCCGGTGGCACCGGACCCGGGCCGTCACCCTCGCGGTCCAGATGCGGCCCGGAGAGAAGATCGGCGAGTTCGGCTATGCGGTGGACTCCACCATGGAGGTGCTCAAGAGCCGACTGCCGCCCGACCTGATCATGGCCCGCACCTCGGATCAGCCGCTCCAGGTGAAGGAGAACATCGATCTCTTCATGGGCAGCCTCTACGAGGCCATCATCCTGGTGGTGCTTATCGCTCTGATCGGGTTCTGGGAGTGGCGCTCCGCGCTGCTGCTCGCGATCAGCATTCCGCTGACGCTGGCGATGACCTTCGGGATGATGTCGCTGGTGCGCATCGACCTGCAGCAGATCTCCATCGCCTCCCTCATCATCGCGCTGGGGCTCCTGGTCGACGATCCGGTGGTGGCCGGCGACGCCATCAAGCGGGAGCTCGATCACGGCCATCCGGGGAGGATCGCCGCCTGGCTGGGGCCCACCAAGCTGGCGCGGGCGATCATGTTCGCCACCATCACCAACATCGTGGCGTATCTCCCGTTCCTCATGTTGTCGGGCTCCACCGGGCAGTTCCTGTATAGCCTGCCGGTGGTCCTGACCTGCTCGCTGGTCGCGTCGCGTCTGGTCTCGATGAGCTTCATCCCCCTGCTGGGCGACATGCTGCTCCGGCCCAGCAAGAAGGCGCAGCCGCCGATCGAGGAGCGGCGCAGCCAAGGGGTTCAGCGGGTGGTACTACCGGCTCGGCCGCCGCGCCATCGAGCACCGCTGGCGGTTCGCCTTCGCCTCGCTCGGCTTCCTGGTGCTCGGGGGCGTTGTCATGGCGCACCTCAAGACCCAGTTCTTCCCCAGGACCTCCAGTATCTCTCCTACGTCGAGGTCTGGCTGCCGGAGGACGCGCCCCTCATCGCCACCCGGGAGATCACGGAGCAGGTCGAGGCCATCGTACGGCGGGAGTCGAAGAAGTACTTCGAGCACCACGAGTCGCACGGCGAGGCGGGCGGAATGGTGTCGCTCACGACCTATCTGGGCGGTGGCGGTCCCCGCTTCTGGTCCAGCTTCGGGCCCGAAGCGAGGCAGACCAACTATGGCCTGATCGTGATGCAGACGATCAACAAGCACGACACGCCGGGGCTGGTCCCGGTGCTCCAGGATGCGATGTCGCGGGAGATCACCGGTGCCAGGGTGAACGTCAAGGAGCTGGAGCTCGGGCCCGTGGTGGGGACCCCGGTGGCGATTCGCCTGAGCGGGGACCACATCCCCACGTTGCGCGCCCTGGGCGCCCAGGTGACCGACATCTTCCGCCGGAATCCGCTGGCCGCACGGGTGGAGGACGACTGGGGGGCCCAGAGCTTCGCGGTGGACGTAACCATCGATCCCAACCGGGCCAGCATGGCCGGCCTCACCAATGCCGACGTGGCCAGTAGCACGGCGGTGGGGCTGAACGGCTACCGGATGACCTCGCTCTACGAGGGCAACAACGTCATCCCAGTCGTCGCGCGGCTCCGGATGGAGGAGCGGGCCCAGCTGGGCGATCTCCACAACCTGTACGTGTACAGCACCCAGGGCAGCTCCAAGATCCCGCTGCAGCAGATCGCGTCGCTCTCGACCGGCATGCGGCCGGAGAAGATCAACCGGCGCGACCAGTTCCGCACGATCACGATCGGCGCCTACCCCAAGGAGGGCGTGCTCTCGTCCGAGGTGTTCCTGGCCTCCAAGCCCGCACTCGACAGCTTCGTGTCCATCCTGCCCCTCGGCGTGAAATACAAGATCGCGGGCGAGCAGGAGAAGCAGGAGGAGGGTTTCCTCGAGCTGGCGCTGGTACTGGGGACCTCGGTGGCGCTGATCTTCATCGCCCTGGCGGTCCAGTTCCAGAACGCCATCAAGCCGTTCCTGGTCTTCGGGGCCATCCCCTACGGCATGGTGGGCGCCATCATGGCGCTGGGGATCATGGGCGCGCCCTTTGGATTCATGGCCTTTCTGGGCGTCGTGAGCTTGGTGGGCGTGATCGTGAGTCACGTCATCGTGCTCTTCGATTTCATCGAGGAGGCACGGGAGAAGGGTGAAGGGCTGGAAGAGGCGTTGCTGGACGCCGGGATCCTCCGGCTCCGGCCGGTGCTCATCACCGTCGGCGCGACGGTGTTCGCCCTGGTGCCGCTAGCGTTGCACGGCGGCCCGCTGTGGGAGCCGCTCTGCTACGCCCAGATCGGCGGGCTCACCGTGGCCACCGTTATCACCCTGATTTTGGTCCCGGTGTTCTACTCGATCTCGGTGCTGGACCTCAAGATCATCAAGTGGAAGCCGGGGGGGCACTAGGCGCCCGTTCCCCTCCCGAGGTCTGGAGGGCATCTCCCGACCGGTATACATTCCTTGGGCTGTTACTTTCGGCACTCCAAGGAGATACGATGTCTCGCGGGATCGACCTGGCGCGCCTCCGTGACCCGCTGCTGCGCCCTGTTGCCGAGAAGGTGAGCCGGGGTGAGCGGCTCGACGCCGATGACGCCCTGCGCCTCTACCGGACCTCGGATCTTCTTGGCCTGGGCGCTATGGCTGACTACGCCAACCGGGCCCGGAATGGCGATCGGGTCTACTTCTCGGCCAACCAGCACATCAATCCCACCAACGTCTGCATTCTCCGCAACACGTGCACCTTCTGCTCCTTTGCGCGCATGCCCAAGGAGGAGGGTGCGTATACCCGGTCGCTGGAAGAGGTATTCCACGAGGCGGACCGTGCGAGCGGAATGCCGACTCGAGAGTTCCACATCGTGGGTGGCCTGCACCCCAAGCTCCGGCTCAGCTACTACACCGACATGATCCGGGGGCTGAAGGAGCGGCACCCGCAGGTGCACATCAAGGCGCTCACCGCGGTTGAGATCGCCCACCTGGCACGCATCGAGAAGATCTCCGAGCGGGAAGTGCTGCTCGCCATGAAGGAGGCGGGCCTCACCAGTCTTCCCGGCGGCGGAGCCGAGGTGTTCAGCACTGCGGTGCGGGCTACCATCGCGGAGCGCAAACTCACCGGCGAGGAGTGGCTCCGGGTACACCGGGTGGCGCACGAGCTGGGGATTCCTACCAACTGTACCATGCTCTACGGCCACGTGGAGACGGCTGAGGATCGGATCGAGCATCTCAGCATGCTGCGAGCGCTACAGGACGATACCGGCGGCTTCCTCACCTACATCCCGCTCGCGTACCACCCCGATCACAACGAGCTGGGCGAGGAGATGGGGCGGGTGGGTACGGCCACGACCGGATATGAGGACCTGAAGAATATCGCCGTCGGGCGGCTCTTCCTCGACAACATTCCTCATATCAAGACCCACTGGCCCATGGTCACCCCGTTCCTCTCGCAGATCGCCCTCAGCTTCGGCTGCGACGATGTCGAGGGCACCGTGGTGTACGAGCGGATCTACCACGAGGCCGGGGCTCACACCGACATGCATTTGCCGTACATGGATCTGGTTCAGTTGATCCGCGGGGCAGGGAAGATGCCGGTCGAGCGGGATAGTCTGTACCAAACGGTGCGTGAGAGCTTCGACGATCCTCCCCCGTCAGGGCCGGAAAGCCTCTCCCGAGCGTCGATGGGCAACGGCGCTGGCCTGCCCGTGGTTCACGCCGCATGAGACTCGGCCGGATTCCCTGGATCAACTGCTACCCGATCTACGGCGCCATCGATCGTGGCCTAGTGAGCGTGCCGGCGGATCTGGTGTCCGGCACGGCGTCGGAGCTCAATGATCTGCTCGCCGCCGGGGCCCTGCAGGTCAGTGTGGTCTCCGCGGTGGAGTACGCCCGGAACGCGGCGGCCTACCACCTCCTGCCGGACCTGGCCATCACCTGTGACGGTCCGGTGCACAGCGTCGCTCTTTTCTCCAAGCGCCCAATAGCGGATCTGTCGGGCTGCACCGTTCTGCTCACGGCGTCGTCCCGAACCTCCGTCTTGCTGCTCGAGCTACTCTGCCGCCATCGCTGGGGGATTCACCCCCACTTTGCCACAGCCAGGGCTGAAGCGCCCGACCTGGACACGCTCGCCGCGCTACCGCACGATGCGGTGCTCGTCATCGGAGACGCGGCCCTCCATCTGTCAGGGCAAGCGGTCTACCCCGTAAGAGTGGACCTCGGCGCCGAGTGGAAAGCCTGGACCGGACTGCCATTCGTGTTTGCAGTGTGGGCCGCCCGGCGGGAAGCCCCGGCGGCAGGAGTGCGAGTGGTGCACGAGCGGCTGCTGGAGTCTCGTACCTGGGGCCTGGCGCATCTGGATCTGCTGGCCGGGGCGGCGGCCCAGAACACCGGCGTGGCCGAGACACTCTGTCGGGCCTATCTCGGCGACCTGGACTACGCCCTGTCCTACCGGCACCTGGCGGGACTGACCGATTTCTTCCGGCGGCTGGCGCAGGAAGGCATGGTGCCGGACGGCTCGCTTTCATTCATCTCGGCCGCGTGACACAAGGTCATGTCAACATGTCACTTGTAGACCGCACCTCACCTGAATTCTCGGAATATCTCGAGCTCTACGAGCGGGCCAGCCTGCTGGAGCTGGGCCAGCTGGCCGACGACGAGCGGTGGCGCCAGCACCCGGAGAATGTGGTCACCTACATCATCGACCGAAACATCAATTACACCAACGTCTGTGTGGCCGATTGTAAGTTCTGCGCGTTCTACCGCCGGCCCAAGCACAGCGAGGGATACGTTCTCAGCTTCGAGCAGATCGGCGCCAAGATCGACGAGTGTAAGGCCATCGGTGGGGTGCAGATCCTGCTCCAGGGCGGGCACAACCCCTACATCCCGTTCGAGTGGTATCTCGAGTTGATGCGCTACATCAAGCAGCATCACCCGATTCATATCCACGGCTTCTCCCCCTCCGAAGTGGTTTTCTTCAGCCAGCGCTTTGGTTTGCCGGTGGCTGAGGTGGTGCGCGAGCTCCGGGCTGCTGGGCTCGACAGCATTCCCGGAGGGGGAGGCGAGATCCTGGTAGACTCGGTGCGAGAGCGGGTTGCCCGGAAAAAGGCGCAGACCGAGGAATGGCTCGGGGTGCAAGAGGAGGCGCACCGGCAGGGAATGAAGACCTCGGTCACGATGATGTACGGTCTGGGGGAGAGCAACGCCGACCGAATCGAGCATCTGTTGCGGGTCCGCGAGCTGCAAGCCCGGACCGGTGGGTTTACCGCCTTCATCTGTTGGCCGCTCCAGCCTGAAGGCACCGAGATGGCCACCCAGCCCAAGACCGACGCCGTGGCGTACCTCCGGACCCTGGCAATGGGGCGAATCATCTGCGACAACGTCCCCAACCTTCAATCGTCCTGGGTCACCATGGGACTCAAGGTGGGACAGGTTGCGCTCCGGTTCGGGGCCAATGACTTCGGCAGCCTGATGATGGAGGAAAACGTGGTTTCCTCGGCTGGCACCACCCACCGCGCCAGCATCGAGGAGATGGAACGCTCCATTCGCGATGCCGGGTACGAGGTACGGCGCCGGCGCCAGGACTACTCGATCATCGACCAGCCGGCCACCGTGGCCGCATGACCCGGGTTGGTATCGGTTATGACTCCCACCGGTTCGCTGAGGGCCGCCCGCTGATTCTTGGCGGGGTGACCATCCCCCACGCGCGGGGCCTTGCGGGACACTCCGACGCCGATGCCGTCGCCCACGCGCTGACCGATGCCATCCTGGGGGCGGCGGCGGCCGGCGACATCGGGCAGCTGTTTCCCGACACCGACCCACAGTGGAAGGACGCAGATTCGATGGAGCTGTTGCGCAGCGCACATGAGTTGGTACGGCGACGGGGCTACGCGCTGGCTCAGGCCGATCTGACGATCATCACCGAGCAGCCGAAGCTCGGCCCTCACCTCGGCAGCATGGCCGCGGCTCTGACCGCGCGGCTGGGAGCCCGGCCGGGCTCCGTGAGTCTCAAGGCCAAGACCAACGAGGGAATGGGATTCATCGGCCGGGGTGAAGGCATCGCGGTCATCGCGGTCGCCACCCTGGAGGCGCGCTGATCGAATCGCTGCTGGCGTGGCTCTCGCAACTGCCGCCCGCCGCCGTCTACGCCGTTCTCGCACTGCTCGCAGCGGTCGAGAACGTCATCCCGCCGGTTCCGTCCGACGCCGCGGTTGCGCTCGGTGCGTTCCTGACCAACCGGGGCCTAACCACGCCCCTCGGTGTCTTCGGCGTTACCTGGGTGTCAAACCTTGCCGGAGCGGTCGCGGTCTACTTCGTCGCCCGGCGTTACGGGCGGCGCCTCTTCGCAACCAAGGTCGGCCGCCGGTTGCTCGCGCCGCGATCGCTGGCCGTGATCGAGCGGGAGTACCTCCGTTTTGGCGTCGCCGGAATCTTTGTCAGCAGGTTTCTTCCCGGCATCCGCGCCGTTGTACCCCCCTTCGCCGGTCTGGTGGGCCTGAGCCCGATGCGAACGTTCATACCGATGGCGGTCGCGTCGGGCATCTGGTACGGCAGCATCACCATTCTGGGGACGCTGATCGGCTCGAATTGGGAGCGTATCAACCAGATCGTCACCGGGATCAACCGCACCCTTGGGATCGCTACTCTTCTCGTGCTGGCCGCTGGGTTGGTCTGGTACCTGTTGCGGCGGCGGCGGCGGCAGCGAGAACGGGTGTGGCACGCGACCGAGGAAGCGCTCGACCCCGCAGGGCCGTCGTTCCTCGCCGGGTCCGAAGTCATGGAGGGCTCGGCTCGACAGGCGGCGGCGCTGCTGGTTCTGGAGCTGGCCTATGCGGATCAAGCCCTGACCCCGGGGGACAGGGAGCTCGTCGCTTCCCACCTGCGCGATCGATGGGGGTTGGCCTCATCGGAGAGTCCGCCGGCACCGGAGGCCGAGCAGGAGCGCCAGACCCGCTTCATCGAGTACGCCCGCCGCCTGGGCCAGCGGTTCGGACAGAAGGAGCGCCTGGCGCTGGTCGAGCGGATGTGGACGGTGGCGTTCAGTGACGGCGCCATTGGCCTCCATGAGGAGCGCCTCATGCTGCTCGCCGGAGAGCTGCTGGGCATCGACAAGCAGGATCTGATCGAGGCGCGGACCAGACTCCAGACCCCGAACCCCTCGTGATTCGAGAGCTGAAGGCTCAGATCGACCGGGATTTCTGGCTCGAAAGCTTCCGTGATTATCTGGCCCTCGAAGCGGGGCACAGCGCCAACACCGTTGAGTCGTATATGCGGGACCTCCGGCGCCTGGGGGAATTCGCCGTGGCCCGGGGTGCGCGCGACCCCGGTCGTCTTACCCGCTCTCTGCTGCGCGACTTCGTCTATCTGCTGAAGGATCTCGGCCTGAGCCCGGCGTCGATTCGTCGCGGCGTTTCGGCCATCCGGACCTATTTCGGATTTCTGATCGGGGAAGGGCGAGTCAGCGAAGATCCCAGCGACCGGCTGGAGAGCCCTCGGCGGGGGCGGGTGCTACCCGACACGTTGAGCGTCCAGGAGGTGGAGAGGCTGCTCGCCGCGCCCAATCTGGAGCAACCGCTCGCCTGGCGAGACCGCGCCCTTCTGGAGCTGGCCTACGGAGCCGGGCTCCGAGTCTCCGAGCTCTGTGGCCTCGGCCTGACCGATCTCCTCCTGACGGAAAATCTGGTGCGGATTTTCGGTAAGGGCGGCAAGGAGCGGCTGGTGCCCATCGGGCGGAGCGTAATTGGTGCCGCCTCGGTGTACCTGCACCAGATGCGGCCGGTCCTCGACCGCGGGAAGAGCAAGAACAGGGTCCTGCTCAATGCGCGAGGCGAGCCGCTTTCCCGGGTGGGCGCGTGGGGTGTGGTTCGCCGCGCCACCCAGCGCGCCGGAATAACCAAGCGGGTTACCCCTCATACATTGAGACACACCTTCGCCACTCACCTGCTCGAGGGCGGAGCCGATCTCCGCGCGGTGCAGGAGATGCTGGGACACGCCGACCTCTCCACCACCCAGATCTACACCCACGTGGACCGGGAATACCTCCGCTCCGTACACAAGCAATTCCACCCCCGCGGCTGAGACGGCAAGATCTGCGCTAGTTGGGTTGGGCTTGCATCCGGGCGGTTGGTGAGGCTCGTCGTTGTCCCGAAGATTTGGCTGATGGTTCACCACGAAGGAACGAAGACTACGAAGGGCACAAAGGCGTCTGCACTGGTGTTGTCGCACGAGATCATTGGTTCTGCAATAGAGGTCCACCGTCTGATGGGGCCTGGTTGAAAAAAGTGTCATCGTTGAAGTAAAAGCGGTCGACAGACTAATTTCCATTCATACCGCACAACTTTTAACATATCTCCGACTTCAGGACCTTTGGCTGGGTCTTCTCATCAACTTCAACGTCAATTCCTTGAGAGAAGGCTTCAGGCGAGTCCTTAATGGGTGGTGACTTCTCTTACCCTTAGTGGCCCTTTGTGGTCTTTGTCCCTTAGTGGTAAACGTGTCAGCGGCACCCTATTACGTCCCAAGGCTCGCGCTGGACCACCTCCGGTGAGCTAGGTCACCTCTGTAATCCCCCCTCCACGGTTATCCTGTTCCGTACTCCAACGCCATACCAAACGGACGGACTAGGAGGAACGACATGAGGCAGATCACCTGTGCCGCTGCGGCGGTGCTGATGGCAACTGCATTTGCTTGCAGTCCGCGCGATCGTCAGGAGACGGCGAGCAAGGTGGATTCAGTCGCCGCGGACGTGCGAGCGGAGACTCGGGAGGGCGCCGAAGAGGTTCGGGAGGAGGCGCGGGAGGCCCGGGATTACAGCTATGAGCAGCGGAACGATTTTCGGCGCGACCTCGACCTGCAGCTTAAGAAGCTCGACGAGCAAATCGCCGGGATCGAGCGCGATACCAAGCGGGGCGTCGACCACGCCCGGGATAGCGCCATCGTGAACGTCCGCGCGGCCCGCAAAGCGGTAAGCCGCGATCTGGACGGCCTCGCTGCCGCCACCGACCGTAACTGGGACGAGGCCAAGCGGAGTGTGAACGAGTCCCTGTCCGCGCTGGACCGGGAAGTCCGCCGCCTGCTGCCGGATGCCAAGCCCATGGGCGGCACCGGCCCGAGCTGAACAGGCTGTTGGCCATTGGCTACTGGCTATTGGCTGCTCCGAACTCTGAGACCCTCCGAACCGGAGGGTTTCTTTTCCGATCGCCCATAGCCCATAGCCCATAGCCAATAGCCTCTTCACCCCCCGATACCGGCCGACGCGGGGTCGGTTCGCTCGAAGACCCGACCGAGCCACTCGACGAGCAGGGCGGCTTCGAATGCTATGATTGCGAGTACCAGCCCCGTGGCAGGAAGGGCCGCCCAGCCGTTGATCGCACCATGCAGCAGCAGATAGGCACCTCCACCAACCGCCACCGGCAACAGCAGGGTCGCGCCGAGCAAGGCCACGAACACCACCATCATCAACATGTTCTGTCCCAGGGCTTCCACGCCGGCGGGCCGGCCCGACCCGAGATGCACCCAGGCAGGGTAGAGCAAGGCCGCACCGTTCTGGATGATCATGCCCAGCAGGTTGATGCCGGGGAGAAACACGAAGGCTGCGAGGAGCGCCAGAGTGCGCTCTTCCAGCAGCATCGTCATTGACCGGTTACCAAGGAAGGCCAGGTAGCCGATCACGAAAAGCGTCAGCTGAATTACGGTCAGCACCAGCGCGGATGCGCCGACCTCAGCGATGACCACCGACCAGCCCCGCACCGGGTAGGTCCGGAGCAGATCGAGCTTCAACAGGTCGCCCCGGAGATCGTTGCGTACCCATTGTGGCCCGATGACCGTCATGGCGCCGGCCCAGATGATCGCGAACCACCCGGCGATCCCAGCCAGCGATCCCTCCGGCTCGAACGAGAGGGCGGACACGACCACCCCTCCGATCCCCAGGACAACCGCGACATTCCTCACCCGCTGGGTCCGAGTGATGGCCACCAGGTTCTTCCAGAGAATGGCCCCGGCGGGCCAGCCCCGGGGCGCCAGCCGAAACCAGGTCGGAGTGATCCGGCCCGGGGCGAGCGGGGCGGCGCGCCCGGCCCGTCGCTCCGATAGGGCCTGAGCCTGCTGAAGAGACACCGCGGCGGCGGCCTCCTCGAAGGCGGTATCGGAGCGCACCACCCAGACGTAATGGAGCACCAGTAGTGCTAACGCCGGCCACAAGGCGTGGAGCCACTCGGAAGCGTTGTGGGCGGTAAGTGGTCGGATCATCACCCGGAACGGGTAGGTCAGGGCCGTCGGAATCGGCTGTGCCGCGGCCTCCCCCAGCACCGACAGGAACCCCGTCAGTGTCCGCGCCTCGGCCCCGGCCAACCGGGGCAGCGCCTCGGCAATGCTCCAGGTCAGGGCGATCAGCATGATCCCCAACACGACGAGCGAGACGACTCGATGCCGCACGCCCAGCCGACCATGCTCGGATAGACTGGTGCGAACGAAGGATGCTCCCAGCCGGTGAAACGACACCGTCGTCAGCAGCACCCAGATCGAAATGACCCGGAGCCAGGGTGAGACCCCGAAGCGCTCGCGGGACAGGATCAAGGTCCACAGGAGGGCATTGAAAAGGATGAGGAGCTGGGTGCGAAGCAGCTTGAACTGGATCAGCCCTCGGCGGGAGACCGGACCCGAGAACAGAAAGGTGACCTCGGCCGGACTGAAGGCGAGCACCCGCCGCTCGACGCCGAAGATCCAGCCCCACGCCACCACGCCCAGTAAGCCGAGAGCGCCGACCAGCTCGAGCCAACGGGGGTCAGCCAGCCCGCCGGCCACGGGGGCCGGGCCGCTGCGCCAGGACCATGAACCAGAGATACGCCAGCCCCAGCAGGAGCGCGGCTAAGTATCTCGGGCTGCGCAGGTGGCCGAGCTGGCGGGCAACCCGGTTGTACGCCGAGCGCCAGACCAGGTAGCCGAACATGCGGATCACCGCTCGGCGCCCTCGTCCTGACCGATGAGGGCGAGAAACACGTCTTCCAGGCTCCGCGTTCCCAGCTCCGGGTGCCGGGCAATGATCTCGGCGGTGGTACCGATTGCCACCGCCCGTCCCCGCTGCATGACGAGCAGGCGGGTACAGATCTCCTCAACCAGATGGAGGAGGTGAGAGCTGAGGATGATGGCCGACCCGGCCGCGGCCCGTCGCATAATGGTGGCCTTCATCCGGCGGATTCCCACTGGATCCAGGCCGGTGAGCGGTTCGTCCAGCAGCAGCGCCTTGGGCTCGTGGAGGAGCCCGCAGGCGATGGCCAGCTTCTGTTTCATTCCCCGGGACAGCTCCCCCGGCAGGGAGCCTCGCTTGTCGGCCAGATCCAGCTCCTCGAGCAGTCCCGGAATCCGATTGCTGACGTCGGCTACGCCGTACAGCCGGCCGACGAATCGCAGGTGTTCCTCGACCGTGAGGTACTCGAAGAGATGAGGCTCATCCGGAATGAAGGCCAGGGCAGCCTTGGCGCCCACCGGGTCCTGCGCCAGGTCATGGCCGGCGATCCTGATCTTCCCAGCGCTGGGGATGATGATTCCGGCGATGCTCCGGATAGTGGTGGTCTTGCCGGCGCCGTTCGGGCCCACCAACCCCAGGACCTCCCCAGATCCGACATGGAAGGAGAGCCCCTGGACGGCGGGGAAGTCACCATACAGCTTCTGAAGTCCATCGACGTCGATCACGGGCATCCCCGGGGTTGCCGCTGAAACTTTCCGGATTTCGAGGTCGTCACGTAGGGCGAAACATATCACCCGCACGAACGGAGCGCGGAGTCTATGCGAAACTATTGGGTGCGGATCGCCCTCGGCGCCCTGGCCATATTCACCGTGGGAATGGTCGGAGTGACCCTGGTGCGTCGAGGCCTGGGCACCGTGCACGGAGTGGTCCACGGCAGTGGTCCCATCAGCATTCCCCTCGCCTTCATCCCGTTCAAGCTCAACGGAGACAAACTGGGCACGCTCCAGCGGGTAACCTTGCAGCGGGAGGCGCCGAACCGGGTGACCAGTGTCGAGTTGGAAGTAAAGCTCGGCGATTCGCTGCTGGCTCGAGGACTGGAGGGCTGCCGCCTGGCCGCCAACCTCGAGAGCGAAACGCCTGGCCGTCCCGGCGTCAACGTCCACCGCGGGCCGTTTACGGAAGGAAGCTTCTGGTGCGCCAAGGACGACTCCACGAGCGAGGACTTGGTCGAGTACGGCACGGCGGTCTTCCATCCGGGTGACGTGACGGTTCCACTCTTGCTTTCAGAGGGGCTGGTTGACCAGCTCCAGGATCTGGATCTCGGTGGCGATTCGACGCCGCCCGTGGACGAGGTCCAGGTGGATTCGATCGTAGCCGCCGCCCAGGTTATGGCCGATTCAGTCAAGGCCGTGCACTTTCGCATGGGTGACTCGCTTCGGGCTGAAGGGCGGCGCCGGAGAGACTCCGTACGGAGCGTTGTCCGACAGATGGCGGACTCGGCGCGCTCCCGGTAGCTTCGAACGATGCTCCTGGTCCTCGATAACTACGACAGTTTCACCTACAACCTCGTTCAATACGCGGGTGAGCTGGGCGCCGACCCGGTGGTCTACCGCAACGACGCGCTGACGCCCGAGGCGGCCCTGGGGTTGCGGCCATCGGCCATCGTCATCTCTCCCGGACCTGGCACTCCTCGTGAGGCCGGCATCTCGGTCCCCTTGGTCCGGGCGGCGGCGGGGGTAGTGCCAGTACTGGGCGTCTGCCTGGGACACCAGGCCATCGGCGAGGCCTTCGGGGGCAGGGTGGTAAGAGCCGACCGACTCATGCACGGGAAGACCACCATGGTGGCCCATACGGGGCACCGGCTCTTCCAGGGCATTCCTTCCCCGGTGGAGGTAATGCGGTACCACTCCCTCGTGGTTTCACCCGAGCAACTTCCGGCCGAGCTCGAGACCGTGGCCTGGTCCAGCGACCGTCCCGTTGGTCAGGAAATCATGGCCCTCTGTCACCGAACCCTCCCGGTGTATGGGGTCCAATTTCATCCGGAATCGGTTGCCACTCTGCAGGGCAAGCGCCTCCTCGCCAACTTTCTGTCTCTGGCCGGGATCACCCTCCCATCCCATCAGCTGCTAACTGTCTAACTCTTTGACGTACAATCTTCTAGCCTGGGGTCCCTAGCTCCTGGCTCGCGCGGCACAACTTTTGACTAGGGGGCCGCGCTTTATTAGCTTCCGTGATGCGCGTCCTGGGCGTGATTCCGGCTCGTCTCGGCTCCACCCGCCTCCCCAACAAACCGCTTCAGCCTCTGGCAGGTGAACCGCTGATCACCCGGGTCATCGAGCGTGTGTTGGAGCACGGTCTGGTCGGGGAGCTGGTGGTTGCTACTGACTCGCCCCGCGTGGTGCAGGTGGTGGAGCGGTCTGGGGTTCGGGCGGTTCTGACGGATGGCGGTCACCAGACCGGAACCGATCGGGTCGCCGAGGTGGCCGCGCGCCCCGAGTTTGCGGCCTACGACGCCATCGTGAACATCCAGGGCGACGAGCCCTTTCTGTCGCGTGAGGCGCTGGCCGGAGCACTGGGACGGGTGGAACAGGGCGACGAAATCGGCACCGCCGCAGCTCCGCTCGACCCGGCCTTAGCGGCCGACCCCAGCCGGGTGAAGGTGGTGACCGATGCCCGTGGGCGGGCTCTGTATTTTTCGCGGGCCATGATCCCGTACCGGCGGGAGCCTGATGATCCCAGCGACGGGCTGTACTGGCAGCACCTGGGCATTTACGCCTTTACCCGAGCCGCTCTGGCGCGCTGGGTGAAGCTGCCGCCCTGTGAGGCCGAGCTGGCTGAGCGACTGGAGCAGCTGCGGGCATTGCATCACGGGATGTCGATAGGGGTCGCACGGCTTCAGGAGCCTGCGCTTCCCGGTGTGGATACGGCCGAGGATCTCCGACGGGCGGAAGCCCACTGGCACACTTTTCAAGGGCAGGTCTAATGACCACGGGTCCGAACGCGACCAAATACATCTTCGTCACCGGCGGCGTCGTGTCCTCTCTCGGGAAGGGCATCGCCGCCGCTTCGCTTGGCCGACTGCTGGTCGAGCGGGGACTGAGTGTGACGATGCAGAAGTTCGATCCCTACATCAACGTCGACCCCGGGACGATGTCGCCCTTCCAGCATGGCGAAGTCTTCGTGACCGACGACGGGGCCGAGACCGATCTGGATCTGGGCCACTACGAGCGCTTCATCGACCGCTCGCTCTCCCGGCAGAACAACATCACTACCGGCCGCATCTACCAGGCGGTGATCACCAAGGAGCGCCGGGGCGAATACCTGGGGTCCACGGTTCAGGTAATTCCCCACATCACCGATGAGATCAAGGTCGCCATCCGGCGGACTGCTCCCGGGCATGACGTCGTCATCACCGAGATCGGCGGAACGGTGGGCGACATCGAATCATTGCCGTTCCTCGAAGCCATCCGCCAGTTCCGGCAGGAAGTCGGGCGCGACAATGCGCTCTTCATCCATCTTACCCTGGTGCCCTACATCGCGGCCGCGGGAGAGCTCAAGACCAAGCCGACCCAGCATTCGGTGCGGGAGCTCATGCAGATCGGAATTCAGCCCGATATCCTGATCTGCCGGAGCGAGCAGCCCTTGGCCGCCGAGATCAAGCGGAAGATTGCGTTGTTCTGCAATGTGGACTTTGGCTGTGTTATCGAGAGTCCGGACGTCAAATCGATTTATGAAATTCCGGTGCGATTCTTCGAGCAGGGCCTGGACCGGGAGGTCTGTCAGCGTCTGCGGCTGGAAACCAAGGAGCCGGATCTCCAGCCGTGGAAGATCATGACCGAGCGGATTCTCCATCCGACTCACCGGGTGCGCATCGCGGTCGTCGGCAAGTACACCAACCTCCAGGATGCCTACAAGTCGGTGCAGGAGGCGCTCATTCACGGAGGCATTCCGAGTGAGGCCCAGGTCGAGATCGTGTGGCTCGCGAGCGATCAGTTCACTGACCAGGCGGCCGCCAAGCGCCTTCTCGGCACCTGCGATGGGCTGCTCATCCCCGGTGGGTTCGGAGAGCGAGGTATCGGCGGGATGGTCGAAGCCGTCCGCTGGGCGCGGGAGAACGATCTCCCATTCTTCGGCATCTGCCTCGGCCTCCAGGTTGCCATCATCGAGTTCGCCCGCAACGTCTGCCACCTTCCCGATACCAACAGCACCGAATTCGAGCCCAACTGCGAAACGCCGGTCATCTCGCTCCTGCAATCGCAGCGCGACGTGTCCGACCTGGGCGGTACCATGCGGCTCGGAGCCTACACCGCCCGCCTGCGCCCCGGCTCGCGCGCGGCACAGGCGTATGGCACCGGCGAGATCAGCGAGCGGCACCGCCACCGGTGGGAAGTCAGCAACGCCTACCGCGATGTGCTCGCGGAGTTCGGCCTTCGACTCTCGGGCCAGTCGCCGGACGGGGGGCTGGTGGAGGTCATCGAGCTGCCGGATCATGCCTGGTTCATCGGTTGCCAGTTCCATCCCGAGCTGAAGTCGCGGCCCACACGCCCGCACCCGCTCTTCGCGGGGTTCATTGCGGCGGCGATGCGTCGCCGTGCCGCCGCTCCGACGCGCGCGGCGGCCGAGGAGCTGGCCGAGAGCTCGCGCTGATGAGCTGGTCCTTCGGGCGCACTCCGTTTCTCATCGCCGGGCCCTGTGTCATCGAGCCCGGCGACGTGCTGCCCACGGTCGCCGAGGAGCTGGCGCGCATCGAGCACGACCTCGGAATCCCGGTGTGCCTCAAGGCCAGCTTCGACAAGGCGAACCGCTCACGGCTCACCGCCAACCGTGGTCCCGGGCTGGACGATGGGCTCCGTGCCCTGGAGCGCGCCCGAGCCGCGAGCGGTCTGCCGGTGCTTACCGACATCCACGAGGCCCAGCAGGCCGCGGCCGTCGCCCAGGTGGCCGATGTGCTCCAGATCCCGGCATTTCTCTGCCGGCAAACCGACATCCTCGTGGCCGCGGGACGCACCGGGAAGCCGGTCAATATCAAGAAGGGTCAATGGATGCAGGCGGAAGGCATGCGGGGAGCCGTAGAGAAGGTGCGGAGCGCCGGCGCCTCGGAGGTCGCCGTCACGGAGCGAGGGACCTTTTTTGGGTACGGTGATCTGGTTGTGGACATGCGCAACTTCGTCCGCCTGCGACAGGCCACGGGCGCTCCGGTGATCTTCGATGCCACCCACGCGGTGCAGCAGCCGGGGCAGGGGGAGGACGGAGCCAGCGGGGGGCAGCGCGAGTTCATCCCGCCGCTCCTCGCCGCGGCGGCGGCCGCCGGCGCCGACGGCTTCTTCATCGAGACTCATCCCGATCCCGCCCGCGCGCTGAGCGATCCGGCCACCCAGTGGCCGCTCAGCCAGTTGGCCGACCTACTGGGGCAAACGCTCGACATCTGGGGGCGGGCCCGGGTATGAAATCGCTCGGCGCCGCTGCGGCGCGACGGGTCCGGCTTCTCGGGCTCGACGTTGACGGGGTCTTGACCGACAACGGCGTCTTCATCGGGCCGGTCGCTGGACAGCGGGTAGAGCTCAAGCGCTTCGACATCCAGGACGGCCTGGGGTTGATTCTCCTCCGCAGCACGGGATTGCCGGTCGTCTGGCTCAGCGGAAGGACCTCCGAGGCAACCGCGCTGCGGGCGGCGGAGCTCAGGGTAGAGGAGCTGCTCCAGGTCCCAGGGCCGAGGAAAGCCGCAGCCCTTGCGGACCTGCTCCAGCGTCGCGGCATCGCGTGGGAGGAGGTTGCCTTCGTCGGCGACGATCTCGCCGATCTGCCGATTCTGCGGAAGGTAGGACTGCCGATTGCCGTGGCCAACGCGGTGTCCGAAGTCAAAGCGGTGGCGGCACACGTAACCGTGGCTCCCGGGGGTCATGGGGCGGTGCGGGAGGTGGTCGAGGCTCTCCTGCGCGCGCGGGGTGAGTGGGACGACACGCTGGCCCGCTATTTTACGGAGCAGACCGCCGGTGCGGCTTGACGACTCGGAGTTGATCGGAGCGGGGCGCCGAGTGCTCCAGCTGGAGGCGGCGGCGGTCTCAGAGACCGGGCGCCGATTAGGGAGCGAGTTTGCCCGGGCGGTGCGTCTGCTGGCCGAGGCCAAGGGAAGAGTCATCGTGTCGGGTGTCGGGAAGTCGGGGCTCATCGCGCGGAAGCTTGCCTCCACCCTGACCTCGACCGGCACCCCGGCCTCCTACCTCCATCCGGTCGATTCGCTCCATGGCGACCTGGGCATCGTAGGGCCGGACGACGTCGCCATCGTGCTGAGCAAGAGCGGGGAGTCGCAGGATCTGTTCGGCCTGGTGGGATCGTTGCAGCGGCTGAACGTGCCGATCATCGCCATCACCGGGGCAGGGGACTCGTTGCTGGCGCGAGTGGCTGCGGTGGCGCTGGACGGCACCGTGGCGGAGGAGGCCTGTCCCCACGATCTCGCTCCGACCGCGAGCACTACTGTCGCCCTGGCTCTCGGCGACGCCATCGCGGTGGCCCTGCTGGAGGAGAGGGGATTTACCCGGGAGCAGTTTGCCGAGCGCCACCCCGGCGGCAGTCTCGGCCGTCAACTTCTCCTCCGGGTCCAGGACGTGATGCTCCCGGCGGGACGGGTGCTCCGGCCCGACGCCACCATGCGGGAGGCAGTCGTCAGTCTGGCGCGCGAGCGGGGGCTCGCCATGGTCGCGGAAAACGGGCATCTGTCCGGTGTGCTCACCACGGGGGACCTGACCCGCCTGGCGGAGCGCGATCCCGGCTTCCTGGAGCGCCCGGTGTCCGAGGTGATGACCCGATCGGCCAAGACCGCGGCCCCCGGCGATCTGGCCGCTGCCGCGGTTGGAGCGATGCAGAAACACAAGATCATCGTGCTTCCGGTGGTGGATGAGCGCGGCGCGATTGTGGGCGTGGTCCATCTTCACGATCTGATGCGGGCGGGGGCGGTATGAGGGGAACGAGGGCAGGACGGAGCGAGGGAAGGGAATCCGGGAGGGCAGCGTGGCGCGCGTTTCCTCGTTCCCTCGTTCCCGCGTTCCTCTTCATCCTGTCCGTCCTCTCCTGTGAGGACCCCGGGGTCCGGCCCACGTCGACGGTGCAGGCGGCAGACAGCGCCGACCAGGTGCTCGAGGGGTTCTCCCACTACGTGACCAATGATGGGGTCAGGCGCAGCCGGGTGGAAGCCGATACCGCGTTTTACTACGAGCCGACCCAGATCACCGAGCTGCACAACGTCAAGGTGGTGTTCTTCGACCTCAAGGGTGCGGAGGGGTCCACGCTGACCGCTCACCGGGGGACGTATCGCTGGCAGGACGGTTCGATGGAGGCCACGGGAAACGTGCGGGTGGTATCACCTGACGGGCGCCGGCTCACGACCGAGTCGCTGCGCTACGACAATGCCACCAACACGATCATGACCGACAAGCAGTTCTCCTTCGACCGGGGTGCCGAACACCTGGAGGGCAACAGCTTCCGGTCCGACCCTGACTTCAAGAACGTGGTGACCGACCGCCCCCGGGGCGTGTCCGGCGAGGGCCTGTTGCTGCCGGGGCAGCAATGACGCGGGGAAGCGGGGAAGCGGGTAAGACGGTACGCGGGTACGCGGGTAAGCGGGTAAGCTTGCTCTGGGTAAGAGCCTCGTCGCGGCATACTTTTACTTCCCCGCCTCCCCGCCTCCCCGCCTACCCGCTCGGACTGGCCGTCCTGCTCCTCGTGGCCAGGGTCGCAGCTCGCGTACGGCCAGTCCGACCGGTGCGTCTTCCAGATCGACAACGTCGACCGCCAGGGCAGCGTCAAGGAAACCTCCGCCGGCACCAACTACTTCGCCGGGGGCAACGTTCGGCTCAGATGCCGCGGACAGCAGCTTACCATGCAGAGCGACAGTGTGGCCGCGTATGGGGGCAACGTGGTCCAGTTCATCGGCAACGTGAAGTACCGCGACTCCACCCTCACCATGGATGCCGATCACGGGACCTACTACCGGAACGGGGAGAAGTGGCAGGCGCGGGGCCGGGTGACCACCAAGAATCTCAAGACCGGCTCGACGCTCACCGGCCCGGCGCTCGACTACTACCGGGTCGTCAAGGGAGTGCGCGACACCCTGGAGATGTTCTCCACCGGCCGTCCCCGGATCCAGTATGGGACGACCCCGGCCGGAGCCAAACCGGCCGAGCCGTACATCATCGTGGCGGACCGGGTGCGCCTGAAGGGCAGCGATCGGCTCTGGGCCGGCGGAAAGGTGACGATCGACCGCAGCGATTTCGCGGCCCGGGGCGACTCGCTGAGGCTGGACACCGGTAAGGCGAGCGACGGCACTCTCAGCGGCGGAACCCCCGTAATGCGTGGCTTGGGGCGGGACAGCTTCAACCTGACGGGCCGCCGGCTCGATCTGAAGCTCGACCAGAGAGAGCTGACCTACGTGGTCGCCAAGGGCAGCGGCCATGCCGTCAGCAAGGAGTGGGACCTGGTGGCGGACACCATCGGGCTTGACCTGAACAACCGCAAGCTGGAACAGACGCTCGCCTGGGGCGACTCGATCCGTCCCTATGCCACCTCGCCGGCCTATGCCATGCGCGCCGATTCGCTCGCCCTCGATACCCCAGCCCAGCAACTCAAGGAGGTCCGAGGCTTCGGGTCGGCCTGGCTGGGCGGCACGATCGATTCCGTCAGCAAGCAGCGGGACTGGATGCGGGGCGATACCGTGGTGGCCAGCTTCGTCCAGCGTGACTCGGCCGGGACCCGCCGGGCTGCGCTGAGCCGCATCGTGGCGCGGAAGGGCGCCCAGTCGTACCACGTCGACCCGAGCCAGAAGCACCCGGAGCGGCCGTCCATCAACTACGCCCGTGGTGATGTCATCGTCATGACGATGAGCCAGGCGGCAAAGGGTGGAGTGGATCGTGTAGATGTCCGCGGCCAGGTGGATGGGATCCAGCTCGAGGCCACCGATGCTGTCGCAGCACCCGATTCCACCAAGCCGCGTCCGGTTGCGACGCCACCTGGGCCGGTCAGACGATGACCGCCCCGGAATGGGTCGCTGCGCTCGGCGATCGCGATCCGTCGGTGCCCATCGGGCTCGCCGCCATCGTCCGCGCCGCCGGCCCGACCGACAGCATCCCGTTCTCCGATCTGGTCCACAGCTATCGCGAAGCCTACCTGGCCTGTTATCAGCCGACCGGCGACGCCGACCAGGAAGTCTCCGGCGATGAGGTACGGCACCACCTCATTGATTCCGTGCTTCCCCGGTTGGCCACGGAGGGATGGATTCTCGACACCGGCCCGGGCTACTGGCAGACCGTTAGGCCCCGGGTGGCGTGGTGGGGACCCGCACCCGAGGAGCGGCAGACGGTCTACGATGCCTTGCTCGGATCGGCCCGGCGTGCGGTGCAGCGGGCCAAGTCCTTCACCCGGCAGCGCACCAAAGCCAGCCTGCTCGAAGGACTCGGGCTGAGCAAGAGCTTCAAGGGGCGCCGGGTCGTGGACGATGTCAGTGTTCGGGTGGAGCAGGGCGAGATCGTCGGGCTGCTCGGCCCCAACGGCGCGGGAAAGACCACGACCTTCTACCTTATTACTGGCCTCATCCGGCCGGACGAGGGCCGGGTTCGCTTGGACGGCGTCGAGCTCACCGACGCGCCGATGTACCAGCGGGCCCGCAATGGCATCGGCTACCTGGCCCAGGAACCCTCGGTCTTCCGCAAGATGACCGTCGAGGAGAACATTCTAGCCATCCTGGAGACGCGCAACCTCGGCCGGGACGAGCGCTACAGCCGGCTCGACCGCATGCTGGACGAGCTGTCGATCAAACACCTGCGGAAGAACAGGGCTTACACCTTGAGCGGCGGTGAGCGGCGGCGGCTCGAGATCACCCGGGCGCTGGTGTCCGACCCGAAGTTCATGCTGCTGGATGAGCCGTTCGCCGGCGTCGATCCGATCGCCGTCCACGACATCCAGACCATCGTCGCCGGCCTCAGGCATCGGGGCATCGGCGTGCTGATCACGGATCACAACGTAGAGCAGACCCTCGACATCGTGGATCGGGCCTACATCATGTTCGAAGGAAAAGTACAGGCCGCCGGCACCGTTCGCGATCTGGTCTACGACGACCGGGTTGCCCAGCTGTACCTCGGACCGACTCTCACCGCGCGGCTCCGCACCCGTCTCGAGGCCGTCGCATGAGAACCGGACTGTCGCAGCACACCAGTATGCGGCAGGAGCTGCGGGTCAATCCGCGGCTGTACCAGGCCATGGACATGCTGTACATGCCCATGATGGACTTGCAGCAGCATCTCAAGCAGGAGCTGCTGGCCAACCCCTTCCTCGAGCTGCTGGAGCCGGAAGAGGAAGCCCCGGAACCGACCGCCACCGCCGAGAAGGAGAAGGAGCAGAAAGACAAGCAGGATGAGGTCGACTGGGAGGAGATCCTGCTCAACGGCTTCGAAGTGGGCGGCACCCGGGAGCAGTACGAGCAGCTGGAGTACACCGAACCGGTCACGGTGGAGTCCCGCAACCTGATTGACCACCTCCGAGAGCAGCTCCAGATGCTGGTGTTGACCCCACGCCAGCTCCTGCTGGCCGAGGAGTTCCTGGGCAACGTCAACGAGGAAGGCTACCTGGCCGCGTCGCTGGAGGAGATTCTCAACTCGGTCAACCTGTTGATGGCGGGGCACGTCAGCAGGGCCGGAGACGACGGAGAGGATGGAGAGGTTGAGGACCTGGACATGCCCGCTGCCGCCTTGGCCTCCAGCCCGGCATCGTCTCCTTCCTCCGCGTCTTCTCCGTCTTCTCCACCTTCTCCGTCCTCTCCGTCATCCCCGCCCTTCTACACGATGACAGAGGCCGAGGAGATGCTCGCCGTCATCCAGCGGCTCGATCCATCCGGCATCGGGGCGCGGGACCTCCGGGAGTGCCTGCTGATCCAGCTGGTGGAGCTGGCCGATACCAGCTCTCTCACCTACCGTCTGGTCTCGGAGACTTTCCCCGACCTCATCGCCCATCGCTGGAACGACCTGGCCAAGCGCTTCGGGGTGGAGCCGGCAGCGGTGCAGGCCGCCGCCGACCAGCTTTCCCGACTCGACCCCAAGCCCGGGCTCAAGTACTCCCAGCAGAGCGATGGGTACATCATTCCCGATTTGATCGTGGAAAAGATCGGGACCCGCTACCAGGTGTTCCTCAACGACACCGGCATGCCGCGGCTTCGGCTCAGCCGCTCCTATCAGGAGATCGCCCGGGACAAGAAAAAGATGACCCCGGAGAATCGCGAGTTCATCGCCTCCAAGATGAACAGCGCCAACTGGATGATTCAGGCCATCGAGCAGCGGCGCCAGACCATGCTGAAGGTCATGAATTTCATCGTCGACCGGCAGCGCGACTTCTTCGAGAAGGGCATCGAGTACCTCAAGCCGCTCACCCTGCGGGAAGTGGCCGAGGTCATCAACATGCACGAGTCCACGGTGAGCCGGGTAACCAATGAGAAGTACGTGCAGACCCCACGGGGCGTGCTTCCCGCTCAAGTTCTTCTTCTCCAGTGCGCTCTCCACTGCCTCAGGTGAAGATGCGAGCGCCCGCTCGATCCGGGCCAAGCTGGAAAAGATGGTGAGCGAGGAAAACAGCGCCAAGCCGCTCACCGACCAGCAGATCGTCCACCTCTTTCAGGAGCAGGGGATTCAGATCGCCCGCCGCACGGTCGCCAAGTACCGCGACCAGCTGGGCATCCTTCCGGCGCGAATGCGGAAACGCGTATGACCATCGCCCCGGTCGAGACGCTGGATGTGAGCGTACTCGTCCCGGCCAAGGACGAGGCGCCCAACCTTCCCGAGTTTCTCCAGCGCTGCGCCGAAGCCCTCGGCCCTTCGGGCTTCTCCTTCGAGGTGATTGTCGTCAACGACGGCTCCCGGGACGGGAGCGACCGGGTGCTTCGCGACCTGGAGCGGCAATACCCGTTTCTGTCGGTCGTGACCCACCGCCGGCAACGCGGGATCGCGGACAGCCTCCGCTCGGCCGGCGACATCGCCCGGGGCGATGTGTTCGTGTTCTACCCGGCCGATCTCCAGTATCTCCCGGAGGACATACCCGGGCTGGTGGCGCCGATTCTGGACGGGCGGGCCGATATCGTCACCGGCACCAAGCAGGGCAAGTACGAGAAGGCGTTCGTCTCCAACATCTACAACGTCCTGTGTCGCTGGCTGTTCGGCGTCCGGGTCACCGATCTCAATTCAGTCAAGGCGTACCGGCGGGAGGTCATGCTGGGTGTTCCGCTCCGCCCCGACTGGCATCGCTACATGGTCGTGATCGCCGCGGCCGACGGCTATCGGCTGATGTCGCTGCCGGTTCCGCTCTACCCGCGCCGGGCCGGCATCTCGAAGTTCAACTGGAAGCGCATACCGGTCGGGCTGTTCGATCTGATCTCGGTCTGGTTCCAGCTCCGGTTCGGCCGCAAACCGATGCTGTTCTTCGGTGTCGGCGGCGCCATTCTCTTCGTCATCGGCCTCCTGGCGGGCATTGTGGCCCTGGTGCTCCGATTCGGCTACGGTATCGGGCTCCGGCCGCTGCTGAATCTGGTCGAAATGATGGTGATCAGCGGCATCGTCCTGTTCGGGTTCGGCTTTCTGGGGGAGATAATCGCCGGAATGCGCGAGGAGACACGGGAGATCGCCCGCGATCTCGCTCGGCTCGAGAAGCTCGACGTCCGGGACTGACCGGTGCGGGTCGTCCTCCTGACCCACGACTACCCCCGCAGACCAGGCGACCTCTTCGGCGCCCCGCTCGGCACGCTCGCCCGCGCTCTCACGCGCCGGGGGATCTCGGTGCGGGTCGTCACTCCCAGCGATGCCTCAGGGGAGACCCAGGTCGACGGGGTTGCCGTCAACCAGCTGCGGGCCGGTCGTTCCATCCGGGCAATGATCTCCCGCAAGGATTCCATCGCGGCTGCGCTGAGAAACCCGATCAGCTGGCTCGCCCTGGCCCGGCTGCGGCGGTCCATGCGGGCCGCCGTCCGCCATGAGCTCTTGAACGGGGCCGACCTGGTCCACGCCTACGGGTGGATACCAGCCGGCCTCGCGGCTCCGGCTGGCACCCCTCTGGTGTTGACGGCCCTCGGCACCGATGCCTCCCTGCTGCGGGAGTCGAGTATCGCCCGCTCGCTGGCACGGCCGCTCTTTCAGCGGGCCGCCGTCGTGACCACCGTCTCCCGTGAGGTCGGTACCTGGATTCAGACCGCCACTGGCCGGTTCATCGACGCCGCGCATATCCATCCCATGCCGATCGATACGCGCTCCCATCCGTGGACTCGGGGCGGGGGCGGCGGAGTGGTCATCTCCCGGCTGACCGCCTCGAAGCGGGTGGACCTCGCCATCGAGACAGCCGCCGTCCTGGCTTCGTGTGGCCACGAATTTCCGCTGACCATAATCGGGGACGGACCGGAGCGTCCGGCTCTGGAACAACGGGTGACTCGGCTCGGGGTCTCGTCTCTGGTCCGGTTTGTGGGAGCCATGGCCCCATCCCAGGCCCGGTCGTACCTCGAGCGTGCCGACATCATGCTTTTCACCGCACGGGGAGACGGTACGGCCGGATCGGCAATCGAGGCGCTGGTCTCCGGCGTCGCGGTGGTAGCCTGCTGGGATAGTGGCGCGGCGGTGGAGATCATTCCCGAGTCCGGGCCCGGGCGGCTCACGCTCCCAGCGGCCGAGGCGATCGCCGACAGCGTACTGGACCTTCAAGCGGAGCCCGACCGCCTCGCTATGGGGCGCTTGATTGGCGAATCGTGGCGGGCTCGGCTGGCACCTGACAACGTCGCTGAACTGTGCGAGGGGTGGTACCGGAATGCACTGGCCGACTAGAGGTCATTTCCGGCTGATCGCGCTCGCCGTCCTGTGCGGCTGCCAGTCCGGCCAGGGCGCCGACGCAAGAGGGAACACCGCCGGTGCAGAGCCGGTACGGGATAGTGTTGCTCGACCCGCCCGCACCCATCCCCAGGGAAGGGTCACGGCCACATTGCGTGACGGCCGCCGGCCCTTCGGGATCGCGATCTCCAACACCGGCCTCGTGTACTGTACCCTTCTCGACGCCGCACGCCTGGTCGGCACCACGCTCCAGGCTGAGTCGCTGATCACGGTGCCGGTCGGTCAGGTGCCGACCGATGTCGCCTTCAGCCCCGCCGGGACCTGGGCCTACGTGACCAATCAGGCAGCGCAGACGATCGGGGTGGTGGACGCTCGGACCGCCAGGCAGGTGCACGCCATCGCCGTTACCGGCGACCCTTACCGGGTAGCCGTCGGTCCGGAGGGGCAGCAGATCTACGTGACCACCAACACCGGTGACCTGCTGTTGATTGACCCCGCGATGCGCCGCGTCACCCGCACGGTTCAGCTCGGTGGAAACCTCAATGGCCTCGTCATCAACACTGCCGGGTCACGGATTTATGTTGGTGACGTCGGTGGCAGAATCTACGAACTCGACGATACCGGTGATGTTCTGCGCGGATTCACCGTGCCCGGCAGACCGCAGGGGCTGGGCCTGTCGGCTGACGGCAGGGAGCTCTATGCCGCGGGCGAGGATGGCGATCTCATCGTGCTGAACCTGGAAACCGGTGCCGAAGTTGCGCGGGTGGGACTGGGCGCTGGCGGGTTCGGGCTCGCGATCACACCGGACCAGACCCAGGTATGGGTTACGGTCCCGACTGCCGGGGTCGTCTACGTGGTCAACCGCGCCACCCGAGCTATTCGCTCGACCATCGAGATCGGTGGGACCCCGCGGCGGGTTGCATTCGACCGCTCCGGCGCCCTGGCCGCGATTGCCGACGAGGCCGGCGCCATCCGCTTCGTGCAGTAGCCGGGAGCGCATGCGGATTCTCACCGTCACGCACAACTATCCTCGCTTCACCGGTGACCCTGCGGGCGCCTTTGTCGCCCGCATCGCCCAGGGGGCCGCCGCGCGGGGACACGAGGTCGAGATCATTGCGCCGCACGCGCCCGGCACGGCCACGGACGAACGTGCTGCCGGGGTCCGGATTCATCGCTTTCGGTACGGTCCTGACGCGCTCGAGCGGGTTGCCTACACCGGCAATCTCCACGGACGTACCCTGCTGTCACCGGTGGCGGCGCTTGCGTTCCCCGGCTTTCTGCTCGGCTATGGACGGGCAGTTCGGAACGCCATTCGGCGCTTCTCGCCCGATGTAGTGCACGCCCACTGGTGGATGCCCGGGGGATGGTTTGCGAGTCGAGGCCGGGTGCCGTACCTGATCACCTGTCACGGCTCGGATGTCCGGCTGCTCGAGCGTGGCGCTCTGGTCCGCAGAATAGCGCTGCCGGTTTTCCACCGAGCCACTCGGGTCACCACCGTATCAAAGTTCCTGGCGGGCGACATTCAGCGGATGCTCCCTGCACTCCACGCCGGGGTGCAGGTCACCCCGATGCCGGTCGATGTGAGCGGATTCCTCGAGGGTGCCCGGATGGCCAAGCTCGACCCGCCGCGCCTGCTCTACGCCGGGAACCTGGTGCCGAGCAAGGGAGTGGACATCCTGCTCCGAGCCGTGGCTGAGCTTACCCGGCAAGGCGTTGCCTGCCAGCTCAAGATTCTGGGCGAAGGACCCGCCAGATCGGAGCTGGAGTCACTGGCTCGCGACCTCGGGATCGGGTCCAGGACCGTCTGGTCGGATTTCGTTCCTCAGGCGCGGATGGCGAGCGAGTACGGTGCCAGCACGGTCACGGTTCTCCCCAGTCGCGGCCACGCAGAGGGTTTGGGCCTGAGCCTGGTGGAGGCCCTATTGGCCGGCTCCGCGGTTGTGGGGACGGCCGCAGGCGGCATTCCCGAGGTAGTCGTCCATGAACAAACCGGCCTCCTTGCTCGGGACGGGGATCCCACCGACCTGGCCATCCAGCTCGAGCGGCTGCTCACCGATGCGCCGCTTCGGGAGCGGCTGACCCGGGCAGGGAAGGAGCATGTGCTGCGGACCTATGCGCCCGAAGCCGCCATCGACCGCTTCCTCGAGATCTACGATGCCGTCGCTGACCATCAGCCGCACGGCTGAGCCGCCCGAGGATTGGCGCGACTTCGCGGCCGTCCACGGCACCTTCTATCATCGCCCCGAGTGGGCACTGTGTCTGGGTGAGATCTATCGCCTGCGGCTTGACTACTACTCGGCTCGCGAAGATGGCGCGCTGCGCGGTCTCCTGGCGGTGGCGGAGATACCGCCCCTGCTTGGCCCGAGACGGTTCGTCAGCCTGCCGTTCAGCTACGCCGCGGGCCCGCTGGCGCAGGACGGGGCGGCCGCTGCGGCGTTGTGCGCGGCGGTACTCGAGCGGGCGCGCGAACGCGGCGTCCGGCGGATCGAGCTGAAGAGCCGGGGTGAATATCCGGTTCCCAGCGGGTACCAGCGCGCCTCCCGCTATGCGACGTATGAGATCCCCACGGAGCAGGGCGAGTCCGCTGTCTGGCAACAGCTGCACGCCAGCAGCACCCAGCGGAGCATCAAGAAGGGCCGGAAGGCTGGACTCGTCGTCCGCCGCGGACAATCAGCGGAGGACTGGTTGATCATGGCCGAGTTGGAGGAGCGAACCGCCCATGGACATGGACTGCCTCCACCACCCCGGCGCTTCTTCGTCGAGGGATGCCGGCGGCTCCAGGGCGCGGGTCTGGCCGAGGTGTATCTCGCCTTCAGCAGTGCGGGCACCCCGGCTGCCGCCATCACCGTGTGGAAGGGAGCGCGTTCCTGGATCTATGCCTTTGGTGCTTCGGATCCGGCCCAGCTGGAGCACCGGCCCAATCACGTGCTGCTCTGGACCGCCATTCAGGATGCCGTGGCCGCAGGCTGCCGATTCGACATGGGTCGCGCAGCCCCGGAGCAGGAAGGCCTAGTGGAGTTCAAGCGCCGTTGGGGTGGACAGGCCATACCGCTGGCCTATGATTACTGGCCAACGCCCGCCGGTTTGAACATCGCCGCGCGCGACCGCGGCTCCCTGGCCGCAGTCGGCGCTCTCTGGTCCCGGTTGCCGGCCCGGGTCGCACGGCTGGGCGCGGGCCTCTACCGCTACCTGGGATAGCTCGTGAGCTTCGCGTGGCGCCTTCGAAAGAAGATCCTCAAGCGGTGGGCCCGGAACGCATTCTTCCCGGGCTGGCGCGTGAGCCTGCTCCGCTCCTGCGGCTTCACCATCGGGCAGGAGGTCTACATCGCGGACGACCTCCTCATTGTGGAGGAGCTCGCCGACAGGGGAAACATCACCATCGGCGACCGGGTGAGCATCGCTCCCCGCGTCACCCTGGTCACCTCGTCGCACCCCAACCACTCTCGAATCCGCGGCTTCGCACCGGTCTCCCAGGGGCCCATCGTCATCGAAGAGGACGCCTGGCTCGGCGCCGGCTGCGTGGTGCTTCCCGGCGTGCGCATCGGCCGCGGGGCCATCGTGGGCGCCAATAGCGTGGTGAGCTCGGACGTACCGTCCCTCCACGTCGTGGCGGGCCAGCCGGCTCGGACCGTCCGGGAGCTGGTCCCCGAAGCGGGGTGGCGGTGATCCTGGTAGATGTCGCCCGTGACCGGCTTCGCCCAGCAGAACGCTTCGGGCTCGATCTCCTGGTCGACCTCTCCCGCCTCTTGGTCGCCGAGCGGGCCGAATGCGATCTAGTGCGCCTGACCGTGGTCGACCGCGAGTCCGCCGGCTCGGGGGCGGCAGACCTGAGTTTCCAGGCTGCACTGGAGCGGGGAGACGGTGAGGTCCGGGTAACGACTGCTGCACTCCGCGCGGTGGCCGAGGTGGCGGGCGGTGCCGTGGAGCAGCGGTCCAACGCGACCGATCGCCACGGACGCGTGCCGGCGAGCGAAAACCCACTGGTGCAGACCGGTCAGAGCCGCCAGCCGGTCGTATCGCTCCTCGGTGTCGAGCTCCGTCGAGCCGCTCTGGCAGTGGCGGGGCGACGTCCCGTGCGATCGGTGGCGCCCTGGCCGGAGGGCCACCGGTGGGCGGTAGCCGTGACCCATGACCTCGACGTCGTGGACTGGTGGCTGCTCTTTCCTTTGCTCCGGATGGTGGAGCTTGGTACCAAGGGGCACTGGCGTCTCTTCGCTCGAGTGGCCCGCGCCGCCCTGCGGAGCATCAGCCGGGATCCCATTACCCGCGGCGTACATTCCCTGCTTCAGCTCGAGGCGCATCACCAGATCAGAGCAACCTGGTTTGTGATCTGCGCCGATCCCAGCATCAGATCCATGCTGACAGGCGATTCCACCTACCGGCCCGAAGGGCAGGGGGCTCGCCGAATCCTGACCGCATTGACCCATGCCGGCCATGAGATCGGGCTCCATGGCAGTTTCGCCACCGCCGGGGACGTGAGGGCCATGATGCGGCAGCGTCGGACGCTCGGTCGCCTGGCAGACTCACCGGTCGAGGGGATTCGCCAGCACTTCCTCCGTATGCGTCCGGGGCGTACCCAGCGGATCATGGTCGAAGCCGGTTTCGAATACGACGCCACCTGGGGGTTTGCCGACCGGAATGGCTTCCGGCTCGGCGTGGCGGATGTGGTTCCTGCCTGGGATGCTGCGGCGGAGACGACCTTACCACTCGACCTGTTGCCGCTCGTCTGGATGGATCGGGCGCTGAGCAAGTACGCCGGAGTGGAGGAAGCAGGCCGCTGGATCGATGACGCTCGGGAGCTCGCCGGCACATGCAAGGCGGTTGAGGGTGCCTGGGTAGGACTGTGGCACCCCAATACTACGGAGGCTCTCGGATTTCCCGGGGCCGAGCCGGCCTTCATAGCCTTGCTGCAAGCGCTGGCTGATGGCCGCCCCTATTTCGCCTCGGCACACAAGATCGTCCAGTGGCGCCGGCTCCGCCGCTCGGTCCGAGCTGCCCGTGTCTCGGCCGATGGCCGGGTGCTCTTGACCACGACGGGAGGGCAGCGGACGATCATCGCCATCGAAGATGAAGCCGGAGACACCGTACAGGTACAGGTGAAAGCGAAGCGGCCCAGTGGCGCGGCCTAGACTCTGGCGCGGGCTGCAAATCGTCGCCGGGGTGCTCCTGGTCGGGTTGGCCGTCCGATCGATCGCGGTGAACTGGCAGAGCCTGCGGGCCCAGCCTATCGAGTGGCAGTTCTCGACCGGATGGCTCGCGGCCAGCGTGTTGGTGGTGTTTGCCAGCTACGCGGTCCTGATCGAGGCGTGGCGCCGGGTTGTGCTCAGCATGGGGGAAATGCTGGCGTTCTCCACTGCCGCGCGCATTTGGTTCCTGGCGAGCCTGGGCAAGTACGTACCCGGGAAGGTATGGGCCGTGGCTGGTGCCGCGGTGCTGGCGCAACGCGCGGGCGTAGATCCCTCGGTCGCGGTGGCCGGAGCCCTGGTGCTTCAGGTCCTGGCCCTTGCGAGCGGGGCGGCGGTAGTGGCCGCAACGGCAAGCGAGGCGTTTCAGGCCGTGGGGCAGGGGGCGCTCCCCATCGCGACTGTCGTCATCCTCCTGTCCCTGTTCGGAGTGGCTGCGCTCACCTCGCAGCCGCTGCTCGACCGGGTCGGCCGGCTACTGCCTTCTTCCTGGCCCCGTCCTCGAGCCATTCCGGCGGGGATGGTCGCGGCAGCGTTTGCCGCCAATGTGCTTGCCTGGATTGGCTACGGCGTGGCGCTGCGTCTCCTGGCTCGCGGACTGCTGCCAGGTGTCGTCTTGAGTCTGCCTCAGGCGATCGGCGTGTTCACCTGTTCCTATCTGGCCGGCTTTGTCGCCCTGTTCGCACCGGGAGGCCTGGGCCCCAGGGAATCGGTGTTCCTCCTCATGTTGGCCGGCGATATCGGACTGAAGCCGGCCGCGGCGCTGGCCCTCGCGAGCCGGCTGCTGCTCACGGGAACTGAGGTACTGCCGGCCGTTCCACTGCTGCTTCGGCGCGGCGCGCCGAGCCCCCCGACGGTTCGAGAGGTCTGAGTGTCACACCCGGAGGTCGTCCGAGCTGGATCAGATTCCGCGCTGGGTTCCCTTCGTGGGAATGGCGGCGCTGACCCTGCTTGTCTTCCGCCAATACTTGGTGAGCGGCCCGGGCGGCATGTTGCTGGGCCAGGACACCGTCGCCGCCGGCATCATGTTCCGCAAGTTTTTCGTCGAGCACATCCGGGCGCTGGGCCGGTTGCCCCTGTGGAACCCGTATCTCTTTGGGGGTGTGCCGACGATTGAAGCCGGCAGCGGGGATATTCTCTATCCCGCCTCCATCCTGCATTTCCTCCTGCCCTTGACCAGCGCCCTGGCGTGGAAGTTGATCGTCCACGTCTATCTGGCGGGGGTCTTCATGTACCTCGCGGCCCGAGCGTTCGGTGCCAGCCGCCTGGTGGCGCTGTTCGCCGGGTCCGCGTACCTGTTGTCCGCTAACCTCGTGAGCCTCGTCTGGGGTGGGCAGGACGGCAAGATGTACGTTACCGCGCTGTTTCCTGCCGCGCTCTGGCTTCTGGTGACCGCGCTCGATCGCCACTCCTGGCTTCGTTTTCTCTGGCTTGGAGTCGTGGCAGGACTGATGGTGGTGGCCCACCCCCAACTGGCGTATTACGCCTATTTCGCTCTGGCGCTTTACGCCCTCGCCAGTCTCTGGACAAAGCGACATGCGGGCGGGGCGTTTCTCGCCAATGGACTCGCCGGAGGAATGCTGGCGGTGGTGACGGCGGCGGGCGTAGCCGCTGTGGTCCTGCTGCCGATGTATCGCTATCTCAGAGACGACTCTCCCCGGGCGGGGGTGGGACGGGGCTTCGAGTACTCGGCCAGCTGGTCGCTGCACGCAGAAGAAGCGGTCTCGCTCTTCATTCCCGAGTTCTCCGGAACCGACGTGCAGTCGCAGACGTACTGGGGGAAGAACCCGTTCAAGCACAATTCCGAGTACGGCGGTGTGCTGGTGTTGGTGCTGGGGATTGCTGCGGTGGCCGGGCTCAAGGGTGACCGGCGGCGTTGGGGTCTTGCGGCCATGGCCGCTGTCGCCCTGCTGTACGCCCTGGGGGCGGGAACGCCAGTGTTCCGGCTGCTCTATTCCGTCATCCCGGGTCTCAAGAACTTCCGGGCCCCCAGCCTGGCAACATACCTCGTCATTGTGGCGCTCACCCTGCTGGCGGCGCTGCTGGTCGAGCGAGCCCTCGGTGCGGGCGACCCCCGCGCCCGCCGAGCAATGTCGTTGGGTCTCGCGTCTGGGGCTCTTGCAGGGCTCTTAGTGGCGGTGGTGACTCTCGCTGGCGGGACCGGGCTTTACGGCACCTGGACTTCGATCTTCGGCGGGGCGGAAGCAGGTGGGCGGATTGACGCCTTTGCCGGCAATGTTGGAAGACTCGCGGCCGGCGGGCTGATCGTAGCGCTGATCTGCGGAGCTGCCTGGGGGGCGGTGTTTCTCTGGAGCCGCGGCAAGCTGAGAGCCGCTCACGTGGCCCTGTTCCTCATCTTGCTCACGGCTATCGACCTCATCCGGGTCGACAACCGGTATATCGAGGTGGTGCGTTACGATGATTACTTCCCCCCGGATCCGGGGATCGAGGCGCTTCGGGCACGCCTGGTGGCGGGGGAGCGAGTGCTCACGGTCGGCGGGGTCTATCCGGAGGGCTTTCTGGCCAGTTACGGGGTTCCTGAGGTATTCGGCTACCATGGAAACCAGCTCCGCTGGTACAATGATCTAACCCGGTACACCGCGCGCCAGTCGGCCCGTACCACCGGGGAGGTCGAACAGTACTGGCTCAGCTTCCTCAACAGCGCCGCCCTGCGGACCCTGGCCGCCCGGTACGTGCTCCTGCCGGGGCAGGTGGACCTCCCCGGGTTTCGGCTCCTCGGCGCCGATCAGCGGGTGGCGGTGTACGTGAATGATGCGGCCCTGCCGGGTGTTTCGGTGGTGCCGGGGGTTGAGGTCGAGCCCGATTCGGCTCGGCGGATTGCTACCCTCTGGTCCCCGACCTTCGATCCGGCCAAGACCACCGTCGTGGAGGAGCCGGTCCTGGCGGTGGGGCAGGCCGGTGGAACCGGCACTGCAACCATCGAGGGGAACGGCGATGATACGCTGGCGGTGCGGGTTCGTTCTACCGGTCCGGCACTCTTGCATGTGAGCCGCACCTATCACCGATCCTGGCAGGCGGAGATCGATGGAGTCTCAGTGCCGGTAATTCGAGCCAATCATGCGTTGATGGCGGTTCCTTTGGCCCGGGGCGGGGAGCATCGGGTGGTGCTGCGTTATCGGCCCTCCATCGTCCGTACGGCTACCATGATCAGTGTGGCGACCTGGGCCGCAGTCATCCTGATTACGCTGCTCGGCGCTGTCCTGCACCTTCGTCGCGCTCGTGGCTGACCGTCTGCTGGTCGTGGTGCCGACGTACAACGAGAGGGTGAACCTCCCACTCGTGGTGCCCGCCATCCTCCATCAGGATCCACGGCTCGAAGTCCTCGTCGTGGATGACAATTCGCCCGATGGCACGGGACAGCTGGCGGATGAGCTCGCGGCATCCACGCCCAGAGTGCACGTGTTGCACCGGCCGGCAAAATCGGGGCTGGGGAAGGCGTACCTGGCCGGGTTTCGTTGGGCGCTGGACCATGGGTACGACCTGATCTTCGAAATGGATGCGGACTTCTCCCACGACCCCAGGTTCCTGGGCGACTTTGTCCGGGCCGCCAACGACGCCGATGTCGTCATCGGCTCCCGGTACCGTACCGGGGTCAACGTCATCAACTGGCCGATCTCGAGGTTGCTGCTCTCCATTGGGGCCAACGAGTACGCCCGCTGGATCACCGGCCTGCCGCTGGCGGATTCCACCGGTGGATTCAAGTGCTTTCGACGCGAGGTGCTCGAGGCCATCGATTTCGAAAAGGTCCGCTCCAACGGCTACTCCTTTCAAATCGAGATGAGTTTCCGAGCCTGGAAAAAGGGCTTCCGGCTGGTGGAGATCCCCATCGTGTTCACCGACCGGGTCGAAGGCCAGAGCAAGATGAACAAGCGCATCGTTCGGGAGGCAATCTGGATGGTATGGTGGCTTCGGCTCCAGTCGCTCGTTGGACGCATGTGAGGGGGACGCTCTTCTACAAGATGACCGGCTCGGGCAACGACTTCGTGGTGCTCGATGGCCGCGCCACGGCACCCGATGCCTGGCCTCCGGCCCGCGTCCGGGCCATCTGCGACCGCCGCAATGGAGTCGGCGCGGACGGCCTGGTCATCCTGACGCCCTCGACGCCTGGCGCGGTCCGGATGTCCTACTGGAACTCGGATGGCTCCCACGGTGCCATGTGCGGCAACGCGGCGCTCTGTAGCGGGCGGCTCTCGGTGGAGCTCGAGATGGTCCCACCGGGCGAGTTCTGCCTCCTGACCGACGCCGGCCTGGTCCGGGTGATCTCCCGGGGACAGGATGAGGAACCGGAGATCCACCTGCCTGACTGTGAGCTCCCTCGGGACCTGGCGGAGCTGAGGCTGGGGGCGGGTGAGCGCTGGTTTTCGGTGGGGACCGTCGGGGTGCCGCATCTCGTGGTCCGGGTGGCCGACATTGAAGCGGTGGATGTTGCTGGTCGGGGGCGCATGCTCCGGTCCGACCCCTGGGTGGGGCCGGTCGGAGCCAATGTGAACTTCGTGAGTCCTCCGAAGGCGTCCGGAGGCTCCTGGCTCATCCGAACATTCGAGCGGGGTGTGGAGGGAGAGACCCTGGCTTGTGGCACGGGGACGGTGGCTGCGGCGCTGGCGCTGGCCTGCAGAGGGGAAGCTGTGCTGCCCCTGAGATTCCGCAGCAGGGGAGGGCCAGAGCTCGCGGTGCGCGGGCAGTTGAACGGAGCCCAGGCCACGGAGGTCTGGTTGGCCGGTCAGGGACGACTCCTCTTCCGGGGAGTGTGGGAGGGGAAATAGCAGCTGAGGGGTGGGCGGGGAGGAACCTCATATCACATTGTACCACAATCACATACACAGAAGGCCGGGGGGATCATCCACACTTCTCCACAGTTTTCCCCAGGCGCACTTAACATAACATATCTTATACGACACTTAGTTTAAACCTAAGAAAAAGAGGGGCCCATGCCGGTTGAGCCCCTAGCTTGTTTGTCCCAGCCTCTCAGCCCCGCCTTACATCTTCCCGTCAGTCAGCTCGGCCAGGCGGACCTCCGCCTCGGTGACGCTGGGGGCCTTGGGGTACTTCTGAAGCACCGTGCGATACGCCTTGGCCGCCTCCTCCGTCTTCCCGCCTTCGCGGAAAGCGCGACCCGCGTCCACCAGATACTTCGCCTTGAGGTACTCGACCTCAGCTGAGGTCGAGGCCTGGGTATACGCGTTGCCGGCCTCAGCCCAGCGCTTGGAATTCTCCAACGCCGCGGCCAACAGCCCGGTTGCCGGCGTGACGTACTGCGGGCTCGGTTTGCTGGCCAGGAACTCCCGTAGCCCCACCACGGCCAGCTCGTTCTGGCCGTTGATCATCCGCACCTGGTTGAGGGTGATTACCGCCTCGCTGGCCGCGTCAGTGCCCTTGTAGGACGCGATCAGCTTCTGGAGCTCACTCGAGGCCAGAGGCAGATTCCCCGCCTCCGCAGCCACTCTGGCCTGATTGAGGCTGCGCGCGGCAAATTGCTCCTTGCGCTTCCCGCTTGCAATCACGAACCAAGCCGCAAGGGCCAGGACGGCGAGGATCACCACGCCCGCCAGGAGGTGCCGCTGGCGCTGCTGATACCAGGGTTTCGTCGTGGCAGGTGCTGGAGCTGGTCCTGTCCGGGTCGGTTCCACTGTCGTTGCCATGGCCATCCAGCACTAAGGTTTTAAAGGAAATCCCGCGGCCATCGCCCGCACCGCGCTGATGCCCCCGGCGTGACTCGAACACGCGGCCAACAGTTTAGGAAACTGCTGCTCTATCCATCTGAGCTACGGGGGCGGGTGCAACTACTTGGCTCACCTCAACCTGCGAACCAAGTCCTCAGGTAGTTTCTTAGCAGAGGCCCAGCCGGCCCGCGACTTCGCTCCGATCCGCCGGAACAGGGGAAAATGGCACCCCTGCACCGGCCGGTGCAACCCCGTAACCCATCGCCCCGCTAGCAGGACGCCACCGCGTGATACGGGGCACCGGACAGCCGCTCGCGCCCTTTCAGGCCGGCGATCTCAAGCAGGAAGCTCCACCCCACCAGCTCTGCACCCAACCCACGCGCCAACTGTCCTGCGGCCTTGGCCGTGCCACCGGTGGCCAGCACATCATCGACCACGAGCACTCGGCTTCCCTGGTTCCAGGCGTCCCGATGGGCTTCCAGCGAATCGCTGCCGTACTCGAGGTCGTACGACTCCGTGGCCCGTTCCCAGGGCAGCTTTCCCGGCTTCCTGGCCGGCACGAACCCGGCCCCCAGCGCAGCAGCCACCGCCCCGCCCAGGATGAAGCCTCTCGCTTCGATGCCCATGACGTAGGTGACGTCGCGGTCGCGGAATGGGCGGCACATATCGGAGACGACGTCTCGCAGCAGGCCCCCGTCGCGGAGGACCGGAGTGATGTCCTGGAACAGGATGCCCGGCTTGGGGTAGTCGGGAATGGGTCGCAACGTTTTCAGAACTCGGTCGGTAACCGTCGTCATCGGGTCGCGTGATTCGGGTTGAATGCCCAGCTACATGACATCGAAGCCTTCCCCTGTCGGGATGGCCGTCCTTTCGGTGGACCGCTCCACCCGGTCCACCTGCGAATGGGCCGGGCCGCGCCGGAGTAGCTGCTCCAGCGCGGGGAAGGCTTCATCGGGCCCGTCTACTACCACCTCGACGCTGCCGTCGGCCAGATTGCGGGCATAGCCGGTGAGACCGAGCGTTCTCGCGTGCCGGGCCACGAACCAGCGGAATCCGACTCCCTGCACCATTCCGAAGACCAGAAACCGGGTACTCACGCCGGCCGGCTCCGGCGGGCCCGCAGCGCTTCGACCACGATAGGCAGCACCGAGATTGCGATGATCGCCAGAATGACCAGGGTAAAGTTTTCCCGCACCACGGAGATGTTGCCGAAGAAGTAGCCACCCAGCACGAACAATCCCACCCACAGGACGGCGCCGACCACATTGTAGACGATGAACTTGGGGTAGCTCATGGCGCCGACGCCGGCGACGAACGGCGCGAACGTCCGGATGATCGGAACGAACCGGGCCATGATGATCGTCTTGCCGCCGTGCTTCTCGTAGAAGGCGTGGGTGCGGTCGAGGTATTCCTTGCGGAGAAAGCGGATGTCCCCCCTGAATGCCCGGGGGCCGATGTAGGCGCCGATCCAGTAGTTCACCGTGTCCCCCACGATCGCAGCCACGATCAGCAGCAGCACGACCAGCCACAGGTCGAGCGCGCCCAGCGCCGCGAACGTCCCGGCGGCAAAGAGCAGCGAGTCACCCGGCAGAAACGGGGTCACCACCAGTCCGGTTTCGCAGAAGACGATGAGAAACAGGATCAGGTGAGTCCAGGTACCGTACTGGGAGATCAGCTGGCCCAGGTGCTGATCCAGGTGCAAAAAGAGGTCGATGAGGCGGGGCAGCAGATCCATGCACAGTCTCCTGGTGTCTATTCCTGGCGGAAGCCGAATTCGCCCACCAGTGGCACGAAGCGAACGTCGGCGATGGTGCTGGTCCGCACGCCGTCACCCTGGCGCTCCACCACCGTCAAGGTCTGAGCGGCGCGATCCCCCAGGGGGATGACCATTCGCGCTCCGGGCGCGAGCTGGTCGACGAGGGGGGCCGGCACTTCCGGCGACGCCGCTGAAACCAGAATGGCGTCATAGGGCGCAAACGGACGCCACCCCAGCGTTCCGTCTCCCACCAGCACGGTTACGTTGCGAATGCCGGCAGCCACGAGGGCCGTGCGCGCACTCTGGGCCAGCCCGGCAACCCGCTCCACGCTGAAGACCATGCTGGCCAGCAGGCCGAGCAAGGCCGTCTGGTAACCCGATCCGGTTCCGATCTCGAGCACTTTCTCCTGCCCGGTGAGGCCGATCAACTCGAGATACCGGGCCTGCACGTATGGCTGGGAGATCGTCTGCCCGCTGCCGATCGGCAGGGCGATGTCATCGTAGGCACGATGGCGCACGCTCTCCGGCACGAAGAGGTGCCGCGGCACCATCTGAATGGCGCGCAGCACCGAGAGATCCCTCACTCCCTTGCGCCGGAGAGTCTCCACCAGCCGGGTCCGGTATCCCCCGTAGCTGTCGCCCTCCCCTACCCCTCCAGCGACCATCCTCGAACCGTTTCCAGCAAAGAGTAGTTGGTGAGATCCATGTGCAGCGGAGTGACCGAGACGTAGCCTTCGGCCACGGCGAGGTGGTCGGAGTTCTCCCCGCCGGTCCAGGTGATGGTGCCACCTCCGATCCAGAAGATCTCCCGGCCCCACGGATCCTTCATCCGGGTCAGCGACTCGGAAAAGTAGCGGCTTCCCAGCTTGGTGACCTGGATGCCCTTGACCTCCGACGCCGGGATTCTGGGAAAGTTGATGTTGAGCAGCATCTGCTCCGGAAAGTCGCGCACCTGGGTAATTCGCCGGACCAGCTCCAGCAGTAGCTCCCGATAGGTGGCCATCGTCTCCGGCTGGTTGCCCGCGAAGGAGATGCCGATGCCGGGAACGCCCAGCGTCACCGCCTCCATAGCCGCGGCGACGGTGCCCGAATAGAGCACGTCCTCGCCCATGTTGGGGCCGTGGTTGACGCCGGAAAATACGAAGTCTGGCCGCTCGGGCATGAGCGCCTGGAGGGCGAGCATGACGCAATCAGTGGGAGTGCCATCGATCTGCCAGCCCCCGTCGGGGCGCCGGGTGGGCCGGAGCGGGCGGTGCAGGGTGAGCGAGTGAGACGTACCGCTTTGCTCCCGATCGGGAGCCACCACAGTGACGTTTCCGACCTCCCGGCAGACGTCGGCGAGGAGCGCCAGCCCGGGGGCCAGCACACCGTCATCGTTGCTCACGAGGATGTTCATCGTCGCGGAAGATAAACATGAACGGTAAACGGTGAACGGTAAGCGGGTTCAACCGACCGTTCACGGTTCACGGTTCACTGTTCACGCTTTTCTGCGGGACCGGCTTACCATCAAGAATCCCCACCACCTCCTCCAGCGTGGTGCGGACCTCCTGGGCCATCTCCGTCTCGAATGCGCGTCTGGCCGAGACCCGGAGCTCGCCGGTGCGGCGGTAGTGGTCGATCCGCTGGCGGGCGCCGTCGATGGTGAACTTCTCGGTATAAAGCAGATGCTTCACCAGCATGATCAGCTCCACCTCGCGTCCCTTGTACACCCGGTTGCCCGAACGGTTCTTCGCCGGGTTCAGGAAGCGGAACTGGCTTTCCCAGTAGCGCAGGACGTGCGGCTTCAGGTCGGTCAGCGCACAGACCTCGCCGATCGAGTAAAACTCCTGGACTGGTCGGGTGGTGGTCATCTCCACTGCTCCGACTTGAGTTCACGTGCCATGAGCTCGGCGATGCCCTCCCGAGCAGCCTTCCCGCTGAACAGAACTTCACCGACTTTCTCGATGATGGGAAGCTCTACCCCCATCCGTTTCCCCAGCGCCGCGCCGGCCTTGGAAGTGTTGGCGCCTTCCGCCACGCTGCGATGGGCGGCGTTGTACTGCTCCAGCGTCTGCCCCTCTGCCAGCGCCACGCCCAGGGCGCGGTTTCGGCTGAGACTTCCAGTCGTAGTCAGGATGAGGTCCCCCATGCCGGCTAGACCGGCGAAGGTGAGTGGGCTGGCACCGAGCGCGACTCCCAGCCGGGTTATCTCGGCGAGTCCCCGGGTGATCAGAGCTGCCCTGGGATTGTGCCCCATTCCGAGCCCTTCCAGAATGCCTGCGGCGATGGCGATGACGTTCTTGAGCGCACCGGCGAGCTCCACGCCCACCACGTCGTCGTGCGAATAAACCCGGAACCGCGGCGTAGCGAAGATGCGCTGGGCCTCGCGTGCCGTCGCTTCCTCCCGAGCCGCAGCCACCACCAGCGTTGGCTGCCCCTGACACACCTCCAGCGCAAAGCTGGGCCCCGACAAGGCCGCGAAGCGGGCCTCGGGGAGACACTCCTCGAACACCTTCGACATCAGGGCCAGAGTGTCCGTCTCGATTCCCTTGGTGGCACTCACCACCAGCGCGCCGCCCCGTACCCTGCCCCGGATGGCCGAGACCACTGATCTGACGGCGTGGCTCGGAGCGGCAGAGACGATGACCGGTACGTCCGCTACCGCCTCTCGCGCGTCGGCGAATGCGCGGAGGCCCGGCGCCAGGGATACACCGGGCAGGAACAGCGGATTCTCGTGACGCTCATTGACCGCCGCCACCACCTCGGGCTCGTAGGCCCAGAGCCGCACCGTCTCCCCCTTGAGGGCCAGGAGATTGGCCAGCGTCGTCCCCCAACTGCCGGCGCCAAGCACCGCGATGGAGGTCATGGCTGCGGCGTGCTCGCTGTCCGGCGACCGAAACGGTTCTCCGTTCCTTTGAGCAGGCGCTGAATGTTTCGCCGGTGGAGAAGGATGACGGCGACCGCGATGGCCACCGCGATCCAGAAGAGCGCCGGTGAGCTCGAGTCCTCCAACAGATAGACCGCCAGCGGGAGTACCGCGGCGGCGGCGATGCTCGCCAGCGAGACGTACCCGGTGAGCCGGACCAGCAGGCCCCAGACCACGGCCGACACGGCCAGCGCGAGCGGAGCGAGGCCGAGCATGACGCCCGCCGCGGTCGCCACCCCCTTCCCTCCCTTGAACCCGACAAAAACCGAGAACACATGCCCGAGGATGGCCACTACCCCGCAGGCGAGAGCAAACAGCTGGGAGTCGGACGCCTGCGGCGCGAACAGGAGGACGGGGATGGTGCCCTTGGCGATGTCGATCATCGCAGCAGGGATCGCATACTTCCAGCCGAGCACCCGGTACAGATTGGTAGCGCCGAGGTTGCCACTGCCGTGCTGCCGCAGATCGATGCCGGCAAACAGTCGGCTGAGAAGATGGCTCGTCGGTATGGCTCCCAACAGGTAGGAAGCGAGAAGCCACAGCGCGGCCGCGGGCATCAGCGTCGCGATCCTCGACTGGTGAACTTCAGGCGCAGTGGGGATCCGGTGAACGGCCAGGCCTCCCGAAACCCGTGTACCAGGTAGCGCTGATACGACTCGGGCACCTCGTCGGGGCGGTTGCTGACGATGGCCAAAGTGGGGGGCGCGGTGGCGATCTGTGAGGCGTAGAGCAGCTTGACCTCCTCACCTGGCTTCTGGGGCGGCGCGTTTCGCTCGATCAACGTCGCCAGCACCTTGTTGACCTCGGCCGTGGGCACTCGGCGCTCCCGTCCCTCGGCGACCTCTAGGATCAGGTCCAGCACCTTCCGCACTCTTTGCCCGGTGAGTGCGGATACGTAGAGGAACGGCACGTACCGGAGAAATGGGGCCTTGGCCACCAGCGCTTCCTGACCCTGCCGGGCCGTGTTGGCGTCCTTCTCCTCGATGAGGTCCCACTTGTTTACCAGGACGATGAGTCCAGCACCTTCGTCCCAGGCCTGGGTGGCGATCCGGAGATCCTGGTTGTGCAACCCCACCGCCGCGTCCACCACCAGTACGGCCACGTGGGCCCGCTCGATCGCTCGTTCGGTCCGGAGGGTGGAATAGAACTCCAGGTCATCTTCTACTTTAGCTCTACGACGTAACCCTGCGGTATCTATGAAGTTGAGTGTTTTCCCCTGAAATCGCAAGATCGAATCGATCGCGTCGCGGGTGGTACCGGCCTGTGCCGCCACGAGATGCCGCTCCTCGCCCAGCAGCCGGTTGACCACCGAGGACTTCCCCACGTTGGGCCGCCCCACCACCGCCACGTTGATCGTCTCCTCGTCCTCCCCTGGATCGTGGGGCGGGAGCCGCTCGACGATAGCATCCAGAAGATCGCCGCTCCCTTTCCCCACCGCGGCGCTCACCCCAACTGGGTCGCCGAACCCCAGAGAGTAAAACCCGTACTGCTCGGTGCTCTGTTCCAGGTTATCCAGCTTGTTTACGGCGAGCAGTACCGGCCGTCCAGCCTTCCGAAGCCGATCGGCAATGGCCCGATCCACCGGATTGAGTCCCTCGCGCCCATCCACCACGAACACCACCACGTCCGCCTCGTCCAGTGCGAATTCGACCTGGCGCCGGATCGCACGATCCATCGAGTCCTCGGACTCGGGCAGCAGCCCGCCGGTGTCTACCACCCAGAAGCGACGCCCCTGCCAGTCGGCGTCGCCGAAGTGGCGATCGCGAGTGGTGCCCGGACGCTCCGATACGATCGCCGGGCGGCCGCCCAGGATGCGATTGAAGAGCGTGGATTTGCCGACATTGGGGCGGCCGACGATGGCAACGGTAGGCCTGCTCATGCTGCCACCGGCACCTGAAGCACATCGGTGAAATCCCGCGACAGGCGCAGCTCCACCGGTACTGAGTGGGTCAGCACGTCGAAGCTCATGTTGTCGATGAAGAGTCCGTCGTCGTTCACCGACTCACCGGGGAGCAGCGCCAGATCCAGATCGCGGCGCCCTTTCAGAGCCTGTTGCATTGCCATGCCGGGGAGGAGCCCGGCCGTGGTGACTGTTGGGCCGAAGAGGGTGTTCACGACCGGAATGAGCTCGAATTGGGCGCCCGTCGTTCTGGCCAGTGGTTCGAGCACCATCGGCATGAGCCTACCCATAGCCGTACCGGTCACCACCGCAATCCGCTTGCCTTCCCAACCCCGAAGCTCGGCGGAGACCGTATCGATCCGCTGTTGCAGCCAGCGCACCGACCCTACTCCGTTCTCGACCTGATCGAAGCCATCGTAAATCTCCGCCCCGGGCAACTCGACTCCGGCACGGAGGTAGAGCTCGTCGGCGCCGAACGCCCAATTGATGCCCCGCTCCGCGCGCGAAATGGTGGCTCGCTCTTCGATGAGCTCGATGGCGGCACGGCACTCCTCCGCGCCGGGCTCCCGGACCAGGTGATGCTTGGAGTATTCGGTGAGCCCTACCGGGACCACCGAGCAGCCGATGATCCGGGGGCCGAACTGGTACAGTTCGGTGAGGGTCTGCCGCAGCACCGGCCCGTCGTTCACCCCGGGTGACATCACGATCTGGGTGTGAAACTCGATGCCATGGTTGGCAAACTCCCGCAGCTGCGGGAGCACGTCGGGCGCAGTCGGATTTCGCAGAAGGTAGCGCCGCACCGTGGGATCGGTGGCGTGAACCGAGACATACAGAGGCGACAGCCGGTATTCGATGATGCGCTGCACGTCGTGGGGCTTCAGGTTCGTCAGCGTGGCGAAGTTGCCGTAACGGAACGAGAGCCGGTAATCGTCGTCCCGGATGTAAAGGACGTCACGCAAGCCGTCGGGCAGCCCATCCACGAAACAGAAGTCGCAACGGTTGGCACAGCGCCGAATCCGCGCCGCCTCGAGCTCTACCCCGATAGTCTCCCCCAGGGGACGCTGGATGTCGAACTCGATCTCCTCGCCATCGGGCTGACGCACGTGCAGCAGGAACTCTTCCTCGGCGGTGAGGAACTCCCAGTCGAGGAAATCGTCCAGCTCGCGGCCATTGACCGACAGAAGCTCCGTACCTTCCCGGAGCCCCAGCTCGGCCGCGATCGAATCGTGGTGTACCGCAGTTACTCGGATCATCCGGCGCCGGTCGAAGAACTAGGGAGGCACACCCGCCTGAGATAAGCCCGGAAAGATCTCTCTCCGCGCCCCTAAATTCAAGACCGGGTTTCACTTCCCGCGTATAAGCAAAGTGGCTTCTGAGGCCCGGCTCTGGTGGGAGTGTTGGGCAGGAGATCACTGGAGACGTGAGGTCGTGTACTGGGTGGAGTCCTGGCCCTTGCGGCCGGATATGAGACGGGGCCAGCCGATTCGGCTGGCCCCCTCCGCTGCAGCGCACCTTCTCGATTACTGGACCTTGACGATCTTTCCTACCGACGGGACCCCGTTGCGGTTCAGGATGAACAGCAGGTAGTGGCCCGGAGGGGCGAGCTTCGGACCCGAGGGAGCCGTCACCTGAACACTCCCCGCCGCGGCCGAGAAGTTCAGCGTATTGGCCCGCTGGTTCATGTCGAAGGCATGGGTCACCGAGGCCAGCCGGATCCACCGCACTTTGGTAACCTGCGCCGCGTTTGGTGTAGTCACCGTGAAGACCTCCCCGTAGCCCACGGTCGCGGGTGCGGAGCTGATTGTGGGCCGCGCGCCCTTGAAGAGATACGGCGGCGAGAAGATCTGGTGATTCCGCTCGGCCGGGTAGATGGCACCACCCCCGCCGGGGATGGCGGCGTCGCCGCTCGCGCCGTGCAGCACCGTGCCGTCCGCCAACAGTAGCGAGACGGAGTGGTAGCCACGGGCGACTGAGCCGGCGGCCAGGGTGGTCCACCCGTTGCTCTCCGGGTTCCAGATCTCCGCGGTCCTTACCGCGGTGCCGATATTGTTGAACCCACCGCCGCTGACACCGCCGGTGACCAGGACTTCACCATCGGGCAAGACGGTGGAGTTGAGGTGCCTCCGGGGCGACGACATGGAGCCGGCATCCTCCCAGGCCGGGGCAGCCTGATCGATGTCGATCTTCTCGGCCGTGGCCGTCGGCGTGGCCGACTTGGGGTCAGGCGTGTTCCATCCGGTGTCACCGCCCCCGCCGGCGTAGAGGATCTTGCCGGTGTCATACATGACCGCGGTCCCATAATCCCGGTTGAACTTCCAGATGTGTTCCGGACCGGGAGCCCAGCTCCCCGAGCCGGCGTAACTGAACCAACGGGACATGATCCGTTCGCCGGCGTAGAAGACCTGCGCATCCCTCCTGGGATCCACGAAGTTCCTGGGATAGTACGGGATCTCCAGCGGGCCTGCGCCTGAGAGCTGGGCCCAGTTAGTGCCGTTCCACAGCTCAGGTGTTCTGATCACGGCACCGCTCTCGTCGCGCCCTGCCATGGTGAGCACGTTGCCATCCGGCAAGGTGGTCAAGGTTGGGTACCACCGGCCGAAGGCCATGTCCGGACCCTTGATCCAGGAGCCACTGGGGCCGTAGAAGTACGTCACCTTGATGCCGCGGTCGTCCATGTGGTGACCGCCGGCGATCATCAGCGTGCCGTCGGCCATGAGGGTGTGCCCGGCGCAGAACAGCATCTCGTTGACATCGATCATGGATGCGGTGGACGGACCGCCCTGAGCCGGGTCCCAGACGCGGGGCATTCCCATGCTGTCCGCGACGTCCCTCTTACCCCAGGCAAAGATCTTCCCGTTGGGCAACAAGGTCATCTGCAGCGGCACGATGTCCCAGGAAACAACCGGGCCCCAGCTGCCGGTCGCCGCCTCGGCCGCCAGCGCCGAGATGTTGATGGCCGACGATGTCGCCGTGACTGCGCCCGCGGTGAACTCCAGGGTGTGCGCGCCTGATCCCCTGATGCCCAAATCTTCAAACGCCGCCACGCCGCTGGCGTTGGTAGTGGCCGTGACCTGCCCTTCCAGCGTTCCGCTTCCCGAGGCCAGGCTCGCCGTCACAACCGCGCCGGCTACTGGGTCGCCACCGGCATCGGTCAGAACAACGACCGGCTGGCTGGCAGGCTCGAAGACTTCCGCACTGACCGCTGCTCCCGGTGGCTGCGTCGTGATGATGAGACCGGGCTCGCCGCCGGAGAGGGCTGTGGCCGTAAAAGTCACGGGCGATCCCTCAAGCCCGCTGACCGCGGCGGTGGTCGTCTGTTCACCGGCCGTGGGTCCCAATACCCGGGTGATGGATGCGAGCCCGTCGGCGTTGGTCAGGGAAGTTCCGCCCGAGACACTTCCTCCGCCCTGGGCGTCCCAGTGCACCGTCACGTCCTTAACGGGCCCCCCGTTGTCGTCGGTCACGAGAACCACGAGGGGGTTGGCGAGGGGCTGACCCGCGATCCCATGCTGTGCGTTCCCATTCAACATCTCGATGGCTTTCGCCTCTGGGGGAGGCTTGACGCCCTCGCCACCGCAGGTGAGGGAGCCGAATGCCAGGGCTGCGCCGAGAGCGAGGGAGCGGAGCTGAGAAGTGCGGGTCATGGTCGCCTGGAGCCGCCCGGTCACCCGGAAGCGGCCAAAAGGGTCGAGGTCGTGCGTCAAACCGGCGTCACACGCAGGTACCGGGCCGCTGCGGAGCCGAGGACAATGCCTATAAGTTGTTGTGCCCGAGCGAGTTGTAAACGCACACCGGGGCAGCGTTGCATCCGTGCCACGAGAAGCCTAACCCGAAGCTGCCTCAGTGCCAAAGGGTCGCAACATCTCAGCGGAGGGCCGCTTTCGCTGTGTCCCGGGACACGAACTGCTCAGCGACCGGCCGAACCGGTTGCTCCACGCGACAACTTGCGACGGTCCGGCAGTGACGGAACGATGAAAGCAGCATGAGGAACAGGCGGCAGGGCGGACAACGGGCGCGAGGAGAGCGGGCGACCGGACTCGAACCGGCGACGTCCAGCTTGGGAAGCTGGCATTCTACCACTGAATTACGCCCGCAGATCAGGCCGGAATGTTACGCGATGTCGGGTTCAGGTCAAGCTGGCGGGCCTACATCTTCGCGGAGGCGTCCAGGAAGCTTCGGAGGTCGGGCTCACTGATGGCTGGCTCTCCCGGTGACACGTTGTCCAGCCGGCCCTGGCGCATCCACCGTTCCAGCTCGCCCACCAGGTCAAAGAGATGATCGAAGGAATCCACTACAAACAGCAGCGGCTGGTAGTGGTCGATCTCGAAGTACTGGTTGATCACCCACTCGAGCTGCATCGGGTAACGCTGTACGTCGGGGGAATCGATCGAATGTGCGATCTCGCCATAGGAACTAAGCAGCCCGCTGCCATAGACCCTGAGGTCCCCGCCCTGCCGCATCAGGCCGAATTCGATGGTGAACCAGAAGAACCTCGCCATTGCCTTGAAGATGCTGGTGACCCGACGAATCTTCTCCCGCTCATCCCGGATGCCAGCTACGATCTCGGCCGCCGTGTGAGCGCAGTCCCCGAAGCGAACCAGGGTGTCGGCAAACGCGCGGTCGGTGTGCATGGGAACGTGCCCGGCGATGTCATGGAAGATGTCCGGTTCCGGCAGGTAGTCGAGGGTGGCGCCGTCCCGAATGGTGATGGTGGTAGGAAATTCGCGATTCCGCAGACAGTCAAAAAAGAGAAACGAAGGGATGTAGCCGCTCACCGGTTTGGCCTTGAAGCCGGTGAGCGGGCTGAGAAATCGGTTGACGTCCTCCAGACGCGGCATTCGCTTGGGGTCGAGGCAGAGGCTGTCGATTCCCTGAATGAAGCGCGGGTTGGCGTATCTCCGCCAACGCTCCTCCATCCGGGAGAATAGCCGGCGCCATGCATCGTGGTTGGCTTCGGAGTAGAGGTCGTACGGCTGATGGATGTACAGCCGCCCCTCCTGCTGAGCCTGCTCGATGAACGGGGCCTTGGTCGTCGTCAGGCCGGCCCCGTCCGTCCGCTCCGCTCCTACACCGGCCATTGCACCCCCCTCGGCTTGGGAGCAACGATCCCCTGTTCTGGCTCCGGCATCCGCCGGAGCCCGCCTCTACTCTACTTCTGCTTATACCGCCATGCGGTGATCCCTGTTCCCTTCGCGTCAACCGCAATCGGATGGGACTCTCCGGCCTTGAGGGCCGGCACCTGGACTTCCTGGGTGGCCAGAGGCGCCCCGGTGCCGTCGAGGAACTCGAAGGCCAAGGTGAACGGCTTGGGTGCCACCGGTTTACCCTGAGCGGTCTCGGCCTCGCGACCGGTTGCCGTTCCGGTAATCGTGGCGGCCTCGGCGGTCGGTGCGAACTGAGTGACCTTCACGCTGGTCGGCATTCCGATCAACTGGATCGCGGTCTTATTCGCCGCGGTCTCCTTCTTCGCCAGGCGCAGCCCATTGGCCAGCATTCGCACGGCGTCGTCGTTCAGCGGCTCGATCGCCACCAACCGCGCCGCCGCGTCGGCCAGCTTGGGACTCTTGAGACCGATATACGCGTTCGCCAGGCCGTATAGCGCGTCCCGATTGTTCGGCTCGAGGGCGATGACCTGCTCGAAGCCCGCTGCTGCTTCCTTGTATTTCTTCTCGTTATACAGGGCTATTGCCGCGGTCATCTGAGCGGCCGCGGGTGAGCTCGCGGGGCCGGCTGCGGCCGGAGCGGCGCCGACTTCCTTCTCGATTGCCTGTGCTTTGTCGGTCTGACCGGCCGAACGATAGGAGGTGGCAAGTGCGCGCTTCACGTCCACGTCCTTGGGAACCCAGGCGACATACTTCTCCAGGACGGGTATGGCTTCCTGATGGCGGCCGGCCCGCTGAAGCAGCGCACCCCAATTCCGCGTGGCCAGGTTCCGGTCTTCAACCGAGTTGGTCCGCTCGGCGATCTCGGATGCCTTCTGGAAGTAGAAGATGGCGCTGTCGGCCTGGCCGGCGTTGGCAAAGATCACCCCGGCGTTCAGGAAGGCGATCGGTTTGTCCCGATAGATCGTGTTCGCTAGACGGTAGAGGGCCAGTGCCGAGTCGTTTTTCTCTTCCTTGGTGAAGCTGATGCCTGCGTTCACCAGGGGAACCCAACCCAGGTAGCGTGCATCGCTGATGTCCTTCTTGCACCCGGGCGAAAGCGTTTCGGCCTTGGTGAATGCAGTATCCGCCCCGGTGATGTCGCCCTGTTGCAGGTTGATTCGCCCGAGATAGTACCAGAGGGCCGGGTTCTTGTCCTGCTGGTTTTGCTCCAGCGCCTCGAGTAGCACCTTCCGACCGTTTGCGAGCGCTCGTACCCGGTTTTCCGGCACCTCGGTCTCGATGCCCGTCTTCAGGTAGGTGGCGCCGCTCTGCACCTTGAAATGGCCCGCCTTGAGCCCGCAGACCGGAGGAGTGTATTTGGATGGCATCGCCTTGGCGACCCGATCGTTGATGACCGTTTGAGCCAGTACCGGCGCGCTGCTGAAAGTTCCGAGCAGGATTGCGGCGGACAGGATTCTCGATTTTCACTCTTTATGACTCCTTGTTCGGGGCCACCGGCCCGGCATTATCGGCGCTCACCAGACGGAGAGCCCTGGATTGCAAGTCCCTTGCCACCTCATGGGCTGGTCTGCCAGTTCGGCGGGCCAGCGCGGCCACGTCCTCGTATTCCGGCTTGACTCTAGGTCCGTCCGGCCCATCCAGGACCTTGACGCGAACAGAAGCTCCGTCCGCGGTGGTCACTTCCACCTCGCGGCGGGCCAGGGTCACCCGCTCCGCGCTGTACCGGCGAATGCCCGCGGTGGTACTGTGCCGGAACATGGCTTCGGCCGCCCTGTCGGCCTCGGCAGGGGCCACGGTCACCTCGACCCGGAAGCCCGCCCTCCCCTTCTTCATCTGGGTAGTCCACACCTGAACGTCGAGCGCTCCTGCCAAAAAGAGCGCCTCGCGCAGCGGATCGAGAAACTCGGGGCTCAGATCGTCCAGATCAGTGGACAGTAGAACCACCTCGCCGGCCTCGAGCGCGGCGGTGGCGAGGATCAGCCGGAGAGCGTTGGGATAGTCCTTGGGGTCGCGGCCCCCCGCTCCCCAGGCCCCGCCTCCAGCCGCACGCCAGCGGGCCGGTGGCGGGCCGGCAGACAGTACTCTCAGCAGGACGGCCCCGGTCGGAGTGGTGGCCTCACCCAGGACCGGCCCATTCTGCCCCAGCTCCAGCCCCTCGAGCAGGATGGCGGTGGCGGGGGCTGGAACCGGCATGATCCCGTGCGCGGCTCGAACCCAGCCGCTCCCGATCGCCACCGGACGATTGTAGATCCGGGTAATGCCCAGCTGTTCGAATCCTTCGATCCCCCCGACAATATCGATCAACGCATCGATGGCGCCGACCTCGTGCAAGGGGACCTGGTCGGCCGGGAGGCCGTGGACCCGACCCTCGGCCTCGCCCAGCAGCCGGAACGCGCGCACGGCCCGCTCACGCACCCAGGGGGAGAGTTTGGCTCGTTCCACGATGGCGATCAGCTCACCGATGTGGCGATGCGGTCCGTGGTCTTGCCCGTGCCCGTCGCTGCCCGGATGAACGTGCCCATGCGGATGATCGTGCGCGGGCGCGTCGACGACTGCTGAAGGTCCTTCCCGGCTGCCATCGGGGAGGCACACGTCCACCTTCGTCGCCTGCACCCCGCAGCGATCCACCGAACCCACCCGGACGGTGACGCCGGGGAAGCCGAGCCGAGTGGGAAGCGATCGCAGCCATTCCGGCGGCGCTCCCGCGGCCAGGAGGGCGCCCAGCAGCATGTCCCCGCTGATGCCGGCGACCGGATCCAGAATCGCAAAGCGTCCATCAGGCATAGACTTAGAATATAGACGGTAAGGCGGTAAGGCGGAACAGCAGGGACTTATCGCCCGTTCGCCTTCAGATGCTCCAGAATTCGTTCTGCCAGGCGGGTTGAAAACCCAGGCACCGAGGCGACCTCGCCAACAGAAGCCGATCTGACGCCCGCCAGGCTGCCAAAACGCTCCAGGAGCCGGCGACGCTTGGTGGGACCGACACCGGGGATGCTGAGCAGCTCGGATGTGATTGTGCGCTGGGTCCGCCGCTTCCGGTTGTAGGCCAGCCCGAATCGATGCGCCTCGTCTCGGGCCCGCTGAAGCAGCCGAAGCGAGGGGCTGCGGCGCGGGAGGCGCAGGCTGTCGGCGCGGCCAGGAAGGAAGACCTCCTCCTCCCGCTTGGCCAGGCTCACGATCGGCAGCTCCGGCAGGCCGAGCTGCGTGGTCGCCTCGATCGCGGCGCTGAGCTGCCCCTTACCACCGTCGATCACGATCAGATCCGGAAACGGCAGCTGCTCGTCGCGCCGTCGAGTCAGGTAGCGGGTCAGGACCTCCTGAATCGCGGCGTAATCATCCTGCTGGCCAACCCCTTTGATCTTGAACTTGCGGTACTCGCTCTTCCGCGGCCGGCCCGCTTCGAACCATACCAGCGAGCCCACCGTGTCCCGACCCTGATTGTGGGAGATGTCCACGCAGACGAAGCTGCGAGGAACGATGCTGAGCCCGAGGTCGCGACCCAGTGAGTAGACCGGATCCTCCGCTCTCTCCTCGGTTTCAAACGACTCGATCCGCAGGCTCTCCATCAGATGCCTGGCGTTCTGATCCGCCAGCTCCAGCCAGCGTTGGGCCGTCCCACGCTGGGGCACCAGCCAATCGGTGTCCGGGAGCAGCTCGCGCAGGGTATCCCACTCGTCCGGAGGCAGGGGGATGACCAGCCGGCGAACCCGGCCTTCGACCGGGACGTAGTAGCGCACCAGGAACGCGCTCAGCACAGCGCTGTCCTCCTCCTCCTCGACCCCCTCGAGGAATCGGTGCTCCCGTGCAACCACCCGGCCGCTGCGAACGCGGATGAGAACTCCAACGGCGTCGTCCCCGTCTCGGGCATAACCGATCACATCGGCGTCGCCAGTCCCCATTACCTCGACGCTCGCCGGCTCGTCGAGCCGGTCCAGCCAACGGAGCGCGTCTCTCATCTCCCGAGCCCGCTCGAAGTCCTCCCGTTCACTGGCCTCGAGCATCGCCTGCCGGACCCGGACCCGGACATCCTGGGTCCTGCCCTCGAGAAACTCGACCACGTCGGTGACCATGCGTTGGTAGTCGGGCAAATCGTGCCAGCCCATGCAGGGAGCGCGGCAGCGTCCGATGTAGAAGTCCAGACAGGGCCGCTGGCGGCGCTCCTCCGGCAACTTGTCCTGGCAGCTCCGGACGGTGTAGAGCCGGCGGATAATCGCCAGCGTCCGCCGCAGCTGTCCCACGTCGGTGTAGGGCCCGAAATAGCGGGCGCCGGCAATGTCGCGCTTTCTCGTCACCAGCACCCGGGGAAAGGGCTCACCCAGCGTCACCGCGATGGATGGATAGCTCTTGTCGTCCTTCAGCCGGACGTTGAACCGGGGCCGGTACTCCTTGATGAAATTGTTCTCCAGAATGAGCGAGCCGGCCTCGCTCGGCACGACGATTGTATCCACGTTGGCGATGAGCCGTTGGAGCAGACGGTTCCTGGGGCTATCCGGAAAATCGGTGGCGAAGTAACTGCGGACTCTGTTGCGGAGACGCTTAGCCTTTCCAACGTACAACACCTCCCCGTCACTACCTCGCCAGAGGTACACACCGGGCCCTTCCGGAAGCGTGTCGAGTTTCCGTTGGAGTTCTTCTGGTATGACGGGAGTGGTCACAGTTTTTCGCTCAGGCCCCTCTGCGCCACCCTACTCGGCTCAGGAGTCGCCAGGTGTGCGGCACGCCCAGGGTGGCGGTGATGGCAAGGTAGGCGACAGCGTACATGCTCAGGGAAAATAACGCCACGACCAGGGGGTGGCGGCCTTCCAGCGCGAGCTTCACGACCCAGGCCGCCGCGGCCGCCGCAAGGGCACCGCCCCAGAGCCGGGCGACAAAGGAGACCGGAATCCGCGTCGATCCCAGCCGGGGCAGAAGTCCCCGGCGAAGCAGGTGAAACTCGATCCACCCCGCCATGCCGGCCGATATCGTAAGCCCCGCCGCTCCCCAGCGCGGGTCGATGCCGAGCCGCAGCGGGAGGGGAATGGCAAACAGGTACCCCAGCACGATGGTCAGCGCCACGCGGATGATCGCGAAACGCAGCGGGGTCCGGGTGTCCTGGAGTGCATAGTAGGTGGAGGCATAGAGCCGGCCCCAGGTTGAGGCCAGGAGCCCGATGGCTGAGCCGGCCAGAATGGCCCAGACGTATACCGACATCTGTCGGGTAAAGGCTCCGGTTTGATAGAGGGCGCCTGCCACGACGTCACCCAGGGCCAGGAAGGCCACCGCGGACGGAATTACAAAGAACGCGATCTGCCGCAGTCCTGCATCGAGCCGGGAGCGAAGCTGCGTCGGCCCGCTCGCTCTCGTCCCCACTGACCCCGGACATCGCGGGCAGCTCCGCGGCAGAGACCGACATGCCGAACAGGCTCACCGGCAGGGTATAGATCACCTGCGCGTAGGAAATCGCCGCAACGGCACCGGTGGGCAGAAAGCTCGCAATGACCGTATCCACATAGGAGCTGATCTGCACCACCCCTCGCCCCACGAAGACCGGAACCGAATTGCGGAGCACCGTTCGAACCGCCTCGGCCCCCTGTCGGATCGAGGGCGCCACCCGGCCGAGCAGACCGAGTACGGTGGGCAGCTGGATTCCGAACTGGAGGACGCTGCCTGCCACCGATCCCCAGGCGGCGACCTGCGCAAGCCGGTATCCCGCAGCCGTATCGCCAAAGCCCAGGAGGACGCCGATGATCGTCAGGTTCCACACTACCGGCGCGGCATAAGAGAGGAAGAAACGCCCGTGGCTGTTGAGCACGCCGAGGCACCAGGCGGAAAGAACCAGGAACCCGGTGCCTGGGAAAAAGATCCTGGCCAGCCGGATGGTGGCGTCGCGCTTTTCACCATCGAAGCCCGGGGTGAAAATCGTGACCAGCACCGGGGTGAGCAGGACCCCCAACAGCACCACGATCGAGGTAGCCAGCGCGAGGAGGGCGCCGACCGCAACGGCTACCCGCCGCGCCTCGTCCCGGTCCCGTTGCAGCAGCCTGACATAGACCGGGATGAAGGAGGCGGAGAGCACTCCCTCACCGAACAGGTTTTGAAGGAAGTTGGGGAGCTTGAACGCGGCATTGAAGGCGTCCGCCGCGGCTGACGTACCGAAGTAGTGAGCAAAAACCCGGTTCCGGACCAGGCCCAGAATCCGGCTCAGCAGAATGCCCGCGGCCACCATGGCCGCGGGACGGCGGGGCCGACGGGGTTGTTCCGTCAGGAAGTCCGTGGAGGTGGGAGGGTCGAACGCTGCGACGGATCTTCGAGCAGGCGCTGCAGAAACGCGTTCTCGTCCTGCAGGCCCTGGACGCTACGCATGAGATCGTCGACCTCCGCCTCCAACAACTCCACCTTTTTCGCCAGGTCGGCCAATGCAGGCGGCGTCGCCTGCGGGCCCTCGAGACGGCGGGCAAGCGCTCGGCCGATCGGTGAGTCCACCACGATCCCCATGATCGGGATGAGCAGGGCCACGAGAAGAATGAGAGCTATAATCGACATGAGTCGAGTCTATGACGGATTCAAGGCGCCCTCAAGGGCGGAGGCATACCACGCTTCGATGGCTTCGCTGAGCTCGAAGAGAAGACGGGGGCCGTAACGGGCTAGAAACGGCGCCACGGTGAGAACCCGCTCCTGAGGCTTGTTGTCGGGCAGCACCATGGCGCGGGCCTTGGCGATCTGGCCCAGCTCGATTTCCTGCCGCCGCTTGAGATGCTGCATGAGCTTCCGCTCCATGTCGTTCACCCCGCTCAGCCCCTGGTGCTTGGCCCCCTGCACCGGCCGCAAGAGAGTCGGATCGATCTCGGCCGCGCTGCGCCCTAGCGCCTCGTAGCCCGACTCGAGGGCCGTTCGCAACTGGTCGATGGCGTGGACCGCCCCCTCCGGCAGCTGGGAGCGCACCAGCTTCGCCTCCAGCGCCCCGGCGGGCTCCAGCAGATCGGCCAGCTCGAGGTTGAATTTCTGCAGTACCCGCTCCACCCGCGGCTCGACCAGAATGCCCGACCAGCGAGGAAGGGCCAGCTGGCGAGGGATGCGCATCCGCTCGTATATCGGGGGCGTGAGGGTCAGGTAGCTCAGCTCGCCGGGCCCGGCCAGGTAGGCCACCGTGGGGAGCAGAGCGCTCTCGACGACCGGGCGCAGCAGCACGTTGGGGGAGAGCCGCTGCGGGTCGGTGGCCGCAATACTCTGGAGCGCCGCCAGGTCGAATCGCTCGCGGCCACGGCGGGTCACGAACCCGCCATCGTCGAGCATCAGGCGATCCCGCCCTAACGTCCCCTCCAGCATCACCAGGCTCGCGCCGTCACCTACCGGCACGCCGGGGTCTACACCGGCCATTCGCAGCTCTTCCGACCGATGGGCCAGATCGCGATCGAGCTCCCGCGCGAGTCCGAGTGCCCGCACCAGGTGCCGGGCCGCGGCGCGTTTGACGCTGGGATGGGTGCTGTCCAGGACGGCGACCCCCACCGGAGCCAGCAGCTCGGCCAGCGCACCCCCGAAGCTCTCCGCCACCGTTGCCCCGGGCTGATAGTGCTTCCGGAGCCAGCTGAGCGTCGCTTCGCGGAACTCGGATGCCGGCAGGCCCGCGGCCAGCGTCTCGAGAGCGTGCTCCACCTCAGAGCCCAGCGGTTGACGGTACATCGGGGTGAGGGGGGCCTCCGGGAGCCGCGGCGGAAGCGCGGCCGTGACTACGGCCCCCTCGCCCGAGATCCAGCTCGCTTGGCTGGCCTCGGCGAAATCGTGATCGTCCCCGGCTACCCAGAAGACCGGGACCACGGGGCGCTGCCACTGGCGCTCGAGTACCCGGGCCAGGGCTGCTGTGGAGATGGCTTTGTAGAGGGTGTAGAGCGGACCGGTGAAGAGTCCCGGCTGCTGTCCGGTCGTGACCACGAAAGCACCCGGCTCGCTGAGGCGCGCCACGGCAGTGTCCCGGGCGGGAGAGGGGATGATCGCGGCGGCCAGTGCGGGGTCGAAGGGCCCCTCCCGCGGTGCGGGAAGCTCGACCGCGGGCGGAAGCGGCGTCGGCACTATTCGGAGTGTCATCCGACCTGTCCCACCAGAAGGGTCGGGGGGAGCTCGAGGTGAGCGGGGCGGCATGATAGTCACCGAAACGGAAGTGTACCCTCACCCCGGCCGACTCCAGCATGTCTGCCATCTGTTGGGGCTCGAACAGGCGAACCCGCTCACTGAAGTGTCGCCCCCCTGCCCCACGGATGCTTTTGCAGACATACCGCCCGTCGGCCGACACCGAGCGCGACACCCGCACCGTCGATCCTCCGAGCTCGAGCGTCTCCTCCGGCACCAGTTGGCGCCGAACGGCAGCCGGGTTCAGGAAGTCGATCACGAACCAGCCGCCCGGACGCACGGTGGTGATCATCTCCCCGAGCGCAGCGGTGTGCTCCGCATCCTGCTCGAAATATCCAAGAGCTGGTGAAAAGGTTGACGGTCAGGTCCATGGAGCCGGACAGATCGGCAGCTGCGCATGTCGGCGCGCACCAGTGGCGCGGTGGTCACCTGTTGGGCCAGCGCAGCAAGGTCATGCCAGGGGTACGTCGCTCCCGTGCGCCCGCACCGCCATTGGGATCGCCAGCTGCGCAGCAGCTGCCGGACCAGCCGGTCCCCGATCAGGCCGTTCACGGCCGAGCTGACGAACCGGCCGCGGGCATCACCCTCCAGCCGAGGGCTGGTGCCGGTCGCGGCCACCTTGTCCAGCCCGGCCGACGCGGCGCGCAGGCCGAGGCTGAGGCCGCCGTACACCGCGGCCGCGATGCCCCGGTGGACCCCGTGGCAGCTCGGCGCACCGAGCGCCAGGGCCAGCCGCGCCGGGTGATCCTCTGGACGCGGTCCGCGACCACCGAGGAGCTGGATCTGTCCCGCCCGTGCGCGCGACCAGCTCGTCGGCCACCTCGGACAGCCGCGGGAGAGCGCCTGCGGGCGAGGCCGGGTACCGCCGGCTGCTCGGCACGAGTCGTGGTCATGGCGGCGCACGCTAGCCCGTTTCAGTGAACATGCGTACACCCACACGCTGACCCGTCGTAATCGACGGACGGGTCAAGCTGAATGGTGTTCCAGGGAGCGGACAGGCGCGTGCACGACGGGCGGGTCGAACCCGGCCTTGGTGGCCGGGCGGCGTACTCGTCGGAGCTGCGTGCGCAACCCGCGAACAGCACCAGCATGTGCAGGTCGACGAGGTGCAGCTCGGCCTGCTCCCGCGCGGGACGCGCGGGGTCGGGGTCCAGGACCTTCTCCAAGATCCTCGCCAACCCAGTGCCCGGCGCCATCGCGGCGTGCCGCCGACCCCGCCCCATGCGGAGACAGTCGTCGTCGCCCCAGTCGTGGAGGATGCTGGACCAGGACGTAGGCGTCTCCGCCCCCGGGCACACGCGCGAAGAAGTCGGCAACGGCGGTGTTGCGGCGGTCTGCGAGACCGGCCGCCGCCATCCGCTGTGCCGCCTCGGCCGCGACGTCCCGCCGGAGTTCGCCCAGAGGCCGCGGAGCCGCGGCTCCCTGGGTCGGCCAGGGCCTCCAGCAGCGCACCGTTCCCGCACCACCGACGTCGACGACCAGGTCGACGTCACCGGGGGTCGCGGGCGGCGATGATGGGCTTCGGCCTGGCCGGTCGGCTCGCCGGGCCATCGACCGCGTTGAAGCCCGCCTCGGCCTCCGGCTCGAGGTAGGCGCTGGTGGCCAGCATTATCGGGGTGTATCACCACAGGATGCCGGCCACGCTGGCGAAAAACCCGGACACGATGAAGCTCAGATAGCAATGCAGCCAGGTGTTGAAGCCGAGGCTCTTCATCCGCGCTTCGTTCTCACGAATCCCACGCAGCGTCAGCCCGAACGGCGATCGGACGAGAATCGCGATCGCCAGCGCTGACACCGCAAACACCGTCAGGGCGATGTAGTAGAACGTGTTCGGTCCCGCAAAAGGCAGGCCGGCGTGAAGTTCGAGCCGCGGGATCCCGCTCAGCCCGTTGTCTCCGCCCGTCACGGGGATCCACCGGTAGCTCAGACCCCACAACACCATGCCAATGGCCAGCGTGATCATCAGGAAATACACGTCCCTGACGTGCGAGACGACCAGCCCGATCGCAGCGCTCAGCAGGACGCCGACGACGATGCCGCCGAGCACGCAGCTCCAGAATCCCATCTGGTAGGTGGTCGAGAACACTCCCACGGCGTAGGCTGCGACGCCAAAAAGCGACGCGTGGCCGAGCGACGGCAGCCCGGTGTATCCGAGCAGGATGTCAAGGCTCATCGCCAGCATCGCCAGGATCGTGATCTCGGTGAGCAGCCCCACCCAGTAGGACGAGAACGCGAACGGCGCGACCAGCAGCACAACCGCCAGCGCGACGATCACCAGCCTACGCACGTCCATACAACCCGGTCGGCTTGACCGCCAGCACGACCACCATCGGCGCGAACAGCGTGAAGTACGACAGCTCAGGGGCGAGCGCCTTGCCGAAGTTGTCGATCATGCCGACGACGATGCTGCCGACCAGTGCGCCCTTCAAGCTGCCCATGCCGCCGATGATCACCACGACGAACGCCAGCGGGAGCAGGTCGAAATCGATGCCCGCGTAGCCGCCGAGGATGGGGCCGCCCATCACGCCCCCGAACGCGGCAAGCGCGGCCCCCGCCGCGAACACCAGGCCCGACAGCCGCGCCACGTTGATCCCGGTGGCTGACGCCATTTCCGGGTCGTCCACGGTGGCGCGCAGGCGCGCGCCAATCAGCGTCTTCTCGTTGACCGCCCAGAGCGCCACGCCGACCAGCGCGGCCACGACGATCACGAACAACCGGTAAAACGGGAACACGACATCGCCGGCTTCCAGCGATCCACGCAGCGGTCCCGGGTACTGCAGTGTGAATGGATCTCCACCCCAGATCATCAACGCCGCGTCTCTGAACAGCAACGCAAACCCCATCGTCATCATCATCTGGGCGAGCGGGTCGTTTCCAAACCGGCGCAGGAAGAAGCGCTGCATGACGAAGCCCACGGCGCCGACGACGAGCATGGCGACGACGGCGCCGAGCAGGAGGCTCTGCGTCCGCAGGATCACGCTGTAGGCGACGTACACACCGAGCATGTAGAACGACCCATGCGCGATGTTGACGATCTTCATAACGCCGAAGGCGAGGGTCAGACCACTCGCGATCAGGAACAGGAGGGCTGCGGAAAACAACCCATTCAGCGTCTGGACGATGACGTAGGTCATGAAGGGGGCGAGGGGGCAGGGGGCTGGGGGCAGGGCTGTCTAAGGAATCAGGCCTGATCCCTAGGACAGCCCTGCCCCCTTGCCCCCTAACCCCTGCCCCCTACAGATTTACTGCCCGCCGCCGCGGCCGCCGCGGCCGCCACCAGCGCCGGGCGCGGCAGCGGCGGGAGCGGGCGGCTGGATGCCGAGCACCTGCTGGAGGGCCGCATAGGCGCACGGCTCGTCCATGTTGCCGCCGCCGACGCCGATCGCGCCAATCAGCTGGTTATTCAGCACGATTGGCACGCCGCCGGCCACGAAGTAGTACGACAGGCCCTGCTCACGGCCAAGGTCGGTGCGAATCAGCCGACCCTCAACGTCGGCGAACCGCTCCGACACCGCCCGAGACGTGGAGCGCGCATACAGCGCTGTCTTCGCCTTCATCAGGCCGGTCTCCACGCCGATCGGGACCACGCCGTCCATGACGTGTGCGTCGATGATGTCGCCATTCGGGGCCAGCACGAAGATGGCGTAGTTGCCGGGATTCGGCGTCTGCTTGCGGGCGAAATCGACGCAGGCATTGACGATCTGACGCGCCAGCGTCGAGGTGAGCTGGTACTTCACCAGCGTCCGCGCGGCGATGGCGTCGGGAATCACGGCCTTCTCGATTGGCATCGGCGTCGCGCCCTGCGCGCTCGCCATGGAGGGCGCGACCAGGAAAACGCCCACGAACAAGATACCCACGATTGTCTTCATCATGTCTCTACCTCATTTGTGATTTGTGATCTTTGATTTGTGATTTCACCCAATCGCAAATCACAAATCGCAAATCGCAAATTAGTTCACTCCATGTTCGAGAACAATCTTCATGCGCTGGGCGCCGCCATCGGAACCAAGCATCCCGATTGCCGCCTTCAGCTCCCCGAGAGGCATGACGTCGCTGATCAGCGGCTCGAGCCGCACCAGGCCGCGCTCGACCAGGCCGATCGCGCCCGGGTAATCCTCGCTCTTGGCGACCCGCGCGTTGATGAGCGAGATTTCCTTGAAGTAAAGGTCGTAGAACGGCAGCGCGCCTTCCTTGGCCGTGATGATGCCGAACATCAGCACGCGGCCGCCGGAGCGGGTCATGTTGATGCCGGACGCCAGCTGCGGCACGAAGCCGGTGGTTTCGATCACCATGTCCGCGCCGCGCCCTTCGGTGGCTTCGCGCACCGCATTCACGGCGTGTTCGTCGCCGGGAATGGTGAGGTCGGCGCCCAGCGTTTCGGCCAGCGCCCGTTTGTCGGCGCTGCGGGTGACGCCGATCACGGTGGCTCCGCGGGCCTTGGCGAGCTGCACGTGCAGTTGACCGGTCACCCCCAACCCCTGGACCACCACGTACTCGCCGGGGAAGATATCCACCTGGCGCTGGGCGTGAAGGCAGGTGGTCAGCACCTGAATGATCGGCGCCGCGTTCCGGCCGATGCTGTCGGGCAGCCTGAACACCTGGCTTTTCGGCGCCGCCAGGTACTCGGCAAACCCGCCATTGGCATCGCGCCCGAGCAGTTGGCCGTTCGGACACAGGTGCGCCTGGCCGATGCGGCAATGGAAGCAGTTGCCGCAATAGAGCTCCGGATCGACGATGACGCGCTCGCCGACGCGCAGGCTGCTGTCGCCGGCGTCGACGACTTCTCCCGCCATCTCGTGCCCCATGATGCGCGGGTAACGCACCGGGATGGAGCCGTTGAAGATCTTGTAGTCGGTGCCGCAGATGCCGCTGTGCGTCACCCTGACCAGAACATCGCCGCGACCGGCTGCCGGCCTGGCGACTTCGTCGAGTGTCAACTCGTTCGGCCCGGTCAGGACCATCGCTCTCATGTTGGCCATCGTGCTGGTTTCGAGGCTGTCTTTGTTCTATGCCGTCTTCGACAGCGCTTCGGGATTCACCGGATTGCGCGGCGCCTTGCCGCTCAGCACGGCCACCACTTCCTCGGCTGCCTTCGTCTGCAGCTCCACCAGCGCCTCTTCCGAATAGAAGCTCGTGTGCGGCGTGATGATCACGTTGTCGCGCCCGAACAGCGGTGACTTGTCGCCCGGGGGCTCCTGCGTCATCACATCGAGCGCCGCACCGGCAATCTCGCCGGCGTCGAGGGCCGCCGCCAGCGCTGCTTCATCGACGATCGGACCTCGGGCCGTGTTGACGACATAGGCCGTCTTCTTCATCTGCTTGAACGCCTCGGCGTTGAAGATGCCCTTCGTTTCGGGCACCAGCGGGCTGTGGATCGACACGTAGTCCGACGTCTTCGAGCAGGGTCGGAAAGTCCACCTGTTCCACGCCCAGCTTCGCGAAGACGTCCTTGGGCACGTACGGGTCGTAGGCAATGACCTTCATCCCGAACGACTTGGCCTTCGGCACCACGAGCTGCGGGATCCGGCCGAAGCCCATGAGCCCGAGCGTGCTGCCGCGCAGGCGGGCGATCGGCACGACGTTCGGCATCTTCCAGGTGCCCTTGTGCACCTGGGCGTTGATCATCGGGATCTTACGGACGACGGCGAGCAGCAGCGCCATCGCGTGGTCGGACACCTCGTCGATGCAGTAGTCGGGCACCTTCGTCACCACGATGCCCTTCTTGGTGGCTTCCGGGATATCGACGTTGTCGACGCCGATGCCGAAGCGCGAGATGATCCGGCACCTGGTGAGCTGCCGGATCATGTCGCCGGTGATCTTCGCGTAGGTGACGAGAATCGCGTCGGCGTCCCTGGCGATTTTCATGATGGCGTCCGGAGTGGCCTCCGGCGCCAGGTGGAGCGTGGCCCCGATCCTCGACACGACCGCCGTGGCCGGGTCGAGGTTCGGGAAGACGGAATCAGCGACGGCTACCTGATACGCCATCCTACTTGGCCATCGCCTCTTCCATGTGCTCCATCCGCGTGAAGATCACCGGACCGTCGGCGCTGACGAGCACGTTCTCCTCGAGCCGGCAGGTCTGCGGCAGGTACGGATGCCCCGCGAACGTCTCGATCGCGAAATACATGTTCTCCTTGATCTCCGCCGGGTACTTCATCGAGTAGGCACGCGACATCCACATGCCCTCGTAGAGCGTGATGCCGATGCTGTGGGCGAACTGCTGCAGCGTCACCGTCCCGTACTTGTCGTCGTCGTACTCCGGGAACTTCTTGGCGACGTCCGCGGTGGTGTTGCCGGGCTTGAGCTGTTCGATCCCGGCATACATGGAGTCGTAGACCTCCCGGTAGAGGTCGATTTCCTTGCCGCTCATCTTCACGCCGTACGGGCCGCCGCACTTGAAGCAGCGCACGAAATCGATGAAGTAGCCTGAGGGGCCGACCGCGTTGATGTCGACGATGACGAGGTCGCCCTGGCGAATGAGCTTGTCGGTCGCCCAGCGGCGGTACGGGCTGGTGTTGCCGCCCGAGGCGACGATGATGTCGTAGTCGATCTCGCAGCCCCGCTCGAGCATGAACTCATGGACCTTCGCCTCGATCTCGCGTTCGCGGACGCCAGGCTTGAGCCATTCGTACTTGATCTTCCACATCGCGGCGTCGCCGATGCTCGACGCCATCTTGAGCAGCTCGATCTCGTCGCGGGTCTTGACGACGCGTGCACGCGACACCGCCGGCCAGCCGTTGACGATGTTCAGTCCCAGCTTCTTGAAGGCTTCGAAGGCGGGCATGTCGAGGTTGTCGATGCCGATCTTCTCCTTCTCGACCTTGTGCTCCTTGAGCACTTCCATCACGCTGTCGGCCATCCGGCCGGCCATGTAGGGCACGGCGCCTTCCGCCCACTGCCAGGTGATGGCGGGACGGATGCGGCCTTCCATCCACGGCAGGTCGATCTTCGCGCACTGCAGGTCGGAGCCGGCGGTCTCGAACAGCGTCGGCTTCCCTTCAGCGGGGACGACCGCGTAACGGATGTTGATGTTGTATTTCCAGTCGCCCTGGTAGGTAGCCGTGGCGTAGCGGATGTTGGCGCCGGCAAACAGGACGAGCGCGCCGAGGTCGTCCTTCTTCATCTCGGCCTGCAGCTTGACCAGCCGCTCACTGCGCAGCCGATCGACGTCCACGCGGTACCGCCAGTCGGCGGCCGTCTGGCTGTACAGGCGACCCGGATCGTCCTCGTGCGGCTTGCCCAGCCAGCTGCGATCCATCCCATTGCTCTTCGTCGCTCGACTTTACTTCATGAACTGCTACTCCCTCCGGGCGAGAAACTGCGGGCGCGCACGTCGCCGCCGGCGCAGAAAACCTGCAAAAGACAAAAGAAGAGTATCCATCGGGAGAGGGCCAGCCTTGATCGACCCGGCGGATCAGCCCCCCCTTCCCGCCCCGTCCACGCCAGAGCCTCGAACTTCATGGAACCCCGGGCCCCGGAGTCGCTGGCCGCCCGAGGGAGAGGTGATCACCAACTTCGCCTCCATGACGAAGTTGATCCGTGCGCCTTGCCGTCGGGCAGCACGCTCGGCTGGCCGACGGTGTCCATGCGTGTGATGTACGGCTCTTCGACCACCTTGAGCCGCGCGCAGCCACTTGACGTTGATGTTGCACGTCCAGCCGGGGATGATCAGGCGCAGGGGAAATCCGTTCTCGGGCCGCGGCGGCCTCGCCATTCTATCCGTCGGCCACCAGCGTTTCGTGCCTCGCCTTTCGATCGGGATGCTTTCTCGTTGCTCTGCCGGTCCCCGCCCTCGGCCAAGATCCAGGAGGCTCCCTTCTGCACGCCGGCCTCGCGCAGAAGGAGCGAGAGCGGCACACCGGTCCACTCGCTGCAGCTGGTCCCGTGCGTGCCCGGACGTTCTTCCCCGTGGGCGCGCGCCACTCGACCGAGTTGCCCTAGCATTCGACGAAGAGGATGCGCGAGACGGACGGCAGGCGCCGGATTTCCTCCAGGTGAGGATGAACGGACGATCGACCATCCGTGGATCAGGAGTCGATGCTTCGCGGGATCGATGTCCGGGACGCCGCCGCGATGGACCTCGTAATGGAGCGAGGACGGCGTGATGATCCCGTGCATATCCTGTAGCGGCGTGTGGGACTGGCGGCGATCTCGTCTGTCTTCGTCCGGCGAACTTTCCCTGGCCGGCTCGAATCGGGAGCGGTCGCCGTAGGGCCGGCTGGTTTCCCAGCACCTCGATGGATCATCGGGTGCTGGGGTTTCCTGGGCTCGACCGCCGGCCGCGATCCGGAGAGCCGCCGAGCGCCGCGCCGCGCTTCAGGAATCGGCGCCGGGCCACGCCTGGCGAACTGGGGTCAGGGACCGAATTGAATCCATGAGGTCCTCTCCGTGGGCGCGAACGCTTGCCCCTCTACAACAGGGCCTGTGCAGCAAGGATAAGCAATTCGCCCGCTGCCTACCAGTTTCACCAACATCTGCGTCAGGGGCACCAACACGGTCCGCCCAGGAGCGCTGCCAGCAGATCCGCAGCATCGGCGGGGCAGGCTGTCGAGCCGAAGCTGGGCGTAGGCGGTCTTGCGGTCTGCCTTCTTTCGGCCATGGCAATGCTGTTTGAGCTGACCGAGGAGCATGCTTCGATCTGGGGTAGCTTTGATGCCCTTTGCATTTGCCCCCTGGTTCCTAATCTGGGGGGCCCTGTGGGGTGTCGTTCGCGGGACAGCTCAAGGTGCTTGCGCAGTCGATCACCAGGAAGCCGATCGATTACGGCGCGAGATTCAATGCGCGGCACAGGCCGCGTTGGAACTCGCCGAGATTCGATACACCGTGATCGCGACGAACGCGGCAGCGATGCCGCCGTAAATCACCATGCGCATGCATCAGAAAAGCATTTCATCATCGCCATCCTGAACGAAACCGTTCTTGGGTGGAACTAGCGTGCATATGCTGGGGAGCCATGCTACGCAGCGCTGCCTGTGCGCTTATTATGTACGCCCACGCACATACTTATCAAGCGCTCTTGTTGAGAATTGGCGGAATCCCTTGCTGAGGCTGCCCAACACTAATGATTGAGCTGAAGAGACGAGCTTTGATTCTCGCGGGGTCATGGTGGGCGCTTGCACGGGCGGGTCGTCGAAGCAGCCAGTGGAGTGCCATCGGGTGGCTGCATGCCGGTTCACGTCGTTCGTTCGAGAAGATCTTCGCCGCGTTCACAGAAGAGATTCGGGCACTCGGTCGAAAGCACGGCTCCCAATTCGTGATCGAGGAACGCTGGGCGGACGGATGGCGAATGGGCTGCCCAGCCTTGCCGGGGAGCTGGCGGCGAAAAAGCCAGCGGTCATCGTCGCGGCTACAGTTCCAGCGGTCGCCGCGGCGGCGAACGCCGCTCCAACGACGCCCATTATCGTGGCTGCGGGCGATCCGCTGGCAGGCAGGAGGCTGCGTCGAACCTCGCTCGGCCAGGTGGCATGATCACCGGGCTCACCAGTGTCGATGGGGAGAAGATCAACGCAAAACATCTGAAGTCTTCTGGATGCCGTCCCGAAGTTGCGGCGGATCGGGTTTCTGGGCGATGCCAGCCTGCCGCCAGTCATTCGTGCTGCGTTGATGGATTCGGCACGACGCTCGGTCGCCCACCACTGAATTGAAGGCCATATCGAGGGGGCAGCGACATCTGAGGAGATCGATGCCGCCGTGATGCGTCTTGCTAAGCGGAACGTGCAAGCGCTCATTGCAATGTCAGGTCCGCTGTTATTCAACGAACGGCGGCGCATCGCGACACTGGCACTGGCCCGCCGCTGGCCACTCGTCGCAGGGGCTCGGGAGTGGACCGACGAGGGCGCGCTGTTATATGGCACCGACCGCGTGGCCATGACCCGCCGCACTGCCTACTACGTCGACCGCATTCTTAAAGGAGCGAAACCAGGTGACCTGCCGATGAGCAGCCTATGACATTCGAACTGGCGGTAAACCTGAATACCGCGAAGCTACTGGACTGATGATGCCAATGGAGATCATTGCGCGGCGACGCGGGTAATAGAGTGGTGCGCTGCGAACGACTGTTTTTGCATATGGAATCGGCAACCAACGGGCTCGAACGGGCCAACTCCGAATCGTCATGGTCGCCTCCGGCAACGACTGCTCCTCCGGCGATTATCTTGGGAACTTTCTTTTTTTGCGGACGCTGAGTCCAGCCGTCTATACGATGCGGAACCCGTATCAGGCTGGGGGGACACCAAGAACGTAGACGGTGCGACGTAGGACCTGTGGGCGGCTCCTGATGCGATGTATTGGGGTTCGTCTTTCGATGACATCCCGCATCTGAGAGGAAATTGGTCTAGCTGAAATTTCCGTTTTTCAACAGAATCCGGCCATGCCACCGCGAGCGGACGTTAAGTGTGCTGACCGGTCGCCGCCGGTCAACAGACGGTCAACGACGCTTGCCGACGGAGCGGCATCGAATGTCGGGTTTACCGTTACATCTGGACCTGCGCCTTGCCTGCATTGGCCAGCGCGAGGCCGGGGTCGATGGCGAGCGGACTCGACCGCGTCGGATACAGGGTGAGCGCCAGCTCGTATCCGTCGACATCGGCATCGCGTACGCCGGCGGAGGCCGTAGACAAGGGAAGCTCATACCGACCTGCGAGCATCATCGTTCTCCGCCGCTATTGCAGCTTTCCCGCCTGAGTGCCGAAGATCTTCTTCCGCACTTCGATTTCCGTGGTGAGCAGCCTGTGCAGCTCCTGCGGCGAGCTTGGCGTCGGTTCCATGCCGATCGAGTGGATGCGATCGCGAACTTCAGGAAGCGCCAGGATGCGCGCGACTTCCTGCGAGAGCTTGTTGATGATCGCAGCCGGCACTTTGCTCGGTGCGAACACTCCGAACCAGCCGTCATAGACGTAACCGGGCAGGCCGGATTCTGCGACGGTCGGCACTTCCGGCAGCGCGGAGCTGCGCTCGGCCGTGGTGACGGCGATCCCGTGGGCCCGCCCCGACTTGACGAGCGGTACGGAGGGCGGCATCGGCACCACGCCGTAATCGATCCGGCCCGAAACGACGTCCGTCATCACTTCCGCGCCGCCCTTGTAGGGCACGTGTACGGTCTTGATGCCGGCCGACACATTGAGCAGTTCGCTGGCGAAATGGGTGCCGCTGCCGACCCCGGAATGTCCGTAGGTGAGCTGTCCGGGTCGCTTCTTTGCCTGTTCGATCAGATCCTTGATCGTGCGCAGACTGCTGTTCGGCGCTGTGACGAACAGCGTAGCGGTGACGGCCAGCTTGGTCACCGATGCGAAATCCTTGACCGTATCGTAGGGCAGCTTCGGGTAGAGCGCGGCGCTGGCTGCAATGCCCGAGGACGTGATCATCAGCGTATGTCCGTCCGCTGTGGCGCGTGTCACGATCTCGCCGGCCACCGTTCCCGCGGCGCTCGGTCGGTTGTCGACGACTACCTGCTGGCCCCACTTCTCGGACATCCTGGGTCCGATCAAGCGGGCGAGGAAATCGCTCCCGGCGCCGGCCGAGAACGGAACGATGATGCGGATGGGGCGGTTGGGGTATGCGGCCGCTACGTCCGGCGCTTGGGCGCGGGCGACCGCCGCCGCGCCCAGCATGCCGAGAACGAGCAGATGCGAACCCATCGTTAGAGAACGAACTCCGGCATGCATGGCGGCTCCTCCGCTTCGACGCGCTCACGCTAGCACGCGGCGCCGGTTCGAACAATCGCGCGCCTACTTGTAGTCCTGCGGATAGATCGTCGTACGCGTACTGTCGGCCGATTCTGTTGAAGAACACGTCTGAGCGGAGCCGCTTTCTGCCATCGCGCCCGTGGCGGATTGGAACTTGCGCTTCAGTAGTACTTGCGCTGGCCCTTAATTGCCTTCGATTCACCTATTTCTGGTCGTTTTCCCTTTATGCAGGCGCACCTCTGCTGTCAGCGGGAGGCGAGAGCACGCACAGTTTGGCAAGCCGTCGTAAGTTCTGGGCGGTGGCGGCAGCAGGAACTCGTCTTGCGCACCGCTTCGACCGCGCAGTCGTAGCCGATCGAGCTTCAAGATGCGCTTCAGGTGCGCGAAGAGCATCTCCACCTTCTTGCGATCCTTACGTGACTTCTATAAGCATCTGTGTTTGCCAGTGCTCGGGCAATGTCACGAGACGGACTCGTGCACGCTGCGGGCGATCTTGCGGTTTGGCGTGTTGGGGCAGCACTTGGCTTTCAACGGGCAGGCTGCGCACGCTCGAGGTTCTTCGATCGGTAGAGGATCGTCCCTTCGGCCGTTGGGCGGCCCGTGGTTTCAAGATGCGCCCGCCTGGGCATGCGTAGCGGTTGTCCTGTGCTTCGAAGGTGAAGTCGGTGCGGCTGAAGGTGCCGTCCTGGCGCTCGGCCTTGTCCCACACCGGGATGTGCGGCTCGATCTTCTTCTCCTTCACCAGCCACGCGAGCATCGGCGCCGCACCGTAGGCCGTGTCTCCGATGAGGTGGTTGGGCTTTAGTTCCAACTGCTGTTCAACTCGCTCGATCATCTTCTTGGTGGCTTCTACTTCTTGGTCGCTGACAGCGCCCGTTGCTTCCACATCTAGAACGATTCCAGCCTGCACATCAATGAGGTAATTGGTCGAGTAACCGAAGAAGGCCGGACCCCCAGGAGCCGCGGTCCAAACTGCACCAGGATCGGTGAGCGAGACGCTGTGGCGCTTTGCTTGATCGCTCTCGCCATCGAGGCGCCGCCAGGTATTCGCGCACGGCGCGCGTCGGGTGCCCATGCTCCACGAACCGAACTTCCTCGCCCGACACCCGGTGAGCTCGGCTCGCATCAGCCTTCACCACGCTTGCATCCACGGCAAACCCCTCGCCGCTCGACCAAGCCTTCGGCCATGCAACGCGTCACCACCGTCTCGAACACGAAGCCGGAAGGCATCGCTCTCCCGAAAGCGCCCGTGCCGGTTCTTGGAGAAGCTGGAGTGATCAGGAACCTGGTCCTCAAGCCCGAGGCGGCAGAACCACCGATAGGCGAGATTCAAATGCACCTCCTCGCACAGCCGGCGCTCCGAGCGGATGCCAGAGCAATAACCGACGATCAGCATCCGTATCATCAGCTCGGGATCAATCGAGGGACGCCCTGTGTGACTGTAGAAGGGCGCAAGCTGTTGGCGCAGCTCGCTCAGATCCAGAACCGGTCGATGCGCGCAGCAAATGATCCGCGGGCACGTGCTCTTCGAGATTGAACGCGTCGAACAGTCGCCTCTTGAAGGTCCACTTCGCTGACCCATCATTATGCAACACCTCGGCCGTTCTATGCTATGGTGCATATTGGCTACAGAACTTCGATCAGCAAAGGGAGTTTTTCAACAAAATCGGCCAGAAGCGGTCGTTGAGAATCATGCTGGATCGCACCTTGCATTCCTTGCCCAGACCGATCACTTTGATGCAGAACTGCGTGATCCTCGGAACAGTGTCTATCCTCGGCGCCGATCCAGCGACCGGAAAGTCTTTGCTCATGTGCGCGGCGAGCGATTCGCAAAATCGGTCGCATACGGCGGAAGCCCGCGCCGCTTGTCCCAGTTGACCGCGTACGTCCCCCCGCAGCGGTATGCGTCGGTGCGTGATGCGCGAGATCCGAACGCGATAGCGATTCACTGGCAGCACGGACGGGACAATCGCCACACCGTGACCGGCTTCGGCCATCGCCAGCAATGTATGCGGCGCGCGGCTCTCGAGAAGCACGTTGAGTTTGACTCCGGCCAGGCGGCACGCTGCGTCGAATATCTGGCGGACATAGAAATCGGCGTCGAGGAGGAGGAGCGGATACGCGGCAAGACGGCCAATGTCGACGTCGCCGCCTGTTGCGGCTTCGAGCGGCTTCTGCGAAGCGGCGAGGAACTCGAGTGGCGACAGCGGAAAACTTTCGATGAAGGGGTTGTCGCTCTGGCTCGACTGGATCACACCTACCGTGACGTGCACCTGGCCGCGTTCCAACAGCGACACAAGAGGGGCTCCGACCGCTTCGATCAGCTTGATCTGCACGCCGGGATGGCGCTTCGCATATGGGCAAGGAAGGTCGAGAAGACGCCTTCGATCGACTGCGGTGTCGCCGCTACTCTCAGGATGCCGCCGTTACCCCGCCGAAGCACTTGCGCACGCTCGCTGAGCGATTGCGCCGCACCCAACACCGTGCGGGAATCTGCGAGCAGTTGCTCTCCTTCGGCCGTAGGATGAGCCGGCGGCGAACGCGGTCGAACAGCTTGACCCCGAGGTCGTTCTCGAGATCGCTGATCTGGCGGGACAGCGCCGGCTGAGCGATCAGCAAGTGCAGCGACGCTTTCGAGACCGTTCCCTGCTCGGCGACGGTGACGAATGTTCGGAGATGACGCAGATCCATACGATATAGTTTATGCCTGATCGGCATGAAACAAGATACGAATTATGTATTGGACGAAACGGTGAGACCGGCGCAATCTCGGAATCACCTGTGATCGACTGAGAGGACGCGTATGCGAAAAGCGCCTTGGCTAGTTGGCGGAATGCTTGCACTCCTGCTCGTTACGGGCGCGGCGCACGCGTCAACAGAAATACCCAACGCGGCCGATTCGACTCATCGTGCCGTTCCCGGCGGGCGGTGGCGTGGACATCGTCGCGCGCTTCATGTCGCAGAAGCTGACCGATTTCCTTCAAGACGTCAGTAGTTGTAGACAATCGACCCGGTGCTGCCGGTGCAATCGGCACTGAGATCGCAATTCGGGCGACCCCTGATGGTTATACCTTGATAGCCGTCGAGGGCGGTTACGCCGGAAACGCAGCCGTCGTTAAGCTTTCATATGACCCACTGCGAGATGTCACGCCCATCGCGCTGATTGCGCACACTGGATTCATCGTGACGCTGCACCCGTCAGTCCCCGCCAAAACGGTCAGGGAGCTTATCGCGTACGACAAGGCAAGTCCCGGGAAGCTTCATTACGGTTCAGGTGGAACCGGCAGCATCAACCACCTCGTGGTCGAGTTGTTCAACCAAAAAGCCGGGACCGGAATGACGCACGTCTCGTATAAGGGCGTTGGGCTTGCGCTCAACGATCTGCTCGGCGGGCAGATTCAACTCATCATTGGCGGTATGCCTCCGATGCTCCACACGTGAAATCGAATCGTCTCCGCGGCATTGCCGTGACGACCGAGAAACGCTCCACCGTTGTGCCCGAGATTCCAACAGTTGCCGAAACTGTCCCGGGATACGAAGCAATGCAGTGGTTCGCGATCCTGGGTCCGCGCGGGCTTCCCCGTGAGATCGTTACACGGTGGAACACGGAGATCGATCGCATTGTGCAGCTGCCTGATGCAAGAGAGCGGATGATCAACGACGGACTCGAGCCCGCAGGCGGAGCACCGGAACGCTTTGGTGATGTGCTCCAGCGTGAGATTGCCAAATGGCAGACCCAGACACCAACCCCTACTTCTCACAACACCGCTTCATAGCAAGTGCGGCCGGAGTTGCACTGCCGGCGATCGACGAACTCATCGTCGGGCCCGAGCACGTTTTGCGTTTGATTGCACCAGCAGTGGCCGCTGCCGGTCTGCTGATGTCGGGTCTGGCTCCATTTGGCCGGTCACGTACATGCCCTTGGAGCGCATGGCGGCAAACGGCTCGAGGGTCCGGTTGCATATCAGAATGATCGTTTGGAACGTCATTCTAGAATCCTCCCGTTTCGAGGCCGGCGGCCAGCAGGATCGCGCGTTTCACCGCGACCTGGGCCAACTGCACCTTGTACCCATTCTCCGACAGCGGCGTCGCCGCGTCGACGGCGGCTTCGCCGGCGGCTTCCGCCGTTTCGGGCGTGACCGGCCGGCCGACGATCGCTCGAGCGGCCTCGGGAGACCCAAGGCGTCGGTGCGACGTGACCCAGCACGATCTTCGGCCTCCGTGACGATGCCGAACCTCGCATGACTAGCGAAGCGGCGGCCGCGGCGAGCGGATATTCGGGCCCTTCGCCGTGCCGCACTTCGTACGATGGCGCTCGTGCGCCGTCGGCGGCGGCAAGCAGGATGTGCGTCACGACTGGTTCGGCTCCAGCACGTGTCTCGCGCTGCGTCGTCCTTGGGCGTGCGATAGAAGAACTCGAGCGGCATCAAGCGTCTCGTCGCCGCGCGCCGGGCCCGATCGATCCGCACGCGGCGCCGAGCGCCATCAGCGCCGGCGCGAGCCGCGAGGGTTGCACGAACTTCGCCGGGCCGGTGTTGCCGAAGATGGCGTGGAAGCGGTTGTCGCCCTCGTCGACCATCCGGCCGTGCTCGGCCAGCAGGCCATGCCGTTGCGGAAGTACCAGCAGCGCGGCCGCTGGCACAGCTCGCCGCCGAGCGTCCCCTGGCACTGCAGCTGCATGCTGCTGATGCCGCGGATCGCCTGCTTGACGGCCGGGTAACTCGTCCAACTCGGGCGTGTCGAGCATCTCGTCCAGCGTGCGTCATCGCGCCGATCGCGCACGCCCGTCGCAGTCGGCCGTCGATGCCGCGCAGCGACGGCGACTTCCTTGATGTTCACCACGCGCTCGGGCGTGACGATCATCTTCTTCATCAGGCCGACCAGGTCGGTCCCGCCGGCCAGGACCTCCGTCTGGCCGCGCATCGGGCGAGAGCAGCTCCAGGACCTCGGCCTCGGTCCGGGGCGCCGCATATTCAAAGTCTTTCATGCAGGCTGTTCCTCGCTTTCTTGCAGAGTGCGTCCAGCACCCGCTTGGGCGTCATGCGGCAGCACCGGCACGCGCACGCCCAGGGCATTGCACACGGCGTTGGAGATCGCGGCGCCCGGGCTGATCACCGGCGGCTCGCCCAGGCCGATCACGCCGCGCTCGTACTCGCTTTCCGGCTCATAGATCTCGACGACGATCTCGCCGATGTCGCCCAGCCGCGGCAGCTTGTAGTCGGCCAGGTCGGCGTTGAGGAACGCGCCGGTCTTGGGATCCATGATCCGCTCCTCGAACAGGGCATAGGCGATGCCCATGATCACCGCGCCGTAGATCTGGCTCTTCGGCCGTCTTGCGGTTGATGATCAGGCCCATGTCCTGCACGGCCACGAACTTCTTCATCTTGACGACGCCGGTTTCCTTGTCGACTTCGACTTCGGCCATCTGCACGCCGCCCACGCTGGAGCTGGAGAGCGTCGGCTTGGTCGCGCGGTCGTACTTGCCGTGCACTTCCAGCGGGTTCATGCCCAGCAGGCTGCAGGCTTCCTTCCAGCTCAGGCTCTTGTCGGGTCGTCCTTGACCTGGATCGACCGTCCTTGGCTTCCAGCGTATCGGCCTCGACCTCCAGCTTCGTCGGCCACCAGCTGTTGAGCTTGCCCAGTGCGTCCGCGCGGCGCGGCGGTTCGATTCGCTGACGCCGCCCACCGTGGTGCTGCCGCCCGAAGGGCCGCTGGCCGGATACTTCGAGCTGCCAGAATCTATTGGGCTGATTCACCGGGGGCCCCGAAACACCCACGCGGAAGCCAAAAGGTACGTGCAACAGGCCTTGGCAATCGATCCTGCCCTCCCGGACGCGCACTCCGCCCTGGGAGTCATCTACTTGTTCCACGACTGGGACTGGCCGGGGGTCGAACGGGAGCTGAGTCGGGCTCTCGAAATCGATCCGAATGTAAACATGACTCGAAACCTCTATGGCTTTTACCTGGCGGCCATGGGCCGGCTTCCGGAGGCCCTGGCCAGCATCCAGCGCGGTCAGGAACTCGATCCCCTCGCGGCTCCCAGGAGGTTCGAACTGGCTCAGTGCTACACCTGGATGCGCCAGTATGACCAGGCGATCGCCGAGGCACGCAAGGCACTGGACCTCGATCCCAATTTCTTTCCTGCTTACGGCGAGCTGGGACAGGCGTTGCACTCAAGGGCTTGCACGCGGAACGTCGCGGAATTGCAGAAGCCAGGAGGCGTCTCAAAGAACACCCGCGGATTCTTAGGCCGGCTCGGCTACGCGTACGCGATGGCGGGCCAGCGGGCGGCGGCCGAAAGGGTGCTCGAAGAGCTGAAAGACCCTGGCAAATCCCGCTTCGGTTACGCCCTTGCCATCGCACGGATCACGCGGCTCTTGGTGAGAAACACGTGGCCTGCGAGTGGCTTCAGAAAGCCTGCGACGAACGTGACCCTCCCGTGATCTGGCTCCAGGTCGATCCCACGCTGGTCAGCCTACACGCGGAGCCGGGCTTCCAGGCGCTGAGCAAGAAAATGAACCTCCCGCAGTCTACTTCTCCCGTTCGCTGAGCCGCTCCTTGAAGTCGTCGCGCGACCGCAGCGCGTCGAGAACGGTTTCCTGCCAGCGGGAGCAGGGGATCCGGCTCGTCCGCGTGGACTTCTCGGCCGCGAGCAACTACACTCAAGACCTTCCCACGTGCCTTCCGGGAATCAGGAAAGGAGCTGCCGGTGCTTGCCGCTGGGACCCAACTTGGTCCGTACCAGGTTCTCGCCCCGCTCGGCGCCGGCGGCATGGGCGAAGTCTACCGCGCCCACGACTCCCGCCTCGGCCGCGACGTCGCCCTCAAGGTCCTGCCGCCGCAGTTCGCGCCAGACGCCGACCGCGCTCGCCCGCTTCGAGCGCGAGGCCAAGGCCGTCGCCGCCTGGCCCATCCGAACATCCTGGTCCTCTACGACGTCGGCACCGACGAGGGCGCTCAGCTACGCCGTCACGGAGCTGCTCGAAGGAGAGACGCTGCGCGCAGCGCCTGGCCGACGGGCCGTCTGCCGTGGCGCAAGGCGGTCGAGATCGGCCTGGCGATCGCCGAGGGGCTGGCCGCCGCCCACGCCAAGGGCATCATCCACCGCGACCTGAAGCCGGAGAACCTCTTCCTCACCGCCGACGGCCGGGTCAAGATCCTCGACTTCGGCCTGGCGCAGCGTCGAAGCCCAGCCTCGACCGACGCTGGCACGACCGGCGCGTACGCGCCGGCCGCGACCGAGCCGGGCACGGTGATGGGCACGGTCGGCTACATGTCGCCGGAGCAGGTGCGCGGCGCAGGCGGCCGACGCCCGCAGCGACCTCTTCTCGCTCGGCTGCGTGCTCCACGAGATGGTGACCGGGCAGCGGCCGTTCGTCGGCGAGACGGCGGTGGAGACGCATGACCGCCATCCTGCACGACGACCCGCCGGAACTGACCGACTCGGGCAAGAAAGTGCCGCCGGAGCTAGAGCGGGTCATCCGGCACTGCCTGGAGAAGAACCCCGCGCGCGGTTTCACTCGGCCCACGATCTGGCGTTTGCGCTGCGGGCCATTCTGACCGACTCGGGTGTAGGCCGCTCCTGGCCGCCCTCGGCTTCGCGACGGTTGCTCTGAGCGCCGGCGGGTCTGCTCGTGCTTCTGGGCGTTGGCTCGGCCGGCTATCTGCTGGCCACGCGGGCCGGTCGACATCCTCGCACGGCTCCCGCAGCGAGCGGGCTTCGAGGCCGTGGCCGTGTTGCCGCTGGAGAACATCGGTGGCGACCCCAAAGACGGAATACCTCAGCGACGGCGTCGCGGACCACGTTATCAACAGTCTCTCGCAGGTCCGCAGCGCAACCTCAAAGTGCGGCCGTTCAGCTCCGTCTCCCGATATCGAGGGAAAAAAGACAGTGCCCGGACCGTGGGCCGCGAGCTCAACGTGCAGGCGATCGTGACGGGCACGCTGCACCAGCAGGGGGACGACCTCTCGATCAGCGTGGCTCTGGTGGACGCCCGCGAGGACAACCAGGCTCTGGGGTACCGCTACCAAGGCAAGCTCAGTGGATTCTTGATTTGCAGGACCAGATCGCTCGCGATGTCGCCGCCAACCTACGGACTGCGGCTGACCAGCGAGGAGGAGCGGCGGCTGGCCAAGCGCTACACGGAAGACCCCGAGGCCTACCTCCTCTATCGCGAAGGCATACCACTGGCACAAGTTCACCGAGGAAGGATTGAAAACCGCCATCGAGTACTTCGAGCGAGGCGATCAGGAAAGACCCGAAGTATGCCCTTGCCCATGCCGGGTTGGGGCGGTGTCACGTCTTCTGGGCACGTTTTACCGGGGGCCGCGGGTAACCTTCCCGAAGCCAGAAAACACTTGGCGAAGGCGCTAGCCCTCGATGATTCTTTGGCGGATGCACACTATGCGCTGGATTGATCTACCTGTTTGGCGACTGGGACTGGGCGGCGGCCGAGCGCAAATTCAAACGAGCGATGACGCTCGATCCGAC